>NZ_CP134400.1:4094041-5458722 GCF_002968285.2 Mycobacterium sp. ITM-2016-00318 | reverse complement strand
TGACGGGTACCCCCTCAGGCTGGTCCAAGGGACCACCAAGAGAACGAACACGAACTGTCCACATAGTTATCCACAGCCTGTGGAAGGAACAGTCGCCGCCGCTCTGTCGTCTACTGGCGAGGATGCCGCTGGTCTGGGCTCGTCACAGTTGTTGTGCACGCTGTGGGCTCGCGACCTGTCGGGCTTCCTCGCTTCGTTGTCTGGCGCCGCCCCGATGTCGGAACGGCATTGCCAGAAGCTAACAGTTTTCTGCGCATACGCCAACCGTTCTGCGACATTGCCTGTGAGCAAGTTGTCGGCACCGCGGACCCGGTTACTGCTGTGACTGCTGAGGCCGTTCCCATGGCCTCGGTTGTAGGTTTGACCTTCAGAAATCTCGTCAGTACCCTCGAACAGTCGCCCGCACGTGGTGACACGGCTGCGATCCGGACCACCACTTCGGAGCCCGCGCCGGTTAGCGAGCGAGACGAAGAACTTACCAACGGCGATCGCGTCGAGGCCTGTGTGCCGAACGTGGTTGTCAGATGCAACAAGGAGTGACAGCGGTGGCCAAGGGCAAGCGGACCTTTCAGCCCAACAACCGGCGCCGTGCGCGGGTACATGGGTTTCGGCTGCGGATGCGGACCAGGGCCGGCCGGGCGATCGTGGCCAGCCGGCGCGGTAAGGGCCGTCGTAAGCTGACTGCGTAATACGACGCAGGATCAAGCGCGGTGCTTCCGGCGCGCAACCGGATGACGCGGTCGACGGAATTCGGTGCCACAGTCAATCGAGGGGTGCGGGCAGCGCAGCCCGACATCGTGGTGCACGCATGCCGATGCGCCGCATTTGAAGACGATGGCCCCAAGGTAGGCCTGGTGGTCTCGAAGTCGGTGGGCGGATCGGTGCAACGCCACCGGGTGGCCCGACGGCTCCGGCACGTCGCCCGCTCGGTGATCGACGACCTGGAGCCGGCCGACCGAATCGTCATCCGTGCGCTTCCCAGTAGCAGGTATGCCGTCTCGGTCCGCCTGGAACAGCAGCTGCGTGCAGCGCTCAAGAAGGCACACCTGCTCGACGGGGCGCGGCGATGATCGCCCGCGCCTTGATTTTCTTGATCCAGCTGTATCGCAACACCGTCTCTCCGTTGCGGTTGCCCACATGTCGGTTCACGCCGACGTGCAGCCAGTACGCCGTCGAGGCCCTCAGCGAGTACGGGGTTCTCCGCGGTGGATGGCTGGCGATGGTCCGGCTCGCGAAGTGCGGTCCGTGGCATCGGGGAGGATGGGACCCGATACCCGAACGCCGCGGGCCACACCCGGAGAGCGCCTTCGACGACGCTAGGAGCAAGTCGGTTGTTTAACTGGTTCAGCCTGGACATCATCTATTACCCGGTGTCCGCAATCATGTGGGTCTGGTACAGACTCTTCGGCTTCCTGCTCGGGCCGGACAACTTCTTCGCCTGGGCACTGACGGTGATGTTCCTGGTGTTCACGTTGCGCGCCATCCTGTACAAACCCTTCGTCCGGCAGATCCGTACGACGCGGCAGATGCAGGAGCTGCAGCCGCAGATCAAGGCTCTGCAGAAGAAGTACGGCAAGGACCGCCAGCGGATGGCGCTGGAGATGCAGAAGCTGCAGCGAGAGCACGGCTTCAACCCGATCCTCGGCTGCCTGCCGATGCTGGCCCAGATCCCGGTGTTCCTCGGGCTGTACCACGTGCTGATGTCGTTCAACCGGACGCAGACCGGCATCGGCCGACTCGGTCTTTCGGTGGAGGAGAACCGCAGCCTCGGCAACTACATGTTCAGCGCGACCGACGTAGGAAACTTTCTGGACGCCAATCTTTTCGGTGCTCCGCTGGGCGCGACGATGATCCAGAAGCACGGGCTCGAGGCGTTTACCGAATTCAATCGCCCGTCCGTCATCGCGGTTGGCGTCCCACTGATGATCCTGGCGGGCATCGCGACGTACTTCAACAGCCGGGCCTCCGTCGCCCGGCAGAGCCCGGAAGCCGCGGCGAACCCACAGACCGCGATGATGAACAAGCTCGCGTTGTATGTGTTCCCGCTCGGTGTCGTCGTCGGCGGTCCGTTCCTGCCGTTGGCAATCATCATGTACTGGCTGGCCAACAACGTGTGGACCTTCGGGCAGCAGCACTACGTGTTCAGCAAGATCGAGAAGGAAGAAGAAGCCAAGAAGCTCGAAGCCATCGAGCGACGAGCGGCCAACGCGCCTGCGCCGGGTGCCAAGCCGAAACGGGCGCGCAAGGGGGAGGCGGCCGCGGGTGACGGCGCTCAGGCCGATCCCCTCGAGGTGACCGAGAGCACGGGCAGCGAGCTGACAGATGGCCAGCAGGGCGGGGACGCACCGGCCAATCCGAACGGCAGTGACGGAGGCAACCGCGCGCCGAAGCCCGGCGCGACACCGCGGCCAGGCGCCCGCCCGAAGAAACGAAAGCGTTGACCGGAACCGACCGGCGAATGAGGGAGATGACAAGAGGATGACTGACTTCGACGAGCCCACCACGCAGGAACGCGACGAGCAGACCAACGTCGTGGAGACGGAAGCGTCACAGAACGGCGACGAATCGGCTACACCCGCGGGCGATGACCTGGAGGAGCGCTTGGTGGCGGAGGGCGAGATCGCCGGCGACTACTTGGAGGAGTTGCTCGACCTCCTCGACTTCGACGGCGACATCGACCTAGACGTGGAGGGTGACCGCGCCATCGTGAGCATCGACGGCGGCGACGACCTCACCAAGCTGGTCGGCCGTAAGGGCGAGGTGCTCGACGCGCTGCAGGAACTGACCCGGCTGGCGGTCCACCAGAAGACGGGCGAGCGCAGCAGGCTGATGCTGGACATCGCGCGCTGGCGGCGGAAGCGCCGCGAAGAGCTCGCCGCGCTGGGGGACAAGGTGGCGCGCCGGGTGCTGGAGTCCGGCGAGCGCGAGCAGCTGTCCCCGATGACACCGTTCGAGCGGAAGATCGTGCACGACGCGGTTGCCGCGGTCGAGGGTGTGCGCAGCGAGAGCGAGGGCGCCGAGCCGTCGCGGCGCGTCGTCGTGCTCGTCGTCTAACGGAGTTACACCTGTGTAGTTCTTTCCCGCGGAGTTAGGCGGCGCGGAGATCCGGAGGATGTTTCACGTGAAACATGGGAATGTCTCCGCTCCTCCTCCGGAAGCGGCGGCGGTGTTCCGCGATGGCCTGGACCGGGCTGAGCGCTATGCCCGAATACTGGCCGGCGCGGGCCTGGAACGAGGACTCATCGGGCCGCACGAGGCGGACCGACTGTGGGACCGGCACCTCCTCAACAGTGCCGCTCTGGCCGAATTGGTGGATAGCCACGAGAAGATTGCCGACATCGGTAGTGGAGCCGGGCTTCCGGGGATACCGTTGGCGTTGGCCCGGCCCGACCTGGGGGTGACACTGATCGAGCCGCTTCTGCGGCGCTCCGATTTCCTTCGTGAGGTCATCGACGACCTCGGCCTGGAGATCGCCGTAGTCCGTGGCCGGGCCGAGGAACAAGGCGTACGGCAACAAGTGGGGGAGATGGACGCTGTCGTGTCCAGAGCAGTCGCGGCGTTGGACAAGCTGACGCGATGGAGCATGCCGCTGCTTCGGTCCGGCGGACGCATGTTGGCGCTCAAGGGCGAGCGCGCGGCGACTGAGGTCGATGAGCACCGGCGTGTGATGGAAGCGCTCGGCGCGGTGGATGCCAGGGTGGTGACATGTGGAGGGGACTACTTGAATCCGCCCGCCACCGTGGTAACCGCGCGGCGCAAGTCGGGTCCGGCGAATCGGCGAGGGCCACGAGCGGACGAGAGAAGGGGATGAATCCGGTGTCTGATTCCGGCGGGAGTGCGCCGAGTGGCGCCACCGATACGACCAATGTTTCACGTGAAACATGGACCGAGCCGCGACCGGAGGGCTGGGTGGCCGAGGACATCGCTGACACGCCGATAGGAGCGGAGGCGGAACGTGCGGTCCGTCTGCTGCACGCCGATGCGCACCTGCCCCGCCCAGTTCGTCAGCGCGTGTTCACCATCGCCAATCAGAAGGGTGGCGTCGGCAAGACGACCACGGCTGTCAACGTGGCTGCCGCCCTTGCGCTGCAAGGGCTGAAGGTTCTGGTCATCGATCTGGACCCGCAGGGCAATGCGAGCACTGCGCTCGGGATCGATCACCGGCCGGGAACCCCGTCGTCCTACGAGGTCCTCATCGGGGAGATTCCGCTACACCAGACGCTGCAACGCAGCCCGCACAGCGAGCGGTTGTACTGCGTCCCTGCCACGATTGAGTTGGCGGGCGCCGAAATCGAATTGGTCAGCATGGTGGCTCGTGAAGGACGGTTGCGCACCGCGCTCGACGAGCTACGCAACCACGACTTCGACTATGTCTTCATCGATTGCCCACCGTCGCTTGGGCTGCTCACCATCAACGCACTCGTCGCCGCACCGGAAGTACTCATCCCGATCCAGTGCGAGTACTACGCCCTCGAGGGCGTCGGTCAGCTGCTCCGGACGATCGAGATGGTGAGGGCGCATCTCAACCCGCAACTCAACGTGTCCACCGTGATACTGACGATGTACGACGGTCGCACCCGTCTCGCGGATCAGGTCGCCTCCGACGTCCGCACGCACTTCGGCGACAAGGTACTGGGAACCGTCATCCCGCGCAGCGTCAAGGTGTCCGAGGCTCCCGGTTACGGAATGACGATCCTTCATTACGACCCTGGTTCGCGCGGCGCGCTGAGCTACATGGACGCCAGTCGTGAAATCGCCGAACGCGGCGCAGCCGAGAGAGGACAAGCCCGATGACCCCGCCCAAGAGGAGCGGCCTCGGCCGCGGCCTGGCGTCGCTGATCCCCACGGGCCCTACCGATTCCGATTCGGCCACGATGGGGGCTCGGATGGGTGACGCCGCCGCCGATGTCGTACTCGGCGGCGGTGCGCAGGCCGTCAGTGCGGTCGGAGCGGTCTACCGGGAGATCGACCCGTCGGCGATCGAGCGCAATCCTCGTCAACCGCGACAGGTGTTCGACGACGAGGCGCTTGCGGAGCTCGTGCACTCCATTCGCGAGTTCGGGCTGATGCAGCCGATCGTCGTGCGGGCGATCCCAGCGCAATCCGGCGGTTCGCAGTACCAACTCGTCATGGGGGAGCGCCGATGGCGGGCCGCCCAGGCGGCTGGCCTGGCCACCATCCCGGCCATCGTGCGGGAGACCGCTGACGACTCCATGCTGCGCGACGCCTTGTTGGAAAACATTCACCGAGTGCAGCTGAACCCGCTTGAAGAGGCGGCGGCCTACCAACAGCTGCTCGACGAGTTCAGTGTGACCCACGACGAGCTCGCGGCCCGCATCGGTCGGTCGCGTCCCTTGATCACGAACATGATCCGGCTGCTGCGTCTGCCGATCGCCGTGCAGCGCCGAGTAGCCGCGGGCGTCCTTTCGGCCGGCCACGCCCGCGCGCTGCTGTCGCTCGAAGGCGGCCCGGAGTTGCAGGAAGAACTCGCGGCCCGCATCGTCGCCGAAGGGTTGTCGGTACGCGCCACCGAGGAAGCCGTGACGCTGGCGAACCGCGAGGACCCGTCTTCACCGACGGCACCACGCCGCAAGCCGATTCACATGCCGGGACTGCAAGATGTTGCTGAGCGGCTGTCGACGGCATTCGATACCCGCGTGACGGTGAGTCTGGGCAAACGCAAGGGGAAGATCGTCGTCGAGTTCGGCTCCGTCGACGACCTGCAGCGAATAGTCGACCTCATGAACGCTGCGAAGGTCTGAACAAGGACACGGGGAAATTACGTCACTGTGACACAGGGATCACGGCGCAGGAGGCCGGTTGCGCGCAACGGCGCAATTATGGTGCGACGCAACATCTTTCGATCCGTCGAACGATCGACGTGAGCCAACGAGCCGAAAACGGGCCAGCGGGCCCGCATGCTCCTATCCTGGAGTGGCGGTCACACCTCACGGCGCCGCCTGGATCCGGGGAAGTTTAGTTGTCAGCGCGAATCACGCCCATGCGTCTCGAAGCCTTCGAGCAGCTGCCCAAGCACGCTCGTCGATGCGTGTTCTGGGAAGTCGACCCGGCGACCCTCGACCGCGACGACCACCTGAGCGACCCGGAATTCGAGAAGGAAGCCTGGTTGTCGATGGTGATGCTGGAGTGGGGGTCCTGTGGCCAGATTGCGTCCGCACCGGCCACTGGCCTCGGCTCCTCGGACGACACCGACGACTCCGATGCCCCATGCCTTGGTTACGCATTCTATGCACCGCCAGGGGTCGTACCGCGCGCCCAGCGCTTTCCGAGCGGACCGGTCAGCGCCGACGCGGTACTGCTCACGTCGTTAGGGGTGGAGCACTGCGTCACGCCGGGCAGAAGCGGCGCCGATCCGGTCGCGGACGGGTTGCCGCAGAGCCTGATCGTGGCGGTTGTCGCGGATTTGGTTCAGCGCGGCGTGCGGGCGCTGGAAGCCTTCGGCCGGACCGCGGCGACTGCGGAACTCGCCGACCCGCGGCTGGTCCCTGCGGAACTCCGGCCCGTCGTCGAGGTGCTCGGCGACTGCTCGGTCGAGCAGTGCGTGCTGGATGCGGACTTCCTCGAACAGGTGGGATTCGTGGAGGTCTCCAGGCACCGCTACTTCCCGCGTCTGCGCCTCGAGCTGGAAAGCGGATTGGGCTGGAAGGCCGGCGTCGAAGCGGCGCTGGAGCGGCTGCTGGAATCGGAGAAGTTGCAGCAACCCGTCGGTGCGGGCGCCGGCATCTGCTGACGGAATCAGCTAGCTGCGACCGGCCTCGACCGACAGTTCGTGCGCGAGCAGTTCGGCGAACGTGAACGTGCCGGTGGGGCGATCGTTCTTGCCGAGAAGGTAGAGCCGCTTCACGGCGGCGAGGATGCCCTCGGCGACGGAGTCGCGCGCCTGGCTGGTGACCAGCATGCCGCGATCTCGCGGATTGGTGATGTAGCCGACGTCCACCTGAACCGTCGGCATCCGCGTAAGGCGCAGTAGATCCCACGTCCGGCCATGGGTGCGACAATCGCGTAATCCGGTGCGCGCCACCACTTCTCGCTGAATGAAGTCGGCGAGGTTGCGGCCGATGGTGGAGACCGAGCCGTGTGAGTTGCCGAAGTGGAACGACGCGACACCGTTCGCAGACGGGCTGGTGTGGGTTGCGCAGCGCAAGCTGATCATCAGATCGGCGCCGACGGTGTTGGCGGTCATGGCGCGTTCGGCGTCAGACGGACTGTGGTTCGGCGGCCGGGACAGGAAGGTCTCCATACCGATGGCCGTCATCCGGCCTTCGAGCCGGCTGGCGAGATCCCACAAAATGTCGGCCTCGCTGATCGGCCCGTCCGTGCCCTGGGTGATCTGGCCGTGGTCGCTGCCGCCGCGGCCCGGGTCGATGATGATGCGCTTCCCAGACAGGCGGGGACCCGACCGGCGAACCAGCTCCTCTTCGCGAATCGCGTGGATCGAGCCGCCGGTGACACGTGACCCGAGGAAATAGAGCGAGCGCAGGGTCTCCGGACCGCAGATACCGTCGGGCGACATGCCGTACTCCCGCTGATACGACATCAACGAGTTGTGGGTCAGCAGCCCGAAGTGCCCGTCGACCAATCCCGTGTAGAAGCCGAGGTCCTGGAGCCGTGCCTGCAGTGTGGCGACGTCGTCACCGTACATCGGCGCGCCGAACTGGTGGCTGAGGATGCGAGCGCCGAGGCGATAGGAGGCCTCTTTCAGCGCGCGGTAGGTCGCCTCCCCGACGATCCCGTCGACGAGCAGGCCGCGATGCTGCTGGAAGGCGCGAACAGCCTCGTCGAGCGCGAGGTCGAAGTAGTCGACCGCGACATGCTTACCCGTGCTGAGGTCGGCGTCCGGGCTGTCGACCAGCCCCAGCGCCGCGAGGGCGGTCCGGATCTCGGCGACCGCACCCCCGCGGTCACCTCGACGCAGACTCGACATAACTGGGCCCTTTCGATAACACGTATCAGCGGTGGTCCAGCTGACGATTGCAGGACAGGCTAAGCGGAATTATCTCAGAAGCCGGCCCGAATCAGGAAAACGCCAGGCGGGTCACCGCCGGAATGGCCGGCGGCCTCGACGGCGTGCCGGACTCTACAACGCGGCCAGTACCTCGCGGCTTGATCGTCGTCCGGGTCAGACGACGTCGGACAGCTCGCGCAGCAGCGCGGCCTTGCCTTTGGCGCCGACGATGCGCTTCACCGGCTCGCCGTCCTTGAACAGGATCATCGTCGGAATCGACACGACCTGGAAATCGCGCGCGGTGGCGGGATTGGCGTCCACATCGAGCTTCGCGACGGTCAGCTCACCGGCCTTCTCGCCCGCGATCTCCTCGAGTACCGGGGCGACCATCTTGCACGGCCCGCACCAGGTGGCCCAGAAGTCCACCAGAACCGGGGTGCTACTCGACAGCACGTCGTTGGAGAAGGTGTCGTCGGTGACGTTGACCGTCTTGCTCGTCTTCTCAGTGCCGGTCACGGTTGCGCTCCAATCAAATCGGGATCAATGGTTTGTGTTGTGCCGGTGGCAGTCTCGGCGAGCCAGCGCTCAGCGTCGATCGAGGCGGAACAGCCGGTACCTGCGGCGGTGACGGCCTGCCGGTAGGTGTGGTCCACCAGGTCGCCCGCCGCGAAGACCCCGTCGACCGAGGTGCTTGTGGTCCGGCCACGTACGGAGACGTACCCCTCCGGGTCGAGATCAATTTGGCCCCGCACCAGTTCTGAGCGCGGATCGTGACCGATCGCGACGAAGACTCCGGTGACCGCCAGCGTCGACTCCTCGCCGGTGTCGGTGCTGCGCACGCGCACGCCCGTCACTCGGTTGTCGCCCTCCACCTCGAGGACCTGTGTATTCGTCATGAAACGGATCTTGTCGTTGTCCTTGGCCCGCTCGAGCATGATTCTCGATGCGCGGAACTCGTCGCGGCGGTGGATCAGGGTGACGCTGCGCGCGAACCGGGTCAGGAAGGTGGCCTCCTCCATCGCGGAGTCGCCGCCGCCGATTACGGCGATGTCCTGGTTGCGGAAGAAAAACCCGTCGCAGGTGGCGCAGGTGCTCACGCCCATGCCGAGCAGCCGGTGCTCACCGGGAACGCCGAGGTGGCGAGCCGCCGCGCCCATCGCGAGGATGACGGCGCGCGCCCGGTAGATCTCGTCGCCCACCGTCACGGTTTTCACCGGACCCGACAGCGACACCTCGTCGACATCTTCCATGCGCAGGTCGGCGCCGAAACGCAGCGCCTGCTCGCGCATCTGATCCATCAATTCGGGGCCGGTTATCCCGTCGCGGAAGCCCGGGAAGTTCTCGACCTCGGTCGTGGTCATCAGCGCACCGCCGAACTGGGTGCCCTCGAACACGAGGGGAGTGAGCTGGGCACGCGCGGCGTACACGGCGGCGGTGTAGCCGGCCGGCCCCGAGCCGATGATGATCAAATCGTGGACGGCAGCGTCCCCGGAGGTGGATGCAGTAGTCATGCGAGCCTTTCTGCCTGCTTGATAGCGGCGCACCGATATCAGCGCGGCACGAATACAAACACCAGCGTAAGCCGGGGTGTTCCCACATTCTCGCCCGCCCGCATCACGGGCCGGTGACCACCGGTTTGGGCGTGTCGGCCGGTGAGCGAGGCACCGTCACCTCATGCGCCGAGGCACGGTCGGCGCCGAGCCGGCCGAGCGCGCTCGGACCCGCTGCGCGGGAGGCTCCGCTTCGCCCTCCCGCGTCCCGCAACGGTGACTCACCGCATGCCGTGGCGGGCACCCGTGTGTCGAAGTAGCCGAGGGCCTCGGCGAGCTTGGCGCGGGCCCGTGAGCACCGGCTCTTCACCGTGCCCTGCGCAACGCCGAGCATCCGTGCCGTTTCGGCGACGGAGTAGCCCTGCATGTCGACCGCGACCACAGCCGCGCGCTGTTCGAGCGGCAGCCGCATCAACGCACGCTCCACCATGATTGCGGTATCCACCCGCGGGGTGTGGTCGCCGACCGTGTGGGCATCGTCGCTGAGCTCGACCATAAGGTGAGACCTGTTGCGGCGCAGCCGGTCCAGGCAGGCGTTGACGACGATGCGGTACAGCCAGCTGCTCACCGCGGCGTCCCAGCGGAACGACGTCGCTGTGCGATGGGCGGACAGCAGTGCGTCCTGCAGCGCGTCGGCTGCGTCATCGGGGTTGCGGCTGGTCATCATCGCCAACCGGTACAGCTGGCGGTGATGACGATGGAACAGCTCCTCGAAGGCGTACCGGTCACCGGCGATATGCGCGGCGAGAAGCTCGGAGTCGCTGCGGTCGGTCTCGGCGCCATCGAAGCTGCTCACCAGCGAACCGTAAGCACCCCGTGAGCACTGGCTCCGCACCAGTTTTCGGTGACGTCGCTGACGTGGTGCTTCGCGCCGATCGGTCCTGGGGATAACGCGGCGTAGCGCAGCGTGCGACCGTTAGGACGCCGCCTTGAGGGTGACTTCGGCGATGTCGGAACGGCTTTCGCCGTTCACCTGACCCAGCGTCGACACCCAGACCATCACATTGGATGTCGGCGAGGCATTGTCCACCGTGATGGTGTTGGTGCCGGGTTTGAGCGCAGTGGCCGGTGTGAGCACCGTTGTATCGGCCAGTGACGACGGTGTCGGGGTCTGCGCCGAGCGGATCTCCACCGAGGTGCCGGTGCTGTTGAGGTCGATGGTGACCTCACCGATCGCGGTGGGCTGCGGGAGCTGCAGCATCAGCCCGACGCCGTTCTTGAAGTTCGGGAACGGCACCGGGTCGCTGTAGGTGTCGATCGGCCACACGGTCGAGGCGTCGCCGTCGATCGCCAGCGGCGCCTGATCGGGTGCGTCGGCCTCGCCCTCCGGTGAGAACACCGTGGCCTTTGTGGGTGTGATCGTTGCACCAGAACTGCCGCCGTCGCCGCCGCCTTCGCCGGATGTGGTGGGCGCGTTGAGGCCGAGTTCGTCCTTCGAGAAGCCACCGACGTCGCCGAAGATGCCCTTGAGAACGGATGCGAGCACGATCAGCGCGATGACGATGACCGCGGCGCCGACACTGAGGCCGACGATCAACCCCTTCCGCCGACGACCCGCGACGTCGGGATCGTCGGGCACAGGCGCGCGAACGGCCGCGGGCTTCTGCGGTGAGGCGGGTTCGTCGACGGGGTTGATCAGCTCGGTGCGGTCGGCAATGGCGGTGGCCTGCTGCAACAGGTTGAGAAGCGTCGGGGCGCTGCGGATGCCACCGCCCGCCTGGACCGACCGAGCGGCCGCCGCCGAGATCTGGAACGGAATGTCGCGGTCGACCGACCGGGGCTCGACGGGCTCACCAGCGGCGTCGACGTCGGCAGGTGCCAGACCGCTTCTCACCCCGGACTCGGTCAGCGGCCAGCGGTTGATCAGCAGCGCGTAGAGCGCCGCGCCGATGCCGCGGATGTCGTCCTCGGGGGTGGCGTGGGGCGTGGTCGCGGGGAACGCGAGCGCGACGTCACCCTCGATGCTGACGCGGACCCGGCTGGGATGGTCGATCGACAGCGCGACACCGGCCCGGTGGGCCTGCTCGGCCGCAGCGGCCAGAGTCTGCATCGCGCGGGCGCCGCCGATCGCCGACGGAGTTGTCTCGGCCACCTCCTGCAGCGACCCCCCGCGGATCCACTCGCTGACGACCAAGCCGCCCGAACCGGTGTTCGCGACATCGAGGATGCGCGCGATGCCGGGGCTTTCGATACGGCTGAGCCGCTGCGTGCGGTCCAGGATTCCGCGTAGTTCCTCGTCGGACAGCACCGCGTCGGGGTCGACGAACGTCAGGGCGACCTGCCGGTCGAGCGCGGTGTCCAAGGCCTGCCAGAACTGCAGGTTGGGCGGCCCGCCATGGAAAACAAGCAGCCGATAGCGGCCGCCGCCGATGCTGGCGCCGGGGATGAGGTGGACATCCTCGTCGGAGGTCGCGGCCTCGATCGCCGGTTCGCCTCGCGGGATGTCGAAGGGTAGTCCTTCGCGGGTCGGGTCGCCGCCATAGTCTGCCGGCGGCCTGCCCGATGCGGGCGGCGAAACCGTGCTGACCGGCATCGTTCCCGGTTCACGCTGCTGGGCGTCGCCGCCGGGGGCGACGCCGGGTTCGGCGTCGACGGGGACGTCGGGCTCGAAGTCGTCGGCGGTGGGGCGCGGAATTTTCGTGGTCGCGCCGTTGTCAGGCAGCGGCGCGGAATCGCCTGCGGAGTCGTCGGTCACCGCTGGTCCTTTCCGCATCCCCGCTCCGGCAACCGGGGCCGGAGGCCCGCGCCAAGCGGCCGGCGGGCTGTGACGACCCCGCGACGCGAGCGAATTCCTGTGATCAGAGTACGTGAGAGGGTCCGCCGGGCGTGGTCGGACGGAAGGGCCGACTGCGCGCCCGGCTACTTTGGGGGTCCTGCCGAGGCGGCGCATCACCGCGGCGAGGGCGACCTGGGCCTCCGGCACGCGAGCGGCCAACATGACCGCGGCGATGACAGGAACCATGATCAATCCGAGCAGCGCCAGCCGCAGCATCGAGCCGGCGCCGCCGCCATTGGAGGTCAGCGACTCGAGGCCGACCAGCTGATCGACGACGTGGGCGAGCAGACCGGCGAGGATCGAGGCGGCGGTGGCGACGAGGGCGGTGCGCACCACCTCCACGTTGATCAGCCGACCGCCCGGTGGATTGAGGTTGGCGCGCAACAAGATATGGCCGACCACGGCGCCGGCCAAGAATCCGATCCCGTTGGCCGCGCCGAGGTATCCGGCGACAAGGTCGGGATCGTCGGTCAGGTGCGGGGCGGCAAGGGACGCGGCTATTTTCACTGCGGTGATGACGACGATCACGATGATCGGCGTCCACGGCTGCTCGCGCGCATAAAAGACCCGAAGCTGCAGCAGGACAAGTGCATAGGGGATCAACGTGAACGCCGACAGCGTGATCGCCATGCCCAGATAGCCCGCGTCGACATCGCCGAAGTTGCCGTAGGCGAACAGCGCGCTGCCTATGGCGGGCCCCGCAACGGTCATGATGGCGACGATCGGAATCAGCGTCACCATGGTCAGGCGGGTCGCCAGCGAGAGATCGCCGAGCACTGCCCTGGTGTCGTCGGCCGCCGCATTGCGGCTCAGCCGTGGCATCACCACCGTCAGCACCGTCACGCCGATGATCCCGAACGGCAACTGCAGCACGAGCCATGTGTAGTTGTAGATGGCAGGGCCGGATGCCGCAGCCTCGCTGGCGATCTGGTTTCCGACGATCAGACCGACCTGGCTGATCAAGACGTAGAGCACCATCGCGGCGGCCATCCCGCCGAACCGGCGCAGTCGGTCGTCGAGCCCCCACAGCGGTCGAAGGCTGATCCGCTCCTTACGCATGGCGATCAGCAGCACGGCGGTCTGGGCGAACACACCGAGCGTGGTGCCGATGCCGAGCACCAGTAGCTTGGCATTGCCCATCTCGACCGGGTTGATCGAAAGCTCGCCCGGCACAATGAGATACAGCACGAGCGTGGCGATGGCGATGATGTTGTTGACCACCGGCGCCCATGCGGGCGGCCCGAAGACGTTGCGGGTGTTCAGGATCGCCATGAACACCGAGGACAGGCCGTAGAAGATCACCTGCGGCAGCAGCAGGTAGGCGAAGGCCGTGGTCAGCGATTGGTTGACCTGCGGGTCGCTGCCGAGCATCAACCGGACGAGTAGCGGGGCAGCGACAACCGACACCACCGTCGCGACCAACAGCAGCGCGGTGGCCAGCGTGATGAGCCGCCTGACGAAGGCCGTGCCGCCGTCGGGATCGTCGCGCTCGGCCCGCGCGAGCACCGGCACGAAGATCGCGGTGAAGGTGGCCTCGAGCACCAGGGCCGCGACGAGGTTGGGTAGCTGGTTGGCCACCGAGAAGGCGCTGGACAGTGCCGCACCGAGGATGGCGGCCAGCAGCACGATACGGACGAAGCCGGTGATCCGGCTGACCAGCGTCGCAAGCGCCATGCCCCAGGACCGCGACACCACGGCCGCATCGCTGAGCTCGGGCCTGCCTGCGCGCCGCCGCGGTGCCGGGCCGCGCGGGATGCGCTGCCGCGGGGGAGACGGCGGCACGCGGCGGGGCGGTGACGGCGGCAGATAGCCCGGTGGTGGCATGCGCGGCGGTGGAGGAGGGGGATCCGGCGGCGGCATCGCGTGTCGACCCATGGCGCCGCCGCTTCGGTCGAACGGCGGCTGCGCCGGCCCGAAGGGTCGGCCGGTGGTACTCATCTCTCCCGATCTTCGCCGCGGTGCTGGGCCCACGCCCGAAGGGCAGGGGAGGGGGCCTCGGGTTCGTCGTCGAGCGCCAGCGCCGTATCGAGCGGATCAGGACGGTCCAGGTCGGCGGGGTCGGGCTGCCCGCGGAACCGGTGCCACAGCCGGCGACCGGCCAGCGCGACGAGCACCGCACCCACCGACAGGGTGATGAAGAACAGCACCTTGCCATAGGCGTTGGAGTGCACCGACAGGCGCACCGGCTCGCCGAGCGGCAAACCGTCGGCGGTGCGCAGGGCGACGTCGACCGCGACGCGCTGGGTGAAGTGCACCTCGATCGGCACCTGAAGCGGCAGGTAGCCCGGCGGCAGCTCGATCTCGCCCATGTCGTTGACGGTCATTCCGGGCGGGGCATCGACTAACAGCTTGACCCTGATGGGCACCGGCAGGTCGTTGCGCAGCGCCAGCGGCAGCGGACTGCGTTCGGTCGCCAGCGTGTAGGAGCCCCCGGGGTTCACGATCCTCACCGCGTTGAAAAGGTCGTTGACGGTGTCGCGGGTGATCGTCAGCCGCTGCTCGGCCAGCCCGTTGCGAACGTCCGGCGGCGCCGACTGGCTCAGCGCGCGCAGCATGTCCTCACGTAGGGGCGCAGTGTACTCGGTGCCGCTGAGACCGGTGCGCTCGTCTCTGGTCAGCGCCGCGGTCAACCCCCACAGCTTGCCGGTGGTGCTCGCGATGCCCGAAATCACCGCGTCGTCGAAGCGGGCGCGCGGATTGGCGGGCACCTTGTCGGGTGTCGGGCGGATGTCGCTCTGCGGGATCGCCGCGCTCTCGGCGATCACCGCGGTCAGCGGCCGCGGCGCGGCCAGGCCCGCCCGGATCGACGTGGCCACCGCGGACAGGACCGACGCCGCGTCGTCTGCCGAGAGACCCCAGTCCATCGGCGGCATCAGGATCTGGCTGCGCGGCTCGGCCGCGGGGGCCAGGGTGCGCCACAGCACTGAGCCCAACGCGTCCTGCCGTCGCGCCACCGCCGAGTCGTGTTGAACCGGAACATGAAGTCCCGCATCAAGATAGGACGGCGACCACGGATCAGTGCCCACACCGGCCAGCGCAGCGGAGACGGTCGGATCGAATGGTGCGGCGACGACCTCGGGTGTGTAGCGGACCGGGTTGACGTCGGCGGTCGCCTGTTCCCCGTCGTCGGCGGTGAGGCCGGCCGCGGCAATCGCCACGGTCGGCCCCTGCCCGGAAAGCAGCTGCACCGCCCGGTCGGTCAGCGGTCCGTCGCCGACGAGCGTTGCGCCGCGCGTGGAGGCGATGCCGAGAATCTGGTCGACGATGTTGCCCGCGCCATTGGTGGCGATCGCACTCAGGCCGGGATCGCCGACCCGCGCCAACGCGTCGAGGTCAGCCTGCGCGTAGTTCGCGGGAGCGACGCACGTCCGCTGGGCCACCACTCTGAGCCGGTTGAGCCAGGTCACCGCGGCATCCTGGCCGGTGCCGGGATGCGTCGGCGTCGTCGGTCCGACGTCGGGTCCGTCGTTGACGACGTAGCCAGCTGTCATTGCGTTCACCGTGACAAGGAGGTCAGGGTCGATGGCCAGACACAGCGCGCTGCGTACCTGACCGCCCGGGTCGACGGACGGGCTGGTGGCGAAGTCGACGGCCGAAAGCAGGGTGTCGAGGCGACCACCCGCGGCCAGCGATGCCGCGAGCTCGTCGTCGACAAGGCGGACCGGTGTTGCGCCGCCGGGTGCGCCGGAGGCGAGCCGGGGCCGGTCGCCCAGCGGCCACATGACGGTCAGCCGAACCGGTTTGGACGTGTCCGGCGCCACCACGGCGGCGAGTGTGTCGGCGGACGGGTTGGCTGCGGGCTCCGGCGGCACCCCGATCACCGGAAGCAGGAACCGGGCGTCGTCGAGGCGGGCAGGCGCACCGTAGTCGGGCGTGCCGTTGGCGTTGACGAGAAGCGGATAGACGCCCGGTGTGTCGATGCCGAGCGACGGACCCTGCGGGGCACGCAGCGGCACAACCAGACTGAACGGAACGTTCTGGCCGCGCTGCAATTCCGTTGACACGGTGGTGAAGTCGGCCACCGCTTCGAATTGGTCGTTGTCACCGCCGAGGTTCGTCCGAAGGCCTGTGGAGGAGGCAACGGCGGCGGCGTGCTCGAGGCGGACCATTACATCGCGGACGGGGCGGTCGCCGACGTTGAGCACAGTGCCGGTCACGGTCACGACGGGCTCGCTGGTGGTCGTCACCACCTCTGGCGTCACGCGGTCGATACGGACCTGAAGGAACGGCAGTGAACCCGGCTCGCCCGCGGCGGCGTGCGGTGACACCGTCGGTGCGACGATCAGGATCAGGCCTACCAGCACGGCGAACAGTCGGGCTGTCACCGTGCCGGAGCCCCGGCGGGCGGTCACGGCCCTTGTCCGCAACCGTTCGTCCGCGGCTTGGGCGGGCCCGTGTCGCCGTTACGGCGGGCGCGGGTGTGGGAGTGCGTCTGAGCACGCCGGCGCGGTGAGCTGTGGGGAAGCGGCGGCAGCGCTGACGGCCCGTCGTGGTGCAGCTTGTCGATCAGCTCGTCGGCGACCTCGGCGAGCTTGCGCTCGTCGGCGTAGGCTAGCCGGGACGGCAGTTCGGTCAGCGGCACCCACGCCACCTCGCTGACCTCGACGTCCTCATCGGAGAGCTCGCCGCCGAGGAACCGCATCAGATAGTGGTGCACGGTCTTGTGCACCCGCCTGCCCTCGGTGACGAACCAGTAGTCGATGCTGCCGAGCGCGGCCAGCACGCTGCCCTGGATGCCGGTCTCCTCGGCCACCTCTCGGATCGCGGTCTGCTCGGCGGTCTCCCCGAGTTCGATATGGCCCTTCGGCAGCGACCACAGCATGCGGCCACGTCGATCGACCCGCCCGATCAGTGCCGCGACCTGACCGTCCTTCGGGCCGTCGATTCCGTCGATGACCAGGCCGCCCGCCGACGTCTCGTGCACGGTGCGCAGCCGGTCGGGGCCCCGGCGCGAATTCCTTTTGTGCGGTTTCGGCCTGCCGTCAGGGATCGGCGCGTCGGTTGAACTGACAGCCCGGCCGTCGCCTCTGGATTCGACGGCTCGGCCGTCAGTCCTGGAATCGACGGCTCGGCCGTCAGTCCTGGAATCGACGGCTCGGCCGTCAGTGTTCTTCCCAGGCGTCGAGTTGTTGTTGCGCTGTCCCTTGGCGGTGTCGGGTGGACCGGCCGCGCGCCGACCGCGACGACGCCCTCGGCGCCGTCGGGGTTTGGCCTGTTCGCCGTCCGACACCCAAGCGATAGTAGCTGGCATGAGAATTCGCTCCTCCCGCACTCGCCGCTCGGTGCAGGACCGTTACCTCTACGCTCATTGACCGTGTCCGACAACGCTGAACCGCTCGTCGCCGCCCAGGTGGCGTTGAATCGGCACGCCGATGTCCTTCGCGGTCTCGGGCGACTGTTCGCTGACGCCGGGCACGAGCTGTATCTGGTCGGCGGAAGCGTGCGCGACGCGTTGCTGGGCCGGCTCGGCACCGACCTCGACTTCACCACCGATGCGCGGCCCGACGAGATGCAGCGGATGTTGCGGTCGTGGGCGGATGCGCTGTGGGAGACCGGCATCGAATACGGCACGCTCGGGGTCGGCAAGGGCGACCAGCGCATGGAGATCACCACGTACCGCGCCGACACCTACGATCAGGTGTCCCGCAATCCGGAGGTGCGCTTCGGCGACCGTCTCGACGACGATCTCATCCGCCGCGACTTCACCGTCAACGCGATGGCGGTGCGCATCACGCCAGAGGGTCCCGGCGAATTCCTTGATCCGCTGGGCGGTTTGGCGGCGCTGCGCGCCCGCGTGCTCGACACCCCCGCAGCGCCGGAGGTGTCGTTCGGCGACGACCCGCTGCGGATGCTGCGTGCGGCCCGGTTCGTCTCGCAGCTCGGGTTCGGCGTGGCGCCGCGGGTGCGGGAGGCGATGGTGGCGATGGCAGACCAGCTGGGCCGGATCACGGCCGAGCGGGTGGCCGCCGAACTGGACAAGCTGATGCTCGGCTCGGATCCGCCTGCGGGCGTCGACCTCATGGTGGACACCGGCCTCGGCGATGTGGTGCTGCCCGAGATCGGTGCCATGCGGATGGCCATCGACGAGCATCACCAGCACAAGGACGTGTACCAGCATTCGCTGACTGTGCTGCGGCAGGCGATCGCGCTCGAGGACGGTCCCGATCTGGTGTTGCGGTGGGCGGCACTGCTACACGACATCGGCAAGCCCTCGACGCGTCGGCACGAGTCCGACGGCGGGGTGAGCTTTCACCATCACGAGGTGGTCGGCGCGAAGATGACCCGCAAGCGGATGCGGGCGCTGAAGTACTCCAAGCAGATGGTCGACGATGTGTCGCAGCTGGTGTACCTGCACCTGCGCTTCCACGGGTACGGCGACGGAAAGTGGACCGATTCGGCGGTGCGGCGTTATGTCACCGACGCCGGCCCGCTGCTGCCGCGGCTGCACAAGCTGGTGCGCGCCGACTGCACCACCCGCAACAAGCGGCGCGCGGCCCGGCTGCAGGCCAACTACGACGACCTCGAGGCGCGGATCGCCGAATTGGCGGCGAAAGAGGACCTGCAGCGGGTACGTCCCGACCTCGACGGCAACGAGATCATGAAGATCCTGGACATCCCGGCTGGCCCGCAGGTCGGGCAGGCGTGGAACCACCTCAAGGAGCTCCGCCTCGACCGCGGGCCCCTCAGCCACGACGAGGCGGTGGCCGAACTGCTGAAGTGGTGGAACGCCAGGAGCTGAGCCGACGTCCAATCGGTGTGGACTACTGCCTTTCCGACGGCGACGGCTCGGCCACGATGTGGAGCGCACCGCCGAACACCGACCTCGATGCCGACGGCGCACTGGACGCGATCGGTCTCGATGTGGACGGCGACGGCACCGTCGATGACCTGCTTGCCGACCTCGACGGCGACGGCGTCGCCGATCACGCCGTGCTCGACGGGCAGAACTATTTCACCGATGACGGGTCGGGCACCTGGGCGGTGAGCGTGGATCGCGACGGGCTGGGCCCCCAGCTTGCTAGGGGACTGCGCCTGCTCGACGTCGACGGCAACGGGCTGGCCGACCGCGCGCTCGGCGACGGGCTCGGCTATGTCGACACCGACGGCGACGGAACGTGGGACCTCAAGCTGACAGACAGCAACGGCGACGGCAGGGCCGACGTCGCCAACGACCTGTAGCTCGCGCGGCGCGGGCTGACCGTAGCCGACCGCGCTGGCGCACACGCACTTTCACAGGGCGCGCACTACTCGCTGCGTCAGGGAGCGCGCGCCCCATATTCAGGTAGCCGCCTACTCGGGATTTCCCGACGCCGAAGCGGGACCGTTCGTCCTGCTCGAACCACACGAAAGGAGCACTCCCATGGCTGATCCCATCATCAAAATCGGTTCAACCGGCGAAGCGGTCAAGAAGGCACAGCAGGCGCTGTACTGCCGCCGCTATCTGGTCGACCTCAGCGAGGTCGACGGCGTATTCGGACCGATCACCCGCAACCGGGTCATCCGTTATCAGCTGGACCGCAGCGTCGGCGAATTCTTCTCGTTCTCGTTCCCGTTGGCCGTCGACGGCATCGTCGGGCCGATGACGTGGTCGCGACTGACCCCGCCAATCATCAAGAAGGGCTCGAAGGGGAACCCGGTATTCCTGGTGCAGGAGATTCTCAAGAGCTGGGGCTACCCGGACTACGACCCGGGCCCGGTCGACGGCGACTACGGCAAGCTGACCGAGACCGCTGTCAAGAATGTGCAGGCCATCCTCACCGATTGCGACAACGTCCCGTTGAAAGTCGACGGCATCGTCGGCCCCAAGACGTGGGAAGCGCTCTACAGCTGAGTGCGCAGAACGCAGGCGTCGGGACCGGGTGTCAGCGCCCCGGTCCCGGCGGTCCGGCGAAGGCCTGCGCGATCGTCAGCCAGCGCTGCGCGTCGTCACCCTCGGCCGTCACGTCGAGGGTCGAGGGAGGCCGCCGCTGGGTGACCAGCAGGCAGAAGTCCTCCGCCGAACCGGTCACCCGCTGCCGCGCGTCCTCGGGACCCCACGTCCAGGTATCGCCGTTGGGTGCGGCGAGCTCGACGCGGAACGGATCTTCCGGTGCGGCGTGGCCGTTGATCGCGAACGCGAAATCGCGTGTCCGGACGCCGATGTGGGCGATGGAGCGAAGCCGTGCAGTCGGCGGCCGCTTCACCCCGAGGGCGTCGGCGACGTCGAGGCCGTGCGCCCAGGTCTCCATCAGCCGCGCGGTGGCCATCGAGGCGGCGCTCATCGGCGGCCCAAACCACGGCAGCTTGCGGCGGTCGGGCACCGTCAGCAGTGCGTCGTGCAGCTGGTTTCGGGTCGCGCGCCAGTCGGCCAGCAACTCGGTCGGCG
The DNA here is from genome assembly GCF_002968285.2 of Mycobacterium sp. ITM-2016-00318. NCBI lineage: Bacteria > Bacillati > Actinomycetota > Actinomycetes > Mycobacteriales > Mycobacteriaceae > Mycobacterium > Mycobacterium sp. ITM-2016-00318. The sequence continues at coordinate 5,438,065 of NZ_CP134400.1, read as the reverse complement.
CGCCCGCGGCGACCTCCTCCGTGCCGCGGTCGACGAACCCGAGCGGATCTTCCGCGGCGGCGCCCAGCACCTCGTTGAAGGCGGCCTCGTCATGGACCGACAGCAGCGCGACCCGGTCGGTCCACAGCAGGTGCGCGATCTGGTGCGCGATGGTCCACCCCGCTGCGGGGGTGGCCTCTGCCCAGCGCTCATCGGGAAGCTCGGCGACCAATCCGTCGAGGTGGTCGCTTTCGGCGCGAAGGTCATCCACGATCGGGCGGGCTGTCGCCATGCGGGTCACCTTAGCCCGGCGGTCGGGCACGGCGAGCGACGCCGGCGTGCAGCGCAAACCCGAGTAGATAGAGCACTGAGCCTGCGACGACGAGTCCCGGCGAGTAGCCGTCGGCGGGGATGACGGCCGCCGCAGCGGTCAGCGCGACGATGAACGACATCCAGAACAACGCGTCCTGCACCGCGAACATGTGACCGCGCAGCGCGTCGTCGACGTCGATCTGCATGGCTGTGTCGGCGCACAGTTTGACCACCTGACCGACCAGGCCGAGCAGGAACCCGCACAGCAGCATCATCGGCATCTGCAGGCCTGCGCCGCCGAGCTGCATGACCGCCGCGAGGAGCAGCGCCCCGTTGGCGGTGCGGTAGCGGCCCCACCGGCCGACCGCGCTCGGGGTGATCACGTTGGCGATGAACGACCCGATCCCGGTGATGAAGAAGAACAGTGCCGCGGTGCCGAACCCTGCGACGCTGTGGGTGTCGACATGGCGCACCATGACGAACACCAGCATGCTGTTGATGCCCAGCACCATCCGGTGGGTGGCCAGGCCGCCGAGCGTGGCCGCGACGGTCCGAACGGCGAGCACGGTGCGGGCGCCGTGCAGCCATCCGGTCGCGACAGCGTAGGCCACGGAACCGTGGATGGCCCGCGCACTCTCGTGCGGTCCGAGCACGTGGCGGGGGAAGCGCACCGACAACAGCAGGGCCAGCAACACAGGCACCACGACGATGAAAAGGACTGCCGCAGAGCCCTTGTCGTCGGAACCGAGCAACGGTCTCGACGCCAGCATGAACCCGGCGCCGAGAAACGTCGCCACGCCTCCGGTGGCTGTCGCGACCGAGTTCATCGTCACGACCTGTCCGCGCGGCACGACGTCAGGCAGTGCGGCGGACAGGCCGGAGGACACGAACCGGGTGAAGCCGTTGGCGATCAGCGCGCCGAACAGGATCGACAGGTCGCCGGCGCCGGAGGCCAGCAGCGCGGCAATGCCGAGCACCAGGAAGACGCGCGCGGCGTTGGCCCCGATCAGCACGGTCCGGCGGTCCCAGCGGTCGAGCAGGGCGCCTGCGAACGGGCCGAGGACCGAGTACGGCAGGTACAGGACGGCGAACGCTCCGACGAGCTCCCACGGTCCCGCCGCGCGTTCGGGGTTGAACAGCAGTCCGCCCGCCAACCCGGCCTGGAACAGGCCGTCACCGAACTGGCTCGTCGTCCGCAGTTCGAGCAGCCGCCAGAAGTGGGGTAGGCCGCGCACGGACCGCCACAGGTCCAGCGGAGCGCGTGCGTCAGCCACGGGAATTCACAGTACAAATATCCCGGCGGGCCGCGCCCGTTCGCCACCTCAATGGTTCGCTGGTGCCATGATGGTGGAGTGGCACAGTCAGAGGATCCGGAGGACTTTGTCGCTCCGACAGCGAACCGGGTGCGCGCCGGAACTCTGCTGCTGGCCAACACCGATCTGCTCGAGCCGACGTTCCGCCGCAGCGTCATCTACATCGTCGAACACAACGACGGCGGCACCCTCGGGGTGGTGCTGAACCGGCCAAGCGAAACCGCGGTGTACAACGTGCTGCCGCAGTGGGCGAAGCTCGCCACCAAACCCAAGACCATGTTCATCGGCGGCCCGGTCAAGCGGGATGCCGCGCTGTGCCTGGCCACCTTGCGGGTGGGCACCGAACCGAACGGGGTGCCGGGTATCCGGCATGTGCAGGGCCGGATGGTGATGGTGGATCTGGACGCCGAACCCGAGACGATAGCGCCGATGGTCGAAGGCGTGCGGATCTTCGCTGGATACTCCGGCTGGACGATCGGCCAACTCGAGGGCGAGATCGCGCGCGACGACTGGATCGTGTTGTCCGCGTTACCGTCCGACGTTCTGGTCTCGGCGAGGGTGGACCTGTGGGGACGGGTGCTGCGCCGTCAGCCGCTTCCCCTGTCGCTGCTGGCGACCCACCCGATCGATATCAGCCGCAACTAGTTCCGGTCGGCCGGCCTCAAGCGGTATGACCGGCCTGCGCGGCTGGGCCCCTTGACAGCGTGCAGCTTGCGCAGGCGCCGCCGCCGCATCCGCTGGATGCGGTCCCGCACGCGGCAGCCCCCGTGGTCTGAGCGACCACGAACTTGGCGCTCTGCCAGCAACCGGCCGCGACCGTGGCGACGGCGCCGAGCACGCACACGATCACCACGACAGCACCCGTCTCGGGTTGCAACGACAGCGCGACCACGCCCGCGACGGTCAACATCGCCGAGGCGGCGAGCTGGGTGGGGGCGACAGCGCGGAGGACCTGTCGCACGACGTCGGCGGAGCGCGGGCGGGACAACGTCCATCCGCCGAGTGCGGCGGTGACAAGGGCGGCACACAGGCATCCCACCGCCGCGAAAAGCATGCGGCCTACCTTAAAGGGCGCCGCAGCCCGCGCGCTACCGGGGCGGCGCCTGCGCCAGTGCAGGCGCAGCGGCTGCTGCCGCAGCGGGCGCGGCGGGTGCCGGCACAGCGGGCGCGCCCGGCGCAGTGATCCTGAAGCCGTTGGTGATTGCGTCGGTGGCGTTCGCGGTGGGGACGGCTTCCCTGACCGTCGTGGTGACCGCCAGCGATACCAGGTAACTGTCCTGACCCGAGGTCGCGATGGTGTGCCTGCGCGCGGTGTTGAGCGACATGTTGTTGTCGCGGTAGGAGCCCTCGATCATCGCCGAGGGCATTCCGCCGAAGTCCGCAAGTGATGCGTTGGTGGTGCTCCACGCAGGCAGCAACTGGCTGTCGATGAAGCCGTGGGTGATTGCCTCCTTCGGATCGAAGTCGCCGCCGGCCAACTTGTAGACCACCAGCGCCGCGTTGGAGGTGTAGATCCCGTCGCCGCCGACCCGGTCGGCGAGCACCGCGAACGCGTCGGGCACGTTCGGATCGGGCACCTGCGACCAGCCGCGCGGCACGGGCAGCACGATGTTGAGCGCCGTGAAGTCGCGGGCCGCCTGCGGTTCGAGTTTGATGCCCTTCTCATGGAAGTAGTCATTGAGGGTCTGCGAGTTCGCAGGTATCAGCGTCTGTGGGGCCGGCACCGCCGCGCCGGGCGGCAGTGCCGGGGTGGCCAGTGATTGCGCCGCGGGCGCGGCAGGTGCGATGCCGAGCTGGCCGGTGGATTGTCTGGCCTGCGCCGAGCCCGGCATGACGGTGACCGGCTGGGACGCGGGCGAAGGCTGTGGGGGCAGGGGATAGAGGGGTTCGGCCGCGGCCGTGTTGGCCGTCACCCCGAGCACGCCGGCCATGCCCGCAGCCACCGCACCTGCCAGAATCCGCCAGCGGCGAGCATCTCCGATCATCGCCCGAATCCCTTCGTGAGAGTCCCCCTGCCACGGGCAGGACATGCCCCAGGTCAGGGGGCGACCGTAACCCCCGCGCGGAGTCAGCCACCAGCCTTGGAACCGAGCTGGAATGAAGCTCTGACCGCTCCGCAACGCAACCGATACCTGCCCGTGGCCGACGGACGGGCGGTGGCAGACCTTTACCCTGTTCACGTGAGTAGCGAGTCGGTCACCGACGCCGACACCCCGCAGTATCGGTACACCGCGAAGCTGGCCGGGGAGATCGAGCATGCCTGGCAGGAGCGGTGGCAGCTGCTGGGAACCTTCCATGTGCCCAACCCGGTGGGCTCACTCGCGCCGTCGGACGGCACACCGGTTCCGGCCGACAAGATGTTCGTGCTGGACATGTTTCCCTACCCGTCGGGCGAGGGTCTGCACGTCGGCCACCCGCTCGGCTACATCGCGACCGACGTCTACGCCCGCTACTTCCGTATGACGGGTCGCAATGTGTTGCACGCCTTGGGCTTCGACTCGTTCGGTCTGCCCGCGGAGCAGTACGCCGTGCAGACCGGTACCCATCCGCGGACCCGGACTGAGGCCAACATCGTCAACTTCCGCCGACAGCTGGGCCGGCTCGGGCTCGGCCACGACGCGCGGCGCAGTTTCTCCACCACCGATGTCGACTTCTACAAGTGGACACAGTGGATCTTCCTGCAGATCTACGACGCGTGGTTCGACAAGCAGCTGAACAGGGCCCGCCGCATCGACGAACTGGTCGGTGAGTTCGACTCCGGGCAGCGGAGCCTCGAGGACGGCAGGACGTGGCCGGCGTTGTCCGCCGACGAGCGCGCCGAGGTGATCGACTCACACCGGTTGGTATACCGGGCCGACTCGATGGTCAACTGGTGTCCCGGGCTCGGCACAGTGCTGGCCAACGAGGAGGTCACCTCCGATGGGCGCAGCGACCGCGGCAACTTCCCGGTGTTCCGGAAGCGGTTGCGGCAGTGGATGATGCGGATCACCGCCTACTCGGATCGGCTGCTCGAGGACCTCGACGTGCTGGACTGGCCGGACAAGGTCAAGACCATGCAGCGCAACTGGATCGGTCGGTCCAAAGGCGCCGCGGTGTTGTTCGGCACCGATGCGGGCGACATCGAAGTCTTCACCACAAGGCCCGACACCTTGTTCGGGGCGACCTACATGGTGCTGGCACCGGAGCATCCGCTCGTCGAGCAGCTGACCGCCGCGGATTGGCCCGACGGCGTCGACCCCCGGTGGACCTACGACGGAGCCACCCCGGCGGCCGCCGGGGCCGCATACCGCGCCTCGATCGCCGCGAAGTCGGACCTGGAGCGCCAGGAGAACAAGTCCAAGACCGGCGTGTTTCTCGGCAGCTACGCGACCAACCCCGTCAACGGCGCGAGTATCCCGATCTTCATTGCCGACTATGTGCTGCTCGGCTACGGCACCGGCGCGATCATGGCGGTGCCCGGCGGCGACCAGCGCGACTGGGACTACGCGACGCAGTTCGGGCTGCCGATCGTCGAAGTCGTTGCAGGCGGCGACATTTCACAGGGGGCCTACAACGGCGACGGGGAGATGGTCAACTCAGGCTTTCTCGACGGCCTCAGCGTGGCATCGGCGAAGGAGGCGGTGACCGCCCGGCTCGAGGCCGACGGTCGCGGACGCTCCCGCGTCGAGTACAAGCTGCGCGACTGGCTGTTCGCGCGGCAGCGTTACTGGGGCGAGCCGTTCCCGATCGTCTACGACGAAAACGGCCGCGCGCACCCCTTGCCGGAATCCGAGCTGCCGGTCGAACTGCCCGACATCGAGGACTATTCTCCGGTGCTGTTCGACCCCGACGACGCCGACAGCGTGCCGTCGCCGCCGCTGAACAAGGCGACCGACTGGGTGAACGTCGAGCTGGACCTCGGCGACGGCCTCAAGCCCTATACCCGCGACACCAACGTCATGCCGCAGTGGGCAGGCAGCTCGTGGTACGAGTTGCGCTACACGGACCCGCGCAACTCGGAAGCCCTGTGCGACAAGGAGAACGAGGCGTACTGGATGGGCTCGCGACCCGCCGAGCACGGCCAGGACGACCCGGGCGGTGTCGACCTGTACGTCGGCGGTGTCGAGCATGCGGTGCTGCACCTGCTGTACTCGCGGTTCTGGCACAAGGTGCTCTACGACCTCGGCCATGTGTCGTCGCGGGAGCCGTACCGGCGGCTGGTAAACCAGGGTTACATCCAGGCGCACGCCTACACCGATGCGCGCGGCACCTATGTGCCCGCCGCGGAAGTCGTTGAGCGGGAGAAGAAGTTCTTCTGGACGGGACCCGACGGTGAGATCGAGGTCAATCAGGAGTTCGGCAAGATCGGTAAGAGCCTGAAGAACTCGGTGTCGCCCGACGAGATCTGCGACAACTACGGCGCGGACACGCTGCGGATGTACGAGATGTCGATGGGTCCGCTTGAGGCGTCGCGTCCGTGGGCGACGAAAGACGTTGTGGGCGCGTACCGATTCCTGCAGCGGGTGTGGCGGTTGGTGGTCGACGAACAAACCGGGCAGTTGCGGGCCAGTGATGACACTCCGGACGACGAGACGCTGCGGGCACTGCACCGGACGATCGCCGGGGTCTCGGAAGACTATGCGTCGCTGCGCAACAACACCGCGGGCGCCAAGCTGATCGAGTACACCAACCACCTGACGAAGCGGCACAGCGGGGATGTGCCGCGGGCGGCGGTCGAACCGCTCGTGCTGATGGTGGCGCCGCTGGCGCCGCACCTTGCCGAGGAACTGTGGCTTCGGCTCGGCCATGACACGTCGCTGGCGCACGGTCCGTTCCCGGTTGCCGACGAGAGTTATCTGACCGTCGACACCGTCGAGCTGCCGGTGCAGGTCAACGGCAAGGTGCGCGGGCACGTCACGGTGCCCGCCGTTGCGGATGCCGATGCGATGGAGGCGGCCGCGCTGGCCGACGAGAAGGTGCAGGCGTTTCTGAACGGCGCGACCCCCAAGAAGGTGATCGTGGTGGCCGGTCGCCTGGTCAACCTCGTCGTCTAGCGATTTCGGCGCCCTGAGTCATCCTCAGCGTGACTGCGAGCGCCCAAATCACCGGGGGCGGACGATGACCTCGCGGATATCGGCGTCGGGCGGTGCGTTGACGGCCTCGGCGACGATCTTCGCGACGGTGTCGGGCGCCAAGAGGTGTTCGGGCTTGTAGTCGCGACCCTCGTAGGCGACGAGGTCCTCCTGCATCGCCGTCGCGATCCGTCCGGGATGGATCGACGTCACGCGCAGCTCGGGCTCGTCGTTGCGCAGCGACTCGGCAAAGCCGCGCAATGCGAACTTGCTGGCCGTGTACGACGCCAGACCGGGCGACGCGTTGATGCCCGCACCGGAGTTGATGAACACCACCTGACCGCCTGCACTGCGCAGCGCGGGCAGCAGCGCGAGCGTAACCGCAACCGCGCCAATGACATTGACCTCCATCGTGACCCGCCACTCGTCGACAGTCGACTCGGCGACGCGTCCGGGGAAGGCCGCGCCCGCATTGTGGATCAACACGTCGAGCTCGTCGATCGGCTCGACGACCGCGGCGATCGACTCGCTGTCTTCCAGGTCCAACGGCCACGTCGTCGCACCCAACCGCTGCGCCAGCGCGTCGAGCCGGTCCGACGGTCGACCACCGAGGAACAGCGTATGGGTGGGGGCCAGGGCATCGGCGATGGCCGTGCCCAGCCCACCCGCTGGCCCGGTGATGAAGGCGGTCGGCATGCCGGTCACCCTACCGACTGCGATCATTGTGGAGATGGCACCCGATCCCAGCTTCGCCCCCACGCAACTCGCGGCACGCGCCGCGTATCTGCTGCGCGGCAATGACCTGGGTTCGATGACGACCGCGGCGCCGCTGCTGTACCCACACATGTGGAGTTGGGACGCCGCTTTCGTCGCCATCGGCCTCGCGCCGCTGAGCGTCGAGCGCGCGGTCGTCGAGCTCGACACCCTGCTCTCGGCGCAGTGGGCCAACGGAATGATCCCGCACATCGTGTTCGCCAACGGCGTCGACGGCTACTTCCCCGGACCAGCGCGGTGGGCGACGTCCGCATTGGCCGCCTACGCGCCGCGGTCGCGGCACACATCGGGTATCACTCAGCCGCCGGTGCATGCGATCGCCGTGCAGCGCATCCTCGACCACGCCCGGTCCCGCGGCCGCTCGACCCGCGCGGTGGCCGAAGCCTTTCTGGACCGTCGCTGGGACGACCTGGTGCGCTGGCACCGTTGGCTCGCCGAGGCGCGCGACCCGAAGTCGCACGGCCGGGTGACGCTCTACCACGGGTGGGAGTCCGGCATGGACAATTCACCGCGATGGGATGCCGCCTACGCCAACGTGATTGCGGGCAATGTGCCGGAATACCGGCGCGAGGACAACACCATCGTCACCGATGCCAGCCAACGGCCGTCGGACACGGAGTACGACCGCTACCTGTGGCTGGTCGAGGAGATGAAGTCGGTGCGCTACGACGACGAGTTGCTGCCCAAGGTCATGAGCTTCGCCGTCGAGGACGTCTTCGTGTCGGCGATCTTGTCGGTAGCCTGCTCCGTGCTCGCCGAGATCGGCGAAGACTACAAACGCCCGCACGCCGATGTCAGAGATCTCTACGCATGGTCGGACAGGTTCCGCGCGGGCGTCGTCGAGATTGCTGACGAACGAACCGGCGCGGCAAGGGATTACGACGTCCGCGCCGGCAGGCTGGTCGCCACCGAAACCGTCGCTCAGTTCGCGCCGCTGCTGTGTGGTGGGCTTCCGCACGCCAAGGAGCGCACACTGCTGCGGTTGTTGGAAGGTCCGCGGTTCTGCGGGCATCCCGACCTGAAGTACGCGCTGATCCCGTCCACATCGCCGGTGTCGCGTGACTTCCGCTCCAGGGAGTACTGGCGCGGACCGGTCTGGCCGGTGATGACCTGGCTGTTCTCCTGGGCATTCGCCCGCCGCGGCTGGGCCGAGCGGTCGCTGATTCTGCGCCGCGAAGGTCTCCGGCAGGCCAGCGACGGGACCTTCGCCGAGTACTACGAACCGTTCACCGGAGAACCGTTGGGCAGCATGCAACAGTCATGGACCGCCGCGGCGGTACTGGACTGGTTGGGCTAGCTGCCTTCCTGGCCGGCTTCCTGATCGGCGAGCCGCTCCATCGGGCCCAACGCCTTGGTCAGGGTTTCGACGTCGTCATCGGTCAGCCTGCCGAGCATCGCGGCCAGCGCGGACCGGCGCGCAGCGAGTGCCTCGCGGTGCTGGACGAGGCCGCGCGGGGTGACCTCCACCAGGACGGCGCGCAGATCGGAGGGGTCGCGCGACCGCTTCACGAGTCCCAGCTTCTCGAGGCGGCGGATCGCAACGGTCGTCGTCGGGGTGCGGACGCGCTCGTGGGCAGCCAGATCGGTCATCCGGATCGGGCCCTTTTCCAGCAGCGTCAACAGGATCGAGAGCTGGGCCAGGGTCAGGTCGCCTGCCGTGCCCCGATTGGCGTCACCGCGTCGCAGGACGGAGAACAGCTTGGACAGGACGCGCTGCAGCTCAGCTGCCAGTTCGTCGACCTGCGCTTGGGTCTCCACCATAGTTCGCTAGTCTAACCTGTCAGGGTCTGACGGTATGCAATCGCGCAATGTTTGTGGTTACAGCACCTGTGACAGGAATCTCTGTAGTCTTTCGGTCTCCGCGCCGTCGAAGATCCGCTCGGGCGGCCCCGATTCGACGACTTTGCCGTGATCCATGAACACCACGGTGTCCGACGTCGAGCGGGCGAAGCCCATCTCATGCGTCACGACGACCATCGTCATGCCGTCGGCGCCGAGGTCGGCGATCAATGCCAGGATCCCCTTCACGAGTTCAGGGTCGAGCGCCGAAGTGGCCTCGTCGAAGAACATCACCTGCGGTGTCATCGCGAGGGCGCGCGCGATGGCGACACGCTGCTGCTGGCCGCCGGACAGCGTGCCAGGCCGGGCGTCGGCCTTGTGCCGCAGATCAACGCGCTCGAGCTGAGCCAGCCCGAGCTCGCGGGCCTCGTCGGCGCTGAGCTTCTTGAGCTTGCGCGGTGCCAGCGTCACGTTGTCGAGCACGGTGCGATGGGGAAACAGATTGAAGTGCTGGAAGACCATGCCGATCCGCTGCCGCAACGCGTCGGGGTTGTCGCCGAGCACCGACTTCCCGTCCAGCAGGATGTCGCCCTTGTCGGGCTCGTAGAGTCGGTTGAGCGTACGCAGCAGCGTCGACTTGCCCGATCCGGACGGCCCGATCACCGCGGCGGTGTTACCCGCAGGCACCTCGATGTCGACACCGCGCAGCACCGCATTCGGTCCGAACGCCAGGTGAATATCACTGCCTGCCAGGGAGACTGGCGTGAATGCGGCCGGCATCAGATCATCTCCTGCGGCGTGGCGGGGTTCAATGGCGACAGCGGATCCTCCGGCTCGGCCGGGCGGCCCTTCCGCAGGCGGGCGTCGATGTAGTTCACCAGGTGAGTCAGCGGAATGGTCAGCGCAAGGTAGAACAGGCCCGCGGCGACCAGCGGCGACAGGTTGCCGGTCTGTGCGTTGAGATCGCGGCCGACCTGGAACAGCTCGCGCTGATTGGCGACCAACCCGAGGAAGTACACCAGCGAGCTGGCTTTGAGCAGCGAGATGAACTGGTTGACCAGCGCGGGCAGCACACGCCGGATCCCCTGCGGCACCACGACCAGTCGCATCGAGGCCGGATAGCTGAAGCCGAGCGCGCGCGACGCTTCGAGCTGGCCCGGTTCCACGCTCTGGATGCCGGAGCGGAAGATCTCGCCGATGTAGGCCGCGGCCATCAATCCGAGCGCCGCGATGCCGAGCGGGTACGGGTTGTTGCCGGTCAAGCCACCGACGATGGGCCCGACGCCGAGGCCGATCAGCAGGATGATCACCACCTCGGGCAGGCCGCGGAAGATGTCGGTGTACACGCGCGCGGGCCAGCGCAGCCATCGGGAGCCCGAGATGCCCGCGACGGCCAGCGCCATGCCGAGCAGCAGGCCGATCACGCTGGCGCTGACGGTCAGGATCAACGTGTTGGGCAGGCCGGTCGTGAACAGGTCGGGAATCGCCTGCTTGTACAGGTCCCAGTCGAGGAACGAGGCGGCCAATCGTGACATCGTCGACTTCGGTTGAGCCGCAGCCGAATCCACCCGCTCGTCCTGATGGCTCGCTGCGATCGCGGCGAAGTCAGGCAGCTGCGGCACCGGCGCGGCCTTGGAACCCGGCTTCCAGCCGGGCGGAAGTTCGCGCGGCACCCAGTCGGCGTACAACCGCGCCCATGTGCCGTCGGCGATGACGGCGTCCAGCCCGGAGTTCAGCGCGTCGATCAGCGGCTTGTTCTCCTTGGCGACCGCGTAGGCCACGAAGTTGTCCAGGCTGAAGGTGTTCTCGATGATCTCGGCGGTGTCGCCGGGCTGCACGGTACCCTGCGCCTGCTGTGACGGAGCGACCCACGCGTCGATCTGCTTGGTTTTCAGGCTGGCGTAGACGGTGTTGTAGTCGGGGAACTTGACGGGGTCCAGCTTCAACGAGTCGACGAGGTAGGCCTCCTGGACGGTGCCCTGAACCACGCCGATGCGCTGGCCTGCGGCCAGCTTGTCGAATCCGGTGATCGGTGACCCCGTTGGCACGACAAGGGAGAAGTAGCCGAAGTCGTAGCCGTTGGTGAACCCGACTGTGCGCCGCCTCGCATCGGTGGTGGTGATCGACGAGGAGCCGACGTCGAAGCGGCGCGAGGCCACTTGGGCGAGCAGCCCGGAGAACTCCGTGCCGACGAAATTGATTCGCACGCGCAGCTTTTCAGCGACCGCCCGCAGCAGCTCGTTGTCGAAGCCGGTGAACTGGCCCGCTGAGTCGATGCAGATGCTCGGCGGGGCGTCGGACAGTGTGCCGACGGTGAGCACTCCCGGTGTGCCCAGATTCAGCGCATCGGGCTTCACGGTGTCCAGCGGTGCGACCGTGGGCGTCGTGTACTTGTCCTCACCGGGACCCGCCGCCGCGGATGCGAGGTTCGTCGGTACTGCGCTCGCGCTGTCGACGCCAGGCGGCGCGCATTGGTCGGCGTCGGCGACGGCGGGGCCGGCCATTGGAAGGCTGAAGACCAGCAGCGCGACGAGCGCGAGGACGAACGCTTTGGCTGTCCGGCCCGGGAGGGGGGTCATTGGAATCAACGTAGCCGCCGAGCGAACGTTGAAACCGGCTTCAGCTCATTCAGAACGCAACCGGCGGCTGCGTGGCCAGGGCCGACGGGCTGAACACGCCGCGGCGTACCAGTTCGGCGACCATGATCCGCCCCATGGCTTCCGCGCGGCCTGCGCACGCGGCTCGCGCACCGTCGGCGTCGTGGCTGCGGATGGCGGTGGTCTCCGCTTCGTAGAACGGCAGCATTTCGTCGTGGTTGTTCAGGTAGGTCACCCAGAACGACCGAGGAATGAAGCTCTGCGAGGCGCGGATCTCGGCGAGCAACCGCGGGCCCGCGTACTCCTCGTTGATGGTCTGCCGGTACTGCCAGGCCGCTTCCTGGAATGCGCGCGATTCGCGGTTGGCGATCATGAAGTCGGTCAACGTAGTGAGCGCAGACAGCACTGCCTGTCGCGGATCGCTCGCCGCGCGCCCCGACGCCAGGCCGAGCAGCAGGCCGTGAAGCTCGTGGTGTTCCAGCACGACGGACTCGTCGAAGCGTTCGACGAAGGCGCCGCGGTGGTAGCGCGTCGACAGGATTCCGTCGTGTTCGAGCTGAACCACGGCCTCCTGGATCGGCACCCGGCTCACCCCGAGTTCGTGCGCGATCTCATTGCGGTCGACGCGGTCCCCCGAACGCAACTTGCCAGTGAGCACCAGGTTGATGAGATGAGAAACAACCTGGTCCTTCTCCTTGATTCCATACCTCTTCGGCATAGCGGCGCAAGTTAATCACGCGAATTGGCCGCTAGGCAGAAATTGGCAGAATGAGACACATTCGTGTGTCTGCGGTACTCGCCCAGCCTAAGCTGAGTTAGTTCCCCGCGCGCCTATCGCGCCACTGGCACAAGGCTTCTGCGTCGCTCAGGTCGTAGTCGGGCCCGTTGACGCCGACGGTCAACAGGGTGACTCCGAGGTCGGCCAGGGCGTCGGCTTCGGCGAGCAGCGCGTCGGTTCCCTTACCGGAGACCCCGGCCGATCGTTCGATGGCCGAAGGGTCGCGCCCGACGTCGGCGCAGTGTCGCGCGAGGATGTCCGACTTCTGCGGGTACTCGCTGCTATCGCTGAATGAGTGCCAGATATCGCCGTATTCCGCGACAAGGCGCAGCGTTTTCTTCTCACCGCCGCCGCCGATCAACACCGGGATGTCGCGTGTCGGCTGCGGGTTGAGCTTGCCCAGCCGCGACTGGATGCGCGGGAACGCTTCCGCCAGATCGTCCAGCCGGCTGCCTGCAGTGCCGAACGCGTAGCCGTATTCGTCGTAGTCCTTCTGCTTCCAGCCCGACCCGATGCCGAGGATCAGCCTGCCGTCGGAGACGTGGTCGACGGTGCGTGCCATATCGGCGAGCAATTCCGGGTTGCGGTACGAATTACACGTGACGAGCGCGCCGATCTCGATGCGCGACGTTTGTTCCGCCCATGCGCCGAGCATCGTCCAGCATTCGTAATGTGGACCGTCGGGGTCGCCGTATAGCGGGAAGAAGTGGTCCCAGTTGAACGCGACGTCGACACCGATGTCCTCACACCGTCGAACGGCGTCGCGGATGTGGCCGTAGGTGGGGGAATGTTGCGGCTGCAGCTGCACGCCGACACGAATTGAAGGCACAGGTCCATCATTCCCGGTTTGGCTAGACACCAATCCGACCGTCGGTCCGCCACACCGCGACGACCGATGGGCGCGCTGTACCGTTGCCGCCTTCCGGCCATCGGGACAGCGGGTTGTCGATGCTGTTGTCGTCGTATTCGCCGGGATGCTGCACGCAGACCGTCACCAGATCGTCGCTGATGATGGGCCCGCAGGTCTCCGCCCCGAGTGGCACGGTGAGGAACTGCTTGGTCTCACCCCGGTTCGGGCCTTCCAGTGCGACGGCGAACAGTCCGTCGTTGGAGTCCAACGCGTTTCCGTCGGTGGAGATCCACAGATTCCCGTGGCTGTCGAACGCTACGTTGTCCGGGCACGAAATCGGACTGACCTTCGTCTTGTCGAATCCGGCGAAGTACGTGTCGGCGGCTGCCGGATCGCCGCACACGAGCAGTAGGTCCCAGGTGAAGTCGGTGCCCGCGTGGCTGTCGGTGATCTCGAGAATCTGCCCGCTCTTGTTGTCGTTGCGCGGGTTGGCGGCGTCCGGCGGCGCCTCGCCGGGCGCGCCGCGCTCGTCGTTGTTGGTGAGCGCGACATACACCTTGCCCGTCTGCGGGTTGGCCTCGAAGTCTTCTGGGCGGTCCATTCTGGTGGCGCCGGCCTTGTCCGCGGCGAGCCGGGTGAACACCGCGGCCTCCTGCGCGGTCACGCCGGCCACGAGCGACTCGGCCTGACCGTCAGGGCCCGAGCGCAGCAACGGAAGCCACGTTCCCGTCCCGCGGAAGGCGCCGCCTGCCGGCGGCTTGCCCGAGCCGTCGATCTGAGCGGGCGGGATGTCGCTGGACAGCTTGGCGGCGTAGAGCGTGCCCTCGTCGAGCAGCGTCATGTTGTGGGCCAGCGCCGTCGGGTCGCCCTTGTCTCCCGCGGACCGCATCTTCTTACTGGAGACGAATTTGTACATGTAGTCGAAACGCTCGTCGTCGCCGCTGTAGGCCACCACGGTGCCGTCGTCGGTGATGTAGATGTTGGCACCCTCGTGTTTGAACCGGCCCATCGCGGAGTGCTTGACCGGCGTCGAGTTCGGATCCCACGGGTTGACTTCGACGATGTAGCCGAACCGGTTGGGCTCATTCGGACTCCCCGATACGTCGAAGCGCGGGTCGAACGTCTCCCACAGCAGTTCGGATGGTTTTGCCGAAATGCCGTAGCGGTCATACCGGTCGGCGTCCACCGGACCGGGCTTCGCGGTGCCCTCGGCGGCGCCGAAGTACTGCTGGAAGTTCTCCTCACCGGAAAGGATTGTGCCCCAAGGTGTTATGCCGCCAGAGCAGTTGGCGAACGTGCCGAGGACCGTGCGGCCTGCCGGGTCGGCGGCCGTCTTGACGAAGTCGGTGCCCGCCGCGGGCCCGACGAGCGTCATCGGGGTGTCGGCGGTGATGCGCCGGTTGTAGGTGCTCATCACGGGTTTGAGGCCGCCGCCGGGCACCCGTTCGACCTCGACGACGCCCATCCCGATCGCCGCGATCTCGACGTCGAACTGCTCGCGGGTGGGTGCGTCCACCTTGTAGCCGGGGAACATGAACAACGGCGTGACGTACTCGTGGTTGGTCACCAACAGGAACCGGTTGGGCTGCCCGGCCATCGGCAGCAGGGCGGCGAAGTCGTTGTTGAAGCCGAACTGCCCGCGCTGGGCGGCGCCGGTCTGGTTGCGGATGTCGAACTTCGGTACACCGTCGAGAATCGGGTCGCCCCAGCTGATCACGACGCCCTGCTTGTACCCGGCGGGGATGACGACGGCGTCTTCGCTGTTGGGTGCAACCGCGTCGAACTTCATGCCTGCCGGTGTTTCCCCTACCGGCTCGGTCGATGACGTCGGGGTCGCCGCCTGCTGTTCGCTACTTCCGCAGCCGGCCAGCGCCGAACCCGCGCCCACCGCCAGTACCGCGATGCCGCTCGCCTGCAGCATCGAACGACGCGAGACTGCCTTGGCGATGTCGCCGAAGTATTCGTTGTCGCTGGTATTTCGGACGGGCTTTGAGCAGGCGTCGCCGCACTTGTACCGACACGTCACATGCTGCCGCTTGGACTTCCCGTCGTGGGTGACGAAGAGGTTCAACGGCACGAGCGCCATGGCTGCGGATCCTTCCGACAGGAGTACCGGCCGCGGGCTGGCGGCCGGTACGGCGGAATGTACGTCAAGCCGACAAGCGGTTGGGAACTTATGGGTGAACAACCGGCAACGTCAGGCGCCGAGCACCCCGCGCAGAATCTCGACCAGAGCGCGGGGCTGGTCGCCCTGAACCGAGTGGCCCGAGTCCGCGACAACGTGGGTGCGCTGAAAACCAGGAGCACCCTCGGCGAACGCGGCGGCGTCCTCGTCGTTGACGAAAAACGAGTTGGCGCCGCGCACGAGGGTGGTCGGCATGGTGATCGCGGGCACGTCGTCCCAGAGGCCCTGGAACGACTCGGGCATCTGCCTGTCCTTGCCGCCGCGGAAGGTGTCGTAGCGCCACGTCCAAGTGCCGTCGTCGTTGCGCTTCGAATTATGGAAGACGCCGCGCCGCAACGATTTCCGATCGCGGTGCGGCGAGGCTTCGATGGTCACGCCGAGCATCGCCTCGAAAGACGGGAACTCCCGCTCGCCCCGCACGAGCGCAACCGCGCCGAGCTGCGCCTTCGTCATCTCCTCGTGGCGCTCCGGCGCGGAGGGCGTGACGTCGACGAGCACGAGCTCGGGAACCATCGCCGGTTCGGTGGCCGCGAGCCGCAGCGCGGTGAGACCGCCCAGCGACATCCCGACGACAAGTCGCGGGCTGGGCGCCCATTCGCGCAGCAGCGGCCGCAGTGTTTCGGCATTCGTTTTGGGGCCGTAGTCGCCGTCGTCGCGCCACGCCGAGCGGCCGTGCCCTGGCAGATCGACGGCCAGCGCGGGCACGCCGAGACCGAGTATGACGGTGTCCCACGTGTGCGCGTTCTGGCCGCCGCCGTGAAGAAACACCGCCTCCGGCGGCTCGTTGCCCCACTTCAGGGCGCTGATATCACCGGCATCGATCCGGCTGACGGTGGGCAGTGGGCCGGTGTGGCCGATCTGCTCGGCATTCTCCGGCAGCAGTGCGAACTCGTCGAGGTTGAGCAGGTCGTCGTCGGAGATCTCGGCCATGGCTAAACCCTACGCACGACCGAAATTCAGATGCGCTGGATGTCGCGATGTGCCAGCGGCGTTCGCCACCGACGTACCAGCAGAGCTCGGCTTCGGCTTCTAGCCGTCGATGTACGTTTCGAGCTGCTCGCGAGCCACGTCGTCGGGCAGCTGCTGCGGCGGGCTCTTCATCAGGTAGGCCGAGGCGGCGACCACCGGGCCGCCGATGCCGCGGTCCTTGGCGATCTTCGCCGCGCGGACCGCGTCGATGATGACGCCCGCCGAGTTCGGCGAGTCCCAGACCTCGAGCTTGTACTCGAGGTTCAGCGGCACGTCGCCGAAGGCGCGGCCTTCCAGCCGCACGTAGGCCCACTTGCGGTCGTCGAGCCAGCCGACATGGTCGGACGGGCCGATGTGCACGTCCTTGGTCTTGAACTCGCGCTGCAGGTTGCTCGTTACGGCCTGGGTCTTGGAGATCTTCTTGCTCTCGAGGCGCTCGCGTTCGAGCATGTTGAGGAAGTCCATGTTGCCGCCGACGTTGAGCTGCATCGTGCGGTCGAGCTGCACGCCGCGATCCTCGAAGAGCTTGGCCATCACGCGGTGGGTGATGGTGGCGCCGACCTGGCTCTTGATGTCGTCACCGACGATCGGCACACCGGCATCGGCGAACTTCTTGGCCCACACGGGGTCAGAGGCGATGAACACGGGCAGCGCGTTGACGAACGCGACACCGGCGTCGATGGCGCACTGGGCATAGAACTTGTCGGCCTCTTCGGAGCCCACCGGCAGGTAGGACACCATCACGTCGACCTTGTTGTCCTTGAGGACCTTCACGACGTCGACGGCGTCGGCGTCGGACACCTCGATGGTCTCGGCGTAGTACTTGCCGATGCCGTCGAGGGTCGGGCCGCGCTGCACCGTGACGTTCGTCGGCGGCACGTCGGCGATCTTGATGGTGTTGTTCTCCGACGCGAAGATCGCCTCGGAGAGGTCGAAGCCGACCTTCTTGGCGTCGACGTCGAAGGCGGCGACGAAGTTGACGTCGCGGACGTGATACGGACCGAATCGCACATGCATCAGGCCGGGAACCGTCTTGGTCTCGTCGGCGTCGTGGTAGTACTGCACACCCTGGACAAGCGATGCTGCGCAGTTACCGACACCGACAATCGCGACCCGCACCTCGGTGTTCTCAGTCATGGCGACGTTCTTCCTCTCGATCCACACTTGGAAATCTGATGCTTTTTGCTAGCTGGGGGACTGCTCGGCGCGACTTTGAGCTACCCGCTCGGCCGCGATCAAATCGTTGAGCCATTTCACTTCGCGCTCGCTGGACTCCAATCCCAACTGGTGCAGTTGGCGGGTGTAACGATCAAGCGAACTGCTGGCCCGTGCGACCGCTTCGCGCAGACCTTCTCGGCGTTCCTCGACCTGTCGACGGCGGCCCTCGAGGATCCGCATCCTGGCTTCGGCCGGGGTGCGGTTGAAGAAGGCGAGATGAACGCCGAATCCGTCGTCGGTGTAGTTCTGTGGGCCCGTGTCGGCCACCAACTCGGCGAAGCGCTTCTTGCCCGCGTCGGTCAGCTGATACACCCGGCGCGCACGGCGCACCTTGGAGGCCCCGTCGGGCGCCGCGTCCTCGACGATCAGGCCGTCGGCCTGCATCCGGCGCAATGCCGGATACAGCGAGCCGTAGGAGAAGGCCCTGAAAGCACCGAGGAGGCCCGTCAATCTTTTACGCAACTCGTAGCCGTGCATGGGCGACTCGAGCAGAAGACCCAGCACTGCGAGCTCCAGCATCGAACCACCTCCTTTGTCCCCTCGCTGCGCTGGGGTCCCCACGCCGCTACGACGTCCCGACACCTCGCACAACTGTATCGCGCCGATATATTTGACGCCACAAGTTGGTCACCGAGACGCTCCTGAGCTCGGCTTTCGTTACTGCGCCATGACTTGTTTGATCGCGCCGTCCGGCGCCAGGTCGATGTAGCCGCTGCCGAAATCGCTGCTGACGACGAACGTTGACGGCGTCGGGGGTGGCTGAATCCTTGACGGCTCGATGTCGATCCAGGTGTCGGAGATGTCCTTGCGCGGGATCTTCAGCGTCTCTGGCGCCCCGCGGTCGTACATCAGCTTGCGGCGCGGGTCGTCGGCGCCGGGTCGGTAGAGCGTGGCGCGATCGGGCCGGATGTTCATCTCGAAGCCGATGGTGTCGCCGAACTTCTGCCGCATCTGCTCGAACAACCCGTTGAGGCCGCCCATCGACTGCAGCTGCCGGGGCGGGGTGAGCACTTTGGCGGGAACTCCGTCGGACCTTGGCGCCGGGATCGGTCTGAAAGCTCAGCGGCGAGCTGGTGTTGCCGTAGAGGCCCCAGCCGATGCCCATGCCGAGGAGCACGAGCACCGCGGCGGTCGCGAGGCGCAGACCCCAGCCGGCACCGTTGGGAAGGCTGGGCCGCTTCCTCAAGGTCGGCTGGGCCCAAAGCTTGAGGGGATTTCACCGGGGCATTGGCTGTCTGTAGATCGGTGACCAGCGACTGCAGCTCGCCGAGCGTGGCAGCGTTGGTGGCCCTGCTCACCCGTTGCCGGTGTTCCTCCATCGACAGCTGGCCTTCGGCGAGCGCGCTGTCGAGTACCTGGCAGGTGTCGGAACGGTCGCTGTCTTTTGCCCGCGTTCCAGGGGTTTGCCGCGTCGCCACGTCGATGATCGTAGAGGTCAGCTCGGGTCTTCCACGCGCTTGACGGTGCCCGCGGAGTCGAGGTAGATCCAGCCATCCGTGTGCGCCCTCGTGGAGACCCTCACCAACAGCTCGAGTGCGCCGGGACCGGGCGGCTCGGCGATGTGGTCGATGTCGATGAACGTTTCGGTCACGTCGCCACGCGCGATCCGCAGCGTTCCGGGGGCGGGCTGCAGAGCGGCGGCCGCCGCGGGCACGTCGAATGCGGCGAGGTCGGTCAAATCATCGGTGTCCGAGCGGGGCCTGGTCGAGGGATCGCCCCAGCCACGATGGAAGGAGTAGATCAACTTCGACTGCTCGTGGGTGGGGGCGGGACGGGCCAGCGTCGCCTCGTCAGGCGTGATGGCCAGCTCGTAGCCCATCGTGTCGCCGAAGCGGTTGCGGATCTCGTCGAGCACGAGGGTCAGACCCTCCGCAGCGTGCAGATCGGGAAGCGGACGGAGCACCACCGGGGGCGGATCCGCCGGCGCCTGCGCCGACTCGACGGCCCGGGTGGACGGTTCGGCGGCCAGCTCGTGGGTCTCCGGCGCCGCGGCACTCGGGCTCGAGGTGGTGGTGTCCGAGGACGACGAGTCATTGTTCATCAGCACCACGGCGACTGCGGCGAGGACGACCACCGCCGCGACCGTCATACCGGCGATGACGAGCGGCCCGCGGCCCGACCTCGGGCCCGTCGCGAACGGCTGCAGCGCGCCGGCTGTCTGCAGGTCGGCGACCAACGACTCCAGCTCGCCGGGTGTGGCGGCGGTGGTAGCGGCGTTCACCCGTTGCCGATGCTCCTCCATCGACAGCTGGCCCTCGGCGAAGGCGCTGTCGAGAATCTGGCAGGTCGCGGTGCGGTCGCTGTCCTTCGTCCGGGTGCCGCCGGGTCTACCCGTTGCCACGGAAGAAGATCGTAAGAGGCCGGACACCATCGCCGCAGACAGATGCCGACGCGCCAACCACCTGACCCCGTCACGCCTCCACGCCGAAGGAGCCGACGTACTCTGGTCATCGTGCGATTGCAGCGACAGGTGGTGGACTATGCGCTTCGGCGGCGGTCCCTGCTGGCGGAGGTGTACTCGGGGCGCACCGGTGTGTCGGAGGTCTGCGACGCGAATCCCTATCTGCTGCGAGCTGCGAAATATCACGGGAAGCCCAGTTCGGTGATGTGCCCGATCTGCCGCAAGGAACAGCTCACGTTGGTGTCCTGGGTCTTCGGCGATCACCTCGGCGCGGTATCGGGTTCGGCGCGCACCGCAGAGGAGTTGGTCCTGCTGGCCTCCCGCTACGACGAGTTCTCGGTACACGTGGTGGAGGTATGCCGGACCTGCAGCTGGAATCACTTGGTGAAGTCCTACGTGCTCGGCGCGGTTCGGCCCACAGGCCCCTCCCGGGGACCGCGCTCGCCACGGACCGCGCGCAATGGTGCGCGGACGGCCAGTGAATAGCGAAGGGCGCCACAAACGGTCAACCGGCGATGTCCATAAGGGACATGCTGCTGACGGTGTGGACGACCGCGAGACCGTCGAGGTCAAGCGGCCCCGTCCGCTGCGCAGGCCGGTAAGCCATTTCGACGACCGCCACACCGCGATCATCCCGGCGGTGCGAGACGACGACACCCGACCGATTCGTGACCCGATCGAGGCGGTCAAGGCGGCACTCGACGGCACACCTCCGCCCAAGCCGCCGCCTCCGGTGCCGCCGCGCCGCCCGCCGCCAGGTGGTGGCGGACCGGGCGGTCCCGTTGGGCCGGGGGGCCGGCGGCCCCGCAAGCTGCCTGCGGTCGAGCAGATCAACTGGAAATGGGTGCGGCGCGGCATCTACGTGGCGGTCGCCGCCCTCGTCCTGCTGCCGCTCATCACGTTCGGCATGGCTTACATGATCGTGGAGGTGCCCAAGCCGGGCGACATCCGCACCAACCAGGTGTCGACGATTCTCGCCAGCGACGGTAGCGAGCTCGCGAAAATCGTTCCGCCTGAAGGCAACCGCGTCGACGTCAACATCGACCAGATTCCGGTGCATGTGCGTGACGCGGTGATGGCCGCAGAAGACCGCGACTTCTATTCCAACCCGGGGTTCTCGTTCACCGGCTTCGCGCGAGCCGCGAAGAACAACATCTTCGGCGGCGACACCCAGGGCGGCTCGACCATCACCCAGCAGTACGTCAAGAACGCGCTGGTCGGTGACGCGCGGGCCGGGCTCGGCGGCGTCATCCGTAAGGCAAAGGAACTGGTCATCTCCACCAAGATGTCCAGCGAATGGTCCAAAGACCAAGTGCTGCAGTCCTATCTGAACATCATTTACTTCGGCCGCGGCGCGTACGGCATCGCCGCGGCGGCCAAGGCGTACTTCGACAAACCGGTTGAGCAGCTCACGGTGGCCGACGGCGCGCTGTTGGCCGCCCTCATCCAGCAGCCCTCCCGCCTTGACCCCGCGGTCAACCCCGAGGACGCGCTGACGCGGTGGATTTGGGTGATGGACGGCATGGTCGAGGTCGGCGCCCTTTCGCCCACCGACCGGGCGGCGCAGGTCTTCCCGCCGACGGTGCCACCCGATCTGGCGCAGAACCAGAACCAGACGACGGGTCCGAACGGGCTCATCGAGCGCCAGGTGCAGAAGGAACTTCTCGACCTGTTCGACATCAACGAACAGACCCTGAACACCGAGGGCCTGCAGGTGACCACCACCATCGATCCGAAGGCGCAGGCGGCCGCCGAAGAGGCGGTATCCGAGACGCTCGAAGGCCAGGACCCCGATATGCGCTCCGCTGTGGTGTCGATCGACCCGAGGACCGGCGGCGTCAAGGCGTACTTCGGTGGAACCGACGCGCAGGGCTTCGACTTCGCGCAGGCCGGGCTGCCGACGGGGTCGTCGTTCAAGGTGTTCGCCTTGGTGGCCGCGCTCGAACAGGGCATGGGGCTGGGCTATCAGGTGGACAGCTCGCCGCTTGACGTCAACGGCATCAAGATCACCAACGTCGAGGGCGCCGGCTGCGGCACCTGCAACATCGCCGAGGCGCTGAAGAGGTCGCTGAACACCGCCTACTACCGGCTCATGCTGAAGTTGAAGAACGGTCCGTCCGACGTCGCCAAGGCCGCTCACGAGGCCGGCATCGCCGAGAGCTTCCCCGGCGTCGAGCACACGCTGTCGGAGGACGGCAAGGGCGGACCGCCGAACAACGGCGTCGTGTTGGGGCAGTACCAGAGCCGCGTCATCGACATGGCGTCGGCGTACGCGACCATCGCGGCGTCGGGTGTGTACCACCGGCCGCACTTCGTGCAGAAGGTCGTCAACGCCGACGGCCAGGTGCTCTTCGACGCGGCGGGCGAGGACAACTCAGGTGAGCAGCGCATCGACAAGGCCGTCGCCGACAATGTGACGTCTGCGATGCAGCCGATCGCCTCGTACTCCAACGGACACGCGCTGGCGGGTGGCAGACCGTCCGCGGCCAAGACAGGCACCAACCAGCTTGGCGACACCGGCGACAACCGGGACGCATGGATGGTCGGCTTCACCCCGTCGCTGTCCACTGCGGTGTGGGTCGGCACCACCCAGGGTGACAAGCCACTCGAGAACACGTGGGGCTCACCGGTGTACGGTTCCGGCCTGCCGTCCGACATCTGGAAGGCGACGATGGACGGGGCGTTGGAGGACACCGAGAACGAGTCCTTCCCCAAGCCGACGGAGATCGGCGGGTATGCCGGCCCGCCTGCGGCCGCACCGCTGCCGCCGCAGCCGTCGTCTCCGCCGCCGCCCACCGAGACGACGATTCAGCCGAGCATAGAGGTCGCGCCCGGCATCACCATTCCGTTCGGTCCGCCGACGCTGGTGCCAGCCGGGCCGCCGGGTGCGCCCGTGCCCGACCCGTACGCTCCTGTCGCACCAGCGGCACCCGTAGCGCCGGCCGGGCCGCTTCCCGGTCCGCAACCGCCGCCGCCTCCGCCACCGTGACAGACGGCGGTGACATCGGGGCAGATGACGGAGCGGCGCGCAAGCCGCTCCGTTCGACTGTGTCATCGCAGCGGCCTGCCGCCGTGTCATCGCAGCGGCCCGCGGCCGTGTCGTCGCAGCGGCCCGCCGCCGTGTCCCCACAGCCACTTGCGCTCGACCGGCGCAGTGCCGACGACCGCGATATGCCCAGCCGCACAGACGTACTGGGCGGTGCACTGTCGCAGCTGGCCGGCGGACCGGTCGGCAGGCACGCCCTGATCGGGCGGACCCGCTTTCTCACCCCGCTGCGGGTGATGCTGGTGATCGCTGTGATCTTCCTGTCGCTGGGCTACACGTCGAAAGCGGCCTGCCTGGTGAGCACGGGCACGGGCACCGCCGACCAGAAGGTGGCCAACTGGAAGAACCAGCGGGCGTACTACGAGCTGTGCTACTCCGACACCGTGCCGCTCTACACAGCGGAACTGCTGAACCTCGGAAAGTTCCCATACAAGTCGAGCTGGATCGAGAAGGACAGCCAGGGCAGGCCGCAGAAGCAGTTCGACGGCAACGTCGCTGTGCGGTACATGGAGTATCCGGTCATCACCGGCACCTACCAGTACCTGTCGATGGCGCTGGCCAAGAGCTACACCGCGGTGACCAAGCTGGTGCCCATTCCAACGATCGCCGAAGTGGTGATGTTCTTCAACATCTCCGCGTTCGGTCTGGCCTTGGCGTGGTTCGCCACGGTGTGGGCGACATCGAAACTGGCGGGCAGACGCATCTGGGACGCGGCCCTCGTCGCGGGCTCACCGATCGTCATCTTCCAGATCTTTACCAACTTCGACGCTCTGGCAACGGCTTTCGCGACGGGGGCGCTGTTGGCGTGGGCGCGACGAAGACCCGTCCTCGCAGGGGTGCTGATCGGTCTCGGCGTCGCGGCCAAGCTGTATCCGATCCTGTTGTTGGTCCCGCTGGCGCTCCTCGGGCTACGCACGGGGCGACTGCGAGAGGTGGGCAAGACGGCCGCGGCGGCAGCTGTCGCGTGGCTGGTGGTCAACCTGCCGATCATGGTGCTGTTCCCGCGGGGGTGGTCGGAGTTCTTCCGGCTCAACACCCGACGCGGCGACGACATGGATTCGCTGTACAACGTGGTGAAGTCATTCACCGACTGGCAGGGCTTCGACACCGGCCTCGGCCTGTGGGAGCCGCCGACGATCTTGAACACCGTCGTGCTGGTGCTGTTCGTAACATGTTGGGCCGGCGTCGGTTACATCGTGCTGACGGCGCCGCGGCGGCCGAGGTTGGCGCAAGTGGCCTTCCTCGTCGTCGCATTGTTCCTTCTGACCAACAAGGTGTGGAGCCCGCAGTTCTCGCTGTGGCTGGTGCCGCTTGCGGTGTTGGCGTTGCCGCATCGGCGCGTCCTGTTGGCGTGGATGACCATCGACGCGCTGGTATGGGTGCCACGAATGCTCTTTCTGTACGGCGAACAGAACCGTGGTCTGCCCGAGCAGTGGTTCACGGTCACCGTGCTGTTGCGTGACATCGCGGTGATCGCGCTGTGCGCATTGGTGATTCGGCAGATCTACCGGCCCGGGGTCGACCTGGTGCGCAATCACGGTCGGCTCGACGACCCGGCAGGCGGCATATTCGACGAGGCGCCTGACCGGCCACCGGACTGGCTGCCGAAGCGGTTACGGCCCACCGCGAGAGAAGACGCAAACACCATTCCCGAAGAGAGACCCACGGCTATTCTCAACGCGTGAGGTGGGCAACCCGGCAGCTGGGCGCCGCGGTCTGTGCCGTGGCTGCGGTGATCGCGGGCTGCAGCGGAACCCGGACTGTGCAGTCCGAGTCGCCGCCGTCGCCGCAAGGCACGAGCACCGCCGAACCGACCGGCGCGCCGCCCGCGTCCGGCGGCGTCCGGTATCTCGCCCTTGGCGATTCGTTGACCCAGGGTGTCGGCGCGGTCGACGAGACCACGGGCGCCTTCCCGGCGCTGCTGGCCGAGCATTGGCGGGCCGACGGTTGCGACGTCGAACTGCAGAACGCGGGGATCAGCGGCTACACGGCGGGGCAGATTTTGGCCGAGCAGGTGCCGCAGATCGAGTCGTTCCAGCCGACCATCGTCACGTTCCAGGCAGGCGGCAACGACATCGCCAATGGCATCCCGATCGACGAGTACCGCGACAACGTCAAACAGGTGCTGAGTTCGGCGAAGGGAAGCGGAGCGCGTGTCATCGTCCTCGCCCAGAATGACTGGGCCCGGTCTCCAGTGGGTGTCGACTACGGCGAGAGCGTTCCGTCGCAACGCGCGGCGTATGACGATGTGCTGATCGAGGAGGCGTCGGCCCATAACGCCGAATTCGTTGATCTACGGGAGCTTTACAAGCAACAGGCCGACGAGGGGCAGTGGGTGGAAGACGGCGTGCACCCGACCCCGGAGGCGTATCAGCAGTGGGCGGACGAGCTGACCGAGAAGGTCCCCGCGCCCTGCAAGTAGTCACTTTATTCCGCGAGCAGACGCAAAAGTGCCCGAAATCGGCCAAGCGGGGGCACTTTTGCGTCTGTCCCCAGCTGCGCGGGGGCCATGCGCTACGTCGCCACCGCGAACAAATGCCATTCGCCCGGCACGCCTTTGAGTGTGTGTGCGCCGCGGTCGTCGAATTCGAGCCCTGACCCGATGACCAGGTCGCGCAAGGTACTCGAGACGAGGACTTCGTTGGCCTGAGCGAGCGCGCTGACCCGCGCGCCGATGTGCACGGCGATGCCGCCGATGTCGTCGCCGCGCAGTTCGCACTCGCCGGTGTGCAAGCCCGCCCGCACTTCGATGCCGAGCGCCTGCACGGCATCGCGAATTGCCATGGCGCAGCGGATGGCCCGCTGTGGACCGTCGAACGTTGCGAGGAAGCCGTCGCCGGAGGTGTTGACCTCCCGTCCGCGGAAACGCGTGAGCTGCGACCGCACGACGGCGTCGTGCGCGTCGAGCAGCGCGCGCCAGTTGCTGTCGCCGAGTTGAGCGGCCATTCGCGTCGAGCCGACGATGTCGGTGAACAGCACGGTGGCGAGAACCCGGTCGTCTGCGAAATCGGTCCGGTGGCCGGTGAGGAACCCGGCGACCTCCTGGAACGACGCGCGCCATCCCGGTTCCACCAACTGGTACATGTTGCGTCCGGGGAGCTCGACGTACTTCGCGTCGGTTATGTGGTCGGCAAGGTACTTGCCCATTTCGGCGGTGATGATGCTGTCGCCCGTGTGCTGCACGATAAGGGTCGGCACCCGAATCGCCGGAAGGAGAGCCCGCACGTCCAAGTCGAAGAGGAGCGGCAGCATGAGCGCAACGATTCCCGGGCTCGCCGCCATGCGTTCATGGCGCGCCCACACGGAACGTATCTCCTCATTCCATGGCATCTCCGGATTGAGCACCCTTTGAAACGTGCCCGTGCCCCACGCCGCGGCCATTGCGGTGCGGAACTCGTCGACGGTGCGGTCCGCACGGCGTTCACCTGTCGTGCGGGCATAACACTCGAGGGCGATGAGTGCAGTGGTGCGCGAAGGATGCGTCGCGGCGTAGAGGGCCGCAGGCGCGAACGCGCCGTCGACTGCGAGCAGGACCGCTTCGCGGCTGCCCAGCTCGTCGAGTACGGCTGTGATGCTGTCGGTCCACTGCTCCAGGGTTGGCAGTGCCCCCGAGGCGACGGGGTCCGACCCGCCGGTGCCAGGCTGATCGAAGAAGACGAACCGACCTAGCGAGGCCATCGCTTCGATCCAGCCTTGAAAGACCGGCATTTCTGGGATGACTTCGCAACAGGTGAACCAGTTCGGCACGAACACGATGTCGCGCTCACCGGGCGCAGATGCGCGATAAGCGACGCGCAGATCCCCGTTGCGGGCGTAGCGCGTCTCGGAGAACACGGCCAAGTGTATGTCTGGATCGACCCGAAGAGCAGTGCGATTTCGCAGATCAGCAGGGGTTCCTGTAACCTGGCCCGGTTGCCGACGCAGGCGACCCTCCTGCCACGGATAGGCCGTGGCCGACTAGCCCATAGGAGGTGATGAGGTCTTCATGCGTCCATACGAAATCATGGTCATCCTCGACCCCACCCTTGACGAGCGCACTGTCAGCCCGTCGCTGGAGACGTTCCTGAACGTCATCCGCAAGGACGGCGGGACCGTCGACAAGATCGACATCTGGGGCCGCCGCCGACTGGCATACGAGATCGCCAAGCATGCCGAGGGCATCTATGCGGTGATCGACGTCAAGGCCAAGCCGGCCACTGTGACCGAGCTCGACCGTCAGCTCAGCCTGAACGAATCCGTTCTGCGGACCAAGGTGCTTCGGACCGACAAGCACTAAAGGCCGATGGGAGTCGGAGGCGCTGCGTAGGCTCGCCCACGACAACCACCGCCCCCGCGATGAGCGCTTGCGCGAAGAGCCGGAACTACTGCCCAGGAGGACCCCGTGGCTGGTGACACGATCATCACCGTCGTCGGAAATCTGACCGCCGACCCTGAACTGCGCTTCACCCCTTCGGGCGCCGCCGTCGCCAACTTCACGGTGGCGTCCACTCCGCGGATCTTCGATCGGCAGAGCAACGAGTGGAAGGACGGCGACGCGCTGTTCATGCGGTGCAGCATCTGGCGCGAGGCCGCGGAGAACGTGGCCGAGAGCCTGACTCGCGGCTCGCGGGTGATCGTGCAGGGCCGGCTCAAGCAGCGGTCTTATGAGACCCGCGAGGGCGAGAAGCGCACGGTCGTCGAGCTCGAGGTCGACGAGATCGGTCCGTCGCTGCGCTACGCCACGGCCAAGGTCAACAAGGCCAGCCGCAGCGGCGGCGGAGGCGGCGGCGGCTTCGGGAGCAGCGGCGGTGGCGGCGGCGACCGCGGCGGCTCACAGCAGCCCAAGGACGACCCATGGGGCAGCGCACCGGCGTCCGGATCGTTTTCCGGCAGCGACGACGAACCGCCCTTCTGAGATAACGCACATCAGCAACTGAGAAAGAGATAGACACATGGCCAAGTCCTCGACCAAGAGGCGTCCGGCTCCAGAGAAGCCGGTCAAGACACGCAAGTGCGTGTTCTGCTCCAAGAAGGGGCAGCAGATCGATTACAAGGACACCGCGCTGCTGCGCACCTACATCAGCGAGCGGGGCAAGATCCGTGCGCGTCGGGTGACCGGCAACTGCGTGCAGCACCAGCGTGACATCGCGATCGCCGTCAAGAACGCCCGCGAGGTCGCTCTGCTGCCGTTCAGCTCGTCAACCCGCTGAGTCGGCAGAACTAAGGAAAGACACCGAAGATGAAACTGATTCTCACCGCTGAGGTCGAGCACCTCGGCGTGGCAGGCGACACCGTCGAGGTGAAGGACGGCTACGGGCGCAATTACCTGTTGCCGCGCGGCCTGGCGATCGTGGCCACCAAGGGTGCCGAGCGACAAGCTGACGGGATCCGTCGGGCGCGCGAGACCAAGACCATCCGCGGCATCGAACACGCCAACGAACTGAAGACGGCGCTCGAGGGACTCGGGTCAGTGGAACTGCCCGCCAGGACCGCATCCGACAGCGGCAAGCTGTTCGGCTCGGTCACCGCAGCGGATGTCGTCGGCGCGATCAAGAAAGCCGGCGGCCCCAATCTGGACAAGCGCACGGTGCAATTACCTAAGGGACACATCAAGACCCTCGGCAGCCATCCGATAGCGGTCAAGCTGCATCCCGAAGTGGATGCCGCCGTGTCGGTGAACGTCGTCGCCGAGTCTTAGACGCACGCGTTAATTCCCGGCGTGAAGGCCATGATCGGCCTTCACGCCGCCGTTGCTGCAATTTCTGGCGAACAGTAATCGGCCTTATCCGCCCAGCGAAGCTAACCTGCCGTTAACCTCGGGGGCGCTGAGGTGAAACACAACACGCCCGAAGCCGTAACCCGGCCCGACACGCCGATGAATTTGTCATCCACAACTAACTCCCACCCCTGTGGTCCGCTTATCTGCGGGGATGTGGTTCACACCGGCGTTCTTCCACAGGTTCTCCCCAAGACCTCAACACGGCCGAGCGGAGATATCCACACCCCATCCACAGGTTCATGAACAGGCCCCCCTTGCGGTCTCTCCAGCAACGTCTAGCGTTGGCCGTCGCAAGGCTGTGGCGGTGCCGGGGAGGTTGTCCCCGTCGGGGGTTTGACTTACAGTCGCGATAAGGTTCTTCGAACGCACGTTCGAGCGCTGGAGGGGAGGTGGGCCGCGGTGGCTGTCGTGGATGACCGTGGCCGTTCCGGTATCGACGACGTTTCACCGCCTTCCGAAGACTTCGGTCGCCAGCCACCGCAAGACGAGGCCGCAGAACAGGCGGTCCTCGGCGGCATGCTGCTGAGCAAGGACGCCATCGCCGACGTGCTCGAGCGGCTACGGCCCGGCGATTTCTACCGGCCCAATCACCAAAGCGTCTACGACGCCATCCTCGATCTTTACGGTCGCGGCGAGCCCGCGGACGCTGTGACTGTCGCCGCCGAACTCGACCGACGCGGCCTCCTCCGCCGCATCGGCGGGGCCCCTTATCTGCACACGCTGATCTCGACCGTGCCGACCGCCGCCAACGCCGGTTACTACGCGACCATCGTCGCGGAGAAGGCGCTGCTGCGTCGGCTCGTGGACGCGGGCACGCGCGTTGTCCAGTACGGCTATGCGGGCGCAGAGGGCGCCGATGTCGCCGAGATCGTCGACCGCGCGCAGGCCGAGATCTACGACGTCACCGACGGCCGCACGTCAGAGGACTTCGTCGCGCTGGAAGACCTCCTGCAGCCGACGATGGACGAGATTGACGCGATCGCGTCGAACGGCGGGCTGGCCGCAGGTGTGCCGACGGGTTTCCTGGAGCTCGATGAGCTCACCAACGGCTTGCATGCCGGACAGATGGTGGTGATCGCGGCGAGGCCCGGCGTCGGCAAAAGCACGCTCGGTTTGGATTTTTTGCGCTCGTGCTCAATCAAAAACCGGATGGCGAGCGTCATCTTCTCATTGGAGATGAGCAAGTCCGAGATTGTGATGCGACTCTTGTCGGCGGAGGCAAAGATCAAGCTGACGGATATGCGCTCCGGCCGGATGAGCGACGACGACTGGACGCGCTTGGCGCGACGGATGAGTGAGATCAGCGAGGCGCCTCTATATATCGACGACTCGCCCAACCTGATGATGATGGAGATCCGCGCCAAGGCGCGCCGACTCAAGCAAAAGCACGATCTCAAGCTGATCGTCATTGACTACTTGCAGCTGATGACATCCGGCAAGAAGGTCGAGTCACGTCAGCAGGAAGTCTCCGAATTCTCTCGCCAGATAAAGCTTTTGGCGAAGGAACTCGAGGTTCCTGTTGTGGCGATGAGTCAGCTGAACCGTGGACCCGAGCAGCGCACAGACAAGAAGCCAATGTTAGCTGATCTAAGGGAATCCGGCAGCATTGAGCAGGACAGCGACATGGTTATCCTGCTGCATCGGCCCGACGCCTTCGAACGAGACGATCCCCGCGGCGGTGAAGCTGACCTCATCATCGCCAAGCATCGCAACGGCCCGACAAAGACTGTCACGGTCGCGCATCAACTGCATCTCTCGCGTTTCACTAATATGGCGAAGTGACGCGGGTGCATCGCTTCGTCCCCAGCCGCTCCCGTGACAGTGAATAAGCTAATGCTGCAAGATGATCCGGTAAGCGACTATTGTCGGGGGGTATCAATAGTCTCATACCATGGCAGAGCTGGAAGATCCCGCGACCGTCTGTGACGTAGACCTTGAACCGGACGGTTTGAGGCGGGCAAGTCGTGAGCCTCAGCCTTCACTGTCAGATCAGACGGCGTCGCAGCGACCTCGAGTCTCGAGAGCAGATAACGGATTTGAAGCGCCCCTCAACGAGCTGATAATCGCACCCGACAAACCGCTTCTGTGGTCGATAGACGACAGGATGCGCCTGACGAAGCGACGTGCAACGGGACGGATTCTGATCCGTAATCGAGAAGTCTCAAGGCTGACCCTCGCATCGGGGCGGGCTCTCGACATGACGTCCGGCCAAGAAGTGCTCATGGTGGATGGCTGGAGTTCACCGACGAAACTGAGTTCTGGCAGCCGGATCGCAGTCCCTCGGCGACTGCCCGAGCCGGCTCATCCAACGCCTATGCATGATTCAGAGATCATCATGCTGGCGCACATGATTGGCGACGGCTCTTGCGTCAAGCGACAGCCGATTCGCTACGCATCAGTCGATGAGAACAATCTCGCAGCTGTGACGATTGCAGCAGCACATTTCGGCGTGACACCGGTCCGCGACGAATACGCGGCCGCTCGGGTGACGACTTTGCGATTGCGAGCGCCCTATCGTCTGACACACGGCAAGCGCAACCCGATCGCCGAATGGCTAGACGGTCTCGGCCTCTTCGGCATGAGAAGTCACGAGAAATTCGTGCCGAGGGAGATTTTCGCACTGCCGAATGAACAGGTCGCCCTATTTTTGCGGCATCTATGGGCTACAGATGGGTCGGTGCGCTGGGACGCCAACATAGCGCACGGGCAGGTGTACTACGCCTCGACTAGCCGACGGCTGATCGATGACGTTGTGAACCTGCTCTTACGTATGGGAGTACAGAGCAGCATTACCCGGACGACGAAGGAGGGCTATCGCGATTGCTGGCACCTGACTATCAATCGCGCTGCCAACCAGATTGTGTTCCTCACCAAGGTAGGGGTGCACGGCGAGCGTGGAGTGAAGGCCAGAGAGGTTATCCGCCAGCTTGCTGGGCGAACACGCCGACCCGGTAGAGACACGATTCCAATCGAGATATGGACTCGCGTCAAAGCCTCACTTAAACAACGTAACTGGTCGGAGATGGATTTCGCGGTTGCGACTAACACCAGATTCGATGGTCCGCGCATGTGGACACACGCGCCGGGTCGGACAAGGCTGCACCGAATTGCCGGCGTCATGGACGATCCGGTTCTGCACGACCTTGCGACGAACGATGTCTACTGGGACAAAGTCAGCGCTATCACGCGCTTGGGTCGCCGGGAGGTCTACACCTTCGAGGGCCTGATGCACCCCGTGGTGGTCGAAGGTGTCTTTGTGCGACAACCGGGGTGATGCCAGTACCCACGGCGACCGTCTGCGGTCGTATGGCTAGATGTCGAAGGTGCCGGAGCGCCGACGAAGCCGGACCGGAAGATCTGCCGCTGCGTCGACGCGCTGGGACGCCCCGTCGCGCCGTCACGACCGGGTTCGCTCTACGGATCCTGACCGCAGCGGCCGCGGAGATGGGCGTGTCGCCGACGGACCTTGATCACGGCGTCTGGCAGTGGCGGCGGAGGCGGCGGTAGGCATCCTTCGCGCATGAGCGGTTCGAGCCGACAGTCGCGCCTGGTCGA
Source organism: Mycobacterium sp. ITM-2016-00318 (assembly GCF_002968285.2). Lineage (NCBI taxonomy): Bacteria > Bacillati > Actinomycetota > Actinomycetes > Mycobacteriales > Mycobacteriaceae > Mycobacterium > Mycobacterium sp. ITM-2016-00318. The sequence goes on along the minus strand of NZ_CP134400.1, from coordinate 5,405,500 downwards.
TGCAGCTGTTCAGCTCGCAGCGTCGAGGAACGGGAACACCGGCGAGCGGCGTTGATCGCCGAACGCGCCTCGGGTCCGTCGAGCAACAACCGCGCCGGACCACAGGCTTCATGCTTTGTCATCGGTGTTGTCACGAAGGGGCCGCACGCTCGCGGATCTCCACCGCCGTCTCGAGCATCTGGCTTGTGCTGGCGAACCAGTCCTGCAGATTCAGGTCAATGATGAGTTCGGCTGCGCCTGCGTCCGCGGCCGTTCGGACATCGTCCAAGATCTGGTCAAGGGTGCCGACGAACGTCGATCGGTCGGATTCTGCAGGCCGGTCGGTGAAGGTGACGTTTCCCACCACGACCATCTCCATCCGGCTCGTGTCCCGGCCATACTCGGAAGCCATCTCCCGGATTCGGTCCCAGCTTGCACGCAGTTCTGCGGCTCCGGCCGGCCCGGCGCCGCAAGATACGGCAGCCAGCCGTCCGCGCGTTTGGCGATGCGCTGCACGGTCTTTGAACTAGTGCTGCGCCCGAGATTGCTGCCACCGTCGGCCAGCAACACGGGAATCTTCGAAAACGGGCTCGGGCAGGACTGAAGCGTTGACGTAGAACCGCCAGGAAAGGTTGCCGGCTGGTTCGTGGACGATGGGTCACACTCCGGACCCCCTGGCAGTCCTCACCGCAGCTGCGGTTCTGCGGATTGATGAACAACCACAGCGGTGTCGCTTCGCTTCCAGTCCATCGGAGTGCCTCTTCTCGAGTCGGCGGTCAAGCGTCGGACGACGTCCGTCGATGATGCCCGCCTGGAGAGCGCATGTCGTCGGTGTTCACCGCCATCCCAGCCGGCAAGCGCGATGACCCCAGGGTGGACATCGTCGCGCGTAGTTCGTAGCCTTTGCGAGACGCACGCGCCGGACCACCGTCGGTCCCTATAGCGAAGGATCGTGACAAGCCGAATGACCAGGGCTCGCCATTCACTCCGGCGAGCGGCGTACGGCGCGGCGGCCGCGGTGCTGGTGCTGGCGATGTCGGTGGGCGTCGTCACGGCGGATCCCGCGGCTGATGCGTTGGCCAAACTCAACGAGTTGTCCCGTCAGGCGGTGCAGACCCGCGAGGCCGTCACGACGGCCCAACGCGATGCCGACGCCAAACTGGCTGTCCAGACAGCGGCCGAAGAGCGCCATCGTGCTGATGCGGCGGCCCTCGAGGTTGCGAACTCCCAGCTGGAGCCCTTTCAAGCCGCGGTCGACCGAATAGCGGCTATGACTTACATGGGTGGAGGCACCGGTCAATTCGCGGCGGTGCTGGCCACGACATCCCCGCAAAACCTGATCGACCAGCTGTCGCTGCAGCGGGTGGTAGCCGCCGAGACGGCCGACCAGATGAAGGCCTATCGATCAGGCCGTGAGCGCGCGGCCGCGGCTGCCAAGGCCTCGGAGACCTCGGCCGCCGACGCCCGCGCCGCGGCCGAGCAGGCCTCCGCGGTCCGCGCAGACCTGCAGGCCAAGTGGCGTGAACTGCAGCGTCAGATCATCGCCGCAGAGGCGCAGTACACCGCGTTGACACCGCAACAGCAGGCGGTGATCGACAACGCGGTCCCGCCTCCGCCGGTGCCGGGCGCGCCGGTCCCAGCAGACCCGGCGATCGTCGCAATGCCCGGCCAGGCCCCGGAAGCCGTTGATCCTTCTCTCGCGGTCGCTCGACTAGACATCCCGGAGGCGTTGCCCGTCGGCGTGGCATATGAGGCCGGCATGCAGCCCAACACCATCGTGGCCGCCAGGGCCGTCAGCGCAAGGTTCCCGCAGATCGCCGATATCGACGGCGTTCGGCCGGACTCGAAACCGTGGCATCCGAACGGTCTGGCGATCGACATCATGATTCCCAACCACAGCAGTCCCGAGGGCATCGCGCTCGGCGACGAGATTCTCGCGTTTGCGATGAGTAATGCGGCCCGATTCGGGTTACAGGATGTGATCTGGCGCGGCACTTACTACACGCCGGGCGGTCCGCAGGGCTCGGGTTACGGCCACTATGACCACGTGCACATCACCACGACACCACGTCGCTGACCAGAACGTCGATCAGCAATGGCCAAGCCGCCGCCCTAGCCCGGCCAGTCTGTGTCCAGTGGAAAATGACCGTGGATCAGCCGACGCTTCAGTATCTTTCCCGTCGCCGTGCGCGGCAGCTCGCTGACGAAGGTGACGTCGCGCGGAATCGAGAAACGACTCAGACGGTTTCGGACGTAGCCCTTGACCATGTCTTCGTCCAGCGAGGCCCCTCTGGCGCGGACGACGAACGCGGCGAGGCGCTGACCGAACTCCGGATCCGGAACGCCTACCACTGCCACGTCGGAGACCTGCGGCAGGACCGCGATGGCTTCCTCGACGGGCCGCGGGAACACGTTCTCGCCGCCGGAGATGATCATCTCGTCATCGCGTCCGGCGACGAACAACCGGCCGCTTGCGTCGAGGTACCCGAGATCACCTGTGTCCATCAACCGGTCCTCGATGGCGGGTGACGGGGCGTTGGCGTAGCCGTCGAACAGCATGTCGTTGCCGACGAAAATGCGACCGACGGCCCCGACCGGCACGGGATCGCCTTTGTGATCGAGGATGGCAACGCGCGTACCGAGCGGTGGTCGACCGGCGGTTGTCGGGGCGACGCGCAGGTCGGTGGGATCGGCGATGGTCGCCCATGACACCTCGGTGGAACCGTAGAAGTTGTACAGCACGTCACCGAACGTGTCCATGAACTTGACGACGGCTGCGCCAGGAATCGGTGACCCGCTGCTGGCGACCACCTTCAGCGACGACGTGTCGTATCGGCTGATCACCTCGGCCGGCAACTCCAGGATGCGCTGCAGCATCACCGGAACCAGAACCAAGGCCGTGCAGCGCACTCGCTCGATGGTTCTCAGACACTCCTCGGGGTCGAATCGTTCGATCAGCACCACCGTCGCGAGTATCGGAGTGCTCACTTGCAGCGCGGCGAGCCCCCACGCGTGAAACAGCGGCGCGGCAAGGAGCATCACTTCGTCACGGCGAAGCGGCATCCGTGACAACATCGCGGCGATCGCGCCGAAGCCGGGCGGCGTCGGCCTGCGTGCGCCCTTGGGCGTGCCGGTGGTGCCCGAGGTGAGAACAACCAGCCTGCCGGGTTGCTTCGGCGGCGGAACCGATGGCGCCCGCGCGCCTGCGGAAATGATGTCGTCGATCGATTGACGCTGCGGCACCGCGGAATTCGGATGCATCGAGATCCGGCGAATCTCCGGGGGCAGGTAGCACACCTGCGGCTCGAAGTCGTCGTCGACGAAGATCGCATCGACCGCGTTCTGTTCGACGATCTCTTCGATCGCACGGGCCGCAAGGCCGGTGTTGAGCAACACCAGCTCGGCACCCAACTTGCTGGCAGCCACCATGGCTTCGACCATCGCCGAGTGATTGCGAGCCAGAACTGCGAATTTGCTGTCCCTGGTGTAGCCGCCTGCGACAAGGCCCGCGGTCAGGTGTCCGGTGCGCTCGGCCATGTCTCCGTAGGTCAGCGTCCTGTAACGATCGATCGATGCCGTATTACCCGGTGACCGCGCGGCAGCCGCCCCGAGACCCCCTGCGAGCGTGAAGCCCCATTTGGCAAGGGAATTCAGCTGTCGGATGCCACGATCGGGCCGCGATGCGCGCACCACACCGCTGACGAGCATCGTCTTCATCACACTGAGGTGCAGAGAATGGCCGTCGCCCATATTGACCAACAGCGATGACTGTTTGCCTTCGAGATAGTCGCAGACCCGAAGCAGACCGTCCCGGATCCAGTGCCGGACGGCGGTGTCGCTGACCTTCGCGAGGTCGGGGTGGAGCAGGCCGAGCGCAAAGATCCTCACCGCGACCCGTGTCCCAGCCGCTTCGGGCGTCAGGCGGATCGACGCGAAGCAACGACCCACCTCTGTCGCCTCGACCCGCATCTCCGCACGGGCCCGCAGGGTCGTCTGACCCATTCCGCGGACCACGGCGGTGCCGCGGGGTGTGGATAGCCGGACCTGGAACTGCTGTGCGCTGCCGGAAATCTGCTCGCACGACCCAAGTCCTCTGAAGAACCGCGGATACCAGTCTGGTGCCTCGAGAATTCGCCAGACATCTGGGCACGGGTGATCCAGCGCCATGTCGAAGGCGATCACCTCGTGTACCACGCTCGTCCTGCCAGGTTTGTCTATCGGCCGACCAAGAGAACACATTGTGGTTCATCAGCCCGCCGGCCGGAACTTTTCCGCCGACTGGGCTCCGCAACCAAGTGATCGACCGAGCGTGGTCGCAGCGAAGTTACCCATCGGTAGAGTGAGGCGCGGGGAACGGAGGCATCGTGTTGTTCGAACACAAATTCCTGGAGATCCACGGGGAACGGCTGGCCTACTACGACGAGGGCCAGGGCGAGACGGTTCTGCTGATTCACGGCATGGCGGGCAGTTCTCAGACCTGGCGGGAAGTATTGCCCCGGCTGGCCAGGCGGTACCGGGTGATCGCGCCCGATCTGCTGGGCCACGGGCGGTCGGCCAAGCCGCGGACCGACTATTCGCTCGGCGCGTTTGCGGTCGGACTGCGCGACCTGCTCGACGAACTCGAGGTGAGCGCGGCGACCGTGGTCGGTCAGTCGCTCGGCGGCGGGATCGCGATGCAGTTCCTGTACCAGCATCCCGACTACTGCCGTCGGCTTGTGCTCATCAGCAGTGGCGGGCTGGGCCCGGACGTCGGGTGGGTCCTTCGCTTGCTCTCGGCACCGGGCGCCGAATTGGTCATGCCGGTCATTGCGCCGGGTTTCGTTCTGCGCGCCGGTGATTCACTGAAGTCGTGGTTGTCGTCGTTGGGCCTTCGATCACCACGTGGCGCGGAGATGTGGAGCGCATACTCGTCGTTCTCCGATGCTGCCACCCGCGGGTCGTTTCTGCGCACCCTCCGCTCGGTCGTCGACTACCGAGGGCAGTCCGTCAGCGCCTTGAATCGCCTGCAGCTCAGAGCCGACCTGCCCACCCTGGCCATCTGGGGTGAGGACGACGCCATCATTCCCGTCGACCACGCTTACGCGGCATTGGAGGCGCGGCCGGATTGCCGCCTCGAAGTGCTGCCCAATGTTGGTCACTTCGCGCACGTCGAGGCGCCGAACGAAGTGGTGGACCTCATCGACGACTTCATCGCGACAACTCCGGCGGCCGCGGAGAGCCTCTCGCCGCATCAGTGACCGCATCGCTGACTGAGAAAGCCGCGCGCCGAGACGTCAGCATTCGGTAATCCGCTCGACGACCCTTCGCTGCCGTAGATGTGATTCGCTCGAATTGTGGCGGACTTCGGCGGCGGCAGTCGCCTCCTGCTAAGGCGACCGGGAGGGTAGAGCGTGGACGTGCGGGCACAGGTGTCTCAATTGAGCGAAGAGACACGGGAGGCTCTCGCACGACGGATCAGGTCTCGCCTCCCCCGCGTCGATCAGCCCGAAGCCGACCACGACGTGTCCATCGTGGGAGGCGGAGTCGCCGCACTCACCCTCGCGCTGCAGATCCGGCGGGCGCGCCCGACCACCCGGATCCTGATCATCGAGCCGAACCCCCATCCGATACCGGAGATCACCCACACTGTCGGCGAGTCCACCGTCGAGGTCTCCGCGCACTATCTACGCGACCAACTGGGGCTGGCCGACCATCTGCAGTCCGCTCAGCTACGCAAGATGGGGCTGAGGATGTTCTTCTCGAAGAACGCGAACGCCGATATCGCACAGCGGATGGAACTCGGCAGCTCTTCGTTCGTTCCGCAGGTGACCTACCAGATCGATCGAGGCAGACTGGAGAACGAGCTCGCGCGACGCTGCGCTTCGAACGGCATCGAATTCGCTCACGGGCGAGTCCGCTCGGTCGAGCTGGGCGCATCGGGCAATCCGCACCGCATCACCGTTCAGCGTGGGGACTCTGTCAGCGGCACGTCGGCACGGTGGGTGATCGACGCTTCGGGCCGCAACCGGATGTTGCCGCGGCAATTGGATCTGAAGCAGGCCAACGACCACCGGTGCAACGCCGCGTGGTTTCGCGTCGCGACCGAGATCGACATCGGTCGCTGGAGCGATGATCCCACCTGGCAGGGGCGCCTTGTCGAGGGCGATCGCGCGATGTCCACCAATCACCTGATGGGCGAGGGTTACTGGGTCTGGCTCATTCGACTGGCCTCCAGCGCCACCAGCGTCGGGATCGTGGCGGACCCTGACGTCCACGCGTTCGAATCGTTCAACACGCTGGAGAAGTCGAGGGCATGGCTGCGCAAACACGAGCCGCAGTGCGCGGCGGTCATCGCCGAGAGCGCCGATGCGATCATGGACTTCCGCGTGATGAAGAAGTACAGCCATGGTGCGACGAAAGTCTTCGACGGTTCGCGCCGCTGGTGCCTGACGGGCGACGCAGGGGTGTTCCTCGACCCGTTGTATTCGTCAGGGCTCGACCTCGTCGCCATCGGCAACGGCCTGATCACCGACATGGTCGTCCGCCACCTCGATGGTGAGGATGTCGTCGCCCGGTCGCACATCAGCGACGCCCTGTTCCGATCCCTCACCGAGATGTGGTTGGCCGTGTACCAGGATCAGTACACGTTGATGGGCACGCCGATCGTGATGTCGGCGAAGATCATCTGGGACGTGGCGTTCTACTGGGGTTTCATCGGTTTGCTCTACATGAACGATCGCTTCGTGACACTTGCCGACGATCCGGGTTTCGTCCCTCAACTCGACGGGCTCATCGCGCTGAGCAATCGCGTCCAGCGCTTCTTCCGGGAGTGGGCAGCGGTCGAGAACGGCACGCCGTCGGCGCCGTTCGTGGACTTGTATTCACCACTGAACTTCATGGTGACGCTCCACACCGCGATGATGGGGACGAACCCCGACTTCACCGAGCAGTTCGACGCCAACGCCCGGCTGCTGCGCCGCTTGGCCGGCCAGCTTTTCGAGACCGTTCTCACCGACAAGTCGGCGATGTTCGGAGACGACAGCGCGATGAGGCAGATACAAGCGTGGCAACGAGATCCGCTGTTGCGCGAACTGCGGTCGCTCTACCGTCGAGAACAACCGGCGGACCCGATCAGCGGGGACTGGATCGTCGCATCGGCACCGATACTTCAGCCCAGTTGATTGACGACCAATTCGCGTTGCCGCCGGACGGAAGCACTCCCAGGATGACCACACTGACCACAGACAGAAGCCACGAACCGCTGGCAATCGTTGGAATCGGATGCCGGCTTCCTGGCGAGGCTGACTCCGCGGACACCCTGTGGAGCCTGCTGGTCAACGATACGGATGCCACCTGCGTGGTCCCCGAAACACGGTGGGACGCCGCGCGATACCACGACCCGAATCCGTCGAAGGCCGGCAAGATCGTGACCCGGCGGGGAGGTTTCCTGCGCGAGATCGATCAATTCGACCCCCAGTTCTTCGGGATGTCCCCGCGCGAGGCCCATTCACTCGATCCGCAGCAACGTCTTCTGCTACAGGTCGCGTGGGAGGCTTTGGAGGACGGGGGAATTCCCGCCGACGATCTGGCGGGCACCGACGTCGGCGTCTTCGTCGGCGGCTTCACCCTCGATTACCAGCTGCTTCAAAACCAGGGTCGCACAAGTCGGTACCGGTTCAAGTCGCATTCGTCGACGGGGATGATGATGACGATGCTGGCGAACCGCATCTCTCATGCGTTCGACTTCCGCGGACCCAGCATGACCGTCGACACGGCGTGTTCGAGCTCGCTGGTTGCGGTACATCTTGCGGCGCAGAGCATCTGGAACGGCGAGTGTGATGTCGCTCTCGCCGGCGGCGTGAACATCATGATCGGGCCGAATACCGCGATCGCGGAGTCGAAAAGCGGATTCCTCAGTCCCGAAGGACGTTCCAAGGCGTTCGACGACTCCGCCGACGGATACGCGCGCGGAGAAGGCGGCGCGGTCGTCATCATCAAACCGCTCGAGCACGCCCTTCGCGACCACGACGAAATCTACGCTCAGATCCTCGGCACCGCCGTTTCGCAGGACGGCCACACCGACGGCATCACCGTGCCACGCGAGGAGGCCCAGGAAGCGGCGATCAGAACTGCTCTCGAACGAGCGGGCGTGTGGCCGGCCGAGGTCGGGTACGTCGAGGCACACGGCACGGGCACTCCGGTCGGCGATCCCATCGAGATGCGCGCACTGGCGAGCGCGTTGACGTCGGATCGACCGGCGACCAGTCCGCTTGTGATCGGATCGGTCAAGACCAATATCGGGCACCTGGAGGCGGGCGCCGGTGTGGCCGGGCTGATCAAAGCGGCGTTGGTGGTCAAACACGGGCACATCCCCGCCAATCTGCATCTTCGGACGCCGACCCGACACGTGTCGCTGGAGCAGCTGAAGATCGAGGTGCCGGCAACGGGCCGGCCGTTCCCCGACTGCGAACGGCGCATAGCCGGGGTCAACTCGTTCGGCTTCGGCGGCACCAACGCTCATGTCGTGCTCGCCGAACCGCCTGCCCCCCACCCCCGGGCCGGCCGGGATCAACCCGCAACGTGGGCACCGGCCATTCTGCCGATCTCCGCGCGCAGCGAGGACGCGCTTGCCGCGACAGCAGGCCGGTTGGCCGGCTACCTCGACGTCCACCCGCAAGCCTCGCTAGCGGATCTGCTCTACACACTCGGCCGCCGGCGTGCTCACCTCAATCACAGGCAGGCGCTGGTAGTCGGCACCATCGGCGAAGCGCGCGAGCAACTTCAGGCCCTTGCCGACGGAGGGCAGATCTCCACCAATCGCGTCGGTGCAGCGGCGCCCAAGCTCGCATTCGTGTGCAGCGGTATGGGTCCGCAGTGGTGGGGGATGTGTCGCGACCTGCTCGACGTCTCCCCGGCCTTCAGGGACAGCATCGTGCGAACGGACCGAGCGCTCGCCCGCTACACGACCTGGTCTCTGCTCGATGAGCTGTGCCGCGACGAAGCGAGTTCTCGGATGGGGGACACCGAGATTGCGCAGCCGGCGAACTTCGCGATACAGATTGCGCTGGCCGAGCAGCTCGCGCAGTTCGGGGTCGCGCCGGACGCCGTGATCGGACACAGCGCCGGTGAAGTGGCCGCGCATCACCTGGCCGGACTGCTCACCTTCGAGCAGGCGATCGAGGTCATCTACCACCGAAGCCGACTCCAGCAGCGCACAAGCGGACAGGGGCGGATGCTCGCCGTCGGCCTCGACTCCGAAGCCCTGATGCAGACGATCGACGACGAGGCACGCGGCGAGTTCGGACGGCGGATCTCGGTGGCTGCCATCAACAGCCCGTCCGCGGTGACCATCGCCGGCGACAGCGGCATCCTCGACGACATCGCCCGGCAGTTGAACGAGGCCGGAGTGTTTCATCGGTACCTCGTCGGCAAGGTGCCGTATCACACGCATTACATGGAGACGGTGAAAGACGATCTGTTCCGCGCGTTCGACGGGCTGTCGTCCAAGGCCGCCGCGCTTCCGCTGTATTCCACCGTCACCGGCGAACGGTTGGACGGGTATCAGTCCGGTGACGCCTACTGGTGGCAGAACACCCGCGCCACAGTCCTTTTCGAGCCGGCGGTCCGCCGGATGCTCGAGGACGGCTACACGCACTTCGTCGAACTCGGTCCACATCCCGTACTTGCCGCATCCATTCTGGAAACAGCAGGAACACAGCGGATTTCGGTCATTGCCACTCAACGTCGCGACCAGGATGACAACAGGACACTATTGAAGAGTGTCGGTGAACTGCACTGTGCGGGCTACGACATCTCCTGGAACGGTGGCCACGCCCACCATCGGGGCAGGCTGCTGAAGCTACCTTCGTATCCCTGGCAGACGAAGCGGTACTGGAACGAGACACAGGAAACGGTGGAGGCCCTCTTCTACCACCCGGTGCACCCGCTGTTGGGCCAGCCGGTGAGCGCCGTCCATCCCACGTGGGAAGTCGAGTTGAGCACCGTCGTCAATGCCTTCCTCGCCGATCACCGAGTGCAAGGCAGTGTCGTCGTCCCCGCCGCCGTGTACGTCGAGATGGCTCTGGCTGCGGCCAAGGCCACCTACGGGTCCAGCCACAGCGTCGACAATCTCGAACTTCGCCGCGCCGTGATCCTCGATGAGGCCTGCGACCCGATTCTGCGGACCACGCTCAACGAGGACGACGGCACACTGGAGTTCACCGCATTCACCGCGACAGCCGACGGGGAATCCAAATGGACGATCACGGCGACAGCGGAACTGAGCACCCTGCCTGCAGCGCCTCGGCCCGAGAACGCGCAACCCGACGCCGACCAGATCACCACCATCGGCGGTGAGGACTTCTACCTCCGGACTCAAGCCATCGGGTTCGACTACGGTGACGCGTTCCGGTCCGTGCACGGCGTTACCGCCGGTGAGGACTGGGCCGTCGCCGAGATCGCCGTACCGGCGTCGCTCGTCGGCGAACTCGACGAATACCAGTTCCACCCGGCACTCATCGACGGGGCGTTCCAGACGCTCTTCGGAGCGCCCTTCCTCGGGCAGGTGTCTAACGACGAGCCCTATCTGCCCACCCGCATCAGGCACTGCGCGGTCTACGGCTCAGTCGAACAGACCATGCGGGTCCACGTTCGCGTCCTGTCGGCGACCAGAGAACATGTCGAGAGCGACATCACGATCACCGACCATGCCGGAACGCCGCTGGCCGTGATCGACGGCTTCGTGGTGCAGTCGCTGAGCGCCTCCTCGCGCATGTCACCCGATCACATCGACAAGGGATTGCTCGAAGTCCAATGGTGTGCGGTCGACGACAGTGCGGCCACAGACGGTCAACACGAGGCCCCGGTGGGCCCGTCGTCGTGGCTCGTGCTCGTCGACGACACCGGCGTCGGTACGACAGTCACCGAGCAACTGCGGCTACGGGGCCATCGCGTTCACCGAGTCGAACACCGACCCGTCGATGCGCTCATCGAGACCGGCGACAGCGTCGTGCTCAATGCCGGTCGTGCCGACCAAATCGGCCAACTGCTCACACATTTCGGAGATCACCGAGACCTGGCCGGAATCGTCAACTGCTGGCCGCTTGACATCCCCGGAGGCAACGACGACCAAACACATCACCTGGGTGCCTTCACCGTTCTCCGCCTCGTGAAAGCCCTCGCCGAGCACGACACCGTCAAGCCACGTCTGTTCCTCGTCACCGCGAACGCGCAACCGGCACCGGGTAATCCGCTGAGTTCGGTTGACCAGGCGGCCATCTGGGGGCTCGGCCGAGTCATCGGCCACCAGGAGTTCCCCGAACACTGGGGCGGTCTCATCGACATCGACCGTGCCGATGATCTCGCTGTCACCGCCACAAGGATCTGCGAACATCTTCTCGACGACGGGCCTGAAGACCAGATTGCGATCCGGGGTAAGACCACGTTCGTCCCGCGTCTGCGTTCGTGCGACGGCCTCACGAAGCCCTTCCCGACGAAGCTCACTCCCGATGCCGCCTACGTGGTCACCGGCGGAGCGGGAGCGCTGGGCCGCGTCGTCGCCACCTATCTGGCCGAGCGTGGCGCGCGGCACATCACCCTGCTCAACCGACGTGTCATCCCACCGCGGAGCGGTTGGCCCGCTTTGACCGACGAGGACCCGTTCTACGCCACGGTGACCGCGATTCGCGCGATCGAACGACTCGGCGCGCAGGTCACCACCGCCAGTGTCGACGTCGCCGACGGCGACCAGGTGCGGGCATGGTTCGACGATCACATCCGCAACGGCGGCAGGCCGATCCGAGGAATCGTCCATGCCGCGGGGTCGGTCAACGACCAACTGCTGGTCAACACGAGTGAAGTCGACTTCAGCAAGGTACTGGCGCCCAAGGTCACCGGCGCTCGCGTTCTACACGACACCTTCGCCGAACAGGATCTGGAGTTCTTCGTCATGTTCGGCTCTGCCGGGTCTACCATCGCCGCCCCAGGACAGGGCAACTATGCGGCCGCCAACGCGTTTCTCGACGCGTTCGCGCACTGGCGTCAGGCGCAGGGTCTGCCTGCGCTCACCATCGGTTGGGGGCCATGGTCGGTGGGAATGGTCGAGGAACTGAAGCTCGAAAAGGTATACGCGCAGAGGGGAATCGAGCTGATAACCCCGGCGGTAGGGACGCGGATCCTCGATCGGCTCCTCACTCAGCGAACACCTGCCGTCGTCGCCATGAGTGCCGACTGGGGGCGGGCCCGACAGGCTGGGCTCGGTGGCCGGCTACCACTGCTCTTCTCCGAACTCGGAACGGCCGAAAGCCCGGCTGCGCAACTCGATTCCGAGGGGTCGATACTCGAGGTCCTCGCTGGCACCCCGGAGGCCGACAGACTTGGCGTGATCGCCGACTCCGTGCGACGCATCGTCGCCGCTGTCTTCGACTGTTCGGTGACCGACATCGAGCCCGACGACATGCTTGACGACATCGGCCTGGATTCCATGATGGCCATGGACTTCCGGGTGCGGATCAATACTGTCTTCTCGATCGATCTTCCCGTGCTCGAGATACTCCGGGGCGTCAGCGTCAACGTCGTGGCCGACCGAGTGCTCGGCGAACTCCATTACGTTCACGGCGATGTGCCGACTGCGGTCGACGAACCGCCTCCCCAAAAGACCGTCGCCGACGACGACATGGACCGCCTGATGAACGATCTGTCAGATACCGAGTTGCGCCAGTTGCTGGCTGAACTGGAGAGCGAGACGGTTCAGACGGAAAGCGGAGAGGTGAGCCCGTGATGCTCCGTGAGGCGCGGCCGTGACTGTGACGCACGCCGATGACACTGCCGCAGTTCATGTTCGAGGCTTGTCGAAGGTCTACGGGCGGCAGCACGCGGTGCGCGACCTCGACCTCGACATCGGCTACGGTGAGATCTTCTCGATCCTCGGCCCCAACGGTGCGGGCAAGTCGACGACCATCGAAATTCTGGAGGGCCACCGTAAGCGCGATGCCGGACAGGTGCGCGTCCTCGGGGAGGATCCGGGGACTGCTGGCCGGATTTGGCGCGCCAGGATCGGCATCGTGCTGCAGGAGACCAGTGACTTCGGGATGCTGACGGTGCTGGAGACCGTGCGCATGTTCGCCAAGTGCTACGGCAAGGCCCGGGCCGCCGAGGACCTGCTCGAACTCGTCGGTCTCGCATCGCGTTCCGGCTCGCGGATCAGGAATCTGTCCGGCGGACAACGCCGCAGGCTCGACGTCGCTCTCGGCATCATCGCGGCGCCCGAACTGCTGTTTCTCGATGAGCCGACCACCGGGTTCGATCCGGAGGCCAGGCGACAGTTCTGGGGCCTCATCAAGATGTTGGCCGCCGACGGCACCACGATCCTGCTGACCACGCACTACCTGGAGGAGGCCGCCGCCTTGGCGGACCGGGTCGCGGTCATGGCCGAGGGCAGGGTAGTCGCGGTGGATTCACCGGCCCGGCTGACCGCGCACGTGAACTCGGCCGCGACGGTTCGATGGGTGGAGGGTGATGAGGTCCACGAAGAGGTGACCGACCATCCGACCGAGTTGATCAGGCGACGCTCCAGCGAGGGCCGCGAACTGGCCGGGCTCACCGTGACCCGGCCATCGCTCGAAGACGCCTATCTACAGTTGATCGGGTTGGCGTGATGACGATCGAACGCGCAGAGACGGTGTCGGAGTCAAGACATCGCGCTGACCGCTCGGATCCGACGCTTCCCTCTGCGCTGCGCATCGGGGTGTCACGGATCGTCCCCGAGCTGAAGATGTTCTACCGCCGACCGGAGCAGATGGCGCTGACATTCTCGATGCCTGCGGTCATCTGCATCCTGTTGGGATCCATCTTCGCGGCCAGACTGCCGAACAGCGACATCAGTACCGGCGCGGTCATTGCCGGGAGCATGCTTGCCTATGGGATCCTCTCGACCTCCTTCATCAATCTCGGCATCAGCGTCGCGGCTGACCGTGAAACGGGTGCCCTGAGACGGCTTCGTGGCACGCCGGCGACGGCAACGTCGTATTTCATCGGAAAGGTCGCGCTTGTCGCCATCGCGAGCCTCGCCGAGGCGGTCATCCTCCTCGCTGTCGGCGTAGCGATCTTCGGACTCCGGTTACCGTCAGATCTCTACGGATGGTTCACGCTGACGTGGGTCTTCCTCCTCGGCATCGTCAGCTGCTCACTGCTGGGCCTGTTCGTCAGCAACCTCGCAAGCAACGCGGTCTCGGCTGCGGTGATCACCAACGGCCCGGCGGTCGGCTTGCAGTTCGTGTCGGGAACCTACGTCCCGGTCATGCTGCTGCCGACGTGGATGTTGGTAGTCGGCTCGATTTTTCCGGTCAAGTGGATGGCGCAGGGATTCCGGTCGGTCCTGTTGCCACCGGAGATGGTCATCTTCGAACCGGCAGGCACATGGGAGCACTGGCGAACGTTTCTCATGCTCGCAGCGTGGAGCATCGGCGGCCTGATCGCCTGTCTGTCCGTATTCCGTTGGTCGGATCGGAGTTGAGTTCGGTGCCGTCCCTCCTGTCGATCACCTCGCACTTCTTCTTGCAGATCGCGGTCATTCTGCTGACGTACCGCCTGCTCTGGCCGGTTTTCCGGCGGCTGGCCCAGGTGCAGGTGGTCGCCATCATGGTGGCTGGTTTCCTGCTCGGACCGTCAGTCTTGGGATGGCTGTGGCCCGCCGCGCAACAGTGGCTGTTCCCGACCAAGCTGACGATCGGGGCCGAGACATTCACTCATCCCAACCTCACCGCCATCTACGTCGTGGGCCAGCTGGGACTCGTGCTGTACATGTTCCTGGTCGGGGCCTCGTTCAAGCTGGACATCCTCGGCGCGCACCTGCGGCAGGCAGGCGCCACCTCGGCGGCCGGTATCGGTGTTCCGCTGATCCTTGGCGGTGTCGTCGGCTGGTGGATGGTCAGCGTGGGCGGCTACTTCACAGACCGGGTCGTGCACTGGCAGGGCGGCCTGTTCGTGGCCGCCGCCGTGGCCATCACCGCGTTTCCGATGTTGGCGTGGATCATCTACGACTCCGGACTGCTCGACACGCGGCTTGGCACCATGTCGTTGTCCTGCGCCGCGGTCGACGACGCGTGCTCATGGGTACTGCTCGCAACCGTGGTGGCGACGGCGAAAGGCAGTCTGCTCGGGGCGTTCCTGGCGATCGGGGGCGGGCTGGGCTATCTGCTGTTCATGGTGTACATCGGCCGTCCGCTGCTTGTCAGACTCGAGTCCTGGACGCCGCGCCGCGCCGATGTCGAGCGCACCGGCGGCGTCCCGATCGCGCATGTCAGCATCGTGCTGCTCGTCGTCCTGGCTGCGAGCTGGTTCACCGACGTGGTCGGAATCTATTCAGTGTTCGGCGCTTTCGTGGCTGGTGCCGCGATGCCGCGCGGTGCGCTGCTCGACGCGATCAGGGAGCGGTTCGAGCCGTTGACCGCCTACCTGTTGATACCGGCATTTTTCATCTACTCGGGGCTGAACACGCAGCTGACCTTGATCCTGGACGGACCCACACTCCTCATGGCCGCCGTCGTCCTTGTGGTGTCGTTCGCCGCGAAGTTCGGCGCGGTCGGACTTGCGGCGCGGTGGCAGGGCATGAGTTGGCACGAGGCCGGTTCGATGGGAGCACTCGCGAACGCTCGCGGGTTGATGGAACTGATCCTGCTGAACATCGGCTTCGAGGCGGCGCTGATCTCCGGCAAGCTCTACACCATCCTGGCGCTGATGACGATCATCACCACGTTGGTCGCCACTCCGCTGCAGCGTCTGTTCGAGCGCCGTCTGCGCAGGTCCGGATCGAGATTCGGCCGCGACGGGGAAGAACCTTCAGGCGACGTGCCGCGGGCTTCGTCGAAGTCGTCGCTCGACACCGCGCCGCGATCAGCGCCCTCGACCTTCACCGGGCGACCGACATAGCATCTACCGATGAAAGTCACGCAGCTGTGGCGCTTTCCGGTGAAGTCAATGGGCGGCACCGAGGTCGAGGCGGTCCGTATCGACCGACGCGGGGTGCACGCCGACCGGCTTTGGGCGGTACGGGATGTGGAGAAGGGTGCCACCGTCTCCGCCCGCAGAGTCCCAGCTCTCCTTGGCTGTTCGGCCCGCTACACCGATGAACCCGGCGACGACGCCGGACCGGGCAACGTGCCGCAGGTCGTCATCACCTTCCCGGACGGTCGCGAGCTTGCCTGCGACGACCCGGCAGTCAACGATGCGCTGACCGAGCTGGCGGGGCGCGAAACGCGGCTCGTTGCCCTTCCCCCGGCGGGCGACACCAGCCAGCACCGGATGTTGATGCAGGCGTCGGTGGCCAACTTCTCGGCTTCGCAGGTCCGCAAGGACCTCAATCTCGGCCAGTCCGACGACCTGCCGGACGCGACGATGTTCACCACGCGCCAGATCATCACACTGGCGCGCTACACGACTCCGCCGGGGACGTTCGTGGACCTCAGCCCGGTGCACCTGTTGAGCACCGCTAGCCTTCTCAGCCTGGCGGCCGACGGTACGCCGTATGACGTGCGTAGGTTCCGGCCCAATGTTCTGGTCGACGCCGGCAACGGCGATCCTTTTCCCGAATCTGCTTGGGTAGGAGGCGAAGTCGAACTCGGCGCGGTGACACTGCGAGTGACCAATCCGACGATCAGGTGCGTGGTGCCGACCCGCCCGCAACCCGGCATCGAACGGGACACGGGTATCTCCCGACTGCTGGCCGAGCGCACCGACCGCTTTCTCGGTGTGTACGCCGACGTCGCGACGGCCGGCGTCGTCCGGGTGGGTGACGAGGTTCGCGCGCACCCATCGTCGAGGCCCGGTGCTCTCAAGCGTGCGACGTCCGCGGCGAGCCGGGCGGCCACCAGGGGCGCTCAGAGACTCCTCGAGGCCACGGTGCTGAGGGAGAAGTCCTGAGCACGGTGCTAAGCGCTGTCGCGTGACGAGTTGTGGCTCTGATGCACCGGCGACTCCCAGGTGTAGGGCTCCTCGGGGTGACCTGATCCGCCGAGGATGAACGAGCGGTCGCCGCGATTGGCCCGCGCAATCGTCGCCATCCACGTACCCACCGTGCTGAAGCGGTTTCGCACGCCGGTGAGGAACGCGATGTGGATGAAGCCCCAGCCGAGCCATCCCAGGACACCCGTGAGCTTCACCGGCCCGGCCTGCAACAGGGCATGGCCCCGGCTGATGTAGGCCGCCGAACCGAGGTCGCGATAACGGAAATCCTTGCGACTGGTCCCCTTCAGGTCGCGCCGGATGCACGCCGCGACGTGCAGACCGCCCTGCATCGCGTTCTCGGCCACCCCCGGGAGCCCGTCGCGGCCGGCCAGATCGCCGATGACGAATACTTCGGCACGGCCCGGCACCGAGAGGTCGGCGTTCACGGAGATGCGCCCCGACCGGTCGGTCTCGGCGCCCAGCATCTTCGCCGCATGCCGCGCGAACGGGACCGCCTCGACACCGGCCGTCCACAGCACGGTGCGGGTGGCGTAGTCCTCGTCGGGGCCGCCGCCCTTTGGGCTCACCGTCACGCCGTCACGCCGGACGTCGGTGACGTGCACGCCGAAGTGCAGTTCGACGCCCAACTCCTCGAGTGTGCGCGTCGCGCGGTCCGCGAGCCCCGGGCCGAAACTCTTGAGCACGCGGTCTCCGCCGTCGAACAGCAGCACCCGCGCGTCCTCGGGTTCTATGCTGTGAAATTCGTTGGCCAGCGAACGGGTTTGCGAGTTCCCTTATCTGCCCGGCCAATTCGACACCCGTCGGACCGGCCCCCGTGACGGCGAAGGTGAGCCACTGGTCCCGCTCGGGACCGGGTGGCAACGTCTCGGCCATCTCGAAGGCGCCGAAGACCCGGCGCCGGATGCTGAGCGCGTCGTCGAGCGTCTTCATGCCGGGCGCCCACGCGGCGAACTCCTCGTTGCCGAAATACGACTGACGCATGCCCGCCGCGAGCACAAGATAGTCGTAGTCGAGGTAGTACTTCGAATCGTCAGGACGGCGCGCCGTGACACGTCGTGCGTCAGCGTCGAGCGAGATGGCCTCGCCGAGGATTGTCTTGACGTTGCCGTGGTTTTGGAGTTCTTCACGCAGTGACCTGCTGATCTGGCCGATGCTCAGGGTGCCCGTCGCGCATTGGTAGAGGAGTGGCTGGAATACGTGGCAGGCCGCGCGGTCGAGGAGCGTCACGTCCACGTCGACGCGTCCGAGGCGGCGGGCGCAGAACACCCCACCGAAACCACCGCCGATGATCAGGACCTTGGGGCGCGCTTCGCTCATGGTGATGCAACCGCCGTCATGACCAAGCCGTACCCGTTCGAAGGGCATTAACCACCTGGGTGCGAGGAGCAGCTTCAGCAGAAGCGGATGTTCAGTGTCGCCAGCCCGAAGATCTTCCTGCCGCCGGACTTCGCGCCGACGATCACGACACCGCTTCGGCTTTCGGGGTCCAGCGATTTGATTCGGCCACTGAACTCGATGTCGGACCCTTCGGCGGCCGACACGATGGCGGGCGCGGACAGGCGAATGGCATAGCGCGTCACCGCGCCGGGGTCGCCCGACCATGAGGAGGCGAAGCCCGCGCCGAGGCCCATGGTCAACATCCCGTGGGCGATCACATCGGGCAGACCGGCCAGCTTTGCGATGCCCTCATCCCAGTGGATCGGATTAGCGTCGCCCGCCACGCCCGCGTAGTTCACCAGATCGCCCCTGGACAGCCGGGCGTGGTGCACCGGCAGCTCGTCGCCGACCTTGACGTCGTCGAAGCTCGGGGTCCCCGGGGCGCGGGCGGTGTCGGTGGCGACGCGAACCTCGCCTTCGGGCCGCATCTCCTTCTCATAGGCGCCCCCGCCTTGACCGACGGCGAGGATGTTGACGTCATGCATCATCATCTTGTGCACGGCCGTCTTGATCGACGGGTCGACGTCCTCGGTGGTGAGGCCGACGACGGTGGTGTGCAGCGTGTGGACGAGTTCGCCGGACGCATCGGTGAACGTGTTGGTCACTGTGATGAGGTCTCTGCCTGCGATCCGGCGGACCGACGTCAGCTCCACGTCGATGCGCAGCTCGTCGCCCGCCACGATCGGCCGGTGTTGTTCGAAGACCTCCTCGGTCTGCATGTAGGTGTCGTAGCCGACGACGATCTCTTCGAACATCCGCCGATTGCAGGTCATGCCCGGGGTGGACGTGAAGGTCAGCGGCGCGGCCAGGTCTGAATAGCCCAACTCGGCCGCTGCCGCGGCCTTCCAGTGCGCCGGGTGGTAGTCCTGCACGGCGCGGGCGTATTCACGCACCTTCTCGCGGCCGACCAGGTAGGTGTCTTCCATCTGGTACCAGTGCCCGACGCGCGCTTCCAGCGGCGACGTTTCCGATGCTGCGGTCATCAATCTGCTCAACTCTTCCGTCGGCTTGTTCGCTGGGACCGACCGAAGCACAGTAACGCGTGGTCGCGGAAATCAACGAAGCGGTTGAACTGCGGGCCACAGCAGATCGAAGAGCCGCGATGTCCATTGCGCGGCCACGGTGCCGGTGCGGGCGTATTCGGCGATGTAGGCGCCCACAATCGCATCGATCAGCGTCGGCCCGTCGACGTCGTCACGTATCGACCCGTGTGCTTTACCGGCGTCGATCGCCGCAGTCAGGTGGCCACGCTGCTCGATCAGGATGCGGCGAAACAGCGCGCTGAACTCGGGGTCCTCGTCGCTCAACATTGCTGCGACTCCCCCTAGACCGACGCCGTCCTGCACGGTCTCGATCGCGCGGTCGATGATCCAGCGCAGCCGGCCGGGCGGATCGGTATGCGGATCGAGGGGTGCAGGCGTGGCAAGCGTCGAGAGGGTCGTCATGAGCAGCTCGCGCCGATCCCGATGTCTTCGATAGATCGTGGTCTTCGCAACGCCGGAGGCCGCCGCAACGGCTTCTACTGTCACAGACCGCGGCCCGCCGGTGCGCAGCAACCGCAGGGTCGAGGAGGTGATCCGCTCCTCGACACTTCCGTCCTGCGCCATCGCCGCCCCACGCCGGTCACCAGGAATAACTGTCGCGCCCGCAACGCTACACTGACCGTAGCGATACGCTACGCGTAGCGTATCAAAAGACTGGATCGTCGTGAATAGGCAAGAAGGGATTGTCGTGAAAAGACTTGGGCCGGCCACCACCTCATACATCGCGTACCTGTTACTGCTCGTCGCGTTCGTCCTGCTGGGCGTCTTCGTTGCGGCACTCGCCCACGGCAGCGCCATGGCTCCGCTCGCCGGCGTCGCTCTGCTGACCGTTCTCGGCGTCTCCATCGCCGGGTTCCGCGCGGGCTCCTCGAAGCTCGCGCGGGCAAGCGCGGCAGCCGAAGTGACCCACAAGGTGAGCTTCTGGGCCGAACCACTGCGCACCGACCAAGTCGACCGGTATCAGCTGAGATACCGCGGTACACCCGGCGAACCTGCGCAGCCGGCCTCGATGCCCCGCGCGGGTGGTGACCATGGCGCGGCGGCAGCGCGTCACGAGCTCGCAGATGCCGCCTGACGCAGGACCTCAGGTCCACGGCAGCTGCGGCGCGAGGACCGCCATTTCCTCTCTGCTCACCCAGGAAGGGTTGGCCTGTTGCGGCGAACGGAACACCTCCATCGACGCCAACCCGTCGATCGAAAGCAGCTGCGCAGCCGTCACGGGCGCGGGGAACAACGGAATGTGTACACGCACCTGCAGCGCGCCGTCTTCTTGGGTCACTTCGCCGGTCACCCGGCCCGCACCCCAGATTCCGCGCTGGGGATGGGTGGTGACCCAGAACAGCACACAGTGGCCTGGCCGGATGAGCCGGGAACGATAGTTGTCGGCGACGCACCAGATCGGCTTGGTCTCGCCGGCCGCGCGCATCTGGTCCACCGGTGTCTTGCGCGGGTTGCACTTGATGACCCACGCCCCCAGCGCTTCGGCGGTAACGCTGCGTATCGGCGCCACGAACAGTTTCCCTACCCTGGTGTGGTGTTGTTCTTGTTCTTCGGTCTGGCCACCAAGCAGAAGTTCCTCGGCGCGGGCGAGGTGCGGACGTGTCCGCGCTGCCACAACACCACGCAATGGACGCGGATGCGGGAGTTCAGGCAGTGCACGCTGTTCTTCATTCCGATCGCGCGGTGGAAGCGCAGGCAGTTCCAGGTCTGTGGCATCTGCGGTGCCGCCGTGGCCGAGTGAGCCTGCTACCGCCGCCGCTCGAGAACGCACTGTCGGCAAGCGGCGTCGCACGCGACATCAAGGAGTATCAGGGCGTTGGCCACAGCTTCATGAACGAGTGGAAGACGCCGTCTGCGTTTCACATCGTCGAACGCATTGCAGGCGTTCATCATCGACGCCTCAGGCCGAGGACGCGTGGCGCCGGATCGTGGCGTTCTTCGACGCGCACCTGCGGTGAGCAGCGCGACCCCCTGCCGTCATGCGCGGGCACCGGTCCGTCGCCGGTCCGCGATGGCGAGCATGCCAAGGGCGGCGGTGGTGACGACCGTCGCCCACCCACCGCGACGCGCCGAGGTCAGTGCCGCCGCAACTGCGACCGGCGCCGCCAACGCCACCGGATCACGGCGTCGCTGGGCGACACGCGTGAGAGCCATGGGGGTACCCGAGACGAGGTTGGCCGCGATGACCGCGGCGTCAGGGAGTCCGGGACGGCCATGGCCGGTGGCGCGGACGACGGACAGGAGTCCCCACAGCCCGAGCGTGATGTCGTGCATCCACTCGAGCCCGCCTCGACGGTCCACCACATCGCCGGTCTGCGGCCCCATCGCCGCGGTCGGTCCGACAACTCCTTCGGCCAAGCCGTCGATGAGCTCGCGCGCACTGTCGGTCGATGACCACGAGGGTTTCCAATCGAGCTCACGACGTGCCTTCGAGGTGTCCATCAACGGGCTGTTGGTGGCAACCAGATACCAACCGCCGGTGACCGCAATGACACGAAAACGACTGAGAAAGCCAACCATCCAGCGCATCAGGCGCGCGTTGACGGCAATCGGACGAGCTTTGATCAATCCCGCAAGCGCCGTGCTGTCCAGGACGTCGGCCGCCACGTTGAACGAACCTCTGGCGCGGCGTTCCAGCATCCGGTGCACGGCGTCACCGACGTCGTCGGCGTGGACGAACTGCAGCGCAAGGCCTTTCGGCAGCGGAAGGACGGGAAGTCGCCCCCGCCTGAGCAGATCGAATGCTGCCCGTGGCACCAGCGGACCGACGTAAAGCGACCGGATCTCCGAAGCCGCCTCGCGCTGGACCACGACCGTCGGCCGGAAGCGTGCGACGGTCACTTCGGGATTGCGGTCTTCAAAGTCATCGAGAAGGTGTTCCGCCATGACCTTGTGTCGGCTGTAGGTCGATCGCGGCTGGCCGGCCGTCGACCACTCCTCCCGCACGGGTCCCGACGGGTGCGGCGCATACACCCCCAGGCTGGAGGCGTAGATCAACTGGGGCACGCCAGCCGCGGTCATCGCATCGAGCACCGCCCTGGTGCCCAGCACATTGGCCCGGAAGAGGTAGTCGCGGTCGGTCACGGGCCGAATGGCCAGAGCGAGATGTATCACCACGTCGGCGCCTTGCATCGCGGGCGCCAACTCGGCGGCGGCTGTCGGCGAGGACAGGTCGACGGCATGCCAACGCACCCGTTCGTACACCCCGACGGGCCCGGGAGGCCGCCGGCAGACACCGACGACCTCCGCATCGGGCTCCTTCGCGGTCAAGGCGCGGAGGACACCTGCGCCCACATTGCCCGAGGCGCCCGTCACAACAATGCGCATACCCGGGCCGTCAGGCATCAGGGCGTGAGACGTCCCCGCGCCAGCCGCCGGTCTCGGCCGGTCTGCTCTCGATGAACTCCTTGAACCGCTTCAGATCTCCGCTCACCCGGCTCTTCAGAATGCCCAGCTTGTCGCCGACGTTCTCCACGAAGCCTTCGGGGTCGACGTCCATCTGAGCGGTGACCCGGGTGGTGTCGTCATCGAGCCGGTGAAAGGTCACCACGCCCGCGTGGTCGGGGCCGCTGTCGGACTTCCACGCCACCCGCTCCTCGGGATGCTGCTCGGTGACGGTGGCGTCGAACTCGCGGGTGACCGGACCGACCTTGACGACCCAGTGCAGATGGGTGTCGTCCTTCTGGTCGATGCGCTCGACGCCCTCCATGAATTGCGGGAAGGACTCGAATTGCGTCCACTGGTTGTAAACCATGCCGATCGGGCGGTTCACGTCGACTGACTCGGTCGTCGTGCTCATCGCAATCTCCTCTCGTTGTCCGGTGGCTACGCATTACCCGCCACATCGCCGACCATGCCGCCGTAAACATGACGGTTGCGGCACCGGATTCCACGAGCGGTATGCACTCGCCCGCACCCATTGCGCACAATGATGAGGTGACGGGTGATCACGGAGGTGAGACGGCTGACGAGTCCTTCCCCGGATAGGGCGACACTGGAGGGTGCGCTCGACGTCGCCGCCCGCGCGCCATCGTTGCGGAACCTTCAGCCCTGGCGATGGCACGTCGA
Organism: Mycobacterium sp. ITM-2016-00318; assembly: GCF_002968285.2. Lineage (NCBI taxonomy): Bacteria > Bacillati > Actinomycetota > Actinomycetes > Mycobacteriales > Mycobacteriaceae > Mycobacterium > Mycobacterium sp. ITM-2016-00318. Next base: position 5,382,032 of record NZ_CP134400.1, on the reverse strand, counting down.
TGACGCCGGAGTGCACCTCTACGCCGATTGGCGTCGCCGAGCAGGTGACGGCCCGGCCGACCGTCGCGACGTTCTCCTGAGCTGCGGCGCGGTGCTCGACCATTGCGCGATGGCGCTCGCGGTCGCCGGTTGGACTCCGCGCGTTCGCCGAGTTGGGCGCCCTGACCGTGACGGCCCGCTGGCGATCCTTGAGGTGGTCGATCAGCCGCCCGGCGAATTCCACGTGGAACTGGCAGCGGCGATACCTCTGCGTCGGGCGGACCGGCGGGCCTATACAGCGTCACGGCTGACGCCGGGCACGCTGGAGTTGCTGCACATCCGGGCGGCACGGCTGGGAGTGGAACTGTCTGTCGTGCCGCGCCTACGCTGGAGCAGGCTCCGCGACGGTGGTGTCGCGTTGCGGTATGGCGAGGCGTCGGCTGTGCGTTCCGATGCGTCGGCCGACGACGCCGTGCTGCTGGTGCTCGCAACGAACCGCGACGATGACCTCGCGCGGCTGCAGGCCGGTGAAGCCCTCAGCCGGGTGGTCCTGTCCGCCGCTGCGCTTGGGCTCGCGACGTGTCCGTTGACCGAGCCGCTGAACGACGTGCGGAGTCGTCTCGCGCTCGCATGCGAGGTGTTCGACGGCGAAGCTCACACCCAGGCATTGATCCGTCTCGGCGCGCCCGCAGCGGATGCCGACCCGCCGCCGCTGTTGCCGAGACGGACGGTGAGCGAAACGACAACGTGGAGTTCGAGGTTCGGCGGCGGTTGACCGTCGCTCGCCGGCGCGGATCCTCGACGGGTTACCGCAGTCGTCATGCGGGTACGTCAGACCAATGACATCACCGGAGCCGTCCAATGAGACCGACGAAGTGTTGACCACCCCGGCCACGCCGGGAGCCGAGGCGCTACCGACCACCGAGGACGACGAAGGCGACGACACTCGGTCGTCGTGAGTGGGATACGCCGCGGACGCGGCGAGTCGCCGCCTCAGCCGGTGCGCAGCTGAGCCGGGAACGGCCCGGCCAACCGGGACGGCCGGCAGAAAATCGCCACGACCAAGCACAGCCCCGCCGCGACTGCGAAGGCCGCCTGCACGTTGACCACATCCGCGGTGCCGCCGAGCAGTGCGGCGGCAATCGGCCGCGAACCGACGAACCCGACGAGCCACAACGCCATGATTCGGCCGCGTAATATCTCCGGCGCGCGTTCCTGGACCACCGTCGCCAGCCCCGTCATCGCCCACCCGAAACCGAGGCCGGCCAGGGCGAACCCCGCTATCGCCACCGTGGGGACCGTGCCGAGCGCCAGTACTCCGCTGCCGGCGGTCAGGCCCGCCAGGCCGATCGACGACACCTTGGGCGAAGCCAACCGGCCCCTCATCAGCGCCAGGGTGACCATCCCGACCGCAGCGCCGATTCCGAACGTCGCCGACAAGGTGCCGACCATCCGGGTGCCGCCGCCGAGCTGGTCGGCTAGCGAGGGCGTCAGCGTGATCGACGGGTCGGATGCGATGCCGACCGTGGCCACCGCGATAAGCGCGAGCAGCAGCGGGCGGTCCTGCAAGACGTATCTGACGGCGGTGCGCACGCGGTAATCGGTGCCCGCGTGACGCTCCGGCGGCGCCGGAAAGCGCACCGCGACGAGGAAGACGGCGAACACGAGATGCAGGCCCGCGCTGACGGCGAAACCGGCTTCCGGGCCAAGGTGTGCCGCCAGGTACGCGCCGGACGCGGGACCGACGATGCGGCCGATGGTCATCGGCATGCTGTTGAGCGCCATCGCGGTCGAAAGCTCGCCCTCGCGAATGAGATTCGGGACGATCGACTGCATTGCCGGTCCACCGACGACGAAACCGAACCCGACGAGCAACGACCCGATGAGCACCGGCACCGCGGCGGACATGCCGTGCAGTCCCGAGTCGCCGAACAGCCAGACCGCAGTGAAACCGGAGCCCGCCACGCACAGCACCCTGCCCAGCAGGATCTGTCGCGAGGGGTCGCCGGTGTCGGCCCACTTACCGCTCGTCGGGGTGAGGATCAGCTGAGGACCGAACTGGGCGACACCGACCAGGCCGACCATCAGAGCCGATCCCGTCGCGTCGTACATCACGATCGCGGCGACGATGCCGTGCGTCCACACGGCGACGACAGCGAACATCTTGCCCCAGAACAGCGCGCCGAAAACGGGGTCGAACATCAACCCCAGCGCGCTTCGCGGGCGAACAGCGGCGGTGGTCTGCGCGGTCATCCGACTGCCACGGAGCGGCTCGCGGTGACAGAAGGCATGTCTCTATACATAGCACTTCGATGTTTCCTGCCTTGGCCTCAGTCCGTGCGCTGGCGACGTGCGCCCGTTTCGGGAGGGCGCGCCGGGGCAACACTGACCGCATGAACAGGGCTGTTCGTGCCGTCGCCGCGGCGGCCGCCTCGACGCTGGGTGCCGTTGCCGTGCGCGACGTGCTGCAGCGCAGACATGCATTGCTGCGTAACTATCCGCTGATCGGCCACGCGCGATATCTGATCGAGGCTGTCGGACCGGAACTGCGGCAGTACATCGTGGCAGCCAACAACGAAGAGCGTCCCTTCACCCGCGACCAGCGTCGGTGGGTGTACGCGTCGTCGAAGAACGAGAACAACTACTTCGGTTTCGGCACCGACAACGACATCGAGTACACGGCCGGTTATCCGGTGATCAAGCACAGGACGTTCGCCCATGCCACGCCTGCGTCCGCGCCGAAGGCCTCGCACGGAGTGGTGCTCCCGTGCGCCAAGGTGATCGGCGCGGCACGGGACAGAACCGGCGCGTTCCGGCCGTCCTCCGTGGTGAACATCTCCGCGATGAGCTTCGGGTCGTTGTCGGCCAACGCCGTCGAAGCCCTCAACCGTGGTGCGGCGCTCGCCGACTGTCTGCACAACACCGGAGAAGGAGGCATCTCCCGCCATCATCGGCACGGCGGCGAACTGATCTTCCAGATCGGCACCGCGTATTTCGGCTGCCGCGACGCCGACGGTCGTTTCGACCTCGAGAGACTCAAGGCGGCGGTGGCAGGGGCTCCCGTGCGCGCCCTGGAGATCAAATTGAGCCAAGGCGCGAAGCCGGGTCTCGGCGGTCTGCTGCCCGCCGCGAAGGTTTCCGCCGCGATCGCCGAGGCCCGCGGCGTACCGGAGGGGCACGACTGCGTCAGCCCGTCGCGGCATGCCGAGTTCTCCGACGCCGACAGTCTTCTCGACTGGGTCGAGTTGCTCGCCGCGGAGACCGGTCTTCCTGTGGGAATCAAGTCCGCGGTCGGCGACGACGACTTCTGGTACGACCTGACGGATCTCATGCGGTCGACGGGCCGAGGCGTCGACTTCGTCACGATCGACGGCGGCGAGGGCGGCACCGGCGCGGCGCCGCTGATCTTCACGGACACGGTGTCGCTGCCCTTCCAGGTCGGTTTCGCCCGGGTGTACCGGATCTTCGCCGAGCAGGGACTGGCAGAGCGGGTCGCCTTCATCGGCGGCGGCAAGCTCGGACTGCCCGACAACGCGGTTGTGGCCTTCGCGCTGGGCTGCGACATGGTCAACGTCGCCAGAGAGGCGATGTTGGCGATCGGCTGTATTCAGGCGCAGAAGTGTCACACCGACACCTGTCCCACGGGCGTCGCCACCCAGAACGCGTGGCTGGCCCGCGGCCTGGTGCCGGAGGTGAAGGCGGAGCGGGTCGCGAACTACATCAAGGCGCTGCGCCGCGATCTGGTCAAAGTCGCCGAGACATGTGGCGTCGAGCATCCCGGGCTGATCGACTCAGAGGCGGTCGACATCCTGACCGGCCGCACGGGATCCACACCGCTGCACGAGGTCTACGACTACAAGCCGGGCATGGGAATGCCGTCGGCCGCTGACCGCGAGGAGATCATCCGGCTGATGACGATCGTTGACACGCAGGGTGGTTCTGCGCCGTCGTCGTCGTCCGCGGTCGGCTGAGGCACTGAAGGCTGAGGAGCACTGAAGACCGGCATCAGCGCCCGCGGCTTCGGTAACGCTCCATCTTGTGCCGGGCACCGCACACGTTCATCGCGCACCATGTGCCGCTGCGGCTGCGGCTCGTGTCGAAGAACACCCAGCCGCACTCTGGGTTGACGCACGCCTTCAATCGGCGAAGCTGGTCGGGATCCGCTGAGGCGATCGCCGCCATCACATCGGCGATGATGCGGTCTGCACCCCTGGCGTCCTCGGGCGGCACCACGATCGGCATGCCTGACGCATCGAGGTCGACGCTCAGGCGCACGGCTGCGCCGGCCGCCCGGATCCGCTCACGGATTTTCTGGTCGGGCGTCCGGCCTGCGGCATGAGACAACAACAACTCACGAACCGCCTCCCGCACATCGATGAGCGACGACAACATGGCGTCGTCGCGGTCGCGCGGCGCACTGTGGCCGTCCCTGGCGCCGATGAGGGCCAGGCACCGCCGCGCCGTCGCTTCGTCGCTCAGCAGGTCGTATCCAGCGAGCAGATTGCGCGTGTTGAGGAGTAATTGCACATGGTGCAGGGGCGTTGGCGCGGGTTTCAGCGACAGCGCCTTGTCGAGGAGCTCTTCGACGGCTGAGGCGTCGCTTGCACGTTCCGGCGTTCTCATCGCCTTTCAGTATCGACCGTCAGCATGTTACCGTCAAACATATTATGACGGTAACAACGCCACGTGACTCGGCGGCGCTGCCCATGGCGATGGCGGGATGTGCGGCGGTCGCCGTCGGCTTCGGATTCGCGCGATACGGCTTCGGATTGTTCGTGTCCGCCTTCCGGGCCGAGTTCGGATTGACCACCGCCACGATCGGGGCGATCAGCAGCGCCGCTTCGGTCATGTACCTCGTGTCGTTGCTCAGCTGCGGCGCGCTGACCGCGCGCTACGGCCCCCGGCTGCCGGTGCTGTTGGCCAATCTCGCGGCCGTCACCGGACTCGCCCTGATCGCGTGCGCAGGCAGTACCCCGACGCTGATGGCCGGTGTGGTGATCGCGGCGGCCAGTTCGGGAATGGTGTGGGGTCCGTTCGCCGATGCCGTGACGACGGGTGTGGCGTCGCGCCTGCGGGATCCGGCGCTGTCGGTCATCAGTAGCGGCACCACGTTCGGCCTGATCATCGCCGGCGGGCTGGCGCTCTGGGCAGCGGACCGGCCCGGCGGAAACTGGCGAGCGATCTGGCTGGTCCTCACCGCGGCTGCGGCGGCGGTGACCCTGCTGGCGTACCGCGCAATGGCGAGCGGCAGGCCAACGGGCCCGGCCGCCGAGCAGACGCGGGCACGCTTCCGGCCGACGGCCGACGCGCTGCCGGTATGCCTCATGAGCGCGCTCTACGGAGCGGCGGGCGCAGTCTTCTTCACCTTCGCGGTGGACATGGTCCGCAGCGAGGGCCTTGGCGCCCGCTGGAGCGCGCTGATGTGGCTGATCGTCGGCATCGGCGGCGTCAGCGGCCTCGCAAGCGGCGCTGCGGTGGCGCGCTGGGGTCTTGCCCAGTCGTTGCAAGCTGCCGTGGCGGTGTTGGCCGCCTCGATCGCGGGGTTGGCGGTATCGCCGTCGAACGCCGCCGTGGCCGCCGTGGCCGCGCTGACGTTCGGCTTCGCGTACATGCCGTTCGCCGCGCTGCTGGCGATCTGGAACCAACGGCTACATCCACGCCATCCGACCAGCGGCCTGGTCCTCACCCTCAGCTGCCTCGGCGTCGGCGGGGTGGCCGGGCCCGCCGTGATGGGCGTCATCGCCGCCGCCTCCGACTTGCGTATCGCGTTCGCGCTCACCGGCACGATCCTGGTGGCGGGCGGCCTGCCCCTGTGCCGGCGCCTCAGGAGCGACGAAGTGTCAGCAGCGTGATCTCACTGGGCGCGAACACCCGGAACGGCGGACCCCAGAAGCCCGTTCCTCGGCTCGTGTACAGCGCGGTCCGGTCGCCGTGGCGGCTCAGTCCGTGCACCACCGGCTGCTCCAGCCGAACCAGGAAGTTGAACGGCCAGATCTGGCCGCCGTGGGTGTGGCCGGAGATCTGCAGTTGGACACCCGCGCGCGCTGCGTGCACCACCTGCTTCGGTTGATGTGCGAGCAGGACCACGGGTAGACCGGGATCGGCACCTGCGAGTGCTGCGGCCAGATCCGCGCCGTGCCCCGGCAGACCGGAGCCGCGTGCCGTGGCGTCGTCCACGCCGGCAATGACGAGCCGTTCGCCGTCGCGCTCGACGACGACGTGCCGGTTGTGCAGCGCCGTCCAGCCGATGCTCTCCATGTAGTCCAGCCAGCCCTGCGCCTCGCTGAAGTATTCGTGGTTGCCGGTGACGTAGACCCTGGCCGACGTCGCCTTCACCGATGCGAGCGGTCGGGCCTGCTGCTCACGGATGCCGACGGTGCCGTCGGCGATGTCGCCGACATGGCACACGATGTCGGCGCTGAGTTCGTTGACCCTCGCCACCACGCCCGCTGACCACTGTGAGCGGTCGATCGGTCCGTAATGCGTGTCGGTGATCACCGCGACCCGTGTGCCGTCGAGCCCCGGCCCGAGTCCGTCGATGTCGACGTCGAGGGCTTTGACGCGCGGGACCCGCATCGCCTCGAGGTGACCCCAGGCGAGAAGCACCGCGACGACAACCACCACCGAGGCCGCGACGACTCGCGACAACAGCGGGTCGTCGACACCGGCCAGCGCCAGCATCGACTCCACGACCAGGCCGAGCACCGACCAGACGAACAGCACCCAGGCCGCCCCGAGCAACGCGTCTGCGGCCACGGCCGCTCGGTCACGGTGCCTGCGGCCGTGACCGAGCATCATCAGCACCGGCAGGGCAACGAACGCCGCGGCGAACACGGCGGCCCCCGCTGCGACGACGGCGGTCGGCCACCGGGTGCCGGGTCCGAACAGCGTCCAGGCCGGCACGCCGAACAACAGGAGGAGGATGGCGAGCACCACGGCCAGCCGTCGCCACCTCCGCGGAGACCGCGCAGGCGATTCGGTCGACTCGACTACTTCGGCAGGGGTGTCTGTCACCTCAACGACGCTACCGACGCGACGGACCCCTCCACCTAGTCGTCGTCCGCGTCGGGCATTCCCTCGGGCGGCGGTGTGGAGTACGCAGGGCTTGCCGGTGGCACCGTCTCAGCGCCTTCCTGCTGTTCGTCGGGCACATCCCGACCGGGCGCGGTCACTGCACCGGACTACCCGCAGCGGCCGCCGCGAATCATCGAGGCGGCGCGGGGGGAATAGCGCCATGTGAGCGAGCGTTGCCAGCGCACATGCAGATCGGGATCTCGACGTTCGTCAACGACGACACAATCGACACGGTCTCCTTGGCGCGCGCCGTCGAGGAGCGCGGGTTCGAAGCGCTGTCGATCGCCGAGCACACGCACATCCCCGCCAGCCGCGAGTCGGCGTATCCGATGGGCGGCGAGTTGCCGTCCATCTACTACCGGACGTTGGACCCGTTCGTGACGCTGGCCGCCGCCGCGGCGGTGACGTCGAAGATCGGTTGGTCACCGGAATCGCTCTGCTCATCCAGCGTGATCCGATCATCACGGCGAAAGAGGCCGCAAGCATCGACCTGATCTCCAACGGTCGCTTCGTATTCGGCGTCGGGGCGGGGTGGAACATCGAGGAATTGCGCCACCACGGCACCGATCCCAAGACGAGGGGCGCCCTGCTCGACGAACGGATCGAGGCCATCAAGGCGCTGTGGACCAACGAACCCGCCGAGTACCACGGCGCCTATGTCGAGTTCGGCTCGTCCTATCTGCGTCCGAAGCCGGTTCGCAAGCCGCACCCGCCGATATTCATCGGCGGCGACTCCAACGCCACCGTCAAGCGGGTGGTCCGCCACGGCGCCGGCTGGATCTCCAACCCGCTTCCGGTCGAACGGCTGACCCAGCGCATCAACGAGATGCGCGACGGCGCAGGCCATGATGTTCCGCTCGCGCAATTCGGCACACCCGTCGATCCCGGCTACTGGGGCGCCACCGAGGAACTGGGCTTCGGCCAGCTTGCGCTGCTGCTGCCGACCAAGCCGCGTGACGAGTCGCTGCGTCTGCTCGACGAGTACGCCGAGCAGGTGGCGAAGTACCGCGGATGAGCGCTTAGGGTCCGATGTGCGGCCGGCCGGTTTGATCAAGCGTTGACCGGGCAAGCGGGGTGCATGGCTCAGCCGCCAATGATCGGCTGGCGGTGCGGATGGCCGAGCTGGCCCGCGCCGTCGTGGCACCACGCTCCGCGGAGACCGTTCTCGAAGCGGTGAGCAAGGCCGCGGTGGAGCTGATCCCAGGGATACTCCCTTTCAAGATGGGTCGGACGTTCGAATCGCATGCCGGTACCGACGAGGTGCCGCATGAACTCGACGAACTGCAGCACGCGCTGCAAGAAGGGCCGTGCATCGATGCGGCGCTCCACGACGATGTCGTACGCACCGAGGACTTTCGACAAGAGAGTCGATGGCCCGCCTACTCCGCCGCTGCCCGCAAGCTCGGTGTCCTCAGCGGGCTCTCTTTCCGGCTGTACACACACGAGCGGACGGCGGGGGCGCTCACCTATCAACTACCAGCCGACGGAACGGGATGCCGAACGACAGACGACCGGAGCGGTGCTCGCCGCCCACGCCGTCGCGGCGATCACGTCCAACCTCGAGAGCGAGCAGCTTCGCTCAGCGGTGGCGAGCAGGGATCGCATCGGTCAGGCCAAGGGAATCCTCATGGAGTGCTTCGACATCCACGACGTTGCTGCGTTCGACATGCTGCGGCGGCTCTCGCAGGAAAAAGAACACTCCACTGGTCGACATCGCGCACGAGGTCATCGCGACCCGCGGCGATTCTTGAGCCGGCTCTCACGGCGCTGCGGGCCCGCCCTCGTCTATTGGGTCGACCCGATGGAAGTCGTCACTGTAGGGAGCACGCGGCGGCGCCATCTCGTCGAGTCGCTCGTTGATTGCCTGCGCGAGAATGTCGTGCTGCAGCGGAGGCAGTGCGATCGCTCCGTTGAGATACGCGTCCAGCTCGAAGTGACCCGCGTTTCCGCCGAGGCTGAAGTAGCGCATCCACAGTTCGTCGAGCGTCAGGTCGGCCGCCTCGAACGCCTGGTTGAAGCGCTGACGCAGGTCGCCGGGGGTCGTCATCGGCGGTCAGCCGTCCGCCGGAGAAGCGACGATGCTTGCCGCAACATCGTGCAGGAGCCGCCTGCTGCGGTAAGACTCGGCCGCCAGCTCGCGAAAGGCTTGATCGGGTCCCACCTTTCGGCGTTCCATCACGATGCCGCGCGCCATCGCGATCAATTCGCGGGCGCGCAGTGTCTCCTTGAGCCGATCGCTGAGGTGTTCTGCGGCGCGGACCGTCTGGACATTGGCGACGAATATCGCCGCCTGCGCGGCAAAGCGCCGCAGCAGGTCTTCATCACGATCGTCGAACGCCTCGACGGCGGTCGAATAGACCTTGATGGCACCGAGCGCGTCTTCGCCGTGGATCAACGGTGCGCTGATGAAGGAACGCAGGCCCATCTCCTGGGCTCGCGGCCGCCACGACGGCCACCGCTGATCACCGGAGCCGGAAGAGCGGATCACAGTGAGATCGCGCCACGCGGTCAGGCACGGCCCTTCGTCCAGGTGGTACTGAAGGTCGTCGAGTTGTTCCACCAGACGATCCGTTGCCGCGGACGTGATCCGCTGCCCGGAGGAATCGAGCAGGCTGACACCCGATCCGGTGCTGCCGGCGATTGTGTCCGAGGCGAGCGACGTCACCGTCGAAAGGGCGGTCGCGACTGTCGCCTCGCTGAGCAACATTCCCGAGATGCGGGCGAACGCACCTGCCAACTCCTCGGCCGGGCCCCGGTCCGTCGTCACCAGACGTCACCTCCTCGCAATGCATACACGGTCTACTCGGCGGACGACGGTGGACTACCACACCGGCCGACGCGCAAACGTAGCCCTCTAACCCTCGGTCGAAGCCTCTCCGGTTTCCGCGTCGTCCGCTTCACCCTCGGCCTGGTCCGGCTGTTCAGTGCCCGATGTCTTGATCTCCGGATCGGCGTCAGGGTCGATGCCCTTCCGGGCCATACCCGATTGGTTCATCGTTCGCCCCTCAGTGGTGTCGTTGATCCGTGCCGCATACCCGTACTGCGCGCGTTCACCCGTCACAGCCAGCCGCAAAGCGTTGACCGATCTTGACTTCACGGCTAGCGAACGCCGGGTTCCTCTTGGCGAAGCCACACTGGACATCAGGGCGGGGTCACCGGCTTGTCGCCGTGGTGCCAGCACCCGGTCGCCCAGAATTCTCGCGGGGATGTCGAGAACGCCTTGACGGCTCCGTCCCAGGGATGTGCGACCAACTAGGGTCGCGAACCTGAAGGGAGAAAACGATGGCGAAGTACCTGTTCCTCAAGCATTACCGAGGCGCACCCGCAGCGGTCAACGACGTGCCGATGGACCAGTGGACGCCCGCGGAGGTCGAGGCGCACATCAAGTACATGGACGACTTCGCGGACCGCCTCAAGGACAGCGGCGAATACGTCGACAGCCAGGCCCTGTCTGCCGATGGGGCATGGGTCCGCCACGACGGCGAGGGCAGGCCACCGGTTACCGACGGCCCGTTCGCCGAGACCAAGGACCTGATCGCCGGCTTCATGATCATCGACGTCGATTCATTCGAGCGCGCCGTCGAACTCGCGGGCGAGTTGTCGGCAGCGCCGGGGGCCGGCGGCAGGCCGATCCACGAGTGGCTCGAGGTGCGGCCCTTCATGGGCTCTCCGGCCACCGTCACGGAGTGATGTCCTCCGGCGCGGTGGACGAGGCTCGGCTACGTGAGCTCATCCCGCGCGTGTTGGCGGTCCTCGTCCGCCGCGGGGCGGACTTCGCCACCGCGGAGGACGCCGTACAGGAGGCGCTGATCCGGGCCGTCGAGACGTGGCCAGAAAACCCGCCCGACGACCCTAAGGGGTGGCTTGTCGCCACCGCCTGGCACCGCTTCGTCGACTTCGCACGAGCCGACTCCGCGCGACGGAACCGAGAATCTCTGGCGGCCGACGTGCCGCCGGGACCGACCGAAACCACTGACGACACCCTGGCCCTGTACTTTCTGTGCGCTCACCCGAGCCTGAGTCCGTCCTCGGCGGTCGCCCTCACACTGCGGGCTGTCGGCGGTCTCACCACGCGCCAGATCGCACAGGCCTACCTCGTTCCCGAATCGACCATGGCGCAACGGATTTCACGAGCCAAGCGGACCGTCGTAGACGTCCGGCTGGATCGTGCAGGCGATCTACGCACGGTGTGCAAGGTGCTCTATCTGGTGTTCAACGAAGGCTACGGCGGAGACGTCGACCTGGCGGCGGAGGCGATCAGGCTGGCCCGCCAGCTGTTCGCGACGACCGACCACCCAGAGGTCGCCGGGCTGCTCGCCCTGTTTCTCCTCCACCACGCCAGACGCGACGCAAGGACCCGCGCCGACGGCAGCCTGGTGCCGCTGGCCGACCAGGACCGCACTCTGTGGCGCACCGATCTGATCGCCGAGGGCGTGGCCGTGCTGCAGGCCGCGCTGGCGCGTGACCGGCTCGGCGAATATCAGGCGCAGGCCGCCATCGCGGCGCTGCATGCCGACGCCAGGGTGGCCGACGAGACCGACTGGGTGCAGATCGTCGAGTGGTACGACGAGCTGGTCCGTCTCACCGACAATCCTGTCGCGCAGCTCAACCGCGCTGTCGCGGTCGGTGAAGCCGAGGGCCCGCAGGCCGGCCTGGCCGCCCTCGAAAGGCTTGACCAGAAGCTTCCGCGACACACCGCGGCGAGGGCCTATTTTCACGAGCGGGCCGGCGACATCGAGACAGCGGTCGAGCTTTATGTGAAGGCGGCCGAGAAGGCGCAGAGCATGGCCGAACGCAACCACCTCACGCTGCGTGCCACCGCGCTCCGCCGGGGCTAGAGTTCGGCGATGAGCAGACTCGACGACAAGGTGGCGTTGGTGATCGGCGGCGCCAGCGGCATCGGGCTGGCGATCGCGCAACGGTTCGCCGCCGAAGGTGCCGAGGTGTACTTCACCGGCCGCCGGCAGGCCGACCTCGATGCGGCCCACGTTCGTGTCGGGCAGCGTTCGCACGCGGTGCAGGCCGATGCGGGCAGGCTCGACGATGTCAAAGCCGTTGTCAATCAAGTCGGCTCGCGTTCCGGCCGGATCGACGTCCTAGTCGTCAACGCCGGCTTCAGCGAACCCAGCAGTATCGACAGCATCACCGAGGACCACTTCGATCGTCTCGTCGGAGTCAACCTCCGGTCCCTGTTGTTCGCCGTGCAGTCGGCGCTGCCTCTGATGACTCGAGGTGCAACGGTGGTCCTCGTCGGCTCGATCGCCGCCAATGTCGGCACCGAGAGGTTCAGCGTCTACGGCGCGGCCAAGGCCGGGGTGCGGGCGTTGGCGCGCACGTGGACCACCGAACTGGCACCGCGGGGGATCAGGGTCAACGTCGTGAGTCCCGGCCCCACCGACACCGCGATGTTCGAATCCGTGCCCGAAGCGGTCCGCTCGGAACTGGCATCGACGATCCCGATCGGCCGCCTCGGTCGACCCGAGGAGATAGCAGCGGCGGCCCTGTTCCTGGCCAGCGATGAGAGCAGCTTCGTCGCAGGTGTCGAACTGTGCGTCGACGGCGGTTTGTCTCAGGTCTGAACTCGGCGATAGCGTAGCCATGCAACAGAGGAGGTACGTGCCATGACGGCAACCGCCGAGCGCGACGAGGTGATCAGCCTTGCCGAGCAGGCCGGCTGGCAGCACAGGGACGCCGACCGCAGCGACTACTACCTACGCAGGCCCGATCGCGTTCACATCGTCTGGCAGGGCAGCCACGCGATCAGCGGGGGCGCGCTGTACAAGGACAACATCCTGATGTCCACATCCAGGGACCTGGACGCTGTCAAGGGTTGGCTGAAGCGCTGATCGGTCCGACGTGACACTGTCTGCTGCACTGTGGTCGGACAGCGCCGATGTCGCCGCCGACGTGCTCGCGCATCCGTTCGTCCGGGGTATCGGCGACGGCTCGCTGTCCAAAGAGGCGTTCGCGGGCTACCTCGCCCAGGACGCCTTCTTCCTCGAATCCTTCGCGCGCGCATATGCTTTGGCGCTCGCTCGCAGCACCGACACCTCGACTCTGCTCACCTTGGCCGATCTTCTCGCCGGGGTGCGGCATGAGCTGGGACTACACGGCTCCTACGCAGGCTCCTGGGGTATCGACATGGCCGGCGTCGAGCCGTTGCCTGCGACCCTCGCCTACACCGAGTTCCTTCTCGCAACGGCGGCGACGCAGGATCTGGGCGTGATCTTCGCGGCCATGACCCCCTGCATGCGCCTGTACGCGTGGCTCGGAACGTCGCTCGACGCCGAGACCGCCGGGCCGTACGCGCAGTGGGTGCAGACCTACGCCGACCCCGAATTCGAGTCGACCGCCGCGGCGTTGGAACGGCTGCTCGACGAACAGCCCGACACGCCTGCCGTGCGCAGCGCCTATCGGCGTGCCATGCGGCTGGAACTGGCGTTCTTCGAGGCGTCGCTCACACCGCGGCACTGAGTCAGCCGCACCCCGGTTCGGGCTGGCAGGCTGGACACCACCAGGTCCGGCGCCGCTGCGGGTCGTTCGCGACCTCGGCGACGACGCGGACCCGGGTTCCGCACCGCAGGCACGGGCGGCCCGCACGGCCGGTCACCCGTCACCTGCATCGCGCCGAGGACCGTCGCCGAATGACGCAGCGCCCTGGCCCCCACGTCCAACACCGCCGGTACGTCGACATCTGCGACCGGTGTCCACGGATTGTGTCCGCGCAGGAAGCACAACTCGTTGGCCCACAGGTTGCCGAACCCCGCCACGCACCGCTGGTCGAGCAGGGCTGCGACGAGAGGCCTAGGTGGGTGTGCAGTGTCAGATCGCCGGAGAGCCGGGTCAGCAGATGCTTGCCGTGCGTGACATGAGCCAGCACGGTGTGCCCGGCGAGGTCCGCCGTCGCATGTGCGGGCACCCCCGCAGTTCGCCGTGGGTCAGCACGCGATCGCGCAGCGCCTCGTCGAGGCGGCGGGCCAGTGCGTACACGGTGTCACCCTCGGGCACGCCTCCATCGTCCTCGTCCGCGCCCCGTCCCGGCAGACGTGTAACGGTTCGACTCGTCGTCGGCACTGAGCAGATACAACCATTGAAGATCTGAAGAAGGAGCCGACGTCATGACCGACACTCTCAACACCACCGCTTCACCGGCTACGGCCCTCGACGGTCTCGCCGGGCACTTCGCCCGTTACGGCCTCGTGGTCGTCATCGGCTGGATCGGCCTGATGAAATTCACGTCCTTCGAGGCATACGGCATCGAACCACTGGTGGTCAACAGTCCCCTGATGAGCTGGATGTACGACCTCTTCTCCGTCACCACGTTCTCCGCGCTGCTCGGTGCGGTGGAAGTCGCCGCGGCGGTGCTGTTGGCGGTGAAGCCGTGGGCACCGCGCCTGTCGGCCATCGGCAGCGTCATCGCGATCGGGCTGTTCGCCGCGACGATCACGTTCCTGTTCACCACGCCCGGCGTATTCGAGGCGTCGCAGGCCGGATTCCCGATGCTGTCGACATCGGGCCAGTTCCTCATCAAGGACGTGGCGCTGCTCGGCCTGTCGATCTGGACCCTCACCGATGCCCTGCGCTCGGCCCGGTTGACCGCTGAAATGGTTACGCTGTCGCCCAGATGACCACGGCTGCAAGCGACGAGACCGCTGTCATCGCGGGCCTGCGGGTCGGCGATGAGGCGGTCTACGCCGCGTTGGTCGACCGCCACACGCCGTCGATGCTGCGCGTCGCCCGCGGATACGTGCGAACCCACGCCAGCGCCGAGGAAGTGGTGCAGGAAGCATGGATCGCGCTGATCAAAGGCATTCCCAAGTTCGAGGGCCGGACTTCTTTGCGCACATGGCTTTTCAGCATCCTCATCAACATCGCCAAAGCGCGCGCCCTGAGGGAACGGCGTGATACGGAGGTGGAAGTGATGGCCTTCACCGGCGGCACGGTGGACTCCGGGCGCTTCCGCGCGGCCGACGACGAATGGCCCGGCCACTGGCGCGAAGATGCTGCGCCCGAGCCCTTTCCGCAAACGCCGGAGGGCGCGGTGCTCGGCGACGAACTCATCACCGTCGCACGCAACCAACTCGAGAAGTTGCCGGAGCGACAGCGAGTCGTGGTGACGACGCGCGACATGCTGGGTTTCGACTCGGCCGAAGTGCGTGAGCTGCTGGACATCAGCGTGGCCAATCAGCGCGTGCTCCTCCACCGCGGACGGGCCGCGGTACGACAGGTGCTCGAGGACTATCTGAAGGATGCGAAGTGACCGGCGACATGGACTGCAATGAGCTCGTCGAGCTCGTCACCTCATATCTCGACGGATCGCTCGATCCCGACACCAGGGCACGTGTCGACGTCCATCTGCTCGAATGCGACGGTTGCGCGAACTATCTGCAGCAATTTCGCGCGACGGTGGACACCTTGGGAAAGGTCGACGACGAGACGTTGGATCCGTCGTTCCGCGACCGATTGATGAATGCGTTCCGCGACTGGCGGTAGCACCTCTGTAACGGTCGGGACGTATCTGGCCACCACCGATTGTCAACGGCGTCAACGGATCACCATGCTCCGGAGGCCCGCGCGACGTCAACACGGTCGTCATGCAACTGCAGGAGGCCGGCCACGCGGTGATCGTCAACCGTGTACGTCGACGCCGTGTGCTGACCGCCGCGCGGTGGTTCTATGGTCGAGCGGTGACCATCACCTACGACGACGCGCTTCGGGAACGGATCAGAAGCCACCTCGCGCAACACCCGCGGCGGGCCGTGACTGATCCGACGAAGCGGCACGCGGCCGTCGCAGTCGTGCTCGTCGATTCGGAGATCGGCGACGACAGAGTCGATCCGGTGAACGTGGACCACTGGAACGACGGCCGCGAGGTGGCGTTGGCCGGCCTCGACGGCCGCATGGTGGACGTGTCTGGCGGTGCAGCGTTCCTGTTGTGCCGGAGAGCAACCCGGCTGTCCACACATGCGGCGCAGTGGGCTCTTCCTGGCGGCAGACTCGATCCGGGAGAGACGGTCGTCGACGCCGCGTTGCGCGAGCTCGACGAGGAAGTCGGTGTGCGGTGCAACGAGTCTGACGTCATCGGCCTGCTCGACGACTATCCGACCCGGTCGGGTTACGTCATCACCCCGGTGGTCATCTGGGGCGGTGGGCGGCTCGACCCGCAACCCTCACCCGACGAGGTGGTCGCGGTCTACCGGGTCGGCCTTCATCAGCTGCAGCGCGACGATTCGCCCCGTTTCATCTCCATTCCGGAGAGCCCGCGGCCGGTGGTCCAGATCCCGTTGGGCAACGACCTGATTCATGCCCCGACCGGGGCGGTGCTGTTGCAGTTGCGGTGGCTGGGGCTGGAGGGACGACAGGACCCCGTCGACCAGCTCGAGCAGCCGGTTTTCGCCTGGAAATAGGTGCTTTGACGGGGTTTACGGATCCGTAAACCGGGGCATTTCTCAGCCAGTTCACGGGTGGCTCTGATGGTTCGACTCAGTTACGCCGGGCACCATCGGCAGCAACGACAACCCCGTTGTCCAGCGAGGTGGTGATGACCGTGGCCACGACGGCCGCAGCAGCGAATGTCATATCGCTCGAGACGCATCCTGCCCGGCGCTCGGCCCGCCGGCGCTCCGCCGAACTGCGGGCGGCGATGCGCAGGCACCCGTCCTATCAGGGTCCGCGTCCGGAGCCACGCGAAGACCGCGAGAACGCCGTGGTGATCAACTTCCGCCGACGCTGACGCTCGCTGCAGTGCAGGCCGGCGCCGTCGGGTTCACGTTCATATCCGAGCGTCGGCGTCCTTACCCTCGAGCCTGCCAAGAGCACGAGGCAGCGGCCCACTGTGCAGCACACCGAGTCGTTGCGTCGCGCGGGTGAGCGCGACGTACAACTCGGCGGCGCCACGCGGTCCCTGGTCGAGGATGCGGCCCGGCTCCACAACCAGAACCGCGTCGAATTCCAGCCCCTTCGTCTTCGAGGGCGGTACGGTGCCGGGCACGCCGGGGGGACCGATCACCACGCTCGTGCCGTCACGCTCGGCTTCCGCGCGGACGAATTCCGCTATCGCCGAAGGCAACTCATTCTCGGTGACCGATTTCGACCACGGCCGTACGCCGGTCGAGCGGACCGAGTCAGGCGGTTGGACGCCCGGCGCGAACTCGGCGAGCAGGTCTGCTGCGACAGCCATGATCTCCGCCGGGGTGCGGTAGTTAACGCTCAGTGAGCGGTACACCCATCGGCCGGGGACGTAGGGCTCGAGCATGGAATCCCACGACGTCGCCCCGCCGACGGATCGCCGCTGCGCGAGGTCACCGACCGCAGTGAACGAGCGGCTCGGGCAGCGTCGCATCAACACCCGCCAATCCATCTCGGACAGTTCCTGCGCCTCGTCGACTACGACGTGGCGATACGTCCAGTCCCGGTCCCCCGCGGCTCGCTCGGCGAGCTCCCTCGTGTCGCGCTCGACGAAGCGCTCGGCGAGGTCCTCCGCATAGAGCAGGTCCGTCGCCAGCAGGTGGTCCTCGTCGGACATCAGGTCCTCACGGCTGACCATCATGTCCAGCACGCCCTCGGCGTACTGCGCCTCTGCCCGACGTTCCCGCTCGGCGGCATCGTCGACCGGCTCGTCGGGGCCGAGCAGGTCGACGAGTTCATCGAGCAGCGGCACATCGGAGACCGTCCACGGGTCGCCTTGGCTGCGTAACAGCGCGGCGTCGGCCCCCGCGGCCGCAAGCCGCTCGGCTGACGAGAACAGCGACGCCAGCAGCGACTCTGGGGTGAGGATGGGCCACAGCTCGTCGACGGCAGCGGTGAAGGTCTCGTTCGCCGCGAGCTCGGCCAGCAGATCGCTGCGCAGGTTCTCCCACGCCTGGCGGTCTTCCCGGGTGAGCCAGCCGCGTCCGATCCTGGCGATTGCGCGCTCGGTCAGCACGTAGGTGACGATCTCGACGAACTTCGCACGCGCCTCGTTGTGGGGCAGGCCGCTGCCGCGCGCCTCCTCGATGGCCCACTGCGCGGTCTCGGCGTCGATGCGCACCGTGACGTCGGTCAGCTCCACCAGTATCGGATGCGCGGGCACCCGTTGCCGATCGGCGATCGCGGCGGCCAGGACGTCGAGGATCTGCAGGGAGCCCTTGAGCCGCGTGGCGTGCGGGGTGTCGTCGGCGGTCACGTGCAGACCGGGGACCAGATCCCCGGCGGTCATGAACACCACGTCCGTTTCGCCCAGCGACGGTAGGACGCGGCCGATATGGGTCAGAAACGCCGAGTTCGGACCGACGACGAGGACGCCGTGGTTCTCGATCCGCCTACGCTGGGTGTAGAGCAGGTATGCGACGCGGTGCAGAGCCACCACGGTCTTGCCGGTACCGGGACCGCCCTCGATGACCAGCACTCCTGGGTGGTCGAGCCGGATGATCTCGTCCTGTTCGGCCTGGATGGTGGCGACGATGTCGCGCATACCGTCGCCGCGCGGCGCGTTGACCGCCGCGAGCAGGGCGGCATCGCCCGTGCCGCCCCGTTCGCTGCCGTCGGGTCGGCCGAGGATCTCGTCGGTGAAGTCGACCACCTGCCGACCTCGGCTGTGGAACTGGCGACGACGACGCATGTTCTCCGGGTTCGCGCCGGTCGCCGTGTAGAACGGGCGGGCCGCAGGGGCGCGCCAGTCGGTCAGGAGCGGTTCGTAGTCGTCATCGGCGTCGAATATGCCGATGCGGCCGATGTAGGACCGCTCGCCGGAGACGGCGTCCAGCCGGCCGAAGCACAACCCGGTGTCGGCGACGTCGAGCCGCCGCATCTCCATGGCGAGCGCACGCACCTCGGAATCCCGTTGCACGAGGGTGCCGCCGTCCTTCTTGTCGATCGGGCTCCGCAAAGCTGCTGCGTAGCTCTCGCGCACCCGCGCCCGTTCGGCGTCGAGCCGTCGGTAGAGGTCGCTTACGTGCTGCTGTTCGGACTGCAGTTCGTCGTCGTACTCTCGAGTGGTCACATGCCCCCAAATGGTGCGAATCGCTGTACCGGCCTACGCCAACGGCTGCAGGTCAGGCGATGATTGTGAAGCATGACCCCGGCCTTGCCGCAAGCCCCGGGGTGCGCTATAGATTGATAGTGGAAGGGAAATCGATCCCTTCCCTTTTTCTTTGGCGCCACATGGGCGCCGCCCTCAGCGGGTATCTCGGGTGAGCGACGGGTGCAGTGCTGCTACAGAACGGGGTTCAGGTGTGAAGTTGGCGCTGAGCGACGAGGATGCCGCCTTCCGCGAGGAGTTACGGCGCATCTACACCACCGCCGTCCCCGATGACCTCCGCGGGCGGGCGCAGGCGGGCGCCCTTCGCTACCCGGACGACCTGGTGACCGGCCAGCGGATCCTCAACGAGCACGGACTGGCCGTGCCGAACTGGCCGGTCGAATGGGGCGGTAAGGACTGGACGCCGCTGCAGCGACAGATCTGGCTCGACGAGATGCAGTTGGCAGGGGTGCCTGAACCGCTGCCCTTCAACGCGAAGATGGTCGGTCCGGTCATCGCCCAGTTCGGCTCGCAAGAGCTCAAGGAGCGGTTCCTGGCGCCCACCGCGAACCTCGACATCTGGTGGTGTCAGGGGTTCTCCGAACCCGAGGCGGGATCGGATCTGGCGTCGCTGCGCACCACCGCCGTACGCGACGGGGACAGCTACGTGGTCAACGGCCAGAAGACATGGACGACGCTCGGTCAGTACGCCGACTGGATCTTCCTGCTCGCCCGCACCGACCCGAACGCCCCCAAGCGACAGGCGGGTATCTCGTTCCTGCTGGCGAGGATGGACACCCCGGGCATCACGCTGCGCCCCATCAAGCTGATCGACGGCGGCTACGAAGTCAACGAGGTGTTCTTCGAAGACGTGCGGGTGCCTGCCGACCAGCTTGTCGGCGAGGAGAATCACGGCTGGACGTATGCGAAGTTCCTTCTCGGCAACGAGCGCACCGGCATCGCCCGCATCGGCAACACCAAGCTGTGGATGGCGCAGGTCAAAGAACGCGCCGCCGAAGTGCAACTCAACGGCGGGACGCTGCTCGACGATCCGCTGTTCGCCGCCAGGGTCGCCGCGATCGAAAACGGGCTGCTGGCTTTGGAACTCACGCAGATGCGCGTGAGCGGATCCGAAGCCGACGGGAAGCCGAACCCGGCGTCGTCGATCCTCAAGTTGCGCGGCAGCCAGCTGCAGCAGGCCGCCACCGAACTGCTCGTCGAAGTGGCAGGCCCCGCCGCCTTGCCGTTCGAGGCGGGCGATGGCGTCGACGTGCCGCCGTGGGCACAGAACGCCGCACCTCGTTACCTCAACTACCGGAAGACGTCGATCTACGGCGGCACCAACGAAATTCAACGCACCATCATCGCGTCGACGATTCTGGGATTGTGAGCCGACTGTGGACTTTGGACTGACCGAGGAGCAACAACTGCTGCGCGATGTCACCCGCGAGGTGCTGTCACGCAACTACGACATCGCCGGCTACAACGAGGTCATCGGCGGTGAACTCGGCTGGAGCCGCGAGGTGTGGAGTCAGCTCGCCGAGGTGGGATTGCTCGGCCTCGGCTTCGATCCGGCAGAGGCGGGCCAGATCGAGATCATGGTGATCATGACCGAGGTCGGCAGGCGGCTCACGCCGGAACCGGTCGCGCAGGCGGCGCTCATCCCCGGCGGCCTGATCGCCGAGGTGGGCACCGACGGACAGAAGGCCCTCCTCGACGCGGTGTCGGCCGGCGAGACGCTGCTCGCCTTCGCGCACGACGAACCCGGGATGCGGGTACCCGCGGGCGGGCTGACCACCCGGGCCGAGCGAAAGGGCGACACCTGGGCGGTCAGTGGCCGGAAAAACCCTGTGCTGGCAGGTGATTCGGCGGACAAGGTCATCGTGACAGCGTCCCTCCCCGACGGCGGGCAGGGACTGTTCCTGGTAGACGCCGCCGCAGCGGACCGGCATTCCTACCGCACGTTCGACGGCCGACGGGCGGCCCAGTTCGACTTCGACTCCGTGCCCGCCGAGCCGCTGGGATCCGGCGGGGATGCCGGCGAGCACATCGCGCGCACCGTCATCCGGTACCAGTCGGCGTTCTGCGCCGAAGCCGTCGGTGCGATGGAGGAAGCGCTGGAGCTGACGACCGGGTATCTCGGTGAACGCAAACAGTTCGGCGTCCCGCTGAGCAACTTCCAGACGCTCACCCAGCGGGCCGCCGATATGTACGTGTCGCTGGAACTCGCCCGGAGCATGAATTTCTATGCCGCCATGTCGATTGCCGACGGCCGGTTCGATCCTGTCGTCGCCGCGAGGGCCAAGCTGCAGATCGGCCGGTCCGGACGGCATATCGCGCAGGAGGCCATCCAGCTGCACGGTGGTATCGGGATGACCGCGGAGTACCCGGTCGGCCACTATGCGGCCCGACTCACGGCCATCGACAACACTTTCGGCACCGCCGACGACCAGACGCGCGTGCTCGTCGCGAACATCGGCTCCTACGGAACCGTTTCCCTCTGAATCGAGGCGAGCCGAAACATCCGGACGCTGCCTGCGACGCTGGCGTGGCATTGCGACAGCAGCGGCTCCGACATCTCCTCCGTCAGATCCACCTTGATCGGCCCCGTATCGCCGCGCAGCGTCACCCGGATTCTGTGCTCGGCCTTGTCGACCGACAGCGGTGAAAGGCTCGCGATGCGGTCGTCGCCGTACGCGTGCCTGGCGAAGTACTGGGCGGCCTGCACCGCGTGCGGCAACGACGTCCGCCCACGCAGGAAGCGGTTGTCGAGCCGGCCCTCGAGGTACAGCCGGATCAGATCCTCCGAATCCGCCGAGTCGACTCGCCCGTAGCAGAGTCCCTCGGGCAGGACGAGCATGGTAGCGGCGAAGCGATCACCGCCCAAATGCGAGCACTCCCACGTGAATTCGGGATACCGCGCCGCGATCGCCTGACACGCGCCTCTTCCCCGCACGGCGCAACACTGGTCGTGCTTGCCGTGCGCGCAGATTGCGACGACGGGATCGGTCGACAGGGTGCCGTCACTGCCGTCGAGGGCGATGTCGAGATATTCGCGGGGGTCGGTGACGGCGCCGCTGTACAACGCTTCGCTGCCCTCACGGGAATGCGCCACGAACCATCGCCACTGCGGTTCGGCCGGTCGGCGGCCAGGGCGGCGGATCGCCGCGATGCGCATCTTCGCCGCCTCAACGCGGCGGACGATGGCGCGTCCCAGCTCGGGATCGATGATGTTAGGAGACTGGAAGAACGCCGAAGGTCCCCAGGCGCCGGGCAATTCGAGTAGTACCCAGGAGAAGCCTGCGGAGGCCGTACCGTACATCGGATCGTCACGGGCCAGCGACTGGTCGCTGCACGGCACCCGTCTCGCAGCCGTCATTCGATGACCGGTACGAGGATCGCCTCTCGCAGCAACCTGCGGATCAGGACCGTTCCGTCGGCGTGGTCGAGGCCGGGTAGCGTGCCCGCGTCGGTGACCCGTCCGGTACGCAGGGCCTCGACGGCTTCCGCGCATGACATCGGCAGTGTCATCACCTTGTCGGGCAACCGAAGCACGGCACGGCCGCCTTTGTGCTCGACCGTCGACGCGAGTCCGTGACGCCAGCGAACCCTTGCCGCGGAGGCGTTTTCGCCGGCCTGCAGAGAGGCCAGTGGACGGACCGCCGCAGGGCGGGTCCGGTCGGCGTGGCGTTGTAGCAGTTTGGCTGCCGCGCCGTTGCTCAGCACCGACGCCTCGTCGCGCAGTGCGTCGACCACTTCGGCCATCACCTTGGTCACCGTGGCGATGATCTCATCCCGGTCGGTCGGGTCGGCGCCCATCGGCAGCGGCTTGCGGAACGTGTCGACTGTCGCGAGTTCGTCGATGACCGAGCGCGCGACGTCGAGTCCGGTCAGCGGGGACACGCCGATGGTGAGATGGACCGACGTGCTGTCCATCGCCTGGGCCGAGTGGATCCATCCTCGCGGGAGGTACAACGCGTCGCCCTCCGACAACACCGTGTCGATCACGGGATCGTCGGTGACGCGTTCGGCGATCGCGGCACGGTGCTGCGTCCATGGCTGCGACGGCAGCGGGTGGGTGTGCACCGGTTCGTGGACAATCCACCGCTTCCGGCCCGCCGCCTGCAGCACGAAGACGTCGTGCACGTCGTAGTGCGGATCGAAGCCGCGGTTCGTCGGCGGCGTGATGTAGGCGTTCGCCTGTACAGGATGGCCGAGGTCGTCGACCGCCTGCCGGACGAAGTCGATCAGCGGCGGCCAGAGCCGGTGCAGGCCCTGAAGCACGATGGTGGCGCCTGCGGCGAATTGCGCGAGCACTTTGGCGGAGTCGACCTGATCGGGCATCTCCGCGCCGAATCCGGCGGGACCGAGATAGCAGTCCTTGGCCAGTACGTCGCCCTCTTTGGCGAGCCGGATGAACGGCGCGCGCACCCCGCGCTCGGCGATCAACTCGTCGACCGTCGTGGGCGACAACAGATCACCGAAGTCGCGGGGAAGCGCGTCGGCTGGGCTGAGCAGTGGCTTTCGACCCCAGTACTCCGTTGCGAACGTCTGGGGATCGATCGCGATGCAGCGGCTCAGCATGGAGCAGCGGTCAGGCGGTTCCGTCGGCGCCGCCGTCGTGACCCTGCGGGTTGGAGCCGCCGTCGGCCGGGCCTTCACCGGCGCTGCCGTCGGCGCCGCCGTCGTGGCCTTCGGGATTCGAGCCGCCGTCCGCGGGGCCCTCGCCCGCGCTGCCGTCGGCGCCGCCGTCGTGGCCTTCGGGATTCGAGCCGCCGTCAGCGGTACCCTCCCCGCCACCGCCGGAGGTGGTCATGTCGTCATCGTCGAGCGCCATGCGCGATCCTTTCTCTCGTCGTGGCCGCAACGCGAGCTGGTGCGGCCACGTGCGCAGGAGAATTGCCGCAGAACAGCAAAACGAAACGACGGGTCGGACTTCGTCGCTGCGACAGCGCCGACGGAGCGTGCGCACGCTAGTCTCCCGGTGTGGTCGATGTTGCGCTGCGCGTAGCCGCAGGCGCCTTTGCGGTTGCGGTCCTGACGGCTGCCGCGTCGGCCTGTTCGACCGAATCCGCCCCCGAACGAACCGCCGCGACCACTGTGAGTACGGTCGCCGCGCCCGAGTCGACGACGCTGCCGTCCTGCGAGACGGCGCTACCCGCTGCCTGGCAGACGGCGATCGAGGAGAGCGTCGTCGACACCGGTGGCGTCTCGAACGTCCCGATGGCTGTCGGTCGACAGGGAGAGGTCGCCGTGTCGCGGGACAACGGAGACACCCGCGATCTCCTGCTCGTCGGCGCCGACAAGGCCGTCACCGAGATCTACGCCGTGCCGGAGCCCGATCGGCACCGGATCGGGACCGTCGCGATGGACGACCGGTGGGTGATCGTCGGCGTGGCACACGAGCCACGGGCCGCTAACGGGGTGCTTCCCACGTTGATGCGTATCGATGTGGTCGACCGCCAGGGCGGGCCGCTCCGCAACGTCGTGGAGAGTTCGTCGGGCGACCTGTCGTCGGGCGGCAAAACCATCGACTCGTTCGCCCTTTTCGGCGGCAAGGTCTACTGGATCACCCGCGACACCTACCCCGGCGACACCGGCACGATCAGGTCCTACGACCTCAACACCGGCGCCGTGACCGACGTCGCCTCCGGCGATATGCGCAACGTGCGGGCGAGCGCCGCGGGTTTGTCCTGGGAGGTGGCGTGGGGCCAGGCCACCGGCGCCAGGACCGAGCTGAAGATTCCCGACGCGTTGCCGCCGCCGGTCGCCGGTGCGCTGGGCACCGGTCGCGACCAGTTCACGCTCGTCACCGACGGCAACGTCTACGCGTGGGCCACCGGAACCAGCGGAGCGCAGCCCGCTCTCGCGTACTGGTCACCGAAGTCCGGCCTGGTGCGCATCACCGGAAGAGTTCCGCACGGCGGCGCGCAGGAGCCGTTGCCGCTGCAGGTTGTCGGGCCCTACATCGTCGTCGAGAAAGGGCGCGACGACAGCAGTTACGACACCAGCGCAGCCGTCGTCGACACCCGGTCAGGTGCCTTGACCTACCTGCGACCGTCCGTCGGCGGCGCGAACGGCGGGTCCGTCGCGGTCGGCCTCGGCGCAACGGACACGGAGCCGCCGCCGAGCACAGGCGTCCTGCGTGTCGACGCCCTGCCCCCGTTGACCTGTTGACGCATGTTCATCGTCATCCTCGGCACAGTCCTCGGGCTGATGCACCTGTACGTGTGGAAGCGGCTCATCAAGGACACCACGACGGGTCGCGCCCGCCGGATGCTTTCCGCCGTACTCGTCGCCCTGCTCGTGCTTCTGGTCGGGACCCTGCTACTGCCGAGAGTGCTCGGGTGGCGTGAATCGTCCTGGTTCGCGTGGCCGGGATACGTCTGGTTCGGCGTGATCGTGTACCTGTTTCTCACCCTGCTGGCACTCGAGCCGGTCCGACTTGCGATGCGACGTTGGGTGAAACGCGATCCGCAGGACACACCCGAGGCCGAACCAACGGCGCTCAGCCGCCGCGTCTTCCTCGCAAGGGCGAGCGCCGTCGCCGCGGGCGCCGCATCGGTCGGCCTCGTCGGCGCGGGCATGGCGAGTGCGCTCGGCCCACCTGAACTCCTTCGGATCCCGGTACGGCTGCGTCGCCTCGATCCAGCTTTCGACGGCTTCCGGATCGCGGTGGTGTCCGACATCCATCTCGGGCCGCTGGCAGGCCGCGCCCACACCGAACGGATCGTCTCGCTGATCAACGAGACCGAGCCCGACCTGGTCGCGATCGTCGGCGATCTGGTGGACGGAACCGTGGCGGAGCTCGGGTCGGCGGCGCAACCGTTGCGGGATCTGGTGTCCTCCGAGGGCGCCTTCTTCGTCACCGGCAACCACGAGTACTTCGTCGACGACACCGCGTCCTGGTTGCGCGAGCTGGAACGGCTCGGTATCCAGCCGCTGCGCAACGAGAACACGGCGATCCGACGCGGGGCGGCGGCGTTCGACCTCGTCGGCGTCAACGACGTCGCGGGGAAGGAGAAATCGGACCCGCCCGATTTCGACCGCGCACTGTCGGGCGTGGACCGGTCGCGGCCGACGATTCTGCTTGCCCATCAACCGGTTGAGGTGGCGCAAGCCGCCGCGCGCAACGTGGACCTGCAGCTGTCCGGACACACCCACGGCGGTCAGATGTGGCCGTTTCACTACATCGTCGATGCGGTGCAGCCCTCGCTCGCCGGACTGTCGACCGTTGACGGAACGCAGCTCTACGTCACTCGCGGCGCCGGCTTCTGGGGCCCGCCCGTTCGGGTCGGTGCACCGCCCGACATCACCGTGGTGGCGCTCGAGCCGAGCCGTAATAACTCGTAATATCCGGCCCGGTTTCGCCTCGGCGGCCCTCGGGTAACAAGCTCACCAGCGCTGCAGACGGCCGGCGCCTATTTTCCACACTCCAGCCTGGAAGGCGCGGCTGATGCTTGACTTCATTTGTCCGATCTGCGGCCATTTCGACCTCGAGAACGAGGCATGCGCGTCGTGCGACAGCGTCGCGGCGCAGGACCTCGTCGCCTGATCGTCGGAACCGCGGTCCAAGGTCAACCGTTGACCGCTGCGTGACTGCCTCGATCGACCTCGCCGGACGGCTTCTGGACATCAAGCGGATCTACCACGAGCCGGGTATCGACCGGTTCGACCGCGCTCGCCAGGTGCTCGACCGGTTTCCCGATGCCGAGCTGATCGAAGTTCCGTCCCATCAGGCGATTCCGGGCCTCTACGGCAATGAGGGCAACGTCGAGGACTGGGTGCGGACCAAGCGAGAGGTCCTCGTCCTCGGCGAGAAGAAGAGCCTCTCGGCGCGGCGCAACGAACGGTCCAGCGACTGGATAGCGCCGTCCACCGCCAACGGCTGCGCGATGGCGTGCTCGTACTGCTACGTCCCGCGCCGAAAGGGCTATGCCAACCCGATCACCGTCTTCGCCAACATCGACAAGATCCTCGGATACCTCGAACGCCACGCCGCCCGACAGGGCATCAAGCCCGACCCGAACCAGTGCGACCCCGTCGATTGGATCTACGACATCGGCGAGAACAGCGACGGCTCGGTCGACGCGATGGTGTCCGACAACGTCGCCGACCTCATCGGCCTCTTCGCCCGGGTGCCGAACGCGAAGGCCACCTTCGCGACCAAGCTGGTGAACCGCCACCTGCTCGACCTCGATCCGCGCGGCGGCACCCGCGTGCGGTTCTCTCTGATGCCGGAGAAGACGTCGCGCGTCGTCGACATCCGGACGTCCAAGATCGCAGACCGGATCGCCGCCATCGACGACTTCGTCGACGCAGGCTACGAGGTGCACCTCAACTTCAGCCCGGTCATCGTCGGTGAGGACTGGCTCGCCGATTGGGCGGAGCTGCTCGAGCAGATCGCCGACGGCACGAGTGACCGCGCCAAGGCCCAGCTCGCCGCCGAGGTCATCTTCCTGACCCACAACGAAGGGCTGCATGACGTTAATCTCGGCTGGCATCCCAAGGGCGAGGAACTGCTGTGGCGGCCAGACCTGCAGCAGCTCAAACGAAGTCAGAGCGGACAGTGGAACGTGCGATACAAGTCGCCGTGGAAAGGCCGGTGGGTGCAGCAGCTCACCGACCTCGTCGCCGAGAAGCTGCCGACCTGCCGCATCCGCTACGCCTTCTGACGGCGCGCGCGGGCGCGGCGCTTGCCTTCGTGCATCGCGGCCACCCGGGCGACGGGAATGGTGCGCCCCTGCTCGATCAGATCTGCCGGTAGCCGCTGAGGTTCGGGCATCGAATCCGCCCACGGGTCGTGTCCGCCGAGCGCCTCGATCGCGGTGTGCACCGTGAAGTCGCCGGGGTTCGCGCGGTCGAGGTCCGACCAGTCGAGCGGAAACGACACCGGGGTGCCCCGGCGCAGGCGCGGGCTGTAGGCGGCCGCGACGGTGGCGCCCCCTGCGCGGGTGGAGTCGACGAAAACCTTGCCGCCGCGGTCCGCGACGATGAACGCCGTTGTGGCCACGGAAGGATCGAGTGCCTCGGCCCGCGCCGCCAGCGCGCGCGTGGCTGCTGCGACGTCGTCGACGGGCGCGGCGTCGTCGATCGGCACGAACACGTGAATCCCCTTGGCGCCGCTCGTCTTCACCGCGCCCGACAACCCGCTGTCCATCAGCGCCTGCCGGACCAGATGCGCGACCGCGACCACGGCGGCGAAGTCGTCGTCGCTGGGCGGATCGAGATCGAGCACCATGTGAGTCGGCCGGTAGATGTTGTCGGCCAGGCCCAACGTCGGGTGGTACTCGACCGCACGCTGGTTGGCGAACCACAACAGCGTCCTCCGGTCATCGCACAACGCGTAGTGCACTTCCCGCTTCGACGCCTCGGCCCACATCGGGACGGTCTTCACCCAGTCCGGCGTGTACTTCGGCACGTTCTTCTGCATGAACGGCTTCTGGCCGCGCAGCACCCGAAGCACGGTCAGCGGCCGGTCGGCCAGAGTCGGCAGCATCCTGTCCGCGACCGCGTCAAGGTAGTCGACGAGGTCGCGTTTGGTGGCGCCGGCGTCCGGGCTCAGCGGTTGGTCGAGGTTGGTGAGCGTGACCCCCGCGCGCTCCTCGCTTTCAGCGCCCATGTCGCCACCCTAGGCGCTGACGGCATGGTGAGCCGCAGCCTGATCGCGCGTCAGCACTGACGTAGTCTTGCGTCCCATCGCTTCTCGATCGCTGCTGCCGGGATGGACGATCCCGATCGTCTTCATCGTCGGGGCCGTCTCCCAGTATGTCGGCGCCGCCATCGGCGTCTTCCTGTTCGAGACCACCCAACCGTCGACCGTCGCATGGTTGCGAATTGCGGCTGCGGCCGTCGCGCTCGTGGCGTGGCGCAGGCCGTGGCGCCACCGATGGAGTCGGCGGCAAGCCGGTGTCGCATTGATGTTCGGCCTCGTGACGACCGCCATGAACGTCGCCTTCTACGAAGCGATGGCACGGATCCCGATGGGCACCGCCGTCGCCATCGAGTTTCTCGGTCCGGTCGCCGTTGCAGCGCTGGGATCGCGGCGCGGCAGGGACGTCCTCTCCGTTGCACTGGCGTCGGTCGGCGTGGTGCTGCTGGCAGGAGTGGAGTTCGACGGCAACCTCGCGGGCGTGCTGTTCGCCTTGGCGGCCGCGGCGATGTGGACCGGCTACATCCTGCTCGGTAAACGGGTGGCCGATGCCGGCTCCGGACTGGACTCGCTCGCGGTCGGAATGGCGCTGGCCGCCATCGTCACCGCCCCCGTCATCCTCGTTCCGCAGGCCGCCGTCGACGCTTCGGTGTTCGGCGACCCGCGGACATGGCTGCTCGGCGTCTGTATCGGCCTGCTGTCCACCGCGATTCCCTACGTGCTCGATCAGCTCGTCCTGGTGCAGATCGGCAGTGCCAAGTTCGCCCTTCTGCTGGCGCTGCTGCCGGTCACTGCGTCGCTGATCGGGGTCGTGGTGCTGCGCCAGGTGCCGACGCCGCCCGAGATCGCGGGCATCGCGCTCGTCGTCGTCGCGCTGCTCCTCGGCGCTCGGGAGTCGCCGCAAACGCAAACGCAGACACCGCCGTAGCCTGGCGGTGTGGGCCTGCTCATTGTCCGGATCATCGAGCTGCTGATCGTGGCCGTGCCGGTGATCGGTCTGGTCTACGGCGGCTACAAGGCGGTGTCCAAGGTCCGGGAGCGCACCGACGACACCCCGCAGCTCGACGCTTCCGCGGACGCGAGAAGCACGGGGCGCGCGGAGCAGGAACGCACCAACAAGGCCGCGCAGTGGCAGGCGATCATGCGGATGGTGCGCGAGCACGACCGGACCGACACCCGCTGGCTCGACTACGAGATCGACGTCAGCAAGCTGCTCGACTATCCGCTCATGACCGATATGCGTGAACCGCTCACGCAGCGGTTCCACCGTGCCAAGCTGCGTGCCGACATGTTGCGTCCCGCCGACGCGGGCGACCTCCTCGGTGACAGCGAGGCCGCGCGCCAGTACCTCGACGCCGTCGAGGAGTACGTGACGGCGTTCGACGTCGCGGAAGCCGAGGCGATCCGCAAGCGGCGCAGCGGTTTCTCACGCGAGGAGCAGCAGCGACTGTCGCGCGCGCACGGCGCGATGCGGATCGCGACCGATTCCGCGGCCACACCGCATGAGCGGGAGCGCGCCTTCGACGTCGCACGCCGCGAACTCGACGGGCTGGTGGTGCTGCCGGAGCGGACCCGCGCCGCGATCGAACGCGGCATCACGGGCGAACTCGACGGCTAGTTGCCGCACGCCTTGCGGGTGCCTCAGCCGGCGTGCTCTTCGGCGAACTGTTCTTCGTGACCGTTGACGTGATGCTCGTCGTGGTCGTGGTGTTCCGACTCGTCATTGCCGGGCTCGGGATCGTGGTAGAGGTGATGCTCGGTGCCCGGCACGCCGCCGAGCGCGACGATCGTGTCCCTGATCTTTGCTGCCTGGTCATCGTTCGGCGTGCCGCCCGCCTCCAACTCGTCGGGCAGGCGGGTGGGCAGCCCGGCGCCGTTGGCGACTTCTTCGGCCGACAGCTTGGCGTGCACACGGGTGACGTACAGCTGCTGCCCGAGGCTCGACCCCGGTGCCGCCGCGGCGTGCTCTATCAGGAGGTCGTAACGCCGCCGAACATTGCTGAGCTCCACGATCACCGCGGATGACGGCCTGCTTGTGCTTGCTGCGTCGGCCAGGGCGGTGCGCAGCTTGCGCATCCCCTCCAGCACGACATCGGCCCGCTTGTGAAATTTCTTGTCCTCGGCGAACGGCAACGCGTCGATGGCGGCGCTGTACATGTGCATCGCCGCCTCGGAAAGGCTGACGATGATCGACGAATCGTCTTGTGGCACGGACTGTCCCATGGGCCCTCGAATCTGAAGAGAGGTCAATTCCGATAGCGGTGAGCAGCCGACGACGCGTGCTTGCCGGTCGCCCCGCTCGACTTGAGCACGGACTGACACTAGCGGGCGACGGCGCCGCGCGTTACCGCCAGTTGCCCGCCCAACTGTGACCTGCGGAAAACCGCCGACCTCAAACCTCGGGGAAACCGAGCCGGACCGACGGTGTGAAGATGGTGCGCGGTACGGCTCTGGTCTGTGCCCCGCACGGCGGGGAGGCTCGGGGCGGAACGGGAGATCGGAATGACCGGAGTAGTCGAGTCCTCCACGGCCGACGACCAGTCAGAACGCGCTGAGGCGCGGCACGGTGTAGAGCCCACGCCCGAGCCTGTGTCCCTGCGCGGCGAGGCCAGCGGGCTGTTCGCTGCGATCGACGGTTGGCGCGGAGTCGGCTGGCTCTCCTGTGGCGCCGCGGGCGGCCTGGCGATCGCGTGGTTCATCCTGCTCGCTCCCGGCGAGACCGGTTCGAAGTCGGATTGGTTCTTCGGCGCCGTCGTGCTGGGGGCCGTCCTGATACTCATGTGGCAAACCGTGAATATTCAGCGTCAGGCGAATCAGCGGGCCGCAGAAGCCGCCGACCGGCTGCGCCACGAGATGGCCGCCGCCGAAGCGCGCTCGGCCGCCGAGGTCGTCGCGGCCGAAGATCGGTTGGCGCGCGAGCTCGCGCAGAACCGGAAACTCCATGAGGCCGAGCTGGAAAGCCGGCAGAAGACGCACCGCGCGGAGTTGGACGCCCAACGCAGGCAGGCTTCGCTCGAGCGCACCCATCTGCGGAGTCAGCTGCAGAAGCAGGCGGTGATCGAGGTGTCGCGGGCGGTGAGCCTGCATACCCAGATGCTGGCGACGCTGTGGAACCGGGGTGCGGGCATCCTGAGTAGCACCGACCGCGTCGAGCGGGAGCAGGCGATGCTGCCGATCTTCGAGCAGATCGGTCAGGTCGTGAACGATTTCTCGGTCGAGCTCGCCAACGCTCACAAGATCGTCGACGACAACCGCCTCAATCAGGCGCTCGAGGGTGTCAACGAGGCGGTCCTGATGGGAATCCAGGTAGCGCAGGACGTCTGCACCGACATCGTCGAAGGCCGCGCGAGCGAGCCGAATCCGATTCCTTCGGTGCAGCGCCTCATGTACGAGAAGGCGGCCGAGGCCCGCAGGCTCGCATGGGACCTGCTGCGGACCGGCTTGAACGACGCCTAGGAACCGATTCGCGTCCTGGCCGAGGCCAACGAGTCGTGGACGCGGTCGCGATCGACGCCCAGACGCTGGACGACGTCGCGAGCATCAAGGTGCCTCATCGGGTTCCGGCCGGATTCCACGGCAACTGGGTGCCGACGCCCGCGTCGTAGCGCGGTCCCAGCCGCTGCTGTGACTCTCTAGAGTCGTCGTCATGCCCACCATCACCACGAACGACGGCGTCGAGATCTTCTTCAAGGACTGGGGCTCGGGTCAGCCGATCGTCTTCAGCCACGGCTGGCCGCTGTCGGCCGACGACTGGGACAACCAGATGCTGTTCTTCCTGTCGAAGGGCTACCGCGTGATCGCGCACGACCGGCGCGGCCATGGACGGTCCTCGCAAGTCGCCGACAACCACGACATGGACCATTACGCCGACGATCTCGCGGCCGTCGTCGAGCACCTCGACCTGCACGACGCGATCCACATCGGGCATTCGACAGGCGGCGGCGAGGTCGCGCACTATCTGGCCCGCCACGGCGAGAGTCGTGCGGTGAAGGCGGCGCTCATCAGCGCGGTGCCGCCGTTGATGGTGAAGACCGACGCCAACCCCGAGGGACTGCCGAAGGCCGTATTCGACGATCTGCAGGCCCAACTCGCCGCGAACCGTTCGGTGTTCTACCGCGATCTGCCATCGGGCCCGTTCTACGGTTTCAACCGCCCCGGCGTCGAGTCGTCGGAGGCGATCGTCGAGAACTGGTGGCGGCAGGGAATGATGGGCGGAGCCAAGGCGCACTACGACGGCATCGTCACGTTCTCGCAGACCGATTTCACCGAGGACCTGAAGAAGATCACGATCCCCGTCCTGGTCATGCACAGCGAGGACGACCAGATAGTCCCGTATGTGGCGGCAGGACCGAAGTCGGCCGAGTTACTGGCCAACGGAATCCTCAAGACCTACAAGGACCTTCCGCACGGCATGCCGACAATCCACGCCGACGTCATCAACGCCGACCTGCTGAAGTTCTTGCAGTCCTAGGGTTTGTCGCTCTCGCCGTCTTCGTCGCCCTCGCTGTTTTCGGTGGCGTGTTCGTCGGGGATGAGGTAGCGCTCGGGGTGGTGGTAGTTGTTGACGCGTCGCTGCCCGGTGTCGAGGTTCGGCGGTGGCAGCCATTCGGTGCGGCCGTCGGCGCGGGTGCGGGTTGTCCAGCCGCCGGGTTTGACGCGGCGGTTGTCTGTGCCGCAGGCCAGTGTGAGGTCGTCGATGTTGGTCAGTCCGCCCTGGGACCAGTCGCCGTTGCGGTGGTGTGCCTCGCTGTGATACGCCGGTGCGGTGCAGCCGGGGAATGTGCAGCCGCGGTCGCGGGCGTAGAGCACGAGGCGTTGGGCCTTGGAGGCGAGTCGTTTCGCCCGGCCCAGATACAGCGCCTCTGCGGTGTGGTCGTCGAACACGCACAGGTACTGGTGGGCCGCGGCGGCTTGCTTGATGACCTCGCGCATCGGCAGCAGGGTGCCGCCGCCGGTGACGGCATGACCTGCACCGGATTGCAGCTCTTTGAGAGTCGTGGAGACGACCATCGTCATCGGCAGTCCCTTGTGGCTGCCGAGTTGCCCGGAGGCCAACAAGGCTCGGCAGAGGGCTTTGAGGGCGTCGTGATTGCGCTGCCCGGCGGTGCGTAGGTCTTTTCTGATCGCTTCAAGGCTGGGCTCGCCGTCCACACCGGGGGCTTCGTCATCGGGGTTGCACATCCCCGGTGCCGCCCACTTGGCGAACACCGCGTCGAGCAGTGCGGACAGTTCGGCATCCGCGCAACCGCGAAACTCGCTCATGCCGTCGGCCCGCTGCCTGCCCTTGGTGAAGTAGCTGCGCTTGGCCCGGTCGGCGTCTGATAGTTCGCCGTCTTGGTCGAGGATCATCGCCAGCCGGTCAGCGGCCTTGCGTAATTGGTCGGGCCCCAGCCCGCACGCCAACTCGGCGAGTTGGGTTTCGGCGGCTTCGCGGGTGTCGTGATCGACGAAACCAGGCAAGTCTTTGAAGAACTTCCGGATGATCTTCACGTGTTCGAACCCGATGTCGCCGCGCAGCTGCGCAGCCGCGGTGTTGGACAGCATCGGATCCAGCGGCTCGCCGGTCAGCGCCACGCGCGGCCCCAGATCCTTGGCTTCCTTGATCCGGCGGTTTGCTTCCTCGCGCGAGATCCGTAACAGCGTGGACAACGCCGCGGCCATCGACGGTTCACCCAACTCCTCAACCGGCAGCTCCCCCAGCGAGACCACGATGCGGTGATCCATTACCGCGCACCGACGTTTGAAGACCTCCCACTTTTGGGCCGCGGCAGCGCGCTCAGCAGCCGTTCCGTCCACAGGTTCGGCGAGCGCCGCCTCAAACATCGCGCTCATCTCATCGATGCGCTTATCAAGGCCAACCGAACTCATACTTCGAACACTAGTTCGAAGCACCGACAAGAACCGTTAGGCAGAGTCCGGCGGATAGATCGGCGGGTTCACGCCGTTGGGCGCGGGATTGGGCACCGGCACACACAACCCGGTGGCGACGTCGAGCGCCTTGCCGGGCAGACAGAACGCTGCGCATGCGTCGGCGCCCGCGGTCTCGCCGGGTAGGCATGCCGAACTGATCGCAGGCGTGAACACGATGACCCCGGCCATCGGAACCGCGGCCAGCACCGCTGCCGACAGTGCCGCCGCCGTCAGCCTTCGCAGTGAGTGCGTCATGGTGGCTCTTAGGTTAGCCCTCCGATATGGCAGCCTCAACGGTGTGATCAGCCGCCACCGCGTCGTCATCGCCGGACTTGGCGACAGCGGCGTCCTCACCGCCATCCGGCTGGCCAAAGACTTCGACGTCGTTGGCATATCGGCCAAGCCCGCATTGGTCAGCGGTCAGGAACTCGGCTGGCGGCTGTCGCGGCCCGAGGAATGGGCCAGAGCCAACTGGATTCCGTTCGACCGGTTCAGGGCGCTCGACCGGGTGCGCACCGTGCACGGCACGCTCATCGGTGTGGACCTGGATGCCCGCATCGTCACCGTCCGTGGTGACGACGGTGCCAGTATTCACGAGCACTTCGATGCCCTCGTCATCTCGACCGGTGTCACGAATGGCTTCTGGCGCACACCGAACTTGCAGTCGCACAAGGAGATCGGCGAAGACCTGCGCCACGCGCACACCCGGCTGACCGACGCCGGATCCGTCATCGTCGTCGGTGGTGGCGCCGCCGCGATCAGCAGCGCGGCCCAGATCGCCACCACGTGGCCCGACAAACGGGTCGACCTGTACTTTCCCGGCCAGCGCGCGCTGCCCTCGCACCACCCCGGAATCTGGGAGAAGGTGCGGCGGCGGCTCGGCGACGCCGGCGTGGGACTACATCCCGGCCACCGCGCTGTGATACCCGCAGGCTTCGACTGCGACGAGATCACCGGCGAGCCCGTCGAATGGAGCACCGGGCAGCCGCCGTCCTCGGCCGATGCGGTGGTGTGGGCGATCGGCCGGGTTCGGCCCAACACGGACTGGCTGCCCGCCGAACTCCTCGACGAGCGGGGCTTCGTCACGGTGACTCCGCAGCTGCAGGTGCCCGGCCACCCGAACGTGTTCGCGGTCGGCGACGTCGCGGCGACCGACCCGCTGCGCAGCTCGGCCCGGAACCGGGGCGACGGAATTCTCGCCTACAACGTGAAGGCCGCATACGCGGGTAAGCCGCTGCGCGCCTACCGGGCGCCGAAGCGGCGCTGGGGCTCGGTGCTCGGTGTCCAGCCGAACGGCCTCGAGGTCTTCACCCCCAAAGGGCAGGCGTTCCGTTTCCCCGCCTGGTCGTTCGACCGGGTGCTGATGCCGGTGATCGTGCGCTGGGGCATCTACCGCGGCGTCCGCGACAACCGACCGATTAACCTGACCCCGTGACAGCGGAGTGGACCACGGACCGGCTGGGCGATCTTGCAGGTAAGCGCGTCGTCGTGACCGGTGCGACCAATGGGGTCGGTCTCGGCACCGCCCGAGCGCTCGTCAGGGCCGGCGCACACGTCGTCATGGCGGTGCGCAACACCGAGCTCGGTGCCCAGCGCGCGAAGGAGATCGGCGGTTCCACGTCCATCGCACAGGTCGACCTGGCCGACCTGTCGTCGGTGCGGGCGTTCGCCGACGCGTTCGACGACGACGTCGACATCCTGATCAACAACGCGGGCATGCTCACTGCGGACCGCCAGGAGACCGTCGATGGGTTCGAAACGACCATCGGCACAAACCTTCTCGGCCCATTCGCGCTGACGAACCTCATCTTCCCGAAGGTTCGTTCGCAGATCATCAACGTCGGTTCGCAGGCGCACCGCGGAGCCACCTTGCGGCTCGACGACATGCACCTGCGCACCAGCAAGTGGACATCGATGGGCGCATATGCGCGGTCGAAGCTCGCCGTGATGTTGTGGGGTCTGGAGCTCGATCGCCGTCTGCGGGCGGCGGATTCGCCCGTCGTCAGCCAGCTGACCCATCCGGGATGGGTGTCGTCGAACCTCTCGAGCATCTCCGACAGCCCGCTCATCACCGTCGCCGACAAGGTCGTCAAGCGGTTGGCCAACGTCTTCGGCAACGACATCGACGCGGGCGCGGCGACGAGCCTTTACTGCATCAGCGAGCCGATACCGCCCGGTGCCTACGTCGGCATCGAAGGCAGGTGGGGCCTCAAGGGAGGACCCGTGCTGATCGGGCGGTCAGCGGTGGCCTGCGATTATGATGCCGCCGCCAAACTCTTCGAGTTCGCCGAAAAAGAAACCGGCACAACGCTTCCCGTCTAGCCGATCAGGCGAGCGTGCCGTCGGCCACCCGCGGCATCCGGTCGACTTTCGCGGTGTCGAGCACAAGCTCGGCAACCCGTGACCGGTGCTCCTCTGCACTGCCCAGCAGCGCGGCGTCGGTGGTGGCGCGCTTGAAGTACAGGTGTGCCTGGTGCTCCCACGTGAAGCCGATGCCGCCGTGCACCTGGACGGTGTCCGCGGCGATCTTGGCCAGCGCCGCTGACGCGGTGGCCTGCGCGATGCTCACCGCGAGTGCGGGATCGTCGGTGCCGTCCGCCAGTGCCCACACCGCGTGGTACGCCGTCGAGCGGGCGTGCTCGAGATCGAGGAGCAGGTCCGCAAGCTTGTGCTTGACGGCCTGGAACGACCCGATCGGCCTGCCGAACTGAAGTCGCGACTTCGCGTAGGAGACCGACAGGTCGAGCAGGTGCTGACCCGCGCCGACCTGCTCGACGGCCAGCAGCGCCGAACCGACCTGCAGCGCGTGGGTGATGACGCGGTCGGCCTCGTCGGCACCGGCGACGACAATGCCGGCTGCGCCGGACAACTCGACGGTCGCCTGGGGTCGGGTCAGGTCGAGGGTGCCCAGCGGCGTGCGTTGCACACCCGACGCCGAGGCGTCGACGGCGTACAGCACGATCCCGTCGGAGTTCCGCGCGGCCACCAGCAGGACGTCGGCCGCACCCGCGTCGACGACCCGCTCGACGGTGCCGGTCAGCGCATCACCGTCGACGGTCACCGTCACGTCGCCCAGCGCGCCTGCATGGTCCGGCACGGCGAAGGCCGCGGTGCGTCCGCCCTCCACCAGATCGGCCAGCAGGCCGTCACGCGCCTGGCTCGCAGACGCCGCTACCAGGGCCGGAATCGACAGGAACACGGTGCCGAACAGAGGGCCGCACGCCAGCGATGCGCCCAATTCCTCGACGGCGACCGCCTGGTCGACGAGCGTGCCGCCCACACCGCCGTCGGCCTCAGGAACAGAGAGGCCGAGCACACCGAGTTCGGCGCCGAGCCGCGCCCACACCTTCGGGTCGAACGGAGGGTCGGACTCCATCAGGTTGCGCACCGACTGCTCGTCGAAGTTCTCCGCACAGAACTTGCGCACCGCCGCACGCAGCTGTGCCTGCTCGTCGGTGAAGATGAACTCAGCCTGATTGCGGGGCTGATCCGCAAGCTCCTCAGCCTGATTGCGGGGCTGATCCGCAAGCTCCTCAGCCTGATTGCGGGGCTGATCCGCAAGCTCCTCAGCCACGGGGGATCTCCTTCCACGGCATGCCTGCATCCGCCCGCAGATCGCCCGGCAGTCCGAGGATTCGCTCACCGAGAATGTTGCGCATCACCTCGGAGGTGCCGCCTTCGATGGTGTTGGCGCGGCTGCGCAGGAACCGCTGCTGAATAGGGCCCTGCCAATCCTTCTCGCCGATGCGCGCTCCGCTGTCATAGCCGTGGTACAGAAGTCCTTCCGGCCCAAGGAAATCCATGCAGAACTGGTAGATCTGCTGGTTGAGCTCCGCGCCGACCAGCTTGCCGATCGAACCTTCCGGGCCCGGACCTCCGACACCCGCCGAGGCGCGTGACCGTTCGGATGTGAGGCGCTGCGCCTCGGAGCGCAGCCACAGCTGGGTGAGCCGGTCACGGAGCACCGGGGTCTGCCGGTGCGGCCGCGACGCCCACAGCGACACGGCCTCCGAAATCGTGCCCGCGCCACGCCGGCTCGCGCTGCCGCCCAACGCGGTGCGTTCGTTCATCAGCGTGGTCATCGCGACGTTCCAGCCGTTGCCGATATCGCCGAGCCGGTGTTTGTCGGGGATCCGCGCATCGGTGAAGTAGACCTCGTTGAACTCCGCCTGCCCCGTCATCTGGCGCAGGGGCCGGGTTTCGACGCCGGGATCGTGCATGTCGACGACGAAGTAGGTCAGGCCCTTGTGCTTCGGCACGTCGGGGTTGGTGCGCGCGAGCAGCAGACCCCAGCGGGCCCGGTGCGCCAGGCTGGTCCACACCTTCTGGCCGTTGACGATCCACTCCTCTCCATCGGGAACCGCCGTGGTGGCCAGCCCGGCCAGGTCCGAACCCGCGCCCGGCTCCGAGAACAGCTGGCACCAGAGGTCGTCGGTGGTGGCCAGCGGCCGCAGCCACTGCCTCTTGACCTCGTCGCTCTGCGCGTGCTCCCGGATCGTCGGCGCTGCCATGCCGTAGCCCATGGGGTTCAGGCCGAGCGGCACGGGACCGCCCGCGCTCTGCAAAATGCCATCGGCGACTGCCTGCAGACCGCGGGAGACCCCGAGGCCGCCCAGGCCCTCGGGGAAGTGCACCCACGAGAGCCCGGCGTCATAGCAGGCACCGAGGAACTCCGGGATGGGGACGGATTTCGGGTCGTGCTCGGCCACGACCTTCTTGGCCAAACCGGCCACGTGATCCGCGTGGGCAGGTGTACTCATGCAGTCACGATAAGGCGAGCGTCGGGGGACGCTGTGCGGCGGGCCACACCTTGGCTGGGTATCCTCTGAGGCGTTGTCACTAAAGCAGAGGGTCGCGCGACCGGGTGACGTTAGGTAAGTCTCGTGAAGGACGTGATCACCCATGCGCGCGCCGGTTGAGCCGCAGAACAGCCCTGCCCGGGACCCCGCTTCGGTCCGTACCGCGGGCGGACATTGGCTGTCTGTGCTGCTCGTCGAGGATGACCGTGGCGACGCGATCCTCGTCGAAGAGCTGATCGCCGACGCCGCCGCCGACATCACCTGTGCCTGGGCCCCGTCGTTGGCCGACGCCGAACGCGAGTTGGCGATCGGGCAACCGGACTGCGTGCTGCTCGACCTCAACCTGCCCGACGCCAGTGGAATGGAGGCGCTCGAGCGCATCAGGAGCGCCAACCCCAACATTCCGATCGTGGTGCTCACCGGCCTTTCCGACGAACACTTCGGCATGTCGGCGGTCGCTTCCGGCGCGCAGGACTACCTGGTCAAGGGCCGCGTCGAGCCCGAGATGCTGCGACGCGCCGTGCTGTATGCGATCGAACGCAAAAGGGCGGAGGCCACCGCGGTCGAACTGCACGCCAGCCAGCTTCGGGCCATGGAGAACTCCCGGCTCGAACGTGGCCTCTCGCCGTCACCGCTGTTACTCGAGAACCCGGGCGTCGAAATCATCGCAAGGTATGTGCCCAGCAGGGAGAACACCCTGCTCGGCGGCGACTTCTACGACTTCGTGCAGACCCCGGACCGGACCGTGCACGTGATGATCGGCGACGTCGCCGGTCACGGACCTGACGAGGCGGCGTTGGGCGTGGCATTGAGGATCGCCTGGCGTGCCCTCACCTTCGCCGGGCTGCGCGGCCCCGACCGCATGCGCGAGCTGGAGCGGATTCTTCGAACCGAACGCGCGGGGAAGGGCATCTTCGCGACCGTGTTGAGCCTCGCCATCCCGCCGGAGGCCTCCCAGTTCCGCGCGGTACGGGCCGGGCATCCCGGCATGTTGCTGCACGGCAATGGAACCGTGGACTGGTTGGAGCCCCCCGGTGGCCCGGCGCTGGGGCTGCAGACCGGCGGATGGGACTATCACCTGGTGGAGTGGCCGCAGGGCACCGGACTGGTACTGCTGACCGACGGACTCTTCGAGGGCCACGCAGGAACGGGCAACATGCGTCTCGGCGAGGAGGGGCTGCTCGAATTGGCCCGTAAGCACGCCGCTCTTCCCGGGCCGGACTTCGTCGACGCGCTGATCGGTGAGGCCGCGCAGCGCGCGCAGGCTCACGGCGGACTGACCGACGACATCGCGGTGGTCCGCGTGGAACGCACCGCTCGATGACCGACCGCCAAGCGGACGCATCCGTGGCCGGGCGGAAGCCGGGACGACAGCTCACCGTTCAGGGATGGCAGAACCTGGTGTTGTCGGCGATGGGTTTGGTCGTGCTCACCGGTCTGGTGGCCGGCGGCCTGCTGATGCACCGCACCGACCAGCTCTCGCGCGAGCTGATCGACACCATCCAGCCGGCGCGGGTGCAGGCCTATGCGTTGCAGGCGGCCCTTCGTGATCAGGAGACGGCGGTCCGCGGCTACGTCATCACGGCCGACAAACAGTTCCTCGAGCCGTACTACACCGGCCAGGACGGCCAGAAGCAGGCGGCGGACAACGTCAGGCAACTGGTCGGCGCGCACACCGAACTCATGGCGGACCTCGATGCGGTCGAGCAGGCCACGCAGTCGTGGCGCGCGTCCTATGCGGAGCCGATCATCGCCGACATCGGCCGTGGTGTGCCAGGGAACAGTCGTACTCTCACCGATCGCGGCAAGACCGAGTTCGACCGCCTGCGAGCGCTTTTCGACCGCCAGAACGAGAATCTGCGCGTCGCGCGGACCGGTGGGGTCGAGGAGCTCGACCGCATGCGCCACTGGCGCGACGCGCTGGCGATCTCCATGGTGGTCGCGTTCGTCGGCCTCGCGGTCGTGCTGGCGCTGCTGGTGCGAAGCGCGGTGACCCGACCGCTGGACCGGCTGGCCGCCGCGTGCAGGCGCATCACCGAGGGAAACTTCGGCGAACGCATCGTCCCGAGCGGGCCGCGCGACATCCGGTCCATCGCCGTTGCGGTCGAGGACATGCGGCAGCGGATCGTGGACGAGCTCGACGCCTCGAAGACCGCGAAGGCCGCCCTCGACGACCAAACCGAAGAGCTGCGGCGGTCCAATGCCGAGCTCGAGCAGTTCGCCTACGTCGCCAGCCACGATCTGCAGGAGCCGCTGCGCAAGGTCGCGTCCTTCTGCCAGCTGCTGGAGAAGCGGTATGGCGACCAGCTCGACGAGCGCGGCGCCGAATACATCGGGTTCGCGGTCGATGGCGCCAAACGCATGCAGCGGCTCATCAACGACCTGCTTACGTTCTCGCGTGTCGGGCGCCTCGGTTCGACGCACACGGAAGTCGACCTCAACGACGCGCTGCACACCGCCCTGGGCAACCTGTCGACGGCCATCGACGAGTCCGATGCCGAGGTCGTCCGGCCCGACGAGCCGCTCCCGGTCATCGACGGAGACCCAACCCTGCTTGCGATGCTGTGGCAGAACCTCATCGGTAACGCGGTGAAATTCCGCAAGGAGGGAGTCACCCCGCGGATCGTCATCGAGTGCGGCCCGAGCACTGACGGCGACGAGCCCGGATGGCTGTTCAGCGTCACCGACAACGGCATCGGCATCGGCGCCGACTTCGCCGACAAGGTGTTCGTCATCTTTCAGCGCCTGCACGGCCGCGACGAGTACAGCGGTACCGGAATCGGGCTGGCATTGTGTAAGAAGATCGTCGAATATCACGGCGGATCCATTCGGGTCGACACTTCCTACACCGGCGGAACCCGATTCCTGTTCACGCTGCCCGCCACTCCCACCACCGAACCCAACGAGATCCCCACCGCTCTTCTGGAAGGAACACAGTGACATCAGCTGTCCGCCCCATCGACGTCCTACTGGTCGAGGACGATCCCGGCGACGAACTCATCACCCGGGAAGCGTTCGAGCACAACAAGATCAGCAACAACCTCCATGTCGCGCACGACGGTGAGGAAGGGTTGGACTTCCTCTACAAGCGCGGCCGCTACGAGGGCGCGCCGCGGCCAGACCTGATCCTGCTCGACCTGAACCTGCCGAAGTACGACGGCAGGCAGCTGTTGGAGCAGATCAAGAACGACGACGATCTGTGCCACATCCCGGTCGTCGTGCTGACCACGTCGTCGGCCGAGGAGGACATCCTCAAGAGCTACAAGCTGCACGCCAACGCCTATGTCACCAAGCCGGTGGACCTCGACCAGTTCATGAGCGCCGTTCGCCAGATCGACGAATTCTTCGTGCAGGTGGTCAAGCTGCCCAAGCCGTGAGGCGCGACGTCAGGTCACGACACCTTGCGCGGCATCGACGTGGTTCCACTCGAGGCGCACCCGGGTGCCCGCCGGCGTCGAGTCGATGGTGGCGCGATCGGCGAGTGCCTGCATCAGCGGGATGCCGCGACCACGGGAGATCTTCTTGTTCTCGCCGTTGGCCATGCGCCACGCCCCTTCGTCGGTCACCGTGACGGCCAGAGTCGACGATGCGGTGTCATAGTCGGCGAGCAGATGCATGGCTCCGGGATGGTCGGCCTTCGCGTACGCGAACTCCGCGGCGTTGGCCAACGCCTCGTTCACGGCCAGCACCACGTCGCTGACCTTCGTCGGGTCGAGGGCGAAATACCGTTTGAGCCAGATACCGAACTCCTGCCGTAACTGCGCGGCGCGCGCAGCATCGGCAAGGACACTTGTCTGTGCGAACCGTGTTCTCGAGTCGCTTTGACCTGAAGCTTCCATCTCAGCGTGGTGGCTACCCGATAGTCGCTCTTTTAACTCGTCAACGCGGCGAGTGCTTCGTCGAGTGTGGCGTAGAGATCAACCACATCGGTGACGCCGACGAGCTTCAGCGGCCTGCTGGTGGCGGGGCCGTCGGCCACCACAGCCAGTTTGACACCGGGAGCCAGGTCGTCCACGGCGGCGATGAGCACGCCCATACCCGCCGAGGCGAGGAACTCCACGCCCGTCATGTCGACCACGACGGCGGTGGGTGCGCTCTTGGCGGCCTCGGCGATCGCCTTCTCCAGATCCGGGGCTGTCAGCATGTCCACCACGCCGGCTACCGACACCACGCTGGTGGAATCGATGCGGCGTTCCTCGATCGCGCAGCTGCTTGAAGCCGCACCCTCCATGCTCACCTCCACGTAGCCGATCCGCCCCTACGGCGACAGCACAGCGAGTTTACCGGCACAGGTGGAATACCACGAAGCTGGTCGGGAGTTGGGAGAAGGCATGACTGCCTCCGACTTCGATCCGCACGCGCTGCTCGCCGAGGCCAGGCTCGGTGTGCTGGCGACGATCAAGTCCAGCGGGCTGCCGCAGCTGTCGCCCGTCACCCCGTTTTACGACCGCACGGCGGGCGTGGTCTACGTGTCGATGACCGACGGCCGTGCCAAGACCGCGAACCTTCGGCGCGACCCGAGGGCGGCGATCGAGGTCACCAGCGCCGACGGCTGGGCATGGGCGACCGCGGAGGGCCCGGTGACGCTGACCGGGCCCGGCGCCGATCCGCGCGGGCCCGAGGTCGAGGCGCTGGTG
Organism: Mycobacterium sp. ITM-2016-00318; assembly: GCF_002968285.2. Taxonomy (NCBI): domain Bacteria; kingdom Bacillati; phylum Actinomycetota; class Actinomycetes; order Mycobacteriales; family Mycobacteriaceae; genus Mycobacterium; species Mycobacterium sp. ITM-2016-00318. The sequence continues at coordinate 5,337,983 of NZ_CP134400.1, read as the reverse complement.
GACTACTACCGCAGCGCCGCGGGCGAACACCCGGACTGGGCGCAGTACCGGTCTGTGATGGTGTCCGACCGCAGGGTGCTGATGGCGATGACGGTGGACCGGGTCTACGGCGAGAAGCTGCGCTGACGCGGGATCTCCCCTGCAATCCGGTCGAGTAATGCGGGGTAGCGGTTCGCCTCGCGGTGGCCGCTCGGCTTGCCACTGCTGATGAGCCCGGCCGCCAGCCTTCGTTCGGGGTCGGCCCAGACCGCGATGTTGGTCAGCCCGGTGTTGCCGAACGCCGCGGGCGAGTTGCGGCCATACGGTCCGAAACGCTTGTTCCCGAGCATGTAACCCGTGCCCCAGCGGCGCGGGGCGAATCCGTCGGCGATGTCGGGGCGCAGCCGCCTGCACTCCCTCGTCGCCTCCCGGAGCGTCTCGGGACGCATCACGCGCACCCCGTCGAGTTCTCCGCCCCGGACCAGGATCTCGGCGAACCGCGACATCTCGTCGGCGGTGGACACGAGGTTGGACGACGGCACGACGCCGGTCAGGAACAGCGGTGTGTTGGAGAACGGGATGATTTCGGCGAGGGTGCCGCCGACGGCCATCCTGAACGCCTTGGCGATCGGTGTGGGCAGCGGCTTGCCGGTGACGTGGCTCGGCGCCACCAGAGGCACGTCGGCCTCGGCGACCCCGAAGTTGGTCCAGCGGAAACCGAGCGGCTCGAGGATCTCGGTGGCGAGGATCTCGCGGATGTTGCGGCCCGTCGCCGCTGAAACGATCTCCCGCACCAGCGGCCCCCACGTCACTCCGTGGTAGATGTGCATCAGGCCGGGGCGGTGTATCGGCTTGAGCTCGCCCAGCTTGCGGCGGGCGTACTCGGTGTCGTCCATCCGGTCGAGATTCGGCCGCGGCCCGGTGGCGAACGGGACGCCCGCGCTGTGGGTCATCACGTGCCGGATCGTGGTGCGGTCCTTGCCGTGGCTGGTGTAGGTCGGCAGGTAGTCACAGACGCGGTCGTCCATGGAGAAGGCGCCGCGTTCGACGAGCATGTGCACCACGGTCGTCGCGATCGCCTTGGCCGCCGAGAAGGCGCAGAACGCGGTGTCGGTGGTGACCGGAATCTTCTCGGCGTCCGGAGCATCGTCGGGGGCGTTGCCCCAGCCGTGTCCGATCGCACGGTTGAGCACCACCTTGCCGTTGTGGCGCAGGCACAGCTGGATCGCCGGATGCATACCCGCGGCATACCAGTGCCGGGCCGCCTGCCAGATGCGGTCGACGGCGGCGGGATCGATCTCGGAATGATCTTCGACGCCGACGTCAGTGACCTCGTCGAGGTCGGCCGGAACCCGGATTCTGCCGGTGAGGATGTCGCCCATACTCGCTTTCTGCTTCACGCTTTCTGCTTCACGTTCGTCGCAATGTGGCGGTCAGGTGCGGTTGCAGCGGCTGACCGACCGCACCCATGTACACGGTGTAGGTCAGCTCGTCGCCGTCGACGCGGATGAAACGGCCGAGCGCCGTGACCTCCTTGGCGGATGCGCTACGCCCGATGGCCGTCGCGGCCAGTTCCATTTCGATCGCGGCGCCGTGTACCGACACCACTCCCTCCTCGATCTCGGCGACACCGGTCGGATGCGCCAGGATCAGCTCGACGCGGGCTTCGGACGGGACACGCAGATAGCCGGTCTCCGCGTGCAGCGGACGGCCATCGTCGGTGGCCTTCGTCTTCTGGGCGTAGCTGAGGAACGGCTTGCCGACGTGGGTGAACGTGACTTCTTCGAGGTAGCCGAACGGCGCGATGGTCGGGTACACGCCTTCTCCCTGACCTGCCCAGACCCCGAGTAGCGGAGCCAGGCAGGCGACGTCGGGGTGGAGATCGGGCACGGGGTCAGTCTATGGATCGCCCGACTTGGGTATTAGTCGGCGTATGGCCGCGACGCTGGGTTTACCCGATAAGGTCCGCGCATGTCTGTTCGACCTCGACGGTGTGCTCACCGACACGGCGAGCGTGCACCGCAAGGCATGGAAGGTGATGTTCGACGACTACCTGCGCGCGCGGGCACAGCGTGAGGGCGACCGGTTCGTCCCGTTCGACATCGAGGGCGATTACCAGACGTACGTCGACGGCAAGAAACGCGAGGACGGGGTGCGGTCCTTCCTCGACAGCCGCGGGATCTCGCTGCCGGACGGCGACCCGAACGACGGGCCGGACGCCGAGACCGTCTACGGGCTGGGCAACCGGAAGAACGAGCTGTTCCAGCAGACGCTGCACTCGGATGGCGTCGAGGTCTTCGAGGGATCCCGGCGCTACCTCGAAGCGGTGTCGGCCGCGGGGCTCTCGGTCGCGGTCGTCTCGTCGAGTGCCAACACCCGCGAGGTGCTCGACGTGACCGGCCTGGCCGAGTTCGTCGAGGTCCGTGTCGACGGGATGACGATGCGCGAGGAGAACATCGCGGGAAAGCCCGCGCCGGACTCGTTCCTGCGCGCCGCGCAATTGCTCGACACATCAGCAGATCAAGCCGCCGTCTTCGAGGACGCGATCGCGGGGGTCGCCGCGGGGCACGCAGGCGCATTCGGACTCGTGGTCGGGGTCGATCGGGTGAACCATGCAGATGAGTTGCGGCGCAACGGAGCCGACATCGTGGTCGAGGATCTGGCCGAGCTGCTGGCTGATGCCCGATGATCGAAACCGACATCTTTCCGATAGAGCCGTGGCACGTCCGCGAAACGACGTTGAACCACGACATCCTCGCCCAGACCGAATCCCTGTTCGCGTTGTCCAACGGCCACATCGGACTGCGCGGGAACCTCGACGAAGGCGAACCTCACGGGTTACCGGGGACGTACCTGAACGGGTTTTACGAAACCAGACCACTGCCGTACGCCGAGACCGGGTTCTCCTATCCCGAGGACGGGCAGTCCATTGTCGACGTCACCAACGGGAAGATCATCCGCCTGCTGGTCGAGGACGAGCCGTTCGACGTCCGGTACGGCGAATTGCTCGAGCATGAACGAACATTGGATATGCGGGCGGGCACCCTCGCCCGGCAGGCGCGGTGGCGGTCGCCTGTCGGAAAACAGGTTCGCGTCTCGACAACGCGGCTGGTTTCACTGGCCCAGCGCGGCGTGGCCGCCATCGAGTACGTGGTTGAAGCCGTCGACGACTTCGTTCGGGTGACCGTCCAGTCGGAGCTCGTCGCCAACGAGGATCAACCGGAGCGTTCTGACGACCCGCGGGTGGCCGCCGTGATCTGTAATCCGCTGGAGGCCATCCGCCACGAGGCCACCGACGACGGAGCGGTGCTGATTCATCGCACGCGATCGAGTCAGTTGATGACGGCCGCGGCGATGGAGCACGACATCGACGTTCCCGGACGTGTCGAGGTCGACACCGAGGCATCGGACGACGTGGCCCGCACCACCGTGATTTGCGGACTTCGTGCCGGCCAGCGGCTACGGATCGTCAAGTACCTGGCGTATGGCTGGTCGAGCCTGCGTTCGCGGCCTGCGCTGCGCGATCAGGTCGCCGGGGCGCTCGCCGGAGCCAAGTACACCGGCTGGGACGGACTGCTGGAAGCACAGCGCGCCTACCTCGACGACTTCTGGGACTGCGCCGACGTCGAGGTGGAGGGTGACCCCGAGTGCCAACAGGCGGTGCGCTTCGGCCTGTTCCATGTCTTCCAGGCCAGCGCACGCGCCGAACGCCGGGCGATCCCGGGCAAGGGGCTCACGGGAACGGGGTATGACGGACACGCCTTCTGGGATACCGAGGGGTACGTGCTGCCCGTGCTGACCTACACGGCCCCGGCCGCGGCCGCGGATGCGCTGCGCTGGCGCAACACCACGCTCGACTTGGCCCGCGCACGCGCGCACGAACTCGACCTCGACGGCGCAGCCTTTCCGTGGCGCACGATCCACGGCGAGGAGTGCTCGGCGTATTGGCCCGCGGGCACCGCGGCCTGGCATGTGAACGCCGATATCGCCATGGCCTTCGAGCGCTATCGCGTTGTCACCGGCGATGATTCGCTTGAGGCCGAGTGCGGGCTCGAAGTGCTCGTCGAGACCGCACGGCTATGGCACTCGCTGGGACACCATGACAGACATGGCGTTTGGCACCTCGACGGGGTGACCGGACCTGACGAGTACACGGCTCTGGCCCGTGACAACGTGTTCACCAACCTGATGGCGGTGCACAACCTGCAGACCGCCGCGGACGCGTGCGAACGCCATCCGGACCACGCCGACGCGTTGAACGTCACCCCCGAGGAGATGGCTGGATGGCGCGATGCGGCGAGGGCGGCTCATATTCCCTACGACGAAGACCTCGGCGTGCACGAGCAGAGCGCGGGATTCACCACGTTGCGCGAATGGAACTTCACCGAGAACACGTCCTATCCGCTGCTGCTCAACGAGCCCTATGTTCGCCTCTATCCGTCGCAGGTCGTCAAGCAAGCCGATCTGGTGTTGGCGATGCACTGGCGCAGCCACGCCTTCACCCGTGAACAGATGGCACGCAACCTCGATTACTACGAGCCGCGCACCACGCGGGATTCGTCGCTGTCGGCGTGCACCCAGGCGGTGATCTGCGCGGCGGCGGGCCATCTGGAACTCGCCCACGACTACGCCTACGAGGCAGCGCTCATCGACCTGCGCGATCTGCACGACAACACCAGGGACGGCCTGCACATGGCGTCGCTCGCCGGCGCGTGGACCGCGTTGGTCGCCGGGTTCGGCGGCCTGCGTGACGACGAAGGAATCCTTGCGCTCGACCCCCAGCTACCCGACGGCATCCAGCGGTTGTGCTTCCGGCTTCGTTGGCGCGACTTCCGAGTAACGGTCGACGCAGGCCATGACCGGGTCACCTATACGTTGCGCGACGGCCCACACACCGCGCTGACGATCTTGCACGCGGGAGAGAAACTCGACCTCAGCACCACCTCGCCCTCGTCAGTGCCGATCAGGCGCCGCCCCGCGCTTCTGCCCCCACCGAAGCAGCCGCCGGGACGCGCACCGTCGCACCGGTCCAGGAACGCGTGACACCGCGGTGGATGGCGAGAAACCCGCCGCCACAGCGAGGCTGCAGCGGCGGGTTCCTCGTATTCGAACGAACTACTAGCCCGCCATGAAGGTGTCGTAGGCCGACTGCAGATCGGCAGGCAGCACCGACACGTTGCACTGACGCTGCTTGTCGCCGATTGGGCTAAGGATGCCCTTCAGGTCGTAATACTCACCGGGGTTGGCGGTGAAATAGTTACGCAGGTCGGTCTCCGCCTGGCCGCGCGGCTGGTTGAACGCAGCCGTCACGACCTGGTTGGCGCTCGGGTGGTCGTTCAGGTAACCACGCGCCGCTGCGAGCGTCGAGCCGGCGGTCCCGGCCACATCGGCTGCACTGCATCCCTGCGGTGCAGCCACGGCAGACGGCGCGGCGATGGTCGCCGCGGCGACTCCGCCGAGCAGCGAGCCGACGATTGCACCGGTCACTTTCCGGCGCGCAGTGATACCACTGGAATTCATAATCAATTGTTCCTTCAGATCGCGAATCGTTCGTTTTTCCCCGCCCGGATCAAAGGTAGCCCAAGCCGAAAGTGGTCAAACGTGGCGAACTTATCGCTGGTGGCGAACGTGTGAAGCGTTACCTCCGCGGGACGTGATCTCTACCTCAATATTGCCGAAACCATTAAGTCCGCAGCCAGAATCGCCGCCATTGCATAAGCGTTTCTCATATTTGTGCGGTCGCGCTTAATTGATCGTGATATCGACGGTGATCGAATCGTTATGGAGGGCGCCTGCTAAGTCGACGGCATCTCGTATCTGGCCAGCAGTCGCTCGATGAAGTCCGTCGCCTCGGTGTGTCCACGGGTGATGCCGAGGCTTCGTTCCAGCACCAGGATCCTGGCCAGGCTTGTGACGATCATCGACATCACCACCGGCGGGAACTCGGCCGTGTCGACGCCGTGTGCGCGCATCGCCAGGGTCACCGCACTTTCCTCGAGCGCGCCGTAGCGCGCGGCGTAGTTGATGATCTCGCTGCGGATCTCCTTGCGGTGGTTGGCCAGCGCCATGAACTCCATCAGCAGCCGTGCCCCGTGCGCGTTGTTGAGCTGCCACAGCGCATGCAGAGGCCGGTCTTCGGCCAGCGCCTCACGCTGGCGGGTCAGGTTAATCTCGGCGCCTTCCCGCAGCACGGCGAGGAAAAGGTCGTCCATGCTCGGGAAGTAGTAGTGCACGAGTGCGGGTTTGACCCCAGCCTTGGCGGCGACCCGCCGCGATGATGCGGCGGCGTAACCCTCTTCGAGCATTACTTGGGCAGTCGCTTGAATCAGAGCGCGACGCGTCACGGAGTCGCGGACAGCTGGCTTCGGCGCCGTCATCTGGGCCTTGACCGCGCGGCGCGTCGACTGCTAGACATGGCGTCAGCATAAATGTTGGGCAATCGCCCAACAAGTGCTCACTCACATCGAGGTGCAATGGCCGGACGGGTAGAAGGCAAGGTCGCGTTCATCACCGGCGCCGCGCGCGGCCAGGGCCGCAGCCACGCGGTGCGGCTGGCAGAAGAGGGCGCCGACATCATCGCGGTCGACATCTGCCGCGGGTTCGACGATTCGACCGCACCGGCCGCAACCCCCGAGGACCTCGCCGAAACCGCCGACATGGTGAAGAACCTCGGCAGGCGCATCGTCACCGAAGAGGTCGACGTGCGCGACTTCGAGGCGCTGAAGGCTGCCGTCGACAGTGGCGTCGAAACTTTGGGCGGGCTCGACATCGTGGTGGCCAACGCGGGCATCGGCACCACCGGCGTGAAGCTGCACAAGATGCGCGAGGACATCTTCGACGAGACCATCGACGTCAACCTCGGTGGTGTGTGGAAGACGGTCAAGGCCGCGGTGCCGCACCTGCAGGCGGGTGGCCGCGGCGGATCGATCATCATCACCAGCTCGGTCGGCGGCACCAAGGCCTATCCGCAGGTCGGCCACTACATCGCCGCCAAGCACGGCGTCGTCGGGCTGATGCGCACATTCGCCGTCGAGCTGGGTCACCAGTCGATTCGCGTCAACACCGTCCACCCCACCCACGTCTGCACGCCTCTGTTGATGAACAAGCAGACCTACCGGCTGTTCCGTCCCGACCTGGAGAACCCGGGGCCCGACGACCTCGCGCCCATCTGCCAGTCCTTCCACTTCCTTCCGATCCCGTGGGTTGAGCCGGTCGACATCAGCAACGCGGTGCTGTTCCTGGCCTCCGACGAAGCGCGCTACATCACCGGCGTCACTCTGCCGGTGGACGCAGGCAGCCTCCTGAAGTAGAGAAGCCATGACGATTTCCGAGGACGCCGCCGTTTACTACGACCCGTACGACCTCGACATCGCGGCCAACCCGTGGCCGACCTACGCGCGCCTGCGTGAGGACGCCCCCATCTACTACAACGAGCGGTACCGCTTCTGGGCGATCTCCCGGCACAGCGACGTCGAGTCCGCGGTCACGGACTGGGAGACGTTCTCGAACTCCCGCAGCGACATCCTCGAACTGGTCAACTCCGAATTCGACATGCCCAAGGGCGTGATGATGTTCGAGGACCCCCCGGTGCACACGATGCTGCGCGGTCTGATGAGCCGGGTGTTCACCCCGCGCAGGATGGCCGAAATCGAGGACCAGATTCGCCAGTTCTGCGTCAATTGCCTTGATCCGCATGTGGGTTCGGACGGTTTCGATATCGTCGCCGAGCTGGCTTCGATGATGCCGATGCGGGTGATCGGCATGCTGCTCGGCATTCCGGAGTCCGACCAGGTCGCAGTGCGCGACGCCAACGACGCCAGCCTGCGCACCCGGCCCGGTGCCCCGATGAAGGTCGCCAACGCCGACAAGATCGCCGACGGCGCCATCTACGCCGATTACGTCGAGTGGCGCTCGAAGAACCCGTCGGATGATCTGATGACGGTGCTGCTCAACATGGAGTTCACCGACGAGAACGGTGTCACCCGCAAGCTGCACCGCAAGGAGATCCTGCACTACGTCCAGGTGGTCGCGGGCGCGGGCAACGAGACCACCGGCCGTCTGATCGGGTGGCTGGCCAAGGTGCTGGCCGAGCACCCGGAGCAGCGGCGCGAGATCCACTCCGACCGCTCGCTGCTGACCCGTGCGGTCGACGAGACCCTGCGTTTCGAGCCGACCGGTCCCCACGTAGCGCGCTACACACTCAAGGACTTCGAGATGTACGGCACAACGGTGCCGGCGGGCAGCGCCGTCCTCCTGCTGTTCGGTGCGGCCAACCGCGATCCGCGGCGCTACACCGACCCGGATCGCTACAACATCCACCGCGACAACATCAGCCATCTCACCTTCGGCAAGGGCGTGCACTACTGCCTCGGCGCCAACCTCGCCCGGCTCGAGGGCCGCGTCGCGCTAGATGAGCTGCTCAACAGGTGGCCCGAATGGGGGATCGACTACGACACCGCGGTGCCAGCACCGACGTCGACCGTGCGGGGATGGGAACGGCTTCGAGTCGTACTGCCGTGACCGGCCGCCAACCGTAGGGAAACACCCGATATCCCAGCAAATGCCTGCCGCGATAGCGTCTGCTGACAGCCGACTGTCAGAAAGGGCGTTGAGCAGACATGAGGTCGACTTTCGCCGTGCTCGGTGTCATCGCTGCGACGTGTATCGGATGTGGGTCCCACACCGTTTCGAGCCCCGGCCCGAGCTCGACCGCGGCCGCACCGCAGACCGGGACTGCGAGCAGTTCCCCGGCAGCAGGCGGCGGTTTCGCCGGTTCCGCCCAGCCGTGGACGGCCGACGTGTCCGGGTCCGGGAAATCCGAGCGCAGCGACGCGATCCTGCAGACACTGACCCAATTGGGTGGCTGGGGAAACGACAATGTGCTCCAGACCGACTTCTCTATCTCGATCTTCAACGCCGACAGCAACACTCCCCGAATGGACGTGGTGGGGATCGAGGACTACTGCGGTGGCGGCCCGGACTGCGACAGCGTTCCGACCCAGATGCCGGTGCCCGAGGATGCGAACATCGAAGGGTCGCAGGATCTTTCCTGTGACATATCGGGAAATACCGATGGGCAGGGCGACTGTCATCTGCTGGTGGCGGATAGAGACGAGCAGAAGCTCTATGAGCTGTATCAGGCCAACAAAGACGGCGACGCCATGACCACGCAGGCGATGTTCATCTGGGATCTGACCAAGACGTACCCCGAGAATCTGCGAGGGGACCAGTGCACCAGCGCCGACGCCGCGGGCTTCCCGATCGCCGCCATGACGCCAACGGCCGACGAAGTCGCCTCCGGGACAGTGAATCACGCGCTGCGCTTCATACTTCCGAATGACCGGATGAAGGCAGACGTCTACGTGCACCCGGCGACCCACGCGGGCGGGCCCGAGAGCACCGAGGCCGACGCCCCGCCCTACGGGGTGCGGCTCCGGCTGAAGCCCGATTTCGACGAGTCGACCTACTCCGATTCCGAGAAGGTCATCCTGACGGCGCTCAAGAAGCACGGCATGCTGTTGGCCGACGGCGGCGACATCGCATTGACATTCGCCGACGACCGCAACAACTCGGCCAAATGGTCTGACCTCGGTATCGAGGCGCAATCGTTCAGCGACATCGGTGTGGACCAGTTCGAGGTGGTCGAGCTCGGCGAGGAGGTCCCGCTCACCTACGACTGCGTGCGCAACCCCTGACCGCAGCCTCAGTGACCGGGCTGGCCCATGTGCCTTCCGAGTTCGGCGCGCGAATGGATGCCCAGTTTCCGGTAGATGCGGGCCAGATTCGACTCGACGGTCTTCGGGCTGATGAACAGCGCGGCGGCGACATCGCGGTTGGTCATGCCCGACGCCGCCAGTTCGGCCACCCGCTGCTCGGACGGGCTGAGATTGGACATGCGACGCGTTCCGACATCGGCGCGGGCGAGCTCGGCGCGGGCGCGGTCGGACCACAGCCGGGTGTTGAGGTCCTCGAACGTCTGCAGCGCTTCTCGCAGAGTCGTTGCGGCCTGGTCCTTTTGGCGCTGTCGCCGCAGTAGCTGGCCTGCGAGCAGCTGGGTGCGGGCACGCTCGAAGGGCATGGGCAACCGGTCGTGTTCGGCGAGCGCCTGCTGGACAGCGCGGTTGGCGCCGTCGACGTCGCCACCCGCCGCGAGCATCATGCCCCGGCAGCGTGCGCCGACGGCGCTCGTCCACGGCCGGTCCAGCCGCCTGCCGTTGCGCTCGAGCATGGCGACCATCGGTTCGGCCTCGGCCAGCCTGCCGAGGTGGATCAACGCCTCGGCGGCGTCGGGCACATAGGACGCATTGATGACCTCCGTCGAATCCGGAAAGAGTTCGAGCATCGGCAAGAGGGGCGCAACAGTTGTCAGCGCGGCTTCGTAGTTGCCCAGCGAGACCTCCAGAAATCCGAGCATGGTCACCGGCCACTCGCCGAGCCTGCGCGATCCGCACCGTTCGCTGGCCGCGAGCGCCTCGGCCACGTCGCGGCGGACCGACTGCTCGTCGCCTGCGTAGGCGGCGACGGCGGCGCGCACCGTCAACGCGACCGACAGCGGTAGGTCACCGTTGAGTTGATGTGCCCGCTCGACCGTGTCCTCCGCGATGAGGGTGGCGTCGGCCATCGCGCCGCGCCAGATGTCGATGAGCACCGAGTGGAAGTCGATGAACGAAAGTTCGCCCTCCTCACCGCGATCGATGCATCGACGGCGAATCGACTGCATCTCCCGGCACGCCCGTTCCAGTTCGCCGGTCCAGGCCAGCAGCAATGCGTTCTGGACGCGTGGACTGAAGGGGGAGGAGACGTCGGCATCCCCGTCCTCCAGGTTGATCGCGCGCTCGAGGCTGTGCGTATCGAAGCCGTCGCCGCGCATGAAGTGCAGCATCACCCGCATGCCGAGCGCCTGACTCAGTGCGTGCGGCTCGCCGAGTTCGGTGGCGCTGGCGACCGCTTCTTCGATGTGCTGCACTGCGAGCTCCATCCGACCCGCGTTGACCGACGCGAAGGACAGCGACACCAGGATGGCGACCCGCTGGGCGAGCTCGTCGGCGACATCGTCGAGCGCCAGCTCGAGAAGATCGGCGGCCTCGTCGAAGCTGTCGTTCAGCGACGCCACGAGGGCGAGCAGGGTGTAGGCCTCCGCCCGCCGCGGTCCTGCCTCGAGTCGCTCGATCGTGTCCTGCAGGAGCACCCTGGCCCGTGCGGGCTCGCCCGCGTCGAAATGATGTGCAGCAGAGAGGATGCGGCGCTCAGGGGTGCCGCCCCCGAGGCCGATGGCCAGATCGAGCAGCTCGGCCGCGGCGGCGGGGGCACCGCGACTGCGCGCCATGTCGGCCGCCTCGTCGAGCGACATCAACGTGAGCTCGTCGCCGTGGGTCGCCGCCATCGCGAGATGTCTGGCCTTCAACTCCGGCTCGTCGACGATCTCCGCCAGCCTGCGGTGCATCGACCGGCGGCGCGCGGGCGTCACGTCGGTGTAGAAGCCCGTGGCCAACAGGGGATGTGTGAAACGCAACCGGTGTCCGTCGATCCCGACGATGCCCTTCCCTTCGACGTCCTCCAACTGTGTCGCGACGTCGTCGGCGGCGATCCCGGTGGCGCGTGACACCAGCTCGACGGTCGGGGCGGCGTGGCACGCCATGGCGAGCAGCACATCGCGTGCGGACTCGTCGAGGCTGCCGATCCGGGCCCGGACCAGCTCGGTGAGCGTCATGGGCAACGGCAGCTCAGCGCCGTTTCGGTGACCGTCCATCTCGCGGGCCAGCTCGAGCGCATAAAACGGATTGCCGCCCGAAACCTCTTGTATCCGAACGATTGCCGGCCGCGACAGCGAGCGTCCCAGCCGCTGGGTGATGACGGCGTTCAAACCGCCGAGGCTCAAGGGCTTGAGGTGTATCCGCCGGACGCCGTCCGGTTGCGGCAGCTGCAGCCAGGACGCCGCGCCGCCGCCGTCGTCCGGGTCGGTTCGGACCGTGCCGAAGACGCCGACGCTCGCCGAGAGCCTGCGCGCCGCGAACGCGATGACGTTCCGGCTCGACGGATCGAGCCATTGCAGATCGTCGATCGCGACGAGCACAGGGGTGTTTTCGGCCAGCAGTTCGAGCACCGACAGAAAGCCCGCCCCCACGGCCCGCTGGTCGGTGGTCAGGTCCTCGGTTTCGGCCCGCAGCAGAACGCGATCGATCGCAAGTCGTTGTGGAGTCGGCAAGTCGATGAGCACCGATTGGTCGACGCCCGAAAGCAGGTCGGCGAGCGAGGCGTACGCGAGAACGGACTCCGCTTCGGCGGGCCGCGCCGTCAGCACAAGGAAACCGCGCTCGTGGGCGAGTTCCATCGTCGAGAGGCACAGGGTCGTCTTGCCGATGCCCGGCTCGCCTTCGGCGACCAGGCAGGCGGGCCCCGCCGCCGCGGCACCGAGGAATGCCGCAACCGCTCGGCCCTCGTCGGGTCGACTAACGACGCGGCTCGGCACGCGCTCAGTATCGCAAGAGATTTTGCTGAACGCGCCTCAGATCGGGATATTGACCGTGCTATCCGGCTAGCGAACCCGGCGATCAATGTTGCCGAACAGCATTTTTCGCCGCGCCTCCATGGAGCGCTCCCGGAGTTGGCCCCTCTGCCGTTGGGCCTCGAATCGCTTGTCGCGCCGACGTTTCCGGGCTTCGCACTGATCGACGGCTTCACCTTTGGTGTCGACCTGTTACTGCTGTCGGGTTTACCTGCGGGCTTGGCGTCCGCTTCACCTGGCGGTGACGGTGACCTACGCGCGCACAGCAGGTGTGAAGCGGACTCATAGCATTCGTGTCGGCCCAGCCCAGGGTCCTGCCAGATCCGATTTCTACGGTTTGTCCAACTCGTAGAGAGGATGGACCATTGAGAAGCACCACCATCGGCGCGGGCCTGATCGCCATGGCCGCGTTGTCAACGATCGTGTCGACGCCGGGTGTCGCGGCCGCTGATGACTATGCGGGGCAGAAGTATTCCGATGTCATGTCGAAACTCGGTGACTCGGACCTGACCGGCGTGATCGCGACCCGATCCGGTGACCTCGTCGACTACGACGACTGCGTCGTATCGAGTTCGGAGAAGGCGCCGTGGATCAAGGGCGACGACTTCGCACCGGTCACCGACACCGTGCTGCTGAACCTGAACTGCAACTCGGGGGTGGCTTCAGCCAAGGCGTCGGGCAACTCCAAGGCCAGTCCCGAAGGCAGGGCGGCGATGGCGGCCGCCAAGGAGGAAGAGCAACAGGAGCAGGCGCAGGCGGCCGCCGATACGGCCAAGGCCAAGCGCTAGGCCTGGCTGCGCGACGGGAAGGGGTCGTTGCTGAAGTCGATCTGGGCCGACGCGTTCGCTACGGCGGTCACCAGCGCCGAGCCGAACGCGCCGATGCGGTCGAACATCGTCGCCGTGCCGACGGAGACGCCGTCTGCCGCCCAGTGCGAGTCGGCCTGCACACCCATCCATTCGTCGACAGGAAGCCGCGCCAGCGCGACGGTCAGATCGCCGTTGATGTAGCCCACGCCCGCAGAACCGAGGTTCGTGACGAGGCTGGCGCCCTCCGCGACCATCGCGCCGCGCACGAACGGGGCGTTCTCCCGCCCCTCGACCACGTCGATCATCCGATTGATGAATCGCTTGCGGGCGGTGTGCTGGTGCTCGGCGATGCCCTTCGTCCAGCCGACACCGTCGCTGCCCATGTAGGACAGCCCCACCCCGCCCAGTTCGTCCGGCCACGTGAACTCGGTGTCGGCGGTCCACTCCTCGCCCCGCGGCGGCTCCCCCAGGCGGTAGGAGACCATCGTCGCGCGCGCCACGGGGACGCCGTCCTGCACGATCTCGCATTCCGCGTTGCGGACCCTGCGGCCGTCCCTGATCAGCCTCACCTTGGTGGTGGTCGGCACGCCGCGGGCGGCCTTGAATAGGTCGACGGTCAGCCGGGCAGGCAGGAAGTCAGGCAGGCCGAACTTGTCCTCCAGCGCACGTGCGGCGAGCCCGACCAGAGCGGGACCGTTGAGATGATCGTCTCCCCAGTGACTCTGCGCGTACTTCGTTGGCAGATAGCGGTCCTCGCCGGCCGGGGTGAAATGTGCTGGACGTTGCGCCATCGAGGCATCGTGTCACAGCTCGCTGCGCTGCCCGGCTGGGCATCACCCACCGCTTTCTGACAGACTGAACGGCGAGGGGAGTATTCCTTCGCCGCGGTGTCGTCATCACGTCGACTGTCATCAGACGACCGGCTCGCGGGCCGTGCGGACGGTGGAAGAGACCTCGGGCGTTTTTGGCGACCGGAGGCACCGTAGATGCAAGTAACCCAACTCGAGTGGATCATCACGATCGCGGTGACGGTCTTTGTCCTGCTCTTCGACGTGATCGTGATCGGCAGACGGCCGCACGAACCGTCGAAACGAGAGTTGGTGACGGCGCTTTCACTCTACATCGGGCTCGCGGTGGCGTTCGGCATCTGGGTCTACTTCTTCCACGGCAGCCAGTTCGGTGTCGAGTTCTTCGCCGGCTGGCTCACCGAGTACAGCCTGTCGGTCGACAACCTGTTCATCTTCTTGATCATCATGGCCAGCTTCAACGTGCCGAAGAAGTATCAGCAACAGGCACTCCTGGTCGGCATCATCCTGGCGCTGATCTTCCGCGCCATCTTCATCGCGCTCGGCGCGGTCGCGATCAACCAGTTCTCGTGGGTGTTCTACATCTTCGGCGCGTTTCTGCTCTACACCGCGATCACGCTGGCACGCGACACCGACCACGACGACGACGCGGACAACTTCGTGGTCCGGTTCGCCCGCAGCCACCTGCAGCTGACCGACAAGTGGGACGGCCTGAAGCTCTGGGTCAAGGAGAACGGCAAGCGGCTGATGACACCGATGTTCCTGGTGATCGTCGCGCTCGGCACCACCGATCTGATCTTCGCGCTCGACTCGATCCCCGCGATCTACGGCCTCACCCAAGAGCCGTACCTGGTGTTCACCGCCAACGTGTTCGCGCTGATGGGGCTACGCCAGCTGTACTTCCTGCTCGGCGACCTGCTCAAGCGGCTGGTCTACCTGTCACAGGGGCTTGCGATCATCCTCGCCTTCATCGGCGTGAAACTGATCCTGCACGCGCTGCACGAGAACGAGCTGCCGTTCATCAACGGCGGCGAGCACGTGCCGGTGCCGGAGATTCCCACGCTGCTGTCCCTCGGCGTGATCATCCTCGTCCTGGTCATCACCACCGCCGCGAGCCTCTACAAGACGCGCGTCAAGGACAAGACGGGCGCCGAGGAGGACGTGCCGCAGCAGTGAGCCTCGAGCTGCCCGCACGAGCCACCGCGCTCGGCCGCGAGCCGGCGACGCCCCTTCATTAAGTCAGTCGATTGATTTAGCGTGGGTCGGGTGAGCGGCGCTTCCCCCCTTCGCCAGGTGATCAGCGGTGCGTCGATCGGTAATGCCGTCGAGTGGTACGACTTCGCGATCTACGGCTTCCTCGCCACCTTCATCGCCGCCAACTTCTTCCCCGCCGGGGACGACACGGCGGCACTGCTGAACACCTTCGCCATCTTCGCGGCCGCGTTCGTCATGCGTCCGCTCGGCGGTCTCGTGTTCGGTCCGCTCGGCGACCGGATCGGCAGACAGAAGGTGCTCGCCGTCGTCATCCTGCTGATGTCGGCCTCCACGCTGGCGATGGGCCTATTGCCGACGTACGAGGCGATCGGCATCGCCGCACCGCTGCTCCTACTGTTTCTGCGTTGTCTGCAGGGATTCTCCGCGGGTGGCGAATACGGCGGCGGCGCGTGCTATCTCGCCGAGTTCGCCACCGACAGGCGACGTGGTCTCACCGTCACGTTCATCGCGTGGTCCGGTGTCGTCGGGTTCCTTCTCGGCTCGGTGACGGTGACCCTGCTGCAGACGCTGCTCGGCGACGCCGCCATGGATTCCTACGGGTGGCGCATCCCATTCCTGATCGCCGGACCGCTCGGGCTCGTCGGCTTGTACATCAGGCTCCGGCTCACCGACACTCCCGCGTTCCAGGCGCTGGCCGCATCGGACGAAGTCGCCGGCTCGCCACTGCGCGAGGCCGTGCGAACGGCATGGCGGCCGATCCTTGCGGTGATCGGCATCATGATCATGTTCAACGTCGGCTACTACGTGGTCTTCACCTATCTGCCAACGTATTTCATAAAGACGCTGCACTTCTCGAAGACCACCGCGTTCGCATCCATCACGGTGGCGTGTGCCGTGGCGATCGTGCTCATCCTGCCGCTCGCGGCACTGTCCGACAGAATCGGGCGAAAGCCGTTGCTGATAGCGGGAACTCTTGCGTTCACGGTGCTGGCCTACCCGCTGTTCCTGCTGCTGAACACGGGCTCGGTGGCCGCGGCGATCGCCGCGCACGCACTGCTGGCGGCGATCGAATCCGTGTACATCTCAGCGGCCGTCGTGACCGGCGTCGAGCTGTTCGCGACCCGCGTGCGCTACAGCGGCTTTTCGATCGGCTACAACCTGTGCGTCGCCGCGTTCGGCGGCACCACGCCCTACCTGGTCGCCTGGCTTACCGGCAGCACCGGCAACAAGCTTGCGCCCGCGTTCTATGTCATTGTCGCCGCGGTGGTTTCGCTCGGCACGGTGTTGACGCTGAAGGAGTCCGCCGGGCGCCCGCTGCCCGACTCGGTTCGGGCAGAGGTCGCGGCCCGCTGACACCCCACGAGTTCACGGCGTACGGCCCGTCGCACTGGGCCGTCCTCGCGGTGTTCGCCATCGTCGCGGTTCTGCTCGTCAGGGTGGGGCGCAGGCAGACCGACGCGCAGTCGCGGACCCTGGGAAGGGTCATGGGCTCAGTGACAGCGCTGATCTACGCGGCGGTGCTGATCTACTCCTTCATCCCGCCGTCTCGCTGGTCGCTGCCACTGCAGTTGACGGATCTCGCTACCGCCGCTGGCGCGTATGCGCTGTGGTCGCAACGGCATTGGGCGGTGGCGCTGACGTACTACTGGGGTCTGGTGCTCAGTGTGCAGGCACTGATCTCGCCCGTGCTGAGAGGTCCCGACTTTCCCCACTACCAGTTCCTCGCATTCTGGGCGATCCACCTGCTCGTCGTGTGGGCGGCCATCTATCTGACGTGGGGTCGCGGCTTCCGACCGACATGGCGCGACTACCGGTTCGTGGCCTGCGTGACGCTGGCCTGGGCGGCGATCACGATGACGTTCAACGCCCGTGCCGGCACAAATTACGGCTTCCTCAACAGGAAGCCGGGCACCGCGTCGCTGCTGGACCTGTTCGGTCCGTGGCCGCTGTATGTGCTTGTGGCGTCGGTGCTCGTCGCGATCGTGTGGGCGCTGATGACGTGGCCGTGGGAGCGGATAGCATCGAGGCGATGACCATTGCCCTCAGCTTCTCCGACACCATCGCCCTGCTGCACCTCGGCGACGACGAAAACCGCTTCTCGCCAGAGTTTCTCGACCAGTTCGAGGCACACCTCGACGATGCGATATCGGTCGGCGCACACGCGCTGGTGACCGTGGCGACCGGCAAGTTCTACTCCAATGGCCTTGACCTCGACTGGCTCGCCGCCCATGGCGACCAGACCGGGTGGTATGTCGGGCGCGTGCAGGCGCTACTGGCCCGGATGCTGACACTGCCGATGCCCACCGCCGCGGCCATCGGCGGCCACAGCTTCGGCGCGGCCGCGATGTTGGCGTTGGCGCACGACTTTCGGGTGATGCGGATAGACCGCGGCTACTTCTGCTTCCCTGAAGTCGACATCCGCATCCCTTTCACGCCCGGCATGGCGGCGCTGATCCAGGCCAAACTGACCCCGCAGGCCGCGGTGTCCGCCATGACCACCGGCAGGCGGTTCGGCGGTGCGGAGGCCGAGGCGATCGGGATCGTCGACGCCACCGCGAAAGAGGATGCCGTCATCGGGACGGCGCTGAACATGCTTGCACCGCTTGGCCTCAAGGACCCCGGAACGATCGGCGCGATCAAGAACACCATGTTCGGGCAGGCGGTGGCCGCGCTGAAGGCGGTCTCCTAGGCACTGCGCACGTGTGGGGGTACCCCCACCCGAAGGGTAGGGGGAGAGCAATCAGGCTTCGACCTTCACCTTCGCCGCGGCCGACTCCGGCATGGGTTCGTACCGGGCGAAGGCTCTTGTGAACGAGCCCGCGCCGTGCGACAACGAGCGCAGGTCGATCGCGTAGCGCGTCAACTCCACCTGGGGCACTTCGGCTTTCACCGCGGTGCGGTACTCGCCGACCTTGTCGGTGCCGAGTACGCGGGCCCGGCGACTGGAGAGGTCGCCCATCACAGCGCCGACCAGATCGTCGGGTATCAGCACCGACACCTCGTCGACAGGTTCGAGCAGTTTCACCCGGGTTGCGGCCGCCGCCTCGCGCAGCGCCAGCCCACCGGCCATCTGGAAGGCGAAGTCCGACGAGTCGACGCTGTGCGCCTTGCCGTCGTAGAGCGTCACGCGGATGTCGACGACCGGATAGCCGGGGCCGACACCCTTCTCCATCTGTGCGCGGACACCTTTCTCCACGCTCGGGATGAACTGTCGCGGCACCGCGCCGCCGACCACCTTGTCGACGAACTCGAAACCGGACCCTTCGGGCAGCGGCTCCACTTCGATGTCGCAGACCGCGAACTGGCCGTGGCCGCCGGACTGCTTCACGTGTCTGCCGTGCCCCTTCGCCGAACCGCCGAAGGTCTCCCGCAACGGCACCCTCAGGTCGATCTTGTCGACGCTGACGCCGAACCGGTTAGCCAGGCCGTCGAGCACAACGCCCGCGTGCGCCTCGCCCATGCACCACAGCACGATCTGGTGTGTCTCCGGGTTCTGCTCGATACGCAGCGTCGGATCCTCGGCGGCCAGCCGTTGCAGGCCGACCGACAGCTTGTCGTCGTCGGTCTTGGCGTGCGGCTGGATCGCGACGGGCAGCAGCGGTTCCGGCATCGTCCACGGCCGCAGCACCAGCGGATCGGCCTTGTCGGACAGCGTGTCTCCGGTCTCGGCACAGGACAGCCGGCCGATCGCACAGATGTCACCTGCCACCACGGTGCCTGCGGGCCGCTGCTGCTTGCCGAGCGGAAAGGACAAGGCGCCGATGCGTTCGTCCTCGTCGTGATCCTCGTGCCCCGCGGCGGTGCCGTTAGGCGCCGAAGAACCGAAAAAAGAAGAAAAATGGCCCGACACATGAACCGTCGCGTCGGGCCTGATCGTGCCGGAGAAAACCCGGACGAGGCTGACCCTGCCGACGTAGGGGTCCGACGTCGTCTTGACCACCTCGGCCAGCAGCGGGCCGTTCGGGTCGCAGGACAGCGCGGCGCGGTCCTTGCCCTGCGGGGTGAACACCTCGGGCAGTGGATGCTCCAGCGGCGAAGGGAAGCCGCTCGTCGCCACCTCTAGCAGCTCCCGGGTTCCGACGCCGGTACTGCTGCAGACGGGAATGACGGGGAAGAAGGAGCCGCGGGCGACGGCCTTCTCCAGATCCTCGATGAGCACCTTTTCGTCGATCTCTTCGCCGCCGAGGTAGCGCTCCATCAGCGTCTCGTCCTCGGACTCCTCGATGATGCCCTCGATCAGGGTGCCGCGCTGTTCGGCGAGCCGGTCGGCATACGAGGAGTCCGGCTCCTTCGTCGAGCGCTTACCGCCGGTGTACTCGTAGTGCGTCTGCGAGAGCAACCCGATCAGGCCCGTGCAGGGAGAGTTGGCGGGCAGATAGAGCGGCAGCACCTTGTCGCCGAATGTGGTCTGGGCGGCGAGCAGGGCGTTGTCGTAGTTGGCCCTGGTGTGGTCGAGCTTGGTGATCACCACCGCGCGGGGCATGCCGACCTGCTGGCACTCCTGCCACAGCGTCTTGGTGAGTTCGTCGACGTCCTCGTTGGCCGGGATCACGAACAGGGCGCAGTCGGCGGCCCGCAGGCCTGCGCGGAGCTCGCCGACGAAGTCGGCGTATCCGGGGGTGTCGATCAAGTTGACCTTGACGCCGTTGTACGACAGCGGCGCCAGCGCCAGCCCGACGGACCGCTGCTGGGAGATCTCGGCCTCGTCGGAGTCGCACACCGTCGTCCCGTCCACGACGGATCCGGGTCTCGACAGCACGCCGGTAGTTGTCAGCAGCGCTTCGACGAGGGTGGTTTTGCCGCCACCCGATGGTCCGATGAGCACCACGTTCCGGATGGCGGCCGGACTGTCCGCGGTCGGGGCGGCTCCAGCGCCCGCCGAGGTATTCCCCTTGTCACCCATGACGGTCCCTCCGCCCCCGGGTCACTTCGTCGGGCCCGTGTGGCCTAAACCACAATTCTCCCATTCGCCACACAGTGCAAGACCCTTCTGACGTGGTCTAACGGCCTGTCTGGGGCTGTTGTTCATGATGAGCCACTAGACTGGACTTTGCTGGTCGGGTTTGTCGTGAAGGGATGAAGCGTTGCGCAGAGCTGTTCGATACACACTCGTCGTGGTGAGTGCTGCCGCCATAGCCATGGTAGGAGCGGCTCCCGCGGGCATGGCTGCGGTCCCCGGGCCCAGTAAGGACCTCAACGTCACCGCCATTTGGCCGGCCGCCGGCGACGTGGTCGGTGTCGCGGCGCCGATCGAAGTGACCTTCGCCGAACCGGTGACCAATCGGGCTCGCGCCGAGCAGTCGATCGACATCACGTCCCCCAAGACGCCCACCGGGCAATTCACCTGGCTGAGCAACCAGATCGTGACGTGGACCCCGGACCAGTTCTGGCCGGCCTATTCGCCGATCTCGGTGACGGCGGGCGGCTTCGCCACCAGCTTCGAGACCGGGTCAGCCGTCGTCGGCGTCGCCGACATCGACGCGCATACGTTCACCGTCAAGATGGACGATGTGGTGGTCCGCGAGATGCCCGCGTCGATGGGCAAATCCAAGTTCCCGACCCCCAAGGGCTCGTTCACCGCGCTGGCGAAAGAGAAGACGGTGATCATGGACTCGCGCACCATCGGCATCCCGCTGAGCGACCCGGAGGGCTACAAGCTCACCGTGTCCAACGCGGTCCGCATCAATTCGGGCGGCGTCTACGTGCACAGCGCGCCGTGGTCTGTCGGATCGCAGGGGTATGCGAACGTGAGCCACGGGTGCATCAACCTCAGTCCCGACAATGCCGCCTGGTATTTCGACACGGTGCGGGTCGGCGACCCTGTCATCGTGCAGGCATAGGCCGCGCTAGCCCGAAAGTTCCTGCAGCCGTTGCCGGGTGGCGTCGTCGGCGGGGAAGAACGACTCGATCGTCAGTTCGGAGAGCGTGACGTCGTGCGGGCTGCCGAAACTGGTGACGGTGCTGTGCAGTCGCAGGTCGCCCGCCGGGTGGGCCAAGTGCAGCGTCAGCAACAGTTCCGACGTCGTCGCGTCGGGTAGGTCGTCGAGTGTTTCTGCGACGCCCGGGTAGGTGCGTATCTCGGCCAGCAGCTCCGCGAGCCGGGCGTCGCCGGTGAGACGGGCCAGCCGCGCCAATCGGTGGCCGAGGTGGGCGGTCCATTCGGCGCGATTCCGGATGCGCGAGGACATCCCCTTCGGATGCAGGCTGAGCCGGTAGCTGTTGATCGGCGGCGCGAGCAGTTCCGGGTCCACGCCCTCGAGGAGCGGCCCGACGGCGCGGTTGGTCGACACCACGTCGCCCCACCGGTCGAGCAGCACCGCCGGATACGGCTCGTGACCCGCGAGCAGCCGCTTGATGGCTTCGCGGGCCTGTGCGGTCTCGGCACTGCCGAGGTCGGATTCGGCGTATGTCGGCGCATAGCCCGATGCGAGCATCAGCGCGTTGCGTTCGCGCAGAGGCACTTCCAGCTGCTCGGCGAGCGCGAGCAGCAAGCCCCGACTCGGCCGGGAACGACCCGTCTCGACGAAGCTCAGGTGGCGCGCGGAGATGCCGGTGTCCAGCGCCAGGTCCAGTTGACTGCGCCGCCGCCGCTGCCGCCACTGACGCAACAGCGCTCCGCCGTTCTCGGTCATGACAAGACCTTCCGCAGTTTCTCGGGAACCGGTCGTTTGGTCCAGTCGTCGGTGGACACCACGACGTAGACGTTGCGGCCGGCCACGGCAAGGATTTCGGCGGAGTCGTCCCGCCGTCGAAGAACCGAGAAACCGATGGTGAAACTCGTCGTCCCGACCCGTTCGCAGACGACCGCGACCCGAACCGCGTCGCGCCAACGCACCGGCGCCGCGTAGTCGATTTCGCTGTGCACCAACTGCATATCGAGACCGGCCGACATCAGATCCGGATAGCTGGCGTCGAGGTGGTCGAAATATCCGGTCAGCGCCTCGTCGAACCAGGTGAGGTAATGAGCGTTGAAGACGACGTTCTGTTGATCGATCTCGGCGAACCTGGGCACGATCGGCAGCGAGTACTCGGTCACGGCTCCATGATCACCCACGCGAAAGGGGCACCCCGAGGGGTGCCCCTTTCAACGAGAGCGGTGATTACTTGACGTCCACGTACACCGTCTTGCCGGTCACGGTGGTGGCCAGGCTGTCACCGGGGTTGCCCGAGTCCGTCCGCGAATAGGTTTGACCGGGTCGCACGGCGACGACGGTGGCTTCTTCGAGCGGTGTGCCGCCGACACGGTTGACGATGACGTTGTAGCCGTCGGCTTTGAGATCGTTGATGGTGTCTTGGGCGTTGCCCGGGCCTGCCGGCGCGGCGACGGCGGGCGCTGCCAGTCCGAGGGCCGCCGCGGTGAGTCCGCCTGCGACGAGGGTGGCTAATCGGAACTTCTTCATCTTTGGTGCCTTCTTCTCTTCTGTTGTGCGCGATCAGACGGGTCGGTCCGATCGCGGTTGGTGCCGGACTGTCGTGCCTTTCATCCGGTCTGATCGAATAAACCGGGAGGTCAGCAGTTCGATTTCCGCTGGCAGTAATTGATCGCCAGTTGGCAGGATTCTGCGCGTCGAAGGTATCGCGCGTCGTATAGAAAGGCGAGCAACGCCACTGCGGCTGTCCGGGTGAACACCGAACAGCAAAGGGTTATTCCCCGGCCGGACCGCTCGGCGCTTGGGCCTGGTCGGTGGGCTCGCCCGGCGGCTCCTCGGGCGGCGGCTGCGACGGCGGCGGCTCCGAGGAGGGCGGGCTGCTCGGCGGCGAGGACGGCGGGCTGCTCGGCGGTGAGGACGGCGGACTGCTCGGAGGACTGCTCGGCGGTGGTGACGGGGTAGTCGTCGTCGGCGGCGTCGTCGTCGGGGTGGAAGCAGGCGGTGCACTCGGTGGCGGTGGGTCTGCCGCAGGCGGTGAGCCGACCGCGGGTGCGGGAGCGCGCATGACCACCGGCGGCGGCGTCGAGATCGCCACCCGGGTCTTCGGCGCGGGGGCGGCCTGGATGTAGGACGGTGCCTCGACAGGCTGTTCGGGTGCGGCCGCGAGCCCGGACGGCGCAGCCGCCTCCGGTGCGGCCGGTTGCGGTGCCACGATGGTGGTCGTCGTTGTCGTCCCGGTCATCGCCGAGGCGTCGTTGCGGATGGCCATCACGGCCCCTGTGCCGACCAGCACCATCGCGGCGAACACACCGGCGCTGACGAGTATCGGGCGGTACCACGCGTCGGTGCGCGGCGGGCGCGGGCCGTCGCTCTCATCGGGTATGAAGTCGGCCACGGGCCGCGCCGCGCTGGCTCCGGCAACGGAATCCTCTGCGATCGGGGCGATCTCAGGAACGTCGTCGACCTCAGACCAGGCAATCGCGCGCATCGTGACCGACTGCACCGGCGATGCGACGGCCGTCATGCTGTCGTCCTCCGGCCGCCGGGCCGCAAGCAGTGCGGCGCCTTCGGCGGCGGTCAGTTCGGGCCGAGGGGTGGTGATCACCGGCACCCGCATCTGTTCGGAGAGTGCCGTCGTCACCGCAGGGATGTTGGCTCCGCCGCCGATGGACGCGATCGCCGCAAGGTCGGCGGGACGAATTCGATTGCGGGACAGTTGTTCCCATAACACTTCGACGAAAGCAACCAGCGGCTGGCGGATCTCGTCGTCGAGTTCTGCGCGGGTGAGCCGGACCTCGCCGCGGTATCCCGGCACATCGGCGAGCAGAGTTGTCACCGCGCCTCGGGACAGTCGTTCCTTCGCGCCGCGGCATTGGCTCCGGAGTCGATGCAGCGACCCGATCGCTGCGGTGCCTGCCACGCCCGCTGCGCCGGTGCTCGACAGATCGGCGATCACGTGTGCCAGCAGGGCCCGGTCGATGAGTTCACCCGAGAAGTCGGGGTGGCGCGCGGTCGCGCCGATGGGCCGGTAGCCGTCGGCGGCGTCGGCCAGGGTGATGCTGGTGCCGGTGCCGCCGAAGTCGCAGAGCGCGACCACTCCCCGGGTGGGCAGTCCGGGCTCGGCGTGCAACGCCGCCAGCGCGGCGGCGGCGTCGGACACCACCGTCATCCGGCCTGCGGCCGCCGACCACTCGGGCAACAGGGACAGTTCTCGGCGCAGGGCGGCGACGGCCGCGGGGCGCCAGTGCGCGGGGTAGGCGACGCCAGGCGCGTCGACCGGCGCGCGGGCCGCAGTGACGGCGTAGGTCAACGCGCGCAGTGCCGCGGCGATCAGCACCTCGCCACGGTGAAACGTGCCGTCGGCGGCCATGATGCCGACCGGGTCAGCGGCGCGGTCCACGAAGTCGGCGACGACCAGCCCGCGCTCGGCCAGCCGGGAATTCTCCTTCGGCACGCCGACCTCTGGTGGGCGGTGCGAATACAGCGTGAGGACGGCCTGCCGCGTCACGGCCGCCCGTCCCGGTATCACCGCGGCGACGTTGGTCGCGCCGACGCAAAGCCCTACACCTCGAGTCATGTCACGACGTCTATCGCCGCGGCGGGCTCAGGTATTACGACAGCGATCAGGCCTGCCAGCCGGACCAGCGTGCCACGGTGACGGCGATGACGGGCCCGTCGAGCGCGATGCGCTGGTATTGAACGTACTTGCGCCGCAGCTCGAAATAACCTGCCGCCATTTCCTCACCGCTGTAATGGATTTCAGCGCTACCATCGGCGCGGACCCACCACAGTCGGGACCAGTCGTCTTCGTAGTGGTCGACGATCAGGCTGACCGCGGGGTTGACTTCGATGTTGGCCATCCTGCGCAGTCGCTGGGTGGACTTGCGTTTTGCGTCGACGGCGGTGTAGATGACGTCGTTGCTCACGGCGAATACGATCGGGACCAGATGGGGTACGCCGTCAGCCCCTGCGGTCGCCAACTGGGCGACACGCGAGGACGAAAACCGTTCCCTCGCGTCGAACTCCGACATGTTGTTCTTCTCCGGTTGCGATTTCGCTCGGATGGTCAATAGTAAGGATTGTGAACCTGTCGTTCATTATCGGTGGGAGGACGGCCGATGCCCCCTAGCCGCGTTGCCGATGCGAAGCCGCGCAGCAGGCCAGGCCGTCCGCGCAGCGAGGAGTCGCGTACCGCGGTGCTGCGGGCGACTTCGGAGCTGCTGCACGAGGTCGGGCTGCGGGCGATGACCACCGAGGAGATCGCCGGCCGCAGTGGTGCGAGCAAGGCGACCATCTACAAGTGGTGGCCCAACAAGTACGCGGTGGCCTTCGATGCGTTCCTGTCCGAGATCATGGCGGAGTCACCCGACCCCGATACCGGCTCAGCGCGCGACGACCTGACCGCCGTGGTGCGAGGGCTGCTGCGCTTCTACACGGGGCGCAGCGGTCGCGTCTTCGCGCAACTCGTCGGCGAAGCGCAGAGCGACCCCTTGATCCAGCGGGAGCTCCGCACCAACCTGGTCGACTCCCGCCGTGAGTTGTTCCGGACGATCTGGGAGCGCGGCGTCGCGCGTGGCGAGCTGCGTGCCGACGCCGATCCGGATGCGGCCGTCGACATCGTCATCGGCCCGGCGCTGTACCGCCTGATGATGGGACACGCCCCGCTGACCGATGACGCGGCGGACGCTCTGGTGGACGTCGCCATGCGTGGCCTCGCCCACGGTGACTGACATCACCGGAGGTAGCGAGGCTTCTGGCGCGTGACGCTTGTTGAAACTAAACGTTCAGTTTCGATAACTGCAAGGGAAAGGGGTTCCACCATGAGACTGCGCAGTATTTCGGCTTTGGTCGGCGCGGGCGCCGCAGCCGCGGCAATCACGGTCGCACCCGCGGCATCGGCCGCACCCACCGGGCAGACGTGCACCTACGTCGGGTCGGAGACGACCCAGTGCCAGTCACCGGGCAACGTGCAGATCAACAGCGACCACCAGGTGACCTACCCGTACCAGTTCCCGTCCTACGGCAACGTGCTGCTCTTCCATCACGGCGGTGGACACCGCTAGACCGCGAGACTCACTGCCGAGGTCCCCGTGGCTGGGGCGCAACGCTCATCGGCCGCCGGGTAGCCGGCGTCCTGGTCACGCCGATCTCCGGCTCCTTCCTCGGCCTCGGCCGCACCGACGGCCTGACGACCGAGGGCGCCTGAGTCGCCGCGGACGGCTCAGGCGGCGGCGGTGCTGGCGGCGGCGGAGGTGAGGGAGGTGGCGGCCTTTCGCGTGTCGCGGTGGCCAGCGGCGTGGTGACCGCTGTCGTGGTTTGCAGCGGTGTGGACTCGTCGCTCGCCGACGGCTGCCGAAACACCAAGAGCGACACCGAGATCACGATGGCCGACAACGCGATGGCGCTGGCGATGAGCAGTGTGCGCGACTGCGGTGACCGGTACCACGGCGCGGTCGACACCGGTGTGAAGTCTTCGTCCCAGGTGTTCTCGTCGAACGCGTCGAAGCCGTCGTGCTCCCGCGACTGGTCCTCGGCCAGCAAGTAGTCGAGGTCCGTCCCGGACGCGTATGCATTCTCCTCGTCGACGACGTCGGCCCCGTCGGTCGTTTCCCGCAGGTAGTCGAAGTCCCCCGAGGCCTCCTTCTCCGGCACCCCTTGATATTAGCGTTACTACCTGGGGAAACACTCGGTCAACGTCGATAAAAGTGGACTCCCACGAACAGGATGCCGACGATGCGCAGCCCCGATAGGGTCTGGTCTGCCTGCAGATGGAGAAGGCCCGCCCGCACGTGAGGAGCCAAGACTGAACATGCGCACGTGAGGAGCCGAGACTGAATATGGCGAAGCGCATCCGGGAGGCGCTACCGCTGCTGCCGTTCTTCGCATTGGTCACGATCTTCCTCATCGTTCCGACGGTGACCGTGATCGTCAGCGCGTTCTTCGTCGACGGCGCGTTCTCGCTTGCCCGGATAACGGCCCTGTTCTCCGAAACCGCGCTGTCCGCGCTGTGGAAGAGCGTGCTGCTCTCGGCGAGCACTGCGATCATCGGCGCTCTGCTCGGCGCGGTGCTGGCCTGGCTGATCGTGAGCAGCCCACCGTCATCCATCCTTCGAAGGGCCGTGATCTCGCTGTGCAGCATCCTGGCCCAATTCGGCGGCGTCGCGTTGGCTTTCGGCTTCCTGGCGACCATCGGCCTCAACGGCGTGCTGACCGTCTGGGTGCAGCAGCACTTCGGGTGGAACCTGGCGGGATCCGGCTGGCTGTACAGCCTGTCGGGTCTGATCCTGGTCTACACGTACTTTCAGATCCCGTTGATGGTGATCGTGTTCGTGCCCGCGCTGGAAGGGCTGCGTGACCAATGGCGCGAGGCGGCGGTCAGCCTCGGCGCATCGACGTTTCAGTACTGGCGCCAGGTCGCGGTTCCGCTGTTGACCCCCGCGTTCCTCGGTTCGGTACTTCTGTTGTTCGCCAACGCTTTCGCGGCTTACGCCACCGCGGCGGCGCTGGTCAGCCAGGGTAGCCCGATCGTCCCGTTGCTGATTCGGGCCGCGCTGACCAGCGAGGTGGTTCTCGGCCAGTCCGGGTTCGCGTACGCGCTGGCGCTGGAGATGATCGTCATCGTCGCCATCGTGATGGCCGCCTACAACGCACTTGTCCGGCGCACCGCCCGGTGGCTGCAATGAGAAGAAGGTCATTGGGCGGCACTATGTTTCGCCTCGCGCTGTTCGTCGTCTTCGGCTTGTTCTTCCTGTTTCCGCTCTACGCGATGGCCGACTTCTCGACCAGGAACCTGATCGCCGGCGGTCGCACGCTGCAGGCGTGGCAGAACCTGGTGGCCAACGAGGCGCTGTACCAGGCGATCGTGATCTCGCTGCTGCTCGCCGTGTTCACCGTGGTGCTGATGCTGCTCATCCTGATGCCGACGATGATCTGGGTGAGGCTGCGCGCACCGTGGGCGCGGGGCATCGTCGAATTCCTCTGCCTGCTGCCGTTGACCATCCCAGCGCTGGTGATCGTCGTCGGCCTGCGCAACGTGTACCTGTGGGTGACGTACTTACTCGGTGAATCCGCGTTGACGCTGACATTCGTCTACGTGGTGTTGGTGCTGCCGTTCGCGTACCGCGCGATCGATGCGGCGCTGTCGGCTATCGACCTCAAGACGTTGTCGGAGGCGGCGCGCTCCCTCGGTGCGGGCTGGTTGGCGACGATCGGTCGGGTTGTCGTGCCCAACATCTGGTCGGGAATCCTGTCGGCCGCGTTCATCTCCATCGCGGTTGTGCTGGGGGAGTACACGATCGCGTCGCTGTCCGGCTACGAGACACTGCAGGTTCAGATCGTGCTGATCGGCAAGAGCGACGGCCCGACGTCGGTCGCCGCGTCGCTGGCCACCCTCGTCTTCGGCTTCGTGCTGCTGCTCGTTTTGGCGTTGGCGACCCGCGGCAGGCGCCGCGGCGGCGGCGCAGGAGCCGATCCGGCCATCGCCGCCACCACCGCCGCCGGGCCGTCTTCGCGCCTCGCGTCCGCGACCGAACCTGGAGTACCCGAATGACGAATGGGGTTTCCGTCGAGCTGACCGACCTGACCCGGGTCTACGGCTCAGTGAAGGCCCTCGACGGGCTGACGCTGCACATCGAGCCGGGCGAGTTGGTCGCTTTACTCGGCCCGTCCGGCTGCGGGAAGACCACGGCGCTGCGCATCCTCGCCGGCCTCGACGAGGCGACATCGGGCAGCGTCTCGGTCGACGGCAAGGACCTGACGAAGGTGTCGGCGAACAAGCGCGACATGGGCATGGTCTTTCAGGCCTACAGCCTCTTTCCGCATCTGACCGTCGTCGACAATGTCGCATTCGGCCTGAAGATGCGCGGAAAAGGCAAGGGGCAGAGGCGCTCCCGCGCCGATGAGATGCTCGAGCTGGTCGGGCTCACCGCCCACAGGAACAAGTACGCCAGCGAACTGTCCGGCGGACAGCAGCAGCGGGTGGCGCTCGCACGGGCGCTGGCGATTCAGCCGCGCGTACTTCTGCTCGACGAGCCGCTTTCGGCGCTCGATGCCAAGGTGCGGGTGCAGTTGCGCGACGAGATCCGCCGGGTGCAACTCGAGGTCGGCACGACGACGCTTTTCGTCACCCACGACCAGGAGGAGGCGCTGGCGGTCGCGGACCGGGTCGGGGTGATGAGCCAGGGCACGCTCGAGCAGCTCGCGGCACCCGCCGAGCTCTACGCAAACCCGGCGACGCCGTTCGTCGCGCAATTCGTCGGCCTGAACAACAAGGTGCCCGCCGAGGTTTCGGACGGCGAGGCCAGGCTGCTCGGTACGTCGGTGCCCGCATTGACCGGCTCGGTGGCTTCGGGTGCCGGCCTCGCGATGGTGCGGCCGGAGTCGGTGACCGTCGAGGCCGACGCGGCAGGCACCGCAATGGTGACCTCAGTTGCCTTCCTCGGGCCGATCTCGCGGGTGCACCTGACGCTGGCCGACGGGACGGCGGTGATTGCACAGATGGCCAGCTCGGCGGCGCGCGCGTTCACCTCCGGTGACCGGGTGACGGTCGGTGTCGAGCCGACGAGCGTGCTGGTGGTTGCGAGCTAGTGTCCTGAGTCGTTAATTCGTTGGCAGTAGTTGCCGATGCTGGCGAGGATTTGGTCGGCGGTTTTGGTCCAGACGTAGGGCCGGGGGTTGTCGTTCCAGGTGTCGATCCAAGCCCTGATGTCGGTGTTGAGTTGGCGCACCGAGGTGTGGGTGCCGCGACGCAGTTTCTTGGTGGTCAGTTCGGCGAACCACCGTTCGACCAGGTTGAGCCATGACGAGCTGGTCGGGGTGAAGTGCAGGACGAACCGCGGGTGCGCCAACAGCCAGCGCTGGACTGCCGGCGTCTTGTGGGTGGAGGCGTTGTCGAGCACCAGGTGCACGTCCAGGTCGGTGGATACGGAGGCGTCGATGGTCTTCAAGAAGGCCAGGAACTCGGTGGCCCGGTGGCGTGTGTGCAGCGCACCGATCACCTTTCCGGTGCTGAGATCCAGTGCGGCATAGAGGCTTGAGGTGCCGTGGCGGACGTAGTCGTGGCTGGCTCGCGCGGGGATTCCGGGCAACATCGGAAACACCGGCGCAGTGCGATTGAGCGCCTGAATCTGGGTCTTCTCATCAACACACAACACCATGGCCCGTTCCGGTGGGTTCAGATACAGTCCGACGACGTCGCGGACCTTGGCCACGAACAACGGATCCTTGGACAGCTTCCAGGAATCCTGTTTATGCGGTGCCAGGCCGAATGCCCGCCACACCCGCGACACCATCGACTGCGACAGTCCCAGGTGCTCGGCCATCGACCGGGTCGACCACTGAGTGGCGTTTCGGGGGGCCGTCTCCAGCGTGGCAGTGATCAGCTCCTCGATGCGGGCATCCTCCACGACGCGGGGCCGGCCCGGCCGCGGTTCATCGAGCAAGCCGTCGAGGCGATCAACGGCGAACCGGTTGCGCCATTTGGTCACCATCCCGCGGGTCACGCCCAGCTCCCGGGAGATCTGCGTATTACTCGAATCACCTTCACAGGCAAGAACTATGCGAGAACGCAGGGCCAGCGCCTGAGCGCTCTTAGGTCGACGCGCCCAGGCCTGCAACTGCTCACGCTCATCGTCGCTCAACACAACGCTCATCGCTACTGGACTCGGCATGATCCCAGTCTAGCGGCTGAGCGCGGATTAACGACTCAGGACACTAGTCACTGTCGAGATGGACGTAATGGCGCGCTCGTCTCGCACTTTCGCGCCCATACGTCGGTTTCGGCATCATCAGACTGGCTTGATGGGGTCGATGCCCAGATCCTTGTAGCTGACCAGCGCGACGAACGGCACATTGCGCTCAGCGAAGAGCTTCGCGGCGACGTCGCCGCGGTCGACCATCGGGATCACGCCGGTGACGACCACACCGAGCGGGGCGATCCGATCCAGCGCCAGCGCAGTCGAGCCGCCGGTGCTGATGACGTCGTCGACCAACAGCACCCGGGTGCCCTTCCCCAGCCGGGTGCCCTCGACCCACTGCTCGCGGCCACGCTGCTTCTGTTCCTTGCGCACCGAGAACCAGGCCTTGCCGGTGACCATCGCCACGCCGTGCGACAGCGGGTCGGCGCCCATCGTGAGCCCGCCGACCGCGTCGAAGGAGATACCGTTGTCGGCCGCGAGTTCGGCGACCGCGCGGCTGACGATCGCCAGCCGCTCCCCGGTGTCCACCGCGTACTTGCCGTCGATGTAGTCGTGGCTGAGCTGACCGCTCGCCAGCTTGAAAGGCTCCTCGCGCCGTTCGTGGCCGCGGGTGCGAATCAGATCGAAGGCGGCTTGCCAGAGCTCAGAGCGTTCGGTCACGCGCCGATCCTAGCGCGCTCGACCAATTCGATTGTGGCCGAGCGGAAACCGTCGTGCGAGTCGATGGGTGCGGCGTATCCGACCCTGGTGTGGGCGGTTCCGTGCGGTGTGCTGACCGTCAAGGCAAGGCCGTACCGGTCGGCGCCGGTGCACGTCGCCGCGGTCGCGTCGGGAAAGCCGGCGAGGTTTCTGGCCATGTCGCGCAGCGACTCGGCGTGATCGGCGTTGAGATGGGCGATCGCGCGGGCCGCGTGCGGTGCGAGCGGATCGGCTTGCGCGGCCGCGTAGTCCGCACCCGTCACCACGTCCATCTGCCCGTATCCGCCATACCAGCGCACCCGGCCGACCCGCAGCAGCCACAGCGTGAAGTCGGCGTAGTCGATGTAACTCGTGGCGCCGGGCACCGCGGCAAGGTGCGCGTCCCGCGCGGCGGCGAGTTCGGCGCCGACGGGCCGTTGGGCGACACCGGCGAGCGTCACCCGAGCCCATGCCTGCGGATCAGGGTCGGAGGTCGGAGAAACGATCGAGATGCTGGCCCGCTGATCGGTGGACAGATTCCGGCCGTGCTCGGCGAGACTCGACACGCACAGCACCGGCGCGCCGTCGAGCAGACCGTAGGTGACGAACGAGGCCCATGGATCGCCGGCAGAACCGATGGTCGCAAGCGTTCCAGAGTTCGCGGAGGCGGCGATGGTGCGCGCCCCCTCGGCGGGCGAGGGCCGATCACGGGATGCCACGACGGCACGATACCCAACCTCGGTGCAGCGCGCTGCCCGCTATCTGCCCTAGCGATGTGCGTCAGTGCGCCCGGTGCGCCAGCCGCTCGGAGTTCGAGATCAGCACGCTCTTTCCGTCGACGCGAATCCAACCGCGGTTGCGGAAGTCCGACAGCGCCTTGTTCACGGTCTCCCGTGTAGCGCCGACCAACTGTGCGAGCTCCTCCTGCGTCAGGTCGTGCGTCACCCGCGTCGAACCGTCCTCGGGGATACCGAACCGCTGCGCGAGGCCAAGAAGCTGTTTGGCGACCCGGGCGGGCGCGTCGATGAAGGACAGGTCGGCCATGGCGTCAGTGGTCTGGCGCAGCTGCCCGGCCATCAGCCTCAGCAGCCGGCTTGCGAGCGGGGGGTACTGGTCAATCCACCTCTCGAGTCGATCCCCGTCGACCGTTGCCGCGTGGACCTCGGTAATGGCCGTGGCGTTCCACGGCTGCGGCCCAGGGTCGAGTATCGAAAGCTCACCGAAGATGTCCGGCGGAGCTAGCACGGACAGGATGTTCTCGCGTCCGTCTTCTGCGCAGCGGCCGAGCTTCACCTTGCCGTCGACGAGGATGTAGAGCTGGGCGTCGAGATCACCTCTGGCGTAGATCACGTCGCCCGCAGCGAAATCGACCGTCGGCAGCCGAGAGGTGAGCGTGGCGACCACACTCGGCTCGAGCGCGCGAAACAGCGCGGCATCGGCGACGGTTCGGTCCATGGCATCACGCGATACCCGTGGACGACCGGGGCAAACGCGGCGCGCCGGGTCAGATATTTGCCCTGGCGTCAGCCGCCGAGCGCGGCGATCAGATCCTTGATCCTCGACGCCTCGTCCTCGAGCACCGGCTCTTCGGCTTCGACGGCCTCGATGAGGTCCTTGCGCAGTCCGACGCCGTTGGCGGCTTCCTTCGTCGACAGCTTCGCCCGGCCCCGCGCGATGTAGAGGCGCTGACCCAGCGTGGCGCCGGGGCCGTTGGCAGCGGTGGCCATCAGATCGTCGTACCGGCTGCGCACACCGCTGAGCGCGACGATGACCGACGGGGTCACCCGGCTTCGGCTCGCGGCGTCGGCGAGCGAGTCTTGAAGTTTGCGAAGACCGGCGAGGATCACACCCGCACGGTCAGGGAACTCGGGATCGCTCGGATCGGGGAGGGTGTCGATCGCGGCGGCGTACATGTGCATCGCCGCATCGGACAGACCAACGATTACTGGGGCTTCGCCATCATTAGGCTCTGACACGCACCACTCGATTCGTCGAAGAATTGGGAAGACCAACGCCACCCGACAATGGGAACATTGGCCGCGCAACGGTATCCCGGTTCGTCGGCGGTTTCAACCGTTCCTTTACACCACTCGGGGCGACTCGTTGCTCACGTGGCGCCGCGACACGCGGTGCCGATTCAAGTTCAGCGCGGATGGGTAGGTTTGAAGTTCGTATGGATGCTCCGGCGGATGCACGAGATCGCGTCGACGAGTTGGTCGACCACGACCCCACGGCGGGCAGCCACGTCTCCGACGGCGTGGTGGAACATCCGACCGCCGACGACTTCGGGCATGCCGCCGTGCTGCCTGCCGATCGCACCTGGTTCAAGCGTGCCGTCTTCTATGAGGTGTTGGTACGGGCTTTCTCCGACTCGAACTCCGACGGCTCCGGCGATCTTTGCGGGCTCACCGACAAGCTCGACTACCTGAAGTGGCTTGGCGTCGACTGTCTTTGGCTGCCACCGTTCTACGACTCGCCCCTGCGCGACGGCGGCTACGACATTCGCGATTTCTACAAGGTGCTGCCCGAGTTCGGCACCGTCGACGACTTCGTCTCGTTGCTCGACGCCGCACACCGGCGCGGCATTCGGGTGATCACTGACCTGGTGATGAACCACACCTCGGACTCGCATGCGTGGTTCCAGGAATCGCGGCGTGATCCCGACGGGCCGTACGGCGACTTCTTCGTGTGGAGCGACACCAGCGACAAGTACCGCGACGCCCGGATCATCTTCGTCGACACCGAGGAGTCGAACTGGACGTTCGACCCCGTGCGCAGGCAGTTTTACTGGCATCGATTCTTCTCGCATCAGCCCGACCTGAATTACGACAACCCCGCCGTGCAGGAGGCGATGATCGATGTCCTGCGGTTCTGGCTCGACCTCGGCATCGACGGATTCCGGTTGGACGCCGTGCCCTACTTGTTCGAGCGCGAGGGCACCAATTGCGAGAACCTGCCCGAGACGCACGCATTCCTGCGTCACTGCCGCAAGGTGATCGACGACGAATACCCGGGAAGGGTGCTGCTGGCCGAGGCGAACCAGTGGCCCGCCGATGTCGTCGAGTACTTCGGCGACCCCGACACGGGTGGCGACGAATGCCATATGGCCTTCCACTTCCCGCTGATGCCGCGCATCTTCATGGCGGTGCGGCGCGAGTCGCGGTTCCCCATCTCGGAGATCCTGTCCCAGACACCTCCGATCCCCGACATGGCGCAGTGGGGCATCTTCCTGCGCAACCACGACGAGTTGACGCTCGAGATGGTCACCGACGAAGAGCGTGACTACATGTACTCCGAGTACGCCAAGGATCCGCGGATGAAGGCCAACGTGGGCATTCGCCGCAGGCTCGCGCCCTTGCTCGAGAACGACCGCAACCAGATCGAGCTGTTCACCGCGATGCTCTTGTCGCTGCCGGGTTCCCCGGTGCTGTACTACGGCGACGAGATCGGCATGGGCGACATCATCTGGCTCGGTGACCGCGACGGCGTGCGCACGCCGATGCAGTGGACGCCCGACCGCAATGCGGGATTCTCGACCGCCACCCCTGGCCGGCTCTACCTGCCGCCGAACCAGGATGCGATCTACGGCTACCACTCCGTCAACGTGGAGGCCCAGAGGGACAGTTCGACGTCGCTGCTGAACTGGACGCGGACGATGCTCGCCGTACGCAGGCGCCACCAGGCATTCGCCATCGGTACCTTCCGCGAGCTGGGCGGATCCAACCCGTCCGTGCTGACCTACGTCCGTGAATTGGGCGACGACACAGTGCTGTGCGTCAACAACCTCTCGCGGTTCCCGCAGCCCATCGAACTGAGTCTGCAGCACTGGAATGGGTACACACCGGTGGAGATGACCGGCTACGTGGAGTTTCCCCGCATCGGTCAGCTGCCGTACCTGCTCACCCTTCCCGGTCACGGCTTCTACTGGTTTCAGTTGCGCCCGCCGGAGGCTGGAGATCAGCCATGAACCTGCCATTCGGCGAGTGGATCGTCACCCAGCGCTGGTATGCCGGCCGCAACCGCGAGTTGGCGTCCGCGGAGCCTGCCGTCGTCGTATCGCTGCGCGAGGACCTCGATCTCGTACTGCTCGAAGTCGCCTACACGGAGGGGCCGTCCGAGCGTTATCAGGTGATCGTGCGATGGGACACGGGGCCGATCGAGGAGTACTCGGACGTCGCGACCATCGGCGGGGACGGCGGCCGCACCGCCTACGACGCGCTCTACAACCCGGCGGATGCGAGATATCTGCTGGCGCTGTTCGATTCGTCGACGACGGTCGGCGACGTCCGGTTCACCAAGGAGCCGGGGGCCGACCTGCCGTTGGACGCCGCACCACGGGTGTCGAGCGCTGAACAGAGCAACAGCAGCGTCATCTTCGAGGAACAGGCCGTGTTCAAGATGTTCCGGCGGATCACGCCGGGCACGAACCCCGACATCGAACTCAACCGGGTGCTGGCGCGGGCGGGCAATCCGCACGTTGCCCGGTTGCTCGGATCCTACGAGTCGACGCTTGACGGGCAGCCGTACGCGCTCGGGATGGTCACCGAGTTCGCGGCCAACTCGGCCGAAGGGTGGGACATGGCCACGGCCAGCACCCGCGACCTCTTCGCGGAGGGCGATCTGTACGCCGACGAGGTGGGCGGCGACTTCGCGGGCGAGTCCTACCGGCTCGGCGAAGCCGTTGCCTCGGTGCACGCCACTCTCGCCGCGGAACTGGGGACCTCGACGACGGCCTTCCCGACCGACGCGGTGCTCGAGCGGCTGGCGGCCGCGGCGGCGGCGGTTCCGGATCTCGGCGTCTATGTGCCACTGATCGAGGAGCGCTACCGCAAGCTGGCCGAGCGGACGATCACGGTTCAGCGCATGCACGGCGACCTGCACCTCGGGCAGGTGCTCCGGACCCCTGCACGGTGGCTGCTGATCGACTTCGAGGGTGAGCCCGGTCAGCCGCTGGACGACCGGCGGCGCCCGGACGCGACCGCACGCGACGTCGCCGGCGTGCTGCGGTCGTTCGAGTACGCCGCCTATCAGCGGCTGATGGAGCAGGACGAGGACGGCGACCGGTCCCGGCAGCTGGCGGCGCGGGCCCGCGAGTGGGTGGACCGCAACAGCACGGCGTTCTGCGAGGGATATGCGGCGCACTCGGGGACCGACCCGCGCGAGGACGCCGAGCTGCTGGCCGCCTACGAGCTCGACAAGGCGGTCTACGAGGCCGCCTACGAGGCTCGGCATCGTCCGACATGGCTGCCGATTCCGCTGCGATCGATCGCGCGCATCGTCGGCTGAGCCTGCTGCAGCACTGCTTGACGCCTGCGTTGAATTTGCCAAACAGCTCCGCGGGGCCGTCGGCGGCGGGACCATCCCATCATGGCTGACGTCGACTTCTGTGTGATCGGGGCGGGTTTCGCCGGCCTATCGGCGGCGTTGCGGCTCAAGCAGGCGGGGCATTCGGTGGCGCTGCTGGAGGCACGCGACCGGGTCGGTGGCCGCACCTTCACCGAGGTACGGGACGACGGGACGTGGATCGACCGCGGCGGCGCGTGGGTCGGCCCGGGCCAAGACCGCATCTACGCGTTGATGAACGAGTTCGACATCGGCACCTACAAGCAGTATGCCGATGGCGAGGCGATGATGATCGTCGACGGCAAGCAGTTCCGCTACCGGGGCGTTGTGCCGCGAACGCTGAACCCGTTCGCGACGGTGAACCTCGGCACCGCGATGCTCGAGCTGACCAAGATGTGCAAGACGATCCCGCTCGACGCGCCATGGGACGCCAGGAAGGCCGACAAGTGGGACAGCATCACGGTCGCCTTGTGGCTGGATCACCATGTGCGGTCGGCGGCCGCCCGCGATCTGCTCGAGACCGCGATCGGCGGCACCTACACCAGTGACACCTCGGAGATCTCGCTGCTGTTCGCCCTGCATCAGATGGCGTCGGGCGGCGGGCCCGATTTCGTGTTCGGCATTGAGGGCGGGTCGCAGGACTCGCGCATCGTCGGCGGCATGGGGGCGGTCTACCGGCCGATGGCCGCGCGGCTCGGCGAATCGCTACACCTGGCGCAGCCGGTGCGAGGGATCGCCCAGGACGACGTCGGGGTGACGGTGCGGTCCGACGACATGACGGTGCGGGCGCGGCGCGCGGTCGTCGCCGTGCCGATCGCGATCGCCAGCCAGATTCTTTATGAGCCAATGCTTCCCGTTGACAGATCGCTGTTGCAGCAGCGCATGCCCAGCGGGGCCGTCTACAAGATCAACATCGTCTACGACGAACCGTTCTGGCGGGCCGACGGACTGTCCGGACAGTCGGCCGCACCGGGCACACCCGCCCAGGTGACCATCGATGCGTGCACCGATGCCGGCACGCCGGGCGTGCTCTGCGTGATCGTCGAAGGGCCTACCGCGCGGAAACTGTGCGGCCTCGACGACACGCAACGCCGCAAGGTCGTCCTCGACGAGCTCGCCGACCGCTTCGGGGCCAAGGCGCGTTCGCCGGTGGACTACATCGAGCAGAACTGGACGACCGAACGCTATTCGGGCGGAGGCATGATCAGCCACGCACCGCCAGGCGTGCTCACCGAGTTCGGGTCCGCGCTTCGCGAGCCGTGCGGCCGTGTGCACTGGGCGGGCACCGAGAGCTCGGCCGTCATGTGTGGCTGGGTCGACGGTGCGGTGCGCTCGGGAGAACGGGCGGCAGCTGAGGTGATGGCCCTCGAGCGACTGGCGGTGGCATAACGGGTATGCGAAGCCATGGCTTCGTATGCGGTGAACAAGGGTGCGGTGGCGAAGGCGCGCAAGCTGATCGACGCCCGGCAGTACGTGCTGGACAGCGACTGGGGACAGGTGCAGCCGCGCGCCGACGCGCAGAACGCGTTCCTGGAGAACCACTCGTGGGACGAGTACGCGGAGTGGCATCTCGGGCTGACCGAGGGCGCGGCAGAGCACACCAAGGCGCGGTACGCGTTCGTCTACGGCGACCTGCGACGGCTCCACCGCACCGGGCTGATCGCCTGCGTCTACCGCGCGTCGGAATGGCGGCACAAGGACGTCGAGCTGGCGGCCCACGACCTGTTGCAGTACCTCGACGCGAAAACCGGGCTCACCCCGTCGGGCTAGGGCCGGAGAACGAAGTCCAGGAACAAGTCCTCGCCGTCGGGTGGGCGTTCGATATCGAAACCGTGCAGGAAGCCCATGCCCGCCGCGAAGAAGGTGACCGCCCTGACAAGCGCGTCCTGGTCGTCAAAGCCGGCATCGAGGAAAATCTGGTGCACGGCGGCAAGCACCTGCATGTCGCTTCTGCGCACGCCTTCTGCCACGGTTTCGTCCGTTAGCGCCCACACCCGCATGGCACGCTCCAGGGCATACAGCTGCGGTCCCATCAAAGCCTGCATCATCGCCTTGAGCCGATCGCGAGGGGAAGCGCCGGGCATCGTCATGAACTGCTTGCGGCCCTCGTCCTGCAGGCTGCCCCACGCCTCGATGAGCGCGGTGCGGTACGCCGGGAGGTCGGCGAAGTGCCAGTAGAAGCTGCCCTTGGTGACGCCGAGCCGCTCGCAGATCCGGTCAAGCCGCAGTGCATTCGGTCCACCCTCGGCGAGCACGGCGAATCCGGCCTGGATCCAGTCGTCGATCGAAAGCCGACGTCCGGGGTCGCGCCGCGGACTCATGGACGGGAGCATACGGCTACCAGCAACGAGACACTCGTGAAAATTAGCGACGGTATCAGTTCCGTCTTCAAGGGTGCTGTTGCAACCGTGGCCGCCGGTAGTCACCGCCGCTCTTCGGCTTCTACTTCCAGCCCGCCCGGCCGGCGGCACCCCTCGGTGCCGATTACGCGGCCACGGCTGCTTCAGCTGCTAAACCGTACCATACTGCCTGGTATGGGAGGGGTTTTCGACTGAGATGCCACTGCGCGATGGCTGCCGGTCAGCCCGTGATGAACCGCGGCCCCGCCGACCGCTTGCTGCGGGCCGGTGACGGCGCATCCCCCGCCCGCGAAACCGGAACGCTCATGCGCCGGCCTGCAACATCAGCAACCATCCAGTCGGGACGCCCGACGCCGGTTCGGGCGGCGGCGGTTTAGTCGGGCCGGATGCCGGGCAACACGCGTGCATGACTTCTGCAGAGTTCGATGAGTTCGACAACAACTCGCCGCTGACCCCCACCGAGCAGCTCGACTCCGACGAGGTGCGCAACAGCGACGGCGACGAGGTGGTGGATCCCCCGGAGCGGTGGCTCGATCCGGAAGAAAAGGAATCGCTCGACGACAGGCTGGCGGAAGAGACGCCGGACGTGTCGCCCGACGACGTCGACCCGCGCGACGCCGATGATCCCGACGAGGAGACGGTCCTGGTCTCGGACGACGAAATCGACCGCCGCGACCCGGAGCAACGGGGCCGCGAGCGCGGCCAGATCGACGGCACGCCCGAGGACGGCGACTCGTTCTTCGACGTCGTCGAGTAGAGCGCGAGTGAGGAACGAGCGAGGACCAAGAGTAGCTACTCCTCGACCGACCGAAGCACCAGCACCGAGCGGGCGTCGACCGTCACCGTCGCGTCCGCGTCGTAGGGTTTGGGATCGCCTCCGACATCATCGGCGGTGTAGACCACCGGAATCCACGTAGTGCCGAAGTCGTTGTGGGGCAAGGTGAAATCGATTGGCTCGTAGTGAGCGTTGAAGAACAGCAGGAACGAATCGTCGGTGACCCGTTGGCCGCGCACGTCGAGGTCGGGAATGCCGTAACCGTTGAGATACACGCCGAGTGACTTGGCGAAGCCCGATTCCCAGTCCTCGTCGGTCATCTCCGAGCCGTCAGGCGCGAGCCACGCGATGTCGGGAAGTTTCGGACCGCCACGTTGCCGGACCGGTCGTCCGCTGAAGAAGCGCCGCCTCCGGAACACCGGATGCGCTGCCCGCAACGCCGACACATTGCGGGTGAACTCGATGAGATCCTCGTCGGCGGCGTCCCAGTCGATCCACGACAGTTCGTTGTCCTGGCAGTAGACGTTGTTGTTGCCGTGCTGCGTGCGGCCGAGTTCGTCGCCGTGCGCGATCATCGGCACGCCCTGGGAGAGCAGCATCGTGGTCAGGAAGTTGCGCTGCTGGCGCGCCCGCAGCGCGTTGACCTGCGGATCGTCGGTGGGACCCTCGACGCCGCAGTTCCACGATCGGTTGTGGCTTTCGCCGTCGTTGTTGTCCTCGCCGTTGGCCTCGTTGTGTTTCTCGTTGTAGGACACCAGGTCCCGCAGCGTGAATCCGTCGTGGGCGATGACGAAGTTGATCGACGCCACGGGTCGGCGGCCGGTCTGTTCGTAGAGGTCGGCGGAGCCGGTCAGCCGGGAGGCGAACTCGTCGAGCGTGGCAGGCTCACCGCGCCAGTAGTCGCGGACGGTGTCACGGTATTTGCCGTTCCACTCGGTCCACTGCGGCGGGAAGCCGCCGACCTGATATCCGCCAGGCCCGACGTCCCACGGCTCGGCGA
This sequence comes from Mycobacterium sp. ITM-2016-00318, assembly GCF_002968285.2. NCBI lineage: Bacteria > Bacillati > Actinomycetota > Actinomycetes > Mycobacteriales > Mycobacteriaceae > Mycobacterium > Mycobacterium sp. ITM-2016-00318. The sequence continues at coordinate 5,296,948 of NZ_CP134400.1, read as the reverse complement.
TGAGCTTCACTTGGCTCACCGTCGGATCCTGTTGCACCAGTTCGAAGAACGTCGCGAGCTTGTCGACGTCGTAGAACTCACGGGCCAGTGTCGAGGCGAGGTCGAACCGGAACCCGTCGACGTGCATCTCGGTCACCCAGTAGCGCAGCGAGTCCATGATCAACTGCAGCGAGTGCGGGTGCCCGACGTTGAGGCTGTTGCCCGTGCCGGTGTAGTCCATGTAGTAGCGCTTGTCGTCGTCGACCAGCCGGTAGTAGGCGGCGTTGTCGATGCCGCGCATGGACAGCGTCGGGCCCAGGTGGTTGCCCTCGGCGGTGTGGTTGTAGACGACGTCGAGGATCACCTCGATGTTGGCCTCGTGTAGCGCGCGCACCATCGCCTTGAACTCCTGCACCTGCCCGCCCGGCGCGGTGGTGCTGCTGTATTTGGGGTCCGGGGCGAAGAATCCGGTGGTGTTGTAGCCCCAGTAGTTGCTCAACCCCTTCTCGATCAGCGTGGAGTCGTTCGCGAAGTGGTGCACCGGCATGAGTTCGATCGCCGTAACGCCGAGCGACTTCAGGTGTTCGATCAGCGCCGGGTGCCCGATCGCGGCATAGGCGCCGCGGATGTTCTCCGGGATGTCGGGATGGGTCTGGGTCAGGCCCTTCACATGCGCCTCGTAGATCACCGAGTCGGCGTACTCATGGCCCGGTGGGCGGTCGACGCCCCAGTCGAAATACGGGTTGATCACCACGGACTTCGGCATGCTGGCCGCCGAGTCGTCGTCGTTGCGGCTGTCGGGATCGCCGAAGTTGTAGCCGAAAAGCGACTGGTTCCAGTCAAAGGTGCCGTCGATCGCCTTGGAGTACGGGCAGAGCACCAGCTTGTTCGGGTTGCAGCGCTGCCCGGCGCCCGGGTCGTACGGGCCGTGCACCCGGTAGCCGTATCTCTGGCCGGGCTGGATGCCGGGGATGAAACAGTGCCAGACGAATCCGTCCACCTCGGGCAGCGTCAACCTGGTCTCGTTGTCGTCGGCGTCGAACAGGCACAGTTCGACCTTCTCGGCCACCTCGCTGAACACCGCGAAGTTGGTACCGAACCCATCGAACGTGGCGCCTAATGGATATGCCTTGCCGGGCCATACCTCCAGCGAACTCTCCTGCGTGGTGGCAGCTTGGGTCAAGAAACACACTCCAAAAATCTGGTCGGACCAACGAGACGATACGGGGGTGCCCGGTGAGGCAGCATCACAACCAAAGTCGTCGATCTTGACCGGCCCGAGGTGCAACAGTGTCCATCAGTCCCGACCTGCCCACTTACCGAACGCTGCGCCTGGTCGTCGAAAGGGGTGTGGGCACCATCACCCTCGACCGGCCGCAGCAGCGCAACGCCGTCGGCGACGGCATGCGCGAGGAGCTGGCAGAGGCGTATCGGTGGTGCGACGGGAGCGACGCGGTGCGGGTGGTGGTGCTCACGGGGGCGCCGCCTGCCTTCTGCGCAGGCGCCGATCTGGCCGCGGGTGAGCGCACCTTCACCGAGCCGGGGCCCGGGTTCTCCGCCGCGGGCGTCGACGTCCCCGCGTGGTCGGTGAGCAAGCCGGTGATCGCCGCCGTCAACGGGCATGCGATCGGATTGGGGCTGACGCTGGCGCTGCAGTGCGACATCCGCATCTTCGCGGCCGACGCCCGCTACGGCGTCGTGCAGGTGCGCCGCGGCATGGTCGGGGATGCGTATTCTCACTGGATTCTTCCGCGCCTCGTCGGCCTGTCGAATGCCGCAGAGATATTGCTGAGCGGGGCCATGTTCGACGGACATCGAGCCGTCGCGCTCGGTCTCGGCAGCCGGGCGCTCGACGCAGCCGATGTATTGCCTACCGCTCTCGAGTTGGCGCAGGACATCGCCGTGAACGCAGCGCCCGCTTCGGTGGCGGCCAGCAAGAGGCTGCTGTGGGACTCGTTCGACCTCGATCGCGCGGAGGTGGGCGCGCGCGAGACGCAGATCCATCTGGATGTGATGGGTCTCGACGACGCCAAGGAAGGCGTGCGGGCGTTCATCGAACGCAGGCCGCCGCGGTGGACCGGCCGGTAGTGCTACGCCGCTGAGCGCGCGATCTCGACACCCGCGGCGCGCATGGTCGTGACCGCTCGCCTGCTCGTCTCCTCCGCTACGCCCGCCGTCAGATCCAGCAGAACCCGGGTCGTGAAACCGGCGGCGGCCGCGTCGGTCGCCGTGGCCACCACGCAGTAGTCGGTGGCGATGCCGACGATGTCGACCTCGTCGACGTCGCGTCGGCGAAGCCAGACCACAAGAGGCGTGCCCGATTCGTCGGTGCCCTCGAACCCGCTGTAGGCCGCCGTGTACCGACCCTTGGTGAAGACAGCTTCCACCTTCGAGTCGTCGAACTCCTGGTGGAAGTCGGCGCCGTGCGTCCCGGCCACGCAGTGCCGCGGCCACGAGGCCGCGAAATCCGGGCTGTCGGAGAAATGCTCGCCCGGATCGATGTGGAAGTCCTTCGTCGCGACGATGTGGTCGTACCCGCGTGGAGTGGCGAGGAATTCGCTTATCGCGTGAGCGACCGACCGGCCGCCGACGACTTCGAGGGAGCCGCCTTCGCAGAAGTCGTTCTGCACGTCGACGATCAGGAGCGCGCGCATGCGCCCCACCTTACGATGCGCAGATGTTCCGTCGAGAGCTCCGTCATCCGCCGAAAAGCAGATAGAGCCCGGTGAAGGTGTAGCCGACCATCACCAGCATCATCGCGAGCTGCCCCGTCAGCCGGTAACCGGCGGGCAGCAACCGCAGGGCACGGTCATGTGCGGCCACCACGCCTGCGACGTGACCGCCGACGACGCAGCACACCTTGATGGTGGCCAGCACCGAAGGATGAAGCGAGAGAACGTAGTTCACCTCCGCGTTGCCGATACCGAGCAGGTTCCACCCGCGACCGAGCGGGTCGGCGAGGTCGATGATCGCCTGCTGGCCCCGTTCGATGAGGTAGGAGAGGTAATGGGCGAACATGTAGCCGAGCACGATCGGCACCAGCGAGTGCGCCATCAAACCAGGTAGCTGCCGCCGGGTGGCTGCGTCGACGCCGCCGGTGGCGCGGGCCGCGGCCCAGAACGTCACGACGACCACGGCGACGAACACCAGCAGGCCTGCGGTCTTCATCAGCGTTGCAGTTGCGGCGGAGTCGGTTTGCCGGTCGACGAAGTTGCGCCAGACCGGCATCGCCGAGAAGCTGTCGAACGCGGTGGAACCCAACAACACCGCGAGCATGGTCACCGTGCCCGGCCGGACCGGCAGCGTGGGAAGGTGGTTGAACGGGTTGCCGATCTCGATGCGACCGCTGCCCGGGCTACGACGCAGCGGTGAGAAGCGCGATGCCACGACGCTGTACGCCTCGAACGGGTCGGCGCGCCCGAACCACTTGTCGCCGCACACGATTGCGCCGGTCACCGTGATCACCAGATAGCACAGCAGCCAGAGCCTGATCGCGCCAAGCGACCCTGGGTCCGGGCTGGCCAGTTCAAGCCAGACGAAGGCGAAGAGTCCGAAGACCGCGGGCCAGTAGCCGAGTCGGCTGGGATAGCCGCCGCCGGCAGGCAGCCGGCCCAGCCGGAGTAACCGGTACAGACCGCGCGCAGGCGAGACCGCCTTCCAGATCGGCCCGATCGCCAGCGACACCGCCACCAGGCCGATCCACATCAACACGTAGAACACGCCGGGCACCGGGTTGCCGTCGGCTCCGCCGAAGAAGGCCGCCATCGCCACCCACGCGGCGAACAGCAGCCCGGCTGCGGCGAGCGCCCAGCGCGTCACCGGTGAATCGACGAACGTTGTCACCCACTGCGGCAGTTCGCGGCCGGGCTTGTCCGGGTCGAACCGTGGCTGCCGCCATGCGAAGGCGACCACCGCGAAGGTGAACGTCAGCGCCCATGCGGCGCCGATCAACGCGTAGGTGTACGGAATCGGGAGATCAGACGACCCGCCGAGACCATGGGCGAGTACTGGGACGGGTCCGTCTGTCACGGCTGAACTTGAACGGTGGCTATCGTCTTGTTCAAGTCGTGCAGCTCGATGTCCACCTTCCCGGGCACGTCGACCGAGAACTGGAACCGCTGAGCCGGCTTTGCCTCGATCTTGAAGGTGTGGTCGGGCGTCGAGTGCACGTGCAGTTCGTCGGCCACATCGCTGTTGACCTTCACGACGATCTGCTCCTTCGTCTTCGCCTCGAGCGCGGCGTTGGTCGGATTGACCTCGCCGTCCTTGATCGTGACGTCGATCAGCAGGCGATCCGGTGGGGCCTGCTCGTCCTGCATGTCCGACGGATTGACCGTCGTGGCAGACGGTGATGACGACGCGCTCTGCGCGTTCTCGGAGTCGCCGCCACCGCCGCAACCGGCCAGCAGCAGAGCGCCGGCGCCGAACAGTGCAAGAAGTCGTCTTTCGCTACGCGTTGAAGTCACCGTGTTTCATCTTGGCCCGTCGACCCTTGCGGTTCACTGTGAGACCCGTCTCTGTTTCGCCGGTCCTTCATCGCGATGTAGACGACGACGCCCGCCACGATGAACGCGGGCACGAAGGCCGGAATCGCAAGGAGCAGCGAGTGGTCGGCCAGTATCGAGATGTCCGGGCCGACCGCCGCGTCGTTCATGCCTGAGCCGACGGCTGCAACTCCGTCTTCGCATCGGTGGGCTGGGCCCGGTTGATGCGGCCCGCTCCCCACGTGAGTCCGCCGATCATGATCAGCGTGCAGACGAGCACCACGAGGCAGCCGATGAACCACATCGACATCGGGGTCTCCGGGTTGCGCTCCCGCTGCAGGATGGTGATCTCGGAAACGAACGGCCGGGTCATCGACGCCTGCGCGGGCACCTCCGGCACGTTGATCCCCGGGTCGGCGGCCAAATAGATCGGCGCGGCGGTGAAGGTTTCACCGTCATGCACCCGCAGCAGCGTCTTCCACTCCCCGTAGACGGGCATCGGTTGGGTGGAGCGATAGTGGCCAGGACCGACCTCCTCGAGGTGGTCGATGAAAATGCCGCGATTGTTGGCCAACCCGCCCTGCCAGCCGAGGACCGACACCCAGTTCGGATCCTCGCTGAGCCGATCGGGCGGGTTGATTCGCACGTCGGCGGTGACCATGCGTCTGTCGGGCGAGCCCGGTGCCTCGGTCAAGGTCATCGTGGCGGTGGTGTTCTGCGGCACCTCATAGCGCAGGCCGTTGGCGGTCGCCCCGCCGATGACGACGACCGTCAGCGCGACCAGCCCGATGCCGATGGCGCGGCCGGGTAGCCGTTGGTCAGTGAGAACCATGCCGAGCATCGCGCCGCACACGCCGGTCAGGATGGCGACCGGCACCGCCATCATGAGCGCTTCCGGCCACATGCTGGTGGGCCACGGATAGGGATAGACGGCGTCGATCCAGAACGACTCCAGCCACAACCCGACGGTGCTGACAAGAAGGCCGCTGACAGCGCCGAAGAGGATCGGTCGTCTGAAAAGCGGCGTGAACGCCACGAGTTCGACGACGACGGCCGCGCCGAGGTAGAGGGCGAACCAGTTGATCGGCGCGCCGAGGATCGGCCCGACAGTGAGCGAGACGAGGCCGCGCAGGCCGATCGCCATCAGCGCCGCGATGATCGCGGCACCGCGACCGAGCATCATCCGGGCCGCGACGAGACCGAACGCCCCCGCCGCCGCGATCAGCATCGGTTCGAACACCTGGCGGAACTGGGGGACACCGAAGTCAAACTCGATCTGGAACACCGAGAGGCCGATGATGATGCCGCCGAACCCGAGATACCTGATGCACCGCAGGAAAAAGCCGTCCGCCGGCTTGTCGGCGCCCATCGCCCGATCGCCTTCGTACTCGAGGAGCAGCGCAGAGATGGTCGAGAAGCCGGCGCCGCCGATCATCATCAGGTGCGTCGGCCCCCACAGCGTGACGTCCTGGCCGAAGATGCGGTGCCAGACGTCGTCGAGCGGGAATCCGGTCAGCGCGTAGAGGCCGCAGCCGGCCATCAGGAACCCACCGACCGGGGCGTACCAGTCCTTGGTGATCCGCACCGCGAATGGACCGGGCTTCTCATACGGCAGGATGATCGCCGCGCAGCCCGCGACGAACAGCAGGAACAGGCCGACCAGGATGAAGTAGTGCGCCGGGTTGGCCAGCGGTCCCGGGTCGCGGCCCTTGCCGATGTGCAGGCTGACGTCCCAGATGAAACCGAACAGCGCGCAGATCAGCGTCGCGATGAACAACGCCATCGGCACCGCGACCCACGGCGGCCGCTTGAACTTGCGGCCCGCGTATTCGGCGACGCTGTTGACCCACGTGATCTTGCGGGTTCGGTGCAGATAGCCAAGCCAGCACAGCAGCGCCCCGATGATCAGCGCGACCACGGTCATGCCGATCACCTGGCCGATTTCGGCGCCGCCCCCTTCGCTGCCCGCCGCAGCAAGGATTGAGATCTCCGTCGAACCCGTCATGTTCCCCACCTGCTGAGTCTCGAAGGATGTTCTTACCCGCCGGTAATGTTGCCAGATCACCCTTAGCCGAAACCAGGGGTACCGGTAATTTCAGCCAACGACCCTGGGTCAGGGCGTCAGCACGACCTTGACCATCCCGTCTTGCTTCTTCTGGAACTTCTCGTACGCATCCGGCGCCGCGTTGAGAGGCAACCGGTGCGTCGCGAACGACTCGGTGCCGAGCGGATCGTCGTCGGTCAGCAAGGGCAGGATGTCGGGCACCCACCGCTTGACGTTCGCCTGTCCCATCCGCAGGGTTATCTGCTTGTCGAACAGCGTCATCATGTTGATCGGGTCGGTGGCGCCGCCGTAGACACCCGACAGGGAGACGGTGCCGCCGCGGCGCACCATCTCGATCGCGGTGTTGAACGCGGCCAGTCGGTCGACGCCCGCGTTCTTCATCACCGCCCGGCCCACCGGCGAGGGCAGGAAGCCCGCAGCGGTCTGTGCGGCGGTGGCGATCGGCGAGCCGTGCGCCTCCATGCCGACCGCGTCGATCACGGAGTCCGCACCACGGCCCCCGGTGGAGTCCCGCACGACGGCGACGGGGTCATCGAGGTTCATGTCGATGACGTCGCTACACATCTCCCGCGCGCGTTGCAGACGTTCGGGGACGATGTCGACGCCGATGACGCGGCAGTCTGCGCGATGGTGGGCCACCCTGCAGGCCATCGAACCGATCGGCCCAAGCCCGAGAATCACCAGGGTGCCGTCCTTGGGAACGTTGGCGTACTCGACGGCCTGCCATGCGGTGGGCAGCACGTCCGACAGATAGACATACCGCTCGTCGGGTCCGTCCTGCGGCACCTTGATGTGCGTGTACTGGGCCTGCGGAATGCGGAGGTACTCCGCCTGGCCGCCCGGCACCTCGCCGTACAGCTTGGAGTAGCCGAACAGCGCAGCGCCGGTGCCCTGGTCCCGGTTCTGCGTTGTCTCGCACTGGCTTTGCAGACCGTTGCCACACATGAAGCAGTGCCCGCAGGAGATGTTGAACGGGACGACGACGCGGTCGCCGACCTTGAGATCGCCGGTCTCCCTGCCGACTGCCTCCACCACGCCCATCGCCTCGTGACCGAGAACGTCACCGGGCGTCATGAACGCGCCGAGGACCTCGTAGAGGTGAAGGTCGGAGCCACAGATGTTGGTGCTGGTGACCTTGATGATCGCGTCGGTTGGCTCTTTGATGATCGGGTCGGGCACCGTCTCGACGGTGACATTCCGCTTGCCCTGCCAAGTGACGGCACGCATCAATACCTCCTCATTCGGGCTTACTGTCGTGATGCCCGCTGGGGAGGCCGCAAAACCTGCGATCGCGTCGGATTTCCGGTTCAGTCGGTCCAGGGCGTCACGGGTCGCGCGCGCCGCTCACCGTCGACGATCACGTCGACCCGTTCGTCGAAAAAGCAGATCAGATCGCGCACCTGCTCGGCGTCGTGCAACGGATCGGGATATGTCCATGCGATATCTCTTGGGCCGCTGGGCGCCGAGAGATACGACGCCCGCCCTTTGTATGCGCAGTAGCTGACGGTGTCGCTTCGCTCCAGTTCAACGGCGACGTCGTCGCGCGGCAGATAGAAGCGGACGGGAAGCAGCGTCTCGAACAACAGCACGGGTCGCGAGCATTCGGCGAGCAGCGTGCCGTCGTGCTCGATGCGGACGTGTCGACTGCTGCGGAGCACGTCGATTCGGCCGAACGGGTCGTGCGGGTGGCTGACGATCGGTTCGTCCTCCTCACGCCAGTTGAAGGCGTCGAATTCGAGGACGACGTGGTCGGCGAGGTCGGCGTCGTCGGGCCGGAACGCCGCTCGCCCCGCCGTCTCGTCACCGGCGATGACGTCGAAAACCGTTCCGGGACAACTGTGTACAGGGAACGGCACCGACGGATCAAGCAGCGGGCGGTCACTTACGTCGGGCAGCCGGAAGCCCAATTCGTCGTCACCGGATTCGGCGCCTGCGGGCAGCAGTTGCGCGGTCAGGGAGGCAGCGGGGACGGCGTATGCGGGGACGATGCGGCGGGGCTCCCACACCAGCCGCGCGTCCGTGGTGTCGGCCACCGGCTCGCCTCCGAGGAACACCCGAACCCGTTTTGCAGTGGGCTCGTAGCGCAGCGCATCGAGCCGGCCGGTGAGCAGTTCCATCATTCTGACGCCCATGTCGCCACGTTACTTCTTGGGCGGCTTGAGCACCTTCATCGCGAGATTCATGACCGGCGCGGGAATGGAGTCCTTGGCCCCGAGGGCCGCGTTGGCCACCTGCGTGCGCATCGGGGTGCCGCGGCCGAACATCCGGTTCAGCGGTCCACCGGACGGTTCGAGGTCGAAGTGCAGCGGCGGCTTGCCGTCGGCGGCGCCGAGCGCGTTGGAGATGACGACGCGCTGGATCTCGCTGGTGCCTTCGAAGATGGTGTACAGCTTGGCGTCCCGGTACCACTTCTCCACCGGATGGTCCTTGATGTAGCCCCAGCCGCCCATCGTCTGGATCGCGCGCTCGGTGGCCTTGACCGCGATCTCGCTCGCGGCGAGCTTCGACATCGAGCCTTCGCCGCGCTCCATCGGCACGCCGCTTGCGGCCATCCATGACGCCCGCCACGTCAACAGCCGCGCGGCGTCGATCCCGGTGGCCAGGTCGGCGAGCGGGAACGCCACGCCCTGGTTGTCGATGATCGGGGCGCCGAACGCCTCGCGACGATTGGCGTACTCGGTCGCGTATTCCAGAGCGGCCCTTGCGATGCCGAGAGCCTGCGCGGCGACCATCGGCCGCGTCTGCTCGAAGGTGCCGAGGGTGGCGGACCCGGAGTGCTTGCCGCCCTCGACGGCCTCACGTGCGCGGGCCAGCTTGTGCTCGAGCTTTTCCTGACCGCCGAGCAGGTTGGCGCCGGGCACCCGAACCGCGTTGAACTTCAACTCCGCGGTGTGGGATGCGCGGCAGCCGAGCTTGTCGAGCTTGCGCACCATCTCGAGGCCGGGAGTGCCGCCGGGCACGATGAACATCGCCTGCCCGCGATGGCCGAGCTCCTCGTCGACCACGGCATTGACCACATGCACGTTGGCGATGCCGCCGTTGCCGATCCACATCTTGTGGCCGTCGATGATCCAGTCGTCACCGTCGCGTTTGGCCCGCGTCCGCAGGTTGCGCACGTCGCTGCCACCCTCCGGTTCGGAGATCGCGAGCGCGGCCAGCTTAAGGTCGCCGGGGGAGCCGAAACACTCCGGCGCCCACTCCAGCATCTGTTCGGGGGAGGCCGCCTGGCCGATCGCGGACAGCGCCAGCGCAGGCATCACGACGGCCAGCCCGATACCCGCGCACCCCCAGAACAGCTCCTCCATGAACATCGGCAGGGACAACCCGGTCGGGTCACCGATGAGGTCGCGATAGAAGAGCGGGCTATAGAAACCTCGGGCAGCCGCTTCCTCCAATACCGGCCACGGGAACTCCTGACGGGCGTCGTAGTCGGCGGCCACCGGCCGGACGACGGTTTCGGCGAATTCGTGCGCGCGTCGCGCAAGGTCGTGCTGCGCCGCGGTCGGCGTCAGGTCAAAACTCATGAATACATCCTGACCAGGATCGACATTTCCCCACCCCTGCCCTCCTCATCCGATTTACGGTGACGGTACCCCGCGACGGCTCAGAACCCACGGCAGGAGGCCGGCCATGCTGTCCTACGACGCTGGCGTCACCACCCCTCCGCTGCTCGAGCAGACGATCGGCGACAATCTCGCCGCCACCGTCGCGTCGTTCCCGGACCGCGAGGCACTCGTCGAATGCGCGACAGGGCGACGGTGGACCTACGCCGCGTTCTTCGAGGCGACCCGTCGGATCGCGTCGGCGCTGATCGAACGCGGCACCAAACGCGGTGACCGCATCGGGATCTGGGCACCGAACTGCGCCGAGTGGACGATGATCCAGTACGCCAGCGCGCAGGTCGGTGCGATCCTGGTCAACATCAACCCCGCGTACCGCAGCGACGAACTGGAGTACGTGCTCAACCAGTCGTCGATGTGCACGGTGTTCGCCGCGCAGGAGTTCAAGAGCTCCGACTACGTGTCGATGCTCGAGAACGTGCGTGGTCGATGCCCCGCGTTGAGCGACGTCATCGTCATCGGCTGGGAGCCGTGGCAGCAGATCGCCGACACCGCAGTCGACGCTGACGTACTGGCTCGGGTGCAGGACGGGCTGAGGCCGGTCGACCCGATCAACATCCAGTACACGTCGGGCACGACCGGATTTCCCAAGGGCGCCACGCTGACTCACACCAATATCCTCAACAACGGCTACCTCGCCGGCGAGGGGTTGGACTACACCGAGAACGACAGGGTGTGCATACCCGTGCCGTTCTACCACTGCTTCGGTATGGTTCTCGGCAACCTGGCCTGTACGACACACGGCGCGGCGATGGTGATCCCGGCACCGGGTTTCGAGCCGGAAGCGACGTTGAAAGCCGTTGCGGCCGAGCAGTGCACGTCTCTGTACGGGGTTCCGACGATGTTCATCGCCGAGCTGGAGCTGCCGAACTTCGACAGCTTCGACCTGAGCAGTCTGCGCACAGGGATCATGGCCGGGTCGACGTGTCCCGAGCAGGTGATGCGCAACGTGATGGATCGCATGCACATGAGCGAAGTGACGATCATGTACGGGATGACCGAAACCTCGCCGATGTCGATTCAGACGCGACCGACCGACAGCCTGACCCGCCGGGTGACGACGGTGGGCCGGGTGGTCCCGCACACCGAGATTCAGGTGGTCGATCTCGAGACCGGTGCACAGGTGGAACGCGGGATGCCGGGTGAACTGTGCACGCGCGGCTACTGCGTGATGGCCGGTTACTGGAAGGACCCCGAGAAAACCGCCGAAGCCGTCGACGGCGACGGGTGGATGCATACCGGCGACATCGGGGTGATGGACGCCGACGGCTATCTCGCGATCACCGGCCGGATCAAGGACATGGTGATCCGCGGCGGCGAGAACATCTATCCGCGGGAGATCGAGGAGTTCCTCTACGGCCATCCCGACATCGTCGACGCGCAGGTGGTCGGTGTACCGGACGAGAAGTACGGCGAAGAGCTGATGGCCTGGGTCCGGCTGCGGGAAGGCGCGGAGCCGCCGACGCCGGAGAGTCTGCGAGCCTTCTGCGCGGATCGTATGGCGCACAACAAGATTCCACGATACGTGCAGGTGATCGACGACTATCCGATGACCGTCACCGGCAAGGTCAGGAAAGTAGAGCTGCGCGAGCGCGGTGAGGCGCTGCTCGGGGACTCATGAAGCTCGAAGGTCTGCGACTGCGCCAGCACGACTCGACCGCATGCGGTCCGAGCGTCGCGGTGGTGGCGGGCGCGCTGTTGGATCCGGCCTACCGTGCGGCGCTGACGGATTCTGCGCACGACTGGTTCGACGACGAGCAACTGCGAATCCACGCCGAGGTGAACCGCGTCTGGCCGCGCATGCTCGGCACCACGCCGATCGGGATCGCCCGTGCGGTCACCACCCGCGCCGACGTGCGGGGCGTGAACTACCGGTGGCGGTTGTTCCGCGGCCGGCGTGACGGACTGGCCGATGTCCTGTCGTTCGTCGCCGACGGCTGGCCCGTCGCGATGCTTGTCGGCCGGTTCATTCCGAGGCACTGGGTGCTGATCGTCGGCGTCAACGGCGAAACACTGCGGTGCTATGAGCCGTCGTCGGGGGACGTGCGGCCCGCGAACGTCGATGCGCTGAGGCACTCGAGGCTGACGGGGCTGGGCTACCGGCGGCCGTTCGGGTTCGTGCTGCCGTCGTCGAAGGCGGCCACCCGGTCGGCGACGACCTGATCCTGCGCGTTGTCCGACGCGCGCAATCCGGCGATCACGCCGGCCCTGTTGCGGTCGGGCTGGTTCTGCGACATCTTCGCCTTGCCCTCCACCGTGGCGATTGCGAGTTCGACGCCGACGATGCCACGCAGCTGCGACTGCGTGAAGTCGGCAGGCGCATCGCTGACCTGCCACGGCTCGGATCGGCGGGCCTCGTGGCGCTCGGTCAGCTTGGTGACCAGGTCGAGCAGCCAGTCGGGATCGTCATGGACGACAAGGCGGCCGTAAACGTTGAGGATCTCGTAGTTCCACGTCGGTACGACCTTGCCGGTCTCGGCCTTCGTCTCGTAAAAGGTGGGCGAAATGTAGGTGTGCGGTCCGGCGAAGATCGCCACCGATTCGGCGCCGTCGGCGTGCCAGTGCGGATTGGCCCTGGAGACATGGCCGACGAGCGAGCGAGCCGACTCGTCGTACATGAGCGGAAGCGGGGTGACGAGCAGGCCCGACGGGCCGTGGCTGACCAGTTGCGCGAACTCCGCCGCCGCGAGCGCCGCGGCGGTCTGCTCGTCGGTCAGGGCGAACTTACGAGGTATGTACATCCGCAGTCCAGGGTAGCGCGCTCGAACGTATGATCGAATCCGTGGCCGATCTGCAGTCCATCGGATACAACGGTCAACCCGTGCAACAAGCCTTTCGGCCGGTCGAGCCGCCGATGGCTGTCATCGTGGATCTGGCTGCCCTCTTCCCACGCGAACCGCACAGCCGCGGCGGCTACAACCCGTCCGGGCTGCAGATGCACTCGGTCGTCGAAGGTCGGCTGACGTGTTGGGGTATCTGCGAGCAGGGCCATTGGTGGGGCCTCGTCACCTACCCCATCGCCTACGGCCCGAAGCGAAGATCGGTGACGCACTGGATTCCGGCCTGGATGCTGAAGCGCAAACCGGAACGTGGTTGACCGACTGCGGTCAACAGTCGGCGCGCTCGCCGGCTGATCCGTCCAGCAGCTCAGCTGTCAGCGCCTGGAAATCCGCAGCCATCGCCACGATGCGCTTGAAGCCGCCACCGAACTCGTCGCGCTACGCCGAGGGCCGGTCCGCGTGCGAGTACACCGCCGCGGCGACCCGCCGCTCGGCTTCGGCCTGCGAGATTCTCAGCCGTCGCGACAACACCTCGGGCCACGAGGCTCCGCCGAACTGGGCGGGCGCCCCCTCGGTGATGAGCCGGCCGATCAGCCTGCGATCGAAGGCGACGAGTTTCTTGCCGAGCTCGTCGATCTTCTTCAGCAGTTCGATCCGCTCCGATCGGGTCAGCGATTGCAGAGGGAGGGCGAGCAGCCTCCGATGTGCGGCGTCGACTGAGTCCAGGGCTGCGACGATGTCCTGCTTCGAATTCATGCCTCGAACGTTAGTTCGTCCCACCGACACGTCAGGGATCGCGGATTCTCCAGCTCTGCTCGCGGCCGCCCCTGCGAACGAAACCGCTTCTGAGCAGGGCATTTAACAATCAGTCAACTCTTCTTCCATACGGCGGGGCGACTCTGTGAGCGTTGACCACCCACGTGAAGGAGCGCCCGAGAGATGACAACCGCCGAAGCCGAAGACCGTGCACTGAAGCCAAATGCCGCGACGCGTGGGCGTACTATTCGGCCTTCGGCCCGAGGTACTTGCCTGGCGGACAGGAAAATCTACCTCCGCGTGGGCGGAAATCTGGCTTCGCGGCGATTACGCGTGTTCTCCCTGATCACGACTATGAATGTTGTCCCCTCTGCACACCGATCGACCACAGGAACTTCCTCATGATCACAGATCACACAATCCGAATACGCACGATAGGGGCGTCGTTGAAAGCGCAGCCGGACGGCGTCATGGATGCCATGACCACGCGGGTGCGTCCCGTCGATGCGCCCGTCCAACCGGACCGGTCGGCCCAATCTGTCAAGCCGACCCACTCGGCTCAGCGCACCCCCTCCGCTCGACCGGTTCAGCCCGCTCGGACCGCGAAGCCCGTGCCGCAGGCCATCAGCGCCTTCGACGACTCCAAGACGGTGCGTCACCGCGTCATCGACGCCGTGGCGAAGCCGCTGCCGAGCGCAATCGGCGACCGTATTCCCCGCACGGTCGCGACCCGACCCGGCAAGTGGGCCGTCGCCCGCGTCCTGCTTGTGCTGCTGATCGCGGCCATGCCGATTCTGGCCATTCCGGTGGAGGTGTTCGGCCTGGTCTCGCAGGGCACCACGTCCATCGTCCTGATCGCGCTGATCGCGCTGTTGGTGACCTTCATGGTGTTCGCGCCACACCGCATCGACATCATCGTCGGACGGGGGCTGATCGCCGGAATGGTGGCGTGCATCGTCTACGACGGCGCTCGCCTGTTCGCTGTGCACGTACTCGGTCTGATGGGCGACTTCATCATGGTGATGGGGTCGTTCGTCACAGGCGAGCCCGGCACCACGGGCAGCGCCGCGGTCGGCTACATCTGGCGCTACATCGGTGATGCCGGCGGGCTCGGAGTCGCGTTCTTCGTCATCGCGTTCGCGCTGGGCATCGACCGCTGGTCGGATGTCTCGGCCGTGGCCGCCTCCGTCGCCTTCGCGGTCTTCCCGACGTGGACCGGGCTGATCGCGACGGTCGCCATCGCTCCGCGCGGCGAGGAGATGATGTTCCAATTGAACTGGGCCACGATCGTCATCACCCTGGTCGGGCACCTGATATTCGGCTTGTTCGTGGGCCTGGCCTTCCTGAAGATGCCCCGTGGGGGCGCGCACCGCGACTGGCCGTGGCGGCCGCTGCTGCACTATGTGCTGAAGCGCCGGTAACCACAGATTTGCAGTGGGACAGGCTGCGGGTCGTCGGGAACTTCTTCGGCGGCCCGCAGCCGCGTTCCTAGTCGATGTAACGGCTCTGGTGTCAAAATTGCCTCAACAGGAGGTCTACATGTCTTCCCACCTCGAAGTCTCGAAGCCGTCGGGACGGGAGCTGGTGCCGCTGAGCGGCCAGCGACTGACCCTCGGCAAGGCCGCGACCAACGATGTGTCCCTCGACCACGACGAGACGGTCTCCAGGCTGCACGCCGTGCTGGAGAACCTCGGGTTCGCTTGGTCGATACGAGATCTCGGCAGCCGCAACGGCACATACCTCAACGGTGACAAGATCACCGCCGAGCGCGTTCTGCGCTCAGGGGACGAGGTTCGTGTCGGCAAGACCAAGCTGCTGTTCTGGGAGGTCCGCGAAGCGGGTGACCGCCCGCGCGACGAAGAGACGAAGGCGGCCAAGCCCAACGAACTGCCGCCGCGCCTGACCCGGCGCGAAGTCGACGTGCTCGTCGTCCTGTGTCGGCCCCTGGTCTCCGACGATCCATTCCCCGAACCCGCGTCCGTGCGCAAGATGGCGGGCGAGCTGTACGTCACCGAGGCGGCCGTCAAGCAGCACCTCCAGAACATGTACGACAAGTTCGCCATCCCCACCGAGGGAGACCGCCGGGTCCGGCTGGCCAACGAGGCACTCCGCCGCGGGGCGGTGACCATCGCCCAGCTGCGAGACGGCGGCAGTTAGCGGGATTGCCGAGCTCCTCAACGCGGCTCGTGCCTCGCCGCTTGATCGTCGCGCGGCGGTCAGGTGAAGTCGAGCGCCTCCACGGTCGCGACCGCACCCTCGTGCGTGGGTCGGTCGGCGCCACCGATGCAGTACAGCGTCGAGCCGACCGCGGCGACCACCTGGCCGTGCACCGGCGTGTTGATCGGCGCCACCGTCGTCCACTTGCCGCTGGAGATGTCGTACAGCTCGACGGTCGCGAGCACGCGGGTCGGTTCCTCGCCGCCGACCGCGACGATCCGGCCGTCGAGGAACGCGGCGCCGTAGCTTCCCCGCGGAGTCGGCATGTTCGTCAGCTTGTCCCACGTTCCCGATGCCGGGTTGAACCGTTCGAACGCCGCCGAGTTCTCGTCCGACGACAGATTGCGCCCGCCGATCGCGTAGACGTAGACGCCGTCCGACACCGCGGCCAAATGCTCGCGGGCAGTCGGCATATCGGCGGCTTGCGTCCATGATTCGCCGTCGAACACCTCTGTCGGCTTGACGAGCTGCTTGTCGTCCTGCCCGCCGACGACGACAAGCTTGTCGCCGACGACCGCGGCCCCAAACGCCGCACGGGCGTGTTGGAGCGGTGGGAGTTCCTCCCACGTGCCGTTGCGGAACGCGAACACCTTGTTCGACGCGTCCGAGAGGTTGTCGCTTGCGCCCCCGATGATCACCATCTCGCCGCGGTACGCCGTCGCCGTCGCGTGATGCAGCGGCAGCGGCAGCGGTGGGCGTTCCTGCCACGCCCCGGTTTTCGTGTTGAAGCTCTGCACCACCGGCAACATCTCGCCGTGGCGCATACCGCCCGCGACCCAGATTTCGTCGCCGAGTACGGCCCACGACATCATCAGCCGCTCGTTCGGCGCATCCGGGAGCATCCGCCACTCGGGCGCCGGCTGAGGCTTGCGTGGTGCCAGCTTCATCGATTCGGCCGACGCTGTGATCTCCAAATCGCCGACGCCGTTCGCGCCCCCTATCGCATAGATGGTCTTCCCGACACCTGCCACCGCCAGGCCATGGCGGGGAGTTCTCATATCGGGCAGGCCATTCCACGATTGGCTGGCGAGGTCGAGCGCGACCACACTGTTGAGCACCTGGCCCTGTGACACGCCGCCGACCAGCACCACGCGGCCGTCAGCACTCGCCACGCCGAAGTCACTACGTCGCCCTGGCAGTTCGGGCAGGCTCGTCCACCTGTCGGCAACCGGGTCATACGACTCGACGGTGGCAAGATCGGTGGTGCCCGTGCTGCCGCCTAGCGCGTAGACGACCTTGCCGTCCGACGCCGCGCCGAGCATCTGGCGCGGAGTGGGCATCGGCGCAACGGCTTTCCACGAGCCGCCGTCGAAGACCTCGGTCGAGTTCAACAAGTCCCCCGTCGCGTTGACACCGCCGGTGACGACGATGCGGTCGCCCACCACAGCGGCGGCCGCTGCCGCCCTGGGTTCCAGCAGGGGTGGCAGCTCCGTCCACCGGCTGTTGACGACCCGCCACACCTTGTCCGTGGCGACCTTCGCGTTGGCGCCCTCGGTTCGCCAGCCGCCAAGCACCACGGGAGTGTCCTGCCAGGTCACCGCCATCGCGTGCTGGACAGGGACGGGCAGGTCCTCGCCGCTCTTCCAGCTGTCGATGGCGGGGTCGTAGCCTTCGTGCTGACCGGTGACCCTGTTGTCGGCCTCCATCCCGCCGAAGACCCAGATGGTGCCGTCGGCCTGGGTCGCCGCCACCGCATCGCGGGCTACGCGCGCATCGGCGATCGGTTCCCAACTCGGCGGCGCCTCGGTGGTCGGCTGGGTCGACGCGGTCTGGGTCGAACCGTTGTCGCGCGACGTGACGATGAAGACACCCGCGATCACCAGCAGCAGCACCGCCGCCACGGCCGCCGAGGCGATCAGGAGCTTTTTGCGATCCTTCTTCTCCGTCTTCACGATCGTCGTCCGAGGATCGCCGGGCGGAACGGGCCACTTCAGGCTCGACTGACTCACCGACGCGGTGTGCATGAACATGTTCGGCTCCGGCGGCGGCAGCGAACCGGTCAGTGCGCCGGACGGGATGGAGACCTCCTCGGGCAAGCCGCTCGTGCCGGAGGTGTCCAGCGGCAGTGACTGGGTGCCGCCGGTCTGCTCAGGACGATCACCGGGTTCGCTGAGCGCCATCGTGTCCGGCGTCAACCCGTTGTGCCGCTGAATGAATTGTAGTTCCCTGCCGAACTCCGCTGCCGATGCGAATCTTTCGGCCGGCTCGGTCGACATCGCCTTCTCGATCGCCGCACACAGATCGGCCGGGATGCCGCCGGGACGCAGGTCCGGTACAGGGCTGGACGTGATGCGCAGGTAGTGCGCGATCAGATCTTCGTCGGCCTTGCGTTCGTGGGGGGCCCTGCCTGCGATCAGCGCGTAGAGCGTGGCGCCGAGCGAGTACAGATCCGCCGCGGCCGTCGGCGGCTTCCCGGAGAGAACCTCGGGTGCAGTGTAGGAGAGGGTGCCGGTGAAGTAACCGGTGACCGTCTTGTAGCCACCGGCGATTCGGGCGGTGCCGAAGTCACTCAACTGCGGTTCGTTGTAGTCGTTCACGAGCACGTTTGCGGGCTTGATGTCGCGGTGCAGCGTGCCTGTCCGATGTGCGGTCTCGAGGGCCCCGCACAACTTCACTCCGATCCGCATCACCTCGGGCCACCCGATGCGGCCCTCTCGGCGCACGCGCTCGGCGAGCGATCCTGTTGTGTGGTAGGGCATCACGATGAACGGGCGGCCACTGTCGGTCACGCCGACCTGCAGGATGTTCGCGATATTCGGGTGGCCGGACAGCGCGCCCATCGCATAGCCCTCGCGCAGGAAGCGTTCGCGATCGGCTTCGTCGAGATCGGAGGCGAGCAACTTGATCGCGACGCTTCGCCCGAGCGACTCCTGATAGCAGCGGTAGACGACACCGCTGCCACCCCTGCCGACTTCGACAGGGTCGGTGAACCCCGCGGCGGCCAGTTCAGCCGCGATCCCGCTCATGTATCTAACGGTACCGAGCGAACACCCCGTGAACTCGGTATTCGCGCGATGCCGCGGCCGCTGTCCGTGACCGCTCGCTAGGCTGGCCGGGTGGCCAGAAAATACGCCACCGCCGATGCTGTTGGCCTGCCCGACCTGCTGGAGTTCGTCCGCCCGCGACATCGCATGGTGCTAACCACGTTTCGCTCCGACGGTTCGCTGCAGAGCTCGCCGGTTTCCGGCGGTGTCGACGACGACGGCCGCATCGTCGTCGCCAGCTATAGGCAGCGGGCGAAGTCGGCCAACATCCGCCGCACACCCACGGCGAGCGTGACGGTGTTGTCCGACGACTTCAACGGCCCATACGTCCAGGTCGACGGCGACGCCGAGGTGGTCGACCTGCCCGATGCCGTCGAGCCCCTTGTCGACTACTTCCGGTCGATATCGGGCGAGCATCCCGACTGGGATGAGTACCGCAAGGCGATGGTCGACCAGGGCAAGTGCCTGATCCGGGTGACCCCGCGGCGGTGGGGTCCGGTCGCCAAGGGCGGCTTCCCGCCGCCCTGACGGGCCGGGCTGGACGCGACGGGTAGCCGCCGCTGTGGTAGTCAGACAGGGTGGCCGCGTTGCATCAGATAGCAGGTCAAACTATAGTCTGGACAAGTGTCCAGTGACCTGTCGTCGGCTCCGACCGCAGGTCGTGAGGGTTAAGCGGGCTCCCCGCAGGTCCGGAGTGAACTGAGTATGCGCGTTGCCTTGCTGTCCTATCGGAGCAAGACGCACTGCGGTGGTCAAGGCGTCTACGTCCGCCATCTGAGCCGCGGTCTCGTCGAGTCGGGTCATGACGTGGAGGTGTTCTCCGGTCAGCCGTATCCCGACGGGCTCGACCCGCGGGTGCGCCTGACGAAGGTCCCGAGCCTCGACCTGTACCGCGAACCCGATCCGTTCCGCATCCCGTGGCCCAACGAGATCAAGACACGCATCGACCTGCTTGAGCTGTTGACGACGTGGACGGCCGGCTTCCCGGAGCCCAAGACGTTCAGCCTGCGGGCCGCCAGTGTGCTGGCCGACCGGCTGGCCGACTTCGACGTCGTGCACGACAACCAGTGCCTTGGCACCGGCCTGCTCAAGATCGCCGACCTCGGCCTGCCCGTCGTGGCTACCGTGCATCACCCGATCACCCGCGACCGTGTGCTCGACGTGGCCGCGGCGCGGTGGTGGCGCAAGCCCCTTGTCCGCCGCTGGTACGGCTTCGCCGAGATGCAGAAGGAGGTCGCGCGCCGGATCCCCGAACTTCTGACGGTGTCGTCGACCTCGGCCGCCGACATCGCGGCTGACTTCGCGGTGTCGTCCGATCAGCTGCACGTCGTGCCGCTCGGGGTGGACACCGAGCTGTTCAAGCCGGCGGAGTCGCGGGTGCGCAACCGTGTCATCGCAATCGCTAGTGCCGACGTTCCGCTCAAGGGCGTCAGCCACCTGCTGCATGCGATCGCCCGACTGCGCGTCGAACGCGACCTCGAATTGCAGCTCGTCGCCAAGCTCGAGCCCAACGGTCCCACCGAGAAGCTGATCGCCGAGCTGGGCATCTCCGATATCGTGCACAGCTCGAGCGGGTTGTCCGACTCGGAGCTCGCCGACCTGCTGGCCTCCGCCGAAGTGGCCTGCATCCCATCCCTTTACGAGGGATTCTCGCTGCCCGCCGTCGAGGCGATGGCGAGCGGGACGCCCATCGTGGCGAGCAGGGCGGGGGCGCTGCCCGAGGTGGTGGGAAGTGACGGCGACTGCGCGCGGCTGGTCACTCCGGCCGATGTCGACGAGCTGACCAAGGTGCTCGGCGAACTGCTCGACTCACCACTGGAGCTGAGTCGGCTGGGCGCGAACGGCAGGCAGCGCGCGCTCGACGTCTTCAGCTGGGAATCGGTTGCCGCGCAGACAGTTGCAGTGTACGAGATGGCTCGCGAGAGGGTCGGCCGTTGCTGACTGTCGACTACGACCTGCTCGGAGTCGCGGCAGGCACGAAGGTGATCGACGTCGGCTGCGGCGCAGGCAGGCATTCGTTCGAGGCGTTCCGGCGCGGTGCGGACGTCGTCGCCTTCGATCAGAACGCGTCGGACCTCAACGACGTCGACGAGATCCTGCAGGCGATGAAGGAGCAAGGCGAGGCGCCCGCGTCGGCGCAGGCCGAGGCGGTCAAGGGCGATGCCCTCGACTTGCCTTACGGCGACGGCACATTCGATTGCGTCATCGCCTCGGAGATCCTCGAGCACGTCCCCCAGGACAACGGAGTGATCTCCGAACTGGTGCGGGTGCTGCGGCCGGGCGGCGTGCTCGCCGTCACGGTGCCCCGGTGGCTCCCGGAGCGGATCTGCTGGGCGCTGTCTGACTCCTACCACGCCAACGAGGGCGGCCACATCAGGATCTACCGCGCCGACGAACTGCGCGACAAGGTGCTCGCCCACGGCCTGCGGCTGACCCACACGCATCATGCGCACGCGCTGCATTCACCGTTCTGGTGGCTGAAATGCGCTGTCGGAACTGACAAATCGGACAATCCCGCGGTGACGGCGTACCACAAGCTGCTGGTTTGGGACATGGTCAGCCAACCGTGGATGACGCGTACGGCCGAGTCGCTGCTCAATCCGCTGATCGGCAAGAGCGTGGCGTTGTACTTCCGCAAGTCGGAGGAGTCCGGTGCAGGTTCGTGACGTTCCCGGGGTTCCCGGTGTGCTGACGCCTGCCCAGTGCAGGCAGACGGCGCAGTCGATCGCCGATACCCAGGAGTCCTCCGGCGCCATCCCGTGGTCCGATGGCGGGCACACCGACCCGTGGGATCACGTAGAGAACGCGATGGCGCTGACGGCCGCGGGTCTGCTGGAACCCGCACGTGCAGCGTTTGATTGGTGCAGGACCACCCAACGGTCCGACGGATCGTGGCCGATCCAGTTGCGTGACGGCGTCATCGAGGACGCCAACAGCGACAGCAACTTCTGCGCGTACATCTCGACCGGAGTGTGGCACCACGTGCTGAGCACCGGTGACCGCCGATTCGCCGAAGACATGTGGCCTGTTGTGAACAAGGCCGTCGACTTCGTGATCGACATGCAGCTGCCGAGTGGTGAAATCGTCTGGGCACGGAGCGATTCCGGGCTCGAGGCGGACGCGCTGCTGACCGGCTGCGCCAGCATCTACCACAGCCTGCGATGTGCGTTGGCGCTCGCGGATTACTTCGACGATCCGCAACCCGAATGGGAGGTCGCCGTCGGCCAGCTCGGCCACGCCATCGCCCACCACCCAGACCGGTTCGTGTGCAAGGACCGGTGGTCGATGGAGTGGTACTACCCCGTGCTCGGCGGCGCGCTGCGCGGTGCGGCGGCACACGCCCGCATCGAGGAGCGGTGGAACGACTTCGTCGTGGCCGGCCTCGGGATCCGGTGCGTGGACGACAGGCCATGGGTGACCGGTGCCGAGACCTGTGAACTGGTCATGGCTTTGGATGCGATCGGCCAGACCGCGCGCGCACACGAGCAGTTCGCGGCTATGCACCACCTCCGCGAGGAGGACGGCTCCTACTGGACTGGCCTCGTCTTCGCCGACGGCAAGCGCTGGCCCGAGGAGCGCACCACATGGACGGGCGGCGCGATGATTCTGGCCGCCGACGCGCTGTCGCGGACCACAGCGGCCAACGGCATCTTCCGCGGCGCCGACCTGCCGCGCGGTCTCGAAGGCGAATTCGACTGCGAGTGTGCGACGAGCGGTCGCTGAGCCTCTAAAGCGGCTCGCCCACGTTCCCTGAGACGCGCTCCAGGACCCGCATCGATCCGGTGGCTAACACTTCGCGGAAGGCGCGCGTCTGCAGCGCGCGCTGATAAATGTGGAACGGTGCCTGGCCACCGTCGTCCGGGTTCGGGAAGACATCGTGGATGACTAGTGCGCCGCCGACATCGACCCAGCGAGCCCAGCCGTCGAAGTCGCGTTGCGCGGCCTCCTCGGTGTGGCCACCGTCGATGAACAAGAACCGCAACGGCGTTCGCCAACCACGTGCGACGACGACCGACTTGCCGACCACGGCGACGACGTGGTCGTCGAGGTCCGCCGAGTCGAGCGCGCGGCGTAGCGAAGGCAGCGTGTCGAACCGCCCGCTCACGGGGTCGACCAGCGAGGTGTCGTGGTACTCCCAACCGGGCTGGTGTTCTTCGGAGCCGTGGTGATGGTCGACGGTGTAGAGGACTCCGCCGCTCTGCTGGGCAGCGGCGCCGAGCATCAGCGTCGACTTGCCGCAGTAGGTGCCGATTTCGACCCCGACACCGTCGCCGAGGTAGCGGATCGCGGTGTCGTAGAGGGTGCGACCCTCGTCGGCGGGCATGAAGCCGGTCACCTCTTCGGCGAGGGCGAACAGCCGTGCGGCCGATGGCGGGAGGGCGGTGTCGGTGTCGCTCATCGCGTCCAACTTACCGTTGCTGGTGAGGGGTGCTTGTAGTAGCGTCCGGACACGTGTCCGATCCGGTTCTGGAGTCGACCAGGCGCCGTTTGACCGCAAAGCAGGCCGACACCGTTGATCGCCTCGGCAGGGCCGCCGTCGACATCTTGACCAAGGAGGGCTTCACCGGTCTTACGGTGCGGCGGGTCGCCGCCGAGGCCGGAGTCGGAGCCGCGACGGCCTACACGTACTTCTCGTCCAAGGAGCATCTCGTCGCCGAGGTGTTCTGGCGCAGGCTGGCCGCCGCTCCGCCCGCGCTGCACGACTCCGGTGACGCCGCCGGCCGGGTGATCGACGTGCTGCGCCACATCGCGCTGCTCGTCGCCGATGAACCCGAGTTCGCGGGGGCGGTCACCAGCGCGCTGCTGGGCCGGGATCCCGACGTCGAGGTGCTGCGACTGCGCATCGGCCACGACATCCATGACCGGCTGCTCGCCGCGCTGGGCTCCGAGCGTGATCCGGATGTGCTCGAGTCGCTCGAACTGCTCTACGCGGGCGCGCTGGTGCGAGCGGGCATGGGCTACGGGTCCTATGCCGACATCGCCGACCGACTCGAGAAATCCGCCCGGCTAATGCTGAGCTGATCCCCCAGTCATCCCCTACCCTTCGGGTGTGGGCCCATCGTTCCTACCCGCCGAATGCTGACGGCAGCCCGAGTATCGCAGTGGACGCGGTCACCGCGGGCTCGGTAATTCCTTGCACGTCGAGGCCGTCCTCGACGTGAAGCGCCGTCAGTTCCCGTAACCCGCCGACGATGATCAACGCCAGTGGCCTGGCGATCGGTGGAATACTCGCACGCCGGAAGCCGGGGCTGTCGCTGAGGTCGACCAGCATGTCGGTGAACGCGCTCATCGCCATCCGGTGCAACGGCAGAGCCACTGCACCGAGCGCAGGTGCTTCGCGAATCCAGGTGAGCGTGATCGCGGGACGCGACGCGATGTGGTCGACGTAGGCGACCACGGCCTGCCGGATCTGCTGCTGCCAATCGGCCTCGGGGTCAACCGACCCTCGGATCTGCTGGATCATCGCCTCGTTGTTGGTCCGCAGCAGTTCGATGAAGCAGTCCTCCTTGCTGGAGAACTCGCCATAGAAGGTCCGCTTGGAGGTGCGAGCGTGCCTGACGATGTCGGCCACCGTGGAGTCCCGGTAGCCGCGCTCGCTGATGGAGGCGTCCAAGCCGTCGAGCAACCGCCGCCGAAACCCGCTGGCCACATCGGGCTGCGGGTCGTCAGTGACGGTCACGGCCATCAATCCTCTCGAACTTCACGGTCAAACCTTGTCACAACACGGTACCGCAGAGTACCGTTCGGAGAAATGAGGCGGTACGAAGCGGTACCACAGACTGGTTGGAGTGATGCTTCCATGACCGAGACAGCCACCGTCAACGCGGAGGCCACCTCGAACCCGGATCCAGGGAAGCGGCCGGTGTCGGTGCCGCTGCCGAAGATC
Organism: Mycobacterium sp. ITM-2016-00318; assembly: GCF_002968285.2. Classification (NCBI taxonomy): domain Bacteria; kingdom Bacillati; phylum Actinomycetota; class Actinomycetes; order Mycobacteriales; family Mycobacteriaceae; genus Mycobacterium; species Mycobacterium sp. ITM-2016-00318. The sequence goes on along the minus strand of NZ_CP134400.1, from coordinate 5,272,176 downwards.
GCGCAGGGCATCGCGTTCGCCACCGTTCGCAGACGGTTCATCCGGCAGGCGCGAAAGCGCTACGGCCAGGTGTTCGAGATCAACGTCCCGTTCTTCGGCCGAACCGTGTTCGTGTCCGACCCCGCGCTGGTCCGTCAGGTGTTCACCGCGAGCACCGACGACCTCATCAACGTCCAGCCGAACCTGAGCCGGGTCTTCGGACCGGGTTCGGTCTTCGCGCTCGACCGGACGGAACACCGGAACCGCCGCAAGCTGCTGGCGCCGCCGTTTCACGGTCAGAGCATCAAGAACTACGAGAAGGTCATCGAGGAGGAGACGCTCCGCGAGAGCGCGAATTGGCCACAGGGCAAGGAGTTCGGGACTCTCGAGCCGATGAACAGGATCACGCTGAACGTGATTCTTCGGACGGTCTTCGGAGCCGACGGCGGCGAACTCGACTATCTGCGCGAGATCATCCCGCCGTGGGTGAAGCTGGGATCGCGTATGGCGGCGCTGCCCGCGCCCCGGTTCGACACCGGGCGCCGCAGCCCGTGGGGCAGGCTCCAAGAGTTCCGGCGCAACTTCGATCGCGTCGTCTTCACGTTGATCGACAAGGCCGAAGCCGATCCGAATCTCGATGAGCGGTCGGACATTCTTGCGCTGCTTCTGCGCAGCCGCTACGAAGACGGCACTGCGATGTCGCGCCAGGACGTGTCCGACGAACTGCTGACACTGCTCGGAGCGGGACACGAGACCACCGCGTCTGCGCTCGGCTGGGCGTTCGAGCGCCTGCGTCGGCATCCCGAGGTCCTGGCCAAGCTCGTCACCGAGGTCGACGAGGGCGGCAGCGACTACCGTCAGGCCTTCATTCTGGAACTGCAGCGGTCACGAACGGTCATCGACTTCGCCGGCCGCAACGTCGCCGCGTCGCACTTCGACCTCGGGGAGTGGCACGTCGATCACGGCTCGAACATCTTGGTCAGCATCGTCGACCTGCACGACAACGCCGACATCTTCGAGAACCCGCAGCGATTCGATTCGGACCGCTTCGTGGGCACCAAGCCGCCGACGTTCGCCTGGCTGCCGTTCGGCGGAGGCACCAGGCGATGCATCGGCGCCGCGTTCGCCAATACCGAGATGCACGTTGTGCTGCGAACGGTGTTGGAGCACTTCGAGATCGAGACCGACGATGCACCCGACGAGAAGATCCACCACCGGGGTGTCGCGTACACCCCGAAGGACGGCGGCAAAGTGGTGATGAAGCGCCGCAAGTAGTGTCATGGCGGTGAGCAACCTCGTCGACATGATGAACGGCGCGATGGAACAGACCATCCCGCCCGCGCACAAGATGGGCATCACGGTGCTCGAGGCACGCCGCGGCCACGCCGTCGCATCCGTGCCCGCCGAGGGCAACGGCAACCACTTCGGCGTCGTCTACGCCGGCGTGCAGTTCACCGTCGCCGAAATGCTGGGTGGCGTCATCGCGCTAGCGACGTTCGACGCAGCGAAGTACTACCCGCTGGTGAAGAATGTCGACATCAAATTCACCGGTATGGCGCGCACGGACCTACGCGCGGAGACCAGCCTCGACGACGACGAGATCGCGCGCATCGAGGCGGAGGCTGCCGAAAAGGGAAAGGCCGACTTCACCCTCGACGCAGTGGTCAAAGATGAAGCCGGCCAGACCGTTTCGATCACGCACGGGCTGTATCAGCTACGCGCGCACGGTCGCTAAGCTCCCCTACTGGCGTGTGGGCCCAGTTGCGTCGCCCGCTTCGGGAGTTTCCAGTCCGGTCGCGGGAAGTGGCAGGTGTAGCCCCACGGCTGACGCTCCAGGTAGTCCTGGTGCTCAGGCTCGGCCTCCCAGAAATCACCTGCAGGCACGACCTCGGTGACGACCTTGCCCGGCCACAACCCCGACGCCTCGACGTCGGCGATGGTGTCCAACGCCACGGCCTTCTGCTCGTCGTCGGTGTAGAAGATCGCCGACCGGTAGCTGCTGCCGACGTCGTTGCCCTGCCGGTTCCTGGTCGTCGGGTCGTGGATCTGGAAGAAGAACTCGAGCAGCGCCCGATAGTCGGTCTGCGCCGGGTCGTAGACGATCTCGATCGCCTCCGCGTGCCCGGGATGATTGCGGTAGGTGGCGTTGGCGTTCTCGCCACCGGTATAGCCGACACGGGTGGAGACGACGCCGGCCTGCTTACGGATCAGGTCCTGCATGCCCCAGAAGCAGCCACCCGCCAGGATCGCCTTCTTGTACTCGCTGATGCTCATGTCTGTGCCTCCTGATTTGTGAAGAGCTGCCGGTAGGACCCGTAGCCCTCGGCTTCGAGGTCGTCGAGATGGATGAAGCGCAGGGCGGCGGAGTTGATGCAGTACCGCAGCCCGCCGTCGCCCTTGGGGCCGTCGGTGAAGACGTGTCCCAGATGGCTGTCACCGTGTGTCGAGCGCACCTCGGTGCGGATCATCAGATGCGAGAAGTCGCGCTTCTCGACAACGTTGTCGCTGTCGATCGGCCTGGTGAAGCTCGGCCAGCCCGAGCCGCTTTCGAATTTGTCGACCGACGCGAACAGCGGTTCGCCGGAGACGACGTCGACGTAGATGCCGGGTTCATGGTTGTCCCAGTACTCGCCGGTGAACGGCCGCTCGGTGCCGTTGCGCTGCGTGACGTGATACTGCTCCGGCGACAAGGCGCCGACCGCTTCGGGATTCTTGTGATAGTTGCTTCTCATAGCGTCCCTATAACGGTATACGTCGGGCGGTTAATCCAGGTCAGCCGCGTTACGGTGGACACATGCGGACAGCAATGACCTCTGTGTGCGCGGCCGTGTTGCTGATGGCGCCGACAGGCCCTACCGCATCGGCCGAGACATCCGCTGCGCCAGAGGTGCCGCCCGGCGGGCTGGAGTTCGTCGACGATCCGTCGCTCGTCAACACGCATCCGAACCGCGTCGAGGGCTGGAGTCGGGTTGACCGGCCCGACGCGGTGGCGGTGCATTTCACCTCGGGCACGCCCGAGTGCTACGGGGCGCATGCGACCGCCACGGAGACACCCGGCGCGGTCATCGTCGACCTGACCACCGGAACCCGGGCGGACGCGGTCGATCGCGCCTGCATCATGATCGCGGTGTCCGGCACGCTCGAAGTGCCGCTTGAGGCGCCGCTCGGCGACCGCCAGGTGCTCAGCGCGTCGTGAGACCAGGCTCGACAAAGGCCGGTAGAACGTGTTCTAGTTTGTCGCGTGACGAGCGAGGCGTTCACGCGCGACGAGCTGGCAGAGGCGTTCGCGAACTTCGAGCGGACGGTTGACCGCGCCGCGCAGACCAGGGACTGGGATCCCTGGGTCGCGCAGTACAGCCCGGACGTGGTCTATGTCGAGCACGCGGCGGGCACGATGCGCGGTCGCGACGAGGTCCGTGAGTGGATCTGGCGGACTATGGAGAGCTTCCCCGGCAGCCACATGACGCACTTCCCGTCTCTGTGGTCGGTGATCGACGAGTCGACCGGTCGGATCATCTGCGAGCTCGACAACCCGATGCGCGACCCCGGCGACGGCACCACCATCAGCGCCACGAACATCTCCATCCTGACCTACGCGGGCGACGGACTGTGGTGTCGCCAGGAGGACATCTACAACCCGCTGCGGTTCGTATCGGCGACCGTGAAGTGGTGCCGCAAGGCGGGCGAACTCGGCACGCTGCCCGACGAAGCGGCGGCGTGGATGAAGCAGTTCGGTGCGGACGCGAGGAGCAAGAACAGCGGTGCGGACGCGAGGAGCAAGAACAGCGGTGCGGACGCGAGGAGCAAGAACAGCGGACGCGCGCGATGACCGTGCTCGTCATCGGCGCCAACGGCTACCTGGGTTCGCACGTCACACGCCAACTCGTCAACGACGGCCAAGACGTGCGGGTAATGGTCCGCGACGGCGCCAACACCATCGGGATCGACGATCTGAAGACGACGCGCTTCGTCGGCGACATCTGGAACAACGAGGTGCTGCGCGCGGCGATGGCCGGCTGCGAGGTCGTCTACTACTGCGTCGTCGACACCCGCGGATGGCTGAAGGATCCCGCGCCGCTGTTTCACACCAATGTCGACGGCACCCGAAATGTGCTCGAGGTCGCGAAAGATGCCGGGCTGCACCGCTTCATCTTCACCAGCAGCTACGTGACGGTGGGCCGCAAGCGCGGCCGCGTTGCGACCGAGGACGACGTGATCGTCGACGGAGGCGAAATGTCGCCGACCAAACGGCTCCGAGGCGAAACGTCGCCGACCAATCGGCTCCGCGGGTTGACCCCGTATGTGCGGTCGCGGGTACAGGCCGAGCAGCTGGTGCTGACTTACGCAAGGGAGAAGGGGCTGCCCGCCATCGCGATGTGCGTGTCCACCACCTACGGCGGCGGCGACTGGGGCCGCACCCCGCACGGCGCGATCATCGCAGGAGCGGCGTTCGGCAAGCTTCCGTTCGTGATGAAGGGCATCGAGTTGGAAGCCGTCGGTGTCGACGACGCAGCCCGCGCGATGATCCTGGCGGCCGAAAGGGGTAAGCCCGGTGAGCGATACCTGATCTCGGAGAAGATGATCACCAACGCCGAGGTGGCCCGCATCGCGGCGGAGGCCGCCGGGGTGGCGCCGCCGGCCAGGGCGTTACCGCTGGCGGTGTCGTACGCGCTCGCGGCGATGGGGACGGCGAAGGCCCGGTTGCGCGGCACCGACGAGCAGCTCTCGCTGGCGTCGCTGCGGCTGATGCGCGCCGAGGCGCCGGTCGACTGTTCGAAGGCGCGCCGCGAATTGGGTTGGCAGCCAAGCCCGGTGGAGGACTCGATCCGCGAGGCGGCCCGGTTCTGGGTCGGCCTGCGCGAAGCCAAGCGCAAGAGCAAGGCGGGCTAGCCGCGACTAGCCTCGGGTGGCGTGACGCAGAAACTGCACGTCGACCTGTCCGGGGCGCCGCAGACGATGCTGGCGACGTTCTACGCCAGGGCGCTCGACGCCGACCTCGACAACCCGATCCTCGGCGACCGGTGGGCCCGCGACATCGTCGACCGGCTGGACTACGACTGGTCGAAGACGACGATCACGGCACGAAACTCACCGGCGGTCACGACACGGTCCGCCCACTTCGACACATGGGCGCGCCAGTTCCTCGCCGTGCATCGCGACGCGATTGTGCTGCACCTCGGCTGCGGCCTGGACAGCCGCTACTACCGGCTCGACCCCCCGCCAAGCGTCGAGTGGTACGACGTCGACTTCCCCGATGTCGCCGAGCTGCGCAGGCAGTTGTTTCCGCCGCGGGAGCAGTGCCACATCGTCGCGGCGTCGGTCACCGACACGGCATGGCTCGCCGACGTGCCCGCCGATCGGCCGACGCTGATGATCGGTGAGGGCCTGACGATGTACCTCACCGCGGCGGACGGACAGGCGCTGCTGCGCCGGATCTTCGAGCACGCCCCGTCCGGCGAGCTGCAGTTCGATGCGTTCAGCCGCTTCGCGATCAGAACGCAGTGGACCAACGCCGTCGTCACCAGGGCCGGAGCGAAGCTCCACTGGGGCATCGACGGACCCGACGACATCCTCGAGGCGGTGCCCGGTCTGCGGCTGCTCGCGTGGCTGTCGGCCTTCGACTCGCCGACCTTCGCCGAGGTGTCGCGGCCCTACCGGGTGATGGGCAGGGTGATGTCGCTGTCGAAGAAGCTGCGCTACATGGCGGCCTATCACCGCTATGCGTTCTGAGCGCGGACGCCGAGCACGGGTTGTCGGCCCCTGCCGTCGCTGAACGCCGCGGCCCACGGCCACCGTCCGCGGCCGTCGGCCCACACCAGCTGCAGCGCCCGCACCTTTGGGCCGCCGAAGGCCACCGCCCACTTCAAGTGCGCGTCCGGGTTGGTGACCTCGACGACCTCGACCAGCGGCCCCGATTGCACGGCGATCTTCTGGCCCCGGCGTCAAAGTCCTACCGGCCATCGTGCTCCTGGCGACGGTGTTGAGCAGACGGGTCGCACGTTGCGCGGATACGCCGGTGATGAGGAGTTCGGGCAGGCCGCAGTCATGCAGACCGACGGTGTAGGCGAACGGAGCCCGACTTCTCTCGACGTACTGCACCGCCCAGCCGGACTCGAGCATCGTCTTGCGCAATTCGTCGAGGTAGTCGTCGACTGTCGCCTCCGGGTGATCGCACTTCCAGCACATGCGAGCAGCTTGCTCTCGGGGTCTGACATCGACGGCTCCTCGCTCATATGTCGGTTTGGGCGCTTTCGACTCGCCTGCCAGAATCGTCCGGTGCCCTCCGCTCCGGTCAACGGCCGAATCTCGCACTGGTACGACGAACTACCCGCCTACCGCCCGCCTCTACCCGGTGACCGCGACGTCGACGTCTGCATCGTCGGCGCCGGCTACACCGGCCTGTGGACGGCGTACTACCTCAAGCGCGCCGACCCGTCGCTTCGCATCGCGATCCTGGAGGCGCGATTCGCCGGTTTCGGCGCATCGGGTCGCAACGGCGGCTGGCTGTCGGGGCTGGTGCCAGCCGACCGCAACAGGATGGCGCAGCAGCACGGACGCGACGGAGTGGTGGCCTGGCAGCGCGCGCTGAACGATTCCGTCGACGAGGTGATCGACGTCGCGGCGCGCGAAGGCATCGACGCGGACATCGTCAAAGGCGGCGTTCTGCGGATCGCCCGCAACTCGGCGCAGGCGTCCCGGCTTGCGGCGGAGGCCGAGGAAGAGCTCTTCAGCTGGAAGGTCGACGGGATCGCCGTGCTGTCGAAAGTCGAAGCGGCTGAACGGGTCCGGTTCGCCGACGTGGCGGCGGCGTACTATAACCCGCACTGCGCGCGCATCCAGCCCGCACGCCTGGCGCGTGGGCTAGCCGACTCCGTCGAGCGCCTCGGCGTCAACGTCTACGAACAGACGCCGGTCACCGCGCTCGACTCCGGCAGGGCGGCGACGCCGCACGGCACCGTCACCGCGCCGATCGTCTTGCGGGCCACCGAGGGCTTCACCGCACGGCTGCCGAAGCTGCGCAGGCGGTGGCTGCCGATGAACAGCTCGATGATCGCCACCGAACCGATCTCCGACGAGCTGTGGGACGACATCGGCTGGGCCGGACGCGAGACCGTCGGCGACACCGCGCACGGCTTCTTCTACGCGCAGCGCACCGCCGACAACCGCATCGCGATCGGCGGCCGCAGCGTGCCGTACCGCTACGCCTCGCGCACCGACGTCGACGGTCGGGTTCCCGAACGCACGATCAGCCATCTGGCCGAGACGCTGCGCGCGGTGCTGCCGCAAGTCCGCGACGTGCCGATCACGCACGGCTGGTGCGGTGTGCTGGCCGTGCCGCGCGACTGGTCGGCGAGCATCGCGCTGGACAAGGCCAGCGGAATGGGTTGGGCCGGCGGCTATGTCGGGCACGGAGTCACCGCGACGAACCTCGCGGGACGCACGCTCGCTGACCTGGTCGTCGGCAGGCAGACGCCGCGCACCGAGCTGCCGTGGGTGGGTCACCGGTCGCCTGATTGGGAGCCGGAGCCGCTGCGCTGGCTCGGCGTGCGCGGCATGTACACGGCGTACAAACTGGCCGACTGGCACGAGGCCCGCGGCCGCGCAGGGGGATCCAAGACGTCGCCGATCGCCGTCGTCGCCGACAAGATCGCCGGCAGGCCCTAGCTTTCGGCCTTGGCCTTCAGTCGCTGCAGCGTCAGCTTGATGTGCTCGGCGTTGGCGCCGTCGCGGTCGCGTACCCCTGTGCCGATCCACGCGGTCTTGCTGAACCAGCCCGGCCTGCGATCCCACGTCTGCTCGGTGACCCGGCAGCCGGCGCCGTCGGGCACGATGTCGTATCGCCAGTGCGCGATCGGCAGCGCCATGTACTTCACATCGAACGCGAACGCGCGGCCAGGTTCGGCGTCGGTGACGGTGCACGTGGTGGTCCACTTGTGTGAGCCGTTGCGATTCGTGCCCCTGAACACGGCGCCGGGCGACGCCTTCCCGCCCTTGCGCCAGGACATCGCTTCGTTCTCCTCGGCGAGGGACGCCAGCGTGTCCAAGTCGGTGATCAGCTGATACACGGTGTCGGGTGCGGCGTCGATGGAGACCTCCGCCCCGGCGGATGCAGAACCCCGTTCGGTCATGCGCCGAATCGTATCGGTGTGCACGGAACAGGTGTGGCGTTCGCCGCGTTGGGTCCACTATGAGCGACAAACCTGTCCGCGAGCCCACCGCCGACCATCCGATCACCGTCGCACCCACCGGAAGGCACGTCACCGTGCGCGTGAACGGCGAAGTCGTCGCCGATAGTGACCACGCGCTGACCCTGCAGGAGTCGACCTATCCGGCCGTCCAGTACGTCCCGCTCGACGACGTCGCCCCGAGTGCGCTGACATCGAGCGACACGACGACGTACTGCCCGTACAAGGGCGACGCCACCTACTTCCACGTGACGACCGCGTCGGGGGACACCATCGAGGACGCGATCTGGACGTACGCGCAGCCGTACCGCGCGGTGGGCGACATCGCGGGCCATGTCGCGTTCTACCCCGACAAAGCCGAGATCACCGTCTCCTAGCGGCGGTTCAGTACGGGGTGGTCGTTTACTCGGCCGGTGGTGTGAAATTCACGCTGCTTGGTGGTTCGGTGGTTCGGGGCCGCCGGGCGCCTTGGTTGGGTCGGGTAGCGCTCCCTCGTCGGGCGGTCTGAGAAGTGCTTCGGGGCGGTGAAGGTAGTTGATCCTGGTTTGGCCGTGGTCGAGGTCCGGGGGTGGGTGCCATTCGCATTCGCCGCGGGTGTTGATGGTGGTCTGCCAGCCGCCGTCGCTGTCGGCGAGACGGTTGTCGGTTCCGCAGGCCAGGGTCATGTCGTCGACGTTGGTGTTGCCGCCCTGGGCCCAATCTTGCGAGGCGTGGTGGGCTTGGCAGCCGTAGGCGCCGACGGTGCAGCAGGGTTTGGTGCATCCGCCGTCGCGGGCGATGAGCATGATGCGCTGCGCTGGTGAGGCGACGCGTTTGGTGCGATAGAGCGCCAGTGCTTGGCCGGTCGCGCCGTCAAAGACCGCAAGGTGGTGGTGGGCGTGCGCGCCCATGCGGATGACGTCGGCGATCGATATTTTGGTGCCGCCACCGGTGATACCGATGCCTGCGCGGCTTTCCAGGTCCTGCAGGGTGGTGCGGATGATGACAGAGACTGGGAGCCCGTTGAGCTGACCCAGTTCACCGCTCATCAGCGCGATGCGGCCGACCGCCAGCAACGCGTCGTGCTGGCGTTGCTCGAGGGTGCGGTGGTCGTTGTCGATCTGGGCCTGCGACGGGGTGCCCGAGGTGCACGGCTGCTCATCGGCGGGATTGCACATGCCCGGTGCGGCGTACTTGGCGAAGATGACCTCCCACACCGCCCACGCCTCGGGTGTCAGATCGGCGGTCAGCGGTGTCATCGCGTCCCGGCCTTGGCGGCCCGCCCAGAGCCTGCGTTTGCGCTCACGCTCTGCGTCATCGGGTTCGGGGCCGTCCTGGTCGAGCAGGAACAACCGCAGCGCTGCGGTCTCGCGCAACTCCTTGGGGCCGACGCCGGCCGCGACGCGGACCAGGTCCACCTCGAACTGCGCCGTGGTGATCGTGTCGACCCACGACGGCAGGCGCTTGATGGCGTCGCGGATCGTGGAGACGTGCTCGCCGGTGATCAGCCCCGCTGACTGAGCGGCCGCCACGGCGGGCAGCACCGGCGCCAAGGGCTGCCCCAGCAGGCTTTTCCGGGCTCCCAGTTCGGCCGCCTCATGCAGGCGCCGTGACGCTTCTGCCGAGGACAGGCGCCAGCGGATCCGCAGCACCTCGTTCCACGATTTGGCGCCCATCTGCTTGGGCGTGGTCTCCGCCTGCAGCCGGGTCAGCAGCCGGTGCCACTGGGTCGGCATCCGGCACATCAACGTCTCGAGTTCGTCCATCACCGCGAGCAACTCAGTGCGCGTCGACGCGTCCAATTCGCTTGCATCGAAGGCGTCGTAGGCGGCGCACAGATTGCCCATCGCCTCCCGCACCCGCGCCGCTGACATAGTTCGAACATACATTCGACTGCCGACAAAACGTTCTACCCAAAGCGGAGATCACCGTCGCCGCCTAATCGCGGGTGCGCACCCGGTAGCGGCGCTCGGCGTAGGCCAGATCGTCGCGCCACAGCTTGGCGGCCGCGTACCGCATGAGCGGCGCGATCACCGGCCTGCCGTGCAGCGCGTGCACGAAACCGGGGCGGTCCGAATGCGCGATCACCGCCTCGATCACCGCGCTGCGCGGCAGTCCGTCCGGTCCCGGCCCGATGGGCGTCGCATGCGTCTCGACCACGCTCCCGGTGCCCTCACCGTCCACGATGCGCATGACGATGGTGCGCGGCTCCGGCGCAGCGAACTCGGCGACGACCGGCACGCCGAGGCGGCTGATGTGGAATGTCACGGGCACGAGGAAGCGGTCGTTGTCCGCCGGCAGGTCGGGATCCACCGGCGGTGCGGACAACACGTCGAGATGGGCGAACGAGTACGGGTGATACCACGCGCCGTGCCACGGATCGAGCCGGTTGGCGATGATGTCGCTCGGTTCGCAGGTGCCGACGAGGCGCGTGACGGCATGCATGCTCGCGCCTGCCGGCCTCGCGGGCACCACCGGCGCATCGGTCGGTTCCTCGCCGCCGATGTGGTCGAGCCGGACCCAGGCCAATACGCCGTCGTCGTAGGCCGGGTACGGTTTCCAGCCGAACTCGCGGCCGCCCTCGAGCCGCAGCCCGTGCCACGGGCAGATCAGCGCGCCGCAGTCCACCGTGCCCGTCGACAGATCGGCGCCGAGATGCGGACACGTCGCCGGTCCCACGTGCAGGGTGGCATCGACGTCCCGCCACGCCACGATCTCGACCCCGCCGACCGACGTGCCGAACGGACGCGCGCGGATCAAGTCGCTGGCGGCGAACGCATACCAGTTGCCGCTGGGCCTGCGCTGCGATCGGGCCAGCGCGGCGTCGATGATCGCGGGTTCGGCGTCCTTGTAGGTCGGCCGCTGGCTTGCCCACTGCTCGCGCGGAAGCACCGCGAACGGGGACACCTTCGCCCACTTCGCTTTCATGCCGCTGCGCACGCTCATCGCACCGGCTGCCTCTCCCGCCGCGCGAGCCGCCGCAGCGCAGCCGAACGGCCCGCAACAGGAACGGTGTGCAGTGGGTGCCCCGCCAACCCGTAGTGGGCCAGCAGCCCGTTGGCGGCCGTCCAGCCCGTCGTCGCAGCCCGCTCCATCAGCGCCACCGGCAGGTCGATGCGGATGCCGTCACCGGCGAGCTTCACCGCCGGATGCGGGGTGGCCACCGTCGGCCGCGCGGCATGGTCCCCAGGAGCGAAGCGCGGGCAGTCGCTGCGGCACAGCACGCGCTGGTGAACGATGTTCGCGTCCCGCACTTCTGGATACAGCTCGTGCAGGCGCGCGAGCATGCGGTCGCCGAGGTCGTCCTGCGGGCCCGTCACCGCGTAGGAGTGCAGTTCGACCACCGACCCGCCGGTGGCGGCCGACCACTTCGTCGCCTCGCGTTCGTAGCGTTCGAGCACGCTGACATTGTCCAGCGGCGGCCGCCCGCCCGTGCCGAGGAACGGCGCGCGGTCTTCCGAAACCGGCTGCTCCAGCCACAGCCGCTGCACCACGAACGGCGGTGCGCTGCCCATGGCCGCCACCCGCGCCCGCCAGCCGTCGTCGCCGAGCGAAGGGGAGCCGTCGACGATGTGTTGCAGGCCCGCCACGTCGGTGGCCAGTACCACGCCGTCACAGTCGAAGTCGACGCCGGAGTCGGTGCGCACCCGAAGTCGCGGGTCGGTCGACAACGCCGTCACCGACACGCCGGTGTGGAACCGTGCCCCATGCGACTCCAGATACCGGCGCAGCGGGTTCCACAGCGCGACGTCGAAGTTGGCGTTCGCCACATCGAAGATCAGGCCTTCGCTTGAACCGAGGAAGTAGATGTGGAACATGGTGGCCAGCTCGGCCGCCGACAACGCGCCCGGCTCGGCGAAGAAGCTGCGGGAGAACACCTCGAACGCCAGATGTCTTGCGGCTGAAGGGAAATTGATGTCACGCAGGAAGGCGTCGGCGTCGAGGTGGTCCAGCCGCTGGTAGATGTCGGGCACCGACACCGCGGCCAACGGTGCGGCGGCCCTGGCGTTGAGCCGGGCAAGGTCGCGCAGGCGGAACGTGGGGCTGCGCAGGGCGAAGGCCAGTGCGTTGAGCGGCGGGGTCTGCGGCAGTCCGCGGAATGTGTCGCGCCTGCCCTGTCCGTCGACCAGCGGATAATCCTCGACGGCGGTGAGCATGGGCAGCTCGGAATCGATGCGCCGCAACATGTCCCGCAGGTTGTAGTACTGACGGAAGAACGCGTGGAAACCGCGGTTCATCGCAAGGGCGGTGCCGTCGCGGGCCGTCTCAGTCCAGCCGCCGACGCGGCCGCCCAGGTAGCTTTCGCGCTCGACGACGTCGACGGCGACTCCGCGCTCGACCAGGCCCGTTGCCGCGGCCAGGCCCGCGATGCCGCCGCCAACCACGACGACGCGCGGCGTGCTCGCCAGTGCGGCCGCATTCGCCAAACCGGCGGATGCCGGGTGGGTGGCGCGACGCGGATCGGTCACTGCGGCGCTTCCGCGAGGAAGGTATGCACGATGTTGCGCTGCCAGCCCGGCACCGTCTCGCTGCGGGCGTTGACAAAGCCGTTGTTGCGCAACCGCTTACGGAAATCCTCCGCCCCGTCGAACTGGTTGACGCTGCGCCTCAGATACCGGTAGAGACCGGCGTCTCCGCTGCGCAGCTTGCCCATCGGGATGATGATGGCCGCGCATACAGCGTTCCACGTCAGCGCCGCGATCCGCGAGTCGCGAACCGAGTACTCGTGCACCGCGAGCGTAGCGCCTGGCCGTAGAAGCGAACGGAACTCGCGCAGTTGCGCGTCCGGGTCGGAGAGGTTCCGCAACAGGTACGCCGCGAAGATGCCGTCGAACGGGCCCTCGACGCCTGCCGTCGCGATGTCCTCGATGCGGCTGTGCACGAACCGCACGGTTGCGGGCCAGCGTTTGGCCGCCGCCTCGGCCAGCATGCCCGACGATGCGTCGACGGCGACGATCTCGGCCTGCGGGGCGACCGACAACAGTGCGGCGGTCGACGCGCCGGTTCCGCAGCCGGCGTCGAGCAGCCGCAGACCCTTGCCGCCGTTGACGAGCCGCATCCGGTCGGCCGACATCCGCAGGTGCCGGTGATAGCCGGGGTTGGCGTCGACGAGGCCGTCGTAGGCAGACGCGCCCGCGTCGAACGCGGCCGGAACTGCGTGCTTCTCGTCGGTCATTGCGCTCCCTCGGTTCTGCGGCCGCGCAGCCGCTGGCGTTCCCAGAGCAGGAGCACGGCGGTCACGAGCGCGAACCCGAAGAGGAAGTCCTCGACGGGGATGTCGAAGGGGAACCGGATGCCGCTGGTGTGGCTGTCGTCGTAGATGACGATCGGCGCGGACAGTTTCGTGAGCCAACCGTCCACGGGTATCTGGAACCCGAACACGATGACCATCGAGATCCAGTACGCGGGCCTGCGAAAAAGCCCGGTACGCAACACGCCGAACTCCAACGCGCAGACGGCGATCACGGCGATCACGGCGGGCATCGTGTAACCGAGGCCGGTCACGTCGACTGCTCCGCTCGGGCGCGGCGCCTCTTTTTCAGGTACGTCAGGATCGTGTCGACGGCGTTGTAGGTGAACAGCCCGCACAGCGGAATCACGATGAAGAACAGCAGCTCCTCGATCGGGATGTCGGCGGGCAGTTCGATGCCGGTGACGTAGCGCGGGTTGTACGTCCAGATGTGTGCGGCGATGGCCACCGCATCCCACACCACGAACACCGCGGCGACGGGCAGCACCGCGAACGCCGCCCGGCGGGCCTGCCGGTACACACCCTCCCCGAGGATCTCCAGCGGCGCGGTGATCACCAGACAGGCGCCGAGCACGATCAGATACTGCCAGCGGTCCATGGCTTGTTCTTACCCACCGTTCGACAACCGCGCACGCCAGGCGCGCAGCAGGCCGAGGCCGGCGACCTGCAGCCGCCTGCCGGTGCCGACGGTCGCACGCTGGTTGAAGATGGCGAAGTCGATGCTCTCGATGCGATCCAAGATCTCGGAGTAGAGCGTGTAGGCGGCCGATACGCACGGCTGCGACCGCGGATCGAGCATCGCGATCCCCTTGCGGGCGGTTTCGTAGACGCGCCGGGTGGCGGCGTGCTGTTCGGTGAGCGCGCGCCGGACCCGCGCGTCGGTGCGCCTGTTCGCGTGACACCACGCCAGCATGTCGCGGTCGACGCGGTAGGCCGCCAGCTCGTCGGCAGGCAGATACACCCGTCCGCGCTGCAGATCCTCGTCCACGTCGCGCAGGAAGTTGGTCAGCTGAAACGCCTTTCCCAGCGCGGCGGCATACGGCGCGGCCTCCTCGCGGGGACCCACGGTGCCCAGCACAGGAAGCATCTGCAACCCGATCACCTCGGCGGAGCCGTGCATGTAGCGCTCGAGGGTCTTGCGGTCGGGATAGTCCGTGACTGTCAGGTCCATCCGCATCGACGCGAGGAAGTCGTCGAACGTTTCCCACGGGATGTCGTAGCGCCGCGCGGTGTGCACGACGGCCCGCAGAGTCGGATCGTCACCCGAATCCTGGTTCTGGACAAGACGATTGAACAACTGCGTGGACAACAGCTGGAGCCTCTCGGCCCGCTCAGCCGTGCTCGCGCTGTCCTCCAGATCGTCGAGGATGTCGTCGGCGCGGCGGGCGAACCCGTAAAGCGCGTGCACCGCTGGGCGTTGCTCGGGCGCCAACAACCGGGTCGCGAGGAAGAACGTCTTGCCGTGCTCGGCGTTGAGCATCCGGCAGTGCTCGTACGCCTCGCGCAGGTTCGGGTCCGTCACGCCTGCGGCGTCCAACTCGGAGCGAATCATGTGTGCCCCCCGATGCGTGTAACGATCCGCCGGGTGACGGCTCCGGTGACCCGGTCGGCTGCGAGCCGCCCCGACAGCAGTGCGGTCGGAACTCCGACGCCCGGCACGGTCGACGAGCCGGCCAGTACGACGTTGTCGATGCCGCGGACGATGTTGGCCGGACGGAACGGACCCGTCTGGCCGAAGGTGTGGGCGAGGGCGAACGGCGTGCCGGCCACCATGCCCTGCCTGGCCCAGTCGGCCGGGTTCACCACGTGCAGCAGCTCGGCGTCGACACCGAACTGCGGCAGCCGGTCGGCGACGGCGGCCATCATGCCCTCGGCATATGAGGGCCCGACGGCATCCCAGTCGACGGTCCCGCTGGCCAGGTTCGGCGCAGGCGCAAGCACGTAGAGCAGCTCGCGCCCGGGCGGCGCAAGGCCCGGATCGCCCGCCGTCGGCCTGGTCACGAGCAGGGACGGATCGCTCATCACGACACCGTCGTCGATGATCTCGCGGAAGGTCTGCTCCCACGTGTCACCGAAAAGGATGTGGTGGTGTGGCAGCGCCTTGTCCGCCGAGCGGCATGCGATATGCGCGACGACCGCCGACGGCGACGGCCGCAGCGGCACGAGTCTGCGGGGCGTGCGGCCCAGTAGCCGGTAGGTGTCGGGCAGTTCCGTGGTCAGCACCACGGCGTCGGCGGCGATGCGTTCCTCGGTGTCGGTGTGCACCGCGCGGACTCGGCCTTCGCTGCGCCCCAGCGCCGTGACCGTTGCGCCGTAACGGAATTCGACACCGGCATCCGCGGCGGCGGCCGCCAGCCCGTCGGGCAACGCACGCATACCGCCGCGCGGGAAGTACACGCCTGCGATCGTGTCCATGTAGGCGATGACGGCGTAGACGGCGAGCGCACGCTGGGGTGGGACGCCCGCGTAGAGCGCCTGGAAGGTGAAGATGCGGTGCAGTCGCGGATCGGTGATGAACCGTTTCACCACCCGGTCCCACCGGCGAAATCCGCCGAGTGCGGTCAGCCGGGCCAGCGAAGGGGTCAGCAACGACAGCGGGGAATCGAAGTTCGAGGCGATGAAGCCGTCGAACTCGACCTCGTACAACCGCGTCAGCCAATCCCGCAGCCGTAGATAGCCCTGCGCCTGCTGCGGCCCGGCGAGCCGCTCGACCTCGGCGGCCATCGCGTCGCGATCGGCGTGCACGTCCAGCGAGCTGCCGTCGGAGAACAGCGCGCGGTAGGCGGGGTCGATGCTCTCCAGCTCAACGCGGTCGGCGGTGGATTCGCCTACCGCTGCGAAGGTTTCGTCGATCAGGTCCGTCATGGTGAGCACCGTCGGACCGGTGTCGAGCCGGTAGCCGTCGATGTCGAGCCGCCCGACGCGTCCGCCGGGGACATCACCGCGCTCCACGACGGTGACGGCGCGACCGCGGCCGGCCAGATGCAGTGCCGCCGCCAGGCCGGCGAGGCCCGCACCGACGACCACGACGTGGTCGGTTCGTCCGCTGATGGTTCGCATCACGCCGCCCGCTGGGTGCACGCCGACGCCATGTGCAGCAGCGCGGACCGCACCGCATCGTCGAGTCGGCTGTGGTCGATCGCCTGGGATGCGCAAAGCAGCCGGTCGGCGATCATCTTCTCGATCCGCTCGACCGCGCCGGTGGCGGCGATCAGCGAGCGCCCGCGGTCGACGTCCACCTCGTCGAGGGCGGGGGTGCTCATCAGCTCGTCGAGTTCACTGCGCAGGCACGGGTCGGCCATGTGGTGCGCGGCGACGACGACGCTGGTGGCCTTGTGTTCGGCCAGGTCGGCACCGACGGGCTTGCCGGTGACCTCGGGGGAGCCGAAGATGCCGAGCAGGTCATCGCGCAGCTGGAAGGCCTCGCCGACGGCATCGCCGTAGCGGCCGAGCCGGGTCAGCGCGAAATCGCCGCAACCCGCCATCGCCGCGCCGATCTCCAACGGGCGGCGCACCGTGTAATTGCCCGACTTCCGTCGTGCCACCTCTAGCACCTGATCCAGAGTAGGGAGGCCACCGACGTCATTGACCAGGTCGGCGAATTGTCCGACGGCCAATTCGCTGCGCATCGCGTCGTAACGCGGCCATGCCCTGCTCAGCGCGCTGTGGTCGAGACCGCTGTTGCGAAGCATCTGTTCGGCCCAGACCAGGCACAAGTCGCCGAGCAGCACGGCCGCGGACTCGCCGAACCGCTCCGCCGAGCCGGACAACCCCCGGCCGCGGTGCCAGGCGGCGAACTGGACGTGGGCCGATTCCCTGCCGCGGCGCAGCGGCGAGCCGTCCATGACGTCGTCCTGCAGCAGCGCGAAGGCGTGCAGGAGCTCGAGGCTCGCTGCGGCGTGCAGGGCGGCGTGCGATGCTTCTGCGCCGCACAGCCAGCCGAGGAACATGAACGTCGAGCGCAGGCACTTGCCGCCGCCGACGAATCCGACCAGCACATCGGCCGCCACGTCGACGCCTGCTCCGCGCAGGTCGACCGCGCACCGATCGGCGACGAACTCATCGACGGAGTCGAGCACCGCCTCGCGGACGTTGCTCCGCCAGATCTCGAACTGACCGCCGCGCACGCGAGGAGCAAGAAACTCCTCGTCCTGCGAGGTCCTCGTCGGCGCGGGGTGAAGCGCAGGGGCGAACAGTCGTCCGTCGACGCGCAAACCAAATCCCCTTTCCAGACCCACCGGCGGCGTGTCGCCAGCCTATTTGCGTTCTCGTCATACCCCCAGCCGAGAGAACCGAACCGGACTGGATGTCACTATTACGTCATCAATGATTGAGCAATCCATCGAAGCCAGCGTGGAGTTTGCGGGACCGGTCAGTCCCGCGTTCACGCTGTCGCCGCTGCGCCGCGGCGGCGGAGATCCGTGTTACCTGACCGCGGACGATGGCGCCGTCTGGCGCACCAGCCTGATGCGCACGGGTCCGGTGACCGCACGCATCAGCCGCGCAGGCCCCCGTGTCATCGGATGTGAGATGTGGGGCGACGGCGCAGCGGAATTCGCCGACGGCTTCGCGGCACTGATAGGAGCCGACGACGACTCCAGCGGGTTCGCGCCGCAGGAGCCGACGATCGCGAAGGCGCATCGGCGAGTGCCACACCTCCGGCTCGGTCGAACCGGCAGGGTGCTTGAAGCACTGATCCCCGCCGTCATCGAGCAACGCGTCGCAGGCAAGGACGCCTTCCGGGCCTGGCAGCGGCTGGTCACCAAGTTCGGATCGCCTGCGCCGGGGCCCGCGCCCGCGCGGATGCGCGTCCCGCCGACCGCCGACGTGTGGCGCCGGATCCCCTCCTGGGAGTTTCATCTCGCCAACGTCGATCCGGGCCGGGCCAGAACGGTCGTCGGATGCGCGCAGCGGGCCGACTCGCTGGAGCGGCTGGTTTCCCACCCCGCCGAGCAGGCGAGGACCGCACTGACGTCGCTGCCCGGCGTCGGGATCTGGACGGCGGCCGAGACGGCGCAGCGGGCGTTCGGCGACGCCGATGCGCTGTCGATCGGCGACTATCACCTGTCGAACGTTGTCGGGTGCAGCCTGCTCGGTCACCGCATCGACGACGACGCGATGGTCGAGCTCCTCGCTCCGCTGCGGCCTCACCGCCACCGCGCGGTGCGGCTGCTCGAGGTCAGCGGGCTGGCGCGCAACCCGCGGTTCGGCGCAAGGATGGCCATTCCGAATCTGGCCGATTTGTGACGTGCCACGCGGCGTGATTACCGCGTAGCAGGCTCGGGTAGTCGAGCCTCGATGGTTCATCATGTGCGAAGGAGCTTGCGATGACTCAGTTCACCGTTCCCGGTTTGTCGGAGAAGCAGAGCAGCGAGGTGGCCGACCTGCTGCAGAAGGCACTCAGCCGGTACAACGATCTGCACCTCACCCTCAAACACGTGCACTGGAACGTGGTCGGCCCGAACTTCATCGGCGTGCACGAGATGATCGATCCGCAGGTCGAGCTCGTCCGCGGATACGCCGACGAGGTAGCCGAGCGGATCGCGACGCTCGGCAAGTCACCGCTCGGCACGCCAGGTGCCATCATCAACGACCGCACCTGGGATGACTATTCGGTCGAACGGGACACGGCGCAGGCCCATTTGGCCGCACTCGATCTCGTCTACACCGGCGTCATCGAGGACACACGCAAGTCCATCGAGCGGGTCGGAGACCTCGACCCGATCACCGAGGACATGCTGATCTCCCATTCCGCCGAGTTGGAGAAGTTCCAGTGGTTCGTGCGCGCCCATCTCGAGAATGCGGGCGGCCAACTCGCCAATGACGGTGCCAAGACCGAGAAGGCCGCCGCCAGCCGGGCCAAGAAGAAGGCGCCGGTCAAGTAGTACCGGCATTCTTCGGAGCGTCACCCGCCGACCGGCTATCGGCCGCGGCGCTCGATGGATTCTTCGTCTCCCATTCGCTCGCGCAAACTGTCGTAGATCGGCGGCGAGCCCATCATGTACGCGGCGAGCACAGCAGCCGCGGTGGCGGCCATCATCGGCACGAGTGTGGCCGTGGTGGCCGTCATCTCGGTGACGACGACCATTCCGGTAACCGGCGCGCGTACGGTGGCCGCGAAGAAGGCAGCCATCCCGACAAGTGCCATGGGAATCGCCAACTGTGTTGCGTCGCCGGGCCACCCGGCGTCGAAGCATCCGGCGAACAGCAGTCCCCACAGCGCGCCGACGGCCAGCAGCGGTGCGAAAAGCCCGCCGGGCACCGCGGCCGAATACGAGAGGGGGCCCGCGACGAACCGCACCGCGAGAATGCCGATCACGACGGTGAGGACGATGTGCTGTCCGCCGAGGATGCGCTGTGTGAGGTCCTCGCCGCCGCCGACCGACAGGGGGTAGATGAACATCGCGAGGCCGATGACGGCGCCGATGACGGCCGCCTTTGCGAGGCTGGGAACCCGCCGGATCGCTGCGACGTGGTCGAGGAACCACAGCACCAACCTGTTGTAGCCTGCGCCCACACATCCGGTCAGCAATCCGAATACGACAAACAGCGGTAGCCACGACAGCGCAGGGGCGCCAAGGGGCTCGACATGGAAGTCGGCATGATTGCCGAGGATGAGCCGGGAGCACGCAACCCCCGCCGCCGCCGAAAACAGTGTCGCGAGAACCGTTTTCAGCCGGAAGGACTTCGTCACCTCCTCGAGCGTGAAGAGCACGCCGCCGATCGGCGCGTTGAACGCGACGGCGAGCCCGGCGCCGCCCAACGCCGTCTGCATCATCCTGACTTCGGAATCGGGTAGCCGGGCACGCCGCGCCGCTTCGGCTCCGATCGCCGCGCCCATGTGGACCGTCGGTCCCTCACGGCCCAGCACGAGTCCCGATCCCATGCTCAACACGCCGCCGACGAACTTCGCCGGAACCACCCGAATCAGCGGAGGCCGGGTCTCTCCGAGAAAGGCCGCCTCGACGTGTTGGATGCCGCTGCCCGCGGCCAGTGGCTCCCACCGCACGACCAGCGCGGCCAGCGTGGCTCCCGCCGCGGCGGCGGCCATCGGCACGAGCCAGCCGGGGCCCGGCAGCTGGTGGGCCCAGTCGACGAAATCGACGCGGAATTCGTCGGCTTTCTGCAGACACCAGCGAAATGCGCCGCCGACGAAGCCGATGAGCACGCCGGCAACGACCGCGGTCAGGCAGATCTGGACGGAACCCCGCATCGAGTCGTCGGGCTGATCCGGGTCTGCCACCGTCACAGTTTGGCAGATCACAGGCCGCGGTAGGCGAGGGATGACTCCCTTGCACATATACCCCCAGGGGGTATAGTGCCGAGTATGACGATGACGCATACCGCGCACAGCGGTCACGCTGCCGGCGAGGGTCACGGCGGCCACCACGATCACGTCGCGCAGTTCCGCAGGCTGTTCTGGCTCATGCTCGCGCTCGCGATCCCGACGGTCGCGTGCTCACCGATGTTCGCGATGATCCTCGGCTACCCCCAGCCTGCGGTTCCTGGGGTTCGCTGGATCTCTCCGGTGCTCGGCACCGTCATGTACTTCTGGGGCGGCAGACCGTTCCTCACCGGCGCGATCGGTGAGGTCCGCTCTCGCGCGCCGGGGATGATGCTGCTGATCGGGCTGGCCATCACGGTCGCATTCGTCTCATCGTGGGGCGCCAGCCTGGGCATACTCCACCACCAGCTCGATTTCTGGTGGGAGCTCGCGCTGCTGATCGTCATCATGCTGCTTGGCCATTGGATCGAGATGCGGTCGCTGGCGCAGACGAGTTCGGCGCTCGACTCGCTGGCTGCGCTGCTGCCCGACGAGGCGGAACGGGTCTCAGGAGACACCACCGTTTCCGTCGCCCCCGCGGACCTCCTTGTAGGCGATGTGGTGATCGTGCGTCCAGGGGCCACCGTGCCCGCCGACGGCGAAATCGTCGATGGCGCAGCTCATGTCAACGAGTCGATGGTGACCGGCGAGTCGGTGCCGGTACGCCGTGAGGTCGGCGATCACGTCGTCGCGGGCACCGTTGCCACGGATTCGGGAGTGCGCGTCAGAGTCACCGCGGTCGGCGATGACACAACGCTCGCGGGCATCGCGCGACTGGTCACGGAGGCCAAGAACTCGTCGTCGCGGGCGCAGCGCCTGGCCGACATCGCGGCGGGGTGGCTGTTCTGGTTCGCGCTCGGCGCCGCCGTCGTCACCGCGCTGGTGTGGGGCGTGCTCGGCAGGCCGGAGGAGGCGGTGATCGCGACGATCACCGTGTTGGTGATTGCGTGCCCGCATGCGCTCGGGCTGGCGATACCGCTCGTCGTGTCGATCGCCACCGAGCGGGCGGCCCGTGCCGGCGTGCTCATCAAGGACCGTCTCGCGCTGGAGCGGATGCGGACGGTGGGCGCTGTGCTGTTCGACAAGACCGGGACCCTGACGAAGGGAGAACCGACGGTCACCGACGTCGCAGTCACCGGCGAACGCGCCGAAGCGGAAGTGCTGGCGCTGGCAGCCGCCGCCGAGACCGACTCGGAGCACCCGCTGGCCCGCGCCATCGTGGCCGCGGCGAGAGCGAGAGACGTCACGGTGCCTGTGGCGACGAACTTCTCGTCGTCACCCGCAGTGGGGGTGACCGCGACGGTCGGCGGTCGCGAGGTGCGCGTCGGCGGCCCACGACTGGTGCAGGAGGCCGGGCAGACCGAGCTCGTTGAGGCGGCGGCGTGGCACCACGACGGTGCGATCGTGTTGCACGTGATGGTCGACGGAACGGTGGTGGGTGCGCTCAGGCTGGCCGACGAGGTGCGCCAGGAGTCGCGCGAGACGGTCGACGCGCTGCACCGGCAGGGCATCGAGGTCGTCATGATCACCGGTGATGCCGAGCCTGTGGCGCGTGCGGTCGCAGCCCAGCTCGGCATCGACCGGGTGTTCGCCGGGGTGCGGCCCGAGGACAAGACCGCCAAGGTCGCCGAGCTGCAGCGCGAAGGTCTGACGGTCGCGATGGTCGGTGACGGTGTGAACGACGCCCCTGCGCTGGCCCGGGCCGACGTCGGCATCGCCATCGGTGCGGGCACCGATGTGGCGATCGCATCGGCCGGGGTGATCCTCGCGAGCAGCGACCCGCGCTCGGTGCTGTCGGTGATCACCCTTTCGAAGGCGACGTACCGCAAGATGGGGCAAAACCTCTGGTGGGCAGGCGGGTACAACCTCGTCTCGGTGCCCTTGGCTGCGGGTGTGCTCGCGCCCGTCGGGTTCGTGATGCCGATGTCGGTCGGTGCGCTGCTGATGTCCGCGTCGACGGTGGTGGTCGCGCTCAATGCCCAGCTGCTACGACGGCTGGACCTGAGGCCGGGGGGTCAGTAGCCGAGGCCGCGCAGTTGGGCGCCGAGCTGCTCGGCGACCGCCTGGTGGGTGCGGATGAGCGCGAGCTCCCGGCCTACCTGCGCACGCAGCGCGTGCAGCACGGCCATCTCGGCTGACGGCGTATCGCCCAGGTGCTCGAGCGCGTCCGACGCCGAAGACACCACGTCGAGGGCCGACTGTGACGCGGCGCTCGCCGCGTTGACCGCCTCGGCGGCCTCCCGCAGCCGGTTGCCGAGGTCGGACTCGACGCCGGACAGATGGTCGAGCGCGTCGCGGGTGCCCTGCGCGAACTCCGCGTAGCCCGTCACCGTGCCGCCCGCCAGTTCCGCGGCTTGCTCCTGCCCCCACCGGATGGCGTCGGTGGCGTCGACCAGGCTGTCGGCTGCCGTCGCCGCTGCGTTGTGGTCGGCCGAGCCGAACAGCGTGTCGGCGCGCGACAGCACATCACCCACATTGCGGACCAGATCGGACAGCGGCACGGAACTCAGTATCAGCCATCGAGGGAGGCGATGAGTGCGTTAAGTGTGGCGGTGTCCGCATCGCCGGCCGATTCGCCCGCCTCGACGGCGTCAACGAGCCCCGCGGGCAGCCCTGCCGCATTCGCGGTCTCCGCGGCGGACAGGTTCGCGCGTCTGCGCGCGGCGTACAACCGTTGGCCCAGCGTCGCGCCCGGCGACGCGGCCGCGCGGAACATCAGGTCGTCGTAACAGCGGCGCACAGTTCGCAGCGCCAGCACCACGTCTGCGGTGCCGCGGCTGCGTTGGGCGGCGCGGGCGACCAGCGTCTCGAGCTTGCGGAGGTCGGCAAGGATGACCGTGACCCGGTCGCCGAACTCGGGATCGTCGTCGGGTGGGAGCGACTCGATGGCGGCACCGAACGTCTTCATCGCCACCTCGACCGCCCCGATGATCAGCGAAGCGGCACCTTCGTCGGCGGGCGGCTCCGGCGCC
This sequence comes from Mycobacterium sp. ITM-2016-00318, assembly GCF_002968285.2. NCBI lineage: Bacteria > Bacillati > Actinomycetota > Actinomycetes > Mycobacteriales > Mycobacteriaceae > Mycobacterium > Mycobacterium sp. ITM-2016-00318. The sequence goes on along the minus strand of NZ_CP134400.1, from coordinate 5,248,485 downwards.
GCGCCGGGCACTGAACCGCCATACCGTATCGACGCTATGGTTCCGGCGGGCCACTGCAGGACCTCTTCCAGCTTGGCCCTCGTCCGCTCCCTCGGCCAGCTGCGGCCCTTCTCGAACGCGATGAGCGCGCCCGCGTTGATGATCTTGTACTTCGCGAGATTGCGCTGCTTGATGTCCAATTCGCGGCGTCTGGCGGCGACAGCGGCGCCGGCGCGGGCTATGCCCGGATCGCCTGCGTCGGGTTCCACCCGCCCAGTGTAGCCAGCAGACCCGACGCGATACGGCTGACCATGCCGTAGCAGCGAAACGGGTAACAAGTGTTGCAATGCTACGGAAACAGCGCTACGGTTTGTCGCAACGCTACCGAGCGAGAGGAACACGTCGTGACCGTCATGATCGAGATGCCCGTCCTGACCGACAGCCAGATCGGGGCCTGCGCCCAGGACCCCGACCGGTGGATGACCGCGACCGACGATCAGACCAAGGCGGTCTGCCGGTCCTGCCCTCGCAGGTGGCTGTGCGCGAAGGAGGCCTGCGAAATGCCCGGGGCACAGGGTCTGTGGGCAGGCATCCACATCCCCGAAGGCGGCCGAGGCCGCACCTTCGCCCTGAAGCAACTGCGGTCACTGGCCGAGCGCGGCGGTTTCCCGGTGCACCGCTGATCCGCCCGCGAGCCTGTCCGGACGAGGGGAGCGGGCAGGTCGCGCGGCCCGGGACTCTAAGAATCTGACCAGGCTTTGCAGCAAACAGCCTAAACCGACTTTCCCCAGCTGATTCAGCCTGCAGCTGAACCTCAGCAATATCGGTGAGTGATATTCGTCGCACCCGCGTCCGGGGCCGTCCGTCGGTCGGGCCTCCTCAGGTCAACGAAAACCCAAGGCGGGCAGGGTGTTCGCTCGTATCATGGGCGGCGGACGGGGCAGCGCTGCCGCGGGGGCCGAGTCGTCTGGTTAGGTATCTAAGTTGGCATGTCAGGCGGGGTCTGTCATATCGTTTTCCTCACTTGTGCGCAAGTGGGGAAGGCGTCGTCGTTCAGTGCTGTACGGAGGCACCGCCACCGCATAATCGGCTGATGCCGTCGCCGTCGACGGCTGCCGGGAATTCATTAGGTCTTGAAGGGCTAGGTGGGAATGGCGCCCGAAACTCAGGGGCTCTTTCGCTCCTCACGTGCGCGGGGGCTTTTTCGCTCCTCACGTGCGCGGGGGCTCTACAACCCCGCGTTCGAGCATGACGCGTGTGGCGTTGCCATGGTCGCGGACATGCACGGTCGCCGCACCCGCGACATCGTCGACAAGGCCATCACGGCCCTGGTCAACCTGGAGCACCGCGGTGCTCAGGGCGCCGAACCGCACACGGGCGACGGCGCGGGCATCCTCCTGCAGGTGCCCGACGCGTTTCTCCGTGCGGTGGTGGAATTCGATCTGCCGGAGCCCGGCAGCTATGCCACCGGCATCGCCTTCCTGCCGCAGTCGTCGAAGGACGCCGCGGCGGCCTGCGAATCCGTGGAGAAGATCGCCGAGGCCGAGGGTCTCGAAGTGCTCGGCTGGCGCGATGTGCCCACCGACGAGTCGTCGCTCGGTGCACTCGCCCGCGATGCCATGCCGACCTTCCGGCAGGTATTCCTTACCGGCGCCTCGGGGATGGAGCTCGAACGCCGCGCCTACGTGGTGCGCAAGCGCGCCGAGCACGAACTCGGCACCAAGGGTCCCGGCCAGGACGGCCCCGGCCGCGAAACCGTCTACTTCCCAAGCCTTTCCGGGCAGACGTTCGTTTACAAGGGCATGCTGACGACACCGCAGCTCAAGGCGTTCTACCTCGACCTGCAGGACGACCGGCTGACCAGTGCCCTTGGCATCGTGCACTCCCGGTTCTCCACCAACACATTCCCGTCATGGCCGCTGGCTCATCCGTTCCGGCGGATCGCACACAACGGCGAGATCAACACCGTCACCGGCAACGAGAACTGGATGCGCGCGCGCGAAGCGCTGATCAAGACAGACATCTTCGGATCCGTCGATGATTTCGACAAGATCGTGCCCGTCTGCACGCCCGGCGCGTCCGACACCGCGCGCTTCGACGAGGTCCTCGAACTGCTTCACCTCGGGGGCCGCAGCCTGCCGCACGCGGTGCTGATGATGATCCCCGAGGCGTGGGAACGCAATGAGTCGATGGATCCCGCGCGCCGGGCGTTTTACGAATACCACGCGTCGCTGATGGAGCCGTGGGACGGACCGGCATCGATGACGTTCACCGACGGCACGGTCATCGGTGCGGTGCTCGACCGCAACGGCCTTCGCCCGTCGCGCATCTGGGTCACCGACGACGGTCTGGTGGTGATGGCGTCGGAGGCGGGTGTGCTGAACCTCGACCCGTCCACGGTCGTCAAGAAGATGCGGCTGCAGCCCGGCCGGATGTTCCTGGTCGACACCTCGAAGGGCCGCATCGTCGCCGACGAGGAGATCAAGGCCGAACTCGCCGCCGAACTGCCGTATCAGGAGTGGCTCGACGCGGGCCTCTTCAAGCTCGACGACCTGCCGCCCGGCGACTACGTCCGGATGCCACACCACCGGGTTGTGTTGCGCCAACAGATTTTCGGCTACACCTACGAAGAACTGAATCTGTTGGTGGAACCGATGGCGCGCACCGGCGCCGAGCCGATCGGCTCGATGGGCACCGATACCCCCGTCGCCGTGCTGTCGCAGCGGCCGCGGATGCTCTACGACTACTTCCAGCAGTTGTTCGCCCAGGTGACCAACCCGCCGCTGGACGCCATCCGCGAAGAGGTGGTGACCAGCCTGCAGGGCACCGTCGGCCCCGAGGGCGATCTGCTCAACCCGAACGCCGACTCCTGCCGACAGATCGTCTTGTCGCAGCCGATCCTGCGCAATGCCGAACTGTCGAAGTTGATGTGCGTGGACCCCGACCACGAGATTCGCGGCCACAAGCACGGCATGCGCGCCGCGGTGATCCGCTGCCTGTACCCGGTGAACCGCGGCGGACAGGGGCTCAAGGAAGCTCTGGACAACGTCCGCGCGAAGGTCTCGGCGGCCATCCGTGACGGCGCACGCATCATCGTGCTGTCCGACCGCGAGTCGGACGAGTCGATGGCGCCCATCCCCTCGCTGCTGTCGGTGTCGGCCGTGCACCACCATCTGGTGCGCGACCGCACCCGCACCCAGGTCGGCCTCGTCGTCGAGGCGGGTGACGCCCGCGAGGTGCACCACATGGCGTGCCTCGTCGGCTTCGGCGCCGCCGCCATCAACCCCTACATGGCGTTCGAGTCCATCGAGGACATGGTCGACCGCGGGGTCATCACCGGCATCAGCAGCGACAAAGCCAAGGCGAATTACGTCAAGGCCGCAGGCAAGGGTGTGCTGAAGGTCATGTCCAAGATGGGCATCTCGACACTGGCGTCCTACACCGGTGCACAGCTGTTTCAGGCCATCGGCATCAGCCAGCCGGTTCTCGACGAGTACTTCGCCGGCCTGACGTGCCCGGTCGGCGGCATCGACCTCGAGGACATCGCCGACGACGTCTCCCGGCGGCACGCGCTGGCGTTTCTGGACCGTCCCGACGAGTGGGCGCACCGCGAACTCGAGGTCGGCGGCGAGTATCAGTGGCGCCGCGAGGGCGAATACCACCTCTTCAACCCGGACACGGTGTTCAAGCTGCAGCACTCGACCCGCACCGGTCAGTACTCGATCTTCAAGGAGTACACCGCGCTGGTCGACGACCAGAGCGAGCGGATGGCGTCGCTGCGCGGCCTGTTGAAGTTCCGCGACGGCGTCCGGCCGCCGGTTCCGCTCGAGGAGGTCGAACCCGCCAGCGAGATCGTCAAGCGGTTCTCCACCGGCGCGATGAGCTACGGCTCTATCTCCGCCGAGGCACACGAGACCCTTGCCATCGCGATGAACCGGCTCGGCGGCCGCTCGAACTGCGGCGAGGGCGGCGAAGCCGTCAGCCGGTTCGACCGCGACGAGAACGGCGACTGGCGGCGCAGTGCCATCAAGCAGGTCGCGTCGGGCCGCTTCGGCGTCACCAGCCACTACCTGTCCAACTGCACCGACATCCAGATCAAGATGGCGCAGGGTGCGAAACCCGGTGAGGGCGGTCAACTTCCGGGTAACAAGGTCTATCCGTGGGTGGCAGAGGTGCGGCACTCTACGCCGGGAGTCGGCCTGATCTCGCCGCCGCCGCACCACGACATCTATTCGATCGAGGATCTCGCACAACTGATCCACGACCTGAAGAACTCCAACCCGCAGGCGCGCGTGCACGTGAAGTTGGTGAGCGAGAACGGCGTCGGCACCGTCGCCGCGGGCGTGTCGAAGGCGCACGCCGACGTGGTGCTCATCTCCGGTCATGACGGCGGCACCGGCGCGACCCCGCTGACGTCGATGAAGCATGCGGGTGCCCCGTGGGAACTCGGTCTCGCCGAGACGCAGCAGACGTTGCTGCTCAATGGTCTTCGCGACCGCATCGTCGTCCAGGTCGACGGTCAGCTCAAGACCGGTCGCGACGTGGTCATCGCCGCGCTGCTCGGTGCCGAGGAGTTCGGCTTCGCGACCGCGCCGCTCGTGGTGTCGGGCTGCATCATGATGCGCGTCTGCCACCTCGACACCTGCCCGGTCGGCGTCGCGACGCAGAATCCACTGCTGCGGCAGCGGTTCGCCGGCAAGCCGGAGTTCGTCGAGAACTTCTTCATGTTCATCGCCGAGGAAGTGCGGGAAACGATGGCCCAGTTGGGCTTCCGCACAGTCAACGAGATGGTCGGCCAGGTCGGCGCGCTGGACACCACCAAGGCCGCAGAACACTGGAAGGCCTACAAACTGAACCTCACGCCGGTTCTGTACGAACCGGAATCGGCCTTCATGAACCAGGACCTGTACTGCAGCTCGCGCCAGGACCACGGCCTCGACAAGGCGCTGGACCAGCAGCTGATCGTCATGTGCCGGGAGGCGCTCGACTCGGGTAAGCCGGTGCGTTTCTCCACGACCATCGCCAACACCAACCGGACCGTGGGCACCATGCTCGGCCACGAGCTCACCAAAGCCTATGGCGGGCAAGGCCTTCCCGACGGGACCATCGACATCACGTTCGACGGGTCGGCGGGCAACAGCTTCGGTGCGTTCGTACCCAAGGGCATCACGCTGCGCGTGTACGGCGACGCCAACGACTACGTCGGCAAGGGACTGTCGGGCGGCAGGCTGGTGGTGCGTCCATCCGACGACGCGCCCGACGACTACGTCGCCGAGGACAACATCATCGCGGGCAACGTGATCCTGTTCGGCGCGACCAGCGGGCAGGCCTTCCTCCGCGGGGTCGTCGGCGAGCGGTTCGCGGTGCGGAACTCCGGCGCGCACGCCGTGGTGGAGGGTGTCGGCGACCACGGTTGCGAATACATGACCGGCGGCAAGGTCGTCATCCTCGGTGCCACCGGCCGCAACTTCGCGGCGGGCATGTCCGGTGGGGTGGCCTACGTCTTCAACGTCGACGGTGCCTTCGAAGAGAACCTCAACGCCGAGATGGTCGACCTCGACAAGTTGGACGACGAGGACATCGACTACTTACGTTCGATGGTGACCGCACACGTCGACGCCACGGATTCCGCTGTCGGTCAGCGCATTCTGAACGACTGGGACAACGAATTGAAGAAGTTCATCAAGGTGATGCCGCGCGATTACAAGCGGGTGCTGCAGGCGATCGCCGAGGCCGAGAAGAGCGGCGAAGACGTCGACGCTGCGATCATGGCGGCCGCGAATGCCTGATCCGAGAGGATTCCTCAAGTACACGAAGCGCGAGACCCCGCAGCGGCGGCCGGTCCCGCTGCGGCTGCGCGACTGGAACGAGGTCTACGAGGACTTCTCCCACGAGGCGCTGCGTGAACAGGCCACCCGGTGCATGGACTGCGGTATTCCGTTCTGCCACAACGGCTGTCCACTGGGCAACCTGATCCCGGAATGGAATGACCTGGTGCGCAACGACCGCTGGCGCGATGCGATCGAGCGGCTGCACGCCACCAACAACTTCCCCGAATTCACCGGTCGGCTCTGCCCGGCGCCGTGCGAAGGCTCGTGCGTGCTCGGCATCAACCAGGATCCGGTGACCATCAAGCAGGTCGAGGTCGAGATCATCGACAACGCCTTCGATGAGGGCTGGGTCGTCCCGCTGCCGCCGGACAAGCTCACCGGTAAGAAGGTCGCGGTCGTCGGCTCCGGCCCGGCCGGGCTGGCCGCCGCGCAGCAGCTCACCCGCGCAGGCCACACGGTGATCGTGTTCGAGCGGGACGACCGCATCGGTGGCCTGCTGCGCTACGGTATCCCCGAGTTCAAGATGGAGAAGCGCCACATCGATCGGCGGCTGGCGCAGATGGAGGCCGAGGGCACCCAGTTCCGCGCCGGCGTCAACGTCGGCGTCGACATCACGGTGGCCCAGCTGCGGCTGAACTACGACGCCGTGGTGCTCGCGGGCGGTGCGACGGCCTGGCGCGATCTGCCCATTCCCGGCCGCGAACTCGACGGGATCCATCAGGCGATGGAGTTCCTGCCATGGGCCAACCGGGTGCAACTCGGTGATCCGGTGACCGATGAGAACGGACTGCCGCCGCTGCACGCCAAGGGCAAGAAGGTGATCATCATCGGCGGTGGTGACACCGGCGCCGACTGCCTTGGCACCGTGCATCGACAGGGCTGCGAGAGCGTGCACCAGTTCGAGATCATGCCGCAGCCGCCCGAGACGCGTGCGGACTCGACGCCGTGGCCGGTCTACCCGCTGATGTTGCGGGTCTCCTCCGCGCACGAGGAGGGCGGTGAGCGGGTGTACTCGGTGAACACCGAGGAATTCATCGGTCGCGACGGCAAGGTGACCGCGCTGCGCGGGCACGAGGTCGAAATGGCCGGCGGAAAGTTCGAGAAGGTGGACGGCACCGACTTCGAGCTGGAAGCCGATTTGGTGCTGCTCGCCATGGGCTTCGTCGGCCCGGAAAGAGAAGGCCTGCTCGACGCACTGCACGTCGAGATCACCGAACGCGGCAACGTCGCGCGCGACGCGAACTTCGCCACCTCGGTGCCCGGCGTCTTCGTCGCTGGCGACATGGGCCGCGGCCAGTCGTTGATCGTCTGGGCGATCGCTGAGGGCCGCGCCGCCGCCGCGGGCGTGGACCGATATTTGATGGGCAACACTGCCCTGCCCGCGCCGATCAAGCCGACCGCCGTTCCGCAGCGCTGAGGCCGACACGCCCGCGCAATCGCGGATGTGAGGGTTCCCGCGCGCGACAGTTGAGGCATGCAGGTGGACAGGCGCCACTTCCTTGTGGCGCTTTCCGCGGTGACGGTCGGGGCGATGGGCCTGACTCGATACGCCGTGGGCGGGCAACCGGGGGCCGCCGAGGCCACTGCTGTCGCCGTCGAACAATTACCCGCGTTGCTGCCGCCACCGCCTCCGGAAGCTCGGGTGGCGCTGCCAGGCGGCGGCGTGCTCAGCAGCCTGCCGGGCGACGGCGACCTGCTGGCGCTGACCGTCGACGACGGCGTGAGCAGCGAGGTGGTGCGGCTCTACACCGAATTCGCCAGGGACACCGGGGTGCGGTTGACGTACTTCGTCAACGGCGCGTACCGGTCGTGGACCGAGAACCAGGCGCTGCTTCGACCACTCGTCGATGAGGGCCAAATTCAGCTCGGCAACCACACGTGGTCGCATCCGGATCTGACGAAGCTGCCCTTGACCGTTGTGGCAGAGGAACTTCGGCATACACACGACTTCCTCTGGAAAAGCTACGGTGTCGACGCGCGGCCCTACTTCCGGCCGCCGTACGGCGCGCACAACGCTCACGTCGACAAGATCTCCTCGGAACTCGGCTACACCGCGAACACCCTGTGGTCGGGGTCGCTGGAGGACCATGTCGTGATCCCCGGGGACGAGATCATGAGGATGGCCGAGAAGTACTTCGCGCCGTCAGCGATCGTGATCGGCCACCTCAACCACGAGCCCGTCACCCACATCTACGGGCGGCTTGTCGAGCTGATCCGCGAGCGCCGATTGAGGACTGTGACCCTGAAGGATGTGTACCGCGGGTGAACAACATCTGTCACTCCTGTCTCAATAAAAACATCTGATGATTAATCGGCGCGCCTTCTTCTGTTTGCCCGGCCGGGGGTATCTAATGACTCGATGAGGACGCTGCGGTAACGTAGCTTCTCGGTTCAGCAATTGCTATACCGCAGGAGTCATCGACGTGTATCTCAACCCACTGTCGCGTTCGCGGATGAGTCGAATCGCCTGGTCATTGTTCCGTCACCCCGTCAAGTGCCGCCAATATCCCGCGCAGGCCGAACGTCTGGTCACCCGCGACGAGCTCCTCCGGTTCGGTTTTTAGCAACCGAAACCCCCGCCGAGTCAGGCATGGCGTCGGCGCGTGATCGTTCCTTTGCCGAACCGTTATCTCTTCGTTACCGTCAGTCGACTTTGCTGCCGAGTCCCGAATCCCTGATCGCCTCGGCCAAGGGCTCGAGTACGTTCGGGTCGTGCGGCGGCGGAAGGTAGACGATCGCGAGATCCAGCCCCTCCTTGCCGAGCGCGGCCGCCTCGTCGACCGCCTTGGCGTAGTCGAGGTCGGGGTCCAGCCGGATGTGCGACGACAGCATGATCTCCTTCGGATCGCGACCGATGTCCGCGCAGCGGGCGTGCAGGACATCACGCTTGCGGGCGAACTCCTCGGGCGGTCCGCCGACGAAGTTCCAGTGGTCGGCGTAGCGCGCGGTCAGCGGCAGCGTGCGCTTCTCGCCGCTGCCGCCGATGCAGATCGGGGGATGCGGTTGCTGCGGGCCCTTCGGCTCGTTGCGGGCATCCTTGAGCTGGTAGTACTTGCCGCCGAAAGTCGTTGTCTCGTTGGTCAGCAGGCTCGTCAGCACCTCGCACGCCTCCTCGAAGCGGTCGAAGCGCTCCTTGATCGAGCCGAGTTCGATTCCGTAGGCGCCGGATTCCTCTTCGTTCCAGCCCGCACCGATACCGAGCTCCAGCCTGCCGTTGGACACGATGTCCAGTGCCGCAGCCATATTGGCCAACACAGCGGGATGGCGGTAGTGGATGCCGGTGACGAGCACGCCGACGCGCAGTCGCTTCGTCGCCTGCGCCAACGCTGTCAGCGTCGTCCAACCCTCCAGACACGGGCCGCTCGAGTCGGAGAAGATCGGGTAGAAGTGGTCGAAGGTCCAGCCGGACTCGAAGACGTCGATGTCGTCGGCGGCCTGCCAGACAGCGAGCATGTCGTGCCAGTTGGTGTTCTGCGGGGATGTCTTGAAAGCGAATCGCACGCCATCGACGTTAGCCCCGCTCGGCTGTGTGCGTCCTGTCAGTCGGGCTCGCCGACTCCGGCCCTTTATTCGGCTTCGCCGACTCCGGCCCTTTATTCGGCTTCGCCGAATTCGTCAAACCAGTAAGCGAGCTTGCCGCGCCTGCTCACCGCGCGCAGCCTGCGTTCGGCGGCCGTCCGCGTCTTCGGGGTGGTGACGATCAGCAACTCGTCGCCTGCGGCGATCCGCGTCTGCGGCTGCGGAACGAACGTGTGGCCGTCGCGGATGATCAGGGTGATCACGCTGGGGTCCGGCAGCCGCAGTTCGAGCACCGTGACGCCGTGCAGCCGAGACGGCGAATGCACCGTCATCGTCAGCAGTTCCGCCTCGAGGACGTCCAGCGGCGCGGCTTCCACCTGAATTTCCCGGGTGGCCTCCTTCGGGATCAGCCCCAGCCGGTGCGCCAGCGTGGACAGGCTGGGGCCCTGCACCAGAGTGAAGACCACCACCAGGATGAAGACGATGTTGAGCACGCGGATCGCGTCGGGCACGCCCTCGACGATCGGGAACGTCGCCAGCACGATCGGCACGGCACCGCGCAGCCCCGCCCACGACAGGAAGACCTGTTCCCGCCACGGCACACGGAAACCCGCGAGTGCCACGAGGACGGACACGGGTCGCGCGATCAGCAGCAGCACGAGGCCGATGACGATTGCGGGAACGATCTCGGCACCGAGATCACTCGGATCCACGAGCAGACCGAGCAGCACGAACAATCCGATCTGCGCCAGCCAGCCGAGCCCCTCCGCGAAGGATCGGGTGGCCGAGCGGTGCGGCAACCCGGAGTTGGCGAGTATCACCGCGGCCAGATAGCAGGCGAGGAATCCGCTGGCGTGCGCGCTGCCAGCCGCGGCGAACGCCACCATCCCGATCCCGAAGTTAGCCAGCGGATACAGTCCGGACGCTGGAAGCGCGATGCGGCGCAGAGCAATTGAGCCGAGCAGCCCGCAGCCGAGCCCGATCGCGGCACCGACTCCGAGCTCGTAGGCCAGTTCGCCGAGGGCGTGCACCGGCGACAGTTCCAGCGGCGTGACCGAAAACATCAGCACGAGGATGACGGCGGGCGCGTCATTGAAACCCGATTCCGCCTCGAGCAGGCCCGCGAGCCGCCTCGGCAACGGCACGACCCGCAGCACCGAGAACACAGCGGCGGCGTCGGTGACCGACACGATGGCGCCGAGCAGCAGCGCCAGCTGCCAGTTCATTCCGAGCAGCAGGTGCGCGCCCGCTGCCGTGATCGCCATGCTGACCCCCACACCGACCGTGGCCAGCATCCCCGCAGGCGCCAGCACCCGCCGGATGTCGGAGAACCGGGTCGTCAGACCGCCCTCGATCAAGATGATCGCCAGCGCAACCGTGCCGAGATGGTCGGCGAGCAGATAGTTCTCGAAGTGCAGCCCCAGCCCGTCCTCGCCGACGATCACGCCGACGCCGAGGAAGAGCAACAGCGCAGGCAGCCCGACGGTGGTGGCGGCGCGCGTGGCGATGATGCTGGCCAGCAGCACGAGCCCGCCCGCCAGCAGTACCAGATACAGCTGCTGCAAAGTCATTTCATCCCGCAGTTAACCAGTAGGGCCACGCATGGGTCAGTATGACGTTGTGTTCCGAATCAGACGGCGGTCCGGTCAGCCGACGAACCGCGCTGACGACCGCCAGACGATGCGCATCGGCATCGCGGGCGCGGGCGCGATCGGGCGGTCGGTGGCGATGGAACTGCTCGCCTACGGCCACAAGATCCTGCTGATCGAGAACAACGTCCGCCACTACGAACCGCAGACCGTGCCCGACGCGGACTGGCTGCTGGCCGATTCCTGCGAACTCTCCTCGCTCGAGGACGCCGGAATGCAGTTGTGTGATGTCGTCATCGCCGCGACCGGCGACGACAAGGTCAACCTCACGACGTCGCTGCTGGCCAAGACCGAGTTCGGCGTCGACCGGGTGGTGGCCCGCGTCAACGACGCCCGCAACGAATGGCTCTTCAACGAAGCCTGGGGCGTCGATGTCGCGGTTTCCGCGCCCCGCGCGCTGGTCGCAGCGATCGAGGGGGCCATCGACATCGGCCACCTGGTGCGGCTGATGGAGCTCAAACAGGGGCAGGTCAGCCTGGCGAAGCTGAAGTTGCCCGCCGACGACCCGATGGTCGGAAAGCGGGTCGGCGAGATCACGCTGCCGGAGAACACCGTGCTGGCCATCGTGATCCGCGAGAGCGGGGTGGTCCTGCCGAAACCCGACGACGTGCTGCAGGCCGACGACGAGATGCTCTTCCTCGCGGGCGGTGCCGTCGAGGACCAGGTTCGGGCGCTTGTACACGGCGCGACCAGGCCGCTGCGCGCGCGTTGATTTCTGTGCTCCACGCGTGCGCGCTGACTTTCCGGCGCCGCGCCGGTCACTACATCTATGAATGATCTGACCTCAGCCTGCCGGCGCACAGCCGACGTCCTCGCCGGCGTCACCGACGACCAGCTCGGCCTCGCCACCCCGTGCGAGAAGATGCCCCTCGACGCGTTGATCGCGCACATCGGCGGCCTCTCACTCGCCTTCGCAGCGGCCGCCGGCAAGGATTTCGGCCCGCTGACCGACACCCCACCCACCGACGACGCAGAGCTCGACGCCAACTGGCGCACCACCTACCCGCAGCGGCTCGACGCGCTGGCCGCCGCGTGGAAGGACTCGTCGGCCTGGGAGGGGATGACCCGCGCAGGCGGCGTCGAGCTGCCCGCCGAAGTGATGGGCAACGTCGCCCTCGCCGAGGTCGTGCTCCACGGCTGGGATGTCGCGCGAGCGATCGGCGCGCCGTATGACTGCGACCCGGCGACGTTGCAGGCCTGCCTGGACCACCTCGCCCAGTTCGACCCTGCCGGCACCGAAGGCATGTTCGGTCCCGCGGTGCCGACCGCCGACGACGCCGACGATCTGGCCAGGGTCGTGGCGCTGAGCGGGCGTGACCCCGCTTGGCGTGCCGGGTAAGCGGGCACACTGGAGCCATGGATCCGGTCGTCGCGCTGCGGCAGATTGCCTACTACAAGGACCGGGCGCGCGAGGACTCCCGGCGGGTGATGGCCTATCGCAACGCAGCCGACATCGTTGAGGCGCTCAGCGAAGCCGAGCGGGAACGGCACGGCGCCGCCAACAGCTGGCAGTCGCTGACCGGGATAGGGCCGAAGACGGCGAAGGTGATCGCGCAGGCGTGGGCAGGCCGCGAACCCGACGTCCTGGTCGAACTGCGTTCGGGCGCCGCCGATCTCGGCGGTGGCGAGATCAGGGCGGCGCTGCGCGGCGACCTGCACGTGCACTCCAACTGGTCGGACGGGTCCGCCCCGATCGAGGAGATGATGCTTGCGGCAAGGGATTTGGGTCACGAGTACTGCGCGCTGACCGACCACTCGCCACGGCTGCGGATCGCCAACGGACTGTCACCCGAACGGCTGCGCAAACAGCTCGACGTCATCGACGAAGTGCGGGACACGGTCGCGCCGCTGCGCATCCTGACCGGAATCGAGGTCGACATCCTCGAGGACGGTTCGCTCGATCAGGAGCCCGAACTGCTCGAGCGTCTCGACGTCGTGGTGGCCAGCGTCCATTCGAAGCTGGCGATGGACGAACCCGCGATGACTCGGCGGATGCTCAAGGCGGTGCAGAATTCGCACGCCGACGTTCTCGGGCACTGCACGGGCCGGCTGGTCACGGGTGGCCGCGGGATGCGGCCGGAGTCGAAGTTCGATGCGGAGAAGGTCTTCACGGCGTGCCGGGACAGCGGCACGGCTGTGGAGATCAACTCGCGCCCGGAGCGCCGCGACCCGCCGACCCGGCTGCTGAAGCTTGCGCTGGAGATCGGCTGCCTGTTCTCGATCGACACCGACTCGCATGCGCCGGGCCAGCTGGAGTTCCTCGGCTACGGCGCACAGCGGGCGCTGGGTGCCGAAGTGCCCGTCGAGCGGATCGTCAACACGTGGTCTGCCGACGACCTGCTCAGCTGGACGGCTTCCTAGTAGGGGCGCGTGTCATGGCGTGGTGGTAAACGGATTGTGTTCGGCGATTAAGCTTTTCCATCCTCGCCTCGTCAAGCCGGACGCGGATGGTCGCCGCTTCCTCCTGATCCCGGATCACCTTGGCGAGGGTGAACGAGCTCGTCACGAGGAACAGCACCGTCATCGCCAAACACAGCCGCTGCCACATGTCCAGAGCGCAGGAAAAGGATACTCAATCCACCCCCACGCGCTGGGCCGGTCAGTCGGGCAGGTGCGGCATCTCCAGGCCGGGGTCGCGCCCGACGAGCACGCCCCGGGTGACGGCGGAGTTGCCGTAGCGTTTACGAACCTCGTCGACGGCGCCGTCGAGCGCGAGGGTATCCGCATGTTCGGGGTAGGGCAGCTCCAACTGCGCAGCGCCCTGGCGGTCGATGTTGGACACCGCGAAACCGACCAGCGTCAAACCTCTATCCGCGATCAGCGGGGCGGCAGCGGCGACTAGGTCGCGCGCGGCCGCGAGGATGACATCAGTGGACGCCGTCGCCCTCGGCATGGTGTGCGAGCGGGTGGCGCGACCGAAGTCGTCGAAGCGCAACCGCAGCACCACGGTTCGGCCGGTGCGCCCGGCGCTGCGCATTCGCCGGGTGATCCGGTCGATCAGGTTGATCACGACGGCGTCGACCTCGGAAGCCGACATGGTGTTGCCGCGCCTGCCGAGGGCGCGTTGCGCGCCGACCGAGCGGCGGCGCACGCCTGTCACGACCCGACGCTTGTCGATGTTGCGGGACAACGCGAACAGTTGGCGTCCCATCGCTCCGCCGACCATCGCCGCGAGCGTGGGCTCACTCAGCTCGGCGACGTCGGCGACGGTCTCGATGCCGTGAGTGTGCAGCTTGTCGGCGGTCTTGACGCCGACGCCCCACAACCGTCGCACCGGAAGCGGATGCAGGAACGCCAGCTCGCGATCGGGCGGGACGAGCAGCAACCCGTCGGGCTTGCCCTCCTGGCTGGCCACCTTGGCCAGGAACTTGGTGCGAGCGATGCCGACGGTGATCGGCAGGCCGGCGCGGTCGCGGACCTGAGCGCGCAGCCGCGCTGCGATCTGCACCGGGGTGCCAGACACCCGGCGCAGGCCGGACACGTCGAGGAACGCCTCGTCCACCGAAAGCGGCTCGACGAGGGGAGTGGCGTCGTGGAAGACCTCGAACACCGCGTCGCTGGCCTCGGAGTAGGCCGTCATCCGCGGCGGCACGACCAGCGCATGCGGGCAGAGCCTGCGGGCCTGGCGCCCGCCCATGGCCGTGCGCACGCCGTACGCCTTGGCCTCGTAGCTCGCGGCCAGCACGACCCCGCCGCCGACGATCACCGGCCTGCCGCGCAGCGCGGGGTCGTCGCGCTGTTCGACCGACGCATAGAAAGAGTCGAGATCAGCGTGCAGGATGGTGGCGAGATCCGACACGAACACATGTTCGCATCCCGGGTCTGACGAGCTATGTGGACTCGCCGTAGATGCTGGTGACCCAGATGTGCACCAGGGTGTCGAGCAGCCGCTCGGGAGGGATGGCGGGCTGTTCGTCGCTGAACGACGCGAACAGCGCCCGCTCGTTCATCAGGTTCAGTGCTGTGGCGAGGTCGAGTGCAGGCAACGTCGTCGGCGCCAGGCCCTGTGCCCGTCCGGCCTCGATGGTGGCCGCGGTGTTCTCGATCCATTTGGTCATGAACGTCGCCAGCAGGTCGCGGACCTCTGGATGAGACGTCCGCACTTCCTGGGCGGCGCGGGTGACGGCGCGGTGCGCCACGAACGTCTCGAAGAAGACCCCGATGCCGGCCCGGCACATCTCGTAGCGATCGGTGGTGACGGGCACCGACTTCGTGTGCCGCTCGAACGCGGCGTCGGCCTCGCTGATCACCTGCTCGAAGAGCGCGAAGAGCACGGCGTCCTTCGACGGGAAATAGAAGTAGAAGGTCGGCCTGGAGATGCCTGCACCCTTGGCGAGGTCGTCAACCGAGATCTCGGCGATCGAGTGCTCTTCCAACAGGCGGCGCGCCGTATCGAGAATGGCCTGCTCACGGTCGTCGCCGGAGGGCCTCGCGGCTCGTCGGCCGCGGACGGCACGGGGTTGGCTGACGGTTGTCACGACCGCCACTTTACATGGTGTCGAATTTCTCAACACGCTGTTGACTTACTCGACACGGTGTTGATAGCTTTACATCATGACTGAATTTGTCGACGTTGTCATCGTTGGAGCTGGCATCTCGGGTATCAGCGCGGCCTGGCATCTGCAGGACCGTTGCCCTGACAAGAGCTATGTGATCCTTGAGCGCCGCGAGAATCTAGGCGGCACCTGGGACCTGTTCAAGTACCCGGGCATCCGCTCGGACTCCGACATGTTCACCCTCGGGTTCCGGTTCAAGCCGTGGACATCGGAGAAGGCCATCGCCGACGGCCCGTCCATCATGAGCTATCTCGAGGAGACCGTCGCCGAGTACGGGATCGACAAGAACATCCGGTACCAGCAGAAGGTCATCGCCGCCGACTGGTCGGACGCCGACAACCGTTGGACGGTGCGGATCGAGAGCAACGGCGAGGTGCGCGAGATCTCGTGCGCCTTCCTGATCGCGTGCAGCGGCTACTACAACTACGACGAGGGCTACACCCCGGAGTTCGCCGGGCGCGACGATTTCGACGGCACGATCATCCATCCGCAGCACTGGCCTGAGGACCTCGACTACACGGGTAAGAAGATCGTGATCATCGGCAGTGGCGCCACGGCAGTGACGCTCATTCCGGCGCTTGCCAATTCGGGCGCGGGCCACGTGACGATGCTGCAGCGCTCCCCGACTTACATCGGCGCGCTGCCCGACGTCGACCCGTTCACGGTACGGATGAACAAGACGCTGCCCGAGAAGCCCGCCTATGTGGTGAACCGGTGGAAGAGCATCATCTTCCAGTCCGGCCAGTACCAGATCTCCCGCCGCTTCCCGAAGTTCATGCGCAAGACCCTGATGACGATGGCCGAGCGTCGCCTGCCCGAGGGTTACGACGTCGAGAAGCACTTCGGCCCTCGCTACAACCCGTGGGACGAGCGACTCTGCCTGGCGCCCAACGGTGATCTGTTCAGGACCATCAAGAAGGGCAAGGCCGACGTCGTCACCGACACCATCGAGCGGTTCACCAAGACCGGCATCAAGCTGGCGTCGGGCCAGGAGCTCGAGGCCGACATCATTGTCACGGCAACGGGTTTGAACCTACAGCTGTTCGGCGGCGCACAGATCTTCCGCAACGGTGAGGCTGTCGACCTGCACGACACAATGGCCTACAAGGGCATGATGCTCACACACATGCCGAACATGGCCTTCACCATCGGCTACACCAACGCCTCGTGGACGCTGAAGGCCGACTTGGTGTCGGAGTTCGTCTGCCGCGTCCTGAATTACATGGGAGAAACCGGCTTCGACCGCGTCGAGCCGCAGCATCCCGGCAACTCGGTCGACGAACGTCCGCTGATGGATTTCACTCCCGGCTATGTGCTGAGGGCCCTCGATTACCTGCCGAAGGCAGGCCACGTCGCCCCGTGGCGGCTCAAGCAGAATTACCTGCTCGACCTGAACCTGATCCGCCGCGGCAAGGTCGACGACGAAGCGCTGCTCTTCACCAAACACCGTGTAGCGGTGACGGCTTCGGCCTAAGGCGTCAGCCTGCGGCGACGACGACAATGCCGTCGTCGTCGCTGTAGGCGATATGGCCAGGCACGAAAACCACACCACCGAACTCGACGGCCACGTCGCGCACGCCGTCGCCGGTCTTGGCGCTCTTGCGTGGATTGGTGCCCAGCGCCTTGACGCCGATGTCCAGAGTGCGCAGCGTTGCCGCGTCGCGCACGGCCCCGTTGACGATCAGGCCCACCCAGCCGTTGTCGACCCCGAGTCCCGCGATGATGTCGCCGACGAGCGCCGAGTGCACGGATCCCTCACCGTCGATCACCAGCACGCCACCGTTGCCGGGTTCCGACAGCACCGATTTCAGCAGTGCGTTGTCCTCGAAGCACTTCACCGTGGTGATGGGCCCCGCGAATTGTGCCTTGCCGCCGAACTGTCGCAGTTGCAGATCGCAGCTGTGCACGTCGGGTCCGATCTCGTCGACGAGGTCAGCGGTGGCGCGCGGTTCGATGGTCACCGGTCGATGCTAGCCAGCGCAGTGCTCAAGCAATGACTGCCGGCATGCTGTCCCAGCCCCTGGTCGCCGTTGCGGGCGACCACACCGCGTTGTCGAGGTCGACGTCCCATTCGGGAAACCGCTTCAAGATCTCTTCGAGCGCAATACGTCCCTCCATGCGAGCGAGCGCGGCACCGAGGCAGTAGTGGATGCCGACACCGAATCCGACGTGCTGTCGTGGCCCGCGGTGTATGTCGAAGACATCCCCGTCCGGAGGGAACTGACGATCGTCGCGACATGCCGAGGCGATGAGCATCATCATCACACTGCCTTCGGGAACCTTCCGGCCGTAGTAGTCGACATCTCGGGTCACGTAGCGCGCCGTGTGTGGAGGGGGAGGTTCGAATCGCACGAGCTCCTCGACAGCTTGCGGGATCAGGGCGAAATTGTCTGTCAGGTGTCGTCGTTGCTCGGGATGCTCGGCGAGGACCTTGCCCGCCCATCCGATCAGCCGAGTGGTGGTCTCGTTACCCGCCTGCGCCACGACGTTGATGTAGAGGAGAAGTTCGTCACGCCGTAGCCGACGCACAGATCCGCTCTCATCTTTGAACTCGACATTGAGTAGTTCGGTCATGAGGTCGTCTGAAGGGTGCTCGGCGCGCCAGTCGATGTAATCGGCGTACGCATCTCCCAGCTGTCCTACTCCTTTGGCGCTGAGCTTCATCGGCTGGCCGGATTTCGTCTTCATGTTGTTGTGTGACCTATCTCGGATGCCTTCCAAGTCGCCATCCGGTATGCCGAGCAACATCCCGATGACTTGCATCGGCATCTGCGCGCCGAGGTCGCGGACGAAGTCAAACTGTCCGGTTCCGACCAACGGATCCAGGCTCCGACAACAGAACTCGCGAATCTTCAGCTCCAGCGCGTTGATCTTGCGCGGGGTGAACATGCGGGCCAGCAAGTGGCGGTGAATGTTGTGAAGTGGCGGATCCTCGAATGACAGGATGCCCGAGGGAACCGCAAGCCCTTTCTTGATCCATTCGAGAATCGCACCATGGGCTGAACTGAACGTGTCGTGGTCGACCAGCCCGTGGCTGACGTCGCTGAACCGACTCAAAGCGAAGAAGTCGTATTCGCTGTTGTAGTAGAGCGGCGCCTCCTCACGCAGCCGTCGGAGCGTCGCGTATGGATTCATGTTGAGCGCTTCATCGTATGGGTCGTAGTCGATCTCACTCACCGCGTCAACCGTCATGCGCACAAGTTATGCGTTCTCAGAGATATCAAGCGGGATTCAGCACATTTGACGCCGATTAGCTCATATCACCGCTTTGTGGTTTTGATTCAGACCGAGACGGGTCCGGACAGCAGCTTGGGGTCGATGCTCGCCAGGGCACAGCTGACCGCTTCGTCCATGCTCATGGCAGCCCCCGCATGTGCGAGCTCCCCGCGTTTCTGATCACCTAGAGCATCGCTGACGAGCTTGCCGGTCTCGCGGAGAGCTTCCAGAACAAAGTTCCCCTTCGAGGACTGCGGGATGCGGCGCCTTTCCCTCGACATCGGATTGGATTGAGCGAAGGCGCTGTAAGCGGCTCCCTGAAGGAGGCCGGCGACCTCCGGTTTGGTTTCGGCGAAGGACCGGGCGCACTCGGCAAGGGTGGTGGCGACCTGAGACGGCGCGAGTGCCCAACGCGTTCCCGCGAATGAACGGCCTGACAACGCCAGTGTCAACTCCCAATCGCGTAGGCGGCCGGACACCATGCACGCGGTGAGGAAACCGATCGACATCTCATCGCCGGACGCAGTGGAAAGGTCCACGCTCTCCCGCAACAACGCACGCGCGCGGGCTGGTTCTCGCTCGGCGATCGCAAGCGCCAGCGAGTTGAGGCCGGACACCATCGCTGCCGGCATCCGAGATCTACGTGCAAGCCTCACAGCCTCCTCCGCCCTCTCGATCTCCTCGTTCTCCTTACTTCCTCCTAGCAGCATGCTGTTCACGCTGTACGAGAGCAACATCGCGGCAATGCCGGGATAACCTTCGCTGTCCGCGATTTCGGCTGCCCGCGCATAGGAGGTCGCGCCTTCGGTGTAGTCACCCGACCACAGCAGCGCGGCGGCCCTGAGAATCCATTGGTCCATCTCGATTCGGGGACCGGGGAGGGGGTCGTGAAGTTTCCCCTCGACCTCGGCCGCCTGTCGGCAGAGTTCGTGCCCGGTGTCGTAGTCGCCGCTGTAGACCGACTGATGCGCCGCGACAACGAGAACGCGCGCGTACTCGGGCTCGTTCTCGGCACCGGGCAGGTCGAGTACCCGAAACGCCGGCGTCAGGAGTACGTCTCCCATCGGGTATCCGGACATGGCCTGCCGATGTGGGTGACTGGCGACGAGTTTGACCGCTAGCGCGGAGTTGCCGATGTCGATCGCGTACATCAGGGCCGCACGGATGTTCTCGCGCTCGACGTTGATCTTCCGGACCCATGTCAATTGTTCCGGCCCGTGCGCGTTTTCGGAGGACAGAGCCGACAGGTCTGCGTAATAGTCGGCATGGCAGGTGTGCATTGCCTCGGTCTCGTGGCACTCGGTGAGACGCTCCTCGCCGTACTGCCGGATCGTCTCCAGAAGTCGGTATCGAGTTGCGTCTCTTCGGTCCTCTGCGACGACAAGTGACCGAGAAACCAAACGTGTCACGAGGTCGAGAACCACGTCGCGACCGACCGGGCCGCCGCAGCAGATCGCCTCGATGGCCGCGAAGGTGGCGCCGCCGGAAAACACCGAAGCGCGCGCGAGCAGCCGCTGCTCGGCCGGATCGAGCAGCTCATACGACCAGTCGATCGCAGCACGCAGTGTCGCGTGGCGTTCGACTGCTCCTCGCCGACCGCCCGCGAGCAACTGAAACCGGCGGTCCAGCCGACGAAGGAGCTCCGCTGGGCTCAGGGCGATGGTGCGGGCCGCGGCGAGCTCGATCGCAAGCGGGACCCCGTCGAGCCGGCGACAGATCTCGACTACTGCGTCGGCATTGTCCTGTGTGAGTTCGAAATCGGCCTTTACTCGCCTGGCGCGTTCGACGAACAGGCTGACCGCATCGGTCTGCAACAGGTTTCCGGTTTCCTCGCCTGGCTTACCGACATCAAGAGGCGGTAGGGCGATCAACTGCTCACCGTCGATGGCCATGCCCTCGCGGCTTGTGGCCAGCACTGCGACGCCGGGGCAGACCCGTTCGATGGTGCTGACGAGTTCTGCGGTCGCACCCAGCACGTGCTCACAATTGTCGAGGACCAGGAGGACCTTCTTGTGGAGGAGCATCTCGACCAGCGACTCCACGAGCGATGGGCCCGTTCGATTGTGACCGAATACCGCTGCCACGGCGTCGACGACGCCATCGGGGTCCCTGACCGGCGCCAGTTCGACGAGCCATGCTCCGTCGCGGTAACGCGGCAGAACGTCCGCCGCGACTTGGAGCGAAAGCCGGGTCTTGCCGACTCCGCCGACACCGGTGATCGTGACGATTCGGGAGTTTGTCAGCGCGGCGGCGACCTTGGCGACCGCGCTCTGTCGCCCGATGAACGAACTCACCTGTGCCGGGAGGTTTCCGGGGAAGGAGTCCATGGTCCGTAGCGGTGGAAAGTCGTCGGACCGCCCGTCATGGGTGAGTTGAAATACCCGCATCGGTTGCCCGAGATCGCGCAGGCGATGTTCGCCGAGGTCGATCAGCCGCGTGCCGATCGGAAGCTCGTCGCGGACAAGCGATTCCGTGGCGCCTGACACGGCGACCTGCCCTCCGTGTGCCGCGGCCATCAACCGGGCAGCGCGGTTGACCGGCTGGTTCACGTAGTTGTTGTCGTTGACCACGATGCCCTCATCGGTGTGTATCCCGATGCGTGCGCGAAGCGGACTGGCCGTGGCCCACTGCTCCTCGGTCAAAGCTCGTTGGAAGCTGACCGCGGCCGCGACCGCCTGACCGGCAGTCGAGAACGACGCGGCCATGCCGTCACCCATCCGCGCGAAGACGAAGCCGCGATGTGCCGTAATCGCCTCCTGGAGCAGTTCGTCGTGCCGGACCATCGCCGCGGTCATCGCCTCGGGATTGCTCTCCCAAAGCCGCGTAGACCCTTCCAGATCGGTGAGTAGGAAAGTCACCGTCCCCGAGGGCAGAAGCCCGGTCATGGGCCTCAAACTAACGGTGGAACGGACTAAGAATTCAAGCTTTCGACAACGATGTCGTGCAGGAACTGCGCCAGACCCGGCTCCACGTCGTCGTAGTACCTCGTGAACCGCTCGTCGGTTAGATACATCTGCACCAGGCAGCGCTGCATGTCGTCGTCGCAGGCGTAGAACTGATCGATCGACGCGCGGTGCCGGGCCGCCAGGTCGTCGGCACGGGCCGAACCCGGTGCGACCCCCGCCCGCTTGGCCTCCGCCAGCGCGGTCAGCAGCGCTTCGCCCTCGGCCTTGATCCTGATCCAGTCGTCCTTGGTGAAGCCGGCCGTGCGTTGCTGCGACTGCGCCCATGCGTCCGTGTCGCCCCATCTCTGTTCAGCCTCATCGGCATACTCTTCGCTGAACGCGGTGGCGCCGAAGATCTCGACCTGTTCCTCCGCCGTCAGTTGGATGCCCCTGCGATGTGCGTTCATCAGTTCCTCCACTGCCTTGATCGTGTCGTTGAGCCGGTCGGCCTGCTCGCTCAGCAGCGCATGCTGACGCTGCAGATGGGCCGCCACGTCGGCGCCTCCGTCGTCGAGCAGGGTGCGGATCTGGTCGAGTGGCAGCCCGACCGAGCGGTACACCAGCACCAGATGGAGCCGCTCGATGTCGGCGTCGGTGTAGCCGCGATAACCGGCCGGGGTGCGGACGCTCGGCACCACCAGACCGATGTGGTCGTAATGGTGCAGGGTGCGGACGGAGACACCCGTGACGGTGGCTACCGCCCCGACGGTCTTGGCGTCCATGCCGCCACTATCGACCCTGACGCCACGTGAGGGTCAAGTGCTTTGTCAGTCGTCGCCTTGGCGGCGAGCCACCAGCACGAGCAGGATGGCCAGCACGCCTGCGGCGATCGCCGCGGCGAGCGGCAGCCGCGACGGCTCGGGGCCGACGAGAGGCACCGTGGCCGGGCCGGTCGCGGGATTACCTGCCGCGACCACGGTTGACTTCGCTTGCGCGGCGGCCTCTTTGGCGGCAGCGAGGTTACGATCGCCGTTGGTGTCGGCGAGCTTGGGCGCGACCTTCGGCGGCCCTTGAGTCGGCGGCTTCGGCGGGGCCTTCTTCGGGGCGGCTTTCTTCACGGCCTTCTTGGCGGGCACAGCCTTCTTGGCGGCCTTCGCCGGCGTCTTCTTGGGTGCATTTGCCGGGGTCTTCTTCGCAGCCTTGGCGGACTTGCCTGGCGGCTCCTTCGCCGGAGGTGGTGGCGGCGGGGCTGCAGGCGGCGGCGTGGGCGCTGGGGTCCCCGGCTTTTCGTCGGGTCGATCCTGCTGGTCGGCCATCAGGCTGCTCCTTTGCAGTGTCTCGTCCTTCGCCATTCAACCCTAACCGGTCACTGATAACGCGGCGGCCATGGTCAGGGTGACCGCCATGATTGCCAGTTCGGTCAGCGATCTCGTTCGCGAGACGTACGCGGTGACGCGATGGGACTTTGCCGCAGGCAACCAGCGGGCGCGGTTGCGCCACGCCAGCACGATCAAGACAACGGTGAGCACGATCTTGAGCAGCAACACCCGGCCGTATCCGGTGGCGAACAGCTGCCTCGGCGAGTCCACCGCAACCAGAGCACCGATCACGCCACCGGCCAGCAACGCGATAACGCACCACAGCGACTGCTCGGAGAAGCGCGGTAGGACGCGTGCCCACTGCCCGCGGTGAGCCACCGTCAGCACGAGCGCGGCCAGCGTGCCGCACCAGAGGGCGGCCGCCAGAACGTGAATCGCGATCGCCATCGCGCCGAACGCACTCGCCGACATGTGGCCGCCGACCGTGCGCGCGACGAGTCCGACCGCGGTGATCCCCGCCGCGGCGACCGCCGACGGCGGCGTCTTCGCCGCGACGAGCGCAATCACCAACACCAGCGCGGCGGCCGCGACACTGAACAGGCTCGACCGTCCGGCGGAGGTCGACATCGCGAATTCCGCCGTGGTGCGCAGGCCGACGCGTGTGACGGGAACCGCCGTGGCGTCGGCCGCGCCCACCACAACGCGGCACAGCTCGGCCAGAAGCCAGACGCCGGCGGCCCAGCCGAGCGGTCCGCCCGCCCGCCGCGCCAGCTCGTCGCGGTAGCGGCCCGCGTCCAGCATCGGCACCAGTGCCAGGCCCAGCGTGACCGCCGCCGTGCAGTCTGCGAGCGCCCGCACCACGGTGGCCGCGGGCGCGGGCTGCGGATACGCCAATGCCCATGCCGCAAGCGCGGCGCCGACAACGACCAGAACACCGCCGACGGCGGCGCGGCGCCGAGTCGGCGTCAGGTCCTTCGCCGCGCCGTCCACAGGATCCCGCCCCCGATGATCACCGCAGCGGCCACCAGGAACGGCCACACCGGGATTCCGTCTCCGCCCGCGGGCTCTGCCTGCTTGGCGGCCGACGGGCCCGGTGTGCCGGTCGCGGCGACGGTGAGCCGGAACGTCCACGAACCGGACACCGAGTGCCCGTCCGCCGACGTCACCCGGTAGTTCACCGTGTACGTGCCCGCCGGACCGAGTGGGCGCACGCCGACGGAGAGCACCGCACCCGTGACCTCGGGGTCGCCGACGGACCAGAGGTTCGCATCCGGGCCGACCACGGTCATCGCGGCGAACGCGGACTGCATCGGCTCGTTGAACGTCGCGCTGACCCGTTGCGGTCCGGCGGCCAGCGCGGTGTTCTCGGCGGGGTCGGCCGCGATGCTGGCGGCGTGTGCCGACGCCACGGGCGCACCGGCCAGCGCCATCGCCGCCATCAGGGCGGCGATGAACGCGAGCCGCAACGCCCGGATCACGTGCGCCTCCGTGCGACCAGCGCTGCGGCTACGGCGACCGCGGCGAGCGTGAGCGCACCGCCTGCAAGCCACCGTGCGGTGTTGTCGGCGGCCTGTTCGGTCGGCGCGCTTCTGGCCGTCATCTCTACGTCGGACACCCCGTGCGACGCGGTGGCATCGGTGAGGCTCAGTGCAGGCACCGGATGGTCGGGTTCGCCGCCGTCCGGTAGGGGGCCCTGGTCCCATGCCACCACAGTGCCGTCGGAATAGGTCTGGGTGGTGGGGAAGGAAACGCTGTCACCGTCGGGGAGCTTCACCGAAACCCTGAACAGTGCGAACTGATCGGACGATATGCCGGCCTTCGGGTCGGCGGTCCACGTCACCGAGCGGACGGCACCCGTCGCGGCATCCCGATCGAGCGTGGCCGTCCAGCCGGGCATGGCCTCGGTTCGGGCGGATGCGACGTCGGGCAGTTTCACGCTCAACTTCGTTGTCAGAGAATTGTTTTCGGACTCGCCGGGCACACGGAAGGTCACCACCGCCGTCGACCCAGGCGCGGGGTTGTCGGCTTCGGCGTGCACGTGCGCTGACGCGGGCCAGGCCCCGGAGGCTAGGCCGATGCACACGGCCACGCCCGTGCCGGCGACGGTGAAGAGGGCGCGCGTTGGCGCCCTGAAGGGGGAACGCATGGAATTGTCACTTTCTCGATCGGGGGACTGGAACGGTCAGCGGGCGAGGCTGACCGGCGGACCCCGATGTGACACCGATGCGGCAAGTAGCAGTACCGACCGCTGAGGGTGATCGGCGCAGGCGACGACGAACGGCTTGGTGGGAACCGGCGGGACGACCGCGCGAACGGCCACCTCGAGAACACGCGACACCGCGCGGCAGAGCCGATCTCCGGTGGCGATCAGGACCGCCCCCGCGAGCACCGCCAGCGCGTGCGCGGTCAGCATCGCCGAACCGGGCGCTGCGACGGTGCCGTGGCTGTGGCTGGCGACGGTCAGCATCACATGGCCGACGACCTGGCCCGTCCCGAGCAGACCGAAAACCACGCGCGCGTCGGAGGCGCGCGGCATGGACGTCGTCAGCGCACCCACCGTCGCGGCGAGCACCGCGAGCAGCGCGACAGCCGTACCGGACGGCACCGCGTGGTCGGCGGCACCGTGCGCGGCCACCGCCAGTGCCGCGGTCAGCAGCCCGGCGGCGATACCCCGCAGACGGGCGGCGGTGGTCTGCCGGGCGCTCACTGCGTCAGGCCACGCCGAGGCGGGCCATCAGGTCGGCGTCGATGCCGTCGAGTTGCTGGCTGATCGAGCTGTGGGCGGTCCGCCGATTGGCCGTCGGCATCTTCTCGGCTGCGGCCACCGCAGCTGAGAGGTCGGTGAGCCGATCGGTCATGGCGGCGACGAATTGCTTGGTCTCCGAGTCCTTCGGTTTCTTCTCGGCGACCATGCGCAGCGTCTGCTCCGCGCCCGCGATGCGGGCCGACAGCTGCGCTCCGTACCCGGAGAACTGGCCGAGCTGGCTGAGCGGGATGCCCAGCTGATCGGCCTTGCGCTGATCGAGGAAACCGCGGGCGGCCATCGCCCCGCGATAGGCGAGCGGCACCGCGATCGGGGCCAGCAGGCGCGTGATCGTCAACGTTCGGCGAATGCGCGCCGGGGAGAGCAGCTTGCCCTCGCGGGCCGCCTTGAGTTGCGTTTCAGCAACCTTGAGCGCCGTCCTGTCGCTTTCCCGCTGCGCCCGGAGCTGAGCCTTCAGCGCCCTGGTTTCGGCCCTGTGGGCGGCCTTGCGCCGACGGTTCTCGTTCTTCGCCGCCAGCTTGGCCTCCAGCTTCGCCTTCGCCTTGATGGCGCGGGCCTCAGCTCGCCGAGTAGCGCGGCTTTTCCGTCGCTTGAACAGACCCATCCCGGCCGCCTCCCGGTCATCTCGTCGGCATTTCGGCCATTCGTGTTTCGCGATGGCGCTGAACAACACTATCGTCCGCGCCGCGACCGCCGCCGACGCGGCCCGCAATGTCTCTGGTTCGGTCCACTAGCAAACGTGGCGAACAGATTGTGCGACAATCGTCGCAATCGTCAATCGCCGTTTTCGGCGCGTCGTGAGAGGTGGTGACCGAGTGGCTCCGCGCGCGCGTGCCGCCGCATCGGCATGCCTCGTAGCGTCTGGCCTGCTGATCTGTGGCGCCGGCGGGGCCATCGCGCTTGCCGACCCGGGTCAGGGACACAGCCGCCAGGACGACCGCAAGGGTCCGGACAGCCACACGCGCGACGACTCGGTGGGCGACATCGTCCGGCGCGCGTTCGGCTTCGACGACGGCGGCGGCGACAACGCGTCCAACGTGTGGCAGCGGCCCGACACCAGCTGGGGCAACGGCCGGTGGAACGGCCCCGGCGAGGGCGAACCGACGAGAACAGACACCCCGTCGAGCGGGACGAAGACGCCGCCCACCGAGCCGACGAAGCCCACCGAGCCGACGAAGCCCACCGAGCCGACGAAGCCCACTGAGCCGACGAAGCCCACTGAGCCGACGAAGCCCAGTGAGCCGCCAGCAGAGCCCGAACCGACTCCGCCGCAGAGCTTCCCGGGTGGCGGCGGCGCGGTCATCGACCTGCCGCGCTACAAACCGCCGCAGGTGCCCGATATGCAACTGCCCGGCGAGCTTCCGGCCCCGCCGGGACTTCCCGGCGAACCCGCAGTGATCGACGCGGGGGCCGGTGTGGTGGCTGGCGCGGCAGCCGTTGGCGCCGCGGTGCCCATCGCCCTGCCGGTGATCGTCGCGCCGCCCCTCGGTGTCGGGCTCGCCGGTGGCGCCGGATCGGGCGGTTCGGGCGGGTCGGCCGGCCTGCCGCCCGCACCGCGCGGTCTCCCGTCGCAACCGCCCCCCGGCAGGAATCCGCAACCGGCGAACGTCGGGTCCAATGCCGCGGCGCCGAACGCGTCGTATCGGATCGGCTACAACGAATATCTCCGCACCGCCGCAATGCCGCAGGTAGCAGCGCTGGCGGTGCCTGGTCTTGTCGGGATTCTGGTGCTCACGGGTGCCGGGGGGTTAGTAGGGTACCGGCAAGCGAAAGCGGGGCACGCCGTCCACGTCGGCGGCTCAGCACGATTCATGAGGTAGTAGTACAAACTGCCCCCCGCAAGCGGGGTGGGCGGCGCATAGTGGACTCGTCGGAGAGGGGGATGTAATGCCTGCAAGTCGGCACGTGACCCGCGCGGTCAGCGCGGTGCTCGATCTCGCCCCGCGCCGCGGTGAAATCTCGTTGCCCCGCCTTGTCGACGCCGTCAGTGCGGACCGCAAGCGGCCCATCGAGCTCAAGATGTCGGATCTGCCTCCCGGGGTGTGCGGCCAGTGGCGGCAGTACGCCGACCGGGACGTGTTCCTGATTCAGAAGGGACTGCCCGCCTGGGACCGCACGCTGGCCCATGAACTCGGCCACCTCGTCCTCGGCCACGAAGGCATTCCCGTCGTCCAAGCCGCCCGCGCGGAAACGGAGTTCGCCAGTTCGGAACTGATCGGCTACATGCTCAACCAGCGCACCGGTTGCATGGGGCCGAGCGGTGAAGACGCCGAGCAGGAAGCCGAGGATTTCGCGGCGCTGCTCATCTACCGCCTCGGTAGGTTGCCCTCCGACCGCTCCTCGATCGTGCAGATACGGCTCGGAGAGGCATTTGGTTGATCATCTGGGTGATCGCCGGACTACTCGGTCTCGCCACCGGCCTGCGCATCGGTTGGGCCCTCGTCAACAAGCAATCCCTGGTGAGCACCGCGATGATCCTGGCGCTCGGCAGCCTGGGGTTGGTGGCCGCGCTCAACTGGCAACCGCTGACGCTGCTTCTGGACACGCTGCTGCACTGGCCGAACATCTCGATGGGGCTCAGCCAGGTCGCGTTGGTGGCCTGCGCCGCAGGCAGCTGCGTGATGATCACCACGGTGGCGTCGCCACGTAAACCGGCGACGCTGCGTCGCATCGCGATGTGGCAGTACGGCATTGCCGTGGTCATCGCGACCGCCACGCTTGTGGTGTTCTTCGCCGCTGGCCATCAGCCGGAGATGTCGCCCGAGGAGTATCTGCGACGCAACCTCGGCTCCAACGGAACCGCGCTCTCATGGCTTCTGCCTCTGCTGTACGTGCTGCTGGCCCTGACGCTCGTATCCTGGGCGGGCATGCGGCATTCGAATCGGACCCGCCGCGGCAGGGCGCTGTTCGTGTTCACCGTCGGCATCGTGCTGATCGTGCTCGCCAGCGCCTTCTTCTTCCTGCGTGCCGTCGGCACAACGCAATTCGTCGGAGTCGGTGCGGCCGCGACGCTGCTGGGCTGCGCGATGCTCGTGGTCGCGGCGGGCTCGCTACTGCCCAGCGTCGAGGACTGGTTCGGCGCGCGCCGGGAGCTGCGGGTGATCGCGCCGCTGCTCGACGAGCTCGGCCAGCGACATCCCGACGTGGGCATCGGGGTTCGTCCCCGCGGGCCGCTGGTGTTCCGGGTGGCCGAGCGGATGTCGCTGATCTCCGACGCGCTCTTTCTCGAGGCCACGGCCGCCGATGCCGCGCTGCGGCGTCGGGTGGACGCCTCCGGCGCATCGGCCGACCACGACCTGGATGAGTTGATCGACCTGGCCGACGTCGACTCACCGGACGTGGGGCCGGAGGCACAAGCGCGCGCGGTCGCAGAGTGGATACACGCGGGCCGCGGCGAAACCGACGCGGAGACCAAGCGTGCGTTGTTCCCTGGTCTCGGCTGGCTGCGTCAACCCACCAGCTATTCGGACCGGGAGTGGATCCTGGCGATCGCGAAGCAGTACCGGCAGCTGGACAGGGCGGGTGTCGCAGCGTCCTCCTGATGGAGGGGTTTCGGCGATTACTTCGCCGGGCACGGCGTTGCCGCGCCCCGCGGGCTAATCGTCGAGATGCTCCCGGCGACGCAACTCATCGACCTTGGAAACGATGTCCTGTTGCGCTTCGGCGGACAGGCCGACCGTCCTTGCCGCAATACGACGAACGCCCTCGTCGCGCATATTGGCCAGCCAGGTCAATTCCTTGTCCAGCTTCTCGTAGTACTCGTCGTCGGTGAAGTACGCCGGCTTGATACGGAAGAAGTTGGCAAGGGCGGCCATGGTCGCCGCCGACGGATTCGTACGGTTGCCTGAACGCAGCTGAGACAGGTAGGGGGCCGACATCGTGATGCCCTCCGACTTGAGGGCCGCGATCACCTCAGCTGATGTGTGCGGACCACGCCCCGGCGGATAAACCGTGTCGAACAGGCGGTTTAGGCGGGCGGAGAACGTCTTGCTCATCGGATTGACCTCCACATGCAAACAGAGCGGGCAAACTAGGCGGCGTATTTGCTGATCATCGTAGCGAGAGTTGTGCCAACAACCAAGTGCAAACCGCGGAAAAGTTAACGCGGCTTTTTCCTCGCGGGCCTCGATAGCGCGGTAAGCAGCAAGTTTAGACCATATCTCAACGATGTCTCATGATGGGGTCAAGCAAATTTTGACGGAGACGTAGGTGGGACTTAGCTCGGAGGTTCCTGACCATTGGCTATCTGCTCGCCGCACCGGCCTCGGGCAACCGGTGTCACCCCCTACCGAGCGGATCGCGAGGTTTGCTGATTTTACGCCCTTACGAACCCCTCACCGACGGCGCGGCGCCCGGCGCGGGGAGACGGAATTTCCAGCCGCATGTCCCCTCTGGTCGGGCGACGGTTTCAGCGGAGGACTCTCGGACGACGCCCTAGGCGGCGAGGAGCATGGCCAGGACGGCGGTGTCGGGATCGCTGATCGGATCGATGCCGACGCGGCTCACCATCGAGGTGACGGTTCCATCGGACTCGGCCTCCACCCAGGCGGCGCGGTGTCCGAGACCCAGGTGTGGCAGGCCGGGAAGGAGAACGCACCCCGATGCGGCGCCAGAACATTCCGGCAGCGACGGGGTGGTCTCCGACGGTGGGTGCAGCATGAGCAGTGCGGGCGGTTGGTGGTCGGCGAAATGCCCTGGCGGCACGGCGTTCTCGCCAACCACCGTGCCCTCGGCGACCACGAGGCCGACAGTGCCGGGTTCCGGAGACTCGGGCAACTCCTCGCGTGCGCCGAATATCGTTGTGGTGGCGAGCAATCCGGGGAAGGACGCCACGCGCACAGCGACCCGCAGTACCTGTGCCCACTCCTTGGTCGAATCAGGCCATCGGCCAGACACGACAAAGCCTTTGAGCGCACCGCGCGAATGGAATGGAGCGATCTCGATCGCTCGACCAGACCCCGTCTCCATCTCGCCTCCGCGACTCGTCGATGTGTTCGGACGTCGCCGACACCCCACTGGGCCGATCCGCTCAGCATGAGCCAGCAACGACTGGGGCGCAAGACGACACGGGTGCTATCGGTCGATTTTGGCTCGCACCTTGAGCACGACGCGGTAGGAGCCGGCCGCCGACACGGGTCCGAACTCGTGCGAATCGGCGGCGCCCGGCGCGCGGGGGTTGTCGGAGCGCGCCTCGAAAATCACCGTGCTCCCAGAGTCGTGCACTTCGGCGACGCGTTTGACCAGCCACCGGGAAGAGCGCCTGGGGTCAGGGAATACGCGTATCTGGCCGGGCCGGACGCCTCCGCCGCGGACGGCGAGCAGCCCGTCACCTGGGCCGAGGGTCGGGCGCATGGAGTCGTCGACGACCGCGAAGCGGCGGATCGGCCACCATCGGAGTCGATGGTTATCGCCCATGTGCTGAGGGTAGGTTAAAGCAATGCTGCATCGACTCTTCTCAAACGCTACTGAAGCCCACGCCCACTGCGACCTGTACTGCGGTGTCTACGACCCCGCGCAGGCCAAGATCGAAGCGCTGTCGTGCCTGAAGACGATTCAGAAGTACCACGACTCCGACGACGAGCACTTCAAGACCCGTGCGATCTACATCAAGGAGGTCCGCGCCGAGGAGGTCAAACACCACCTGATGGTGCTGTGGGCCGACTTCTTCACCAAGGAGCACTTCGAGCAGTTCCCGAACCTGCACCAGTTGTTCTGGGACGGTGTCCATGGCGCGGGTGACGTCAAGAAGTCGCTCGACGCCGCCGTCGCCGAGAAGCTGCTCAAGACGATCGATGAGATCGCCGACATCTTCTGGCAGACCGACAAGGCCAAGCAGATGGGCGTGTACCCGCCCAAGTAGACGTGCGTCAGACGAAAAAGCCGCCGGTCTCCGGCGGCTTTTCAGTTTCGGAACGAGTTCAGAACAAGACGATGAGCGCGAGGATGCCCAGCAGGACGAGCGCGATGAGACCTGCGCGAACGCACGCCATCAACTGGCCCCGCGGATAGACGTGAGCCGACGACTGCCACTCAGACGACGTAGCGGATCCGGACCCGTATGGATGCGATGTCATCTAGAGGCCCCTGACCGGCACGTTCACTTACCCACCCCCGTGAGATCAATCACAACTGCTGTTGTGACGCCGATCATAACCCTTTGCCGGCAACGGGGAAAATCGGGCCGTCTGCAGCAAAGGTTAGAGCGCCAATCGATTTCGCTCAGGCGGGTCTGGCCTGTTGATCACTGTTCGATAACGGTCCCAGGTTATCCACAGGGCTCCCAAGGAAATGCACAGACTGAGAAGCTCAGAGGGGGTTTCCCCCGGTGGCTGCCTGTGGATGAACCTGTGGAAACTGTGGATAGCCGCACATTGCTGCTTGACGTGTGTCGACAAGAGCCCGCATCTAGCATGAGGGCATGGCGGGCCCAGCAAGTATCCGGGAAGTAGACGTGTCCGGCGTCCCGACGGCGTTCGACGAGTCAGTCGTTTTGCTCGACGTCCGGGAGAACGACGAGTGGGACCGCGGCCACGCCGCAGGCGCTCAGCACATTCCGATGGGCGAGGTGCCTGCCCGCATGGCCGAGATCGATCAGGAGGCGACGCTCTTCGTGGTGTGCCACCTCGGAGGCCGGTCCATGCGGGTGGCCCGCTACCTGGCCCAGAACGGCTATCAGCCGATCAACGTCAGTGGCGGTATGCAGGCGTGGTCCGATGCGGGCAGGCCCGTCGTCACCGACGGCGGCGGCCCGGGCACCGTCTGAGCGACCCTCGCTAGGCTGGTCGAATGATCCAGGTGTGTTCCCGGTGCGGGACGCGGTGGAACGTGCGGGACCGGCAGCGGGTCTGGTGCCCACGGTGCAACGGCACCCTGCTCGCGCCGTCCGCGTCGGCGCCACCGTCGCCGCCCTCGCAGTGGAGCGCACCTCCGACCGCGCCCGCGATACGTCCCGGCGGCCAGGGCGAGCAGAAGGGTTCGCAGCGGCTGCCTGCCGGCTACCGCTGGGTCGCCGTCCGCCCCGGCTCGGCGCCGCCTCCTCGCCGCCGACCGCGCAACTTCGGCCCGACACCGCGCTATGCGGTCATTCCGCGGTGGGGACTCGTCGACCAGTTCGACACCGCGCAGAACGAGCAGGAGGCCGAACCGCGCCGCGGTCCCGCGATCGGCGCGCTGCGCGTGACCCTGGTGGCGACGATCGCCGTGCTCGGCGTCGCAGCTCTGGTGCACATCGTGCGGTATGCGCTGTTGATCATCAATCGCGACGTCCTACTGAATCCCGTGGTGGCGTGGCTCGCGACGTGGATCGGTGTGGTGGTCAGTGTGGCCGCGCTCTTCCTGGTGTTCGCCACCTTCGTCCTGCTGACGAACTGGTTGATCGCACGACGCGCGGCGGCCTTCAACCACGTTGGGCGCGAGGAACACCGGCCGCTCTGGGCGCTGCGGGCGGGCTGTCTCGTGCCATTCGCGAACCTGGCGTGGGCGCCGGTGTTCGTGCTCGAGCTCGCCGACGTCGAGGACGCTGCCGCCCGCCTGCGCAGGCCGATCACCGTCTGGTGGGCGGTATGGGTGCTGTCCACCGCGGTATCGGTGTTCGCGATCGCGACGAGCTTCACCACCGATGCGCAGGGTATCGCCGACAACACCGTGACGACCATCGTCGCCTACCTGATCGCGATGGCTGCGATGGTTTCGGTGGCCCGCGTCCTTCTCGGGTTCGAGCGCAGGCCGGTCGAGAAGCCGTCGAAGCGGTGGGTGATCGTCGCCGACGAATCGCCGCGCACGGGAGGAGCGGAGAAAGTCGAGCCGGAATCGGGTGTTCCTGTTGAGCCCGAAGGCCAAAACCCGGCAGCATAGCCGTATGAACGCGGGCGACGCCGGAGACGGCAACGACCTCGGCGGTCACCCGTTCGTGGTCGCCCACCGGGGCGCGTCCGCGGAACGTCCCGAGCACACCTTGGCCGCCTACGAGCTCGCCCTGCAGGAGGGCGCCGATGGTGTGGAGTGTGATGTTCGGCTGACCAAGGACGGGCACTTGGTGTGCGTCCACGACCGGCGGGTGGATCGAACCTCGAACGGCACCGGGCTGGTCAGCGAGATGTCGCTTGCCGCGCTGAAGGAACTGGATTACGGCTCATGGCACGCCAGCTGGCGCGCCGACGGCTCGCAGGGCGACACCGGGCTGCTCACGCTCGACGACCTGGTCTCGCTGGTGCTGGATTGGAGCCGTCCGGTCAAGCTGTTCATCGAGACGAAGCATCCGGTGCGCTACGGCGCGCTGGTGGAGAGCAAGGTGCTGGCGCTTCTGCACCGCTACGGCATCGCGTCGCCCGCGTCGGCTGACCTGTCGCGGGCGGTGGTGATGTCGTTCTCGGCGGCCGCGGTTTGGCGGATCCGGCGGGCGGCGCCCCTGCTGCCGACGGTTCTGCTCGGCGAGACGTCGCGCTACCTCGGCGGCAGCGCGGCGACCACCGTCGGCGCCACGGCGGTCGGCCCCTCGATCATGACCCTGCGCGAGCACCCCGAACTCGTCGACCGAGCTGCCGCTCAGGGCCGCGCGCTGTACTGCTGGACCGTCGACCACTACGAGGACGTCCGGTACTGCCGGGAACTCGGGGTGGCGTGGGTGGCGACCAATCACCCCGGGCGCACCAAGGACTGGCTCCAGAACCCGCTGACCGGGGCGGGCCGCGACTAGCGGATGGCTCCGGCCTCCAGCACGTCCGGCGGCACGGGAGTATCCGCCCTCAGGGCTGCGAACAACCGGTCGGCGACGTCCTCGTCCCATACCACGACAGAACCCGAGTCGCTGCCGGAGAATTCGCCGATCGGCACGGTCGTGGTGGTGATGTCGCCGCGCAGCGCCCATGCCAGCCGCGCGAGGTCCCACACATGGGCACCCGAGTCAACGGTGAGAGAGTCGGCCGCCGCGTTGGCCATCGGGTACCAGCGCAACGGGTTCAGCACGACGACCGGACTGGCTGCGCGGTGCATCAGAGTCGACATGAACTGCCGCTGGTTGACCATCCGGTCCAGATCGGCGCGCGGAGTGGCGCGGGTGCGCACGTAGCCGAGCGCGTTGGGGCCGTCGAGTTTCTGGCAGCCCGCTGGAAGTTCGATGCCCGCGAGGGGGTCGGAGATCGGCTCGGGGGGACACATCGTCACCCCGCCGACAGCGTCGACAAGCCTTGCGAACCCGTCGAATTCGACCTCGGCGTAGTGGTCGAGCCGCACGCCGGTCGCCTGTTCGACGGTGTGAGCGAGCAGTGCGGCGCCGCCGAAGGCGAAGGAGGCGTTGAGCTTGTCGGTGCCGTAATCGGGGATCTCCACATACGAGTCGCGGGGGATCGACACCATCGTGGTGGGGGCGTCCGACCACAGCCCGGGCACGTGCACCAGCATGATCGTGTCGGTGTGCCCGTTGCCGATGTCGCCGCCGGTGCCCAGTTCGATCTGCTGCTCGGGGGTCAGGTTCTGTCTGCTGTCGGACCCGACGAGTAGCCACGTCGTGCCCTTACCCTCGGCGGGCCTGTCGGGATAGGCGGCCAGCGCAGGGATCCGATGCAGTTTGGTGTCGATCCACAACGCGGTTCCGATCAGCCCTGCGACGGTGAGGACGAGCACCGCGAACAGGCTCAACGCGATTCGGCGCGCGCGGCGCCTGGGTTTCTGCGCCACCGGACGTGGCGGCGAAGGTGGTTGGCGCACAACCTGATTGGGCCGCCGTACCGGCGGCGGCCGAGACTGCGGCGATGCCGGCGGGTACCGGGGCGGTGACGGCGGACGCCTCGGCGGAGTCGGAGGATTGGGCGGCCACACCGGTGGCGGTCGGTTCGGGTCGCGCCTGATCACCTGCGAGGGCTCACGCCGCCGGGGTGGTGGAGGACGCCGGTCGCCGTTCACACAGAGAATGTACGCGGCCCGCTATTCGAGCCAGCCGAGATGGCCGGCCAGCAGCAGGTATCCGACGAACGCCACCGTGTCGATGACGCCGTGCGCGATGATCAGCGGCCACAACCGTCCCGTACGCCGCCACGCGTACCCGAACACCAGGCCCATCACCGCGTTGCCAAGACCCGCGCCCCAGCCCTGGTAGAGGTGATACGCACCGCGCAGCAGGCTGGTGGCGACCAGGGCGACTGTGGGATTCACCCGCAGTTGCCGCAACCGGGTGAGCAGCCACCCGACGACGATGACCTCCTCGGCCCAACCGTTGGCGAGGGCGAGCAGGATCAGCACAGGGATGTGCCACCACGAGTTGTTCTGCGTCGACGGCACCACCGAGACGCTCATGCCGAGTGCGCGCGCCGCGGCGTAGAGGCCGAGGCCCGGCAGACCGATCAGGGCCGCGAGGCCGAGGCCGCCGAGCACGTCGGGGCGCAGCCTGATGCGGCCGAGCCCGACTTTGGCGAGCCCGATTCCGCTGCGCCACAACAGATAGAGCCCGAGGGCGCCCCACGCGATCAACTGCGCCACCCTGGCCAGGTTGAGCCCGAGGTTGATCAGGTCGAACGGCGACAGCCGTGGATTGAGCGCGACGGTCTGCTTCGACAGATTCAGCAGGATGGCCTCGACGAGGTCGAGGACCGCGGTGTAGGCGCTCAGCCCGAACGTCACCGCCAATACGACGGCGATCTCGATGTGCAGCGCGCGCCGGTCGGCTTCGGTCAGCTCCTCGGGCGCGCTCACACCACGCTACGGTAGCGGGCGCTTGGCCCGGAGCCCGTTCAGGAACGGGCAGCCCATCAGGATCCGGATCGCCTGCGACAGGCCGGTGACGTCGTCGACGGGCTTGTTGAACGCCAACCGGACGTCGTGATCGCCTTCGTCGTTCTCCACCCGAAGTCGCACGCCGTACCGGTCGAGCCCGAGCGGTCGCACGCGGCCCCGCCGCAGCGTCGTCGGCAGTCGGTCCGCGAGGCGGTCGATGACCTCGCGATGAGCCACCTCCAGGTGCTGCAGCCAGCACGACTCCATCACGCAGAAGGGGTCTGGTCGGGCCTGCAGCAAGGCGCCGACGCCGACGGCCTCCGCGCCTGTGGAGTCGGCGACGACCACGGACTCCACTTCCAGCCGCACCAAGGTCAGCCGGGTATCGCCGTCGGCGTCGTGCGCCGTATTGATCTGCAGGAGCGCGGGATTGGGGTCGGCAGCGGCGATCAGGTCGAGAAGCTCGGGAATCTCCCCGGACGGGACGGTCTGGACGCGGCCGCGGGTCCAGACCAGCGAGCGCACCGGCTCGCGCAACGGCAGCGGCGCGTAGTCGGTCATCTCCAAGACCGCGGGCACGCCTGCGGCGCCTGCGGCGACGACCATGCCGACCAACCCGTCGACGGGGACGGTGACCGCGAACGAGCCGTCATCCAGCAGGTGGTGCACGGAGCTGGGGATCGGTTCGACGCCTTCGATCGCGAGCATCGCACCGCCCGCGCGTACGCACGTGCTGCGAATCCGCTCGGCCGTCGTCGGTGTCGTCATCGGTGCCGCCATCACATCGCCTCCGGTAGATAAGGTGACCCTAACTTAGCGAACCCTAAGTTGGTCTGCAAGACGCACCCTGCGACGTCGAAGGGCCGTCGCCGGTCAACCGTTAGGGTTGAAACGTGCCGCGCATCGCCTACCTCGGACCGCAGGGGACCTTCACAGAGGCGGCGTTGATCCGCATCTCGGAGGGCGGCATGGTGCCTGGTAGCGCACCTTCTGTGGAGGTGACGCCGCTGCCGACCGACAGCACCACCGCCGCGCTGGCGGCCGTGCGCTCCGGCGACGCCGACTATGCGTGCGTGCCGATCGAGAACTCGATCGAGGGTTCGGTGCTGCCGACGCTCGACAGCCTCGCGACCGGCTCCGAGCTACAGATCTTCGCCGAGCTCACCCTCGATGTGGCGTTCACCATCGTGGTGCGCCCCGGCGCGACCGTCGCGGACGTCGGGACCATCGCAGCGTTCCCCGTCGCAAGCGCGCAGGTTCGCAACTGGCTGGCGGAAAACCTGCCCGACGCCAAGCTCATACCGGCCAACTCGAACGCCGCGGCGGCCGACGATGTCGCCGAGGGCCGCGCCGACGCGGGCGTGAGCACCGCGCTGGCCGCCCAGCGGTACGGACTGAGCGCGCTGGCCTCCGACGTCGTCGACGAGCCGAACGCGCGAACCCGTTTCGTGCTGGTCGGCAGGCCGGGCCCGCCGCCGTCGAGGACGGGCGCGGACCGGACGTCGGTGGTGCTCGAACTGGAGAACGTTCCCGGCGCGCTGGTGGCGGCCATGACCGAGCTCGCGATCCGCGACATCGACCTGACCCGGATCGAGTCGCGGCCCACCCGGAAGAAGCTGGGCACCTACATCTTCTTCCTCGACTGCGTGGGACATATAGATGACGATGCCGTCGCCGAGGCACTCAAAGCGCTTCACCGTCGTTGTGCAGATGTGCGATATCTGGGGTCATGGCCGACGGGGTCGGCAGCAGGAGCTGCGCCGCCTCAACTCGACGAGGCGTCACGCTGGCTGGCGGGACTGCGGGAGGGCCGGACATGAGCGGACGGCTCGTGCTGGTTCGACACGGTCAGTCACACGGCAACGTCGAGCGGCGGCTCGACACCCGCCCGCCGGGTGCTGAACTCACCGAGCTCGGACGTGAACAGGCGCGCATCTTCGCGCGGGAGTGGCCGCATGAGATCGGGCTGGTGGCGCATTCCGTTGCGATCAGGGCCTCCCAGACCGCCGCCGAGATCGGCGACGAGCGCGGGGTGGCGCCGCAGCGGCTCGACGGCATTCACGAGGCCCAGGTCGGCGCTCTCGAGGATCGCAACGACGATGCCGCCATCGAGGAGTTCAAGGCGGTCTACCACCGCTGGCACAAGGGCGATCTGGATGCGCGGCTGGCCGGTGGCGAGAGTGGCCGTGAGGTCCTCGACCGGTACGTGCCGGTGCTCACGCAGCTGCGGATGCGCTATCTCGACGACGACTCATGGCACGGCGACGTCGTCGTGGTCAGCCACGGTGCAGCGATCAGGCTGGCGGCCGCGACGCTGGCAGGTGTCGACACCGGCTTCGCGCTCGACCACCACCTCAGCAATGCGGAATCCGTTGTGCTGGCGCCGATTACCGATGGCCGGTGGAGCTGTCTGCACTGGGGCGAGGCGGCTCCGCCGTTCTATCCCGAGCCCGAGCCTCACCCGGTGGAGGACGCACTCTCCTCGGCGGACCCGATGGGCTGAACGCAGACGCAGCCGATCACCTCGCAGTCGACGACGAATGCGTGCCCGACTTCGGGCATGACGCAGTCGACCTCAGTGCATTCCGACCACTGCAGCGCGTGATGGATGACGGTGCCGTGGCAGTGGTCGAGTCCCGCTCGACACCCGCGACAGTCCTGCTCCATGGCCCCTTGATAGCACCACCGAGGGACAATCCGCGGTTGCCGCGCCCTGTCCTCCGCCGCGGGATCAAGCCCAGCCGAGTTCGTGCAAGCGGTCGTCGTCGATGCCGAAATGGTGCGCGATCTCGTGGATGACCGTGATCGCGACCTCGTCGACCACCTGGTCCTCTGACTCACAGATGTCCAGAAGGGGCTCGCGATAAATGGTGATCGCGTCGGGTAGCGAACCCGCGTACCAGGAGTCGCGTTCGGTCAACGCAACGCCCTCGTAGAGTCCGAGCAGGTCGGGTTCATCCGGGTTGCGTGCCTCGACGAGCACGACGACGTTGTCGATCGCCGCGGCGAGGTCAGGCGGAATCAGATCAAGCGCATCCGACACCAGTTCCTCAAACCGTTGCGGGCTCATCCGCACGGTCATCGGATCAGGCCGGCGGCGGGATGATGGGTTCGGCTGGCGGCGGCCCGGGAACCGGACCCGGCGCGGGCGGCGGGACGCCCGCATCGGCAGGCGGCGGGGGCGGTGCGTCTGCCGGTGGCGGCGGGGGTGGTGCGTCTGCCGGTGGCGGCGGGGGAGCGTCGGCGGGGGGAGGCGCCTGGCCGGGCGGCGCCTCGTTCAGGAACGTGTTGCCGGGCGGGGCGGGCGCGGGTGACGGCGGCGTCTGGGTCGCGGTGTTCTGCGACTGCTGACCGTGCTGGGTCGATTGGGTCG
The DNA here is from genome assembly GCF_002968285.2 of Mycobacterium sp. ITM-2016-00318. Classification (NCBI taxonomy): domain Bacteria; kingdom Bacillati; phylum Actinomycetota; class Actinomycetes; order Mycobacteriales; family Mycobacteriaceae; genus Mycobacterium; species Mycobacterium sp. ITM-2016-00318. The sequence continues at coordinate 5,208,687 of NZ_CP134400.1, read as the reverse complement.
ACTGGGTCGACTGGCTGGATTGGTTGGAGCTGCCCGAGCCGCTCTGGTCATACGAGCTGCTGCTCTGTCCCGCTGACGACGACGTGTCGGGCATCGGGATCGGCGGGAAGTTCAGCCGCTCCTCGGGAAGGTCCGGCGGCGGGATCGGTGGCTGGCCGTTGATTTGCAGCGGACCCTTGGCGCTGTTGAGCAGCGTCGACCAGCCGCCGTTGCCGAGGGTGGCGCCGATGCTGCACGACACCTGGCGGCTGCCTGCCGCCCAACTCGGCGGCGAGATCGTGCTGTAGATCAGCGTGAGCGTGGTGCTGCGGAGCTGGATGGGCGCCAAATAGGCGTCGGTCATGCGGGTGCAGGCGTCCTTGACGAATGCATCCTGCTCGGGTTCGGGCGGCAGGCCGTTGGGGAACTGCTCGCCGACGTTGACGGCGCCGGTCACCTCCATGGCGTGTGGGCCTGCGCAGTCGACAGGGATGTCGGTCGGTTGGTTGGTCGACGGGTCGATGCCGAGGCACGTGCCTGCGGGCCACACCTTGGACTGGTCGACGTCGGCGACCTTGCCCTGGAAGGCGAGTTGTGTGTTGTTGGCACCGGGCAGTTGCAGGCCGCACAGCATCCGGCGCTCGCCGGACTGCTTCCACGCCTTGTCGCCCGACCACATCATGGAAACCGTGAAACGGCTGTTCGGATCGAAGCGCTCGCCGAGATAGCGGCGCACCGCCACCTGGCACTGCTCCTGGCTGATCTGCTGGATGCGCGCGGGCGACGGCGGTGCGGCGTCGGGTCCGTATTCGCTGCCGGGGAAGGTCCGCATGTCGACCGACTCGGCGACCTCGAATCGGTGCTCGCTCTTGCATTCGACGACCTGGGCGGCATCCGGGTTGCGTTCCGGCCAGTTCAGGCAGTCGCCGCTCTTGGCCTTGCCGAAGGTCTCGGCGCCGCGCAGGCCGAGCGCGATCGAACCGGCGGGGCCGCCGCCCACGCCGTCGCGCTGCGGCAGCGCGGTGAGCACGCCTGCGATCAGCAGCCCACCGAGCGCGGTCAGCAACAACGCGCGCCGGGTGGACGTGGCGTGCAGACTGCGCCACCACGTCACCTTGGACGGGTGGTGTTCTGCCACCGCTTCGGTCGGCCTGGCGGTCGTGTCGACCCGCTCGGGTGCATCCAACATCTGCTCTATTGTGACAGGCGCGCCGACCCCTGTGACAAGGGAGGCGAATGTAACGTTATGGGGTTGTGCCCCCAACGGTAGGGTTGCGCCGTGATCGACCTCAAACTGCTGCGTGAAAACCCGGATGCGGTCCGGGCATCGCAGCGTGCCCGTGGTGAGGATCCCGGTCTCGTCGACGCCCTTTTGAAGGCCGATGCGGACCGCAGGGCCGCGGTGTCATCCGCCGATAACCTGCGCGCCGAGCAGAAGGCCGCGAGCAAGAAGGTGGGCGCGGCGTCGAAGGAGGACCGACCGGCCCTTCTCGAGCAGGCCAAGCAACTCGCCGAGACGGTCAAGGCCGCCGAAGCCGAGCAGGCCGACGCCGCCAAGGCGTTAACCGACGCACACATGGCGATATCGAACGTCGTCATCGACGGCGTGCCCTCGGGCGGCGAGGACGACTTTGCGATCCTCGACACCGTAGGCGAACCACCGGCCATCACGGACCCCAAAGATCATGTGGCCCTTGGTGAATCACTCGGGCTGTTCGATCTGGAGCGCGGCGCCAAGGTCTCCGGCGCGCGGTTCTACTTCCTCACCGGATATGGGGCACTGCTGCAACTGGGTCTGATGCAGCACGCGGTCAGGCTGGCCACCGAGAACGGTTTCACCCTCGTCATCCCGCCCGTGCTGGTTCGACCAGAGATCATGGAGGGCACCGGGTTTCTCGGCGCGCACAGCGAGGAGGTGTACCGGCTCGGGTCCGACGACCTCTATCTCGTCGGCACATCCGAGGTGCCGCTGGCCGGCTATCACTCCGACGAGATCCTCGACCTGTCCGCCGGTCCGCGTCGCTACGCGGGCTGGTCGTCGTGCTTCCGCCGAGAGGCCGGCAGTCACGGCAAGGACACCCGCGGCATCATCCGCGTGCACCAGTTCGACAAGGTCGAGGGCTTCGTCTACTGCAAGCCCGAAGACGCCGAGGCGGAGCATCAGCGCCTGCTCGGCTGGGAGCGCCAGATGCTCGCGGCCATCGAGGTGCCCTACCGCGTGATCGACATCGCCGCGGGGGATCTCGGCGCGTCCGCCGCCCGCAAGTACGACTGCGAGGCCTGGGTCCCGACCCAACAGACATACCGTGAGCTGACCTCGACCTCGAACTGCACGACGTTTCAGGCCCGACGGCTCGCGATCCGCTACCGCGACGAGAACGGTAAGCCGCAGACGGCGGCAACGCTGAACGGGACGCTGGCCACCACCCGGTGGCTGGTGGCGATCCTGGAGAACCATCAGCAACCCGATGGCAGCGTGCGCGTGCCAGAGGCGCTGCGGCCCTACGTCGGCACCGAAGTGCTTGAGCCCCGCTAGTGTCCTGAGTCGTTAATCCGCGCTCAGCCGCTAGACTGGGATCATGCCGAGTCCAGTAGCGATGAGCGTTGTGTTGAGCGACGATGAGCGTGAGCAGTTGCAGGCCTGGGCGCGTCGACCTAAGAGCGCTCAGGCGCTGGCCCTGCGTTCTCGCATAGTTCTTGCCTGTGAAGGTGATTCGAGTAATACGCAGATCTCCCGGGAGCTGGGCGTGACCCGCGGGATGGTGACCAAATGGCGCAACCGGTTCGCCGTTGATCGCCTCGACGGCTTGCTCGATGAACCGCGGCCGGGCCGGCCCCGCGTCGTGGAGGATGCCCGCATCGAGGAGCTGATCACTGCCACGCTGGAGACGGCCCCCCGAAACGCCACTCAGTGGTCGACCCGGTCGATGGCCGAGCACCTGGGACTGTCGCAGTCGATGGTGTCGCGGGTGTGGCGGGCATTCGGCCTGGCACCGCATAAACAGGATTCCTGGAAGCTGTCCAAGGATCCGTTGTTCGTGGCCAAGGTCCGCGACGTCGTCGGACTGTATCTGAACCCACCGGAACGGGCCATGGTGTTGTGTGTTGATGAGAAGACCCAGATTCAGGCGCTCAATCGCACTGCGCCGGTGTTTCCGATGTTGCCCGGAATCCCCGCGCGAGCCAGCCACGACTACGTCCGCCACGGCACCTCAAGCCTCTATGCCGCACTGGATCTCAGCACCGGAAAGGTGATCGGTGCGCTGCACACACGCCACCGGGCCACCGAGTTCCTGGCCTTCTTGAAGACCATCGACGCCTCCGTATCCACCGACCTGGACGTGCACCTGGTGCTCGACAACGCCTCCACCCACAAGACGCCGGCAGTCCAGCGCTGGCTGTTGGCGCACCCGCGGTTCGTCCTGCACTTCACCCCGACCAGCTCGTCATGGCTCAACCTGGTCGAACGGTGGTTCGCCGAACTGACCACCAAGAAACTGCGTCGCGGCACCCACACCTCGGTGCGCCAACTCAACACCGACATCAGGGCTTGGATCGACACCTGGAACGACAACCCCCGGCCCTACGTCTGGACCAAAACCGCCGACCAAATCCTCGCCAGCATCGGCAACTACTGCCAACGAATTAACGACTCAGGACACTAGTGTCTTGACTCGAGCAGCTCGTCGAGCTTGGCCAGGAACTCAGAGGGACGCTGCGGGGTGAACGCGGGCTTCGGCTTGGCGCCTGCCACGTCGAGCGTCACCAGCGTCGACTTGATCGGCCGCCACACGTCGAGCGGCAGCCACCGGCGCAGATCCGAGCTGCCCCAGATGCGGAACCGCTGGGTGAACATCCCGAGCGGTTCGGCCTTGTAGCCGCGGACCGATCGCAGCGGAATGATCTTCGATGTGCCCGACGGAAAGTGGTAGCGCCGCAACGTGATCGCTTCCTGGTCGAGCTGGATCAACCCGTCGTCGTAGTACTGGCGAGGCGCGGCGCTCATATCCGCTCGCACCTGAGCTCGTGGCCCTTGGATGTCAGGCACCGCCCGTTGTCCAGATTCCATTGCCAGCCATGCAGATTGCAGGTCAGCGTTGAGCCCTCCACCACGCCGAACTTCGACAGGTCCGCCTTCAGATGCGGGCAGCGTCGCTGCATCAGGAAGCCGTCCAGCTCGATCGTCGTCGAGTCGTCGTGGGCTTCGGCGAACCAGCCGTCGGCGTAGGCGATGCGTTCGTCGGTCAGGCATTTGAAGAAGGTGTACAGGTATTCGTTGTAGCCGCCCACCCGCCACGCCTTGAAGCGTGTCGACAGGAAGATCGTGTTCACCCAGTCGGGCTCGTCGTCGCGCAGCACCGTGCGCACCAGTTCGGGCGCGATCTCGAACCCGTAACGGAATTTCTCATCCGGAATAGGCTCGCGGACAGCCCGTTTCGGGAAGTCGATGACCACCGTCTCAGGCCCGATGCGCAACTCGACGGGATAGCCGATGCCGTCGCAGATCTGGTCGCTCTGGCTCATGATCGGCTCGAACTTGGCCCGCAGCGGTTCGAGCAGAGACTCGCCCTCGGCAGGCGCCCAACGGGCCTTCTCGGCGGCGAGCACCGGCGCCATCCGCTCGGCGTAGTCGGCGATGTAGTCGGCCTTGCCGGTGGTGAAGATGGCGTTGACCTGGTCGTCGGGCAGCGGATGGTGCACCGAGTTCAATTGTGAGCCAGTGAAATCGGCGGTCGAACCGGGGATCAGCAGCAGGCCGCCGTCGTGGCCCTGGGTGCGCATCTGATCGAGGAAGACCACCTGGTCGGGGAAGATATTGGCCGGATCGCCGTGGTCGTCGTTGAGGTCGCGTAGCTCGGCATCGAGGAAGCACGGCGGACCGGCTGACGGCACCACCCACGTCGCACCGACCTGGGCGATGTACTGCCTGCAGCGGTCCATCTGGCGCTGCCGCTTCTGCGTGCCGAACGCCTGCTTGGCGCGCGCGGGCATGTCGTAGACCATCGGATACCAGATCGCGCCCGAGTACTGCAGCATGTGCACGTCCACCTGACCGAAGTCCGTGTGCACCACGTCCAGGTCGACGGGCCGTGCGTCGTTCATGTTGAACGCCACCGTCTCTCCGTCGTCGAGCACCAATCCGGAGTCGCCGATCGGGCCGTCCGCCGGGGCGCGCAACGCGATGATCATCACGTCGAGGTCGCCCTTCGGGCCACTGACGGTGTGCTTGACGGAGTCCGTCGTCGAGAAGAAGCGATGAAAGCCGAGCCCCACCAGTTCGCGCTGCAGATCGGGCACCGGATAGTCGGGCAGCAGCACGACCGCGTCCTTGTTCACGTGCGCGACGAGGTGCTGGGGATCGAAGTGGTCCTTATGCAGATGCGAGACGTAGAGGTAGTCGCAGTCGCCGAGCGCATCCCAGTCCAGCGCGCTGTTGTCGGGGAACGGAAACCACGACCCGAAGTAAGCGGGGTTCACCCACGGGTCGCAGAGGATGCTTCCGGCGCTGGTGTCGATGCGAAAACCGGCGTGGCCGACGCTGGTGACCTGCACTGATTGCCTTTCCTGCGGGGTGGGAGCTCAGGGTGAGTTTAGTCCCAGCTGTAGCGGTAGTACGCGATGCGCTCGGTGTCGGCCGTCACCCCGTCGCTGCGCTCGGCGATGAGCAGGTGGGGAGTTCATCGACCCACCCCGCGCGTAGGGGTCGACCTGCGGCGATCGCGTCGGCGACCGTAGGAACCGCCACGGGTTCGGTTGGGAACGTCACGAGGCTAGGCTGCCAGGTGTGGAACCCGTTTACGGCACCGTGATTCAACTCGCCCGCCTGGCGTGGCGGTTGCAGGGGTTGAAGTTCACCGTGACCGGAGTGGAGAATCTGCCGGTCACCGGTGGCGCCGTCGTCGCGATCAACCACACCAGCTACTTCGACTTCACCTTCGCCGGTCTGCCGGCTTACCGGCAGAAGCGCGGCCGCAAGGTGCGCTTCATGGCGAAGAAAGAGGTCTTCGACAACAAGATCACCGGTCCGATCATGCGTAGCCTGCGACACATCGAGGTGGACAGGGCCGACGGCTCGGCCTCCTACGGGCAGGCCTGCGAGAAGCTCAAAGAGGGCGAACTGGTCGGCGTCTACCCCGAGGCGACGATCAGCCGCAGTTTCGAGATCAAGGACTGCAAATCCGGCGCGGCGCGGATGGCCATCGCGTGCGACGTTCCGATCGTGCCGCACATCGTGTGGGGTGCCCAGCGCATCTGGACCAAGGGACATCCGAAGAACATGTGGCGGCCCAAGGTGCCGATCTCGGTGGCGGTCGGCGAGCCGATCCCCCCGACGCTGCCTGCGGCCGAGTTGACCGCACTGCTGCATTCGCGCATGCAGCACCTGCTGGAGAAGGTGCAGGACGAGTACGGGCCTCATCCGCCGGGCGAGTTCTGGGTGCCACACCGACTCGGCGGCGGGGCGCCCACGTTGGCCGAGGCGAACCTGATGGACGCCGAGGAGGCCAGCCAGAAGGCCCAAGCGAGGGCCGCGCGCCGTGAGCAGGGGGGCGACCCGGCTGGAGCATCGGGCTAGAACAGATGGAACCGGTTTTCCGCACGCTGGAGATCGCCTGCAGCGCAGGTGTTGCCGTATCCGGAACCCGAATCACCTACCACGGGCTCGAGCACATCCCCGACCGCGGCGGCGCCGTGGTCGCGATCAATCACACCAGTTATCTGGACTGGATGCCCGCCGCGCTGGCTGCGTACAAGCGGCACCGGCGGCTGCGCTTCATGATCAAGCAGGAGATGACGCAAGTGAAGGTCGTCAACTTCCTGATCAGTCACACCGGGACGATCCCGGTGAACCGCAAGGCGGGTCGGGGGGCGTACACGGTCGCGGTGGATCGGCTGCGTGCGGGCGAGCTCGTCGCCGTGTACCCGGAGGCGACGATCAGCCGCAGCTTCGAGCTCAAGGAGTTCAAGACCGGGGCGGCGCGAATGGCCATCGATGCGCAGGTGCCGATCATCCCGCTGATCGTGTGGGGCGCACACCGGCGGTGGACCAAGGACCATCCGCGCAGGCTGATGCGCGGCAAGATCCCGTTCACCGTCGCCGTCGGTGCGCCGGTGCCGCCTGCCGAGAACGTCGCGCAGACCGATGCCGCGATGCGCGAGGCGATGACCGTCGTGCTGCACCGGGCGCAGGAGTCCTACGAGCATCCCGAGGGCGCGTACTGGGTGCCACGGCGGATGGGCGGATCGGCGCCCACGCTCGACGAAGCGAAGGTGCTCGACGAGGCCGAACTGGCCGAGCGCGCCCGTAGGGAGCAGCAGGCTTGACACCCGAACTGATCGCGAGCGACGTGGACGGCACGCTGCTCGACGACGACGAAATGATCACCCCGCGCACCCGCAGCGCCGTACTGGCCGCGGTGGACGCGGGCACCCGGTTCGTGCTCGCGACGGGCCGCCCGCCCCGCTGGGTGCAACCCGTCGTCGATGCGCTCGGGTTCGCGCCGATGGCGGTCTGCGCGAACGGCGCGGTGATCTACGACCCCGCCGCCGACCGGGTCGTGTCCGCGCGGACGCTGTCGGCGGACGAGCTCGGTGAGATCGCCGAGATCGCCACCCGCGTCATCCCCGGCGCCGGCCTCGCGGTAGAGCGGGTCGGCAGGACCGCCCACGACGCGGCCACCCCGCAGTTCGTCAGCTCGCCCGGCTACGAGCACGCGTGGCTCAATCCCGACAACACCGAGGTGTCGGTCGAGGATCTGCTCGGTGCGCCGGCGATCAAGCTGCTGATCCGCAAGGCGGGCGCACGCAGCTCCGAGATGGCGGCCGAGTTGGCCGAACATGTCGGCCTGCAAGGCGATATCACCTACTCGACGAACAACGGCCTGATCGAGGTGGTGCCGCTGGGTATCAGCAAGGCAACCGGAGTCGAAGAAGTGGCGCGGCCGTATGACATCACCGCCGAGGGTGTGGTGGCGTTCGGTGACATGCCCAACGACATCCCGATGCTGCGGTGGGCGGGCCTCGGTGTGGCGATGGGCAACGCGCACCCCGAGGCGGTCGAGGCGGCCGACGAGGTCACGGCGCCGAACACCGACGACGGGCTGGCGCAGGTGCTGGAACGCTGGTGGGACGTCGGATGACGATCAAGCGGGGAGGGACGAGCCGCGTTGAGGAATCCGACGATCCAGCTCAGTCGGATGACGATCAAGCGGGGAGGGACGAGCCGCGTTGAGGAATCCGACAATCCAGCTCAGTCGGATGACGATCACCTGATCAGCTGGGATCGATGGGTTTGATCCGCTCCAGCTGGACCGGCGCGTCGTCCGAGGGCGGTAGCTCCTCGGCTATGCCGTCGATAACCCTTGTGACGGTGCCCTTTTCACGGTCGAAGTTCAGCGTGCCGTGCTGGAAGTTCTGCACTATCCACTGCGGCTCCTGAATCTCGCCGCTTGTCGGCAGCCCCAGCGCGCCGCGCTCGTAGCCGAGTGAACCCCACGCCTGATAGATCTCGCCGGTGACGGGTTCGGCGCCGCTTTCCGGTGACCAGTACACCGCGCCCTTGTCGAAGGTCGCGTAGCGGGCACCGCCTTCACCGGCGGCTTCCGGGGACCGCGGTGCGCCGAGTGCGCTGGTGTCTCCGCCGAGCGATTCCCACTTGGCCAGGATCGCACCGCCGCGCAGTAGGTCCTTGAGGCTTGGTGGCGGCAGTGGCTCGTTGAAACGCGAAGCGATGTCGCGGATCTGGTCCATCGACGCGTAGGCGCCGTTGCCGGGACATTCCGTGTTGCCGACATCGCGGTGGGTGAAGATCGTCGGCAGGGTCGGCGTCGCACCCCTCGCAAAGTGGGTGAACGAGCCGCCGTCCGATGGCAGAACAACTGTGCCCCTTGGGTCGACGTGGTCGATGCCGAGACGCCAACCGAGCAGCCGCCCGACCGTGCGCAGCATTATCGGTGTCGGCGGTGCGAGGTCGAAGTTGCCGAGCATCGCCACACCCCAGGTGTCCTTGTTGAACCCGCCGGTGTGCGCACCCTCGACCGGCCTGTCCATTCCACCGGCCCGCCCCTCGAACACCTGCCCGTACTTGTCGACCAATGCGTTGTAGGCGATGTCGCACCAGCCGAGGGTGCGGGTGTGATACGCGTAGATCGATCGGACGATCGCCGCGGAATCCTGCGGACCGTAGTCGTTGCTTCCCGCGGTGTGGTGCACGATGCCCGCCCGCACGCCATCGTCGTAAACGGTGTTGGGGCACTTCATCGATTCGTCGGCGCCCCATTGCGCGCGGGTGATGATGTTCGGCGGCTGGCCCGGCGGTGTCACGGCGTTGGGCAGCGGCAGATCACCGACCGGCGCCTGTGGCGGGCTGATCAACACGGCGTTCACGTTCTGCCCGAACGGCTGGTTGGTGTTGGCGGGGAGGTAGCCGAGGTCCGGATCGGCGGGGCCGACGACGACGGCGGGCTTCTGCGGCGCGGATGCCGTTGCGCCGGCCGGGCGGTTCACCGCGATCTGCACCGTGGTGGTGAGTCCCACGAACACCGGTTCGGTGCCGCGGGGTGCGGACGACGCGTCGCCGACGCCGTCGAGATTCTCGGCCTCGTACCACGGCCCCCACGAGCCGTCGGGCTTGCGGGCCCGCACCCGCGCCGAGGTCCCATCGAGGTCGGTCGCGGTAAGGGCGACGAGCGAGAACGGGGTGTCCTGGTGGATCTCGCGAATCGTTTCGCCGCCGCCGAGGCCGGTCAGCGGCTGCTGTGTCAACTGGGTCTGCTCGGCGAGCGGGCGGCGGTCTTCATCGAACGGTGTGCTCGGAAGCGCCCACGGAAGGATCACCACGGTCCCCGCGATTGCGGTGAACAACATCGGGTGTAGACGGGACGGCACGGATCGATGTTACGTATGGGTCAGTTGTTACCAGTGTTTCGACACGGCCAAAACGCACCCTTGTTGGTTCACATGCCCTGCAACGGCGCCGCAGAACCCGCCACTTGGCTCTGCGGCGCCGTTTAGAGGCAGGACTATCCGGCAGGCGGAGCCGGTGGGGCCGGTACGGGTGGCGGCGGCGGGGCCGCCGCTGCGGCGGGCTTCATCGCCGAGGTGATCATCGGCATCACCACACCCTTGAGCAGATCGATGGCCTGGCCTGCGCCGAGCTGCTGCGCAGCACTGCTGAGTTCGCTGAAGATGCCGCCGCCGCCCCCGGTGCTGGCGGCGGGCATGGCGCCGAGCCCGAGACCCGGGTCGCCACCGAGGATCGGGTAGGTACCCGCGGCAGGATCGAGCCCGATCGGCGCCGAGATCGGCACCTCGCCGGGCGCGGGCAGGCCCGCGGCATTGGAGATCGGCGTCGTCGCAAGCGCCGGGTCGAGCCCGGTGACCGGCGGCGTCGTCAGGCCACCTGGAACCGCCCCGGTCGGGCTGGTCAGCGCCGGATTGACGGCGCCTGCGGCGTCGCCTGCCAGGCCGGGCAGCCCAGCAGGCCCACCTGGGGTCGGTGGTGCCGGGCTGGTCAGCGCTGGATTGGCGGTCGCCAACTGGCCGGCAGCCGGATCGAGCAGCGCCGTGCTGGACAACGCAGGGTCGGTCAGCGGCGGCGTCGTCGCGCCGGGCAGACCGGCGGCGGGCGGCGTCGTCAGGCCGGGGGTCAGGGCGGGAGATGTGCCGGGGGCCAGGGCCGGTGATGTCAGGCCGGGCGAGGCGAGGCTGCCCGGCGCGGTCAGCGTGGTCGGCATCCCGGCGTCGGCGCCGGTCAGTGACGAGGGCACGGCCGGCAGATTGATGCCGAACTGCGACAAACCTTGTGAGAGCGCCGACATGAGTTCGTTCGGCAGATCGGTCACCATGGCGGCCGACTGGAACTCGCGCGGTTGGGGCGCGGGCTTTGTCATCTCGGAAATGGCGGATACCGCAAATGGACTCACGACGGCCAGGGCGGCGACTGCGCTCGTGGCTGTCGAGAGCCTGCGTCGACGTCGGTTTGGCACGGAAGTCTCCTCAATACATGGACTACGTGGGCGGTGCTGGTTACGTGAACGATGTTACTGCTGTGACTGGTGGGTCTAGAGTGACGAGATGCAATTGTGAGCGAATCGCTACATTGGGCCCGTATTGGATTCGGGGCGGCGCAGCGCGGTCGGATACCCTGGCTGCCGATGACCGCTCGTTTTGACCTCTTTGTCGTCGGTTCCGGATTCTTCGGCCTGACGATCGCCGAGCGCGTGGCGACACAGCTGGACAAGCGGGTCCTGGTGCTGGACCGGCGACCGCATATCGGCGGCAACGCGTACTCCGAACCCGAACCGCAGACCGGCATCGAGGTGCACCGCTACGGCGCGCACCTGTTCCACACCTCCAATAAGAAGGTGTGGGACTACGTGCGGCAGTTCACCGAGTTCACCGGCTACCAGCATCGCGTGTTCGCGATGCACAACGGGCAGTCCTACCAGTTCCCGATGGGGCTGGGCCTGGTGTCGCAGTTCTTCGGCAGGTATTTCACCCCCGACGAGGCCCGTGCGCTGATCAAGGAGCAGTCCGCCGAGATCGATACCGCCGATGCGAAGAACCTCGAGGAGAAGGCCATCTCGCTGATCGGGCGTCCGCTGTACGAGGCGTTCGTCAAGCACTACACCGCCAAACAGTGGCAGACCGACCCGAAGGAACTGCCCGCGAGCAACATCACCCGGCTGCCGGTCCGTTACACGTTCGACAACCGCTACTTCAACGACACCTACGAGGGCCTGCCCGTCGACGGCTACACCGCGTGGCTGAAGAACATGGCCGCCGACGACCGCATCGAGGTGCGGCTGGACACCGACTGGTTCGACGTGCGCGAGGCGCTGCGCGCCGAAAGCCCGGACGCCCCCGTGGTGTACACCGGCCCGCTGGATCGCTACTTCGACTACGCCGAGGGTCGACTGGGCTGGCGCACACTGGATTTCGAGCTAGAGGTGCTGCCGACCGGCGACTTCCAGGGCACCCCGGTGATGAACTACAACGACGAGGACGTGCCCTACACCCGGATCCACGAGTTCCGGCACTTCCACCCGGAGCGCGCCTACCCGGACGACAGGACGGTGATCATGCGGGAGTTCTCGCGGTTCGCCGACGACGACGACGAGCCGTACTACCCGATCAATACCGAAGGCGACCGGACCCTGCTCGCCGCGTACCGCAGCCGGGCCAAGGCCGAAACCGCGCAGGCCAAGGTGTTGTTCGGCGGACGGTTGGGCACCTACCAGTACCTCGACATGCACATGGCCATCGCGAGCGCGCTGAACATGTACGACAACGTGCTCGCCCCGCACCTGTGCGACGGCGAACCGCTGCACGAGGTCGAGACATCATGACCGATACCGCGGTCAGCCTGCTCGCCCGCATCATCCTGCCCCGCCCCGGCGAACCGCTCGACGTTCGCAAGCTCTACCTCGAAGAGTCGACCACCAACGCCCGCCGGGCGCACGCCGAAACCAGGACGACGCTGCAGATCGGCGCCGAGTCCGAGGTCTCGTTCTCGACGTACTTCAACGCGCTCCCGGCGAGCTACTGGCGGCGCTGGTCGATCCTGAAGTCGGTGGTGCTGCGCGCGGAACTGACCGGCAATGGCCGGGTCGACGTGTACCGAAGCAAGGCCACCGGCGCGCGGATCTTCGTGGAAGGCAAGCCGTTTCACCACGACAGCCCTGCCCCCGTCGAGTTCGAGGTCAGCCTCGAGCCTTTCGAGGACGGTGGCTGGATCTGGTTCGACATCACCACCGACAGCGCGGTCACCCTGCAGAACGCAGGCTGGTACGCGCCGGTGCCCGCGCCGGGTACGGCCAACATCGCGGTCGGGATGCCCACGTTCAACCGGCCCGATGACTGCGTGGACACACTGCGAGCGTTGACCTCCGACCCGTTGGTCGACGAGGTGATCGGCGCGGTGATCGTGCCCGACCAGGGCACCAGGAAGCTTCGCGAGCACCCCGACTTCGCGGAAGCCGCCGCGCCGCTGGGCAATCGCCTCTCGATCCACGATCAGCCCAACCTCGGCGGGTCCGGCGGCTACAGCCGCGTGATGTACGAGGCGCTGAAGAACACCGATTGTCAACAAATCCTGTTCATGGACGACGACATCCGCGTCGAACCCGACTCGATTCTTCGGGCGCTGGCGATGAGCCGGTTCGCGAAGACACCGATGCTCGTCGGCGGTCAGATGCTCAACCTGCAGGATCCGGCCCACCTGCACGTGATGGGCGAAATCGTCGGCAGACACGACTTCATGTGGACCAACGCGCCGCACACCAAGTACGACCACGACTTCGCCCGAAAGCCGCTGAACGACCGGTATTCCGACAGCAAGCTGCTGCACCGTCGCATTGACGTCGACTACAACGGCTGGTGGATGTGCATGATCCCGCGGGCGGTGGCCGACGAACTGGGCCAGCCGCTGCCGCTGTTCATCAAGTGGGACGACGCCGACTACGGGTTGCGCGCCGCCGAACACGGCTATCCCACGGTCACCATGCCGGGCACGGCAATCTGGCACATGGCGTGGAGCGACAAGGACGACGCCATCGACTGGCAGGCTTACTTCCATCTGCGCAACCGGCTGGTGGTCGCGGCGCTGCACTGGGACGGCGACGTGCGCGGACTGGTGCGGAGCCACCTCAAGGCCACCCTGAAACACCTTCTGTGTCTGGAATATTCGACCGTCGCCATCCAGAACAAGGCCATGGACGACTTCCTTGCCGGGCCCGACCACATCTTCGCGATCCTGGAGTCGGCCCTTCCCGAGGTGCACCGGCTCCGCAAGGAGTACCCCGACGCGGTGATTCTCCCGTCCGCCACGCAGCTGCCGGCTCCCTCGGGCCTGGTGGGCCGGGTCGGCGAGCCGAGAACGCCGCCGGGCAAGGCGGTTCGGCTGCTCCGCGGAGTACTGCACAACCTCAGCAAGGCCGACCCGGCGCACCATGAGCGGCCCCAGTTGAACGTGCCCACGCAGGATTCGCGCTGGTTCCTGCTGTGCAGCGTCGACGGGGTCACGGTCACCACCGCCGACAGTCGCGGCGTGGTCTACCGCCAGCGCGACCGCGCCACGATGTTCGCGCTATTGCGGGAGTCCCTTCAGCGCCAACGGAAGCTGTTGCGGCGCTTCGACGACATGCGCAAGGCATACCGTGACGCGCTTCCCACGCTTTCCGGTGTGCAGGCCTGGGAGGCCGTGTTCGATCCCCGGGGGCGGGAGCGATGGGCCCACACGCGGAGCGTAGGGGACGACCAGGGGGGCCTTGTGGAGAACCCGGGTCATGGCTGATGTTCGGCGCGGCGAGGAGGCCGCGTTGGTCGCGGTTCAGTCGGCGCTTGCCGACCGGCCAGGCGTGCTCGCGGGCGCGCGCATCCTCTCCCACTTCGGCGAGCACAGCATCGGATGGCTGGCCATCGCGGGCCTCGGCGCGCTGTGTCAACCCGCCAAGCGGCGGGCATGGCTGGCCGTCGGAGTCGGGGCGTTCGCCGCGCACGCCGCGGCCGTCATCATCAAGCGCGTGGTGCGAAGGGAACGTCCGCACCACCCGAGCATCGCGGTCAACGTCGGCACCCCGAGCAGGCTCAGCTTCCCGTCCGCGCACGCCACCTCGACCACGGCGGCGGCGGTTCTGCTGGCGCGGGTCACCGGCCTGCCGCTGCCCTCACTCTTGGTGCCACCGATGGCGTTGTCCCGCATGGTTCTCGGCGTGCACTATCCCAGTGACGTGATCACCGGCGTCGCGGTCGGCGCTGCCGTCGCGAAGACGGTGGGTTTCATCGCGTCGGGGCCGAAGGAGACCTCATGAGCATCTCGAGTGACAGCAGTGCGTCCAGCGCGGAGAAGCGCAGCGATGACGCGGCACCGGAGAAGGGCCCACCCCGCAACGTCGTCACCGGCCTGATCAAGGCGGCGCGTCCGCGCCAGTGGGTGAAGAACCTGCTGGTGCTGATCGCTCCGGTGGCCGCCCTCGGCAGCGACGTGCAGTACGACTGGCGTGAGGTCGCGGTCAAGGTTTCGATCGCATTCGTGGCGTTCTCGCTCGCCGCGTCGTCCATTTATCTGGTCAACGACGCGCGTGACGTCGAGGCGGACCGCGCGCACCCGACCAAACGGTTCAGGCCGATCGCCGCGGGCGTGGTGCCGCAGTGGCTCGCGTACTGCACAGCAGTGGTGCTCGCGATCGCGGCGCTGGCGGTGTCGTTCCTCGCGACGCCGAATCTGGCCGGTGTGATCGGCGTCTACATCGCTATGCAACTGGCGTACTGCTTTGGCCTCAAACACCAAGCGGTGCTCGACATCTGTATCGTCTCTTCGGCGTACCTGATCAGGGCGATCGCCGGTGGCGTGGCGGCCAATATCCCGCTGTCGCAATGGTTTTTGCTGGTGATGACGTTCGGCTCGCTGTTCATGGTGGCGGGTAAGCGGTACGCCGAACTACAGCTCTCGGAGAAGACGGGCGCCAAGATCCGCAAGTCTCTGGAGAGCTACACGTCGACGTATCTGCGCTTCGTCTGGACCCTGTCGGCGACCGCCATGGTGGTCTGCTACGGGCTGTGGGCATTCGAGCGTGACGGCGCGAACGCCTCCTGGTACGCGATCACGATGATCCCGTTCACGATCGCGATCCTGCGCTACGCCGTCGACGTCGACAGTGGCCTGGCAGGCGAACCGGAGGAAATTGCGCTGAAGGATCGGGTGCTTCAGCTTCTGGCGGTCGCGTGGATCGGAACCATCGGTGCCGCTGTTCTCCTCGGCTGACCCGAAAGGGCCACCGAGAGACGCCCCTCGGGTGGCGGCCGGGCCCGCATTTCCCTTCGACATCACCGCACGGGTCAGTCTGTGGTGCAGCGTTGTCGTCGTGGGCGCCCTGTTCGCGTGGGGTGCGTGGCAGCGCCGCTGGATCGCCGACGACGGCCTTATCGTCCTGCGGACCGTGAGGAACCTGATGGCGGGCAACGGCCCCGTCTTCAACAAGGGGGAACGCGTCGAGTCGAACACGTCGACGCTGTGGACCTACCTGAACTACCTCGGCGGCCTGATCGGCGGCCCGACCCAACTCGAGTACGTGGCGCTGTGGTTGGCACTCGTACTCAGCGTGGCCGGTGTCGTGTTCCTGATCCTCGGGGCGGGCAGGCTGTACGCACCGAGCCTGCAGGGCCGCCGCGCCCTGCTGTTACCCGCGGGTGTCCTGGTTTACATCTCGGTGCCGCCCGCACGCGACTTCGCCACCTCGGGTCTCGAAAACGGTTTGGTGCTTGCCTATCTCGGGCTGCTGTGGTGGATGATGGTGTGCTGGTCGCAGGCGCTGCGTTCCTATCGGGACACCGGTCAGCGCAATGCGGTCAGCCCGTTCTTCGACGCGTCGCTCGCCTTTGTCGCCGGGCTTTCCGTTCTCGTCCGCCCCGAACTCGCGCTGATCGGCGGACTGGCCCTGATCATGATGCTGATCGCGGCACGGGATTGGCGCCGCCGCGGCCTGATCGTCGCAGCCGGCGGACTGCTCCCGGTCGCGTAC
Organism: Mycobacterium sp. ITM-2016-00318; assembly: GCF_002968285.2. NCBI lineage: Bacteria > Bacillati > Actinomycetota > Actinomycetes > Mycobacteriales > Mycobacteriaceae > Mycobacterium > Mycobacterium sp. ITM-2016-00318. The sequence continues at coordinate 5,192,188 of NZ_CP134400.1, read as the reverse complement.
CAGATCTTCCGCATGGGTTACTACGGATTGCTGTTTCCCCAAACGGCTTTGGCGAAGGACGCCACGGGTGACAAGTGGGCGCACGGCTGGGTGTACCTGAACAATTTCGATGAGCCGTATCTGTTGTGGCTGCCCGCCCTTCTGCTGGGTGTGCTGGCCCTCATCCTGTTGACCACCCGCAGCCGGCCGTGGTGGATCCGGCGGGAGGCGCCCTACGGCTACAGCAGGCTCGCGCGCATGGTGCAGAGTCCGCCCGCCGTCGTGCTGTTCATCGTCGTCAGCGGGCTTCTGCAGGCGGCCTACTGGATTCGGCAGGGCGGCGACTTCATGCACGGCCGGGTTCTGCTCACGCCGATGTTCTGTCTGGTGGCGCCTATCGCGGTGATACCCGTCCTGCTTCCGGACGGCGAAAAGTTCAGTCGCGGAGTGGGATACCAGCTCGCCGGCATCATATCGGTGTTGTGGCTCGCCGTCGTCGGCTGGTCGTTGTGGGCCGCCAATGCGCCGGGAATGGGCTCCGACGCAACCCGGGTGACGTATACGGGCATCGTCGACGAACGGCGGTTCTACTCGCAGGCCACCGGCCACGCCCACCCGCTCACGGCCGCCGACTATCTGGACTACCCCCGGATGCGGGCCGTGCTGGTCGCGCTCGACAACACGCCCGACGGGGCGCTGCTCCTGCCGGCGGGCAACTACGACCAGTGGGACGTCGTACCCGCGATTCCGCCGCCGCCGGACATGCCGCCGGAGCAACGGGAGTCCTATATCGGCCCGCACACAGTGTTTTTCACAAACCTCGGCATGCTCGGCATGAACGTCGGCCTCGATGTGCGGGTGATCGACCAGATCGGGCTCGCGAACCCGATTGCCGCGCACACCGCGCGTCTCGAGGACGGCCGGATCGGTCACGACAAGAACCTCTTCCCCGACTGGGCCGTCGCAGAGGGCCCGTTTCTGAAGGAGCCGCCCTACCTCCCGCCCTATCTCGACGAGGACTGGATCGCCCAGGCCGAGGTGGCTCTGGAATGTCCGGCCACCGAATCCATGCTGATCTCGATACGAGATCCGCTGGGTCCGCGCCGCTTCCTGTCGAATGTGGTGCACGCCTATGGGTTCACGAAGTACCGAATCGATCGGGTACCGATGTACGAACTCATCCGGTGTGGGCTGCCGATTCCGAAGCCCGTCGTTCCCGAGTACACCGGATTGCCCGCGAGCGGTCCATGACCTCGCGCTCGTGCAAGCTTTCGAATAAGACCTGGTCACCGCACTTAACGGGGGTAGGCGGCGACCACGGAGGAGAGCAGCTGAGGAGAGATATCACACCAAGGTGTGGTTGACTACACGGGCGCCTGAGCCGAGTGGGTCTTGTGATCTCGGGTGCGGCATACGACAGATGGGATAGATGAAGCATGAAGTTCGTTGGGAAGATGCGCGGCGCCTTGGCGCGCCGGCTCACGGTCGCGGCCATGGCGGCCGCCGTGCTGCCCGGCCTCGTCGGCGTCGTCGGAGGCTCGGCGACTGCGGGGGCGTTTTCACGGCAGGGCCTGCCGGTCGAGTACCTGATGGTTCCGTCCGCGGGAATGGGACGCGACATCAAGGTCCAGTTCCAGAACGGCGGCGCCAATGCCCCGGGCGTCTATCTGCTCGACGGTCTCCGCGCGCAGGAAGACTTCAACGGGTGGGACATCAACACCCCGGCATTCGAGTGGTACGTCGACTCCGGTCTCTCCACGATCATGCCGGTCGGCGGCCAGTCCAGCTTCTACAGCGACTGGTACGCACCCGCATGTGGCAAGGCCGGTTGCTCCACCTACAAGTGGGAGACCTTCATCACCTCCGAGCTGCCTGCCTACCTGGCGGCCAACAAGGCTGTGAACCCGAACCGCAACGCGGCAGTCGGTCTGTCGATGGCCGGTTCGGCCGCGCTGACGCTGGCCATCTATTACCCGCAGCAGTTCCAGTACGCGTCGTCGCTGTCCGGCTTCCTGAACCTCTCCGAGGGTTGGTGGCCGATGTTGGTGAACACGTCGATGGGTGACGCGGGCGGCTACAAGTCCAAGGACATGTGGGGCCCGTCGAGTGATCCGGCATGGAAGCGCAACGACCCGATGGTGAACATCGCCACGCTGGTCGCCAACGGCACCCGCGTGTGGGTGTACTGCGGTAACGGCAAGCCGGGCGACGTCAACGGCGAGATCGCGGGCGACAACTTCAACGCGAAGTTCCTCGAGGGCTTCACCCTGCGGACGAACAAGACGTTCCAGGAGCAGTACATCGCCGCGGGCGGTAAGAACGGTGTGTTCAACTTCCCGTCGAACGGTACTCACAGCTGGGAGTACTGGGGCGCGCAGTTGCAGCAGATGAAGCCCGACATCCAGCGGGTGCTCGGCGCGACTCCGCAGCCGTCCAATCCGACCCCGGAGCAGGCGGCGGCCACCGCCGCGTCGGCCTCCACCGACACGGCCTCGGCCACCACAGGCGGCTGAGCACGCGGTAAAACAGCGCTACGTACTGGCGGCGGTGATCCCTCGGGGTCACCGCCGTCAGTTGTTTCACCGACGGCCTGGTGATGTGGTTCACTGCATTGCGCGGGGAAAGCCAACGGTGAGGGTGGGTATATGCGCGGGATGATTCGAGCGGTCATGTCGGTGGTGCTTGCGGCGGGCCTGTGGTCGGCGGTGGCACCGGTCGCCAAGGCCGACGGCGTTGAGATGCTGATGGTGCCGTCCGGGGCCATGGGCCGCGACATTCCCGTCGCCTTCCAGGGCGGTGGCCCGCACGCCGTCATTCTGCTCGACGCGTTCAACGCGGGTCCCGACGTGAGCAACTGGGTAGGTGCGGGCGCGTTCAACACGCTGGCGGGCAAGGGCATCTCGGTGGCCGCCCCGGCGGGCGGCGCATGGAGCATGTACACCAACTGGGAGCAGGACGGCAGCAGGCAGTGGGAGACCTTCCTCGCCGATGAGCTGCCCGCCTGGCTGGCCGCCAACAAGGGGCTCGCCCCCAACGGGCACGGCGTCGTCGGCGCCGCCCAGGGCGGATACGGCGCGTTGGCGCTGGCGGCCTTCCACCCCGACAAGTACCGCTACGCAGGTTCGCTGTCTGGTTTTGTCGCACCTGAGCGCACCGGTGTTGACGGCGCGATCACGGCGGGGCTGGCCCAGTACGGCGGGGTCGACATCCGCAACATGTGGGGTCTGCCACAACTCGGCCGGTGGAAATGGCATTCGCCCAATGTGCACGTCCAGCTACTGGCCGACAACAACACCCGGCTGTGGGTCTTCGCTCCGACCACCCTCGGGTGCAGTGATCCCGCCGCCATGATCGGGTACTGCGACATCGCCCAGGGCACCAACCGCGAGTTCTACCAGCACTACCGCGCCGTCGGCGGCCACAACGCGCACTTCGACTTCCCGCCGAGCGGGCAACACGACTGGGGCACGTGGGGTCCGCAACTCGCCGCCATGTCCGGCGAACTCGTCACCACGATCAGGTGACTGTCTAACGCCGGTACCTTGGAGGAGTGCAGCAGACGGTTCGGCGTTGGCCGAGGTGGTCCAGTGGCGTCGCCGTAGCGACGTCGCTCGTGGCCCCTGTCACTGCGCTGCTCACCGGATGCACCTCCGGTGACGGCATGCTGCCGACCATGTCCGTGCCGCCGTCGACGATGCAGTCGAGGGCCCAGCCGCAGAAGATCGTCGGACCGCGGGCCGAAGGCTCGCAACCCACCAAATTGACGGTGACCGCGCAGCAGCGGTCCTATCTCGAAGCGCTGGAGGCCGCCGGTGTTCGGCCGTCGACCGATCTGCTCGCGTTGAGCATCGGGTCCTACGTCTGCCAGGCGCGCGCGGCCAAACAATCGGAGGCGGCCGTTCGCGACTATGTGACGCCGCTGGTACGCGGTGATGCGCGCAGCCACCAGATGAATGCCATTGCGCCGCCGCCCTCAGAGGTGGATGCCCTCACCGCTGACTACATTCGGATCGCTACCGAACGTCTCTGCTAAAAGGAAAATTCTTGGCTACCAACAGTCGGCGGAAACGCCACCGGTTACTCGCGCTCATCGCAGCGGGGGCGATGGCGCTCGTCGTGGCACTGGTCGTCGCGGTCGTGTGGATCATGGTCCGCCAGCCCGACAAGGAGGAGACCGCCCTTCCACCGTCGGCGGTGCCGCCGACGAGCGGACCGACGGGTAAGCCCCGTCCGGAGTTCCAGGATGCGAGCTGTCCCGACGTGCAGCTGATTTCCATCCCCGGGACGTGGGAGTCATCACCGGCACTCGACCCGTTCAACCCGACGCAGTTCCCGATTGCGTTGCTACTGAACGTGTCCAACCCGATCCGCGGCCAATTCGGCACCGACCGGCTCGAGGTGTACACGGTTCCCTACACGGCCCAGTTCCACAATCCGCTGTCGTCCGACGGCCAGATGAACTACAACGACAGCCGCGCCGAGGGCACCCGCAACGCCGTCAAGGCCATGACGGACATGAACAACCGCTGCCCCCTGACCAGCTACGTGCTCGTCGGGTTCTCCCAAGGGGCGGTGATCGCGGGCGACATGGTCAGCGACATCGGCAACGGCCGCGGCCCGGTCGACGCCGACCTGGTGCTCGGCGCGACGTTGATCGCCGACGGTCGCAGGCAGACCGGTGTCGGGCTGGACGTGGGGCCGAACCCCCCCGGGCAGGGCGCCGAGATCACGCTGAACGAGGTGCCGATGCTGTCGTCGATGGGATTGACGATGACGGGCCCGCGTCCCGGCGGCTTCGGTGTCCTCAACGACCGCGTCAACGAGATCTGCGCGACGGGTGACCTGATCTGCTCGGCGCCGGAGGAGGCCTTCTCGATCACCAACCTGCCGAAGACGCTCGAGATTCTCGCGGGCGGGGCCGGGCAGCCCGTGCACGCCCTGTACGCCACCACGCAGTTCTGGAATCTGGGCGGCCAGCCCTCCACGGCGTGGACGCTGGATTGGACGCAGAAGGTGATCGATAACGCTCCGCGTCCAAAACATGGCTGACACGTGACCGCATAGATTTGGTGTGCGCGAAGCGGTCGCCTAACATTAAGAAATAACTAAGACTAACGACAGAAGGCCGGACGAAACGTCCAGCTCATAGGGTGTTGCGGCGGTGAAAACCGACGCCTCGGTACCATCGGGCGGGGCTCGGCGTCCATGCGGACAACAGAGTCCTTCAAGACAGCCGTGACGCCCCAGAGGTCCACGCGCGTTCCAGCATCGCGACGAGTGTGGTTTGACAGGAGAGTGAGATGGGGTTCCGTAACCCGTTCCTCAAGGACGGACAGATCAGGTTTCCCGACAACGGCAGCCTGGTTCTTCATGTCGAACGATGGACCAAGGTGCGTGGAGACAAGCTCGCCTACCGGTTCCTGGACTTCTCGACCGAGCGCGAGGGTGTCGCGCGGGATCTGAACTGGGCCGATTTCGGTAGGCGCAACCGCGCCGTCGGCGCGCGCCTGCAGCAGGTGACCGAACCCGGCGACCGGGTCGCCATCCTGTGCCCGCAGAACCTCGAGTACCTCATCGCCTTCTTCGGCACTCTGTACTCCGGCCGGATCGCGGTGCCGCTGTTCGACCCGAGCGAGCCCGGTCACGTCGGCCGCCTGCACGCCGTCATCGACGACTGCCACCCGTCGGCCATCCTCACCACCACCGAGTCAGCCGAGGGTGTCCGCAAGTTCTTCCGCAGCAGGCCCGCCAAGGAGCGGCCGCGTGTCATCGCCGTCGACGCGGTGCCCGACGAGGTCGGCGCCACCTGGGAGCCGGTGAAGGTCGAGCAGGACACCATCGCCTACCTGCAGTACACCTCGGGCTCGACGCGCATCCCGACCGGTGTGCAGATCACGCATCTGAACCTGGCCACCAACGTGGTGCAGGTGATCGAGGCGCTGGAAGGCGAGGAGGGAGACCGGGGCGTCTCCTGGCTGCCGTTCTTCCACGACATGGGCCTGATCACCGCGATGATCTCGCCGATGATCGGTCACTACGTCGAGTTCATGACACCGGCAGCGTTCGTTCGCCGACCGGGCCGGTGGATCCGCGCGATGGCGCGTCAGCCCGACGACACCGGCGGCGTGATCTCCGTCGCGCCGAACTTCGCCTTCGATCACGCCGCGGCGCGCGGGCTGCCCAAGGACGGCGAGCCGGAGCTGGACCTCAGCGTGGTCAAGTGCATCCTCAACGGCAGCGAGCCGATCTCGGCTGCCACCGTGCGCAGGTTCAACGAGGCGTTCAGCCCGTACGGGTTCGCCCCGCAGGCGATCAAACCGTCTTACGGACTCGCCGAGGCGACCCTGTTCGTTTCGACGACCCCGATGGGTGACCACCCGAGGATCATCACCGTCGACCGCGAAGCGCTGAACACCGGCACATTCGTTGAGGTGGAACCCGATTCACCCAGTGCGGTGGCGCAGGCGGGTGCGGGCAAGGTGGGTGTCGCCGAGTGGGCGGTCATCGTCGACGCCGAGACCGCGACCGAGCTGCCCGACGGCCAGATCGGCGAGGTCTGGATCAGCGGACAGAACATGGGCACCGGCTATTGGGGGAAGCCGGAGGAGACCGTCGCGACCTTCCAGAACATCCTCAAGTCGCGCACCAACCCGTCGCATGCCGAGGGCGCGACCGACGACGCGACCTGGGTTCGCACCGGCGACTACGGCGCCTACCACGACGGCGAGCTCTACATCACCGGCCGCGTCAAGGACCTCGTCATCATCGACGGCCGCAACCACTACCCGCAGGACCTCGAGTACTCGGCGCAGGAATCCACCAAGGCGCTGCGCACCGGGTACGTCGCCGCGTTCTCCGTGCCCGCCAACCAGCTGCCCGATGAGGTGTTCGAGAACGCGCACGCGGGCCTGAAGCGCGATCTCGACGACACCTCCGAACAGCTGGTGATCGTCGGCGAGCGGGCGCCCGGCTCGCACAAGATGGACATGGCGCCGGTCGCCGACGCCATCCGGGCGGCGATCGCGGTGCGCCACGGCGTCACCGTGCGTGACGTGCTGCTGACCCCGGCCGGTGCCATCCCGCGTACCTCGAGCGGCAAGATCGGCCGCCGCGCCTGCCGCGCCGCGTACCTGGACGGCAGCCTGCGCAGCGGGAGGGTGGCCAATGCCTTCCCCGATGAAACTGACTGAACTGCAGACTGACTGAAAATGGCTGACACAGAACCGAATTCGCAGAACGCCCCCGACACCGGAGCCGCGCCGGCGGCGACATCAGACACCGGAGCCGCGTCGGCGGCGACATCAGACACCGGAGCCGCGCCGGCACCCGAGGGCCCTGCCGCGTCCCCGCGCACCGATATGACGGTGACGGAGATGCGCGAGTGGCTCCGCAACTGGGTCTCCAACGCGACGGGCCAGGCTCCCGACGCGATCGACGACTCCGCCCCGATGGTGGAGCTCGGCCTGTCCTCGCGCGACGCGGTGGCGATGGCCAGCGACATCGAGGACCTCACCGGGGTGACGCTGACGGCGACCGTCGCGTTCCGCCATCCGACGATCGATTCGCTGGCGACGGTGATCGTCGAGGGCGAGCCGGAGGTCGACCTCACAGGCGACGATATGGACTGGTCCCGCGACCGCGAAGTCGACGACATCGCGATCGTCGGGCTGGCCACCAGGTTCCCCGGCGATATGAACACGCCCGACGAGACGTGGCAGGCGCTACTGGAGGGCCGGTCAGGCATCAGCGATCTGCCCGAGGGCCGGTGGGTGGAGTTCCTCCACGAGCCGCGGATCGCCGAACGCGTCGCCAAGGCGCGCACCCGCGGCGGATATCTCTCCGACATAAAGGGTTTCGACGCCGAGTTCTTCGCGTTGTCGAAGATGGAGGCCGACAACATCGATCCGCAGCAGCGGATGGCGCTCGAGCTGACGTGGGAAGCGCTGGAGAACGGCCGCATCCCGGCCTCGTCGCTGCGCGGTAAGAGCGTCGGCGTATTCATCGGCAGCTCGACCAACGACTACAGCTTCCTGGCGATGTCGGATCCGTCGGTCGCGCATCCGTACGCGATCACCGGTACGGCGAGCTCGATCATCGCCAACCGGGTGTCGTACTTCTACGACTTCCGCGGTCCGTCGGTCGCGGTGGACACCGCGTGCTCCAGTTCTCTTGTGGCCGCGCACCAGGGCGTGCAGGCGCTGCGCACCGGTGAAGCCGACGTCGTCGTCGTCGGCGGCGTGAACGCTCTGATCACCCCGCTGGTCACGGTCGGCTTCGACGAGGTCGGCGGCGTGCTGGCGCCCGACGGCCTCATCAAGTCCTTCTCCGCCGACGCCGACGGCTATGCCCGCTCCGAGGGCGGCGGCATGTTGGTGTTCAAGCGGGTGGCCGACGCGCGCCGCGACGGCGACGAGATCCTCGCGGTCATCGCAGGCAGCGCGGTCAACCACGACGGCCGGTCCAACGGCCTGCTCGCCCCGAACCCCGACGCGCAGGCCGAGGTCTTGCGGAAGGCGTACAAGAACGCGGGCATCGATCCGCGCACTGTCGACTACATCGAGGCGCACGGCACCGGCACCATCCTCGGTGACCCGATTGAGGCGGACGCACTCGGCCGGGTCGTCGGCAGGGGTCGGCCAGTGGACAAGCCCGCCCTGCTCGGCGCGGTGAAATCCAATGTAGGCCACTTGGAGTCGGCGGCAGGCGCGGCCAGCCTGGCCAAGATGACGCTGGCACTGCGCAACGACAAGCTGCCGCCGTCGATCAACTACAGCGGCCCCAATCCCTACATCGACTTCGAGGGTGTGCGGCTGAAGGTCGCCGACACCGTCACCGACTGGCCGCGCTACAGCGGACACGCCATCGCCGGTGTCTCGGGCTTCGGCTTCGGCGGCGCCAATGCGCACCTGGTGCTGCGCGAGGTGCTGCCGTCTGACCTCGTCGAGCCCCAGCCCGAAACCGAGGACGTCGCGGCGGGCAAGCATGCCGCTCCTGAGGCCGACGCCGTGTACGTCGGCGGTGTGCGGATGGACGAATACGGCGAGTTCATCGACGAGGCCGAGAACGAAGGCGCCGAGTTCTTCGGCCAGCATGCCTACGAGACCGACGGCGGTGAAGGTGCGGCCGAACTGCCGGGCATGACCGACGAGGCCAAGCGTCTGCTCGAGGTCGCCCGCGAGGAGCTGGAGGCCGAGCAGCCACCCACACCGGTTGTGCCGCTGGCTGTTTCGGCGTTCCTGACGTCGCGCAAGAAGTTGGCGGCCGCGGAACTCGCCGATTGGATGGACAGCCCCGAGGGGCGTGAGTCGTCGCTGGAGTCGATCGGCCGGTCGCTGTCGCGGCGCAACCACGGGCGTTCCCGCGCGGTCGTGATGGCCCACGATCACGACGAGGCGATCAAGGGACTGCGCGCGGTCGCCGACGGCAAGCAGAGCCCGAATGTGTACAGCGCCGACGGCCCCGTCAGCAACGGGCCCGTGTGGGTGCTGGCCGGATTCGGTGCGCAGCACCGCAAGATGGCCAAGAGCCTCTATCTCCGCAACGAGGTGTTCGCGGAGTGGATCAACAAGGTCGACGCCTTGGTTCAGGACGAGCTCGGCTATTCGGTCGTCGAGCTGATACTCGACGATTCGCAGGACTACGGCATCGAGACAACTCAGGTCACCATCTTCGCGATCCAGGTCGCGCTCGGTGAGTTGCTCAGGCACCACGGCGCCAAACCCGGTGCGGTGGTTGGCCAGTCGCTGGGCGAGGCCGCGGCGGCGTACTTCGCAGGCGGGCTCACGCTCGCCGATGCCACGCGGACCATCTGCTCGCGCTCGCATCTGATGGGCGAGGGCGAGGCGATGCTGTTCGGCGAGTACATCCGCCTGATGGCGCTCGTCGAGTACTCCGCGGACGAGATCAAGACGGTGTTCTCCGACTACCCCGACCTCGAGGTGTGTGTCTACGCGGCGCCGACGCAGACGGTTATCGGCGGGCCACCGGAGCAGGTCGACGCGATCATCGAGCGGGCCGAGAAAGAGGGCAAGTTCGCCCGCAAGTTCCAGACGAAGGGCGCAAGCCACACCCAGCAGATGGACCCGCTGCTCGGCGAGCTGGCCGCCGAACTGCAGGGCATCGAGCCGCGGCCCCTGACCATGGGCTACTTCTCGACCGTGCACGAGGGCAGCTATCTGCGCCCCGGCGGTGAGCCGATCCACGACGTGGACTACTGGAAGAAGGGCCTGCGGCACAGCGTGTACTTCACGCACGGCATCCGCAACGCCGTCGACAACGGTCACACCACGTTTCTGGAACTCGCGCCGAATCCCGTTGCGCTCATGCAGGTTGGGCTCACCACCGCGGCGGCCGGACTGCACGATGCGCAGCTGATCGCGACGCTGGCGCGCAAGCAGGACGAAGTCGATTCGATGACGGCGGCGATGGCACAGCTGTTCGTGCACGGCCACGACCTCGACTTCACGACGCTGTTCCCACGTAAGTCTCGCGGCCTGGCAGGCGCGCTGGACTACGCGAACATCCCGCTGACCCGCTTCCGCCGCAAGCCGCACTGGCTCGAGGCGAAGTTCACCGGCGACAGTTCGACGTCGATGCCGGGTAACCACGTGGCGACGCCCGACGGCCGCCATGTGTGGGAGTACTTCCCGAAGGACGGTGCTTCCGACCTCGCCGGGCTGGTGAAAGCCGCAGCGTCGCAGGTGCTTCCGGATGCCAAGCTGACGGCGTCGGAGCAGCGGGCGGTGCCCGGTGCGGGCGCCAGATTGGTGACGACGCTGACCCGTCATCCCGGCGGTGCGAGCGTGCAGGTGCATGCCCGCATCGACGAGTCGTTCACGCTCGTCTACGACGCAGTCGTCAGCCGCGACGGTCAGGCCGGCGCGCTGCCTGCCGCCGTGGCCACAGGGGTCGCGGTCGCCGCGGCGCCGGCCGAGGTCTCGCATCAGGAAGAAGAGGACGACGCGGAGATCCTCAGCGATCACCTCACCCGCGGCGCCAATCTGGGCGCCGGTTTCGAGAAGTGGTCGCCGGACAGCGGTGAGACCATCCATGACCGGCTCGGCGCGATCGTCGGCGGTGCGATGGGTTACGAGCCCGAGGATCTCCCGTGGGAGGTGCCGCTGATCGAACTCGGCCTGGACTCGTTGATGGCGGTGCGGATCAAGAACCGCGTCGAGTACGACTTCGACCTGCCGCCGATCCAGCTGACCGCGGTGCGCGACGCCAACCTCTACAACGTCGAGAGCCTCATCCAGTACGCGATCGAGCACCGCGACGAGGTCGAGGACCTGGCCGAGCACCAGAAGACGCAGACGCCGGAGGAGATCGCCGCCGAGCAGGCGGCGGTGTTGAGCGGCGCGAATCTGACCACCGCGACGACGCCGGTGGCCGATCCGCAGGCGGAGCCCGAAACACAGTCTGATGCACCGGTTTCCGATGTGCCGATTCCGCCGCCGCCGACCGACCCGTCGGGCCCGGGCGCGAACGGCGACAAGCCAAGTGCGGCCGGGCTGGCTGCGCAGGTGCTGACGCAGGAGGCCGTCACCGAGGCGCTCGGCGCCGACGTGCCGCCCCGCGAAGCCGCCGAGCGGGTCACGTTCGCGACGTGGGCGATCGTCACCGGCAAGTCACCCGGCGGCATCTTCAACGCGCTGCCCACGGTGGACGACGAGACCGCCGAGAAGATCGCGGCGCGGCTGACCGAGCGTGCCGAGGGCACCATCACCGCCGACGACGTGAAGAACTCGCCGACCATCGAGGCGCTGGCGACCATCGTCCGCGAGCACCTCGAGGCGGGCGAGCTGGACGGGTTCGTTCGGACGCTGCGTGCGCCGAAGCAAGGGTCGAAGGCCGTGCCGGTCTTCGTGTTCCATCCGGCCGGTGGTTCGACGGTGGTCTACGAGCCGCTGCTGAACCGACTGCCTGCGGACACCCCGGTGTACGGCATCGAGCGGGTCGAGGGCTCCGTCGAGGAGCGCGCCGCCGAGTACGTGCCCAAGCTGCTGGAGATGCACGACGGCCCGTTCATCCTCGCGGGCTGGTCGCTGGGCGGCGCGATGGCCTACGCATGCGCGATCGGGCTCAAGCAGGCGGGCGCGGATGTGCGCTTCGTCGGGCTGATCGACACGGTGCGCGCCGGTGAAGAGGTGCCGCAGACCAAGGAGGAGACCAGGGCTCGCTGGGACCGTTACGCGCGGTTTGCCGAACGCACCTTCAACGTCCAGGTGCCCGCGATCCCCTACGAGCAGCTCGAGGAGCTCGACGACGACGGCCAGGTGCAGTTCGTGCTTGAGGCCGTCAAGGCCAGTGGTGTCGAGATCCCCGGCGGGGTGATCGAACACCAGCGCACGTCGTATCTGGACAACCGGCTGCTCGAGACCGCGGAGATCAAGCCCTACGACGGGCACGTCACGCTTTACATGGCCGACCGCTACCACGACGACGCGATCTTCTTCGAGCCGCGCTACGCCACCCGCAAGCCGGACGGCGGCTGGGGCGAGTTCGTGAGCGATCTCGAGGTCGTGCCGATCGGGGGCGAGCACATCCAGGCGATCGACGAGCCGTACATCGCGAAGGTCGGCGCGCACATGAGCGAGGCGATCAACCGCATCCAGGCCAGCCGGAAAGATCAGGAGAAGCAGGCGAAGTGACCACGAAAACCACTGCGGAGTTGCTCAGCGAACTGCACGAAAAGCTCGAGCTGGCAAAGGAACCCGGTGGTGAGAAGGCCGTCGCCAAGCGGGAGAAGAAGGGTATTCCCAGCGCCCGCTCTCGCATCCATGCGTTGCTCGACCCGGGCACGTTCCTCGAGATCGGGGCGCTGTGCAAGACACCCGGCGACCCGAACGCGCTGTACGGCGACGGTGTCGTCACCGGACACGGCCGCATCAACGGTCGTCCCGTCGCGGTGTTCAGCCACGATCAGACGGTGTTCCAGGGCACGGTCGGTGAGATGTTCGGGCGCAAGGTCGCCAAGCTGATGGAGTGGGTCGCCATGGTGGGCTGCCCGATCATCGGGATCAACGACTCCGGCGGCGCGCGCATCCAGGATGCGGTGACCTCGTTGGCGTGGTACGCCGAACTCGGCCGTAGGCACGAGTTGTTGCGCGGCTTCGTGCCGGAGATCTCCATCATCCTCGGCAAATGCGCTGGGGGAGCGGTGTATTCGCCGATCCAGACCGATCTGGTGGTCGCGGTGCGCGATCAGGGCTACATGTTCGTCACCGGACCGGACGTGATCAAGGACGTCACCGGCGAGGATGTGTCGCTCGACGAGCTCGGGGGCGCGGACGCGCAGGCCCGTTACGGCAACATCCATCAGGTCGTGGACGACGAGAAGTCGGCGTTCCAATACGTCCGCGACTACCTGAGCTTCCTGCCTGCCAACACGTTCGACGACCCGCCGATCGTCAACCCGGGGCTGGAGCCGGAGATCACGCCGCACGACCTCGAGCTGGACTCGATCGTGCCCGACGCCGACAACACGGCCTACGACATGCACGAGATCCTGCTGCGGATCTTCGACGACGGCGATGTGTTCGACGTGGCCGCGCAGCAGGGCCAGGCGATCATCACGGCGTTCGCGCGGGTCGACGGCAGGCCGGTCGGCGTGATCGCGAACCAGCCGATGTTCATGTCGGGTGCGATCGACAACGAAGCCTCCGACAAGGCGGCGCGCTTCATCAGGTTCTGCGACTCCTACAACACGCCACTGATTTTCGTCGTCGATACCCCGGGCTTCCTGCCCGGTGTCGAGCAGGAGAAGGGCGGCATCATCAAGCGCGGTGGTCGCTTCCTGAACGCCGTCGTCGAGGCCGACATCCCGAAGATCACGATCACGATCCGCAAGTCCTACGGCGGCGCGTACGCGGTGATGGGCTCCAAGCAACTGTCGGCGGACCTGAACTTCGCATGGCCGACGGCGCGCATCGCGGTGATCGGAGCCGAGGGTGCCGCGCAGTTGCTGGTGAAGCGGTTCCCGGATCCGACGGCGCCGGAGGTGCAGAAGATCCGGGCGGACTTCATCGAGGGGTACAACCTCAACATGGCGACGCCGTGGATCGCCGCCGAGCGGGGATTCATCGATTCGGTGATCCAGCCGCACGAGACCCGCCTGCTGCTGCGTAAGTCGTTACATCTGTTGCGGGACAAGCAGAAACACGGTCGCGTACAGCGCAAGCACGGCCTGACGCCGATCTAGCCACGGGTTCGCGCAAACACAACACCCCGCGAGCCCGTAAGGCCCGCGGGGTGTCGCATCAGGCGAGGAGTTACTTCTCCAGGTCGAAGCGGTCGTTGTTCACGACCTTTACCCAGGCGGCGACGAAGTCCTCGACGAACTTGCCCTTGCTGTCGTCCTGCGCGTACACCTCGACGATGCCGCGCAGCACCGAATTAGACCCGAACACAAGGTCATTCGCCGTGGCGGTCCACTTGACCGCCCCCGAGGAACGGTCGGTACCCTCGTAGACGTTCTCCGTCGACTTCGACGGCTTCCACTCCGTGCTCATGTCGAGCAGGTTGGCGAAGAAGTCGTTGGACAGAACGCCGGGCTTGTCGGTGAACACGCCGTGCTTGCTGCCGCCGTGGTTCACGTTCAGCGCACGCAGGCCGCCGATCAGCACCGCCAACTCCGGAGCCGTCAGGTTCAGCATGTACGCCTTCTCGACGAGCAGCTGTTCCAGGGGCGCCTTCTCGCCGGGACGCACGAAGTTGCGGAACCCGTCGGCCCGCGGTTCGAGCACCGCGAACGACTCGGCGTCGGTCTGCTCCTGCGACGCGTCGGTGCGACCCGGCGCGAAGTACACGTCGATCTCGAAGCCGGCGTCGCGCGCCGCCTTCTCGACCGCCGCCGAACCGCCAAGCACGATCAGGTCGGCCAGCGAGACCTTCTTACCGCCCGCGCTGTTGAAGTCCCGCTGGATCGACTCGAGCACCGGCAGCACCTGAGCCAGCTCGGCAGGCTCGTTCGCCTCCCAGTTCTTCTGCGGTTCGAGGCGAATCCGGGCACCGTTGGCGCCACCGCGCTTGTCGGTGCCGCGGAAGCTCGCCGCCGCCGACCACGCCGTCTTCACCAGCTGCTGCAAGGACAGACCGGAATCGAGCAGCTTGCCCTTCAGCGAGGCGATGTCGGCATCGTCGATCAGCTGACCCTCGACCGCAGGCACCGGGTCCTGCCACAGCTGCGGCTCGGCCACCCAGGGCCCCAGGTAACGCTCGATCGGGCCCATGTCGCGGTGCATCAGCTTGTACCACGCCTTGGCGAACGCCTCGTTGAGCTCCTCGGGGTGCTCGAGCCACCGCCGGGTGATCTCGCCGTAGATGGGGTCGACCCGCATCGAGATGTCGGTGACCAGCATCGTCGGCTTGCGGTTGGGTCCGCCGAACGGATCCGGGATGGTCGCCTCGGCATCCTTGGCCTCGAACTGCCATGCGCCGGCCGGGCTCTTGGTGAGCTCCCATTCGTGGCCGTAGAGGATCTCGAGGTAGGCGTTGCTCCACTTGGTCGGCGTGTTCGTCCACACGACCTCGAGGCCGCTGGTGATCGTGTCGCCTGCCTTGCCGGAGCCGAACGGGCACTTCCAGCCCAGACCCTGCTGCTCGATCGGGGCGCCCTCTGGCTCGGGTCCCATGCCTTCGTCCGGGCCCGCGCCGTGGGTCTTGCCGAGGGTGTGGCCGCCGACGATCAGTGCAGCGGTCTCCTCATCGTTCATCGCCATCCGGCCGAAGGTCTCGCGGATGTCGTGTGCCGCAGCCAGCGGATCCGGTTTACCCTCGGGCCCTTCGGGATTCACGTAGATCAGGCCCATGGTGGTGGCGCCGAACGGCTCGGCCAGCTTGCGGTCGCTGTCGTTCGTGCCGCCGTAGCGTGCGTCGGTGCCCAGCCAGCTGTCCTCCTGGCCCCACAGCATCTCCTCGGGCTCCCAGATGTCTTCGCGGCCGAAGGCGAAGCCGAACGTCTTGAAGCCGGCCGACTCCAGCGCGGCGTTGCCTGCGTAAGCGATGAGGTCGGCCCAGGAGATCTTGTTGCCGTACTTCTGCTTGATCGGCCACAGCAGCCGGCGCGCCTTGTCCAGGTTCGCGTTGTCGGGCCAGCTGTTGAGCGGGGCGAAGCGCTGCGCGCCCTGCCCGGCGCCGCCGCGCCCGTCGAAGATCCGGTAGGTGCCTGCGGCGTGCCAGCTCATCCGGATGAACAGGCCTGCGTAGCTGCCGTAGTCGGCGGGCCACCAGTCCTGCGACGTGTTGATCAGGTCGATGACGTCGCGTTTGAACGCTTCGACGTCGAGTTTGGCGAACTCCTCGGCGTAGCTGAAGTCCGCACCGAGCGGATTGCCCTTCTCGTTCTGTTTGTGCAGCACCGACACGTCGACCTGCTCCGGCCACCAATCCCTGTTGGTCAGCGGAGCATGCGATTTCGGCTTCGGCGAATCGATGACCGGGTTCTCGCTCTCGCTGTCACTAGCCGTCCTGGAGTCGTCGTGCGGCGGGCGAGCGTCAGATGTATCAGATGACACAGCATTCCTTCCGGGAGTGGTGGGTGTTACGGGCTGTGATCACGGTTGTGATCGCAAGGTGTGCGCGGGCGCACAGTCGGGGCACAGGCCCCAGTAGATGACCTCGGCCTCGTCGATGGAGAAGCCGGCAAGGGAGCCGTCGTCGTCGGACGCGGTCAGGCATGGTGCCTCCCCGACGGCGCAGTCCACATCGGCGATGACGCCACAGGACCGGCAGACGACGTGATGGTGGTTATCGCCGACCCGTGACTCGTACCGGGCCACCGAACCGGACGGCTGAATCTTTCGCAGCAGGCCCGCCGTCGCCAGCGTGCTGAGCGAGTCGTAGACCGCCTGATGCGAGACGTCGGGCAGATCGGCACGAACGGCGCGAATGATGGAGTCGGTATCGGCGTGCGGATGGGCGTGCACCGCGGTGAGTACCGCGACGCGGGGTCGGGTCACACGTAGGGTGGCGCCCCGCAGCATCTGCTGGAAGTCCTCCGCCGTAGGCACGTTCGAAAGTCTTGTACCTTTTCTGGAATAAGTCAAGAAAATCTACAGGGCGCTTATTTCCAGCCAGTCGTCGATCATGAACGCGTCGCCACGCGCCACCACGGTTGCGCCGCCGTGCCCCGGATAGTGCGCTGGAATCACCGGCGCGCGCCGCCGCGAGGCATCCGTCAGCACCCGCTTGCGGGTGACCGCGGCGGCCACAGGGTCCTCGTCGAAGGCGCACGGATCGTCGGGCCGGTGCAACTGCACCGGGCTGTGGGTCAAGTCGCCGACGAACACGGCGGGCCTTCCCGCATCGAGCCACAGCACCGACGAACCGGGACTGTGCCCCGGGGCGGGCCGCAACCGAAGCGATTCGCTGATCCGATGGTCCTGGGACCACAGCTCGATCTGCCCCGCGTCGTCGACCGGCGCAATGCTGTCAGCCCACACGACCAGGCTCTGCTCCCGGCGGCCCTGCTCGTCCTCGGTCCGTGCCTGCGGCCTGCCGCTCGCGTTCTCGGGATGGAAGTGGCGGTAGTCGGCCTCCGGAACGAGGTAGCGCGCGTTGGGAAAAGTCGGCACCCAGGAGTCGTTGTCGCGCTTGGTATTCCACCCGACGTGATCGGAATGCAGATGCGTGTTGACGACGACGTCGACGGCGTCTGCTTCCACGCCGGCCCGCTGCAACGCTTCGAGGTAGTCGGTGTCGAGATGGTCCAGCGGCGCCATCGCGGCGCGGTCGCGGCCGTTGCCCGCACCGGTGTCGACCAGCACGGTCAGCCCGTCGACCTCCACGACCCAGGTCTGCAGTGCGATCCGCCAGGCCTCGTCGGTCCAGAACGTCGGCGAGAACTGCGCAGCGAGATCACGCCATGCCTCGGGGGGTGTCTGCGGGAAGAGGGCCAGCGGCAGGTGACCGACCTGCCATTCGACGACGCGGATTAGCGTCGCGGCGCCCAACTCGATGCGGTCGACCACACCTGAGCACCCTACGGGCTCACGCGCCGACCCGAATCCTGTTGGGCTTCCACAGCCCGCTGCGCGTCGCCGTGCCCAAGTCGAGCTGCGCCGGCTCGGCCTCCACTATCGTTTCGAACTTGCGCAGTGACCCCCAGTCGCGGCCCCAGTCCCGCGACAGGTAGGTGGCCATCACATGGGCGCGCAACAGCAGATCGGAGATACCGAGCAGCCCGCCGTTGCGGCCGTCCTGCCAGGTGTCGGTGTCCTGCTTCTTGGCGGTGTAGTCCGGCGTGATGCGGAACTTCGGCACCTCGGTGACGCCGTTGGCGTGCAGCATCGGCTGCTGGCACGGGAACGCCAGCCCGACCGCCCAGTCCATCAGCACCGGCTGCTGCGATCCGACGTACTCCTGCAGCGACCGCAGTTCGGGCACCCGCGGCGGGGTAACGGCGATCCAGTCCCCGGGTGTCAGCGAGAGATCCTCGGCCACAACACGAACCGCGACCGCATCGGCGGGAATCTGAGAGCGCGCGAAGCGCAGGTTGCGCCACGACGGCGCAATGGCGATGTCGTCGGGTACCAGCCGGCCACCGGGCACCGGAGCACCGTCGGGACCCGGCATCGCGTATTCCAGTTCGACGGTCTGCCCGTCGGTGTGCCCGTTGAGCACGCTGTTACCCGCGATGGTGCCCGCCGCGGTGACGACCACGAGCGGATGCGCGTCGTCAGGCGCGGGCAGCTGGTACCACGCCGACGCTAGCTTGCTCTGCTGCTGCAGCGCGCCCTCGGCGTAGGTGCCCGCGATCGGTACCCTGGCCGGGTCGAGGCCGTAGGGCAGCGGAACCTTCGAGCCGTTGACGCCCTCGGTCTTTCGCTTGGCGGACGTGTCCCAGTCGTAGTCGGTGCCCGGCATCGGCAGCGTCAGCCGGATCGCTTCGGCGACAATGCGATCGGGCACGCCACCAGGGGAGAACCCGACTGGCTTCTCGCCGCCGAGCGGTCCGAGCGGACCGTAGTCACCAGGCAGCGGCGCCATGAATCCGTCGTTGGTGTCGGGTTCGACGAGCACGTCGTCGGCCAGGCCGCAGCCGCCGGTGAATGCGCGCAGGTTGGCCCATCCATTCGAGTATGTGGGGTACTGGCGCACGACGCCGACGAGCATCGAGGCGACGAACACCATCACCATGAAGCCCGCGGCAAGCGGAATCGGCGCAGCGGTGAGCGCGCGGGCGAATCGGCCGCCGCCGCGCTCGCGCGGCGCGAAGTGCAGCCACACGGTGTAGATCGCGGCGATTGCGAACAGCACGAAGAAAATTGTGCTGATGGTGATTCCGGCGATCTTCGGCATCGCGTTGTTGAACGGCACCCCGAAGCTCGAGACGTACCACCAGCCGTTGGTCGACGAGAAGCACAGCGCCATCACGAACAGCACCGCTGTCACCACGGTCATCCGGTTGCGTGACCAGCGGAGCACCGCAGGCGACACCAGTACGGTGGCGAGCGCCGCCATCGCCGCCCCGACCGCGGCGAACAGGCCGAAGTGATGCACCCACTTGGTCGGGGTGAACATCAGGAAGAACATCGTGCCGAAGATGATGCCGATCAGGCGCCAGGCCGGACCGCGCGCAACGCCTGCAACCCGCTTGCGCCGCAACAGCACGAACATCGAGATGAACAGGCTCAGCACCGCCACCATGAAACCGAACCGCCGCGACAGCGAGCCGTCCACCGTCGGCAGGAACAGGTAGTAATAGCGCAGGTTCTCGGTGTACCACGCCTGGCTCGGACCGATATCGGTGCGAATCCTCGTCGCCTCCAAC
Organism: Mycobacterium sp. ITM-2016-00318; assembly: GCF_002968285.2. NCBI lineage: Bacteria > Bacillati > Actinomycetota > Actinomycetes > Mycobacteriales > Mycobacteriaceae > Mycobacterium > Mycobacterium sp. ITM-2016-00318. The sequence goes on along the minus strand of NZ_CP134400.1, from coordinate 5,172,438 downwards.
ACCGTCGCCAGCGTCTGGTCGGCGAACACCACGGTCAGCACCACGGTGCCCGCGGCGAGCAGCGGCGCGATCAGCGGCCAGGTCCCGACGATGTGGTGCCTGCGCACCAGGATGCGCAGCAGCGGGCGTCCGCCCGCCAGCAGTGCGGCCACCGCGATCAGCCCGGTCGGCTGGATCCCGAGGGTGAACGCCGCGGCGATCACGGCAAGCGCAGCGGGTGTCATCCGCCCCGAGCTGATGGCCCGCTCGATCAGTACATAGGTGATCAGCGCGCCCACGGCGATCTGCCCCTCGGGACGAAGACCGTTGTTGAACGGCATCCACGCCGCGAGCAGGACCAGGCCCGCCGCCCAGAGCGCGGGCTTCGACGCGGCGACCGCAGGCCCCAACCGCGGCAGCACCTCTCGCGACAGGAGCAGCCAACACACCAGTGCGGCTATCAGATCCGGCAGGCGCATCCAAATGCTCGCGTCGCTGACATGGGTCATCAGCGCCAGCAGGTTGTAGTACCAGCCGAACGGGTCCTCGGGGCTGCCGAACCATCTGAAGTAGTTCGACATGTAGCCGGCATGGTCGGCCACGCGCGCCATGCCGAGGATGTATCCGTCGTCAGACGAGTTGGCACCTGCGACGTGCCACAGCAGGAACGTGCCCACCACGACGACGTCGGCGGCGCTGAAGGTGCGCCAGCGGGCCGGGATCAGGCTGTGCATCCGCCTGCCGTCGAGGCGGTCGAGGCGCCACAGGGCGAGCAGCGCGATGATCGTGGCAGCGATTCCACCGAGCATGGCGGCCAGCTTCAAAGCCGTTGGCTTGGTGGAGAACCGGGTGTCCAGGGCGGCCGACACCGAAAGGCCGGGCGGTGCGGGGCCGACGAGATCGGTGAAGATGCCGACGATCTGCGGGCGCAGATTGGGATCGCTGAAGCCGGTGCGCTGCTCCTTTCCGGTGGTCGGGTCGGTGAGCCCGACGAAGGTGGCGAACGTGCCTGCATCGGTCGAGGTGATCTCGATCCGCTGACAATTCGGGGCAACGACGCGCGAGCGCGGCACGCTCGCGACGACGACGTTGCGGTCGGTGATGTCGACGCGCTGCGCGTTGACGTTGACGAACAGCGCGGCGAGGGCTGCCTGCTTGCCGCCCTTGGGTGCCGTCGAAAGCACCGTGCCACCGTTGGGTGGCAGCGAGCGGACCACGTCGCACGGCACCGTCACCGTCATCGTCACCGGCACCTGCGTGATCAGCGGCGCCGTAACGTCGTTCAGCTGGCCGTTCTGCGGCCAGTTCAGCGTCGCGGTGGTCTGCACGACCGGTAGCAGCGGGGTGGCCACAGACAGCACGAAGCCGATCAGGCCCGCGATCGTCGCCACCCAACGGGTGGCCCTGATATCGCTCATGGCAGCGCCCTGATCGGGCCGCTACGCGTCCAGCCGCGCACCGTCACCGAACCCTGATCGATGGCGGCGTCGGGAGCCTCGGCTTCGGGCACCAACCGGAAGTAGCGCTCGATCGCACCCCAGTCGCGGTACCAGTCGTCGCGCAGATAGGACGGCACGCTGTCGGACCGCAGCAGCGCCTTGGTGAGCAGCAGCGGGCCGCCGTCCTCGGAGGATTGCCACTGGTTCGACGACACCACTGTCTGCTTGAGGTTCGGAAGAATTCGATACTCCGGAACTTGAGCCACGCCAAGGTGTTCGGAGAACGGCCGCTGGCACGGGAAGTTCGCCGCGGTGGCGATGTCCATCAGCACAGGGGCGTCGGAGCCGAGCAGTTGCTGGGCCGTCTCGAGGACCGGCACACGCGGCGGCGTGAACGCGAACCACTGGTCGGTGGACAGGTTCGGGTCGTCGGCGACAAGGCGAACCACGTTGGCCTCCTGCGGCGCCCACGCAAGCGGGAAACGCAGGTTGCGCCACGCCTTCTGCATGAAGATATCGATCGGCTGAACCTGCCCGAGAGCCTGGTAGGAGCCGTCCGGCCGGTGCACGCCCCACTGCAGCTTGAGTGACTGACCGTAGTTGAAGGAGCCGTCTTCCTCGTAGTACCAGATCGCTCCTGCCGCAGCGACTGTCACCAGCGGGCGGTCCGGCGTGCGCGGCGGCAGTTGGTACCACGAGGAGGTCGCCTTGGCCGCGACGGTGTTCTCGTCGTAGCTGCCCATCACCGGCGTGCGCTTCGGGTCGAGGCCGAACGGCAGGAAGACCCGCGACCCGTTGACGCCTTCGGGTCCGTAGCCGCCGCTGGCGCCCGCGGCGTAGCCCACGCCGGCGTTCGGCTTGTTCGGCGAGCCGTCGGAGTTGACGGTTCCCGGGTTGGCGACGACGGGCTCGGAGGGTTCGAGGGTGTCGCTGACGCCGTTCGGGTTGAACCCGACGGGGTTCTCGCCGCCCAGCGGGCCGTACTTGCCGAAGCGCTGGCCCGGAACTGGTTGCAGCATGCCGGCATTCGTGTCGGTTTCCACCAGTACGTCATCGGCCATCGCGCAGCTGGCGCTGCTCAGGCCGGAGGTCAGCGCCGAGACGTTGGCCTTGGCGGTGGTGTAGACGGGATAGCGCCCGGCGGCGCCCTTGGCCATCGAGCCCACCTCGAGCACGACCATGATCACCGCCACCACGAGTAGCGGGGTCGACGCGAGCGCGCGGTTCCGACCGGTGTCGGCGACCTCGGTGTGCCCGGCGTAGTCCATCCGGAAGTGCAGCCAGCCCGCCAGAAGGCCGGTCAGTATCGCGAGCGCCAGGAAGATGAACGTGACAGGCACGCCCGCGATCACGGGTTGCTTGTCGAACCACGGCACACCGTAGTTGCCGACGTAGAACCAGGCGTTGATACCCGATGTGGCCCAAGCCAATATGAACAACAACGCGGTCACGTACACCACGAGGTTGCGTCGGGTCTGCAGGCCAACGCGCGCGAACACGAATGCGGTCACCGCGCCGAGTGCGCCCGCCAGCCCGGCGAAGGCGCCGAACTGCACGGCCCACTTGGTCGGGGTGAAGGTGAGCAGCAGCAGCCCGACCGCGGTGCTGCCGATCAAACGCCACACCGGACCCGACGCGACGCCGGGTGCGTGTCCGCGGCGCAGCAGCACCGTGATCATTCCGAAGAGGCACAGCAGCATCACGAGCACGGCGAACCGGCGGGTGAGCGACGAGTCGGTGCTGTCCTCGACGGTGAGGAAGTAGTAGCGCAGGAATTCCTGGTACCAGGCGATCGTGGGACCGACGACGTACTTGATGCGCGCGGCCTCGGCGACGGTGGCCAGCGTCTGATCCCGGAAGACGATGACGAAGATCAGCGACATGGCGGCAAGCAGCGGCGCAAGAGGAACGACCAATCCGTCGATCGGGCGGCGGAATCGGATGTGGCGGGCGATGGCCCTGGCGCCGACCAGAATCGGGGCAAGCGCGATGAGACCCTGCGGGGCGGTGGTGACGCTGAACACCGCGATGACGATCGCCGCCGCCGCCGGCCACAGCCTGCGGGTGCCAATGGCGTTCTCCACCAGCACCCACGCGGCGACGGTGCCGAAGGCGATGATCGGTTCCGGTCGCAGGCCGTTGTTGAACGGCAGCCACGCGGCGAGGAACACCGCGCCCGCGGTGAGCACCGCGACCCGGTTGAGGGCGACCCGCCTGCCCAGTCGGGGCAGCATGCACCGGCTGATGATCAACCAGGTGCCGATCGCCGCGGCGGTGGCGGGCAGCCGCATCCAGACCCCGGCGGTGCTTATCGACGCCAGTTGGGCGAGCACGCTCTGGTACCAGTCGAACGGCGCCTCGCTCGCGCCGAAGAACCGGTAGTAGTTGGCCGTGTAGCCGGCGTCCGCCGACACCCGCGCGATGGCCAGGTTGTAACCGTCGTCGGAGCTGATCGCACCGATGAGGTGCCACAGCAGCAGGGTGCCCACCACCCCGGCGTCGGTGAGCCACGTGACGGGCCCGGCGCGAAGGAAGCGCCGCCAGGCGCGGGGCACGGCTCTGCCCGATGCCCTGTCGAGAACCGCGAGGGCCGCGATCGAGGCGAGCACCAGCACGACGCCGAGCACCATGGCGGCCAGCTTCAGCGCCGTCGGTGTGGTGATGAAACGGGTGTCGACGTCGATGCGCGCGGACAGGCCCGGGCTCGATGCCGCCGCCCTGAGGTCGGTGAAGATCCCGACGACCTGAGGTTTCTTCTCCGGGGCCAGCGTCCCTGCGGAACCGGTGATCCCGACGAAGTCGGCGCCGACCTGCCCGGTGGTGGCCCAGATGTGCAGCACGCTGCAGTTGCCCGCGGCCACCGCGGGCCTGGGGGCGGCCGCCGCCACCGAATCCCGGAACGCAACGAACACCGTGTCGGCGTTGGCGCGGACGAACAGCGCGCCCTTGGTCGCCTCGGTCGCCTCACGCGGCACCGTGGACAGCACGACACCGCCTTGGGCAGGCAGCGTGGCGATGGCCTGGCAGGGGATCGAGATGTCGAGGGCCTGCGGAGCGCCGGACACCAGCGGGGCGGTGATATCGGTGACCATGCCCGATGCCTGCTGCGGCCAGTTGATGGTGGCGGTGGTCTGCTTCACCGGCAGCAGCGGGACCAGTGCACACAGCAGTATTCCTGCGATGCCCGCGACGACGGCGACGAGCCGGGCGATGGCGGAGCCTCGGGTCCGCTCGGTCTCGTCGCGTGGCACGAGGGTCGATGTTAGGCGACGTCGCTAATAACGCAGCGGCGCCGGGCTCCAGAGCCCGCTTCGCGTGGCCGAACCGAGATCAAGCCGCGCCGGCTCTGCGTCGCGGTAGTACGGCGTGAACTGCTGCAGCTCGCCCCAGTCGCGGAACCAGTCGTCCTTCAGATACGACGGCAACGTCGTCGCGCGCAGCAGCAACTCGCTGATGCCGAGCGGGCCGCCACCCACGTTGTCCATCACCGGCGAGTTCGCCTCGGCACCGAACCGGTCCGGCGTGATGCGCCACTTCGGCACTTCGATGACACCGTTGCGGTGGTCGTAGGGGCGCTGGCACGGCAAGGCCATGCCGACCAGCCAGTCCAGCAGCACGGGGTCCTGCGAGCCGACGACGTCCTGCAGCGTGCGCAGCTGCGGGATCCGCGGCGGGGTGACCGCGATCCAGTGCTGCGGCGAGAGATCGTCATCGGTGGCGACCAGCCGCACCCGGGTGGCATCGGGAGGAATGGCGGACAGCGGGGCCCTCAGATTGCGCCACGCGGGCGGGGCGCCGACGTCGGCGAACCCGACGCTGCCGTTCGGCTCGCCGTCGTCATCCGCCCATTGCATGACGATGTCGCCTGCATCGAAGCGTCCAGCCGCGGCGACGACGAGGATGGACGAGGACCGATCGCGCTCGGCCCAGTCGGCGGGAAGCCGGTACCACGCGGATCGGAGCACCGCCGGTTGCTGCGTGCCGCTGCGCCAGCTGCCCATGACGGGGGTGTGGGCCGGGTCGAGGGTGAACGGCAGCCGCGCGCGGGAACCGTTGATGCCGACGCCGGCCGTTGTGCCGCCTTCTGTGCCGCTCTGGCTGGTCTCGTCGTCGTCGCCCTCTGCCGAGTCGGCGAAGTTGCTCGACGTCCCCGGTCCACCTCCGATGACTTCGTCCGCCGACAGGTTGGTCGGGATGTTGTTGGGCCCGAATCCCTCCGTGGTGGAGCCCGCGAGGGCGTCGGCAGGCGCACCGTCCGCCGGCGTCAACATGCCTGCGTTGGGATCCCGCTCGACCATCACGTAGTCGGCGAGCGCGCAGCGATTCCCTGCGATGGCACCGAGATTGGATCGGCCGTTCGACCATGCAGGCCACAGATCGATCACGCCGAGCGTGAGTGACAGCACCTCGAACACGACCAGCAGCCATGCGGCAATCGCCAACGGCGACTGTAGGATTCGCGCCAACCGGCGACCGCTCTTATCGGGCGGTGATCGATCGTGACCGTAGAAGTGGAACCAGGCGGCCAGCAGAAGCGCGACGACGGCAAGACCGAGCAGCATGGTGGTGAAGCCGAAGTGCCACTCGGGGAACTGATTCGACCACGGCACACCGAAGTTGGAGACATACCACCAGCCGTTGACGCTGGCGAACGACAACGCCATCACGAACAGCACGGCCGCGGCGAACATGGTGCGGTTGCGCCGGGACTTCATCGCCGCGGCGGTGACCGCGACGGCGGCGAGCGCACCGAGCGATCCGGCAAGGCCCGCGAAAACCCCGAAGTGATGCGTCCACTTGGTCGGCGTGAACATCATCGCGAGGAAGGAGATGATCGTGATGCCGATGATGCGCCTGCTGGGCCCCACAGCGGTGCCGGGAATTCTGCCCTTGCGCAGAGTCATCGCCACCGAAACCGCCAGAGCGAGTAGCACGGTGAGGACACCGAACCGGCGCGCGACCGACCCGTCGGGGGTCGCCATGAACAGTCGCTCGTAGCGCACGTGTTCGTCGAACCAGCTCAAGCTCGGTCCGACGGCCGACTTGAACGTGCTGGCCTGTATTTCAGCGGCGAAGGTCTGATCTCGGAAGATCAGGATGATGGTGACCGTGCACGCGGCCAGCACAGGTGCGAGCAACGCGAGGTAGCCGAATCGCGAAGTATGGCTGGCGACAATGGTTTTCAGCGGCCCGACGGCGACGAGCAGCGCGCCGACGGCCGCGATTCCGGTCGGGCCGGAGAACAGTGTCAGCGCGCCGATGATGATCGCGATCGCCACCGGGAGCACTCGGCTGGTGGCCACGCCCCGCTCGACCGAGCACCAGGTCAGCAGGATGCCCAGCGCGATGATCGGCTCGGGTCGTAGACCGTTGTTCAGCGGCAGCCAGAACGCCAGGAACATGCCCGCGGCCGTCCATTTCGCCGCCGGGTTGGTCTTCACGGCGTGACCGAGCCGCGGGATCACCTCGCGGCTGATCACCCACCAGCAGACGATCGCCATCACCAGCGTCGGCAGCCGCACCCATGCGCTGTGAGTGCTGACCTGCGCCCACAGCGCGAGCAGGTCGTAGTACCAGCCGAACGGCGCTTCCGGCGTGCCGAACCACCGGTAGTAGTTGGCCATGTAACCGGCGTGTTCGGAGACCCGCGCCATGGTCAGGATGTAGCCGTCGTCGGCGGTGTTGGCGCCGACGAAGTGCCACCACACCAGCACCGCTATCACCAGAGCGTCCAACGGCCGGACCGTCCACCATCGCGGTGGGAGGAATCGCCGGTGTCGCATGCCGTCGGCGGTGTCGAGGACGTGCAGCGCACCGAGTGCGACGACCGTCATCGCGACACCGACGATCATCACGATGAGCTTCAGCAGCGTCGGGGACGTGCTGTAGCGGGAATCCACGGTCGCCGAGAACGTCAGACCTGGAGGTGCGGGCCCGGCCAGATCGGTGAATACGCCGACGATCTGGGGCCGGAAGTCGTAGCCGCTGCGCTCACCGCGGAGGGGACCGCCCGGATCGTCGGCTGGATTGTTCGAGGGTCCCTGAACAAGGCCGACGAACTCGCCGGTGACCTTGTCGGCGTGCGCGGTGAACGTCAGCTTCTGGCATGCGGGGCTGAGGACCTGCTGCAGCGGAGCGCTGACGACCGGGGTGTTGCGGACGATGACGAGCAGGTCGTTGTTGACCCGTTCGATGAGCAGGCCGCGGTCGACGGCCTTTCGGGACTGCTTCGGCACGGTGGACAGCAGGACGGTCCTGCCTGCGTTCTCCGGCCCGGCGAGGCCGGCGGCCACCGAACACGGCACGCTGATCTCGAGGTCGGTGGCCACATAGCCGATCAGCGGGGCGTTGACGCTCTGCAGCACGTCGTTCTGCGGCCAGTTCAGCTGCGCGGTCGTCTGCTTGACGGGCAGAAACGGGGTCGCGACGGCCAGCGCGGCGCCGAGCAGGCCGGTGACGACGGCGACCAACCGCGCGGTGCGGTGATTGGTTCCCTTCGCCCCGTCGCCGACCACGGGGGTTGATGGTAATTGGCCCGGCTGGGGCGACGTGTCGACGGCCATCATCCGCCCTCGGGTAGGCGGATGGCCAAGACGAACGGCCCGATGTCGGAGACGCTCCATCGCCGGTCGTCGAACAGTGCGGCGTCGAGCGGCACCTGATAGCGACGCACATTGGGCTGGTTCGGATAGACGTCTTCGGCCAGCCGCAGTGTGTAGGTGTCGGCCGAATCGCCCGCGCCGCCGCGACGCATGAGGAACACCGTCGGCGCCTGCCACGGCAGGCTGTCGAGTGCGGCGATGAACTGGTCGGGGCGCTCGATGGTGGCCCAGCGTTCGATGGCCGCCGCGCGCTCGGCGAATTGGGCGAGCGGGTTGGCGTAGTGCGACGTGAGCCCCTGGAACCCGTAATACGGGTAGTACGACAGGAAGCTGTAGTCGGCGGTCAACACGATGGTTTCGGCGCGGGGCCTTCCGGTCACCTCCGAGATCCTGGTGTCGATCTCGCGGTAGTACTTCTCAGCACCCGGCGGACGACGATCGGCGCGCTGGCCGTCGCCGTCGGTATCGGTGTACGCGACGACGATGTCGGAGCGCAGCACGTCGGGGATGTCCTGGGCGAACGTCATCGCGCCGAGCGCGCCGACGGCTCCTGCGGCGACGACGATCCGCTGTGTCGCATCGGGGCTGTACCGGCGCGCCAGGGCGAGGGTCAGTTCGATGAACCCGAAGGTGCCCGCCGCGGTCAGCAGGACGGTCACGGTGGGCTGCAGCCGGAACGACAGCAGGGTGGAGCCGGCGAGCGTGGAGAGCATCGACAGCAGCGACCAGGCGTAGACGGCGACCACGCCGAACGCGAGGCCCGCCGCGCGCGTCGAACTGCGGGCCCGTACCACGAGCCACACCGTGCCCAGCATGCAGAGCGCGCCGAGCAGCGTGAACTCGAGCATCGGGAAGGACAGCTGCGCGCCGTCGGGCGGCAGATAGTGGGTCGCGGTGCCGGAATCTGCGGCTTTCCCGCTGACCGCCGCCAATAGGTATGGCAGCCAACCGATCAGCGCAATCGCACCGGTGATCAGCCCGGCGAGGACCAGTCGCAGAAGGGGTTCGGCGCTGCGGCGCGCGATGGCGAGCATTACGGCCATGATGACCACGGCGAATGCGGTGTAGCCGAGCAGCAGTGTGTAGAACAGCGCGGCGACGCCGAGGAAGACGCCGACGCCGACGACCGCCGCCCATCCGCCTGCTCGCGTCCGGCCGCGCAATCCCGACCACGCCAGGATGAGCACCGGTGGCAGAAGGACGGTGATGACGGCGGCGTACGGCTCTGCGGGCGAATAGGCCAGGGTCGCGGCGGCCGTCGCGGTGGAGACGATCAGCGCATACTCGAACCGGATCATGCTCGCCCACAGGGCAAAAGCGAGCACGATCGCGATGGCGATCGACGTGATCGCCCACGGTTTGAACATCTCCCACGCCGGTGTGCCGGTCAGTGCCGCTGCCCGCCCGCCGACCCAGAACCAGCCCGCCGGGTAGTACGGCGGCAGGCCGAAGTAGGTCATGTCGCGCAACGCGGCGGTGTCGGTGAGCCGGGTCAGGTACTCGGTGCGGAACTGCTGATCGACGGAGATGCCGAACAGGTAGAGCTTGGTGGCGCCGAGTGGCATGGCGAGCGTGACGACCGAGAACGCCGACAGGAAGACCAGTGCGCCGGCGCGAGCCACAAGACGTCTGCCCCGCCGCCAGAGCCATCCGGAGGCAAGTATTGCTGCCAGACAAGCGAACTGGCCGACGGTGGTGAGCGCGTGCAGCTGGTTGGAGGAGTTGTATGCGGGCCACTGGACCTGGGCGATCGCCGTCATCGCGACGGCCGAGACGAGGACCGCGACCACGACCGCCACCGCCATCTGACCGAGCACGGCCAGCGCGCCCCGCATCATCGACCCGCAGGTGCTCAGATGGGGAGCTTGCGGAAGATGGGTCGCGGAATGTGTCGCAGGACCATCATCACGTACCGGAACGCACCCGGCGCCCATACCAGTTCCTTGCCCTTGGCCGATGCCGTGACCGCCAACTCGGCGACGTACTCCTTGTCCACAGTGAACGGCGCTTCCTTGGTACCCGTGGCCTTCCAGTGTTCGACAGTCGTCGTGGTGCGCACCTGACCGGGCCGGATCACCAGCACCCGAACCCCGAACTCCCGCAACGCCTCTCCGAGGCCGAGGTAGAAGCCGTCGAGTCCGGCCTTGGTGGAACCGTAAACGAAGTTGGACCGCCGAACCCGTTCGCCGGCCGCCGAACTCATCGCGATGATCCGCCCGAAACCCTGCGCCTTCATCCTCTCGCCGAGCAGTACACCCACCGAAACAGCGGCGGTGTAATTGATCTCGGCGATCTGCACGGCCTTGCGCTGGTTCTGCCACAGCTCCTCGGCGTCGCCCAGCAGGCCGAAGGCCACGATTGCGACATCGACGTCTCTTGGGGTGGCGCCTCCGCGCCAAGCCTCGTCGATGACCTTCGGATGGCTGTCGGTGTCGGTTCCGTCGAAGTCGATCCAGTCCACGGACTTCGCGCCCGCAGCCTTTATCTGTGCGATGGCGTCGTCGCGCTTCGGGTGGTTGGGCAGATCGGCCAGCACGACGCGGGCAGCCGCATTGCGCAGGTAGCGCTCGCAGATCGCGAGTCCGATCTCGGACGTCCCGCCTAGAAGCAGGATGGTCTGCGGATTACCGGTGGCGTCGAACACCATCTACAGGAGCTCCAAACGTCGGGCCATGTCCGAGGCAAAGATGCCGTCGGGATCGACCTTGCGGCGCACGGCGATCCACTCGTCGATGCGCGGGTACATGGCGTGGAAGGTCTCGGCGGTGGTACGTGAGTCTTTTGCGGTGTAGAGCCGGCCGCCGAATTCGAGGACGCGACCGTCGAGCTCGTTGAGGAACTCGTTGAGGCCAGGTCCGATCTGGAAGTCGACGCACACGTTCCAGCCGGGAATCGGGAAGCTCAGCGGCGCATTATTGCCGGGCCCGAACAGCTTGAACACGTTGAGGAACGAGTAGTGCCCGGAGCGCTGGATGTCGACCATGATGCTCTTGAACGTCTCGACAGCCTCGGTGGGCACGACGAACTGATACTGAACGAATCCGCCTGAGCCATAGGCCCTGTTCCACTCGCCGACCATGTCGAGCGGATGGTAGAACTGCGTCAGGTTCTGGGCCTTGCCGCGGTAGGTCTTACCCGTGCGGTACCAGAGTTCGGTCATCGCACCGAAGATGAGCTTGTTGCCGAGGCCGTTGGGGAAGATATCGGGTGCGGTGAAGTATTGCGGCGCATCGAATTTCAGTGGATCGGCCTGCAGCTTCTTGGGAAGCTGCTCGACGGTGGCCAGAGAGCCGCGGGAGATCACCGCGCGGCCCAGCTTCGGCGGAGCGCTGATGGCGTCGAACCAGGCGCTCGAATAGGTGTAGTTCGACTCGCTGCCGTCGCTGTGGAAGGCGATCGTCTCGTCGAGGCCGGAGGTGACGTCGCCGTCGGCGATGAAGTACGCGGTTTCGGTCGGCGTCATCTCGATCGTGACGCGGACGATGATTCCGGTCAGCCCGTTGCCGCCGACGGTCGCCCAGAACACCTCGGAGTCGGCGCCGTCGGGTGTGAGGTGGCGGATCTCGCCGTCGGCGGTGAGCAGATCCATCGACCGCACGTGATTGCCGAAGCTGCCCGCGCTGTGGTGGTTCTTGCCGTGGATGTCGCAGGCGATGGCCCCACCGACGGTGACCTGGCGGGTGCCTGGCAGCACGGGGACCCAGAGGCCGAGCGGCAGGGCGGCGCGCATGAGCTGGTCGAGGTTCACGCCCGCGTCGACGTCGACGAGGTGGCTTTCACGGTCGACCGAGTGGATCTTGTTCAGCGCGGTCATGTCGACGACAAGGCCGCCGCCGTTCTGGGCGTTGTCGCCGTAGGACCGTCCCAATCCCCGCGCGATGACGCCGCGCGAGCGGCCGTCGGCCGCCTGAGCGACCGCCTTGGCGATCAGCTCCTGGTCCGGGGTGGACAGCACCGCGGCCACCGACGGGGCGGTTCTACCCCAGCCGGTCAGGCGTCGTGCGGTGGTCGGAAACATCGTGACGAGGGTACCGTGCGGTGCCTTCGGCTCATCGCAGCCGGAAAATGACCGCCCGCTGCACGACGAAGTTGATGACGGTCGCGGTGCCCTGGGCGATGACGAACGCGACGACCACAGCGGTCGGTGTGTAGTCGAGTAGCCGCAGGAAGAAGTGGTTGAGGCCGACCTGCACGACGAAGGTCGTGATGTAAAGGCCCCAGACGGCGGCCATCCTTGCGGTGCTGGGCGGCGCCTGGAAGGTCCAGCGTCGGTTGAGTAGGTATGCGGTGGTGGTGCCTGCGATCCAGCCGATGACCTTGGCCAGGTCGGGTTGCATGCCCGCAAACCGGTAGAGCAGGACGTAGAGCCCGAAGTCGACGATGGCCGAGAATCCGCCGGTGACGACGAACCGCCATATCTGCGTCATCAGACTCAGGTTCGGCTGCATCGGGGGCTCGGTCACCCGGGCAGCCTACTCAGGAGGCCTCTGGGGTGGGTTCATCCGCTGATGGAGGACGACCTCGACCTGGAATCAACGAGCAGAACCCGTTCGAGGATCCGAAGCGCTACGGCGCGGGTCGCCAAATGGATCCGGGAACATTGGGAACTCATCGCGATCGCGGTACTCATGGTGTTGGGTGCCTCGCTGACGAAGCTCGCGCGTCTTCCCCGCAATGAATGAGCCCGCGCCGGATTGGATGGGCCCGCTCTTCTTGGCGCTGCCCTGTACGGCAGTCGCGATCTATTTCGTTGTGCGGTTCGTCAAATCTCGGCGCTGAGCTTTGAAACACTTCTCCGGTGTTCTCGGAGACGCGGTACGCGCTGAATGGGGACTTGCGGGTCGCCTATCGCGCGTCGCCCGCGGGTGAGCGCGACATCGTGTTCGTGTCGAACTGGTTCACATGCTGTGAGCTCTTCCCGGAGCTGCCGTCGACTCAGGGGTGGGTTGAGGCGATGACATCGCTCGGCCGGTTGATCTTCTTCGATCAGCCAGGCACCGGTGCATCCGATCCCGTCACCGCCGAAGCGCTGCCGACGTTGGAGCAATGGGCCGACAGCATCACCGCGGTGCTCGACGACCTCGGGAGTCGCGAAGCATTTCTCGTCACGTATCCGGGCGCGATCGCCACAGCGGCGCTGTTCGCCGGCACGCATCCGTCGCGCACCGCTGGGCTGGTCGTGCTCAACGGCCACGTGGATCCGCCGGATCGAACGGCGGCGCAAGGCGAAGCCATCGACACGTTGGTCGCCACGTGGGGCACCGGCGAGTTGCAACACCTGGTCAATCCGGACATGCCGTGGAATGAGGAGATCCGGGCTGCGTGGGCACGAGAGGAACGCCTGACGGCGAGCCCACGAACTGTGGCGTTGATGTTGCCGCTGACCACAGGATTGAGCGCACGCGAGATTCTGCCCAGCGTCCGCGTTCCCACGCTTGTCATCCAATACACCGACGACCCGTTGTCCGCACCGGAAGGCGGCCGGTTCGTCGCCGACCGCATCGATGGCGCGAAATATGTTGAGCTGCCGGGCCGCAACACGTACCACTTCGTCGAACCATGGCGCGAGTCCTTCAAAGAGATCGCGGAATTCCTCACTGGCGAACGGGCCGATGTGGCCGATGATCGGGTGCTGGCGACGGTGTTGTTCACCGACATCGTTGAGTCGACGCGCCGGGCGGCGGAGTTGGGCGACCGTGACTGGCATGCCTTGCTTGACGCCCACGACGCCGTTGTGCGGGCACAACTCGCGCGGTTCCGTGGCCGTGAGGTGAACACGTCCGGTGACGGCTTCCTGGCGATGTTCGACGGCCCGCAGCGGGCGATCCGCTGCGCCATGGCCATTCGCGATGCAGTGCAGGCGTTAGGCATCGAGGTGCGCGCCGGATTGCATACCGGTGAGTGCGAGGTGCGCGGCGAAGACATCGGCGGCATCGGTGTTCACATCGGTGCACGCGTAGCCGCTCTGGCCAGAGCGAATGATGTGCTCGTGTCCAGCACACTGCGCGACCTGGTTATCGGGTCGGGCCTCGAGTTCGAGGACCGCGGCGCCCATGAGTTGAGGGGCGTGCCCGGTGAGTGGAAGCTCTTCGCCGTCGCATCGACGTAGTTCGGTCCGTCAGAAGGGCGGCGGGAAAAGGCTTCGGCGCAATCATCTCCGAGATACCCGATCAGTTGCCTATTGCGAGCACGCTCAGTGCTGATGCGGCCGTTTCAGCGGTGGACAGGATCACCGGTGCGGTGGGTCGACACAGCGACGGGAACAGCCCGTAGTTGCCCGGTCGCATCAGATGAGTTCGGCCGTGCGGGTCGGTCCACACCACGGTGCCGCCGGGTACCCGAATTGCGAAAGGACGTTCTCGTGGCGACGCACAGTTGGCGGGCAGGGTTCGCCTTTTCCGAGGCCAATCAAGCGTCCAGCTTCTCGCCCAACGGTCCGTAGCCCGTTGGTGGTTCCCTTCGTATGCATGACGGACTCGAACCGACACTGGACGGATTTTAAGTGGGCACATTGCGGACTCGGGAGGCGATCACGGGGTTCGGCACGAACCAACAGCGACTCCCGCGACCCGACGCGATATAAGCGATGACTTCGATCATTCGCTCCATGTTCTTCGATATCGCAGGCGTTGGGCAGTCGAACGTAATGGGCCAACGAGCCTCGACACAGACCGTGCGTACTAGTGGAGTTGTTTATCGACGTGCCTTCAATCGCGGTCGCTGGCACGAACTCAACCTGCTGGTTCTCGCCCGCGACACTCTGTACCTGATCGGGGTCAAGCACTAAAGCGAATTCCTGCGCGGCAACGACCACCTGTGGCGGCGCGCCGAGGCACCGCCAGCCCCACGCGGCGCCATCCCCTACGTCCAGGAACTGGTATTCCTCCACCACCCGCAATTCGTGTCCGAGCTGTCGTACAGTTCCGCCATCGACCTGTACGACCCGGACGACAGGAAGAACGCCTCACATCTCCCAGGCATCTCCGAGCGCGAATGCTTGCCCCACCGATGCGCCCGCCGTGTCCGAGGAGGGCGGTCTGCTGATCGCTGAGCTGGCGAAGGTGATCGGCCAGGCCACCGGCGCCGCGGTCGCGCCGGACGACTACCGGTAAAGCGACTACCGGCAGTCATTCGATCGGGGAAGCCGCAGCAATCGTCGCGGGCTTCTTCGTTGGGTTTGCGGGTGCGATGCTGTACGTCGTGCGATCTTTGGCGATGTTGATTCGTTCGTTCTCTTCAGTGCGGGCCTGCTGACTGTCTGGTGAGGAGCTGGCGTGACGGGAGCACAGCTGACGACGGCAGTCCTCGTGGTCCTCCTCGCATCGATCATGGCGACGGTGATCGTTCTGACGCGCGGGCGGGCGCGCCGATGGGCGGCCGTGGTCCTATTACTGTGTGCCGTGGCGTCGATCGCGTCATGGACGCGCAACGGTTCATTTCAGGACATCTACGTCGATGCGGATCTCAACGCGACGAGCCCATCTCGGACGAAGGTTCACCAGAACCGCCCATTCCACTTTCATGAGTTCGTCCACTACTACCTCGGGCCGAAGTACTTCCGTGAGATTGGCTACCTCGCGCTCTACGACTGTTTGACACTGGCCGATCGGGAGATCGCCGCCGAAGAACACCATCCGCCGCGCATCACGGGGCCCGTCCGCGATCTTGCCGACATTCTCACCGACAAGACCGACGAGGAGAGCATGGCTCAATGCCGTGCCGGCGCGCGTGCACGATTCTCCGACTCACGGTGGGCTTCGTTCAAGGACGACGTGCGCGAGCTCGCCCGTCTGGCCGAGGACCGCCGCTGGAATGCCGTGATCTTCGACGCCGGCTACAACGCGCCGCCGAGCAGCCTCGTGCTCAGCCAGCCGCTGACGAATTGGATTCCGATTCGAGCGGGCCCGTGGCCGACGTATCTCGTCGCGACGGGGATCGATCTCATCCTCCTCGTCGTCTGCTTCTTGATGATGCGGGTGGGATTCGGAAACATCACCGCCCTCGTCTTCGTGACGTTCTTCGGCGCGAGCTTCGTCTCGGACTATTCGTGGAATGGTGGGTCCGTTCTCCGCTTCATGTGGGTCGTCGCGCTTGTCCTCGGAATCGTCGCCCTGAAAAAGGAACGATGGGCCCTTGCTGGGGTTCTGTTCGGGTTGGCCACGTGCGATCGGCTCTTCCCCGTCGCCTTCGCGGTCGCCGCGATGGTTCCCCTCGCCGTGCGTGCACGTCGCTCAGCCGAGTACCGAGCGGTGCTGCGCACGTTCGCGCTCTACTTCGGCGGGATCGTCGTTCTGTTTGTCTTGGCGAGCATCATCATGTTCGGGGTGTCCGAATGGAATGTCTTTTTCATGCGCATCGGCCGACATGACGACGTCTATCACCCGCTCAGTTTGGGCCTGAAGAAGGTCCTGACGTTTCGCGACTGGGTTCCCTTTCAGAATTTCCACGGCCACGAGGGAAACGACCGGTACCGGATGTGGAATCTGGCGCTGCGCGAGACCTGGGTGTCGATGCGCCCGATCGTGGTGCCGCTTCAGGCAGTGGTTGCCGCGGCGACGGTATGGGCGGCGTCGAGGCGTCGTCCCTACGAGGCCGCGCTCCTCGGCGGCGTCGTGTTCATGTTCACGTTCAGTCTGCCGTCGAACTACTACTACTGCATTCTCGCGCTAATTCCCGCGCTAGCCCTTCGCGCGGCCGCGACGGCACGCACCGTCGAGCAGCGATGGCGCGACTTCGCGGTCTACGTGTTCTTTGCGCTGTTCTGGACGTTCACATTCCTGGCTCCGACGCTTCCCGGCGACGACATCACGTCCAACCATCGGATCTCGATGGCGCTGTTTGCGTTCGTGCTCGTCTGGACCGCCCTCTGGTCCGACTTTCGGCCTTCCCGTATCTGGAGCTTTCTCCCCGAAAAAGGAGTGCCTGGTCGCCGGTCCGTCGCCTCGTCTTGATCCGGCGGACACATTCGAAGCGTGTGCAACCGGGCGGTTCACCTTGGTGGCCGGGCGCGCTGACAATCGCGCTCTGGCGACGCTCCACATGTGGAGCCGCGCCGCAAATCCGGAGAGCTGCACGTAGACGCCTTGAGCAATCCGCAGACGTGCTGATGCCGCGGTTGATGGGGATCGCGCTCGGCGGCCATGTTCCTGAACACGTGGCGCTCTCTGCCGTCACCGTTGCCTTGGCCCGAGGGGGATGATTATGAAATCGACTGTGGGAGTGAAGATCACGGCCCAAACCACGAGAGGACGGCGGTGCTCGAACGATGGCCGGCTTTTGATTCATCTTGAAGAGTTCTGGGTTCGATCCGACCACGCCGGGCAACCACCTTCGGCCCATCGATTGGCCGACTCCTCGCCTCAAGTGCGGTCAATCATTTCGGCGCGTTCGTCGTCGAACAGGGCGTAGCGGGAGTGGTCGTCTACTCAGCAAAAGGGCTCGGTGTGAGTGGCCTCGGGAAGCCGTCAGTGGGTGAAGTCAGGTCGCCGGGGTCGAGAGCAGGGCGAAGTCGGATCAGCAACCGATTCTGATCTCGAATGCATGGATGGGCACTATGTTTGATCAATCAAGCAATAGTGTGGGCGAACTGACGCCAATGTCGAGACGCCGATGCCCGACTACATGCGGAAACGGAATCGGCGGACGCGTAAATGGGTGCCGCGAACGTGCAGAACTCAACTTATTGGTGTTGGGTAGTATCGCGCCTGTTGACATGGTTTGCAGCAAAGTCCTAGCCTAGTGCCAGCGTCACTAACAAAGGCCCCAACCCGTCGGGAGGTGGCGGCCGAGGTGCGTTCGTCGTGTTGAAAGGTCAGGTTTGTCGGTCGACTTCGGGCTGGGCACAGGCAGCGGGTGTTTGTCCAGCCGCTCCCGCGTCTCGCGTCCTTTGCAGTTCGCGCCAAGTCGCGGGCAGATTGCCTGCGAAGACAAGAAGTCAACTACTCGTGCTTTGAGCGGCTGCCGACCTTAGGTTGCAGTCGTAAGCCGCAAATCGAACTCACCAATGCGCAGGGGTGCACCAGGCAGAAGGAGCGACGTGAGTAGCAAAAGCGAAAAGGACCAGAATTCCTTGGAGCAGCATGTTCCAGCACCAACTGAGGAGCCATCGCACACTCGGCGCGCGGTTGGAGCCGCGCTGTTCGCCGGCGGTTTAGCGCTGACAGGTGGCGCGCTTTTCTCGGTTCCTGACGAGTCCCCGCAGTTCTCGCTCACGGCGGCATGCCCCGAAACAACAGGCTCCAGCAGCGGCACAGCAGGCTCCACCGGCGAAACAACAGGCTCCAGCAGCGGCACAGCAGGCTCCACCGGCGAAACAACAGGCTCCAGCAGCGGCACAGCGGGTTCCAGCAGCGGCACAGCGGGTTCCAGCAGCGGCACAGCAGGCTCCAGCGGCCTGGCGACTAAGCTTGGCCCGAGCGGACTGTTCGACACCACCGGCCGTTTTGTGCGGATTGAATATGTCGCTGACGAATGCGGCACAACGAGCGGTGCGAGTGGTTCGTCGGGTTCCAGCAGCGGCACAGCAGGCTCCACCGGCGAAACAACAGGCTCCAGCAGCGGCACAGCAGGCTCCAGCAGCGGCACAGCAGGCTCCACCGGCGAAACAACAGGCTCCAGCAGCGGCACAGCAGGCTCCACCGGCGAAACAACAGGCTCCAGCAGCGGCACAGCAGGCTCCAGCAGCGGCACAGCAGGCTCCACCGGCGAAACAACAGGCTCCAGCAGCGGCACAGCAGGCTCCAGCAGCGGCACAGCAGGCTCCACCGGCGAAACAACAGGCTCCAGCAGCGGCACAGCAGGCTCCACCGGCGAAACAACAGGCTCCAGCAGCGGCACAGCAGGCTCCAGCAGCGGCACAGCAGGCTCCACCGGCGAAACAACAGGCTCCAGCAGCGGCACAGCGGGTTCCAGCAGCGGCACAGCAGGCTCCAGCAGCGGCACAGCGGGCTCCAGCAGCGGCACAGCAGGTTCCAGCAGCGGCACAGCGGGCTCCAGCAGCGGCACAGCAGGTTCCAGCAGCGGCACAGCAGGTTCCAGCGGTAGTGCGGAGCCTGGCGCATTGGTTACCTTCATTCAGAATGTGTGGACTCAATTCACCATGACCATCAGCGGCCTCGTCACCGCCTTTTTGGGATTGTTCATTGGCGCCCAGCGCAGCGGTTCAAGCAGCGGTGGCCGGCCGTGGTGGCAGTTCTGGTAAGCCACTGAGATGCGACGTTTTGCTCGCTGGGCCGTCAACCACACCAAGTCGGCGGCTCGGCAACAATTCGATCGCTCGATGTTCGGTCAAGCGGTAATCAGCGGACTGGTAGCGGTAATCCTGCTCATTGGCGTGGCGTGGAACCTGCCGGAGTCGGCAATCAAACGCGCTCTCCTGCCGGTGCTGGCGCCGGTGGCGCAGAGCGTGGGTCTTGAGCAGGTTTGGAAGATGTATGCGCCGGACGTCATCCGTCAACTTGAGTACACCGAAGTGCAAGTGACCATGGACGACGGCACGACACGAAAGTGGGTAAATCCCAGTGGGGACAAGTTGATTGGCCCGTTCGCGTGGTATCACTGGCAAAAGCTCAAGGAGAACATTCCGCGCGATCCGGCGATGCAACCCGACCTGGCTCATTGGGTGGTGCGCGAATTGACAGATCCGTCTGAGACTCCTGTCCGCGTCCAGATCATCATGCGCACAGAGCAATTGCCACCACCGGGCGTACGCCATGAGAGGATAGTCGGCGCAGAGACGCTGTATGACGAGCACTTGATTGGCCGGCCATGACCAATCCGCTGCGTCTTTCCGATATGTCCGACGCTTGGCGGACATTCTGGTTCCGACCCGAACCCACCTACACCCTGGGACTCGTCCGCATCGCCTTCGGCGCGCTGGTGATCGCCTGGTCTCTGTCCCTACTTACCGGTCTATACGAATTCTTTGGGGCCGATGGGGTGTCGCATCCTGGCGACGTGGGCCCCTACCGCTGGAGTGTGTTCGAGATATGGACTAGCGGAAAGGTTCTGCTGATCGGTTGGGTGATCTTGCTACTTGCCGCGATCGCCTTGACAATCGGTTGGCACAGCAGGATCGCGTCGATCGTCGTCTTCATCCTCATCCTCTCGTTCGACCGACGAAATCCCACCGTGTTCAACTCCGGCGACATGCTCATTCGCATCGAGGCCCTGTTCCTCGCGTTGTCCCCTTGCGGCGCTGCGCTCTCGCTAGACCAACGCCGAAGAATGGGAGACTTCTGGTCGGCACAGGTACGACCGCGCTGGCCGATTCGGCTGTTGCAGTGCCAAGTTTCACTGATTTACCTCGCTACGGTAAATGCAAAGTTGTCCGGCATCACCTGGCCGCAAGGCACGGCAGTGTCCTACGCGCTACGTCTCGAGGACATGGTGTTACTGCCTGTGCCCGACTTCATCCGGCTTAATGCTCTGCTGATGAACGCCGCAACGTGGGGCACCCTCGTTCTGGAGTTCGCAATCGCGATTCTGGTGTGGAACCGCGCGGTGCGGCCATGGGTCTTGGCCGCCGGAATCCTGATGCATACCGGGATCATGGTGACCATGGCCGTCGGCTTCTTCACCCTGGCGGTGTTCGTCCTCTACATAGCCTTTATCCCGCCCGAAACGGTGGGACGGCTTGTCGGCAAACTGCGTCGCTCCGGCGAAGGGCCTTACAGCGCCGCTCCCGAAACAGACGGACAACCTGTGGTTTCGGTACCAGTCGACAAGCTGCCGGCAGGGGATGGCGCGTCGAGCGAAAGTAGCTCCATCCGATCGCTGTTCGGTCAACGGCTTAGGCCGGCATCAACTCCACCTCGGCGAGCGCCACCGCGTCGTCGCGCTCGGGCGCGATGATCACAGCCTGGGAGCTGTCGCCCACTTTCCAGATGCTCGCGCTCGCTAATAATTGAGAAACTCGATATGGCGGGTTACGCGTGTGCCCGTCAGGATGGTGAACTTTCCATCCCACCGTGCAAGATCGCTGCCAGATCTCCGCAGTCGTTGCGGACGTTCGGCCGCGGCGGGCCATCAAGGGCGCGCCCCAAAGACCGCTCATCGTGTCGCGAAGTCGCTGCACCAGCTTCCTGCTCGACTCGTTGCTGACCCGAGGGTCTCGGCGAGACGAATCGGAGTCGCACGTACTTCGATTGGGGCGAGTCTAGGGTCAGCCTTCGACACATCTCGGCGTGTCGCGCTGGTTGTCTTTGCGCTACCACGTCGGACCCGCCGCGCGCCGCGACGACGCCGCGACGAGCGAAGTCCTCAACCGATCCATTCGCCGTGAGAGCGCGCCTACCTGGCCTTCCTCGGTGCCCGGAGTTGGACTCGAACCGACACTGTGCGGATTTTAAGTCTGTCGAAAACCGCCACCATTGAGGCCGCCCGTGCAGTTCGCACGCGAGATCGGGGACATGCACTCTCGCGTGAAAGGGAGGGGCCGTTTCCGGGACCAATGGCGCAGATGGGGTGACCTAGGTCTGCAGACCGGCGGCGATCCACCTCCTAGCGTTGAGCGCGAGAGGTGCCGGGATCTCGGAAAGAAGACCGTGCCGCGACCGGGCACCTACGAAACCTCGGAGATGGCGAAATGACAATGGCCCCAAATACTTCCGGAATCCTGGTCGGTGTCGACGGCTCGGAGTTCTCCCACACCGCGGTACGGTGGGCGGTGCGTGAAGCCGCGATGCGTCGCGAAGACCTCACGCTTATGACGGTCGCCGAGCGCCATGGAGGGCCCGTCACTTACGACACTGAGACGATGCTGACTTCGCGCTTGGCACAGCACGGCGAGGGCGACCGGATACTCGCCGCCGCGCGACAGATCGTCGACGACGAGCGCGGCGATCGCAGGCGGGGCAAAGTGGATACCGAGTTCCTATTCGCCCATCCGCTGGCCACCCTCATCGATGCGTCCAAGGACATGCGGCTTGTGGTGGTCGGCGACCGCGGTATGACCGCAATGGACCGACTGACGCTTGGCTCCGTCAGTAGCGGACTGGTCCGCCACGCCCACTGCCCGGTGGCGGTGATCCGCAAGCAGCACCCCGAGCCGGACGTACACGCACCGATCCTGCTCGGCATCGACGGCTCACCGACATCGGAGTTGGCCACCGCGATCGCCTTTGACGAGGCATCGCACCGGCGAGCACCGCTGATCGCAATGCACGCCTGGGCGCATTCCTTCACGTCGGGGGCCCACCTCAACTGGACGATCGACGAGCAGAAAGGCGACGAGGCACTGAGCGAGCGCCTGGCGGGCTGGCAGGAAAATTACCCGGATGTACAAGTGAAGCCCACCGTGATCCACGACGATGCCGGCCGTTGGTTGGTCAACCACTCCGCTACGGCACAGCTCATCATCGTGGGAAGCCACGGCCGGGGCGGATTCGCCGGAATGCTGCTCGGATCAGTCAGCTCGGCGGTCGTGCACGCGGCCGAAGTGCCCGTGATCGTGGCCCGCAAGTCGTGACGAGCCGATACAGGGGAGGCGGCTCAGCGGTTGTCAGGAGAGTTGCGGATCATCTGATGGTCAGAAGCAGCTACTTGTGGCAGCGATTGCGCGAAGTAGGCCAGCACGCTGCGCGACAGACCGCGGCGCGCACGAGTTGAGGAAAGTGCCCGGTCAATGGAGTCTGTTCGCCGTCGCCTCGACGTAGTTCGGCCCTGTCAGAAGGGCGGTGGGTCGTCGTTCGCCGGTGGTCTGGGTCTTGCCGAGAAACAGGATTCGGGCCAATCATTTCCGCGATCTTCGATCAGTTCCCGGTTCCGGGCGCGTTGGGTGGTGAGGTGTTGGGCGCGGTTTTGTGCGCGGGTGTGTCGCCGGCGGGGCATGGTCAGCCCGCATGCCGGCTGACGTGCGGCGGCTGCGGCCTTGTCTGCGGTGGTCAGGATCACTGGTGCGGTCGGTCGACACAGTGACGGGAACAGCCCGTAGCTGCCCGGTCGGGTCAGCTGTGTTTGGCCGTGCGGGTCGGTCCACACCACGGTGCCGTCGGGTCGTTGTTCATCGCGCCAGCCGCACCGGCCGGCCCAAAACGTTTTGAGCAGATGGTGTTGTCGGCACAGGCTTTTCAGGTTCGACGCGCAGGTCGGCCCGACCGGGTAGGCGATCGTATGATCAAGATCGCAGATATCAGCGGGTCGTGAACAGCCCGGAAACCGGCACGTCATATCCCGACACCGGACGAACCGATCCAACTTCGCTGACGGCCGGTACCGCGTCTCGGGTGGCGCGTCACCGGGGTGCACGATGTAGCAGATGGTGGCGCCTGCGGCGATCTTGGCGGCCAACAACGGCGCCGGGATCACCGGCCCGCCGATCATCACCGCCGGCGGTGTGGCGGCCGGGCCGGTGAGCGGCGGGCACACCGCCAACTGGGCCAGCGTCATCTCCCGCTGCGGTGTGGTCGGCTTGTCGGGGTCGGCCCCGTCCAGCACCACCGCGGTGTCGTCGGCCAGGGTCTTCTCCTCGGCGATCACATTGATCACCACCGCGTTGGGCTGCGCCCCGGCCGCCGCGCAGTCCCCGGCTCCG
Source organism: Mycobacterium sp. ITM-2016-00318 (assembly GCF_002968285.2). Lineage (NCBI taxonomy): Bacteria > Bacillati > Actinomycetota > Actinomycetes > Mycobacteriales > Mycobacteriaceae > Mycobacterium > Mycobacterium sp. ITM-2016-00318. Next base: position 5,148,886 of record NZ_CP134400.1, on the reverse strand, counting down.
CACAGACACGCCAGATAATCCACACCGTGGCCCAACGCGCCCAAGGCGTCGGCGCGGCGCTGCTCGAGGGTGCGCGGATCACCGTCACACACCCCGCGCGCCAGCGCCTCCAGCCGCGCGTCGAGCGCGGCGGCGTCGTGATCGAACAGCATCGCCTCGATCGTGGCGGTGCCACTGCCGTCGCAGTGCGTGTCCACATGGCGGCCGCGGGCGTGCAGCTCCATGCGGCGCACCGCCAACGGGTCATAGCGCTGCACCCAGTCATCGATGGCCTGTTCCACCTTGGCTTGCGACAACGCCCCCCACTCGGGCACCGCAGCGGCCAACTCGACATCGATTTTGTCCTGCACCTCAGGCTCGCTGACCAGCGCGGTGCGCGAGACGATCGTCGACACCATCCGCAAACTGATCCGACCGCTGCGAAAAACTTCCTCGATTCGCGGTAGCCGCTCGCGCAGCTCCATCGCGATCATCAACTGATGCGAGGCCACCCCCAGCGACACCTCATGGCACGCCGCCACCTCCGCGGCCACAGCGTTCCAGTTATCCAGACACCACTGCTCGCGCTCGGCCGAGCCGTCGGCAGACCAGCGGGCCTCCAACACATCAGCGATCGCCGCGAGCCGCCGCGCGCACGCCGCGTTCTCCACCCGCGCCCACGCACCCACCGCCACACCCCGACCAGCGGAGCCAGCTGCGGTCACAAGATCATCGAACATGCTTTCGAAACTACTCGCGCCACACGACCCAATCGGCCGACGATGACCAGGTCAACCCATACCTGTGGATGAAATTACGACTGTGGATAACCTCAGCGGGCCACGCGTTCCAGGCGTATAAGCGGGATCTTACGATCGCCCGCCCTGCCTTCGTAATCGCCATAACCGGCGTACATGTCCAGCGCTAGATTCCACGCTCGGTCCCGCTCGGCGGCGTCAGTGACCTCCGACGCCGTGTACATCCCGCTGCGCGAACCCGCGAGCACCTCGGCCTTCGGGTTGGCCAGTAGGTTCCGGTACCACGCCGGGTGTGACGTCTTGCCGTAGTTCGATGCGATGAGGATCAGATGGTCGCCGTCGGCGATGTACAAGAGCGGCAGCGTCCGCGGCTGACCCGTCTTGGCGCCGGTGGTGGTCAGCAACATGACTGGTACCGGGTACACCGAGCTGACCCGTCCGCCCGTCAACCGGAGCAGCGGCGGATCAAGGCGCGGCGCGATTTTCTTCATGTACCAGTCGCCGATCGGCGTTCGCGCGACCTTCTCCAGCGTGCGTTCGTACACGCCCATATGCCGACGCTGCCCGGGACTCATAGCCGATCACTCTGCCAGCCCGGTGGCCTCCAGCACGGCCAAAGCGCATCAACGGCCCGCCGAAACGCATGGTCGGCGGGCACGGCGAAGCCCTGCAACGCGATTCCTGCCTCCCGGCTCGTCGCATCACCGCGTGCTCGGTGTCGTCGGGCAGTGTCAGAACGAGGTTGACCCCCACCGACGGCGTGCCCGACGGCGTGTACGAGCGTGCCGCCGCGGTGTTCGACGACCGCGAACTCGCTCAGGTCATCGCGATGGCCGTCACGATCAATGCATGGAACCGCATCAACGTGACTGTTCGCACCGCAGTGCCGCGGCGCTGATACTGGTAAGGATGCAGACCCGGTCCGGAGCGGAGATCACCGTCGACGGCGACGTGGTCCACAAACTGCACCGGCCGGGCACCGACCCGAGGGCATTGAGGGCCCGGCTCCGCATCGCAGCGGAGTCGGGTTCCTTTCTGTCCCCGCTCGACGCGGTGCCGCAACAGATCGGCCTGCGTTGGCGCAGCACCTGGCGGCTGGCGGAAACCGTTGCACCGCAGCCGGAAGCGCTGCCGTGGGCCGATGCCGGACGACTTCTGGCTCGGCTGCACAACGAGCCGGCGCCCGCTCGCTCGCCTGTCCACGGATGGCCGCAGCGATTGCGGCGTGCCGTCGACGCCGCGCGCGGAAACGACGTCGTGCGCGGCGCGGCCGCCGCTTTGGCCGAAAAGGCCTGGCGAGCCGGCTCACCCGATCGGCCGTCGACGCTAGTGCACGGTGACTGGCACCTCGGTCAGCTCGGCAGGACGCCTGACGGGCCGTGGCTGCTGATCGACGTCGACGACCTCGGCGTCGGCGATCCCGCGTGGGACCTCGCCCGACCTGCGGGCTTCTGGGCGGCGGGACTGATGCCCGACGACGACTGGCACCTGTTCTTGCAGGCGTACCGCAACGGCGGCGGACCGGCGCTGCCGCCCGGCGACCCGTGGCCGATCCTCGAGCCGTTCGCGCGGGCCGGGGTGGTACAGGCCGCCGCGCATCACCCCGACGACGACCTGCTCGTCGCGGCCTGCGCGCGTATGCGCTAGCTGGAGAAGAACAGCCTGCCGAAGCCCTGCTTGCGGTAGTGCTTGTTACCGCGGTGGCCCCAGGCCGGGCCGTAGTCATAGCCGTATCCGGGCTGCTGCATCGGGGGCGGGGGTGGCGGCGCGGACTGCACGAACCGGTTCTCCATCTGGGTAAGCGACTCCAGTTCGCCGAAGTCGAGGAAGATCCCCCGGCAGGTGTCGCACTGCTCCAGGTGGATGCCGTTGCGCTCGTAGGTCTTCATCACCCCTGCGCACTTCGGGCACAGCAGCGTGTTGGCTGCGTTGGCGGGCGGTGGGGACTTCGGTGGCTCATATGGCGGGATGCTCATGGTTCATTAACGCCCGAACTTACTGTGAAGTGCCTGTGAACGACTAAACCCAGTACGGCACCCGCGCCCGGTACTGCCTCATCGCGATGGCCGCGAAGATCCAGCCGACGACGGTGAACGCCAGCACCACCACCCAGTGCCGCAGTTCCTGATCGGCGCCGAGCAGCGGCGCGCGCACGATGTCGAGATAGTGCAGCAGCGGGTTCAGCTCAACGATCTTGGCCCATCGCCCGGCACCCTGCTGTTCGAGCGTGGCCTCGTTCCAGATGATCGGCGTCATGAAAAACAGCAGCTGGACGAGGCTGAACAGGAGCGGGCTGATGTCGCGGTATCGGGTGGACAGGATGCCGAAACACAGCGATACCCACACGCAGTTCAGCACGATCAGGCCGAGTGCGGGGATGACCGCAAGGTCGGCCCAGTTCCACGGCTTGGGGAAGATGATCGCGATCACGACGAAGATCACGACGTTGTGTCCGAACAGGATGAGCTGCCGCCACACCAGTCGATAGACGTGCACCGACAGCGGCGTCGGCAACTGCTTGATGAGACCTTCGTTGTGGACGAACACGTCGGCGCCCTCGATGATCGCGGCGTTGATCAGGTTCCAGATGATCAGGCCGAGCGTGACGTACGGAAGGTGTTCGGCCAGCTCCAGTTTGAACAGTTTCGAGTACAGCCCGCCCATCGCGATCGCCGTGACACCGGTGGCGATGGTGATCCAGAACGGGCCGAGCACCGAACGGCGGTAGCGCTGCTTGATGTCCTGCCAGCCCAGATGCAGCCAGAGTTCGCGGCGCGCGAAGCCGTCGACGAGATCGCGGCGGGCCCGCGACATCGTGCGCGACGCGGCGGCGGCGTCGGTGAACGTCATGGCTTCTCGAATCTCTCCCTGCGGCCGAGTCGGCGCAGCCGCAGCCATTCGACCAGGCCACGCGGGTCACGTCGCGACACCAGGAAATACCAGCCGTAGCGCAGCCACTCCTGCGGCAGCAGCTTGCGCAGGCCGGGCTGCGACAGCAGATAGCCCCGGTTGCGGTAGGTGTAGAACCGCTTGGTCGGGTTGTCGGGGTACTGGGTGTGCATCCGGCCGCCGAGGATCGGTTTGAACTCGTCGGTTCCGCACGGGTGCAGATAGATTGCGTCCAAACAGGTCCCGAACGCCAGGCCGGAGCGCACCAGTCTGCGGTGCAGTTCCACCTCGTCGCCGCGCACGAAGAGCCGCAGGTCGGGCACACCGACAGCTTCGACGGTGGACGCGCGGAACAGCGCACCGTTGAACAGCGAGGCGATCCCCGGCAGCACTCCCCAGCACGCGGGTGGGCCCACTCCGGCGCCGTCGGCGCGCAGCTCGCTCACGAGGCGGCGCCAGACCAGACCGCGGCGCAGTGGAAACGCCAACCGGTCGGGGTCGTCGAGGTTGCACACCATCGGCGACACTTCGGCAAGGGCGTGCTTCTCGGCGCACCTGAGCAGGGTGGCCAGCACGTCGCGGTCCTGCGGCCGCCCGTCGTCGTCGGCAAGCCAGATCCAGTCGGCGCCGAGCGTGAGCGCGTGCAGCATCCCAAGTGCGAAACCGCCTGCACCGCCGAGGTTTCGGCGTGAACCGAGGTAGGTGGTGGGGATGGGCTGGCCGGCTCCCGCCCCTTGTGCTCCTCGCGTGCGCACGAGATCACGGACGCGCTCGTCGTCATCGTTATCGACGACGACGAGGTGGTCGGGCCGCCTGCTCTGAGTGCAGACCGCGTCGAGCGACTTCGTGAGTTCGTCGGGACGACGGTGGGTGACGACGACCGCGACAAGTTTTTTGCTCATGCACGATCCCGGGCATTCTCTTCGAGCACCTCGCGCACGTGACGCGCGGCGTCCTCGCCCTCATACGCGCGCACGACTTCCTCGATGCCGCCGGTCATCTTGACCGTGCCGTGGTCGATCCACATGGCGGTGTTGCACAACCGGGCCAGGAATTCGTTGGAGTGGCTGGCGAAGACGAGGATGCCGGAGCGTTCGACGAGGCTCTGCAGCCGCGTCTGCGCCTTCTTGAGGAATTCGGCGTCGACGGCGCCGATGCCCTCGTCCAGCAGAAGGATCTCGGGATCGATGCTGGTGACGACGCCCATCGCGAGCCGCACCCTCATACCGGTCGAGTAGGTGCGCAGCGGCATCTTAAGGTAGTCGCCGAGCTCGGTGAACTCGGCGATCTCGTCGACCTTGGCCAGCATTTGTTTGCGGGTCTGCCCGAGGAACAGACCGCGGATGACGATGTTCTCGAAGCCGGAGATCTCGGGGTCCATGCCGACGCCGAGGTCGAAGATCGGCGCCACCCGGCCGGTCACGGTGGCGACGCCCCTTGTCGGTTCGTAGATGCCCGACAGCAGCCGAAGCAGCGTCGACTTGCCTGCCCCGTTGTGCCCGACGAGGCCGACCCGGTCGCCGAGCTCGAGCGACATCGTGATGTCGCGGAGCGCCTCGATCACGACGACATTGGACTCGTTGCGGCCGATCGTGCCGCCTGCCTTGCCGAGGAACGCCTTCTTCAGCGAGCGCGCCTTCGCGTCGAAGATGGGGAACTCCACCCACGCGTTGCGCGTCTCGATCCGCGGTGCTGCCAAAGGAGAACCGCCGCTACAGGTACTGCCCGGTCCCGGTCGACGCGGGTCCGCCGCGTTGTCCCGGAACGCTGACGCCGGGCGGCAAGGCGCCCTGCCGCATCTGCTCCAGCTGCTGGCGCGCCGCCATCTGCTGGGCGAACAGCGCGGTCTGGATGCCGTGGAACAGCCCTTCCAGCCAGCCGACGAGCTGCGCCTGGGCGATCCGGAGCTCGGCGTCGGACGGCACGCCGTCCTCGGTGAACGGCAGCGTCAGCCGCTCGAGTTCATCACGCAGTTCGGGCGCGAGGCCGTCCTCCAGCTCGCTGATGCTGGTCTTGTGGATCTCCCGCAGCCGGTTGCGGCTGGCGTCGTCGAGCGGTGCGGCCCGAACTTCCTCCAACAGCTGCTTGATCATCGTGCCGATCCGCATCACCTTGGCGGGCTGCTCGACGAGGTCGGTCAGCGACTTGCCGCCGCCGTCCTCCTCGGGCTCCATCGGCCCGTCGCCGCCGATGATCTCGATGTTGTCGTCGTCAGTGTTCGTAGTCATCCAATCCAGATTCCCTCTAGACGCCGCGCCATTCGTAGATGCGGGCTTCGCCGTTGTCGTAGATCTTCTCCCATGACCGTGACTTATCCAGTGACACTAGCCCGTCGGGCATCGCGAATTTCAGCACCACCGGTGTGCTGGTGAGCACGTAGCGGATATCGAGCGCTTTCACCGCCTCGGCGATGCGCGCGTCGGTGTCGGCGTCGTCGGCATGTGCCCAGAAGATGAAGCGCTGATATCCCGGTCCCTGCTGGAAGGGGTAGTCGTAGTGCGTCCACAGCGGGTGCAGCCCGGCCACCGCATACATCCAGGCAGTGCCGTCGGTGTTGGCATTGCCGATCAGGGTGTCCCGCGCGCCGGGCAGCGTCGCGAGGTAGGCGAACGCCTCGAGGTCCTTGTCGTCGATCAGCACCGAGTCGTACTTCTCGCCGAACAGGAACTTGTGCCGGGGCACGTAGCAGACCGCCGTGACGGCGGTGATCGCGATCAGCACCGCGGTGGTTGCGCCGTACCAGATCCTCTGGCGCGCCCGGTCTGGACCGACGAGCCTGCGGATGCCCTGCACCGAGGCGCTGACGAGGACGAAGAGCGCCAGGCCCGCAGTGGGTGCAAGGAGCATCGCCACCACGGCCGACAACCTTCGCGGGTCGCTGTAGAAGAGGTCGCTGAACTTGCCGGTGAGGGTGCCGAGCGGGCCGCCGAACGGCGCCGAAGAGTGCACGATGCAGACGACAAGCCCGAGCCACACGACCAGCGGCCACCACACCTTCTCGTAGACGAGGATCAGCCCCCCGATGCCGCCCAGCACGACAAGGATCCACTGGATCGGGAAGTCGTTGAGGTGCCGAGTGTGCTGGACGAGCGCGTCGATCAGCCCGCGTTTCTTGCCCTCGTGAGTGACGAAGGCGTGGCCCTCGATGATCTCCGCCTGCGCGAGCACGCCGACGAACTGCGGCAGGAGCAGACAGACCGTCGGCACCGCGATCAGCACCAGTGCGATGAAATCCGAGAGCCTGCCGCGAACCGGACGCCACAGCGCGGACACCAGCCACCAGGCCACCACGAACAGCACCGTCACCACACCGCCGGTGATGTGCACGGAGAAAATGCCGAGAAGTGCGAGTACCGCCAGCGGTATGCGCTCTCGCTGGGCGACGGCGGACATCACCATCGCCATCGTGGGCACGGCGATCCCGTACGCGGCGAGGTTGGGCATCGACGCGGTGTCGAATTCGACGTAGGGGATCGCGGTGAAGGACGCCGACAGCACCGCCGCCGACGCGGCCGCGCCTGCGGCCCGCCACTGACCGAGCCGCTGCCGCAACAGCTTCCAGGCCAAGATCGCCGCGCTCACCGGAAACAGCCACACCGCCGCCGCCACTGAGTTCAGTGTGTAGGCGGTTGTGGGCGCCGCCCCGGTCAGCTGGCTGAATACCGACGCGACGGCGTGAAACGTCGACGGGTAGTACAGCGCGTCGTGGGTCTCGACGTTGCGCAGTTCGCCCATGTGGGTCGGCGAAGCCTGTCCGGTGTCGAGGATCCACCGGACCGTGTTGGCATGCCACACGGCGTCCCACGTACTGGGTATGGACTGCCAGTGCGGCAGCCCCAAGACGGCCGCCACCACGATCAGGGACGCCCCGAGAAGCACGCCCGCTGCGACGGTGAGCGCGGGCCCGCGCGATATCGACAGCGTCTCGGCGTCGGTGTCCCTGAAGCGGCTGAGCATTTTCGGCAAACCCGCTGCGAATGCGGTAATGACCGCGAGAGCAAAGAAGGCGGTGAACCCGTTCCACGGGATTCCGACCGCGCCGAACGGAACGATCGCCAGTGCGACAACCCCGTAGGTCAACGCGGGGCCGACCGCGACGGCGACCGGGACGGGCATCCGGGCCGCCCACGCGACGATGGCTCCCGGTACTACCAGCAACAACACCGCTAGTAGCACTCCGAAGGCCAAGCTCACTGCACTAGTATGGCTGCGCAGGTGACCCTGTCCGGCACTGCCCGCTCCGGCCTCGGGCACCCACGGAATGCTTCGGTTTGTGGGTTTCACAGACTCTCTAAGGTGGCTGGCATGGCATACGACGTCGCCCGGGTGCGTGGATTGCATCCGTCGCTGGGCGACGGATGGGTTCATTTCGACGCCCAGCACGGCATGTTGCTGCCCGACTCCGTCGCCAGGACCGTCTCGACGGCGTTCCGCAATTCGATGACGACGACGGTCGGCGCGCATCCCGCAGCGCAGCGCAGCGCCGCGGTGCTGGAGGCGGCCCGCAAGGCGGTCGCCGATCTTGTCAACGCCGACCCGCGCGGTGTCATCCTCGGTGCCGACCGTGCCATCCTGCTCAACTCGTTGGCCGACGCCTCTTCGTCGCGCGTCGGGTTGGGCTATGAAACCGTAGTCACTCGGCTCGACGACGAGGCAAACATCGCGCCGTGGCTGCGCGCGGCGAATAGATATGGCGCCAAGGTGAAATGGGCCGAGGTCGACATCGAAACCGGTGAGTTGCCGACGTGGCAGTGGGAGAACCTGATCTCCGAGGCGACGCGGCTGGTCGCCGTCACCTCGGCGTCCGCGACGTTGGGCACGGTGACCGATCTGCGCGCGGCCACCAAGCTGATGCATGTCGACGGCGGCCTCGTCATCGTCGACCATTCGGCGGCCGCGCCGTACCGCCTCATCGACATCGACGAGATCGACGCCGACGTCGTCGCGGTGAACGCGCTCGCATGGGGCGGCCCGCCCGTCGGTGCCCTCGTCTTCCGTGATCCCGACAGCATCAACTCGTTCGGCTCGATCGCGCTCGACCCGTACGCCACCGGGGTGGCGCGGCTGGAGATCGGCGCACACCAGTACCCGCTGCTGGCCGGCCTCGTCGCGAGCATCGACTACCTCGCCTGTCTTGACGAGTCGGCCACCGGCACGCGCAGGGACCGGCTGGCAGTGTCGATGCAGTCCGCGGCCTCCTACATGGAGCGGCTGTTCGAGTACCTGCTGATCTCCCTGCGGTCGCTGCCGCTGATCATGGTGATCGGAAGGCCGGAGTCGGCGATTCCGGTGTTGAGTTTCGTGGTCAAGGAGGTGCCCGCGGAGCGGGTCGTCGAACGGCTGGCGAAGAACGGCGTGCTCGCGATCGCCAACGCGAGCTCACGGGTGCTCGACGTCATCGGCGTCAACGACATCGGGGGCGCGGTGACGGTCGGGCTCGCGCACTACACCACGACCGCAGAGGTTGATCAGCTGGTCCGCGCGCTGGCGTCGCTCGGCTGAGAGCCGCGTCCCTCAGTCCGGGATGCGCAGCAGTACCTTCCCGGACACGTCGCCGGAGTTCAGCAACTCATGCGCGGCCGCTGCCTGATCGATCGGGAACTCCGCACCGATGACCGGGCGGACGCGACCGTCGGCGGCCATCGGCCACACGTTGTCGACCACTGCGGCGACGACTTCGCTTTTGCTGCTCGGGCCATGCGCCGGCCTGCCCCGAAGCGCGGTGGCGATGACGCCTGCCCGCTTGCCGAGCAGTTTGGCCACGTTCAGCTCGGCCTTGACACCGCCCTGCATACCGATGATGACGACGCGACCGTCGTTGGCCAGAGCGTCGACATTGCGATCCAGATAGGCGGCGCCCATGATGTCGAGGATCACGTCGGCGCCTGCGCCGTCGGTCGCCTCGCGCACCCGCTCGACGAAATCCTCGTCCCGGTAGTTGATGAGGATCTCCGCGCCGAGTTCCTTGCAGAGTTCGAGTTTTGACGACGACCCCGCGGTCACGGCCACCCGGCAGTCGAGCGCCCGCGCGACCTGGATGCCGTGCGTGCCGATGCCGCTGGCGCCGCCGTGCAGCAGCACCGTCTGGCCCTCGGACAGCCCCGCTGTCATCACCAGGTTGGACCACACCGTGCAGGCCACCTCGGGCAAACCTGCAGCGTGGGGCAACTCGACGGTGTCTGGCACCGGCATGACTTGGCCCTGCGGGACGGCGACGAACTCGGCGTAACCACCGCCGGCCAGCAAAGCGCATACAGGTTGCCCGATTGGCCAGCGCTCGACGTCTTCGCCGACTTCGGCAACGGTGCCGGAGACCTCGAGGCCGAGGATGTCGCTTGCTCCCGGCGGGGGCGGATAGTTGCCTGCTGCCTGCAGCAGATCCGCCCGGTTGATGCCCGCGGCGCTGACCTTCACCACAACCTCACCTGGGCCGGGCGTGATATCGGGAACTTCCTGCCAAGTCAGCCGGTCGGCGGATTCGACCACTATCGCGCGCATTCGAAAAACTTTACTACCGGTGGAAACCGGCCCTCAGCAACGCGAATGTCGTTTAACATCTCGAAGATGGAGGGGATGATTGCCGGGCGTACAGCTGGTGATATGCCAGGCCTGGACATCGCCGAGCAGAGGTCATGGCAAAACTTCCTCGACTCGGCACTGCGCATGTACGCGACCCTGAACAGGGCGCTGGTCGAGGCGCATGGGCTGACTCTCAACGATGTGCGCCTGCTCGACATGCTGGACAAGTCGCCGACCGGATCGGCTCGCATGGGCGATCTGGCGGAAGGGTTGATGTCGTTGCCGAGTCGGGTGACCCGCCAGATCCGCCGGCTGGAGGTGGCAGGCCTGGTGCGCCGTGGCGCCAGCCCCGACGACGGGCGCGGCGTGCTGGCCAGCATCACCGATGAGGGCCGCCTTCTGGTGCGGCAGGCGATGGTCACCTACGGACAGGGTGTGCGCGACAATTTCCTGGGCAGGCTGTCGCGGCCGCAGATCGCCGCGATGGGTGAGAACTGCAGACGAATCAGCGTCGGGCTCAAGGGAACCCCGTCAGCGGCCAAGGTCGGGCGGGTCTGAGCGCTTAGGCGCTCCGCGCGAGCGGTCCGCGGCGGCACGTACTCTTATCGGCGGTGGCGTGGCAGAGCGGCCTAATGCACTCGCCTTGAAAGCGAGAGACGGCTAACACCGTCCGGGGGTTCAAATCCCTCCGCCACCGCTGCGCCGGGCGATCGGTCTTGTTCCGGTCGACTACGGTGTTGTGCATGTTCGACCGGCTCAAAATCTCCGCGCGGCAGAAGCTGCAGCGCGCGATGGCCGAGGTCGTCGACGCCGAGCTCACGCGGCGGCAACAATCCCTCGACGAGCACCAACGGCACCTGACGGATCTGCACAACGAACAGCTCGCGGCGCTCGACCGGCTGGCGGGCCGGCTCACGGAGTCGGATGAACGCCTGCACCGCAGGCTGCATGACCTCGAGCAGATCTCGCGTCGCGACATCTTGAACGCGCAGGACATCGCCGCCGCCAGTGGCAGCGCGGAGTTCGTTCTCGAGCACATGCCGAACGCGTCGGTGTTCTGGCATCCGCACGACACGCTGCGATTCGCGCTCAGTCAGATCAAGGGGCCGGGTCTCGCGCTGGAGTTCGGGGTAGCGACGGGCAGCACGTTGACAATCATCGCCGACACGGTGGCCGCTGACCGTACGGTGGCCGGGTTCGACAGCTTCGCCGGGCTACCCGAGGCGTGGCGTTCCGGGTTTCCCGTCGGCGAGTTCGCGCAGGAGGAGATTCCCACCGTCGAAGGAGCCGAGATCATCGTCGGGTTGTTCACCGACGAGCTGCCCGGATATCTCGCCCGCAACGAGGAACAGATCGCGTTCCTACATGTCGACTGCGACCTCTACTCGTCGACGAAGACCGTGTTCGATCTCCTCGGCGATCGTCTCGCGGCGGATGCGATTCTGCTCTTCGACGAGTTCTTCAACTATCCCGGCTGGCGGATGCACGAGTACCGGGCGTGGACCGAGTTCACCGCGCGAACCGGTCGCACCTTCGAATATCTCGGCTACACCGGCAACAACGAGCAGGTGGCAGTCCGGCTGCACTGATCAGCTGCTGAACAGTCGTGCCCAGTTGTCCCGGCTGGTCAGCTCGGGCAGCGCCTCCCGGTAGGCTGCCTGCACCGACGGCGCCTCCTTCTGCAGCCGTCGAAGCGCCCTGCGGGCGCGCCGCGAGACCGACTTCAGTTTCTGCTTGTCGCGGCGGCGGATCCGCACCCCGGCCTGCGACGCGTCGGTCACCACGGCGGAGTCGAAGAGCGACACGTGCCACCACTCGTTGTGCGCCGCGGTGATGGCGACGGGTCCGGGAATGGCGCGGCCAAGCCACTGGTAGACAAGGCGTTTGGCCAACACGAGGTTGATCCGGTCCTTGCGGGGGCGGTGACCGAGCGGAACGATCCGCGGAACGGCACCGGTGAGTTCACCGATCTTCACGGCCGGATGCACCACGGTCTCGGCGAACTCCGACCGATCGGCGCGTATCGCCGCGAGAGCGGATGGTCCGCCGTCGTGCAGGACCTCCGGGCCCTTCAGGAAGTCCTCGATACCGCGAACCATGGTGTAGGCCAAGCCGTATTGCATCGCCGTCAGGCACTCGGTGATCTCACGTGCCAACCACCTGCTGGTGACCTTCCCGTCGATCTGGCCGTGCATCGCGTGTGTGATGAGCGAGTTGCGCACGCTGAAGTAGCGGATGAACTCGTCGCGGTCCTTCCAGTGGAAGTCGGCGTGCCAAACGCCGGCGTTGGGCAGCGTCGTGGTCGGGAAGCCGGCCTCGGCAGCGCGCAGACCGTACTCGATGTCGTCCCACTGGAAGAACATCGGGATCGGCAAACCGATCGCGGCGATCACCTCCGAGGGGATCAGGCACGACCACCAGGCGTTGTACTCGGCGTCGACACGCTGGTCCTGCCGGTGCTTGAGCATGTTCGAGTTGTGCAGTGCGTTGGGCGCCCACCGGCCGGCGCGCAGCCGGTGCATCTCGGTCTGCTCTGAGCCGACGTGAAGCTGCCTGGTGTTCTTCAGATACAGCATCTGCGCGCCGACGATCGTCGGCTTCGGCGTCAGATTGGCGAAAGCGTTGAGCCGCAGCACCGTTTCGGGTTCCAGCAGGATGTCGTCATCCATCAGGATGACGTTGGCGTGGTCGGCGATGCTCGAGATCTCATAGAGGCCGCGCGCGAATCCGCCCGCGCCGCCGAGGTTCGGCTGCCGCAGATACACCAGCTTGTCGCCCAGCTGCGCGGCGACGTCCTGGTAGAGCTGACGGGTCTCGACGGCGTCGGTGCCTTGATCGGCGACATAGACCGCGTCGATACCCGCCAACAGACTCTTGTCGCCCGCGATGGTCGCCAAATTGGTCGCGCAGTCGTCGGCCCGGTTGAAGGTGCAGATGGCGATGGCGGCGGGCCGGATGGTGTCGGGCCACGGCACCGTCCACTCCAGGTCGGTGATTCTCAGCGGGCCGCCGACTGCCCGGCACTCCATCCACAGGGCGCCGCCGTCGACGAACTCGTTGAGCCCGGTCGACAGCACCGCGGTCCCGGTCCCGTCGACCTCCTTGCTGGTGACCGTTCGCTCGGTGCCGCCGGCATCCGAGGCGCGCAGCAGCAGGGTCGCGGGACCGGAGGCGTCAAAGACGAGCTTGAGTTGCACCTCGTTGGCGATGGTCCAGCGCTGGAAGTAGCTGGCGGGAAGTCGGCCGAAGTAGGTGTTGGTGTCGACGGTGGCGCCGTGCTCGAGGTGCAGGGCGTTTCGCTCCCGGTGCGCCTTGCCGCTCAGGATGCGGGCGTACATCTCGTCGGACACCTGCACGCTGGGTCCACTGAACAGCCCGCGAGCGACGACTAGCCGCTCGGGGGCGGCGTGCTCGGTGAGCGCCCCGCGCTCGGTCATGGTGCTCCTACTGCTTATTTACGTCCTGGGTGAGCCGTTGCACTCTGCCCAGGGTCCTCGGGGAGCGTAACAAGCTGGCGTTCTGAGACAAGTTGATGGCGCGCTACTCTGCAGCGAAATCTGAAAACCGCTGTTCAGCGCTATTCCAAAATGGCCTTCAGGCGCTCCAGATCCTTGCTGGTCGCCCGTCTGATCGCGGTGGCGAGGATCGGCGCGGCCAGCCCCGCGAACGCCGTCGGCTCCCCGCGGTTGCGCAGCGTCATCCAGGTGCCGCCGCCCTCGGCGTCCTCCCACGCGTAGGTGGTCTCCATCGGAAACGGGCCGCTGCTGGAGCGCATCACGAACCGTTCGTCTGGCACCAGTTCGACCACCTTGTAGGTGTACTCCAACGTCCGACCGAGGAAGCCACTGGTGAACCGGAAGCGAGAGCCGATCGTCACCGGGCCGGTCGTCTCTCGTTGCACCGCTTTGATATTGGCGTACCACGCCGTGACGTTGTCCGGGTCGCAGCAGTACTCGGCGACTTCCGCACGTGGCCGCTCGATTGTCGTGTGGACCTCCACGTCGACCGTTGCCATCCCAACAGTATCGCGAACCTCACGGGGCCGCCCGCGCCAGCGCTGCGACCCCCGCGGTGATCTGAGACTCGGTGAGGTTGGCGTAGCCCAGCAGCAGCCCCGGCGGTGCCGTGGCCGGATCGGCATAGCAGGGGGCGAGCGGCTCGACATTCACCCGCATCGCTGCCGCGCGTCGGACCAGGTCGGCAATCGGATAGCCGTCGGGGAAGCGGGCCGTCAGGTGCACCCCTGCGGCGGCGCCGAGGACCTTCGCCTGCGGCAGATCGCGGCCCAGCGCGGCCAGCAGCGCGTTGCGTCGGCTGAGATACCGGCGGCGCATCTGGCGCAGATGACGGTCATAGCCGCCGGAGGTCAACAGTCGGGTGAACGCGATCTGATCCATCACCGAGCTACCGGTGTCGGCGAGTCCCTTCGACAGCCTGATGGCACCGACCAGTGCAGGCGGCAGCACCATCCATCCGATGCGCAGCCCCGGTGCCAGCGTCTTGCTTGTCGAGCCGAGGTAGATGACTAGGTCCGGCGCGAGGCCCTGCAGGGCTCCCACGGGCGCCCGGTCGTAGCGGTATTCGGCGTCGTAGTCGTCCTCGATGACCAGATTGCCCGCGCGGGCCCACTCCACCAGCGCAGTCCGTCTGGTCGCTGTGAGCACGACACCGGTCGGTGACTGGTGCGCGGGCGTCGAAAGGACGGTCCTTGCGCCGCTCTCGGCCAGCGCACCGACGTCAAGCCCATCCTCGTCGACCGGAACGGCCAGTGGATCGACGCCGTTGTGTCGCAGCACCATTCGGTGCAACCAGAAGCCGGGGTCCTCCATCGCCAGCGGCAGTTCGTCGCCCTTCAGCGCGCGGCTGAGCAGTGCGATGGCCTGGGTCGCTCCCGAGCAGAGCACGATGTGGCGCGGGTCTGCCTGCACGCCGCGGGTGCGGCGCAGATAGTCGGCGATGGCGATGCGCGCCGCAGGCAGGCCTTGCGGTTCGACGTAGCCGAGCGACTCCGAGCCGATCTCGGCCAAGCCGGTCCGCAGCGCGCGCAGCCAGGCGGCTCGGGGGAAGCTGCTGAGATCGGGCGAGCCGGGAAGGAAGTCGACGTCGTAGCGGCGCGCGGACTCGATGTGCTGCGGTGCGCTCGCGGCTTCGACCGTCGCGACCCTGGTACCCGAGCCATGCCTGCTGAGCAGGAAGCCCTCGGCGATCAGTTGGCTGTACGCGTCGACCACGAGGCGCCGCGATACGCCGAGGTCTGCCGCGAGCACCCGCGTCGAGGGCATCCGGGTGTGCGGGGCCAGGCGCCCGGTGCGGATGGCGGTACGCAGCCCGTCGGCCAACTGGCGGTGCAGCGGTTCGGCCGCCGCGCGGTCCAGTTCGATCAGGACTTCTGGACCGGAACTGGTACCCGAAACTGCCATGAAAGTGGTGCCTCTCTTGAGGCCATTGACGAACTAACGTGAACGTATGTCAACGACACCGACGCGCACAAGACCCGGGCTTGTCGAACTGAGCCTGGTCGTCTTCGGGGTGTACGCCCTTGGTATCGGACTCTTCATGATGTTCTTCCCCGGCGCGTTCTTCGACACCCTCGGGACGTTCGGGGTCCGCAACGACCACTACATCTTCGACAACGCGACGTTCGAGATTCCGCAGGGTCTGCTGCTACTGGCTGCCGTGCGGCGGGTGTCGTGGCGGGTACCGGCGCTGGCTTTCGCCACGCTGCACTGGGCGCTGCATGCGATCAGCCACATCGTCGATCCCCACCACGGCGCAGGCGATTTCATCGGCTGGCTCGAGGCGGGCGGCCTTGTCGCGACAACGGTGATACTGGCGATGGCCCTTCGTGCGGCCGTGACCGCCGAGAAGGGTGGGCACTGATGCGCGTGTTGGTGGCAGGCGCCACCAGCGTCCCGGGTCTTCCGCTGCTGCGTGAGCTCTCCGCCCGCGGACACGACGTGGTCGGCCTGACGCGGTCGCCGGCGAAGACGTCGCAGATCGAGGCCACCGGCGCCAAGGGAATGGTTGCCGACGTCTTCGATTCCGACGGCATCGAGAAGGTGGTCGCCGACGTCGGCCCTCAGGTGGTGGTGTCGCTGCTGACCACCCTGCCGAAACGGGGACCGATGCGGGTCAAAGATTTCGAGCCCGCGAGCCGGCTGTGGGCTCAGGGCGCACCGAATCTCGTCGCCGCTGCGCAGAGGTCAGGCGTGCGCCGCGTCGTCGCCGAATCGGTCATCTTCGCCTACGGATACCCGTCGACCGGGCCGGCACTGATGGACGAGAGCGACCCGTACCCGGGGCCGCCGCCGCCGGGCGGCGATGCGATGCTGACCGCGCTGCGCGACATGGAGCGCACGGTTCTGACCTCAGGGCAGCGCAGCGACACTGAGGGAATCGTATTGCGCTACGGCGTTTTCTACGGCCCCGGTGTACCGCACGACGAGATGTTCGCGCGAATGGCGAAGTGGCGCGTTTCCTTGGACATGGGCGGCAGCGGAATCGTGTCCTGGGTGCACATCGACGACGTCGTCTCGGCGACCGCGAATGCGCTCGATCACGGCAGCGACGGTCAGATCTACAACATCGTCGACGACCGGCCGCAGTCGTTCAACGATTACTGCAGGGAGTTGGCGGCGAAGCTGGGCCGGCCGCGGCAGGTGCGCATCCCGCGCGCAGTGGTCAAGGCCGTCGCTCCCTATGGAGTGCTCGCGTTCGGCGACACCTGGCTGCCGCTGTCGAACGCGAAGGCGAAGGCCGAGTTGGGCTGGACGCCTATTCGCCGGTGAAGTTCGGCGCCCTCTTCTCGAACGTCGCCTTCATGCCCTCGGCGAGGTCCTTCGACGGCAGGAACGCCGCGTTCCACGCGGCCACATACCGCAGGCTCTCCGACACCCGTGCGATGCGCTGCTGATCGAGAACGTCCTTGACACCGCTGACCACAAGCGGTGGATTCGCGGCGATCTCGGCCGCGGTCTGATGTGCCGCTGCCAACGAGGCTTCTGCGTCGGGAAGGACGTCGTTGACCAGCCCGATCTTCTCGGCCCGTGCGGCGTCGATGTCCTTACCTGTCAGCGCAAGCTCGCGCAGGTGGCCGTCGTTGAGGATGAGCGGGAGCCGGGCCAGGCTGCCCACGTCGGCGACGATCGCGATCTTCACCTCGCGGACCGAGAACTTCGCGTCGGCGCTGGCGTAGCGGATGTCGACGGCCGAGATGAGATCGACGCCGCCGCCGATGCACCAACCGTGCACTGACGCGATCGTCGGGGTACGGCAGTCGGCGACGGCGTTGATGGCGCCCTGCATACGAAGGATCGTGGCGTGGAAGTCGGCGCGCGGGCGCGCGGTGGCGCCGTCGGAGAGCACGTCGGACAACGAGCCGCCCATCGCCAGGAGGTCCAGCCCATAGCTGAAGTTCTTTCCCGATCCGGTCAACACGATCGCGCGCACGTCGCGGTCGGCGTCGAGCTTCGCGAACACCTCGGGCATCTCGGCCCAGAACGCAGGCCCCATGGCGTTGCCCTTGCCCGGCCCCGTCAGCGTTACCTGTGCGACGTGGTCGGAAATCTCGACGGTGAGGGATTCGTAGGTATCGCCCATGGGTCGAAAGGCTAGCCACTCACGGCGGCGACCCGCCGAGCACCACCTCTTTGACGACCGCGCTTGGCAGGAACGAACACATCGCCGACGCCATGATCGCCGCGACCATCTCGGACTCCGGCCCCTCGCCCTGCTGGGGATCCTGCTTCTCGAGGATCGCCTTGATGACCGCGCGTTGCGTCGCCTCGTCGAGCTTTGTGAACTCGCTGCACTGCATGGTCTCGGAGTTCGCGGGCGCGGGCACCTCGGGGACATTGGTGTTGCCCGGCATCGGGAACCCCGGGATCTGCGGCAGACCGGGAATGTTCGGCAGCCCTGGAATTCCGGGGAAGTCGGGGTCGTCGGTCGACGGTGTCCGCGTCGGCGCCGAGATCGGCGGTCCGGGCTCGGTCGTCATCGCGACGGAGCCCTCCGTGGTGCGTGCGCACCCCGTGGCGAGGCCGATGAAGACCAGTGCCGCGGCCGTTACCCGTAGGTGGGTTCTCATCTGCGCAACGATAGGCGCACCGGCGTCGTAGCGTGGGGCTCATGCCCTCCGATTTGCGCTCAGGCCCCGATTCGCCACCGACCGATGAACTAGAAAGCGCCGAGGCCAGCTTGGCTGTGCTGCAGAGCGTGCTTCATCCGATCGCCGACGACGACTTGTCGAAGCAGACTCCGTGCAGGGAGTTCGACATCGCCGGACTGACCGACCACCTGATGAATTCGATCACCGTGATCGGCGGCGCCGCCGGCGCACAGCTTCCAGATCGCGATTCGGCCGACTCGGTCGAACGCCAGGTTGTCGCCGCTGCGAGGCCGGCTTTGGACGCGTGGCACCGTCGAGGGCTCGACGGCACGGTGCAGTTCGGCGACAACGAGGCGCCCGCGCGGACGATGGCGGCGATCCTGTCGCTCGAATTCCTGGTGCACGCCTGGGATTACGCGACGTCGATGGGTCGCAAGGTGGATGCGCCCGACTCATTGTCGGACTACGTGATCGAGCTCGCGAAGGGTGTCATCACGCCGGAGGGCAGGAACACGGCCGGCTTCGACGACCCGATCGATATCGCGGCCGATGCGAGGTCGCTGCACAAGCTGGTGGCCTACACCGGCCGCAACCCGAGCGGCTAGCGGCGCTCAGAGCCGTTCGAGGAAGAAGTACATGTGTCGCCCGTTGTCGAGGGCGGCCTTGCCGTTCATGATGGCGAGGACGGCGTCGTCGTCGATCCTTTTGAAGTGATCGTGGATGGGCATGGCGTCGTAGCTGTCCCCGAGGAAACCGTCGGAGCGGTGACCGGTGGGCAGGTCGCTCGCTCTCCATTCGCCGATCATGAAGTCGACGGCAACCGGGTGGAGCGTGGACCAGAGTTGTCGAGATCGTCGTAGGGAATGCGCGCCGTGCGCCTGAGTTCGTCGAACCGTTCGCGGGCGGTGGTCATTTGCCGCCGACCCAACCTCGCGCGAACTCGAGGAACATGTCGTTCTCCTGCTCGGAGGCGACGGTGACCCGCACCCCGTCGTCGCCGTAGGGCCGAACGATGATGCGGCTGTTGGCCGAATCGGCCGCGAACTGCTGAGCCCGTCCGGGTAGCGGCAGCCAGACGAAGTTGGCCTGCGACGGCGGAACGGTGTAGCCCGCCTCGCGCAGCGCGGCGGTCATCCTGGATCGTTCGGCGACGACGGCATCGGTGCGGGCAAGCAGTTCGTCGGCGGCGTCCAGCGACGCGATCGCGGCGGCCTGCGAGACGCTCGTCGCACTGAACGGGACGTAGACCTTGCCGAGTGCGGTGATGACGTCCGGATCGCCGACGGCGTAGCCGACCCGTAGCCCGGCCAGCCCGTAAGCCTTCGAGAATGTGCGCAGCACAACGACATTGCTGTGCGCGCGGACCAGCCCGAAGCTGTCGGGCAGCATGTCGTCACGGATGTACTCGACGTACGCCTCGTCGAGCGCGATCAGGATGTCGGTCGGCACCGCCTCGATGAAGCGCGTCAACGCCTCGGGCTCGACGACGGTGCTTGTCGGGTTGTTTGGATTGCAGACGAAGATCAGCCGGGTGCGGCCGGTGACCGCGGCCGCCATCGCGTCGAGGTCATAGGTGTGGTCGGTCAGCGCGATCTGGACCGGTGTGGCGCCCGCGGTGCGGGTCTGTAGCGGGTAGATCTCGAAGCTGCGCCAGCCGTATACGATCTCATCGCCAATGGTGGAGGTGATCTGGATGAGCTGCTGGCACAGGCTCACCGATCCGCAGCCGACCGCGATGTGCTCGGGCGCGAAATTGACGTGCTTGGCCAACCGCTCTTTGAGCTCGACGTAGCCGTTGTCGGGGTAGCGGTTGACGGTCTCGGTGGCCTTCTCGATGGCCGCCCGCACGCTCGGCAGCGGGCCGTGCACCGTCTCGTTGCTGGCGATCTTGATCGCACCCGGCACCGTCTTGCCCGGCGTGTACGCCGGCAGATCGGCCAGTTCAGGGCGTAGACGGGCAGGCACCCGACCAGTCTATGGGTGGCCGGAACACGCTTTGCCTGGTGTGCAGCGGCATGTGTACTCTGTCGGATCGGCGGTACACCGTCGGGAGGCGTGCCAGAGCGGCCGAATGGGGCTCACTGCTAATGAGTTGTCGCCCTCAAAGGCGACCGGAGGTTCAAATCCTCTCGCCTCCGCCGCGGCTCACACAGCCACGCACAACTGAACAGCACAGGCGCCCGTAGCTCAACGGATAGAGCATCTGACTACGGATCAGAAGGTTGGGGGTTCGAATCCCTTCGGGCGCGCCCAGTGGAAAGGCTCTGAGCAGCACTGCAAGTGGTCGGAGCCCAATTCGTTTCAGCCGCCGTTCCGATTGGTGTCACGGTGCTTGTCACAACTGCTCCCAATGTCACCGAAGCGGCCTTCAATGCGTCGGGCTGGGAGTGCGCATAGATCCGCGCTGTCACGCTCGCGTCGGCGTGACCTAGCCACGCCGCGACGACGGACAACGGAACGCCACGTAGGTGCAAAGTCGTGCCGCAGGTGTGCCGAGCCGAATGCAAATTGATGTGCCGGATGCCTGCACCGTGAATGAGATTGGACCACCTCTTGCTCAGGGTGTCCGGATGGTACGGCCGTCCAGCCTCGTCGCACGCCACGTAGTCGCCGACGCCGTATGCAGCGCCCAGAGCCAGACGTTCTTCAGCCTGCCGTCTGCGGGCTGCTCGCAGGACCGCCGCCAGACCGTCGTCCAGGGGCAGGATGCGGGAAGATGCGTTCGTCTTCGGGGCGTTCTCCACCGCCTTTCCCGCGGCCGCTACCCGAGATATCCGAATCGTCAGCGTCTTCTCTGACTGGTCGATGTCGGACCACCGCAACCCGGCGATCTCACCCCGGCGCAAACCGCTGAGCGCCAAGTACCACAAATGCCCGTCCCGGTCCGCGTCGGCTGCCTTGAGCACCTTGGCCACCTCGTCCGGTATGTAGGTGCTCATCTCCTTCCGTGGTTTCGAGAGCCGCTTGACCTTCTCGGCCACGTTCGAGCCGATGAGGCGCCGCTCGACGCCGTACTCGAGAACCATTGCGGCGGTGTCGATCGTGCGGTTCAGTGATCTCGCCGCCCACGGTTTGCGGACGTGCCCCTTCGCAGTTTTCGTGCCTCCGGCACTCAGGTCGGTAACGAGGTCGTCAATGTGCCGCCGGGTGAGTCGCTGCGCCGGTAGTGCGCCATGGATCTCTCGCAGGGGGGCAAGGTCGTATTCGTAGCCTGCGATGGTGGTGGCGCGTAATCCGTGGAGGCTGGTGAGCCAGTCGGCGCACAAGTCCTCCACAGTGAAGGCTCGACGGGGCACGAAATCGTTACGCGCGACCTTCCCCGAGATCTCGGTCAGGGCGTTCTTGGCGTCCTCCAATCTCTCGAAGCGCCTCCGGACCTGCCGCCGTTTTCCGGTGTCAGGATCGGCGCCCACGTCGGTGATCAGCTGGTATCGAATCGACTTGTCCGCCAACGTGATCTTCTTGATTTGCGGCGGTAACTGCTGGCGGGTCATTCTGTCTGCCCCTCGCTTTCGGCGACAGCCTTCGCGATCTCATCGCTAATCTCGTCAATCTCTTCGATCAACCGGGCATCGCGGCGCACCATTGCATCGAATTGGTCGTCGCTCCATGCCTTCGCGTTCATCTTCGACACGACACGTGATTCAACGAGGGCGCTGTGCACGGCCGCACGTTTACGCGTTAGCCACAACAGCCTCGCCGCAGCCGTATGGAGGTTAGCGATCACCTGGTCGACCATGGCGCGTGCTTCATCGGGGTCGATGACTTCCGGTCCGGGCCAGGCGAGTTCGCGATCACCGCTGAACCACGCGATCCCGAAGAACGCCGGACCTGTCCAGCCCGGCAGCATTTCCACCTCTTCATCAGGTGGGCCGCCGAACAGGAGCGTCACCGGCGGCACCTCAAGAGCCGCGGCGATCACAAGCAGTTCAGCGACATCGAGGGTTTGTTTACGGCCGGACTCGTAATTGGCGATCTGCGAGCGGGTGATGGGGTAGCCGAGCTGCTGTGTTTCGTCCGCAAGCTCCTGCGCCGACATGCGTCCTTGGCGGGCGTCTCTGATGGCCCGGGCGATCCGCTGGTGCAGACCTTCACTCCAATGCTGTGTCACAGCGACACACCCTAGCACGTACTTGTGTGACCCGTCCAGAACTGGTAGACACTTCACTGCGACACAAAGAAATCAATTGTTGTGTCTCTACTACACAGGAGGTCCATCAGTGACAGAAGCGCTCGCGGAAGCGGTAAACCGTCTCCATAACATCAAGTCGGCCCAGGATCGCCTCGGCGTCGGCCGCTCCACCATCTTCGCGTTACTCAGATCCGGAGAGCTGCGGTCGGTACAGGTCCGTAGCCGGCGCCTAATCCCCGAGCAGGCGATCGTCGATTTCATCAACCGACTCGATCAGCAGGCGGTGTGATGACCGCGCCACCCACCAATCCCCCCATAGAAGTGTGCCCCGGCACTAAGTCCGGGGCTACCTCCACAACCTCCACGTCGCAACACCATTCTAGTCGATCCCTGCGTCACGCCGCGAAGCTCCGCCAGCCACCTATCGGCAGCTGCGGTTGCGTCCGCGACCCCGACGTCGATAAGCACCGCTGCGGGGCCGACCGTACGGCTGTTAGTGCCGAGGCTGTCGTCGCCGCTGCTATGCACCTTCGCGCCGCAGGAGTCCCCGGCTTGTTCGACACCGACGCGTGTCGAGTGATGTGGCGTCAAGGGCATCACCAACTCGCTGCGGAGTGCTTCTCCTACTCCCACGGGCGGGCAGCGTGACAACACCCCAAGAAGGTCAAGAAGACGAAGTGATGCGGGTGCGCGGGGCATCCGAGCTGAAGCCGGCCGCGCCCGTTGAATATCTGGCACACCGACGCATTCCGCGGGGAGCACCGACTGTCCTCGTCGGTGGCGAAGGTATCGGCAAAAGTCTCCTCTGGGTAGCGGTGGTAGGCGCCTACACAACGGGCAAGGCGTGGCCAGGTTTCGGCATTCCAGAACGTGAGCCCGGGCATGCACTGTTGGTGTTGACCGAGGATGACTGGTCAACCGCCGTCCTGCCGCGGCTTGAACTCGCGGGAGCGGATCTGGACAGGGTCTCAGTGCTGTGCGAAAGCGACGACGGGTCCGGCTCGCCGGTGTTCCCGTTCCACATGCGGCTCGTCGAGGAGGCGGACCCGAAGCCTGGACTGATCGTTGTCGATGCCTGGCTCGACACCGTGTCTGCGGGCTTGTCGGTCCGTGACCCCCAGCAAGCCCGGCGGGCTCTGCACCCGTGGAAGGAGACCGCGACATCCACTGGTGCCGCGGTGTTGCTCTTGACCCACACCAATCGCATTGCTAGCGGCAATGTTCGGGACTTGTACGGCGCTACGGGGGCGCTACGGCAGAAGGCCCGGATGACGCTGTTCGCTCAGCGTGACGAGGACGGACACCTTCTGGTCGGCCCTGATAAGGCCAACGTGACCGGAACCGATGTGCCAGCCACCAAGTTCAGCATCGACGCCGTGCAGGTGTTCCCGCCGACCGACGACACCGACGGCACCGTGCCCATCCTGCGCTACGTCGGCGAGTCCACAAAAACCGCGGGGCAGCATGTTTCGGACAACTACGACGCTGAGCATGGCGACGATGAGCAGGACCGTACAGACGCCGAGACGTGGCTGCGGATGTACCTCGAGAGCAACCCAGGTGAATTGTCCGGCGAGATCAAGGCCAAGGCGAAGGCCGCCGGATTCTCTGAGCGCACTTTGCAGCGTGCCCGCAAAAAACAGCGCGTTGTTGTCGAGTACGAGAAGCAGGCGGCCGGTGGCCCGGTATCACGATGGTCGCTGCCAGCCGATCAAGAACGCGACCAATCGGGGTGTATCCCTGATGGCACAAGCGGTGAAGGTGGCATAAACGCTGGTCAGCCCCCTATGCCACCTTGTGCCAAATCGGATGAATGGCATAAGGCGGCACAAGGCCACGACCAGCATGAACAGGCCCTTGTGCCAGTTGTGCCACTCACAGGAGAGCAGGGACCACACGAACACTCCCTAGCCCCTCCGGGCGGCCTCACGCCGGATTCCCCTGGACAAACTGACCGGGTACTCGCTGCGGTTGCGAAGGCCCGAGGAGAAGGTCAGCAAGAGGACTTCTCCTGCCGGTGCGGTGAACAGCTTCTCGCCGACAACAACTCGGGATTGTGTGCGGAGTGCCGGTGCTTCGCCCCTCAAGAGGTTGTCGCTCAGCAGATCGGGCGGCTGGGTGGTGCGGCGTCATGACGGCCACATGGGAGGGGGTCGCCTCGGCGTTGGCCGGCTTCCCGGATCTGCGCGGCGCTCGATGTGTAGGTCGCTGGGATCTGTTCGACGCCGACCAGGACGACGCGGAAGACCGGGCCTGGGCCGTTGAGCGTGCAGTCGCAATCTGTCAGACCTGTCCCGCCCTCTCAGCTTGCATCGCCTATGTCGATGGGTTGAAGCCGTCGCACCGCCCGCCTGGTGTCATCGCGGGACGAACACAGCACGCGCCAAAGAGGCGGGCAGCGTGAACGTCGAAGAGTGGCGGCCAGTTCCAGGATGGTGGGGTTACAGCGTCTCCTCACATGGACGGGTACGCAGTGACGACCGCGTAGTTGTCCGCCGAAACGGTCGATCCCTGCCCGTGGTGGAAAGAATCCTCCGAGTGGATCCGCTTGGCCGCGTTACGTTCGCCCGCGAAGGCACGCAACACCGCTTCTACGCTTCGGAGCTATTTACAGAGGTTTTCGGCACCGCGGCGGTACCGGCATGAGCACAAAGAACAAGAACAGGCACACGTGCATTCGCTGCGAGAAGAGACGCACACGGAGCGCCAGTCGAACGTGTATTGACTGCCGCGGTGTTCCAATTGTTGTCCTCGAGGGGGATTCGGTTCACATCGAGGGCTTAGGTTGCTTCTCGTGGGCGGCCGCCATAGTGCTCTCTCACCGCATCTATGACGCGGCGAATGGTCGCTTGTGATGTTGACACGAACCGTTCTACTCACAGCGAAATCAGCCCTGGAGGCAGTTCGCCCAACGGTAGTTCTCAGCCACGGCCCGGTCGCAGCATTCGACCAAGCCATCGGGGAAATCCGTGCTGAACTGGGCCGTTCCGCGGTCGGAACCAGTTCGGCGCCAACACATCAAACTAAGTATGTGCACACAGCCGAAGCAGCCAAACGCCTTCAGTGCAGCGACCGACATGTACGTGATATCGCACCGAATATCGGCGGCATCAAAGTCGGCGGTCGCTGGCTCGTCCCGGAAGACTCTCTACCTCAGGAGAACGAGTGAACGAACAACCCAATGTGGAGGGCGCATCGCTGGGCGATGTGCTCGACGCCCTGGTGGCCGGCATGTCATCCGAGCAATTCAGTGAGCTGGCCGAACGTACCGGGCACAAGTCGGGCAAGGAACGAGCAGCAGAGGCACTGTCGCGATTCCAACGCAAGCAGAACCTGACGGGTGAGGACGGCCTTGCCAGTACTGCATCAGCAGAGGCTGCACTCAGACGGCATGGACGGAGGCGGTAACTATGTACTCCACCTCAGCACTCGAATGCCTCGACGCCGCGCATGCGCTCAACCACTTCGGTCTCGACCTGCCCGAAGACGCATCCCACTGGGTCAAGCGACTAACTGAGCTGCGTGCCAACCGGCCAGAACCGCCACCCCACAACGCGGCCGCACTGCTCATCGCCGACAACGCCACCGCGGACAATATCGACCGGGCAATCGCTGAGCACGTCGGAAAGCAGCACCGCCTGACACAGCACAGAGAAGCCGAAAGCATCGCCGGGCAGAGGGCTTTAAGCGCGATCCTTGCTGACCGTGACCGTCTGCACTCCGAGCTGCGCGTCACCGCCGACCAACTCATCGAACGGCTGCACAGCGCCGCCCAGCTCGAGGAAACAATCGTTGAGTTGACCCGCGCCCGCCGCAACGATGAAGCGCATTTGGTGGCCTGCGCCGAATCAGACGCTGGCGAGCTACGAGACGCATTCCAATTACGCAATCGCTTTTTGACTCCGCCTGGTTCGCACTGGGCGACGGGCTGGTGGTCGTGCGAAACCTTCAGTAACCCATGGGTGGACGTCAGCAGCCGCGCCGACGACGACGGCACGCTGTGGAGTCATTGGCGTGCCAACATCCGAGCGGGCAGAACGCTTGCGTTCTTCACGATTGAGGAAGCCCACGCCGCAAGCCAGGCACGCGAACCCGACATGACCGAACCCTTCGACCCACGACGCAGCAGCGCCACGTTCGCCGGGTAAGCGATGGCGAAGCGATGCAACAGGTACGGCAACGGACACCGCCGTCGCAAGCTCCGCGCCCAGGTCTTGGCTGAAGAGGACACCTGCCACCTGTGCGGCAAGTGGGTCGATGTCACGTTGCCTCACGGTCTGGCCGACTCACCGGAAATCGATGAGCTTGTACCTGTGTCCAAAGGCGGCAGCCCATATCAACGATCCAATGTGAGACTCAGCCACAGGCTGTGCAATGCCAGGCGCGGATGTGGAGACCGCAACCGCAAGCCTGCCATCGAACCATTCATGACCACGAGGAAGTGGACAGCATGACACCCCCTGGGGCGGGGGCTCGCCTCCAATCCATCACGGCTACCCCTGGGCATTCCGCTCTACAGGAGGGGTGAATTAGCCCAGATGGAGCGTTTGGAGCGGCTTACACACACACGGGACCGTATCGCTGAGGCGATTGAGGGCTGTGATTCTGCGCGTGATTTGCCTGCGTTGTCTCGTGAGTATCGGCTGCTCCTTTCAGAGATTGAGTCGATGTCTGGGGAGGGGGTGAAGGATGTCGTTGACCAACTCGCCGAACGTCGCTCGGCCAAGACTGCGAATGGCGCCCTTGGCTGAGCGTAATGACGCTGAACTGGTTGTTGATTTGGCGGCTGCGTACGGTACGCAGCTGGACGCGTGGCAGATAGACCTTCTCGAGGCCGGTTTGGGTGTGCGCTCGGATGGTTCGTGGGCCGCGAAGACCGTCTGTACGAACATAAGCCGCCAGAACGGAAAATCGCTGGTGCTCACGGTGCGGGCTTTGGCCGGCGCGCTGTTGTTCGGCGAAAGGGTGATCATCTGTTCGGCGCACGTCCAGTCCACCAGCCGTGAGTTGTTCCTCAACCTGCTGTCGTTCTTCGAGAACTACACCGAGTTGTCTCGGCGGGTGAAGTCAGTGGGCCGCGCGCTCGGTCGCGAAGAGATCTGGCTGAAGGACGGCACTCACATTTTCTTCCCGGCCCGGACGCGTTCAACGTTGCGTGGATGGTCAATTGACTGCTATCTCGCTGATGAGGCTCAGCTGATTACAGATCAGCAGTGGGAGTCCGCGAAGCCTGCGCAGTCCGCTCGTCCGAATGCTCAAGTGTGGCTGTTCGGAACGGCGCCGCAGTTGACGACTGACGCGGAGGTATTCGGGAGGCTGCGACAAACGGCGCATGCGGGCACCGATAGCGCGTTGGCGTGGGTTGAGTACGGAGCGCAACCGGGCACCGACATCGATGACCGTGCGCAGTGGATCGCGGCCAACCCTGGACGTGTGGAGCTTGAAGCGATGGAAAGCGAACGTCGTGAACTATCTCCGGATGGATTTCAGCGGGAGCGGTTGAACTGCTGGCCGGTTGACCAGATGGAGCAGGTTTTCGACATGGAGCACTGGGCGTCGTTGGCGGCGTCCGGTCCCGAAAGCAGCCGTAAGCCTTCGGCGTTGGCGGTGGACGCAACACCCGACAGGTCGGTGTTGTCGGTGGCTGGTGCCTGGCTGTTGGACGATGACCGGCAGCACGTCGAGCTTCTCGGCAATGACTATGTCGCGGATCCGCTGTTGGCGTTGCAGTGGCTCGTTGAGAGGGCAGGCCGCCGCGTTCCGATCGTCATTGACGGCGCATCTCCGGCAGCGAGTTTGATTCCCGCGTTGGAGGCGCAGAAGTGCAAAGTGATAACCACGACAGCCGGGCAGATGGGCCGCGCCGCAGGTGGCTTCCTCGACGCGGTTGTCACAGGCCAGATTTCGCACGCCGATCAACCGCAACTTAATGACGCGGCAGCGGGTGCCCGTAAACGACCGATACAAGAGGCTGGTTTGTTCGGGTGGGACCGCCGAGACGGCACTGTTGTGGTCGCTCCATTGGTGGCGGCGACGTTGGCACGTTACGGCGCAGAAGTTGCAGGCCGCCGCGGAAGCGGGAAGGCGACGTTTGCATGACAAACAAAAGACTTCGTTCGTCGCCGGGATGGCTTGTTCCTTCCTGGCTCGGCGGCGAACAAGGACGGGATCGCTGCGAGCTGGTTCACGGCTGGCTACTGCGCGTCCCATGGTGGGCCCGGGTTGCGTGCCCGGGGTCGAGGCGCAACCCGGGCCCACACCCCCCAACACGTGTGAGTCTGTGATCACCGAACTAGTCAGCCGCGAAGACTCCGGCATCATCGGCCCGTCAAACGAACCGGAGAACGAAATGGACGCCGCTAATCTTCCGGCTCTGACTGCTGGGAGCTTGCCAGACGAATGTCGCTCAAATCATCGAATGCCTCCGAATCCGGCAAGGGCTACTGACAAGTGGGGCGGCGGTCAGCGGGCGACGCTAGCGTCTTAACAGAGGGGATGAACCCCGTGGCGGCCCTGCAGAAGTTGCTGCTTTGCGCGGATTGTCAACCGAGTACTGGAGGCGGGGTCGGGGGCGGCTTCCGGGTGGGACGGGGATGGGTGGTCTGCCCGTAATCCGGCGGGGTCTGCGTCGGCTTGCGACTGTTCGTCCCCGGTTCCGGTGGGGGGGCTGATGTGCTGATCGTCCCCGTGGGGCCTGTTGTGGGTGCGACCGCCATCGGCGTACCCGTCGGGGTATCGGGTGCGGTGGGGAGTGTTGGCAGGACGGCGCCGATCGAAGCCAACACGGAAAGCGCGGCGACTCCGCTTGCCACGGCCAGCCGTCTACGAATGATCGTGTTCATGGCATCACTGTCCCCTCCGTCACCGGACTCAGGGGAGAAATTGACGAACACAACAAATATTTGCGCTGCGTTGCGTCGCGACCGACTCGCCCGAGGGGACGAATGTGGACGTTCGGTGCCGCAATGACCACGCTGGACTGGAATTATCCGCTGCCCTTGCAAGTCATTCACGAAACACCGAAATACATCGGGTCTGCATGGATAACCGGTGAGCAACTGGTTAATCTACCGCCGTGAGTGGGCGACCCGGCTCCTTCGATAACCGGTCCGTGGCCATGTTCGAACTGAGTCAAGCGGTGAAGGAGCTATCGCGCGAGCTTTGTCAGGCGTCCGCCGAAGTCTGCGCGAGAAGTGAGGCGCTCCGGCGAGCATCGAAAGAGGTGCGAAATTCACGCCGGGAAGAGGCTTCGGCCCGCCAAGCCACCCCCGGAGTGAAGATCGCGCCGGGTTGCTAGTCTCGTCACGCCCTGGTGGTGCCCGCGCGTAGCGTCAAAGTGACCATGGACTCAACATCGCGCCGCCGTAAGCGAGTTGAAGAGATCGCCCGTAGGCGCGAACAGCTCGCCGCAGGACAGCGCCCGACGCAAGGTGATGTCCGTCGAGCGGCCGAGCGCAACGCGGAAGCGTACGACAGCGCGGCAGCAGCGCACGATAGAGCCGCCCGCAAACACGACGCTAGGGCCGCCGCTCTCGAAGGCGGCGACGCGGCGAATCACGAAGCTGCGGCAGCTTGGCACCGCGCCGGCCGAGATGCCGACGCAGAGGCCGGGGACGCAGCGCGGCACAAATTCTCGGGAACCAACGAACGAAGCGACTAGGAAGACCCCCAGGGGCGACCACACGACGAGAGGGGCGGTCCCGCTGGCACGCGGGGCAGAACCGACGAGACCTTTGGATGCGCGAACGGCCGACCACCCGCGCTGCCCTCCTCCCCAGCTATCTAATTACCACTCCCTTGGGGGCACTTCAAGAGGAGGGGCTAGTTTTGCTCGAAATTCGCACCGCTGCTGGACCTTCGAGGCAGGTGCAATGGACATTAAGCGGCGGTCCGTAGACCACCGATTCGCAGGTTCGGCAATGCCAGCTGGTGTGTCCGCCGCCGCCATGACCGAGGCAGGCCA
Organism: Mycobacterium sp. ITM-2016-00318; assembly: GCF_002968285.2. Taxonomy (NCBI): domain Bacteria; kingdom Bacillati; phylum Actinomycetota; class Actinomycetes; order Mycobacteriales; family Mycobacteriaceae; genus Mycobacterium; species Mycobacterium sp. ITM-2016-00318. The sequence goes on along the minus strand of NZ_CP134400.1, from coordinate 5,118,539 downwards.
CGTGACCGACAAGGACTTGGTTAGCGCCGAGGGTGTGCCCGTTGGGGCACCGGGTGGGTGCTTCAGTCACCCATTTGCCTCGGAGCCGGACGAGATCGCCCTCCATTTTCGGCAGGATAGTCGGGACCGCCGACAATCGACCCGCCCCGTTCGCCGGGTAACGCCCGGACCGCCAGCCAATCCGGCCCATCCCCTCCCAGCACCCGTGTCCTTCTCGTCCACGCACAGCTAGCCGGGTGCAGTAGTCGATTACTGAATGCCGGCTCCCTCGGCAGGCGGAGGATCGGTGACACGTGAGCCGTCGTGGCCCGCAGTCATTCGATCGGAGAAGCACATGCTCAAGAAACTGTTCGTCACCGCGGCCGCAGCGGCTGCCGTGTCTGTTCCAATCGCCGGAGTGGCCTGGGCAGAGCCAACAGACGACGCAGGCACCACCGCTGCAGACCCAGGCACCACCGCTGCAGACCCAACCAATGCTCCCGGCCCAGGTGGTGTGCCCGGAAACATCGCACAAATTTTCGGGGTGGAGGGGCAATTTACCCCGGGAAAGGGGACTCCCGACCTTCCCTTTGGCATCAGTGACTTCGCAAAGCTCGAACCTGGCTTTATCGCAACTAATGTCGCACCCCCTGGGCCGACGGTGCGGATATTCACGCCCTCGTGTGTACCGCCCGCTTGCGCGTAAACGGGCCCCGCTTGCCTGCCACCGCTGCGTGACCGCTTGACCGGTCTCGCCGGCGAGCGTGAACACGCACAAACGCGAGGCGCTCGCTGGCGGTCCGGTCGCGGCGCGGTCTACACGCGCTCAGTGCGCCAGCCGCTCGTTGTCACGAGAGTGTCACAAGTCAAAACAACTCCGGGGGACGGCAACGGACTCACGTGGATGTGATTGCGCAGGGAGGCCGAGTTTCCGGACTGCTACGGACACTTGGGGATGGAATGGACCTGCCTACGGATCAGAAGGTTGGGGGTTCGAATCCCTTCGGGCGCGCAATCTTTCACGGTTTCTACAACGCTGCAGGTGCGCGTGACGAGCGCTCCGTTTAAGCGCCGCGCGTCTCGGATGTCCACACCCTGCCGTCGTAATACCGCATCATGCGGTGATCGTTCTGGTCTGGATACCAGCCTGGCGCAAGACCTCCGGACTGTGCGGGCTGGGACGGCGCGGGTTGTTGAACCACCGTGTGCTCGCGGTAGGTGCGCCCGCCGCGCGGGGCGAAGGCCATCCGCACCGCCCAGATGACCACGGCGATGATCAGGATGACGATCAGAAGCCAAATCAGCGAGTTCAGCGATCCAGCGATGTTCGACATTTCGAGCCTCCCTGATGTCCTAGACGGTGGCGATCGGCGTTGCCTCGGCACCCGCGGCAGCTATCGGAAGACAGGCGGCACATGTCCTGGAATCGATGGTCGGATAGCCGCACGCAGGACAAATGCCGTCAGCCACTACAGGTCCTCCCCAAATAGCCAGCCCCCGACAGATACCCCGCGCCGTTGACGGTCAAACGCAGCGTCGATGCCTCCGGCCGGGATCGAGGGCGCGGAGGTGATTACACCGCTTCGTGTGCGGCTATAGGACGTGTCTCACGAAAGGGGTGCTGCATGGGTAAGGCCGAGGATGCCGCTTCGGACGCAGCCGACAAAGCCAGTGACGCGATAGCGGACGCGCAGTTGGATTACGAGTCGGCAGATCGCGCCCACAGCGCCGCTGACGCGACTCACCGTAGGGCTACACAGCTACGCAAACAGGCCGAAGCGCTCCATCGTGACGCCCGCGCTATCCGGGAAGGCGCCACTGAGCGCACCGAGTAGACGCGTCGGGCGGCGCCTGCTCAGGCCGGTGGTGGCGGCGCGCCTATGGGTGGTGCGCCGAAGGGCGGCGGCGGCAGCGGCGCAGGCCCGGGCGGCGGAGGCGGCGGTGGGGCGAACTCCGGCGGCGGTGGTGGCGGAGCAGGCGGCGGAAGGAAGATCGGCGGCAGCCCGGGGATGTTGATCACGTTGGCGTCGGGCGGCGGCGGCGGTGGTGGTGGGGGTGGGGGCGGCGCCTCCGGCGGCGGTGGTGGCGTGTCGGGGAACCGCCGCTGCGGGTAATACTCGTATGGAGCGACGCCGTTACTGGTGTTGATCGTGATCAGGAACCCGCGGACGGCCTTGTCCTTCGGGGTGGTGCCGACGACCGCGCCCTTCGACAAGTAGCTGTCCACCTCCGAGGGTTTGTCGGCGACCTGGAAACCGGCGTCCTGCAGCTTCTTTCGTGCGGCATCGAACTTGAGGCCGGCAATGCTCGGCAACGGGATCGCCGGTGCGCCCTCGACATAGCGAGGGTCGGTCGGGGGCATCGCGATCGGACCCAGTTCTTCGGCGATCGGCTGCATCGCGGTGTACCAGGTGCGCGCAGGCTCGTTACCGCCGTACAGGTTTCCGCTCGAGCACCTCCGCAGCGGCCACGAGCACAACTCCTTCGGGGCCGGGGTGTCGTCGAAGATGTAGTTGGCTGCGGCGTACTGGTTGGTGAACCCGAGGAATGCCGACGACCGGTGCGACTCCGTGGTACCGGTCTTGCCCGCCATCGGCAGGCTCCAGCCGACGGACCCGGCCGCACTGGTCGCCGTGCCACCGGTGTGATCCTTGCCGAGCGCGTTCGTCAGCGTGTTGGCCAGGCCCTCCGGCACAGCCTGTTCGCACTTCGTCTGCGGGACGGGCACTTCGCGGCCTCGGCGGTCGAGGACCTTGTCGATCGGGTTCGGCGGACACCACATACCGCCCGACGCCAGCGTCGCGGCCACGTTGGACATCTCCAGCGCGTTCAGCTCGAGCGGACCGAGCGTGAACGAGCCGAGGTTCTGCTGTTTGACGTAGTCGGCGAGGCTGCCCTTGAAATTCGGGTCGTAATCCTTGGCGCTTCCGGGTTCGGCGTAGGACCGCAGCCCGAGGCGCACCGCCATGTCGACCGCACGCGGCACGCTGACCTGTTGGATCAGCTTGGCGAACGCGGTGTTCGGCGACTGCGCCAGCGCGTCCGTGACGTTCATCGGGCCGCGGCCGCCGCCGCCCGCGTTCCTCACACACCACGTTCGCGGCGGACAGCCCGGCGTATTGCTGTCGCCGAGCCCGGCCCCCCGGAACGTCGCGGGGACGTCGAGTTGGGAGTTGATGCCCATCCCCATGTCGAGCGCCGCCGCGGTGGTGAAGATCTTGAAGGTCGACCCGCCACCGTCGCCGACGGTCGTGAACGGCTGCGGTTGCACGGTCTGCCCGCCTAAGAGGTCCAGCCCGTACGTGCGGTTGTCGCCCATCGCCAGCACGCGATGGGCGTCCCGGCCGGGCTTGATGACGCTCATGACGCTCGCGACGCCCTCGAGTGAGGGGTCGGCGATCTTGTCGATCGCCTGCTTGACTGAGTCCTGCACTCTCGGGTCGAGCGTGGTGCGGATCAGGTAGCCGTTGCGTGCGAGGACGTCCTTGTCGATGCCGGCCCTGGCGAGATACGACAGCGCGTAATCGCAGAAGAAGGCGCGGTCGCCCGCTCCGATGCAGCCCTGCGGCAGCGGGGCGGGTTTGGGAAGGACGCCCAGCGGCGCGGCCCTGGCCTTCTGCAGTTCGGGGGCCTTGTCCGGCAGGTTCTGGATCAGGGTGTCGAGGACGAGGTTGCGGCGCGCCAGCGCATCTTCGGGATTGGTGTACGGGTTGAGCGTGCTCGTCGACTGCACCATCCCGGCCAGCAGCGCCGCCTGCTGCCAGTTCAGGTCCACGGCGTTCACGCCGAAGTAGGTCTTCGCGGCGTCCTGAACGCCGAAGCTGCCGTTGCCGAACGACACCAGGTTCAGGTAGCGGGTCAGGATCTCGGCTTTGGGAAGCGCCCTGTCGAGCTCGAGCGCCATCCGCATCTCACGCAGCTTGCGGATCGGCGTGGTCTCGATCGCGGCCCGGCGCTCCGCGTCGTTCGCAGCGTTGACCAGGAAGTTGTAGTTCTTGACGTACTGCTGCTCGATCGTCGACCCGCCGCGGGTGTCGACCGCGCCCTTGAGATATCCGGCGAGTCCGGTGAGCGAGCCCTGCAGGTCGACGCCGTTGTGCGCGCCGAAGCGCTTGTCCTCGATCGAGACGATCGCCAGCTTCATCGTGTCGGCGATCCGGTTGGTTGGCACCAGCCACCGGCGCTGCGTGAAGATCCACGCGATGGGGTTGCCCGCGGCGTCGACCATCGTCGAGATGACCGGCATCTCGCCCTCGAGGAGCTTGGCGGTGTCCTGCGCGGTCCGGTCAGACAACCGGTTCGCGATCGCGCCCGCGCCACCGACGACCGGAAACATCAAGCCCGCCATCAAAAGACCCGCCGTCAGGACATACAAGATCAACTTGGCAGGTCTGGCCGCTTGCTGCTCCGACACATTGACCACCCTATGGCGAATGCTTTCAGCCGGGAATCAGAGGTGCATGATCAACACGCATGCCGACGCCGATCATCGACATCAGCAGCGGGATACGCTGCTCCTCGATCGCCGCGTGCGTCAGTACATGTGAGAAGATCGCCGCTCCGTCGAAACTGTTGAGGAGTACGGCGAGCAGAACCCGGAAATTGTCTTCGCCGAACGCCTCGATCTGATCGGACAGTGTGATCTTCGCGATCTCGTAGATCTTCGCGGTGTACACGGCCATGACATCGCGCAGGGTGGCACGCAAGAGCTCGTCGGTGCGTGCGGCGACGGCCAGTTCGTGGATCACGGTGTTGGTCGGGTCTGCGGTGACGTCGCGAAGGATGGTCAGCGCCTCCTCGAGCGAGGGCTCGGCGGCCGGAATCTCTGCCACCTTGCTCACGCCTAGGTCGATCAGCCGGCGGCCCGCCTCCTGTGCCGTCGCCGCCATGAGGTCGCCCATGGTGGGGAAGTACCGGAACAGCGCGCCGTCGGACACCTGCGCGCGCGCAGCGATCACCTTCGCCGACGCCCGCGCGTACCCGACCTCCATGATGGTCTCGATGCTCGCGTCGAGCAGCCGGGCGATGGTGTCCTCGCGGCGCTGCCGTTGAGTCCTTGCCATGTCAGGCGGAGACGGATGCCCGTGCAGATGCACCCGCTTTGAGAAATCGGCCGGATTTCACGGTTTCGCCGTAGCCCTCGCGGAACTCGCCCTCGCGGAAAACGACTTCGCCGTTGACGCCGGTCGCCACCACGGCCTCGTCATTGCGGTTCACCATTCGCGACAGGTCGCCATAGAACGGCACCTTCTGCTCGTGGTAGGTGTCCACCGAGTCGTCGAGCCCGGCCGGGTCGATGACGACGAAGTCGGCGCGGTCGCCCTCGCGGAGCGTGCCCGCCGCGAGGCCGAACCACTCGGCGACCTCGGCGGTGAGGCGGTGCACCGCATGCTCGACCGTCATGAACGGCTTGCCTGCGAGCTCGGCGTCCCGGACGCGCCGCAGCAGCTTGATCGGGAAGTTGTAGAAGGCCATGTTGCGAAGGTGCGCGCCGGCGTCGGAGAAGCCCATGTGGACCGACGGGTCGATCGCCAGCGCGTTGAGGTGCTTGGGGCGGTGGTTCGCGACGATCGTCGTCCATCGCACGTTGCGTTCGCCGTTCTCGACGAGCACGTCGAGGAAGGCATCCAGCGGGTGAAGGCCGCGCTCATCGGCGATCTGCCCGAAGCTCTTGCCGATCAGCGTCGCATCCGGGCACTCCACGATGGTGGCGTCGTGGAAGTCGCGGTGCCACAGCGTCGGGCCGAGCTTCTTGCGGTCGAACGACGCGCGGAACCGGCGCCGGTACTCGGGGTCGGCCAGCAGCTCGTTGCGCTCGAGCTGGTCGCGCAGATGCAGGGCCGCGGTCCCCGCGCCGAATTCCTCGAACACCGGCAGGTCGATGCCGTCGGAATACAGCTCGAACGGCACCGGTAGGTGCTGGAACCGCACCAGCGAATTGAACAGCCGGTTGAGAATCCTTGTGCCGGGGCCGAATACGTGCACGGCACCAGTGTTGGACTTCGCGTCGGCGGAGACCAGCAGGCTCATCCGGACGCCGCGCCTTCGGCCGAACAGCCTGCTGCTTGTGAGGAAGAAGTTCAGTGCCTCGATCGGGTTCTTGGTGTTGGGTGCGCTCTGCAGGATGCGGCCGCGTTTGCGCAGCACCTTGATCAGCCTGCGGCGCTCACGCCAGGTCGCAAACGTCGACGGAAGGGCGCGGGACCGGAAGCGGTCGCCGTCGAGCTTGTCGATCGGCGCGTCCATGCCGGACATGCCCAGCAGACCCGCCTCGAGCGCGTCGTCGAGCAGCTCGGCCATCTTCTCGAGTTCGGCATCGGTCGGTTCGACGCCCTCGGTGGTGGCCCGTTCGAGCCCGAGCACCCTGGTGCGGAGATCCGAGTGTCCGAGCATCGAGCTGACGTTGGGACCGAGTGGCAGGTCGTCGAGCGTCTGCACGTATTCGGCGGGCGACGTCCATGTCCGCTTGGCCTCCAAGGCGCCGAGCACGAACTTGCGCGGCACCGCTTCCACGCGGCTGAACAGGTCGGCGGCGTCCTCGGACTCGGCGTACACCGTCGATAGGGAGCAGTTGCCCAGCAGGAGCGTCGTGACACCGTGGCGGACGGATTCACGCAGGCCCGGATCGAGCAGAACCTCGGCGTCGTAGTGCGTGTGCACGTCGATGAAGCCGGGCAGGATCCACTTTCCGTCGGCGTCGATGACGTCGGGACAGCCGGTCTCGTCGAGGGGGGAGTCGGACACGGCGGCCACGATGCCGTCGCGAATGCCCAGCGTGCGGCGCACGGGGCGGGCGCCGGTACCGTCGAACCACAGGCCGTTGCGAACGATCACGTCGTAAGTCACGCGGAGGACGTTACCAAAGATAGTAAGTGCTTACAATCTTTTCTTGGCGATAGGGTCGTTTGCATGACGCCACCGGTGATCACCCGCTGGATCGACATCATCGAGAACGGCCGGAGTTCGGAGTTGGACAGCCTGCTGGCCGTCGACGCGGTGTTCTCTTCGCCAGCGATCTTCACGCCGCAGGAAGGCCGCGACAAGACGCTGGCGTACCTGTCCGCGGCCGCGCAGGTCTTCGGTGACACCGACTTCCACTACGTCGAGAAGTGGTTCGGCGAGCGGTCGGCGATTCTCGAGTTCGAGGCGACCATCGACGGAAAATACGTCAACGGCATCGACATGATCCACTGGAACGACGCGCAGGAGATCACCTCGGTGAAGGTGATGGTGCGGCCGCTCAAGGGGTTGCAGGCGCTGATGCCGAAGATGGCCGAGCTGCTGTCGCAGAGCTGACCGTGCGGCTGCTCCTGATCGCCGACACCCACGTGCCCAAGCGGGCGCGCGACCTGCCGACGCAGGTGTGGGACGAGGTGGCCAAGGCCGATGTCGTCATGCATGCGGGCGACTGGGTCGAGACCGCACTGCTCGATGCGCTCGAGGCGAGGGCCCGCAGGCTCGTTGCGTGCTGGGGCAACAACGATGGCGAGGAACTGCGCGCCCGGCTGCCCGAGCGAGCCGATGTGACCCTTGAAGGGCTGCGGTTCACGGTGACCCACGAGACCGGTGGGTCCTCGGGCCGCGACGCACGGATGGCCAAGCTGTATCCCGACACCGACGTTCTCGTGTTCGGGCACAGCCACATTCCATGGGACACCACGGCGACGACCGGTCTGCGCCTGCTGAATCCGGGATCGCCGACCGATCGCAGGCGGCAACCGTTCGCCACGTTCATGACCGCGATCGTCGACGACGGCGAACTCTCCGACGTCACCTTGCACCGCCTTGAGAAGCGCGATGCGTGACCTGCCCGCCAAGGTCGCCGATGTGCACGAGATCGCCTCGGGCATGCCGCACGTCAAAAGGATCGAGGGCCCGAAAGGCAACCCGATCTATCAGGTCGGCGGGAAGTCGTTCGTGTTCTTTCGCACGCCGCAGCCCGATGCTGAGGATTCGGAGACGGGTGAGCGCTACACCGACGTCATCATGATCTGGGTCGAGTCCGAGAGCGACAAGCTCGCGCTTGTCCAGGACCAGGGGTCGCCGTTCTTCACCACCGACCGCTTCGACGGGCATCCGTCGGTGTTGGTGCGTGCCGGTTCGCTGAAGGAGATCGGCAGGCAGGAGCTGACCGAACTCATCCAGGACGCCTGGCTGTCACGGGCGTCGGCCCGCCGTGCCGAGCGGTGGCTTGCCGAACGCGAGAACTAATCGGCGGCAGGCACTCCCTCGTGGTTCGCGCCGCAGATGAAGATCGCCATCCGGGCAGGTGTGTCGCCGGGGTTCTTCCACCGGTGCCTTGTGCCGTTCTGCACCACGGTGTCGCCGGGCTTCAGCGTGACCTCCGCACCGCCGTCGAGTTCCAGCACGACAGTGCCATCGAGAACCACTTCGAAATCGATGGTGTCGGTCGCGTGCATTCCTGGGTCCGAGGGATCCATATAGCGCAGCAGGCCGGGTAACTTGCTCTCGATGTCGGCCACCGCCTCGTCGAGGTTGAAGAGTTCCTGCTCCTCGACTCCTGTCGACGGCGGCAGCGTCAACATGCCGAACCGGAATCCACCGACGGGCGGAAAATAAGTCCGCCACGGCGGCATCGATCCGTCGTCGGGAAACCGCGAAGCGCTGTCGCCGCCCCACAGCTGATAGAACTCGGCGGCGGGCATCAGCACCGGCCGGTCGGGCTCGACTGTTTCGTCGCTCGCGAACACCGACTTCCCGGACCCGTCGTGTCCGGTCACCACTCGACGCACACCCATGGCGCCAGTCAACCATCACGGCGTGCAACCCCGCCGCCTATCTGAGTAAGGGGGCCATCGAAGTGTCCCGCCCCAACCGAACCCGCATAGTCGCGATCGATGGCAGGGTCGGCGAAATGGAACAGAAGCCGCCCACCGCAGTCATCGAGAATGCGAACCGCGAACATCGCAACACGCTGTCGTTCAGCGACATCACAGATTTCGAGAACGCCGACAGGGGGTTCATCGCCGCACTCGAACCCTGTGTGGTCACGGCCGCCGACGGCCGGGTGGTGTGGGACAACGATGTGTATTCGTTCCTAACCGGCGATGCGCCGCCGTCGGTCCATCCAAGTCTGTGGCGGCAAAGCCAACTGGTCGCCAGGCAGGGCCTCTACGAGGTGGTCGAAGGGATCTACCAGGTCCGCGGTCTCGACCTGTCCAATATCAGCTTCATCGAGGGCGACACCGGAATCATCGTCATCGACCCGCTGGTCTCCACCGAGACGGCGGCCGCCGCCCTGGGGCTGTATCGCGCGCATCGTGGGGACCGCCCCGTCGTTGCGGTCATCTACACGCACAGCCACGTCGACCACTTCGGCGGCGTGCTCGGCGTGACGACACTGGCTGACGTCGAAGCGGGCAAGGTCGCGATCATCGCACCGGAGCACTTCACCGAACACGCGGTGCAGGAGAACGTCTACGCCGGTACGGCGATGGGACGACGAGCGGGCTACATGTACGGGGCCGTGTTGGCGCGCGGGCCAGAGGGACAGGTGGGCTGCGGGCTCGGCCAGACACCGTCGGTCGGCGAAGTGGCGCTGATCCCCCCGACACTCGACATCCGCGATACGGGCGAAAAGCACACCGTCGACGGCGTCGAGATCGAGTTCCAAATGGCGCCGGGCACCGAGGCTCCGGCGGAGATGCACTTCTACTTCCCGAAGTTCCGCGCGCTGTGTATGGCCGAGAACGCCACCCACAATCTGCACAACCTGCTGACGCTGCGCGGTGCGTTGGTGCGGGACCCGCACGGGTGGGCCGGATATCTGACCGAGGCCATCGACACCTTCAGCGACCGCGCCGACGTGGTCTTCGCCTCTCACCATTGGCCGACATGGGGCAAGGACGAGATCGTCGAATTCCTTTCCCTGCAGCGGGATCTGTACGCCTACCTGCACGACCAGACGCTGCGTCGGTTGAATCAGGGCTACACCGGCATCGAGATCGCCGAGACGTTCGAAATGCCGCCTGCGCTGGAAAAGGCCTGGCACACGCACGGCTACTACGGTTCGGTCAGCCACAACGTCAAGGCCGTGTACCAGCGCTACATGGGATGGTTCGACGGCAACCCCGGCCGGTTGTGGGCTCATCCTCCCGAAGCCATCGGACCGCGATACGTCGAAGCCATCGGTGGAATGGAGCGGGTCGTCGAGACGGCCCGCAAGGCATTCCAGGACGGCGATTTCCGCTGGGCGGCAACGTTGCTGGACCATGCGATATTCACGGACAAGAGCCACGCCGGCGCGCGGGAGCTGTACGCCGACACGCTCGAACAGCTGGCCTACGGCTCCGAGAACGGCGTCTGGCGCAACTTCTTCCTTTCCGGCGCCACCGAGTTGCGGGAGGGCAATTTCGGCACTCCGACGCAGGCTGCGTCGCCGTCGATCATGGCGCAATTGACGCCGGAACAGTTGTTCGACATTTTCGCGATCAACCTCAACGGTCCCCTAGCGTGGAATCTCGATGTGGCCGTCGACATCACCTTCCTCGACACCGCGTCGAACTACCGCGTGACCGTACGCAACGGGGTGCTGGTCCACCGGAGGCTGACTGCCGATGAATCCACCGCGCAGGCGACCATCATGTTCGCTAACACATTGCGGCTCTTGGCATTTGCCGCGGGCGATACCGACTCAGCGGGGCTGGAGGTCACCGGAGACGTCAACGCGATGCCCTCGGTACTGGCGGTGGTCGACAGGCCCGATCCCGCCTTCAACATCGTCGAGCCGTAGGAGTTCACGGCATCCCGCCGTCCGCCCGGATGATCGATCCGCTGGTGTAGCTCGACGCGTCCGACGCCAAAAACAATGCCGCACCGACGATCTCGGCGGGATTGCCAAGACGCTTGAGCGCGAAGTTCTGCGCACCCTTCGTCGTCGCAGGAATGTCCCACGCCTTGCTGACGTCGGTCAGAAAGGGTCCAGGCATCAAGGTGTTCACCCGCACGGTTGGGCCGAAGGCGAGCGCGAGGCCCTCGGTGAGCGCATTCAAACCCGCCTTGGCCGCCGAGTAGGGCAGCTGTGCCGGCTGCGGACGCCGCGATCCGCTCGAGCTGACGTTGATGATGGAGCCGCCGCCGTCGGCGACCATGCGCAGGCCCACGAGCGTCGACAACCGGAACGGGCCCTTGAGGTTGAGGTTGACAACGGAGTCGAACAATTTCTCCGACACCGATTCCAAAGAATCGTAGAGCGGCGACATTCCGGCGTTGTTGATGAGGACGTCGACCTTGCCGAACCGGTCGTAGGCGGCGTCCACGAGACCGTCGAGCTGATCCCATCGGCCGACGTGCACCTGATAGGGCATCGCGGCGCGGCCGGTGGCCGACGCGATCTCCTCGGCGGTGGCCTCGCACGACTCGAGGTTGCGGCTGGCGATGATCACGTCGGCCCCGCATTGCGCTGCAGCGAACGCCATCTCCCTGCCGAGACCGCGGCTACCACCGGTGACCAGCACCACCCGGTCGGTGAGGTCGAACAGTTCGTCCGCGTAACTCATGGCCTTATGGTGTCACGGTGCAAGTCCTACTGATCCGGCATGCGTTGCCGCGGCGCAGCGAGCCTGGTGAGGGATCCGACCCCGACCTCTCCGGCGACGGCATCGAGCAGGCCAAGCGGCTGCCCGACGCTTTGGCGCGGTTCCCGATCTCTCGTCTGGTGAGCAGCCCGCAGCGACGCTCGGTGCAGACCGCACAACCGGTGGCCGACGCGCTGGGGCTCGACATCGACATCGACGACCGGCTCGCCGAGTACGACCGCGACCTCGCGCACTACATCCCCATCGAGCAGATCGCCGCCGAGTACCCCGAGGAACTGGCGCGGCTGGCGAGCGGTCATCTGCCGAGCACCGTCGATGAGGACGCGTTTCTGGCCCGCATCAACGACGGCATCCGAGATATCGCGTCATCGGGCGAACACGAGGACACGGTCGCGGTGTTCAGCCACGGCGGAGTGATCAACGGACTGCTGCATTCCATCCTGCGCACGGACAAGATTCTTTGCGTCAACGTCGACTATGCGGGCGTCACCCGGCTGTTGTCGTCTCGCGGGGGAGGGCTCTACGTCGCATCGGTCAACGGCACCGAACACGTATGGGACCTGCTCCCGAGAAATCAGCGGTGGTAGGAAAGTCCGGTGACGACTTCGCTTGACGGTCTCGACCTCGCCGCGCTTGACCGCCACCTCAGGGAGGTGGGCATTCCACGCAGCGGCGAGCTGCGGGCCGAGCTGATCTCGGGCGGCCGGTCGAACCTGACGTTCCTGGTGGCCGACGACGAGTCGACGTGGGTGCTCCGCAGACCCCCGCTGCACGGCCTGACGCCGTCGGCGCACGACATGGCGCGCGAGTACCGGGTCGTGGCGGCCCTGCAGGACACGCCCGTGCCGGTCGCGCGCGCGGTCACCATGCGTAACGACGACTCGGTCAGCGGTGCACCGTTTCAAATGGTCGACTTCGTGTCGGGCCGGGTGGTGCGGCACGCCGACGAGCTCGAGGCGCTCGGCGACGAGGACACGATCAGCGACTGCGTGGACGCGTTGATCAAGGTGCTCGCCGACCTCCACGCGGTCGACCCGCAGCCGGTGGGGCTCGGCGACTTCGGCAGGCCGTCGGGTTATCTCGAGCGCCAGGTTCGGCGGTGGGGTTCGCAGTGGGAACTCGTCAAGCGCGACAACGACCCATTCGACGCCGACGTCCGGCAGCTGCACTCGGCTCTCGCCGAGGCCCTTCCCGCGCAGAGCAAGACCTCGATCGTGCACGGTGACTACCGCATCGACAACACGATGCTCGACTTCGACGACTCCACCAAGGTGCTTGCTGTCCTGGACTGGGAGATGTCAACCCTCGGCGACCCGATCAGCGATGCGGCGCTGATGTGTGTGTATCGCCATCCGCTGTTCAACGTGATCCACGCGAGTTCTGCGTGGGCGTCGGACAAGATGCCGGACGCCGACGATCTGGCCAACCGGTATTCGCTTGCGGCCGAACAACCCTTGGACAACTGGGACTTCTATATGGCGCTCGGCTACTTCAAGGTGGCGATCATCGCCGCGGGTATCGCGTTCCGGGCCAGGGAGGGCGGCGGCGTGGCGGCCGACACAGACGAAGTCGACAAGGCCGTCGGCCCGTTGATGGCCGAGGGCCTGCGCGCGCTCAACCGTTAGCCGGTGGGCGGCTTCGTCAGCACGGTGTACAGCTCGGCGATGACCTCGTCGCGGATGATCGCCACGTCGAAGCCGGACACCCGAGGCGTCGGATCGCCGTCGGCTACCAGATGCCAGGCCAGATAACCGAAGCCGGTCGTTTGACGCACGGGCCCGTCCGCCACGAACCGAAGCGACCCGAGGCCGCCCTGAAGTGCGGCCGCCTTCGTGTCGAGCGCGTCGTGTCCCACATTGACACCATCGTCGTCGGTCCACCGGACATCGGGTGCGTAGATCCGCTGGATCGCTGACCGCCGTCGCTCGGGGTCACGCTCGTCGAACACCTCCAGCAGATTGCCCAGCATGAGCTGGTGGATGGTTTGTGTCATGGCGCTCTCCTCATTGCGTGATACGTCAACCAACAGTGATGATGTGCGGTATGGCCCAGCGCATCTGGCTATCCGCCACCCAGCAGCGGACCTGGCACAACTACATGCAGGTCTATCACCGGCTCGAATACGAGATGAACCGGCAGCTTCAGGCTGACTTCGGGGTCTCGCTCGCCGACTACACGGTGATGAACGCGCTGTCGGGCGAGCCGGGCCGGCGATTGCAGTCGAGCCGATTGGCCACCCGGATCGGATGGGAACGGAGCAGGCTGTCGCATCAGCTTCGTCGCATGGAGACCAGGCACCTTGTCGAGCGGATCGCGTCGAAGACCGACGGCCGCGCCACCGACGCCAAACTCACGCCGCAGGGCTGGCGGCTGCTGCAGGCGGCTGCGCCCAAACACGTCGCGTGGGTGCGCACACTGTTCTTCTCCGACCTCGACGACGATTCGGCCGACAAGCTCGCCGACCTGCTCGGTGAGGTCTTCGAGACGATCCTGCGCAAGGGCACACTGCCCCTGCCCGACTGACGCGGGCCCGGTCATACCTGCGCCTCGCCGCCGTCGACGAACAGCTCGCTGCCCGTCATGAAACTGCTCGCGTCGGAGGCGAGGAAGGCGACGGTCGAGGCGATCTCGTCGGGGTCCGCCACCCGCTTCATGGCGACCCCGGCAGCCATCTGCGCCAACAACTCCGATTCGCCGCCCGACGGCGCCAGGCCCACCAGCCCGGGAGTTTCGACCGGTCCAGGAACCAGGGTGTTCACCCGGACGCCGCTGTAGATCCGGCCAAAATGATCGAAGCGCCGCGGTTGAGCAGCGGTAGCACCTTCTGCACGGTGAACAGCGTGCCGCCGACATTGCGGTTGAATGTGTCGAGATAGTTCTCGACGGTGATGTCCGCGATGGAGCCGAACTCTCCGCCCCCGGCATTGGTGAAGACCACATCCAGCCCGCGCCCGTGCGAGCGGATTGCCTCGACGACCGAATCGATGTCGGCGAAGTTACTGACATCGCTGACCACACCCGTTGCCGCCGAGCCGATTCGGGCGACCGCCTCGTCAAGGCGCTGTTGGCTGCGCCCGGTGATGAAGACACACGCGCCCTCTTCGGCAAGGCGGTGTGCTGACACCAACCCGATGCCCGACGTACCGCCTGTCACCAATGCGACTCTGTCCTGTACGACACCCATGGTGTCCGCCTCCTCAAGCTTTACGTGATTTATCACGCTAGTCGACGCCTAGTGCATTTACGTGACACATCAACCAAAGCGGCATGGGTTGCATTCCCGCGGTGGATTTTGCGGGTTGCGCTAAAAGCGGGTCTTCAAGTTCTTTTTGGCGGCCCGACGAAGCTGAACGATGCGGACGGTACCCACCGCGACGGTCAGAAGGCCGCCGCCAACCGCTGACAGCAGGATCGCGACACCCAGTGGGAGATTCCAGTTCCATCCGAAGAAGTTGATGGTGATGGAGTTGGTGTTCTGCATGATGAACACCAGCAGCAGGATCAGGATCAGGAAACCGCCTATCAACGCCGACCACAGCGCGGCCGCGCGGGTGAAATGGACCGCGTTCGCCGGACGGGCCCCAGGCGTGGCGACATGGCCTTCCTCCGGTATTTCCGCCAGCGGCGGCGGGGTCGGCTCGCCGGGCAGCGGCGTCGCCCCAAGGGGCCGGTCGGGCACGGACGGATCGCTGGTCATGGGACCATCTTTGCCCTTTCGCGGTCCGAATCAAACGAACCGTCATTTTCACGGTGATTGCAAAGCGCGGCGGGTTGCCCCGCTTGTCGACAAGGTCCGGTCAAGCCAAGCGCCGAGAGGACATTGGGTATGTCGAGCGGTATGTCGAAGACACCGAAGAGCTGTCTGGCGGTTCTCGCGGCCGTGTTCGCCGTGATCGCAACCGCGTGTGGCAGTTCGAACCCGCTGGGCGGCGGCGAGATCTCCGGCGATCTGAAATCGATCAAGGTCGGTTCGGCCGATTTCACCGAGTCGAAGATCATCGCCGAGCTCTACGCGCAGGCACTGGAGGCCAACGACTTCACCGTCACCCGTCAATTCGGTATCGGCAGCCGGGAGACGTATATCCCTGCGGTGCAGGATCATTCGATCGATCTGATCCCTGAGTACACCGGCAACCTGCTGCAGTACTTCGACGAGGAGACCACCGCCACCACCCCCGACGCGGTGCTGCTGGGGCTGCTCAAGGCGCTGCCCGGCGATCTGTCGATCCTCTACCCGTCACCCGCCGAGGACAAGGACACGCTCGCTGTCACGGAGGCCACCGCACAGCGGCTGAACCTCACGTCGATAGCGGATCTCGCCACGCACTCCGCCGAGGTGAAGGTGGGTGCGCCGTCGGAGTTCCAGACGCGTGTGACGGGTCTGGTCGGACTCAAGGACAAATACGGCCTCAACATCGCGCCCGCCAACTTCATCGCGATCAGCGACGGCGGTGGGCCCGCGACCGTCAAGGCGTTGACCGGTAACACCGTCACCACGGCGAACATCTTCAGCACGTCGCCGTCCATCGAGCAGAACAACCTGGTGGTGTTGGAGGACCCGAAGAACGTGTTCCTCGCCGCGAACGTCGTGCCCCTGGTGGCATCTCAGAAGATGTCCAACGAACTGAAGACGGTGCTCGACGCCGTCAGCGCGAAACTGACCACCGAGGCGCTGATCGAACTGAATACCGCGGTGGAGGGCAATCAGGGCGTCGACCCCGACGAGGCGGCGGAAACGTGGATCAAGGACAACGGCTTCGAGAAGCCCCTGCAGAAATGAGACCGATGTGGGGGTACCACCCGCTTGCGGGGGACGCTTGCGCGAAGAGCAGAAGGCACTGAGTTGATCACCTTCGAGAACGTCACCAAGAAGTATCCGGACGGCACCGTCGCAGTCGACGATCTGACGTTGGAGGTGCCCGAAGGAACGCTGACCGTGTTCGTC
This sequence comes from Mycobacterium sp. ITM-2016-00318, assembly GCF_002968285.2. Taxonomy (NCBI): domain Bacteria; kingdom Bacillati; phylum Actinomycetota; class Actinomycetes; order Mycobacteriales; family Mycobacteriaceae; genus Mycobacterium; species Mycobacterium sp. ITM-2016-00318. The sequence continues at coordinate 5,102,057 of NZ_CP134400.1, read as the reverse complement.
GGGCCGTCCGGCTGCGGCAAGACCACGTCGATGCGGATGATCAACCGGATGATCGATCCGACGTCGGGCACCTTGACCGTCGACGGCGAGGACGTCACCAAGGTGGATCCGGTCAAACTGCGGCTGGGTATCGGCTACGTGATCCAAAGCGCCGGACTGATGCCGCATCTTCGCGTGATCGACAACATCGCCACCGTCCCGGTGCTGCGAGGCGAATCCCGGCGCAGCGCACGCAATGCCGCGCTCGGGGTGATGGAGCGCGTCGGGCTCGACCCCAAGCTGGGCAACCGTTATCCCGCTCAGCTGTCGGGCGGTCAGCAGCAGCGCGTCGGAGTCGCAAGGGCGCTGGCCGCAGATCCGCCGATCCTCCTGATGGACGAGCCTTTCAGCGCCGTCGACCCGGTCGTGCGCGAGGACCTGCAAACCGAGATCCTGCGGCTGCAAAGCGAACTCCGGAAGACCATCGTGTTCGTCACCCATGACATCGAGGAGGCGGTCAAGCTCGGTGACAAGGTCGCGGTGTTCGGCAGGGGCGGCGTGCTGCAGCAGTACGCCGATCCGCAGTTCGTGTTGTCGAACCCGGCCAACGAACTGGTGTCGAGCTTCGTCGGTGCCGATCGCGGATACCGCGGCCTGCAGTTCTTCCATGCATCGGGCTTGCCGCTGCACGACGTCCGGTCGGTATCCGAGGGAGATGTCGACACGCTCGCGCTCGGGCCGCAGGAGTGGGCGCTTGTCACCAAGGACGGCAAGCCGTTCGCGTGGATCAACGCCGACGGCGTCGACGTGCACCGCAGAGGCAGCTCGCTCTACGACAGCACCGTCGGTGGTGGATCATTCTTCCGGCCCGACGGCACGCTTCGGTTGGCGCTGGACGCCGCGTTGTCGTCACCGACGGGACTGGGGGTGGCGGTCGACGACGACGGTCAACTGCTCGGCGGCGTGCGGGCCGACGACGTCTTGGAGCTCCTGGACAAGCAGCGACGCATCCCGGAGGTGGGGTAGCCGGTGCGCTATCTCTTCACCCACCTGGACGACCTGTGGACGCTCACGGTGATCCATCTGCGCTTGTCGCTCATCCCGATCGTGCTCGGGCTTGTGATCGCCGTGCCGTTGGGGGCGTTCGTGCAACGTACGACGGCGCTGCGGCGGCTGACGACCGTCACCGCGAGCATCATCTTCACGATTCCGTCGCTGGCGCTGTTCGTCGTGCTGCCGCTGATCATCCCGACCCAAATCCTCGACGAGTCCAACGTGATCGTGGCGTTGACGCTCTACACCGTCGCGCTGCTGGTGCGCGCGGTTCCGGAGGCACTGGACGCCGTATCGCCCGCGGTGCTTGATGCGGCGACGGCCGTCGGCTACAAGCCGCTCACCCGGATGCTAAAAATCGAACTGCCGCTAGCTGTTCCGGTGCTCGTCGCCAGCTTGCGCGTGGTCGCCGTCACCAACATCTCGATGGTGTCGGTCGGCTCGGTGATCGGCGTCGGTGGTCTCGGAACGTGGTTCACCGAGGGCTATCAGGCCAACAAGAGTGACCAGATCGTCGCGGGCATCATCGCGATCTTCGTTTTGGCTCTCGTGATCGACACCTTGATCATGCTCGCGGGCAAGGCCCTCACCCCGTGGACAAGGGCGACCGGCACGCCGAAGGCGGCCAAGCCGAAAGCGGGGGTGGCCGCATGAACTTCCTCAACGAGGCGCTGTCCTACATCTTCACCGCGGCGAACTGGGGCGGCCCTGCAGGTCTGACCGCGCGAATCCTCGAGCACCTTCAGTACACGGTGGTCGCCGTCTTCTTCTCGGCACTGATCGCCATTCCGCTCGGCATGCTGATCGGCCATACCGGGCGCGGCACGTTCCTCGTCGTCACCGGCGTGAACGCGTTGCGTGCGCTGCCCACGCTCGGTGTGCTGCTGCTCGGCGTGCTGCTGTGGGGCCTCGGGCTGATACCGCCCACGGTCGCGTTGATGCTTCTCGGCATTCCGCCGCTGCTGGCAGGCACGTACTCCGGAATCGCCAACGTCGACAGGGCGGTGGTGGACGCGGCCAGATCGATGGGCATGACCGAGCGCCGGGTACTGCTGCGCGTCGAGGTGCCCAACGCGATGCCGCTGATCGTCAGCGGTCTGCGCACCGCGACGCTGCAGATCGTCGCGACCGCGACCGTTGCCGCGTACGCCAGCCTCGGTGGTCTTGGTCGCTATCTGATCGACGGCATCAAGGTCCGCGAGTTCTACCTCGCGCTGGTGGGCGCGCTGATGGTGACCGCGCTCGCGCTCATCCTCGACGGCCTCATGGCGCTCGCGGTGTGGGCGTCGGTGCCGGGCAGCGGACGGTTACGCCGAATGCCAACGCCGTTGCTGGATGACGAAGTGGCGTTGGAGTCACGGGTACCCGCAGAGAACCGGACGAAGTGCAGTTTCTCAGCGGGCTACGAACGAGGCGGTCCTTCGCCTACGGTAGATGGGTGAGTGCAGAACAGCCCGCAGCCTGGCCGGCGATCCTGACGTGGCGCGCACACGACGTGCCGCGAATGGAATCCGCTCGGGTGCAGTTGTCCAACAACCGGATCAAGGCATACGGCCGGATGGTGGCGGCGGCGACCTCTACGCACCCGCCCTTCTCCGCGTCCTACGATCTCGTCACCGACGAGTCCGGGGCGACCAAGCGGCTCTCGATGACGGTCACCATGGCCGAGCGTGAACGGCAGCTGTCGATCGCCCGCGACGAAGAGAACATGTGGCTTGTGCAGGACCACTCCGGCCAGACCGTCCGCGCCGCGTACGACGGCGCGCTCGACGTGGATGTGATCTTCAGTCCGCTCTTCAACACGTTGCCGATCCGGCGCACCGGGCTGCATCAGCGCAGCGACTCGATGTCGGTGCCGGTGGTCTACGTGTCGCTGCCCGACCTCGCGGTCAGCCCGGTGACGATCAGCTACAGCAGTGCCTCCGACGGCATCAAGCTGCATTCGCCGGTGGCCGACACGACGGTGACCGTCGACTCCGACGGCTTCATCCTGGACTATCCAGGACTGGCAGAGCGGATTTGATCACCCCGCCGGCGCGGCCCGCGGTGGCGAGTTCATCGCGCCAGCCGTCCTGGCCGACGGCGATGGTGACTATCTGAGACCGGCGGTAGCCGGAGAACCGCATTCGCGCGGCGTGACCTTCCTTCACGAGGTCGGCGACCGAACCCTGGGTGGCCAGCGAATTGCGTGCATTTTTCAGCAGGTCGATGGAGCGATCGAGGGCGGGCAGCAACTGCTCGGCGTTGGCTTCGCACATCGCCCTCACCAGATCCGGCGCCGTCGCGGCAACCCGGGTGCCGTCGCGGAAGGAACCGGCGGCCAGCGCGAAGGCCAGGGGCACTTCGGCGGCGGTGGCGGCGAGCGACTCGGCGAGCAGGTGGGGCAGATGCGATATCGCGGCCGCGGCGGCGTCGTGTTCGTGTGATCTTGCGGGCACCACGACGGCGCCGCAGTCCAGCGCCAAGTGCATGACCATGGCCCAGACCCCGGGGTCGACGTGATCGTCGACGCTGAGCACCCACGGCGCGCCGCCGAACAGCTTCGCGTCGCCCGCCGCCCAGCCCGAGTGCGCGGTACCCGCCATCGGATGGCCGCCGACGAAGGTGTCCTGCAGCCCGAACGACTTCACCTGGTCGAGCACGGCAGCCTTGACGCTCGTGACGTCGGTCAGCGGGACGTCGGCAGCGTGGTCGCGGATGTGCTCGAGCACGATCGGCAGCGCGGGCACGGGCACGGACACGACGATCAAGGCTTTCGCGTTCGCCGCTCGCTTGAGCGCCTCATCGATGTTCGGGGTCGCGTCGAAGCCGTCTGCCTCGGCCGCCTGGACGCCTTCGACCGACCGGTTGTACCCGAACACTTCGCGGCCCGCGTCGGCCGCCGCGCGCATCACCGAGCCGCCGATCAGGCCGAGACCCAACACGCAGACGGGCGGTTTCGTCACGGCTTCAAGGGTGTCACATGATCGTGCTCACCGAACGCGCGGCTGGTGTGGATCGCTGGTCAAATGCCCTGGTCGGGGACTAGCGTAAGCGCCCATGGGACCACAGCGGGCACCCGCGCGGGACGCCGATGCGCCGGACGGCTTCGGCGTGGCCGTTGTCCGCGAGGACGGCAAGTGGCGCTGCTCGCCGATGCGTTCCAATGCGTTGACCAGTTTGGCGGCCGCGGAGACCGAGCTGCGTGAGCTGCGCAGTGCAGGCGCTGTTTTCGGGCTGCTGGACGTCGACGACGAATTCTTCGTGATCGTGCGGCCCGCGCCTGCGGGTGCCCGGCTGCTGTTGTCGGATGCGACCGCGGCGTTGGACTACGACATCGCCGCCGAAGTGCTGGAGAAACTCGACAACGACATCGAGCCGGATGAACTCGAGGACGCCGACCCCTTCGAAGAGGGCGATCTGGGATTGCTGTCGGACATCGGCCTGCCCGAGGCCGTGCTCGGCGTGATCATCGGTGAGTACGACCTGTACGCCGACGAGCAGATCGGCCGGATCGCCAGGGAGATGGGCTTCGCCGAGGAGTTGTCGGCGGTGCTCGACCGCCTCGATCGGTGACCGACGAAGACCTCATCCGCGCTGCCCTTGCCGCCGCATGCGACGCGGGGCCACTCGATGTACCGATCGGCGCGGTGGTTTTCGGGCCCGACGGTACGGAGTTGGGCCGGGCTGCCAACGCGCGGGAGTCGCTCGGGGATCCGACGGCGCACGCCGAGATCCTGGCCATGCGGGCGGCCGCGTCAGTGCTGGGCGATGGTTGGCGTCTCGAGGGCACCACGCTGGCGGTGACCGTCGAACCGTGCACGATGTGCGCGGGCGCGCTGGTGATGGCGCGGGTGTCCCGGCTCGTCTTCGGCGCGTGGGAGCCGAAGACCGGAGCGGTGGGCTCGTTGTGGGATGTGGTGCGCGACCGCAGGCTGACGCATCGGCCCGCGGTGGTCGGCGGGGTGCTGGCCGACGAGTGTGCTGCGCCGCTCGAGGCGTTCTTCGCGCGGCAGCGATTGGAATAGACCCTTCGTTGTTCGGTACGCTGCCACACGGTGGCGTGTCCGAGCGGCCTAAGGAGCACGCCTCGAAAGCGTGTGACGGGTAACCCCCGTCCGAGGGTTCAAATCCCTCCGCCACCGCCATCTTTCTTCTGCCATATGTGCAGCCGAGATCTAGCATCAGTGAGAATCCCTGAGAGAACGCCGTACGCGCGCAAGATGGATGTCGAGACGTGGATCCTCCACGCGGATTCAAGCAACATGTACGTGTTCAATGACAAGGACGTCGCAGCGCTGAGCTGAGATGTTCAATCTGGCCCCCTTCTCCTCTCGGCTCGTAAGCCGAGACTCGGACGGAGGGGTCAAAATTCGGAGTCAGTTGTTAGACGACGCCGACAGGAATTTCGCGGGGACCGCTTACCATTTTCTGACGTCAATTCTGACCCTGTTCGACGACGTCAAGAGCGTGAACGATGAGCCGGCGAGTGAGATTTGCGACCGTTTTTCAGGGGCACGAATACCGCACATAGGTAGGCTTTATTTGCCGGGGGGTGTCGCTCATAAGCAGGGCCTAAGCCGGGGTCTGGTTGAACAGCCGCTCGTCAACGAGAGGCCTTGCTCGCGCAGTTAGCCGCCGGGCGCCCAGCGTCTGTCGCCGAAACGACGAGGTACAGCACATGCATGACGACGGGACGCAGTACTCCGAAACCGGTGACATCGCCACAGACGTCGGCCAACGGATCGCCATGGTTCGTCACTTCGCGGCCATCGGGCAACTGCCGTTCTTCCAGCAGATCGACGCTGTCACCCCACCGACGGTAAGCGTCGCAGGTCGGGAGTGCGTGCTGCTCGGTTCGAACTCCTACATCGGCCTGTCGAAGCATCCCAACGTCATCGCCGCATCGGTCAAGGCGACGGAAGACTTCGGAGCCGGCACTACGGGTAGTCGTCTACTCAACGGCACTTACAGCTTGCATGTAGCGCTCGAACAGCAGATTGCGAAATGGCTTGGCTGCGAGGGGGCTGTCGTGTTCACCACGGGTTATCAGACCAACGTCGGCACCATCCAGGGACTCCTCGGTCCGGACTGCCTCGCCGTCGTGGACTCCTATGTACACGCTTCGATTCGTGACGGGGTGCGTCTAAGTCAAGCTGTCGAAACCAAATTCGCCCACAATGACGCCGCGGCCCTGGCTGCGGCGCTGCGCAGCCACGCTGGGACGCAGTTCCGGCGGATCTTGGTTCTCGTCGACTCGCTGTACTCGATGGAAGGTTCCACTGCCCCGCTCGAACAGATCGTCGCTGTCTGCAAAGACGCAGGCGCACTGCTGATGGTTGACGAAGCGCACGGTATCGGGGTGTTCGGGCCCACCGGGGCTGGTCTGACGGAACGGAACGGGGTCGCACAGGAGATCGACATCCTGATGGGCTCGCTGTCAAAAGCCATTGGCGGGTTGGGCGGATTCGTCGCTGCTTCGCAGGACATCATCGACGAGATCCGGCTCAGCGCTCGGTCCTTTTGGTTCAGCACGTCCGGAACACCGGGGTCGGTGGCGGCCGCTGCCGCCGCGATCGAGGTCATCCAGGGTGATGAGGGACGAGAACGTCGGAGCCGTCTCGAGCGCAATGCCCGCCTCATCCGCAAGGCGCTCGAGCCCCTCGACGTCGCCCTTTACCGCCCAGACGAACTCAGTCCCGACTGGTCCCCGATCATTCCCATTCGTTTGTTCGACGAGCTGCGAACCGCGCTGAGCTGGCACAAACTCAGGGACGCGGGGATCTTCGTCACCCCGGCGATCTACCCGGCGGTGCCTTTGGGCAAGCCAATCCTGCGCGTTTGCATGACCTCCGAACTGAGCCAAGAAGAGGTCCTTTGGTGCGCTGATGTGCTCACCAAAGAACTCTCGTGGGCCCTGGCAGCTGCATGAGGCGAGGGCTCCGCCTCGCCATCACCGGTGCGACCGGCGATTTCGGACGGTCCGTGCTCAGCTGGGCCCTGCTGAGCGACGACGTCGCAGAAATCACCGTCCTCGGCCGCCGACGGACGGGCCGGCAACACCCGAAGCTGCGCGAAACGTTCCTCGACTTGAGCGGCCGGTTCGACCTCGAATCGGTCACCGACTACGACGCGCTGGTCCATCTGGCCTACTGCGTCGAGGAGCCCAGGGACAAACGGCGGGCTTTCCAGGTCAACGTGGTGGCGACACGGACGCTGCTCGATGAAGCGAGCCGGGTGGGTATCCGCCATCTCGTCCTCACGTCGAGCGCAAACGCTCTCGGCGTGGCATCCTGCGGTACAGGCAAACAGTTGGCCGAGGACAGCTATCCCGCCGGGGACCAGAATCCCGACAACTATTACTTTTATCACAAGGCTCTTCTGGAACACCTGGCAAATTGGCACTGGGCCAACGCCGCCGAGGGAGACATGAGTCTGGCCGTGGCGCGACCCTGTTACATAGTCGGCGAGCACTTTGACAACTCCGGTCTTCGCGCTTTTCTCGCGAAGTTCGTGCTCTACCCCGAGCCGGCGCGGTCCTATTACCAATTTCTATGGGACTCAGACCTAGTGGACGCCTACGCCACCATCCTCACGAAGGGGCTTACGGGCATCTACAACATTGCCCCAGCGGACCAAACGAGTGTCGAGGAGATCAGCTCGATTAACGGATCACGACTGATCTCTGGCCCACTGCGCCTCTTGGAAACCGGCGCAGATTTGCTTTTCCGCTTGCACCTTGCGCCGTTCTCGGGGCACTGGGTGACGCTCGGCGACCCGCTGCTCGACTCGAGACTGCTCCGATCCACGACGAACTGGCGACCTTCCACGAGTTCGGCTGAGGCTCTGCAGAGGTATATCGCCGTAGCTACGTAACCCGTGAGCTCCCAACCTCATTCATATCCAACCCGACAAAGGAAACTCTGATGGATCGCAGCCGACTCGAAGCGCGACTGTCCTACGTGGCAGCAGTCAGCCGTCACCTCCCCGAACTCGGCGGCAGGCTGGAGGCCCTTGGGCTCATGGCCGCCGAAGACCCGGCGACCGGCGTCGTCGAACTGTGGAAGGAGCATGACGGTCCTCGGCTCACCGCGCCGAAAGACCTCGGCGGTTTGGGGGCAACCTGTGTGGAAACAGTTGAGCTGCAACGCGGTATCGGTTACTTGAGCCCCTCGCTCGCCGCCGCGAGCACGATGCATTACCTTTCCGTCGCAGGCCTGGCCGACTTCGCCAAGACCACGGATGAGGCGACTGTGGGCCTCATCAAGTCGCTGATCGAAAACCGCACCGTCTTTGCGTCGGGTTTCTCGGAGGGCACCATTTCCGGCAGCGTCTTCCGTCCCACGATGGCTGCCACCCCGGCCGACGGCGGCTATACGGTCACCGGGCGTAAGAAGCCGTGCAGCCTGGCGGCGAGTATGGACTGCGTCATGGCCAGCGTGCTCCTCGATGACACCAAACAGCGCGCAATCATGCTCATTTGGAACGGCAGCCCCGGACTCAGTGTGACCCCGCTCTGGACCAGCTCACCGCTGTCCGCGGCGCAAACCAATGAGGTGATCTTTCAAGACGTCTTCGTGCCGAACGAGTTGATGATGGTCAGTGATGTGGAGGATCCAGACGGCCGCAACGAGAAGTCGGGCTACGTGCTGTTCGGCTTGATCATCACGGCCGGCTACATCGGAGCTGCTACCCGGCTCGCGCTCAAACTCGCGGATCGTTCCGGCTTCAACGAGGCCGATTTCGTCGAGCTGTTCTCCCCGGTCGAAGGAGTATGGCGGGCGCTCCGGATGATCGCCGAGCGTTACGACGCCGGCGACCGGAGCGACGCCCTCTTCGCGGACCTGTTGTGGATCCGGCTCGGTCTGCGCGACCAGCTCCAGGCAAGCGTGGCCCGAATCGTCTCGCGGGTGGGTGGCGTCGCCTTTGCCACCGATCCCGAGATCGCCTACCTGTCCTCGTGCATCTCGGCCTATTCGTTCCACCCGCCGACGGTGCGCGAGTCCGGCACTTTCCTATTCGACCACGAACTGCGTGGCGAGATCACTCTCACCGCCGAGTAAAACAGCCGTCTCAACCCTCGAGCCCGAGCTTCGCGTGGAGCTTGGCGAGCGGGCGCGGAGCCCACCAGTTCCACCTGCCTGCAAGCTTCATCACTGCCGGCACCAACACCATCCGCACGAGCGTCGCGTCCACTACGACGGCGAGCGCGAGGCCGACGCCGATCATCCTCATGAACGCGACCTGGCCGCTGCTGAGCGCCGCGAAGACGATCACCATCAACAGCGCGGCCGCAGTGATGACCCGACCGGCGCCCGCGATGCCGAGCGCCACCGCCTCGGCGTTGTCCTCGCTGCGCTGGGGTGACGCCAGCCAGTGTTCTCGGATCCGGGACAAGAGGAAAACCTCGTAGTCCATGGACAGGCCGAATGCGGTCGCGAACAGAAACACCAGAACATCCGCGACCAGGGTGCCGGTCGCCGTGGTGCCGAGTCCGCCCAGGTGCCCTTCCTGAAACACCCAGACCAGCGCACCGAGCGTGGCCGACAGCGACAACGTGTTGAGGAACAGCGCCTTCACCGGAAGCAGCAAGCTGCCGGTGAGCAGGAAGATCAGGATTAACGTGGTCGTGGCGACGAGAAGGAGCACGACGGGCAGCAGGCGAACGATCTCGTCGACCGAGTCCTGGTTGAGCTCGTTGGCGCCGGTGAACAGGGCCTCGGCGCCGTGCGGCACGGGAACCGCGCGCAGTCGATCGAGCTCCTCCCGGGACTTCGAATCGGACGACGGGTCTTCGATCGCCACAGAGAGCCACAGGCTCCCGTCCTTCGCCGCAGTCGGCAACAGCGGAGGACCGACTGCGCGGCCGTCGACGTACGAACCACCCGGGGCCGAAACCGCCACCGTCCCCGGAACGTTCGAGAGCGCGGCGGCGTAATCGGCTACGTCGTCGTCGCTCAGACTGTTCGCATCCGGAATCACGATCGACGTCGCCATCGCCGTGTTGCCGGGGAACTCCGTACGGAGAGTGTCGCCCACCTGTCGTGACTCGGCGCTCGTGGGCAGCACGCGATCATCCGGGAGGCCGAAGCGCGCGCTGAGGAACGGAGCCCCGAGTATCAGCAGCAGGGCCACGACCGCCATCGCGCACGGAATCGCATGGCGCATCGCGAAGGAGGCCGTGGAGTACAGGAAACTCCGCCTGATGTCCGGGTCCCTGGGTGCTCGGCGGAGCAAGGTACGGAAGTTGAGCGATTCGATTCGGTCGCCGAGGAGCTTGATCACCGCCGGGGCTACGACGATGGCGTAGAGACCGGCCAGGGCCACCACCCCGCAACCCGCATACGCCATCGAACGCAGGAAGTACATCGGGAACACCGCGAGTGCACCCACCGCGAGGAACACCGTGCACGCCGAGAAGAGAATCGTGCGCCCTGCCTTGGCCACTGCCCGTCGCAGGGCCTCGTCTCGATCTCCGATGAGCAGGTACTCCTCGCGGTACCTGCTGACGAGCAGCAATGTGTAGTCGATCGCGAGAGCCAAGCCCATGGCGGTGGTGAGGTCGAGCGCGAAGATGGATACATCGGCGAAAAGGGTTATTCCGCGCAGCATTCCGAGCGTCCCTGCGATGGCCATGATCCCGACCAGCAGCGGTAGCAGGGCGGCGAACAGCCCACCGAACACCCAGATGAGGACGATGAGCGTCAACGGCAGGGCGATGAGTTCGGCAACCAGCAGGTCCTTCTCGGACTGCTCGTTGATCTCGGAGGTGACCATCGCCGTGCCCCCGGCCAGCACGGTCAGGCCGTCGCGCTCACCACTGACCTGGTCGGCTACCGCCTTTCCGTACTTCGGCGCGTTGTTCTCTCCGCCCGTGATCTGCGCGATGACGACCGCGGTTTTGCCGTCCTGGCTGATCAAGCCCGCACTCCGCGCCGAGTCGTCCCACGGCGACACCACTCCGCTGACGTGGGGGGCGCTCTTTATGTCCTCGACGAGTCTGCGGCCGGCCCGTGCCGCTGCCGGATCGAGTACGTCACCAGAACTCCGGACTACGAACGTGACGTCCATGTCGCCTTGGCCGAACTTCTCGGTGAGGACTTCCATTCCCCGTGCCGACTTCGAGTTCGGGTCCTGAAAGCCCGCAGCGCCGAGGTGTTCGGCAACGCCTCCCCCGAACACCGCCGCCGCGATGGTCAACAGCGCGACCGTAAGGAGCACTCGCTTGGGGGCTGCGATGACTACGCGGGAGATCATTGTCAGCACACCGCGCATGGTATCGGGCCGGCCGCAGGCAAATCGCCGTTCTTCACCGCCCTCCGCCTGTCGCCGCCGCGCCTCCGAAGCATCGGAATCAGTTCTGCGGGGGCTGACTTCGCCGCAAGCCTCTTGCGCGGCAGTCCACCAGGATCGCACCGACGCGGAGGCATTGGTGATCTCCTGCGGTTCGGTGGCCGGGTCGACAACCGATATCGACGCCTAAGAGCGCGGTTTAAGCAGTTGCTTGCAGGCGGTCGAGCATCTCGACAGCGAGGTCGCGCACTTTGATGTTTCGTCGCTGAGATTCTTCGACCAGTCTGGCGAACGCCTCACCGGGGTCGCAGCCGTGCAGCGCGATCAAAGCTCCTTTAGCCATGTCGATGTCTGAACGGGAGAGGAGCGCCTTCTCAAGCTGGGTGACAGTCTCCCGGGAGTCCTGCCACCGGCCGGCGTTGCTGATCGCTTGACCGGCAGCCGCGGTGTAGAGGCGCATGAGTTGTGCGTCGAACGGGTCGAACGCGGATGCGGTCTTGCTGTAGATGTTGAGCGACCCCAGAAGTTCCTGCTTCTCATCCAGGGTGCCGACGAGCAGCGGCACCGACAAACTCGCTCGGATGCCCATGCGCCGCGCGGCTTCAACGAACTCCGGCCACCGTTGGAGGTCTTCGCCGATTGCAGCGCGCACCGGCGTGCGTCGCCACGTGGCTTCCAGACACGGCCCACGGCCTGACGCGTACTGATGGTGATCGAGTTCCAGCGCACACTCGTGTGTGGAGGCCGCAGTACGAGTATCTGGCCACGACAGCGCAGTGATACTCACGGCGTCCGCATTCGGGATGGCGGCAAGTGCCGTCTTTGCGACCCGTGCGGCGATGTCGTCTAACGGCTCCTCGGCGGCGAAGAGGTCTCGAAGTTCCTCGATCGCCTCGGCGGTAGATATCAGCCTGGCCAAGGGGGCCAACAGGTCGGTACTCATGGGTCTTGCCCTTCAGAGCATGCGATAACCGCTGCTACGGGCACACTGAGTTCACTGTATCCCAGAACCTGGGTTGGCATCGGCGAATGCCCTTGACTGTCAAGGCCAACCAAAGTTGGCCCCGCCACCTAGGGGGGCCAACTGAGTGTGCTGTCGAGCATGATTTGCCGATGGCCGCGTTGATGTGAGAAGTGTTCGGGCAGTTGCAGACCGGGTTCGTCGCTCTGGCGAGGTAGTCTGCAAATCCCTCCGCCACGCCATCACCGCCCGCCGACCAGCCGCGTATCTTGCCATTGCCACCCGGGACGCTGCAGTCGAATAAAACTTCGTGTCGAACGGCCACGGGCGGGACGTTTCTGCAGCGTATGCTCGATTCACCATGATCGAGTGGTTGCTTCTGCTAATACTTGTGCCTGCAGTCGTCCTGCCGGTCGTGTTGCTGTTGGGTTTCGCCGGCTGTGGTTTCGAGGCGCAAAGCAGCTATTCGCCGCTCGTCATCACCAGCGCCACCGCCACGGGCCCCTACACCGTCAAATTGGCGTGGACTGGCGGCTACTCAGCGCAGATCGAGTTTCAGCGTGACAAGAAGCCGAAAGCGGGCCAATCGGCTGAGCTCCCACATCTTTTTGTCGTCGACAGGCTGCCGCAGAACACCATCGACGGCGGGCCGAGTGCGGACTCGGTCTACGAGTATCAAGTTCGCGAGATCTACGGTGACGGTCAACGAGGCCCTTGGTCGCCGATCGTCCCAGTCGAAACCCCCGCCGTCGTCGTCGTCGCGCCTTCCGTGACCTTCGATACCGTCAGCGGCGGCCATACCGACTCCGGTATCGGTAACGCCAGCACAACCTGGTCTCACACCGCGTCGGGCAACGCAGCGGCTGTTGTCGTGGGAGTGCGGTGGTCCCAGACTGGCGGTATTGGAACGCCAACCCGCACAGTCACTTACGGTGCAGGTGCGATGCAATCGCTCGGCGCCCGTGGGCTAAACGACGAAGCGGTAAACGCGATCAGCGGCGTATACGAAGAATTCTTCGGCTTTCGTAATCCGCCAACAGGCGCGCAGACGGTATCGGTCACCGTGGATCGAACTGCATCGAACCTGAGTTTCGAGGCATGCTCCGTCTCCTACGCCCAGGTGTCCGCTTTCGTACCCGCGCCTCCGGTGTTCGGCACAGAGGCGGGTACCACGATGACGCAGCCGGTCAACTCAGCCATGAAAGAAATGGTCGTGCAGATGTTCGCCACGGCATCGGGACCGATCACCGCCTACAACCAGACGCTCCGATTCACCAGCACCAACGGCATGTTGATCGGCGATGCGCCTGGAGCCGCGGCCATCTCCTTCACCGCCACCCGGGCCAGCGGTGTCGACTACGCCGGTCTGGCTGTCCGACTAACACCCGTCACGTAGCCCTAGAGGAAGTCGGAGAGCCATGTCCAATCCCCTCACCGGCGACTGCGAGGCGGTTGTGCAGATCGCCGTACGCCAACTCAACGGACTCTTGGGTGCGCTCCACCAGAATGCCGATCAGGACGCCGCGCTCAAGCTTCTGCACAGCACGAGTGCGCGCATCGGCGATCCTCCGCGCCGAGAGCCTGAAGTAGGTCCATTCGGCGAATGGGTGATCGCCCAGCAGCGCGCCGGCTCCGGCCTTGGGCTTGATGACCTTCGTGATCAGCTGATTGCCACCTCACCTCCCGGCACCGCGAAGCTGCTCTCCGAAGCGTTCGACGAATTCGACAACTGGGAGGTCGAGCTGCCTGACGATCCCGACGTCGTGCGCGGCCTCGTCAGGCTGCAGGTGTCAAACGTGACGATCTCCGTGCCGAACGGCTCATCGTCCGAGGTCACCATTCACGCGAGTATCAGGGCGCGGTACTACCCGGATCCGGGCACGACCGCACTGCCCGCATCGGTCCACGGCCAAGTGCACACCACCTTCGACGTCACCAATGTCCCTGGCTCGCAGGGAAGCCGGCTGTTCATCGAGCCGTCCGCGCAGGACACCAAGATTCAGTTCGTGGCCGCGCCGGGAAGCGGGTTGACGGCGGTCGACGAGAGCAGGATTGCCGTACAGGTGCGCAAGTTCATCCGCGGTCTCACCCTGCTTCCCGTCGACCTGCCAGACGACTTCGCGTTCACCTCCTTCAAAGGCATTGGCTCCGGCTCGAACCAGGTCATCGCGCTACCGTTCCAACTGTCAGGCGGAATGCCACCTCCCACCGGCCTTCAAGGCGTCACGCAATCGTTCATCGGCTCAAGTGGATTCGGTGTAGGAATCAGCAAATCGCACGTCACCAGCCTCATCGACCTCAACGCGATCCGGCAGTCGGTCGCAGCAGTGCATCCCAGCTTCACCATCGATTACGGGCTGGGCTCGGCCACAGTGAAGTACGACCTGAGCTTCGGCAACGGGGGCCCGTTCCTGACGTTGACCAATGGCGGGATACAGATCTCGGGGCGCGTCGACGCGAGAACCTCCACTTCGTGGGCGCCAAACGGGTGGGTCCAGTTCACACAGCTGATCACGCTCGACGTGGACCCGCAGACCCAGGCGATCAGCGTCAGGCGTGCAGGCGACCCCGATGTGGACGAGTCGTGGTTCATCCCCCACGATCGGGCGGTCAACATCGTCAGGCGCGAGGTGGACGAGGCGCTCGTCAGAAACGGCACCGCTATCAGACGGGTGTTCCAGGACGCACGGAGCGACCTTCGAAATGGATTGCGGGAGTTCGACCCCGGCGCGATTGTGTCATTCACGAGCATCCAGATCACCGGCAACGGCGTCATCGTGCGGGGTGAGATAGGCAGCCTTTCTCCGCGTCGTCCACCGGTGATCGAGGTCGCCGAAACCCATGGGGGCGCCGCTTTCACTGCCTTCAAGAGCTGGATCCCAGCCGGGCGAATTGATCGGTTCGTCTGGACGTGGGTGGAGTACCCCGACACCGGCAGCATTCTGCAGGGCGTCGAAAAGACGTCGGTACAGGAGCACGACTTCATTCTTCCCAAGCCGGCGGGAGTAAAGAATGTCGGTCGGATTTGCCTCCGACTCGAAGGCACCCTGATCGGGTCGGCAGGGCAGGAGTTAGGAGTTGCGGGGGGTACGACTTGCCGGGTGCAAGAGCCGGAAGTCGCGATTGACATTCCGTCGTGGTGGGGTCCGCTGACTATTCCGTTCTTCACCCCGGGGCTCGTTGAAAGCGGCACCTTGCGCCAGGCCATCGCCGGCCATGTTGGCGTGCAAAGCCCCCCGGGAAGCAGCTTGGGACATCGAAATGCGTTGGTGTACTTCGCAGGTGGCCGCGCTAGGTCTCTTGGTCCGCTGATGGAGGCGTTGAGTCGGACGAAGCGCGCGTCGTCGGTAGCGACCGTCGTCGTCTTGCCCGCCGGTGCCTTCGACGCGTCTCGCCGCGAGGTCGAAGATGGGCTCGGGTTGTCTGGCGAGAGCTCCGGCCCGCTACAACTCACCGAGGACGACGAAGGCGGCTGGACACGTACCTTCGGGGTCACCACTACGCCGTCGATGTATCTGCTCAATGCCAGGCGCGAGTTCGTATGGAAGCACGAGGGTGAACCCGATCCCGCAACGGTCGCCGCTGCCTTGGACGAGTTGGCGGTTCCGACTGTCCCGTCGGGTTTCTCACCGATACGTCTGGCCGTCTCACCGGGCGAGGCCGCGCCTGATGCCGCGTTCACCGACGGTGGACGCGGATACGCGTTGCACCGGCTGCGCGGCGGAGATGTCCTGCTGAACTTCTGGCAGTCGTGGTCGGCGCCATGCATCGCGGAATTGCAGCGCCTGCAGCGGCTACACGATGAATGTCGTCCGTCGCCCTTCATCGTTGCGTTTCACGGTGGCGCCGATGCAAAGCAACTGGATGTGGTTCGCAAGCGTCTCGCTCTGTCGTATCCGGTTGTGCAGGATTCCCGGCAGCAGATAGGTCTGCGGTATGGCGTGCGGTGCTGGCCCACCACGATCAAGATCGGCGCTGACGGCCGTGTGGACCACATTCAATTGGGCACGGCGCACGAACACGAGGCTTCTGGAGTGGGTGCCGACTCGGCGGCGTCGGAGTGAACGGCTGGGCGGCACTGGCCCAGACCGCGACTGTGGTGCTGGCAGTCGATCAGGCGGTCAAACTTCTGGCTCGCCGCGCCGACGGCCTACGAGTTGTCGAGGGGCAGCTGTGGATAGGCCGGGGCGGCGTCAGTACCCCGCACATGCTGTGGCAATGGGTGATACCTGCTGTTGCGCTGATCATCGTCGCCGCGTGGATGCCGTCACTGAGTGTTTTCGTCGGTCTCATGCTCGGTGGCTCCGCAAGTAACGCCGTCGAGGGCTCGCTGCGCGGTTCCGTGACCGACTACATTCGTCCGCCTTTCTGGCCGGCTTTCAACATCGCCGACATCGCACTGACGGTCGGCGCGATCGGGATCGCGGTCGAACTGCTGAGGACAGTCCTTGAACTCTGACGGTGAGTCCAGCGCGCCCGCGCTCACCCCTTCGGTGCAGCTCGGCTTCCCCCGCTTCTTCGAGATCGCCGGGAATTCTGTCAACTCGTACAAAGTGTTTCTGGCCGTCGGCATCTGCGTCGGCACCGTGGTGACTGCTGTGATGGCAGATCTGTCCGGGCTGTCGCCACTGCGCGCCGGTTCGGCGGCGATGGCTTCCGCGCTCGCTGGGGTGATAGGAGCGCGGGTATATCACGTGCTGGTGCATGCTCAGGCCTACTTCACATCCGGCCCGCGACGTGCATTGTGGGACAGGGCTGCCGGCGGCTTGAGCGTCTTCGGTGCGCTGCTCACCTTCGTCCCGGTGTCATTCGCAGCAGCAGCGCTGTTCGGCATTCCGGCCGGCGCATTGTTCGATGACATGGGCGTCGGCGTGCTCGTCGGTGGCTTCTGTATTCGATTGGGCTGCGTATTCAACGGCTGCTGCGTGGGCCGCGAGACTGACGCCCCGTTCGGTGTCCTCCTGCACGACGCCAAGGGCGTCATGAGGCGGCGGATCCCGGTCCAGTTTCTTGAGATGGCATGGTGGCTGCTCGGATTGGCGGGCTATATCGGCCTGTGGCCAAAAGAGTTTCCGACAGGGAGCCTCGCCCTGGCCGTTCTAGCCTGGTACAGCGCCGGGCGGTTCGTTCTCGAGCCGTTACGCGAAGAACCTGACATCGTCTGTGGCCGCGTGCGCGTCAATCAGCTGGTGGCTGCGGTGTTGGTGGTGGGTGCCGCGGGTGGACTGATCGCCCTGTTGTCTACGTGACGGACGGCGGTGGCCAAGGCGGACAAGATGAGATCCGCGCAGCGCTCGCCGATCATGATCGAGGGAGCATTGGTATTCGCGCGGGCGGGCACGAGGCCGAGCTCGACGTGGTGAAACTCGTCAGCGAAGGGCTCGGCAACAAGGAACTTGCTGCGGCTGTTCGTTTCGCCGCGAACCGTGCAGGCCCACCTCACCCACGTCTACACGAAACTGGGCCTGACCTCGCGCGTGCAGCTCGCCCAGGAGGCGGCCAGGCACGGCTAAGGGGCCGCCTCGATCGGAACCGCGTTGTTCAGTACGCCGAGCGGAACCCGGTGCAGCGGTCGCGTCGGTTGGATGTTCTCCGCGGCAGTCACCGTCGTGGTCGTGCAACTGGTGGTGTTCGTCGCGGCGTCCTTGACGCAGCACCTGTAGCTCGTTCCGATTTTTCCGGTTCCGTTGTCGACGATCGTGGTCTCGGAATAGGTGCCGCCCTTGCCTTCGCAATCGGACTTCGGGCTTGCGTTCGCCGCGGGCGCGCCGACGATCAGCAAGGCGCCGAATCCGATGGCCGCTGCGGTGACGACGGTGGGTGCGAATTTGGTCATGACGCAATGGTGATGGCTGCGTGGCGATCTGGTAATTGCGCCGACGCCAGAATCCGCTCTAGGACGAAGAGAGTTTCCTATCCGCGGGGTAAGCGTTCAGCCGCTGCTGCGGGCAGGTGTTGCCTCATTTCGACGCTAGGGCAGCACCGTCTTCATCAACATCACGTTGTAGTCCGACCACAGCGAGAGGTTGTAGTAGATCTCTTTGCCCGTTGACCACGGGTGCAGATATGGCGCATAGATGCCGCCGGGGAAGTCACTCGACGCGACCAGCAATTGCTCCGGTCCCCATGGACCTTGCGGCGCGGGCGCCGTCCTTGCCACCACGTCGTTGTTTCCGTTGCAGTACAGCGCGAGGAACTGCTTCATATGCGTGTTGTACTGCACCGACATCTCGCCGACCGGGCCGGGAATGACCGGTTGCGCGGCGCCCGGGTTTTGCGGCACCCAGTTGCCGCCGTCCCAATACTCGTATCGGCTCAATTCCGGCACCGCGTTCTGCGGCACGCGCGAGACGAACGCGGAGCCGCTACGCCCGGACGGCGTCCCGTACGAGTAGAGGTATCCGTCGCTGCCTTTGAGGAACGCGCCAACCTGGAACTTCTCGCCCCCGGGGACATAAGGCACTCGCGGCGTCGCGTCACCGGATGCAGGCCGAACGCTCTGCGGGTAGACGCCCCAGTGCTCGCCGTTGTCGGGCGAGACCGCGATCGCCGAGAAGTTCGTCGACCACTGGCCGGGGCTGTCCCAGCTCCTGATCGACATGAAGCTCATGTACTGCGTCTTCCCGATCGCGATGCCGGATGTCGGGATGATGCCCGTCTCCGAACGCGCGAACTTGATGCTGTTGACGACCTGCTTGGACAACGCGGGCGCCCACAACGGGGATCCCGAATACTTGTTGTTGACAACACCGTTCGGGATCTCGACCGTCTGCGCCAGGGAGCGGTCGCTGGTACGGAACATCGTGTTGTACCGCCACTGCCGACCGCGCACGCTGCAGTACCCGATGGTGTCGCCGAAGGCCATCAGCACCTGATTGTTCGCGGGATCGCCGTTGTCCCACATGATTCCGAGGTCGGTGCCGGTGATCGCGAAGCGCTTGATGGTGTCGTTGGGGCTCTGTGGGCCGGTGACCCAGCCGACGAGCGCGCTGCCCGGCGGCGGACCGGGCGCCGGTGGGGGCGCCGGAGCCGGACCCGGCGCGGGAGCCGGTGGTGCCGGCGCCGCGATGGCCGCCGCGTTGGGAACAGGCGGAGGCGGCGCGGGCGGAACGACCCCGGCCTGCTGTTGCACCCGCCCGGACTGCGGCATGACCGAGCTGAGGATCGACCGCGATAGCCGGCCCAGGTTGGGCAGCGGTGCACTGTCGTTCGCCTTGCGGGGCCGGTGCCCGATCGGTGGCCCGCTGACGCCTGGCAACTCCGGGGTGGCCGCTGTGTTCGGCGCCGCAGGCGGCTGGGCTTCTGCGGCTGCGCCGGTGCACGGCTCCGCAACGGCAGGCGGCGCGACGACGACTCCGAAAACGAGGCCGACAGCGGCCGCCGACGCCACCGGTATCGATGCGATTCGAGCAAACGGCGACATGTCACACCTTTCAGGGAGCAGGACCGCGCAGTTGACGACCCGCACTAGCTGATGTGACGATAGTGAGCGATGGGGCTAATGAGACTATTGATGCGCTGATAGGTACCTATCCGTGACCGTGTCGCAACCCTTTTAGGCGCGATGCCACGCGCGGCGAATTGGTCAAAGCTTGCCGACGGCGAAAGCCGCTGCCTGGTCGGTCATTCCGTTCTGGTTGTAGAGGCTGTGGTTGCCGCCGTCGCCGTTGCCCGCGCAGATCGGGTCGTCGACGATACAGAGATCGATCGTCTTGGCCTTGTAGAGATCGCCGATCTCGACCGGCGGCGTTCCGATTGCCTCCATGAACTTCGGCCCCGGCTTGCCGAGCAGGACGACGGCGACGACGTGGTCGGCGACCTCGGGCGGCATCGGGTCGGGCACGTCTTCGGCGTCCGCTCCGCTCGGTACCGTCTCGGAGGTGACGAAGCCCGCGACGGCCGCCCCCTGTGAGAAGCCGCCGAGCACGATTTTGGTGTTCGGGCAGCTCGCCGCGGTCGCCTCGATCCGGTTGGCCGCATCCCTGATGCCCTGGACTGCGGTGGGAAAGTCCGTACTGGCCGGGTAATTGACCGAATAGATCGAGACCGACTTACCCGCCGCCTGCTTGCGCACGGCGTCGACGAACGACTGTCCGATCCCGCCGAGACCGGGCGGCTCGAACGTGCCGCGGGCGAACACCACCTCCGCGTCGGGACAGGGTTCCGCGGCTGCAAAGGGAATGGGTGTGGCGAGCAGCGTTCCGGTCGTCAATGCCGCGACACCAAGCAGACGCCTCAGATGGTGTGCGTTCACACTTCCACTTTTGCACAGGTTGCCGCCGGGTACGTAGGCGCCCGGATATACAACGGCGGCGCCCAGTTGGACGCCGCCGTGTCGTTGGAATGGACGTCAGTTACGGGCAGCTGACCTCGATCTCGAAGGGCTTGTTCAACGGCTGCATCGGATTCGCCATATCGACGCCTACCGCCGTGCCGGAGATCTTGTAGGTGTTGCCGTCCTTCTCCGCCTTCGCCTCGCCCTGACCCGCATTCTCCTGGAAGCCCAGCGTGACGCCGTTGACGTTGCCCAGGCCGACCGAATGCACCACCGGGCTGTCGCCCGTACCCACTACCGCACCGATACCGGTGGTGGCATCGCCGATCGCGATGTTGACGTTGTCGCCCATGGTGCTGCAGACGACTGTGCCCTGTACGGCCTGGTCCTTGCCATCGATCGTGACGGTGCTCTTGCCCTCCGCTGAGGCAGCCGAGGAGGTCTCTCCGCTCGTCTCGGACTTCTTCTCCGACGAACAGCCTGCTAGACCGGCGACGACAATCGCCGCGCCGCCTACGGCGACCACGAACCCACGCTTCACCACTGCTCTCCTTTTGTTGTCGCGAACCGTCAAGATCGGCGGCCCGTCTTCCAGAGAGTATGGGGGGCGCCCACCTGGGGTGTTGAGATTGCCGGAAATTTGCCTGGCAACCGCCTGCTGATTGAATACACATCGTGGCGGATCCGTATTTCAAGGTCGAAGCGGAGCTTCCCGGGCGGCAAGGGCGCGCCGGTGTCATCCGAACACCGCACGGCGACATCCACACTCCCGCGTTCGTGGCCGTCGGCACCCAGGCGACGGTGAAGTCGGTGTTACCTGAGACCATGAAAAGAATTGGCGCACAAGCACTTCTGGCCAATGCCTACCACCTCTACCTGCAGCCGGGCGCCGACATCGTCGCCGAAGCGGGAGGTCTCGGTGCGTTCATGAACTGGCCGGGCCCCACTTTGACAGACAGCGGCGGATTCCAGGTTCTCTCGCTCGGCGCAGGTTTCCGCAAGGTGCTCGCAATGGACACCGACCGGGTCCAGGCCGACGACGTGATCGCCGAAGGCAAGGAGCGGCTGGCCCGCGTCGACGACGACGGCGTCACGTTCACCTCGCATCTGGATGGATCCACCCACAGGTTCACCCCCGAGGTGTCCATCGGGATTCAGCATCAATTGGGTGCCGACATCATCTTCGCGTTCGACGAGTTGACCACCCTCGTGAACACTCGCGGCTACCAGGAGCAATCCGTTCAGCGCACACACCGGTGGGCGGTGCGCTGCCTGGCCGAGCATCGCAGGCTTAGCGCGCAGAAACCGGATCGTGCGCCGCAGGCCCTGTTCGGCGTGGTGCAGGGAGCGCAGTACGAAGATCTGCGACGGGAAGCAGCGCGCGGGTTGGTGTCGATCGTCGACGACGACGGTCGAGGCTTCGACGGCTACGGCATCGGCGGCGCGCTGGAGAAGCAGAATCTCGCCACGATCGTCGGCTGGGTCAGCGCCGAATTGCCGGCCGACAAACCCCGGCACTTGCTGGGAATCAGTGAGCCCGACGACCTGTTCGCCGCCGTCGCCGCGGGCGCCGACACGTTCGATTGTGTGTCGCCGTCGCGTGTCGCTCGCAATGCCGCGGTGTACTCGGCGACCGGCCGCTTCAACATCACCGGCGCCCGCTACCGCCGCGATTTCACGCCCATCGACGACGAATGTGACTGCTACACATGCCAGCACTACACCCGTGCCTACGTCCATCACCTGTTCAAGGCCAAAGAAATGTTGTCGGCGACGCTCTGCACCATTCACAACGAGCGGTTCATCATCCGGCTTGTCGACGACATTCGATCCGCGATCGGGGCGGGCGAATTCGATGAGCTGCGGTCCGACGTGCTCGGACGGTATTACGGGTCCTGACGCCGCGCTGGCTCGGCTGGACGCGGCCATTGCGCTGTCGGCTGTCACCGCTCGGTTTCCGACGGCCCACCCTGCCGGTGTCGGTTTAGAGCTCCACTTCCTCGAGGATGCGGGCGGTCGGCGGACCGACCAACGCCGGCGCCGAGTCCGGTGACGACCAGATCTGGTGGATCAGAAGCTCACGGAAATTGGTTGCGGCATCGAGGTTCTCGAAGCTCAGGGAGATCACCACATAGTTCGGGTCCTCGGCCCGCTGGTACACCTCGGTGCGCGTCACCCCCGCCGCTTCGCGGGCAGGTGCGAACCTCTTGAACGCGTCTCGCCAGACCGCCAGATCGCTGATCTCGTGCTCGATGTGCAAGACGGGCATGGGACCAGTGTGGACTACCTTGCAAGCTTATGACTTCCACCTTGCTCGACTCGCGCGTCGCGGCGGCTCTCAACCGGATGTTCACCGACGCGGACGCTCAAATGCCGATGCTCGGCGAGCTGATGGGCCGCGACGCCGTGCCCGCCGAGGCGAGCGCTCAGCAGCGCGCCGACGCGCTGAGCGATTTCTACCTGCCGATCACACCGGAAGCGGGCCGCCTGCTGTACACGCTTGTCAGGGCGTCGCGCCCGACGACCGTCGTCGAGTTCGGCATGTCACTCGGCATCTCCGCGATCCACCTGGCGTCGGCGGTGCGCGACAACGGCGAAGGTCGGGTGGTGACTACGGAACTCAACGCCCAGAAGGTCAAGATGGCCACGGCGAACTTCGCCGACGCCGGATTGGACGACCTGATCACCGTGCTGCACGGCGATGCGCTCGAGACCCTGGCATCGGTCGACGGCCCAGTGCAATTCGTCCTGCTCGACGGGTGGAAGGACATGTACGCGGCGGTGCTGCACCTGCTCGAGCCGCGGCTGGCGTCCGGCGCGATGGTCGTCGCCGACAACACGAGCATGGCGGGGCTACAGCCCTATCTCGACTATGTGCGTGAGCCGGCCAACGGGTATGTCAGCGTGCACTTTCCGGTTCGGGACTCCGACAGCATGGAGATCTCGTGCCGGGTGTAGATCACGTCACCAACTCGTCGATGAACTGCCTCGTCCGGTCCTCCTTGGGATCGCCGATCACCTCGGCGGGCGGGCCCTTCTCGAGGATCACCCCGCGATCGGTGAACAGCACCTGATCGGAAACCATTCACCTGGTTCTCGCCGGACGATCCGCCGCACGCCGCGAGCAGCAGCAGCGAGACCAGGAGCATCACGGCCAGGAAGGACTTCCGGACGATGCTCACCGGCGGACGCTAGCAAGTGGCTGGGTGTACAGAAAGAGTTCTGCTCAGCGCGCCGATATAGGATCCGGCGCAATGCCAGAAGAACTGAGTGCCGAAGAAGCCGCCGCGCGCCTGCGCCCCGTCGACACGCTGGGCATACCGCTCGGTCCGGGCCAGCCGCCCGCTTTCCTTCGAATGCTCGGCGAACGCGAGGGCTGGACTGATCTGCGTGTCTACGGCGCCCTGCTGGCCGTCGGGACGGAATTGTTCTCGCGCGAGGGCGTGCATTACCTGTGCGGGTTCTACGGTCCACTCGAACGCGCCCTGCGCGATATGGGCGCCGACATCGAGTTCACTCCCGCCGACTTTCGCCGCTTCGGTCCGCTGCTCGAACGTCAGGCCCCGCGCGTGATGACGACGATCGCGACGCCGCCCGACTCCGACGGCTGGTGCTCGCTGTCGCTGCATGCGGGCGGCACGATTCCCGAATTGCACCGCGCGGGCGCTGATCCGGACCGGCTTCTTGTCGTCGAGGTCTCCGACGCCTTCCCCCGCACGTTCGGACTCGGTGAGAAGCACCGCCATGCCGTGCACGTCGATGAGATAGACATCATGGTGCAGTCGACCGATGCGCCGCTCGCGCTACCCGGGGGAGAGGCGGCGCCGTCCGATGTCGACAAGGAGATCGCCCGGCACACCGTGGATTACATTCCGTCCGGCGCGACGCTGCAGACGGGCATCGGCTCGATCCCGAACCAGATCGCGGTGCTGCTGGCCGAAGGCGAGGGCGGCGACTACGGACTGCACAGCGAGATGTTCACCGACGGCTGCATGAAGCTGCACCGCGCGGGCAAGGTGACCAATACCGGAAAGCGGCAATACGACGGCGTCAGCGTGACGACGTTCGCGTTCGGTTCCTCCGAGTTGTACGAATGGCTCGACGGAAACACCGATGTCGCATTCCTGCCCGTCGAGGTGGTCAACGCCCCCGACGTGATCGCCACCAACGACGAGATGGTCACGATCAACGGCGCCCTCGCCATCGACATCCACGGCCAGGTGGTGGCCGACACGATCGCCGGCGGCCAGTTCAGCGGAATCGGCGGCGCGGAGGACTTCGTGGCGGGGGCGGGTCTCCAGCTGTCGGACCGCTCGCTGATCTGCCTGCCGTCGACGTTCTCCAACGACGGAAAGCTGCAATCGCGGATCGTGCCGTGGTTCGGCCCCGGCGCGGTGATCACCACGCCCCGCCATCAGGTCGACGTGATCGTCACGGAGTACGGCGCCGCCGAACTCGAGGGCCGCACCGTGCGCGAGCGCGGCGAAGCGCTCGCCGCGATCGCCCATCCCCAGTTCCGCGACGAGTTGCTGGCCGCGGCGGCACGGGCATCGAACGGTCGCTCGCCAGTCACCTGACGGCTAGCTCCTCATTAGCGCTTGAGCGCTCGATGAAACCCGTTGTCTGCTTGAATGTTCCGAACACCTTGTCGCCGTAGCTCATGACCACCGACAGATTGGTCGGGCGCTTTTCGGAATGGTGCAGTTCGTGGTTGGAGGCAGGCGGGAACAACCACTTCGGGTAGAAGGGCATGTCGTAACCGCTGTGGGTCACCACCATGGCCGTGGTGTTGAGCACTGCGTAGGCCATCATCACCAGCGGGTGTGCACCGAGCGCCACCGGGGCGACGTACAGGCACAGCATCACCATCAGTCCCTCGACCGGATGGACGACGAAGTTGGTCCAGATGGTCAACGGCGACTTGACCCGGTGGTGCAGGTAGTGAACGTGTTTGAAGACGAATGCGCTTCCGTGCTCGAGGCGGTGCCACCAGTAGGTGAGAAACTCGCCGGCCAGCATGTAGAGGCCTACCTGTACGACAAATGACGTCAATGTCGGTGCGGCAGTGGGCACATCGAGTGAAATCGGATGGAACCGGTCGTTGAGATACAGCAACAGAGCCGCCGAGCCGACATAGGTGGCCGCGACCCGCAATCCGTGCAACGATGCGGCACGCGCCGAAATTCTCTGCGCCGCGACGTCGAGGATCGAGTAGCCGACACCGGTCACCAGCACCACGGCAACCACCACGGGCACGAAGTACAGCGGAAATTCGAAGAACTCCGTGCCGAATCTCTCTAGCAGCCAACCCCAAACAGGCTGCAGTTCGGACTGGTTCATGCGAAGGCTCCTATGTGTCGGTTTAGAGCAGGATTCGTTGGGCCGCGGTGCGGAGCTCGTCGACGCACTGCTCGATCGTGATGTCGCCGACACTGAGCAGAGCCAGATCGGCGAAGAAGACCCGGCCCAGCAGCGTCATCGCCGCATCCATGGCGGGTGGTGTGTCGGTGCCCGCCGTCAGTGCGTCGAACATCCCGCGGACGCCGAGACGGAACTCGTCGGCGACCGGGCCGAGGGCGAGCACCGACGACATGGTTGCTCGCACCATTGGAAGGTCCGATGCGGCTTCCCGGACCACCTGTTCAACGGCGACCTCGATCGCGGGGCTCGATTCCGGTGCCTCGGCGATCGCCTGGGGGAGGCGTGCCGCGAGTTCGTGGCCCCACGCCAGTGCGGCGTCGCAGACCACGTGTTCCTTTGAGGCGAAGTAGCGGTACATCGTCGCCCTGGACACCCCCGCTGTCGCCGCGATGGCCTCCATGCCGACGGCCTCGTGACCCTGCTCGTTGATCAGTTGACGTGCGGCGTGCAGTATCCGCGCGCGAACGTCCAGCTGGCGGGCGTCGAGCGTGCGACGAATCGTCACGGTCGCTGCGCTCACGGAGGTGTCCTTCGGGTCGGGAGTCATAAGTCGAGACACTAGCTGATACTGCGGATGAGGCAGTTGTATCACGTGCTGTGTCAGCGAGGCAAGTGCGCGTCGGAAGAGTTAGTCCGTCGGAAGGTAGATCCACGGCGCGCGCGGCAGCGCCGCCGGATCGAACTGCGCGAGCATCTCCTCGAGGCTTGTCGCCTGCCAGCCGAGCGATGCGGCGATCTGCTCAAGCGCACGCGGAATCCCGATCTCCGCCAGTGTGATGGCGCCGTCGCGCTTGGCCAGCCGCGCCCCGTCGGAGTTGAGCACCAGCGCCACGTGCGCGTAGGTCTGCTGCGGATGGCCCAGCAGTGTCGCGAGGTAGGCCTGCCGAGGCGAGGAAGCTAGCAGGTCGTCGCCGCGCACGACCTGATCGACCCCTTGGGCGGCGTCGTCGACGACCACTGCAAGGTTGTAGGCGGCCACCCCGTCGCCGCGGCGGACAACGAAATCGTCGACCAGGCCGGTGTATTCGCCGTGCAGCAGGTCGTGCACGGTGTAGGCGACGACATCGGTGCGCAGCCGCAGCGCGGGCGGACGACCGGTGGCATCGCGCCGCGCCCTGCGCTCGTCGTCGGTCAGATCGCGGCACGTGCCGGGGTAGGCCCCCTGCGGGGCATGTGGCGCCCGCGGCGCCTGCTGGATATCCTTTCTGCTGCAATAACATTCGTACAACAACCCGCGTTCGGCGAGTTCGTCGACGACATCGTCGTAGCGTTGTGAGTGGCGAGTCTGCCACTCGGCGGGTTCATCCCACGTCAGCCCGATCGCCGCGAGGTCATCAAGCTGTCGGGTGGCGATATCGGTGTGCGTGCGATCGTCGAGGTCGTCGACGCGCATCAAGAAGCGCCTGCCTGAGGTTCGGGCGAACAGCCACGCCAGCACGGCTGTTCGCAGGTTGCCGATGTGCAGGTCTGCCGACGGACTCGGGGCGAACCGGCCGGCTCCCCCGACGTGAGGAGTAGCTCCGAGGGCCATCCGGTCAGCTCGCCTTGGTCTTGACTTCCTGCTTCTGCAGCGAGACCGAGGCAGTGTCGACGGCCGACTCGACGCCCACCCCGTGGCCCGCCACGTTTACCGCGAGACGGGTACGGTCACCGCGGAACAGGTCGCGGGAGAACTCGCACGGCACACCGTGCTGGTCGTGGGTGACCCGGGTGATCAGTAGCAGTGCCGCCTTGGGTTTGATCCCGAGCAGCGACGCCTCAGTGGTGGTGGCGTTGACGGCTTCGATCCGCTCCTCGGCCCGTGTCGGCACGAGACCGTAATGGGCTTCCAGCATTTCGTAGATGGAGCCACCGAGCTGCTGCTCGAGCAGACCGGGGAACGCCTCGGCCGGAAACTGGGCCAGCTCCAGCGAGATCGGTGAGCCGTCGGCGAGCCGGACGCGTTGGATCTCCACGACGAAGTCGCTCGCGGCGATGTGAAGGGCCTTCTGCGTCACCCGGTCAGGGGCGGTGATCTTGGTCGAGATGACCCTGGTGCCTGCGACGTAACCCTGGTTCGCCAGGAACGCGGGAACGCCGACGACGTCGGACAGGCTGCGTTGCACCTGGCCGTGGCTGATGAAGATGCCGCCGGACCGACCGATGACCCGGTGTACCAGTCCCGCTTCCTCCAGCGCAGCCAGTACCTGTCGAAGACTGGACCGGCTCGTGCTGTAGCGCTCGGCGAGGTCTCGCTCGCTGCCGAGCTTGGCGCCGGGATCGCCCGCATTGATGTCCGCAACGATTCGACGCCGCAGCTCCTCGGTCGGCGTCGCCACTCTCGAACCTCCCCGTCGATTTGGTACGGCCAATTCTACCCGGCTACGCCTCCGCCAACGCCTCGTTGGACTCGGGCAGGATCTGACCGCCGTCGACGACAAGCGTCTGACCAGTGATGTAACCGGCTTCGTCGGTGGCGAAGAACAGCGCGGCGTTCCCGATGTCGGCAACACTGCCGAGTCGACCAGCGGGAATCGCCGCAGCCATTTGGTCCATGTATTCCTGACCCATTTCAACGAGGCCCTCGGTGACGATGTTGCCGGGCAGCACGGCGTTGATGGTGATCCGTTTGGGTGCCAGCTCCATTGCCGCGGTCCGGATGAAGCCGAGCTGCGCGGCCTTGCTTGCGCCGTAGTGCGACCACCCGGGAAAGCCGGTGATCGGCCCGGTGATCGACGACGTGACGATCACCCGGCCGTGTCCGCTCGCGGTGAGTGCAGGCAACGCGGCCTGGATCACGAATACGGTGCCCTTGAAATTCACCGCCAGTACCTGCTCGATGTCCTCGGGCGTCAGATCCTCCAGCTTGCCCGACGGGAAGATGCCCGCGTTCGCGCACACGATGTCCAAGCCTTCGTGTCGCTCGATCGCGGCCTCGACCGCACGGCGGCAGTCGTCGGGGTTCGTCACGTCGGCGGAGAAGCCGCTGACCTTCCCCGGTTGGTCGGCGAGCGCCGCCACCGTGGCGTCCAAATCCGCCTGGTTGCGTGCGGTGATCAATACGTCGACGCCTGCTGCGGCAAAGGTTTCGGCGATACCGCGACCGATGCCTTTGCTGCCCCCGGTGACGATGGCGGAACGGCCCTGAAGTGAGGTGAACATGTAGGTGCCCTTCGGTCAGGCCAGTCGATGGCCGTTGGAACTGAGATAGCGCTCAGCGAGCGTGCAGCTGCCTTCGGCGTAGGTGATCGCCTTGGCCTGGGATTCCTTGGAGTGGCTGTGGGTCCCCATCCACGCCAGCAACATCAACCGCCTCAGCAGGACGAACGACGACAGCATGTCCTCGTCTTCGGCTGCCATTGATCTGCGGGTGCGATAGCCGGTGACCCAGGAGTCCTGCCACTCCGGCAGCGCGGGGTCGTCCTCGATGAATGAGACGGCCGTGCCGAAGTCGTAGAAGAACCAGCCGAATCCGCAGTCGTCGAAGTCGATGACGGTGATGGTCGGCCCGTCCACAAGAAGGTTGGCCAGCCGGAGGTCGGCGTGGATGAGGCCGAAGCGGTCGGGTCCGGAGCCGTACTCTCCCAGACGGTTGCACAACAGCTGCTGCGCGCGATCCAGAATGTCGCGTTCGGCATCACCGACACCTGCGGCGTCCCGCCATTGCCCCCAGCGGGCCTCGGCCCCAAGGCAGTTCGGCCAGTCCCAGGCGAACCGACTGAACGACGGTGGCCGCTGCCACGTGTGGGAGTGCTCGTGGAGCGCGGCGGTTATCTGCCCGAGGGTGTGGAAGTCGTCCACGGTCACCGTCTCCTCGTCGGGCTCCGCGCCCGCGACCATGGCGAAATGAACGACATGCCGTGGGATTCCGCGGGAATCGACCGTCACCACGCGCCTGCCGTCGGCTGCTTCCAACACCGTCGGCACGGTGATGTCGCTGTCGCGGCGCAGCGCGTCCAGCCAGTCCAGCTCCGACTCGATCTGATGCGGCAGGTGATAGTTCTGCCGGTGCACCCGAAGGATCGTCTGCGTGCCGGTGCCGGCATGGTCCACCGCGTAGGTCGCGTTCTCCGAAAGGTTCAGCAGCGTCAGCGACGAGCCCTCCGGCAGACCGTATTCGGCAAGGGCAAGCTCGGCCACGTCGATGTCGTTGGAGATCACACCGTCCGAATCCGCCATCAGTGGTCGCGTCCCTCGATCCCGGCCAGCACCGCGGTGATCCGGTCCCTCGCCGTGGTGACGTCAGTCGTGCTTCCGCCGATGTAGAGGCGGCCCGTTGCACCGATCATCTGCACGTCGACGATCGTAAGTCCGGGAGCCGCGCGCTCAGCCTCGTTCGCGGCGACTGCCGCGAACAACGCGGGGGTCATCTCGTAGACGAGCAGCGACTGCCCCGGCAGGATCATCGACGCCTGCCGGTTCCGGTTGAGGATCACCGCATGCTGGTCGGTGATGTCGTCGATGATGTCGTGGAACAGCACGCGCGGCCGGAGCTGATCGGCTGCCCGGTTGCCCGTACCCGCCAGGATCGCCTCGCCGGCACGACGGACGTCGTCCAGCTCGCCGGAGTGCACCTCCAGCACGCCGAACTGGCGCTCCACGTAGAGGATTCCCGGCGCCACCCCGGGCACCTCGCGTAGGGCGAGGTCGATGACCCGCTCGATCGCCAGTGCGGGCGACACCTCGACGATCAGTGCGTGTTCGCCCTCGTACGGCGGATAGCCGCGCGCCCGCGTCGGTGTGCCCAGATATGCGGCGAACTGCCGCTGCAGATCCTCCACGAGGAGGTAGACGCGGATGTCTGTGCGCGTCACCGTCTCTGTAGCCATGACCGCGGCTGACTATTGCGCGGAAACGGCAAAGTGAGCACCGAGCTCGTTGTGCGGCCGGGGGATCACGTGCACGGCGATCAGCTCACCCACCTGGGCCGCAGACTCCGCGCCCGCTTCCGTGGCGGCCTTGACCGCGCCCACCTCGCCGGTGACGATGACGGCGACGAGCCCGTCGCCGACCTGCTGGCGGTCGGTGATGGTGACGTTGGCGGCTTTGACCATCGCGTCGGCAGCCGCAAGCGCGGCGACATACCCCTTGGTCTCGATCATTCCAATCGCGTTGCTCGGCATCACTTTCTCCTTGTCCTCAACTTCTCAGTGCACGGGTCGCGGACTGCTACCCGCTTGTATCGGTGTCGATGGATCCGATGATCAGGGCGTCCACCGGGGGCGGAGTTCCGGTGAACCAGTTGGCCGCGACCGATCCCTGTGCGATCAGGACGCGCTCGCCGACTCCGCTGCCGAGCACGTCGAAGGCGATCAGGCGCGCGCCCGACCCGTCGGCTTCGACTTCGAGAAGGGCGCCCGGCGGCAGCCCGTCGATGCGGCGGGTGGACCAGACCTGTCCGGTTACGGTCGCCGAAATCATCTGCGCTCCTTGTTGATCGTGACCCCAAGCGAACGGGCCTTCTCCCGCGCGAGCGGCGTGATCACTGCCTTCGGCCCGAGCGTCAGGGCCCCGCCCGATGCGGCGATCTCGATGATGTGGCGCTCGGTGACGGCGCCCTTGTCGATGCGATGTGTCGCGGCCTGCGTGCCGCCGGTCTTGGGGTTGGCCAACCGGAAGCTCAACCGGCCGTTGCGCAGGT
This sequence comes from Mycobacterium sp. ITM-2016-00318, assembly GCF_002968285.2. Classification (NCBI taxonomy): domain Bacteria; kingdom Bacillati; phylum Actinomycetota; class Actinomycetes; order Mycobacteriales; family Mycobacteriaceae; genus Mycobacterium; species Mycobacterium sp. ITM-2016-00318. The sequence goes on along the minus strand of NZ_CP134400.1, from coordinate 5,070,476 downwards.
CGGCGCGGCTCTTCGGATTCTCGAACAGCCGGATCAGCTGTCGCACGAACGCGTCGAGGTCGGCGTCGGTCGCGATACGCACGGTGTCGACACGTGCCTTCTCCTCGGCGGTGAGCGGGGCCGCAGGCCGGAAAGCGCTGTGCCCGTTCGTCGGCTCCGTAGGCGTCGCGAGATCGGCCACGGCGTCGCGCACCACCTCGCGCACGAGTGCGCGCAGGTCGGCTCCGGTCGCTGTCACGCCGTGCCCCGTGCCAACGCATCGTGTGCGGCGGCCGCGGCCTGCCGCACGTCGGCTTCGGTGCCGGAGAGGTACACCCGGCCGGTCGCGCCGATCATCCGATAGTCGACGACTTTGATGTCGGCGGCCTTCTCGGCCTCGTTGGTGGCGAGGATCGCATACGATGCGGGCGCCACCTCGAGCACGAACAACGACTCGCCGGCCAGCACCATGGACCCGATCTTGTTGCGGTTAATCAGGAATGCATGCTGCCGATCGACGCTGGAGATGACGCGGGAGGCCAGTACGGTCGGGCGGACCGCGGAGTCGGCGGTGGCGCCCATCTCCTGTAGGCACGCGTCGGCGGCGGCCTTGACGGCACCGGTTTCGCCGTGGAACTCGAGATAGCCGAATTGGCGTTCGACGACGAGCACCCCCGCTTTCACGTCGGCGTGCTTGAGTGCCACGTCGGTGATGCCCTCGATGTCCAGACCCGGTGCCACCTCGATGATCTGGGCCGCGGCGGCGGCGCGGGGCAGCGCACCCTTTATCCACGTGCCGAGGTAGGACATCGTCTGCGGTTGCAGGCGGTCGATGAAGATGAAGGAACGCAGTTCAGCCACGGCTCACCTCTTGATGAGTTGTGCGAGTTCTTCGGCGACGAGCTGGCGCAGCTCTGCCCGGAGGGCGTCGAGGTTCGGCTCGGTCGCCCGGGATTTGACGGGTGCGCCGTTGCGGCGCGGCGATGCAGGCGTGGACTCCCATTCGTTGGAGGCGCGCGGATATGCGGGAACCCGCCCGGCTGGCGACCGCCACGGAGTGATGCCGGCGAAGTTCGGCATCCCCACCTCCGAATCGCTGTTGTAGGCGATTTTGATCCAGTTCACCAGGTTGTGCGGCGCCAGGTTCTCACCGAGCGAGCTACTGCCGACGAAGCCGGTGCCGAGTGTCATGGAGGGGGCCAGGTTGGTATCCAGCCCGGAGCTGCCGGTGCTGTTGCCGACGTTCACCGAGACCCGCAGGACCGCAACCCTGGCAGCGAAATCCGCGATGACCGAGGGGTTCTCGCTGTGAATAGCCGCCGAATGCCCGACCCCGCCGATCCGGACGATCGTCCTGGCCGCCCGAATGCCGCGTTCCGCGTCGGCCACCGTCGTCATCCCGAGCACCGGCGAGAGCTTCTCGTGGGTGAGCGCCTCTTCTTCGACGACGTGCGCAAACGGCGCGATGAGCACCCGTGTCTTCTGGGTCACCCGCAGTCCGGCCTTGCCCGCGATCCATGCCGCGTCGCGACCCACCACATCGGTGTTGAGATGTCCGAAGGGGTACATGAACTCGCGCAGCCGCGCGACGTCGTCCGCATCGAGGAGGTGGGCACCGTTGCGGGTGAGCGCCGCGCTCAGCTTCTCGGCGACGGACTCCTCGACGATGAGCACCGACTCGTTGGTGCACAGCACCGAGTTGTCGAACGCCTTGCTGTCGACGATTCGGCGGGCAGCGGCGTTGATGTCCGCGCTGGCGTCGACGAAGACCGGCACGTTGCCCGGACCGACCCCGAGTGCAGGGTTGCCTGACGAGTACGCCGCACGCACGACGCCGGTTCCGCCGGTGGCGACGATGACGTCGGTGCGCTCGTCGGCCATCAACGCCTCCGCAAGGGGGATGGACGGTTCGTCGATGACCGAGACGATGCCGTCGGGCGCCCCGGCGCCGACCGCGGCCTCTGCGAGCACCCGCGCCGCGTCCGCCGAGCACTTCTTGGCGCGCGGATGGGGCGCCACCACAACGGCATTGCGGGTCATCAGCGCGAGCAGCACCTTGAAGTACACCGTCGACACGGGATTGGTGGTCGGGGTGATGGCCAGCACAACGCCTGCAGGACGGGGTATCTCGACGATCTTTCGCGCGGTGTCGATCCGCGGTGAGACGAGGTCCTCACCGCGGTAGTGGTCGAGGATGCCCCGCGAAAACGCCCGGTTCTTGATCACCTTGTGCTCGACGACGCCCATCTCGGTCTCGGCGACCGCGGCCTCGGCGAACCGCTCGGCTGCGGTGTATCCGGCGTCGGCGACCGCCTCGACGATGGCCGAAACCGAGGCCTGGTCGTAGTCGGCGTACGCGCGTGCGGCCCACCGGGCACGCTCGAGCAGGTGGCCGGCCTGCGCGGCGGTGGTCATGAAGCCCTCCGATCCATGGCGGCCTTGCGGGCGAATCGCACGGCGACGTCGAGCCGGTCCAGCACGTCTTCGCAGAGACCACGACTGACCAGGATGCCCGGTTTGAATTGCAGCACGCGGGGATCGAGTGTCGAGAAGATCGCCCACACGCCGTTCTCGTAGAGTTCGCGCATCACGAACTTGGCGCCTTCGGGATGATCGAACTCCAGCCCGATCACCACGCCGTTCTGCCGGATCCCGATGAACCAGTCCGGGTTGTCGCTCTGAATGCGGCGCAGCCCTTCGGCGAACAGGTCGGCGATGTAGTGCACCGTCGACCGGACCTCGGGGCGACCGGTGATCTCGAGGGTCTTGATCGCGGCCACGCAGCCCAACTCGGCGCCGCCGAACGTGGAGATGTGCGCGAAGCCGTCCTCGTCGAGCCACTGCGCGGCGCGGTCGCCCAGCAGGGCGGCGGTGATCGGGTACATCCCGCCCGAGAGACCCTTGCCGGTGACGATGATGTCGGGTTCGATGCCGTGCTTGGTGATAGCCCACATCTCGCCGGTCCGCATCAGTCCGGTCTGCACCTCGTCGGCGATGTAGAGCGACCCGTACTTTGAGGCCAGGTCCTTGACCGCCTCGAGATAACCCCGGGGCGGCAGCGGGAAGCCGTACGTGGCCGGGATCGTCTCCATCAACACCGCGGCGACGTCACCTGGCGTCAGCGCCTGCTCCATCGCGGTGAGGTCACCGAACGGCACCTGCACGAACTCGTCGGGCCGGTCGGACAGGAAGATCTTGGCGAAACGGTCGTCTCCGGATGCCACCGCGAGGCCGGTGTGCCCGTGATAAGCCTTCACGATCGAGACGATCTTGCGTCGCTTGGTGGCGTGGCGCGCGCTTTTGATCGCAATGTCGATGGCCTCCCCGCCACCGGACCCGTAGGCGACCTTGGTGATCGACGCGGGCGCCGATTCGACGAGCCGCTGTGCCAGCGCGGTGCGCGCCACCGAGGGGAAGTGATGGTTTCCCACGTCGAAGATCTCGGTGGCTTCCGTGATCGCCTGCACCACTTCGGGATTGCGGTGCCCGAGATTGTAGGTGCCGCCGTTGAGGTGCATGTCGATGAGCCGTCGGCCGCTCATGTCCCACAGGTAGTACCCCTGCCTGCGGTCGATCACGAGGTCGACGCCTTCGTCTGTCCAGAACTGCGTCTTGCCCGGGTTCCAGAACGTCTTCGAGGCCTCCAGCACCTCGGCCTTGGAGTCAAAAGAGAACGTGCCGTAGTCGTACATGCGGCTCCTCTACGGAGTTGAGGGCAGCCCCCACCATAAAAAGGATGGACCATTTATGTCAATGGTTGCGCGCTCCGCTTGCGCGACACTTTTGGTAGTGCCAAACTCCTAGGGTTCGCGTAGTGGCGTACACCACACTCGACTGCCCTTCTACCGCCCGGAGGCTGCCCATAATGACCGACCAGGTCTTGAACCGCGACGAAAACGAGAACAAGAACGAAGTCCACCGACTGAAACCGAACGCGGTCGGCATCGTCGGCGTGATGTTCATGGCGGTCGCCACTGCCGCCCCGATCACCGCAATGGTCGGCAATGTCCCCATCGCGGTGGGCTTCGGAAATGGTTCGTTTGCGCCCGCGGGCTACCTCGTCGCCACCATCGTGTTGTCGCTCTTTGCCGTCGGCTACGCCACGATGGCCAAACACCTCACGGCGACCGGCGCGTTCTACGGCTACATCGCGCACGGTCTCGGCCGCATTGTCGGTATGGCAAGCGGCTTGATCATCACGATGGCCTACGTCGTCTTCGAAGGCTCGCTGATCGGCATCTTCTCGTTCTTCGCGAAGAACTTGATGGAGTCTCTGTTCGGCCTCGACGTGCACTGGATCATTCCCGCGTTGGTGATGATCATCGCGAACTCTGTGCTCGCGTACTACGACATCAACATCACCGCCAAGGTGCTCGGTGTCTTCCTGATCACCGAGATCATCATGCTGTCGCTCGGCGCCTTCGCGGTTCTGGTCCACGGCGGCGGCCCGGAGGGCCTGGTGATCGGCGACACCCTCAACCCGCTCGGCGCGTTCACCTCCGCCGAGGGCATCGTCGGCGCCAGCGCGGGGCTCGGCCTGTTCTTCGCGTTCTGGTCCTGGGTGGGGTTCGAGTCGACCGCCATGTACGGCGAGGAGTCGCGCAACCCGAAGAAGATCATCCCGAGGGCGACCATCCTCAGCGTCGTCGGCATCGGTCTGTTCTACGTCTTCGTCTCGTGGATGGCGATCGCCGGAACCGGGCCGGCCAACGCCATCCAGCTGGCGCAGGACGCGAACACAGCGGGCGACATCTTCTTCGGACCGGTTCGCCAGTACTACGGCGAGTGGGCCGTGACGATGTTCAACATCCTGCTGTGCACGGGTTCCTTCGCGTGCGGAATGGCCTTCCACAACTGCGCCTCTCGCTACCTCTATGCGCTTGGCCGCGAAGGTCTTTCGGAGCGGATGCAGAAGACGGTCGGTAGGACGCATCCCACCCACGGGTCACCGCACATCGCTTCCCTCGTGCAGAGCGGTATCACGCTGGTGCTGATTCTGGCCTTCCTGTTCGCGGGCATGGACCCCTACCTGCACCTCTACACCCTGCTGGCCATTCTCGGCACCATGGCGATCCTGATCGTGCAGTCGTTGTGTGCCTTCTCGGTGATCGCCTACTTCCACTTCCACGGCGAGAACGAGGAGAGCAAGCACTGGTTCAAGACGCTGGTCGCTCCGCTGCTCGGCGGGATCGGCATGCTGTACGTCGTCTTCCTGCTGTGGCAGCACAAGGAGGCAGCGGCTGGCGCCGCGTCGGGCACGCTGCTGTTCAAGCTGACACCGTGGATCGTCGTCGGGTTGTTCGTCCTCGGCGGGGCGCTGGCGCTGTACTTCAAGTACCGGAACCCCGCGAAATACGAGTTGATCGGCCGCGTCATCTACGAAGACACCGAAGTGCGGGAGTAGGAGCGTAGTCCGCCGGTGAGCGACAACGATTTCGGCCTCGGGCGGATGCGCGTCCTCGACGCGAAACCGGTCAACCTCGACGGGTTCTCCGTCACCAACCCGGAGTTGGGGCTGGTCGCGATGGCCAGCCCCTTCGACCCGGACCCGTCGCTCGTGGTGCGTGACGGGGTCGTCGTGGAACTCGACGGCAAGCCGACCGAGGACTTCGACGTCATCGACGAGTTCATCGCCCGCTACGGGTTGGACCTTGAGGTGGCGCCGGAGGCGATGGCACTCGACGACGTGACGCTGGCGCGAATGATGGTCGACCTGACCGTCAGTCGCGCCGAAGTCGCACGGCTGGTCGGCGGGACCACCCCGGCCAAACTGGCCCGCGCGGTCGCCGTGCTCACCCCCGTCGAGATGCAGATGGCGATGAGCAAGATGCGCGCGAGGAGGACGCCGAGCAATCAGGCCCACGTCACCAACCAGCTCGACGACCCACTGCTGATCGCCGCCGACGCGGCCAGCGCCGTGGCCTACGGATTCCGCGAGGTCGAGACCACGGTTCCGGTGCTGGGCGACGCGCCGTCCAACGCGATCGCCCTGCTGATCGGAAGCCAGGTCGGGGTGCCCGGCGCCATGGCCCAGTGCTCGATCGAGGAGGCGTTGGAACTCCGGCTTGGCCTGCGCGGGTTGACCAGCTACGCCGAGACGATCTCCCTCTACGGCACCGAGCAGGTGTTCGTCGATGGCGACGACACCCCGTTCTCCAAGGCGATCCTGACCTCCGCCTATGCCTCGCGCGGCCTGAAAATGCGGGTGACCAGCGGCGGGGGAGCCGAGGTGCTCATGGGCGCGGCCGAGAAATGCTCCATCCTCTACCTCGAGTCGCGATGTGTGTCGCTGGCAAGGGCGCTCGGCGCCCAGGGCGTGCAGAACGGCGGCATCGACGGCGTCGGCGTGGTGTCGTCGGTGCCCGAGGGCATGAAGGAACTGCTCGCCGAGAACCTGATGGTCATGCTGCGCGACCTCGAATCCTGCGCAGGCAACGACAACCTGATCTCCGAATCCGACATCCGCAGAAGCGCGCACACGCTGCCTGTGCTGCTCGCGGGCGCGGACTTCATCTTCTCCGGCTTCGGGTCGATCCCGCGCTACGACAACGCGTTCGCGCTGTCCAACTTCAACTCCGACGACATGGACGACTTCCTTGTGCTGCAGCGAGACTGGGCGGCCGACGGCGGCCTCCGGACCGTCTCGGCCGAACATCTGGCGAAGGTGCGAAGGCGCGCCGCGACCGCGGTCCAGGCGGTCTACCGAGACCTCGGGCTCGCCGACTACGCCGACGACCACATCGAAGTGGTCGTGGCCGCCAATGGATCTCGCGATCTACCGCCCGGCCATCCCAGAATCGTCGCCGAGGCGGCGGCGGCGATCGAGGCCAAACAGCTGACGGTCTTCGACGTGATCGCATCGCTGAAGCGGACCGGTTACGACGACGAGGCGGAGGCCATCATGCGGCTGACCCGCGAACGGCTGAAAGGCGATCAGCTGCAGACGTCGGCGATCTTCGACGACAAGTTCCAGGTGCTGTCGAAGATCACCGATCCGAACGACTACTCCGGACCGGGCACCGGATACGCGCCGACGGACGAGCGGCGCGCCGAGATCGAGAACATCCGGCAGGCGCGCACCGTGCCGGAGTTGACGGCCGATCAGCACGAACACCGCGGCCACCTCACCGTCACCGACGTCGAGGAGGCGCAACAGGGCAGCGATCCGCGCGAAGTCTGCATCGGGCTCTCGCCCGCGTTCGCCCGTACCGTCTGGCTCACGCTGAGTGGTCTGACCGTCGGCGAGGCGCTGCGCCAGATCGAAGCGGGGCTGGAGGAGGAGGGTTGCTTTTCGCGACTCGTCCGGGTCAGATCCACCATCGACGTCGGTCTGATCGGGCTCACCGCAGCGCGGCTATCGGGGTCGGGGATCGGAATCGGGTTGCAGGGCAAGGGCACCGCACTGATTCATCGACGTGATCTTGCCCCGCTGGCCAACCTCGAGCTCTTCAGCGTCGCACCGCAGCTGACGGCCGCGATGTATCGGGAACTCGGCAAGAACGCGGGTAGGCACGCGAAGGGTATGACGCCCGTCCCGATTCTGGGCGGCGGCACCGACGAGTCGATCTCGGCCCGGTACCAGGCCCGCACAGTCGCGCTCGTCGCCCTCGAGCGCGAGCTCTGCGAGCCGGGCCGCTCGCCGATGACGGTGAGGGTGACACGAGCATGAGCCGACAGGAACTCAGCGTGCAGGCGGCCGTCGACGGCAAGCTCGAACTGGCGGATCTCCGGATGGACCCGGCGACGCTGGCGCACCAGGCGTCCGTCGCCAAGGAGCAGCGCAACCCGCAGCTCGCCGACAACTTCTTGCGTGCAGCGGAATTGGCGGTCCTCGACGGCGAAGAGGTCATGGGCCTCTACGAGGCGCTGCGTCCGCACAGGTCGACCGCCGAGGAACTGCAAGCCTTGCGTGCGTCGCTCTCCGACCGCGGCGCCTCGCGGTGCGCCGAGCTCGTGCGGCAGGCCGCCGACGCATATGCTCGTCGAGGCCTTCTGCGTTGACGGCCGCGGGCGTAGTCGCCGGGATCGACGTCGGGAACCACACCACCGAAATAGTCTTGGCGCGCGTCGACGACGGTGACGTCGAGCCGATCGCGCACGGCCAGGCCCCGACCCGGGGTCGGAAGGGCTCTCGCGAATCGCTCGAGGGAGCGGCGGCTCTGCTGCACCGGTTGGAGATCGAGGCGGACGCCGCCGTCGACCAGTTGGTGCTGGCGACGCTGCGTCCGGTCGACACGTCGACGGCGCCGCTTCCGCCACCATCGTCCCCGCACTCGCCGGTGCGTAGCCTGCGCAGGACCGACGCCCGGACGCCTGCCGGCACCGGCTCCGCCGTCGGACGGCATGTGCCGCTCGGCGATCTTGGTGCAGACGTGATCGCCGGTCCTGCAATAGTTTCCGTCGACGCGGCCACCGACTTCGAGGTGGCCGCCGAGCAGGTCACCCGCGCGCTCGAGCGCGGCTGGCAGATCGTGGGTGTGCTCGCCGCGCAGGACGATGCCGTGCTCATCCGCAACCGCATACCCGCCGACGTGCCCGTCGTCGACGAGGTCGATCTGGCGGGGCTCGAACGGGGAGTGCTGGTCGCCGTGGAGGTGGTCGCCGAAGGGCGCGCCTACCGTGCGATGGCCGACCCGATCGCGCTGTCTGCGGCTCTGCAGCTCGGGCACGAGAAGATCCGCGACGTCGCCGTTTTCACCAGGGAGCTGGCGGACTCGCCCGCCATCGCGGTCACCGTGCGAACCGAACCGCCGGAACCGCCCGCGCCGGACGACGACTATGTCGACTGCGTCGTGGACGGCAAGGAGGAGCGCTACACCCCCGCGCAGGCGCAGAGCCTCCTGCGGTCGCAACCGCCGGGCAGCGTGCTGCGGGTTCGGCTTCGCGCCATTGCGTCGTCGGAGGACGAACTCGCCGTCGACGACGTGTTCTTCACCGATCTGGCGTCGATCGACAACGGGGCATGGCTGCGAAGGGGGATCGCCGAGACGCACGGCACCGTCGTCGCGCTTCTCGCCGCCGACGACGTGGCTGACGCTGCGGCGACCATGACGGAGCTGACGGGCAAGCCGGCGCGCACGGTCGCCACCGAACCGGAGGCCGCGGCCTATGGCGCGCGGACGACGCCGGGCCTGCCGCCGGGATCGATCGTATGTGACATCGGCGGCGGCACAATCGATTTGGTCGGCGGCGGGGTGACGGTGGTGGCGGCCGGAGCGGGCGAGACGATAACCGTCGCTGTCGCAAGAGTGCTCGGCATCCCCCTGGCGCTGGCTGAGCAGGTGAAGCGGTCACCGGCCGTGCGTGTGGAAAGCCCGCACATCGCTCACGAAGAGGACGGGCGCCGCGTGTTCCTCGACAAGCAGGCTTCCGCCGACGCCATCGGTCGGCTGTGCACCCGAGGGAGCGCCGGCCTTGTTCCGTTCACGGGCAGGCTCGCCGCCGAGGAGTGGCGCAGCCTGCGACTGGCCATCAAACAGGAAACCGTGGCAGCCAACATCGCCCGCTGCATGCAGGTGTTCGATGAGGGCCCAAGCGCACTCGTCCTCGCAGGCGGCGGAGCGCTCGACGACGAACTGCTCCGCACCGTCAGTGAAGCGTTGAGCGGCACCGACGTGGTTGTCGGCAGGGCGAACGTAGACGGTGTGCATGGACCGCGATACGCCGTCGCATCAGGGCTGATTCACCTGTACGCCGCGGACTAACGCTCCCACGGGGCCGTTTCACCCATCTTCTTGTAGTACTTGGCCAGATGGCTCTTCACCCGGTCTTCGTCGTCAGACGGTATGTCGATCCCGCCGCGCGCGCCGTCGACGATCGCCCCTGCCGCCATCACCGCGCGCGGAACGACTTTCAGTTCGCCGCCGACCACGTCGGCGATCAGCAGCTTGTAGGCGGTGAAATTGGTCTTCTTGTCGCTGTCGTACCAGACGTGGGCGTCGCGGTATTCCTGGTTCGGCTCGTCTTCGGCGCCGGCCCATTTGCGGACCCGCTTCTCCGCCGCGTTGCCGTCCCACCCACGGTCCCGGTCGGCGAGCGGCAGATCTTGGAATGCTGTCACGGACATGCACATCGGGTGCCCGGTCAGTACGACGTCAAACCAGCCGGCAGGCCGTCGAGCGCCTGGTCGATGTGGTCCTTCCACTGTTTCGGCTGGATGCGGTGCACTGCCGAGACACCTTGGAACGCGCTGGAAATCACGACATCGGGGCTCAGTGTGCGCAACAGCCGCAGGCTTTCGCCCAACGCGTCGGCGTCCCCGACGCCGGGGATGTAACCGGCCCACCAGTTTCCCGAGTCGCCGAGTATCAGGGTGTCGCCGGTGAACAGGTATCTGCCCTCGGCGCCGTTGACCAGATAGCAGGTGCTGCCGGGTGAGTGGCCCGGCGTCGGGATGATCTCGACGTCGTTGGCGTCGACGTGTCGGCCGGCCAGTGGTACGTCGACGTGGGCATGCTGCCCGATTTCGAGCAGTTCCGTGACGGGGGCGTGCAGCGCCGAATCGAAACGGCCGGCGATCGCCGCCAACATCGGCCCGGCTTCGTCGCGGTGTGACAGGTATTGATCGGAGATGCCGCCGAGGGCTTCGAGTTCGGCGAAGTCGGCGTCTGTCGCGGTGGAGTAGAACAGCGCGTTGCGGCCGGTCCACAGGAATGCGTGGGTCGTCAGCCCGGGGAAGGGCGAGTCGGTGCGGGTCTGCCAGAGGTCACTCAGAACTTGTTCCATGGGAACCACCGTGCAACCCGAACAAAGGTTGAGGTCAAGCGTGAGCGGTCACAGGCCCGGAACGATGTCGCCGAGTGTGAACGTGACGGGTTGTTCGAGCTGTGCGTAGGTGCACGAGCGTGGCTCACGGTCTGGCCGCCAACGGCTGAATTGCGCTGTGTGGCGGAACCTCTCGCCTTCCATGTGGTCGTAGCGCACCTCGACGACCCGCTCGGGTCGCAGCGGCACGAAGGAGAGGTCCTTGCCCGCGTTCCAGCGCGAGCCACCTCCATAGCGGCGCACGACGTCCGGTTCCGCGGTTGCCGCCCAGTTCCATGGGTGTCTGTCGAACGTGGTGACGAGCGGCTGTAGTTCGGTGAGCAGCTGGCGACGCATTGCCATCGGGAAGGCGCCGATGACGCCGACGGATGCCAGGGTGCCGTCGTCCTTGTAGAGCCCGAGCAGTAGCGAGCCGACCGCATCGGCACCGGACTTGTGCAGTCGGTATCCGGCGACGACGCAGTCGGCGGTCCGGGCGTGCTTGACCTTGAACATGATTCGCTTGTCCGGTTGATATCGGATTGTCAGCGGCTTGGCGACGATCCCGTCGAGGCCTGCCCCCTCGAACTCGGCGAACCACCGATGTGCCGTCGCCGGATCGGTGGTCGCCGGAGTGACGTGGAACGTGGGGCCCGCGTCGGCCAACGCGTCGACGAGTGCGGCCCGCCGCTCACTGAACGGCCGACCCGTGTAGTCGTCGTCGCCGAGGGCGAGCAGGTCGAACGCGATGAACGACGCCGGAGTCTGTTCGGCGAGCATCTTCACCCGCGACGCGGCAGGGTGCAGCCGGAGTTGCAGCGCCTCGAAGTCCAACGCACCGTCGGCGGCGATGACGATCTCGCCGTCGACGACGCAGCGGTCGGGCAGCTCCGCGACAGCCGCATCGACGAGCTCCGGGAAGTAGCGGGTCATCGGACGCTCGTTGCGACTGCCGAACTCGACCTCGTCGCCGTCACGGAAGCAGATCGACCGGAAGCCGTCCCACTTGGGCTCATAGGAGGCGCCCGGCGGAATCGCAGGCACCGACTTGCACAACATGGGCGAAACCGGCGGCATGACGGGCAGCTGCACCCGCCTATTCTCGCCTGCGGCGGCGTCGATGACATTGCCCCATGTCGTCGGTCTAGTTGAGTATGGGAACCGTGGACCTCCCCCTGCAGCCGCCGATCGACCCGATGCTGGCGAAAGCCCAGGCAAAGGTGCCCGACGACGCCGGGGTGTGGTCCTACGAGCCGAAGTGGGACGGTTTCCGGGCCCTGATGTTCCGCGACGGCGACGACGTCGTCCTACAGTCGCGCAACGGCAAGGACCTCGGCAGATACTTTCCCGAACTGCTCGACGCGTTGCGCGCCGAGGTGGCGCCGCGGTGCGTGCTCGACGGCGAGATCGTGGTCCCCCGCGAGATCGAAGGCCGGGTCCGGCTGGACTGGGAATCACTGAGCCAACGCGTTCACCCCGCGGCGAGCCGGATCAAGATGCTGTCCGAGGAGACGCCTGCGCATTTCATCGGATTCGATGCGCTGGCCACCGGCGACGCGTCGCTGCTGAAGGAGTCGTTTCGGGTCCGCAGGCAGGCGCTGTTGGAGTCCGTCACCGAGAAGGACTGGTGCCACGTCACCCGCACCACCGAGGATCCGGCGCTGGGGGCGCAGTGGCTCGAGGAGTTCGAGGGCGCAGGCCTCGACGGCGTGATCGCCAAGCGGCTCGACGGTCCGTATCTCCCGGGTAAACGGGAGATGGCGAAGGTCAAGCACGCCCGCGACGCCGACTGCGTGGCCATCGGCTACCGCATTCACAAGAGCGGCGAGGGGGTGGGATCCATTCTGCTCGGCCTCTACCGCGACGACGGCGAGCTCCAGATGGTCGGCGGCGCAGCGTCGTTCACCGCGAAGGCCAGAGTGTCGCTACTCGCCGAGCTGGCACCGCTGCGGGAAGGTGACCAGGTCAACGACGGCGAACCCAGTCGGTGGAACTCCGCGGCCGACAAGCGCTGGATTCCGATCCGGCCGGAGAGGGTGTGTGAGGTCGCCTACGACCAGATGGAGGGAAACACGGTCCACGGCCAACGATTTCGGCATGCGGTGAAGTTCCTCCGCTGGCGCCCCGACCGCGATCCGGCGAGTTGCACCTTCGACCAGCTCGACGCACCCGTGAACTACGACCTCTACGACGTGTTGGAGTCCTGAAATGGCCGGTAAAGCAGAGGAAATCGAAGTCGACGGGGTCGCCGTCCGGTTCACCAATCGCGACAAGCCCTACTTTCCCAAGCTTGGTTCGAAGGGAACCAAAGGCGCCGTGTTCGACTACTACCTGTCGGTTGCCGACCAGATGGTGAACCTGCTGCGTGACAGGCCCGTTCACATGCAGCGCTTTCCCGACGGCATCGAGGGCGAGGAGATCTACCAGAAGCGGGTGCCGCAGAAGCACCCCGACTACCTGCAGACGTGTCTCATCACCTTCCCCTCGGGGCGCACTGCCGACGCGCTGAAGGTGACGCATCCATCCGCCATCGCGTGGGCAGCGCAGATGGGCGCCATCACGCTGCACCCGTGGCAGGTGCGCTGCCAGGACACCGAGCACCCCGACGAATTGCGCATCGACCTCGACCCGCAGCCGGGTACCGGATTCCGGGAAGCCGGCGCGATCGCCGTCGACGTGCTCAAACCGCTGCTCGACGAACTCGGGCTGATCGGCTTCCCGAAGACCTCCGGTGGGCGCGGCGTCCACGTGTTCCTGCGAATCAAACCGGACTGGGACTTCATCCAGGTGCGCCGTGCGGGCATCGCGCTGGCGCGCGAGGTGGAGCGGCGGGCTCCGGACGCCGTCACCACGTCGTGGTGGAAGGAGGAGCGCGGCCAGCGGTTGTTCATTGACTACAACCAGAACGCCCGCGACCGCACCTTCGCGTCGGCCTACTCGGTGCGCAAGACACCGATCGCCACCGTCTCGATGCCACTGTCGTGGGACGAACTGCGCGATGCCGATCCCGACGACTACACCATTTCCACCGTCCCCGATCTGGTCAAGAAGCGCGGCGACGCGATGGCCGAGTTAGACGCCGTCGCCCAGTCGATCGAGCCGCTGCTCGAGATGGTCGAGGCCGACGAGGAGCGGGGCCTCGGCGATCTGCCCTACCCACCGAACTACCCGAAGATGCCGGGCGAGCCGCCACGAGTTCAACCGAGCAAGAAGGTTGCGGCCAATTGGGATGATTCGGGGAATTCGGTATAGCCCACGATCACGGAAAAGGCCACAGTAGTGAGGTTGGTGAATCCGAAACCGGCTCGCCGACAAGGTCCTTTGTGGTGAAGTAGGCGGGCTGCGCGGCGGAGGGGTGAAGTCCAACTTCGGCGTTTTGCCTAGCGCTCTATAGGGTGAATGCAAATCGGGGACAGAGATCAGCCCCGGCTGGTCGCGGATTGGAGTACGCGGGCCGGGGCTGAATCAGTCTGTGATGCGGGCTTAGTTGGCCGGGGGCGTGAGGGCCGCCTTGATCGCGTCACGAACCTCGCCCGCCTGGGCCACGTGAGCCTGGGCGTTGGCGCGAGCGGTGTCACGTGCCTGCAGCATCTGGGTGTTGCGGAACTGCATCAGCGAGCCGTCACCATCGGCGGTGTAGGAGTCACCATTGGTTCCGCCCACCGGCTTTGGCAGCACCTGGGCAGCCGCTTCGATAGCTGGGTCAATAGCCCACTGCGGACCATCGACGATGTTCGTGACGATGCGAGTGACCTCGGCGTCGTTGCCTGCCCTGAACGCCCTGTGGGCTTCCGTGAGTGCCTGGGCCTGCCCGAGAGGCAGTGAAGCAGTGCGCTCGACGGAGATCTGGACCAGCCTGCCCGGTTCCACGCCGACGTACTCGTTTTCTGCCGCGTTGGCCGCACCGGGTCCCAGGAGGGAAGCGGTGATCGCGCCGCCCAGCAGACCGGCCGTGATGATCTTCTTCATGTCTTTGCTTTCTCCTTTGTTGACCTGCCGAGAACGGGTTGGGCCTCAGTCAGTTTCGGGACAGTGATGCCGCCGCCGAACCCCTTGGATTCAGCGGCGGTTATGAGCAACAATAGGAAATAAACAGCAACTATGTCAATAATCCGGCAACCATTGCCGCTGTTATCTACGTCACGAAGGCGGACGAGTGCAGTCATGCCGAATCCGTGCGACGTCGCGGCAGCGGCTTGTCGGACGTGGTAGTGATGCGGTGCTGTCAGATCGAGGCCCACCAGCGGAGACGGGAGGCAACTATGACGACGGTGTACGTGGTGACGGCGTGACAGTGATGAGAGCAACTCATCGAACGCGCCTACCTCGACGCTAACCAGGCGTATGGGTTCGCCGATGCTTACAGCGGTATTGCGCTGGTGAGGCCAGTTCAAGCAACAGAAAGAAAGAAATAGCAACGGCGACTCGACATTGCCGCCCTAATGCGTCATCATCACTGCATGGACCGACGCGACCTGGCAAACCTCGGTCACCACGTTGTGAGTCGGCGGGTAAGCCTCGGCTACCGCAACCGCACCGACCTGGCCAGCACCCTGGCGTTCACCGTGCGCACCCTCGCCGACATCGAGCAGGGCGTCCGCAAGGCCAGCCCCGGCACCTACGCGATGCTGGAGAACAAGCTGGCCTGGGCACCGGGGAGCATCGACACCATCCTTACCGGCGGGGAACCCAAAGAAACCGTGCCCGAACTACGCCGCCCCCCTTCCGCACCGCTCTCACACGCCGCCTCCGATGCGCTGGCTCGCGCCTCCACCGAGGAGTTGCTGCTTGAGCTGCGACGCCGCATCGTCGCCCCTCGCAACCGACGCCACGAAACCTGGGACGACTGGGGCGGGCTGCACCCGCACGGCCACTGGCCCCGAGGAGGGCTAGTAGCCAGCGCGGGGGGAAATCCTATTGCGAGCGACGCGGAGCAGGCCAATGGGTGAGACCGAGAAATCGAAAGTGATTCGGTCATGAAATGGCGGAGGGTGTCCGGGATCTCGGGGCCGACTTACTTCAGCAATGACGGCCACTGGACGATCCTCATCGTCACATCGGGTGAGCACCGCCTGTTCCGGGAACGCCAGCCCATCGGCGAGTTCCCGACGCTGCGGCTGGCCCAAGAGGCTGCTGAGCACGCGAATGATTCGTGAGCCAGCGACGCTGCCGGGTCGTTGATTCTTCGGAAGAAAGCTCTCGTCCCGGCGAGCAGTTCCTGGACGCGAAAATGCCCCGTGGCAGGCAAGGAAGCTCAGCAACAGTGACAGACGGCGATTCCTGGAAAGTAGATCCTCCCGGCCAACTGTGCAAAGCCGACTGGAAGAGGAATCGCATCTGATGGTTCGTTGTACCTTCGCAATAGGTTTGTGAGCTTTGATCCCGGCTCACATAGTGAAACGCTCTGCCTAGCTGTCACTTTGGAGCCAAGCCTCCCGGCTCTTCTGCTGTGGCTTGAAGGGGTTGATCCCCCGGAATCAATTTCTTCACACTTAATGCACTTCTCTGCGACTGTTCAACAGGTTCCACGGCCCGTGAGAAGTAGAAGCAGGACAAGTGGTCAGCGCCTTATCGCGGTGGGGAACCGGAACCGGGCG
The DNA here is from genome assembly GCF_002968285.2 of Mycobacterium sp. ITM-2016-00318. Taxonomy (NCBI): domain Bacteria; kingdom Bacillati; phylum Actinomycetota; class Actinomycetes; order Mycobacteriales; family Mycobacteriaceae; genus Mycobacterium; species Mycobacterium sp. ITM-2016-00318. The sequence continues at coordinate 5,054,157 of NZ_CP134400.1, read as the reverse complement.
AGGCCCTGGTCGCGTGCCGTACCGACCCAGATCTCGCGGCCGACCTGAAGTGCCGTCGTCGCCGCGCCGAAGGTGTCCGGGCCGTAGTCGATGAGCCGTTCTGTCGCGAGGGTCTCCGGATCCACGCCGATCACCCGCGACGGGATGCCGAGCCGCGGATTCGGGCCGAGGTGGCCCGCGAGGAAATTTCGCATGCTCGTGCCGTAGGTGCCCGCGGCGAGGAGTCGGCCCGACACCGACCACGTCAGGTTGTCGACCATAATGTCGACCGACGCGGTGACGGATTCCCGTTCGGCGCCGCAACGCCGGACCTTTCTGATACAGCGCGAGTTCCAGCCGCCGATGTACACCCATTCACCGTCGGGTGACACCGCGACGCCGTTGGCGGTGTTGATCGCCGTGCCGGGCAGGGCGAGCCAGCCCATCACGGGTGACCACTCCAGGACGCCACCGGTGTCGGCGCCCGCCATCGCTTCCTCGACGCTCACCTCGGTCAGCCCCTCGAAGTCTCCTGTGGTGCTGACGACGAACCCGTCGTCGACCGCTGCGACGTCGTTTCCGACGGCGCTGCCGGGGAGTCGCACGCCGCCAATCCCTTTCAAGGCGGGACGGGACTCGTCGAGATTGACTTCGAAGACCTCGACCGACTCATAGCCACCGTGGTTCACCACATACAGTTCGGTCCGACCGTCGGGCGACAAGCCCACGTCGATGCCGTGCGGCCGAAATTTCAGCGGATTGAGATCGGGCTGCTGAATGAACCTTTCGGTGTCCAACGCGGCTGTGGCGCGGTAGGGGAAGATCTCGTTGCACGCCCCGTTGGACACGCTCACCGCGTACAGCCGGCCGAGCGGGGCGGTGGGCCCCGTCATCCCCGACGTCAGCACCCATTCGCCGCCAGGCGCCAACGCGAGGTCCTCGGCGTTGACCCGCCCCGAGATGTAACCGGCCAACTGCTCGTGCATATCGATAACACTTACTGCAGGTTCGCGCGGTCGGCGTGGGTATTGGAGTACTTCAATCGGCGAACACGCGGCGGCACCGTGGTGCAGTCTTGGCAAATGGAGGTCGGATGAGCGCCCGTCGACTGATCGCGGCGCTGGCCGTCTTCGCGACGGTCGCAACCGGGTTAGGGGTGTCCATCGCGATGATCACCGCAAAGGACAGCCCACCGCCGCCGCCACGCACGACCCTCGCCGCACCAACGCCGAAGGTGCCGACACCGGCCGAGTTCCAGATCGGCGTCGTCGTCACCGATCAGAAGTGCGCAGACCCGGGCGGATGCGTGTACCGATATCGAGTCGAGCCGAAATACCTTGGTTTGCACCCACTGCCGGACAAGGAGATCAAGGTGTTGTATCAGGTCACCGGCGGTCATCAGCCGCAGGACGGTGACTTCACCGTGCAGGGCGGCCAGGCCCGGGTACTCCAGGACGTGCCGCTGGAGGGCCCGCCGGGAGCCCAGCTCAAGGCGGCGGTCACCAAGGTGGTGGGATAGCGCCGTGAACGTGTGGGTGCTCTTTGGTGTGGTCATCGTCGCGTGTGTGCTCGTGGCGACGGGAATGATCTTGATCGCCGATCGCGTGATCCCCTCGAAAATCGGGAAGGAGCACAACTCGACGCTGTCGCCCTTTCTGACCACGGTTGCCTTGGTGTACGGCGCGTTGCTCGGCTTCACGGTGGTGGTCGCGTGGGAGCAGTTCTCTTCGGCCGAGGCCAACGTCGCCAACGAGGCGTCCACGCTGGCGACGATGTATCGCCAGACGGTGGCCATGCCCGCCCAGGAGCAGCAGGAGATCCGGGTTCTGCTGCGCAAGTACACGACCGCCGTGCAGGGTCCCGAATGGCGACAGCAGGAGCAGAACGAGGGCGGCGGCCCCAGCGACGTCGCCCGCAGCGCGATCACCGATATGTATCGGGTGTTGGGTCGGCAGGATCCCGACGCCGCGTCATCGGGGATCAACTCCGAATTCCTGGGCCAGTTGACGGTGCTCGCGTCGGAGCGCAACACCCGCATTCTCGACGCCGAGCCGCGCATTCCATGGCTGCTGTGGTTCGGATTGATGTTCGGCGGAGTGCTTCTGGTCGGGTTGGCGGGTTTCCTGCGATTGGACAGTACGCGGGGCCACATCGTGCTGTCGGGGGCGGTCTCTCTGTTGCTCGGTCTGTTGTTGTTCGTCATCTACTGTCTCGACCACCCCTTCGGGAGCCAGGTCGGGATCACTCCTGCGCCGTTCCAGCACTCGGTCGGGGTATTCGACGCTGTCGATGACGGGAAGTGACATGGCGTCATCGCTGCTTCGCGCAGAAGAAGGCCTGCCACGAGGGGTACAGGGGGCGGCGGACCCGCGGTTCGCCAACGTCATCCGCATCTTCGCCGGGCTGACTCCCGGTCGACGGTTCGGCGGTGGGGCCCTCGTGGTCTACATCGACGGGAAGCCTGTGGTCGATGTCTGGACCGGGTGGTCCGATCGCGACGGCACCACGCCGTGGACGGCCAACACCGGTGCGATGGTGTTCTCGGCGACGAAGGGAGTCGCCGCCACCGTCGTGCACCGGCTCGTCGATCGCGGGCTGCTGGACTACGACACCCCCGTAGCCGAGTATTGGCCCGAGTTCGGAGCCAAAGGCAAGCAAGACATCACGATTCGCGACGTGCTACGGCACCGAGCGGGCCTGTCGCATCTGAAAGGGGTCACCAAAGAGGACCTGCTGGACCACCGCCTGATGGAGGAGCGGCTGGCCGCGGCTGGGGTCGACCACCTCCGCGGACGGCAGGCATATCACGCGCTCACGTATGGATGGCTGATATCCGGGGTGTGCCGGGCCGTCACCGGCGTGGGGATGCGCGAACTGTTTCGTGACGAGGTGGCCCGTCCGCTCAACACCGATGGCGTGCACCTCGGCCGTCCGCCGGCCGGTTCACCGACCAAAGTCGCGCAGATCCTTCTTCCGCAGAACGGGCGGCCCAACCCGGTGATCGACTTTGTCGCGCCCAAGGTCGCGGGCCTGCCGTTCTCCGGCGCACTCGGCGCCATGTACTTCCCTGGCGTCATGTCTCTTGTGCAGGGCGACATTCCGTTCCTGAACGGCGAGGTACCGGCTGCCAACGGTGTCGTCACCGGCCGTGGTCTGGCGAAGATGTACGCGGCCATCGCCAACGGTGGCGTGATCGACGGGCAGCACTTCCTCTCGCCGGAGTTGGCCAACGGCCTGACCGGCAAGCCGAAGGTGCGGCCCGATCTGAACATGATCATGCCGATGCCGTTCCACCTGGGCTACCACGAATCGCCGATCCCCGGCTTGATGAAGGGATTTGGCCATATCGGCCTCGGCGGGACGCTCGGCTGGGCCGACCCGTCGACCGGTAGCGCGTTTGGTTTCGTACACAACAGGTTGCTCACGGCGTTGGTTTTCGACATGGGTTCGTTCGCGGGCATGGCGCGCCCGCTGAGCAATGCGATCGCCGCCGCGCGCAACAGCGGTGCGATGACAGTGCCGCGATACGGCGCGACGTTCCGCGAGGATGACGGACCCAGCGACGCACCGAAGAAGCGGTTAGCAGGCAGGCGCTAGTTCAGCGCAAACCATCACGCGCGTAAGTGACGCGCTGCTTTCGCGCGCTGTCCAACCGGGCGTTATAGTGTTTCGCGGACGCCGGAAGATGTGTGCTTGCAACGTCTTTGGCCGACAGGGCGCGCCAAACGGTATCCGGCGCCGTGCACCGTAAGAACAGCTGCTGAGGAGATATTTAGCGTGATTGATGTGAAAGCACTCGCTGCAGGACTCGTCCTCAGCGCCGGTATGGCGCTTGGCACCGTCGGTGTGAGCACCGGCGTCGCGAACGCCGCACCCGCAACCCCGGCGCTCGCCGGACCGCAGTACATCGCAGAGCAGGGTCCCGGCCGTGGACACGGTCATGGACACGACGACGACTGGTGGTGGGACGGCCGTGGCCCGGGGCGCTGGGACCCGGTCGACGCCTGCGTCGGTATCGAGGGCCCGTTCGGCTACGTAGAGGGCAGTGCCTGCATCTAGTTGTTCGTCGGCACCGTGCCGCGTGCCTGGGGTAGCGGAAGATCGTTGTAGGTCGCTATCCCAGGCGCTGCGGCGACGACGGCGGGAATCGCGTGAATCGGCGGGAGCGCCGTCATGATGTGGCCGATCACGAAGAGGTCCTGGATCGACTTCATGTTCTCGATCATGTCCGGCGGCGGCAGAAAGCCGACCTGCATGTTGACGGTCGGGCGGCCCTCGATGGTGATCTTCCAGCCGTCGCCGTCGAGCTTCCAATCCGGTTCCAGCGTCTGACCTTTGCGCCACCGCACGTTGAGGTCCACCACGGTCTTACCGCCGACGCGGCCCTGCCAGCTGGCGAAGACCCCAGCGACGTGTCCGGCGGGAATGGTCCAAGACGCCATCTCCAGGTCTTCGGTCGTCTGCGCGTACTCGGTTTCGCACACGACCTCGTCGAGTTCGACGCCGAGCGAATCGGCCACCAGCCGCACCGCTTCTTCGAAGACGGCCGTGCCCTTGGCAGCCATCGGCCCCAGGTCGGGGTCGTCGATCGGGACGCCGAAGCCAGCTGGTCGCTCGGTATCGGGTGAGTCGTACAGCGTCGTGTCGGCGGACTCGGCGACGATCACCTTGTCGACGCGATCGCAGGCCGACGCCGCGACGATCGCCAGCAGGTCGGCGAAGCCCGGGCTGACGCCGGAGCCGAAGATCGTCGAGTTACCCGACGTGCAGGCTTCCTCGATGCGATGGCGGCCGTCGCCCAGGTTGTGCCCTGTGATGAACGACGCGGAAGTCACCACGTTCACGCCTGCCGACAGGATGCGCACCAGCTCGTCGACATCGATCCACATCGGGTTGTAGACGACGCAGTCGGGTTTCAGCGCCAGCAGCGCGTCCACATCGTTGGTGGCCGCGACTCCGAGCGGCTCGATCCCGGCCAACTCGCCCACGTCGACGCCGTCCTTCTCCTTGGACCAGGCGTAGCACCCGACGAGTTGGTAGTTCGGGTTCTTGGCGATCGCCTCCACCGAACTCTTTCCGACATTGCCCGTCGTCCACTGGACGACGCGATAAGGGGTGGTGTTTGGCACTCGCTCAGCATAGGGAAAGGGCAGGCATCGCAGCGGTGCCTTTCGGCCAGAAAATTGACCCGTGCGGTCAGGAGGTCAGCGTCGCCTTACCGGTCCGCTGTGCGCCGCTCCTGTCGATCCAGGTGAGGTCGACGACGTCGCCGGGGTAGTGCCGGTCGAGCAGCCGGGTCAGCGTCGTCGCCGAATCCACCGGTGCGCCGTCGATGCTGGTGAGGACATCGCCGCTGGCTAGGCCCGCAGCTTCGGCCGGGCCACCCCGAAGCGCCTCGCGGATGATGACGCCGGGCACTCCCTGACTCTGGTCGCCCGCGGCGACGCCGACGCCGAGCAGCGTGGGCGGCCCGACGTGGACAGTGTCGGACGGAGTCCGCGCGCGGATCTGGTCGGCGATTCCCAGCGCCTGGTTGATGGGGATGGCGAAACCCTTACCCCCGGGAGCGAACCGGTAATTCACGGTCGCAGCCGTCGTCACGCCGATCACCTGGCCCGTGCCGTTGACGAGCGGGCCCCCTGAATCACCGGCGCGTACGTTGGCGGCCACCTCGATGAGGCCGGTGAGTTCGTCGGAGGCACCGGTCAGCGCGTCCTTGGCCTCGATCGACCGGCCGAGCTGGGTGATGGTGCCTGCCTCACGCGTCGGCGGGCCGCCCGGATTGGCGTTGCCGATCGCCACGGCGGGCTCACCAACGGCCACTGCCGACGAGTTGCCCACCGGCGCGACGGGGAGGCCGGACGCACCGCGCAGCTGCAGCAGCGCGATGTCATGGGTGCGGTCGTAGCCGATCAGGTCGGCGCCGAAGGACTGGCTGGTGCCCACGTTGAGGGCGGTGACGACGTCAGCGCCCTGCACCACGTGGAAGTTGGTCAGCACCTCGCCGTTGGGGTTGAGCAGGAAGCCCGTTCCCGCGCCGATGGCCTGCTGGTAGTCGATCGTCGTGTCGATCTGCACCACGGCCGGTTCGACGGCCGCGATGGCGGTGTCGAGCGGCGCCGCAGCGGCGATCGCCGGGCGGATCGGCGCCACCAGTGCCAAAACGGCGGCGAGCGCAATCAGCAGGCGATATGGGTGCGAGCGGGCCATATGGGGACTTTCGGCTTGGGGCGGATTCTCATTACATCGTGGCAATGAGGAGTTCCCGTGTCGATGTGTGGTTAATCGTCAACGGCAACGCCGCCGCGCGATCTCTTGCGCTTCCGAAGTGAGATCTTGCCTGATGTGCGCCGGTTCCGCAGGCCGCCGTTGGCTGACTCATCACCGGTGACGCCGTCGGCTTCTTCGGCCTTTGCCTGGGTTTCGGTTCCTGCCGCGTCGTCCTCTTTGTCGGCTGTCACCTCGGCGGGCTGCTCGTCGGCCTGCTCTTCGGCCTCCGTGGGTGCCTCGGCTTCGGCGGGTTCGCTGTCGTCGCCCGTGGCCTCCTCGGTCTCCGGCGCAGCCTCGGCTTCGGGAGCGACTTCGGGAGCTTCGTCGGTGACCTCGGTGTCCTCGCTGGCCTGGGCTTCTGTGGCCTTGCGGCGGCCGCGACGACCCGCCTTCTTGGCCTTGGGCTTGAGGGGTTTGGGAGGTGGTGGCGGCATCTCGGCCACGAACGACAGGTAGAACGCGAAGACGCCGAGCAACGCGATCGCCGCGGCGGCGCCGTAGATGCCGAAGAGCCAGCGACCTGCGCTGTCAAGGCTGAGCCAGATCTCGCTGATCGCGGTGCCGATGATCAGCGCACCGGCGAGCACGTGCAGACCGATCGACGACGTTCGAAGGCTCAGCGCCAGCTGCGGCGTCCCCAGTTCCGGCTTGCGCGTCCGCAGCAGCGTGAACACGACCGGAAGCGCGGCGAGGCCGATCAGCGCGCCGGTGACGATACGCAGCACCGTGCCGAGGCTGTGTGAAGTAGCACCGGTCAGCTCAGGCCAGCGCGGAAGCACGAAGAAGAAGTACAAGACGCCGGCGGCGATCGAGAACGATGCGTGCCAGGCCACCGCAATTTTGCGGCTCATACTCCTCCTCAAGATTCCTCGGGCCAAGGAGTGACCAGCTCTGACTTCCGGCTGGTCGCCCCTCGGACCCAGTGCGGAGGATGCGGGATTTGAACCCGCGAGGGCTATTAACCCAACCCGCGTTCCAGGCGAGCGCCATAGGCCACTAGGCGAATCCTCCGCGGGCCATGGTAACCGACCTGCCCAATACGCCGTCCCAGCCCGCCGCTGCCGATCCCCCAGTCGTCCCCCTTGCCCTTCGGGCTGGGGGCACCCCCACCGCTCCAACCTGCCCGCCGGAGACCACGTATTACACTCTCCGTGGACCCCGCGCGGCGTCTATCCTGTGAACTCCCCCAGGGCCGGAAGGCAGCAAGGGTCAATGGGCTCTGTCGGGTGCGCGGGGTCCCCTTTTTCTTTTCCCGACATTGAGGACGCGCATCGTGTCGTTTCACTCGCTTGGCCGTGAGGAATTGCAGGCGCAGCACGACAAGCAGAAGGCGGGCTACGCCGACCTGCAGGCCAAGCAGCTCAAACTGGATCTGACCCGCGGGAAGCCGGCACCCGCGCAGCTCGACCTGTCCAACGCGCTGCTGAGCCTCCCCGGCGACGACTACCGCGACGGCGACGGCACCGACACGCGCAACTACGGCGGCCTGCACGGCCTGCCCGAACTGCGGGCCATCTTCGGCGAGCTGCTCGGCATCCCGGTGCAGAACCTGATCGCGGGCAACAACGCCAGCCTCGAATTGATGCACGACGTGGTGGTGTTTTCGCTGCTCCATGGCGGGGTGGATTCGCCGCGGCCCTGGGTCGCCGAACCGGTCGTCAAGTTCCTGTGTCCGGTGCCCGGCTACGACCGGCACTTCGCGATCACCGAGAGCCTCGGCATCGAGATGATCAACATCCCGATGCTCGAAGACGGCCCCGACGTCGACCTGATCGAAGAGCTCGTCGCCGCCGACCCGGCGATCAAGGGCATGTGGTGCGTGCCGGTGTTCTCCAACCCGACCGGCGTCACGTTCTCCTGGGAGAAGGTGCGTCGGTTGGTCCAAATGCGCACGGCTGCCTCAGATTTCCGGTTGCTCTGGGACAACGCGTACGCGGTGCACACCCTCACTCACGACACGGTCCAGCAGATCGACATCCTCGGGTTGGCCGCGGCGGCAGGCAACCAGAACCGGCCGTTGGTGTTCGCGTCCACCTCCAAGATCACCTTCGCGGGTGCCGGTGTGAGCTTCTTCGGCGGATCGCTGGCCAACATCGCGTGGTATCTGCAGCACGCAGGCAAGAAGTCGATCGGACCCGACAAGGTCAACCAATTGCGGCATCTACGGTTCTTCAAGGACGCCGACGGGGTGCGGCGGCAGATGCAGCGCCATCAGCAGCAGCTCGCGCCGAAGTTCGCGTTGGTCCAGGAAATCCTCGGAGACCGGCTCGGCGAGTCGAAGATCGCGTCGTGGACGGACCCGAAGGGCGGCTACTTCGTCAACCTCGACGTCTGGCCGGGCACCGCCAAGCGCACGGTGTCGCTTGCGAAGGACGCCGGCATCGCCGTCACCGAGGCGGGCGCGTCGTTTCCGTATCGGAAAGACCCGGAGGACAAGAACATTCGAATCGCTCCGACGTTCCCGTCGCTGCCCGACCTGCGCGAGGCCATCCACGGCCTCTCCACCTGCGCGCTGCTCGCCGCAACCGAAGCCCTGCTCAAGGACTGAGTCTGGCCAGCGGGTGACGGTCCCAGCCGCGAGCGCTCATCGTTGTACAAAACAGGCCGCGGAAACCGTACAGGTGTGAGCGCTCGCCGTGCAGGACCGGCCGCGCCGCCCGACTGTCCGCTCGGCTGGGTAGCCTGCTGAGCGTGGCGCTCTACCGCAAGTACCGTCCGTCGACATTCGCCGACGTGGTCGGCCAGGAGCACGTCACCGATCCGCTGTCGACCGCGCTCACGGCAGGCCGCATCAACCACGCCTATCTGTTCTCCGGCCCGCGCGGCTGCGGAAAGACGTCGTCGGCGCGGATCCTGGCCCGCTCGCTGAACTGCGAGCAGGGCCCCACCGCGACGCCGTGCGGCGTCTGCGACTCGTGCGTCGCGCTCGCGCCGAACGGGCCGGGCAGCGTCGACGTCGTCGAACTCGACGCGGCCAGCCACGGCGGCGTCGACGACACGCGCGAGCTACGCGACCGCGCGTTCTACGCACCGGCGCAGTCGCGCTACCGCATCTTCATCATCGACGAAGCGCACATGGTCACCACCGCGGGCTTCAATGCGCTGCTGAAGATCGTCGAGGAGCCGCCCGACCACCTCATCTTCGTGTTCGCGACCACCGAACCCGAGAAGGTGCTGCCAACCATCCGCTCGCGTACCCACCATTACCCGTTCCGGCTGCTGGCGCCGCGCACCATGCGCTCGTTGCTGGAGCGAATCTGCGAGCAGGAGGGCGTCGAGGTCGACGAAACCGTCTACCCGCTGGTGATCCGCGCCGGCGGCGGGTCGCCCCGCGACACCCTCTCGGTGCTCGACCAGTTACTGGCCGGTGCTGACGGCAACCGGGTGCTCTATCCGCGGGCGCTCTCACTGCTGGGTGCCACCGACGTCGCGCTGATCGACGACGCGATCGACGCGCTGGCCCCGGGCGATGCGGCTGCGCTGTTCGGCGCGGTCGAGGGCGTCATCGACGCGGGACACGATCCGCGTCGGTTCGCCACCGATCTGCTGGAACGCTTCCGCGACCTGATCGTCCTGCAGGCGGTGCCCGACGCCGCCGCGCGAGGAGTCGTCGACGCACCCGGCGACGTGCTCGATCGGATGCGCGATCAAGCCGCGCGCATCGGCGCGGGCACGCTGACCCGCTACGCCGAGGTGGTGCACGCCGGCCTCGGCGAGATGCGCGGCGCCACCGCGCCGCGCCTGCTGCTGGAAGTGGTGTGCGCGCGGCTGCTGCTGCCGTCGGCAAGCGATACGGAATCGGCTCTGCTGCAACGGATCGAGCGCATCGAGACGCGTCTCGACATGTCGATTCCCGCCGACGGTGCAAGCGGCGCCGGATCCGCCGCGGGCGCGCCTGCGAAACAGTTCACCCGTAGGAGCAGGTCGCAGCCGTCGGACAAGTCGGAACCTGCGCCGGAGGCCGCGCCCGAAGTCAAGGAGCCCGCACCCGCACCGGTGTCGAGTCCCGAGCCCGCGCCGAAGCCGGTCGAGCCTGCGCCTCCGCCGTCGCCGCCGCCACTGCGACCGCCGTCAGAGCCGGTGGTCGAGGCACCGCCCACACCCGCCGCCCCGGTCCCAGGGGAACCCGACGCGGCAGCGATCCGCAGACAGTGGGCCACCGTGCTGGAGAAGGTGCGCGAACGCAGCCGTTCGCTTGCGGTCATGCTGGCCGGGGCGGTGGTGCGCACCGTCTACGGCGGCACGCTGCTGTTGAACCATGAGTCGGCGCCGCTGGCGAAGCGGCTGAACGAACAGCGCAACACCGACGTCGTCGAGGAAGCGTTGAAGGACGCGCTCGGCATCGGGCTCAAGGTGCGCTACGAGGTCGGATCTCCCTCTGACGCAGGCACCGCGGAGACACCCGCAGGGGACGTCGCCCGCAGCGAAGAGGACAGCATGCTGGCCGAGGCCGGCAGCGACAACGCCGAGACGGAGCGTCGCGATCCGGAAGAGGCCGCGCTCGAACTACTGCAGAACGAACTCGGCGCCCGCCGGATCGACGGCGGCTAGCCCCTCAGGCGGTCCACCACGGCCGCAGCGGAAGCCCGCCGTCGTTGCCGTCCTCGTCGAGCTTGACCGCCAGAACCTGGTGCAGCTGAACGACATTGGTCTCGAACCCGAGCCGCGAGCCCGCCATGTAGAGACCCCACACCTTGGCGGTGGCCAGGCCGACCTCCTCGACGGCTTCGTCCCAGTGGTCGACGAGGTTGCGGCACCAGTCACGCAGGGTCAAGGCGTAGTGGTGACGAAGGTTCTCCTCGTGCACGACCTCGAGGCCGACGTCCTGGGCTTCGCTGATGATGCGGCCCGAGCCGGTCAGCTCTCCGTCGGGGAAGACGTAGCGGTCGATGAAGCCGCCCGCCGTTGCGCCGGTGCGGTTGTCGGGCCGGGTGATGCAGTGGTTGAGCAGCAATGCGCCGGTGCGCATCCTGGACTGCAGGAAGCCGAAGTACGCCGGATAGTTGTGCACGCCGATGTGCTCAGTCAATCCGATCGAGGACACCGCGTCGAACCCGGTTTCGGAGACGTCGCGGTAATCGCCGTGGCGCACCTCCGCGAGATCGGTCAGCCCCTCCTCGGCGATGGCCTTCTGCGCCCACAGCGCCTGTTCCCTCGACAGCGTCACGCCGACGGCCTTGACGCCGTGCCGGGCCGCGTAGCGGACCATGCCGCCCCAGCCGCAGCCGACGTCCAGCAGTCGATGGCCCGGTTGCAGCCGCAACTTGTCGAACACCAGCCGGTATTTGTTGTCCTGCGCCTCCTCCAACGACGCCTCCGGATTCGGATAGCAGGCGCACGTGTAGGTCATCGACGGGCCGAGCACCCACTCGTAGAACGTGTTCGATACGTCGTAGTGGTGATGAATGGCCTCGGCGTCGCGGGTCTTGCTGTGCCGCAAGCCTTCTGCGATACGGCGCCAACGGGGCAGCGCCTCCTGCGGCGGGGGCGCGATCGGCTTGAGGTGCTCGAAGCCGATGGAACGGACGATGTTGGCCAGCACCCGTGCAGAGGGCCGCTTGAAGTCCATTTTGTCGGCCAGCGCCCGCAGCAGTTCGTAGGGGTCGCCGGGATGCACGCCGTGCGGGTCGACGTCACCGGAGACGTAGGCCCTGACCAGCCCGAGCTCACCGGGTGCGGTTGCCAGATAGGTCGTGCCGCGGGGTGTCAGCAAGTCCAGACCGAGGCCTGCGTCGTCGGGCCCGGCCGTGCTTCCGTCGTATGCGGTGAACCGCAGCGGAATCCGGCCACCTCCGGCGAAGATCTCCAGGATCTCGGCGAGCGCCAGCTTCCTGGGCGGCGCACTTGCCGCATGTTCTTTGTCCGTCGTCATTTTCGTTGCACCGCCTTCGCGTATAGATCGAGGAGACGTGAATCCGGATCGTAGGCCTTCTTGACGATTTTGTAGGTTTCCCCGCCGTAGAGCTCGTCGAACTCTTCCTGTGAATAGAAGGCGTCGGAATACAGCGACTTGTGCCCATCGAGCTTGCTGACCTCATGTTCTATCAGCCTGTTGGTGTAACCGTCCTCCGGGCCGACCGGCACCGACGACCAAAAACCCACGTTGACGTAGGTGTGATGCGGCCGGATCGGGTACAGCGGCCAGCTCGCCTCGCCGCGCAAACGCAGCGGGCACAGCCAGATCGGCTCGATGGGCACGTTCCCGGTGAACCAGTCGAGGAAGTCCACGCACCGTTCGATCGGCACCTCGATGTCCTGGACCACGCGTTCGAGCGGCGGACGCCCCTTGCGCTTCTCGATGCGGTCGGCGATGTTGAAGCGCTGGTCGTAGCCGATCAACTTCCAGTAGAAGCTGCTGCGTCGGTAGCGCCGCGGCCAGAACCGCCGGATCGTCGGGTTCTGCGCGCCGAACGCGCGTGAACACCAGAACCAATCGGTGTCCCATCGCCACAGGTAGTCGTGGATGGTCAGCCGGTCGTGCTTCTCGCCGGCGGAGTGCTGGATCGACCGGTAGTAGATCTCGCGGCCGGTGTAGTCGCTGACGTGTCCCGGCGTCGAGGTCTGCACGCCGACACACAGGTAGCTCTCGTCGGGGCTGAACACCACGCCGTCGAGGTAGTCGACCGGTGTGCCGTCGAGACCGCCGGTTTCGATGATCCGTTCCATCGCCGCGACCAGGTCCTGGAGCGAGTGAAATCGCAGGTGCTTCAGGGCGACGAACGGCTTCACCGGCTCCAGCTCGATCTTCAGCCGGACCGAATAGCCCAGCGTGCCATACGAATTCGGGAAGGCGCGAAACAGATCAGAGTTTTCTTCCTGCGACGCCGTGACGACGTCGCCCGCTCCGGTGAGGATGTCCATCTCGAGCACCGACTCGTGCGGCAGGCCGTTGCGGAATGACGTCGACTCGATGCCGAGCCCGGTGACCGCACCGCCGAGCGTGATGGTCTTCAGCTGCGGAACGACCAGCGGCGACAGGCCATACGGGAGCGTCGCGGCGACGAGATCTTCATAGGTGCACATGCCCGCGACGTCGGCGGTCCGCGCGTCCGGATCCACCTCGATCACGCCCGTCAGCCCCGAGGTGTCCAGGCCCTTGGCGTTGCTCTTGGCCCGCTTGCGGAACAGGTTGGACGTCGATTTGGCCAGCCGGACGGTCGCCGTCGGAGGGATCGCGCGATAGCTGTCAAGGAGTCGCTGCACACCCGCGGCGTGGGCAGCACGCGCCTCGGTTGCCGAAACAGACACGCATATACGCTAGTCCGCGGTTGCGGCTGATGCGACCGCACCACGAAGAGGGGAGTCACAGGAGATGGGACAGGTCAGCGCGTCGAGCAGCGTCTTGATCGACGCCACGCCGGAGAAGGTGTTGGCGGCTGTGTCGGATTACACAACGGTTCGCCCGAAGATCCTCTCGGAGCACTACCGTGATTACGCCGTGCTCGAAGGCGGTCAGGGTGCGGGCACCGTGGCGACCTGGAAGTTGCAGGCGACGAAGTCGCGGGTCCGCGACGTCAAGGCCTCAGTCGACGTGGCAGGCCACACCGTCATCGAGAAGGACGCCAACAGCTCGATGGTCACCAACTGGACCGTCGCACCGTCGGGGCCCGGCTCGTCGGTCACGGTCAAGACGTCATGGCAGGGCGCCGGAGGCATCGGCGGCTTCTTCGAGAAGACTTTCGCGCCGTTGGGGTTGAAGAAGATTCAGGCCCAGGTGCTGGACAACCTGAAGAAGGCCGTCGAAAGCAGCTAACGCGGCTGCGCGCCGAGGAAGCCCGCGATGCCGTTGACCACCGCGTCGGCGTATTTTTGCCGGCCCTCGGGTGTGGTGATCAGGCCCGCGTCGGCGGGGTTCTTCATATTGCCCAGCTCGACGAGAACCGACGGGTACTGCGCCAGGTTCAGACCCGCGATATCGGAGCGCGGGTTGAGGCCGTCGCTCCCGACGTAGGTCGAGGGCACCAGGCCCGCGGCACGCAGCTGGTCGCGCATCACCGTGGCGAACTGCACCGACGGGCCCGCCTGGGCCTGATTGAGCGGCGGCGACGAGTACAGCACGTGGAATCCGCGGCCGGTGGACGGGCCGCCGTCGGCGTGGACGCTGACGATGGCATTGGGTTTCAGCGAGTTGGCCATCGCGGCGCGCTCGTCGACGCAGGGGCCGAGGCCGGTGTCGTTGCCGCGCGACATCGCGGTCCGCACGCCCAACGCGGTCAGCTTCTGGCGGATCCGCAGCGTGGTCTCCCAGGTGAAGCTGTGTTCGGGATAGCCGTCGCCCGTCGACGTGCCGCTTTCCTGGCAGTTCTTGGTCCCGCCGCGGCCGGTGGGCACCTGGCGGCTGATAGAGCTGTCGTTGGCGCCGTTGTGGCCGGGGTCGAGAAACACGACCATGCCCCTGATGTTGGCGGGCGCGGCGGAGATCGGGGCGGCGAGCGTCGACCCCGCGACGACTAGGCAGGCAGCCGCAGTCGCGCCGACACGAAGGGTCGCTGACACACGCACGGCGCCAACGTAGCCGCTGGGCGTCTACGCTTGAAAGACCGAAACGCTGCGTACCGGCGAGCGCAACCAAGTCGAGACCACGTAGTTACCAACACGCAAGGGGACCAATCATGCAACCCGGAGGCCAGCCCGACATGTCGGCGCTCCTCGCGCAGGCGCAACAGGTTCAGCAGAAGCTGATGGAGGCCCAGGAACTGCTGGCCAACACCGAGGTGCACGGGCAGGCCGGCGGCGGTCTGGTTCAGGTCACCATGAAGGGCAGCGGCGAGGTCGTCGGCGTGTCGATCGATCCGAAGGTCGTCGACCCGAACGACGTCGAAACGCTGCAGGACCTGCTCGTCGGCGCGCACGCCGATGCGGCCCGCCAGGTCACCCTGCTGGCCCAGGAACGACTCGGGCCGCTGGCGGGCGGCATGGGCGATCTGGGTCTACCAGGCGTGTGAGTTTGAGCCGCTATGTTTGAGGGACCGGTCCAGGACCTCATCGACGAACTGGGCAAGCTACCGGGCATCGGCCCGAAGAGTGCGCAGCGCATCGCATTTCACCTGCTCTCGGTCGAGCCTCCGGACATCGACCGGCTGACCGCGGTGCTCAACAAGGTGCGCGACGGGGTCAGGTTCTGCGCGGTGTGCGGAAACGTCTCCGACGACGACCGCTGCCGGATCTGCTTGGACCCGCGCCGCGACGCGTCGCTGGTGTGCGTGGTCGAGGAGCCGAAGGACGTGCAGGCCGTCGAGCGCACCCGCGAGTTCCGCGGCCGCTACCACATACTCGGTGGCGCGCTTGACCCGCTATCCGGTGTCGGTCCTGAGCAGCTGCGAATTCGCGAGCTTCTCAACAGGATTGGCGAGCGAGTCGACGGCGTCGATATCGCCGAGGTGATCATCGCGACCGACCCCAACACCGAGGGTGAGGCGACAGCCACCTATCTGGTTCGGATGCTTCGCGACATCCCCGGGCTCGCCGTCACGCGCATCGCGTCGGGTCTGCCGATGGGTGGCGACCTGGAGTTCGCCGACGAGCTGACGCTCGGCCGGGCGCTCTCCGGCCGCCGCGCCCTGACGTGATTCGTGAAAGTCGACTTTTGTAGACGTTCTCTCGCACTTTCGCTACAAAACTCGGATCTCGAGCGTTGTCGGTGCCTGCCTGCACGATGCAGTCATGAGTCAGGTGATATTGGGTGGCGAAGCCGTCGCGGCCGGAGTGGTGACCCGTCACGAACTGCGCCGTTGGTACACGAAGCTGTATCGCGGCGTGTACATACCCAAGGAGCGTGAGGCGTCCCTGCGGGATCGCGCCATAGGTGCCTGGCTCGCATCGCGTCGGCGGGGAGCCGTGGCCGGGGTGGCGGCGTCGGCTCTCCATGGCGCCCCATGGGTGGACCCAACGGTGCCGATCGAGCTCCTCGGTGTGAAATGCGCACCCCAGGACGGCTTGGTCGCCCGCGCGGAACGAGTCGCCGACGATGAAATCACGAGAAGATCCGGATTGCCCGTCACGACCAGGGTTCGCACGGCGTTCGATCTGGGTCGCCATCTGGACAGACCAGAGGCGTTGGCGCGGTTGGACGCGCTGATGTGGAACCAGAAGTTCTCGCCCGATGCGGTGCTCGCACTTGCCGAGCGGTACCCGCGCGCCAGGAACGTGCGCCAACTCCGCGAACTGCTTCCGCTGGTCGACGGAGGCGCAGAGTCACCGCGCGAGAGCATGACGCGATTGTGGCTGCACGACGCGGGGTTTCCGCGTCCGGAGACGCAGATACCCGTGCTGGCCAGGTCCACGCAGCCGGTCGCATACCTAGACATGGGCTGGCGGGACTTCATGGTCGCGGTGGAATACGACGGTGATCACCACCGCAAAGATCGCAAGCAGTACGTCAAGGACATTGCGCGGCTGCGGATGCTGGAAGCACTCGGCTGGACCGTTATCCGGGTGATCGCCGAAGACAGCCCGCACGATTGGCTGGCCAGAGTCGGTGACGCGCTACACGCGGCGGGGTGCGGCGAGCCGTTCGCGGCGTAGCAGGTCCACCTCGGGCAGTTCCAGCGGTGCGAGGTCGCCGACGACCTGCGCCAACATACGGTCCGCCAGCTGCGGATTGCGCGCGAGGCACGGGCCGTGAAGATACGTGGCGACGACGCTGCCCTGCACGGCGCCGTCGATTCCGTCGCCCTCCCGGTTGCCCGCACCGGAGATCACCGTGGCCAACGGCTGCGCATTGGACCCTAGAACCGTTCCGCCCCGGTGGTTCTCGAAGCCGGTCAGCCGGTCGGTGAGGCCGGGCAGCAGCGGCTGGCTCACCACCTCGCCGATGGTTCGCTTCGGCTGCGGCGACGTCGTCAGGTCCAGCAGTCCGACACCGTCGACCCGTTCACCGGCAGACGTCTCATACCAGTGCCCCAGCACCTGGATCGCCGCGCAGATCGCCACCACCGGCGCGCCCTTGGCCGCGGCCTCCTGCAGGCCCGGATAGCGGATCAGGTGCCGCGTCGCGAGGCGCTGCGCATAGTCCTCCGCGCCGCCGAGCGTGTACAGGTCCAGGGTGGACGGCACCGGATCGTCGAGCGTGATATTGACGATCTCGGCGTCGAAACCCCTGAGCCGCAACCGTTGCCGCATCACCACGGAGTTACCGCCGTCGCCGTATGTGCCCATCACATCGGGCAGCACCAGGCCGATCCGTACCGTCGAGTCAGCCATCTTCCCCCGAGTCGTCCCCTACCCTGCGGGTGTGGGCCCATCGCTCCAGCCCCCTGGGACCACGGCCGCCTCGTCCCAAGGTGCGATTCAGTTGCAGGAACGCGGTGTAGTTCGCGACGACCTCGACATGGCCTGGCGGGCACGACGTGATCGCCTCGACGGCGTTGTGCACCAACGTGTGCTCGACGCCCGCATAGCCGAGCCGCACCGCAAGGTCCGTACCGCGCTCACCCGCGGCCACCACCGGATGGTTCACGAAATGTTCGAAGTTGACGTCCCACAGCCACGACAGATCCTCGCCGTCGGGCACCTGGCCGTTGACCGAGATCACCACCGAGCCGGCGTCGGTGTCGACCATCGACAGCGCCTCCTGCCAGCCCGCCGGGTTCTTGGCGAGCAGCATCCGCACGGTGTGCGTGCCCAGTTGCACGGTGCTGTACCGGCCGGCGACCTCGTCGACGCCGGAGGCCGCTGTCACCGCTGCCCCCGGGTCGGCGCCCAGTGCGACGGCGGCGGCCACCGCCTGAGTTGCGTTGCCGCGGTTGACGGTTCCCGGCAGCGCGAGCTGCATCGGCACCGAGAACCCTTCGGGACCGTAGATGTTCGCGTCGTCGTACCACCATTGCGGGGTCGGTCGCTTGAAATCCGTTCCCGTGGAGTACCAGTGGTAGCCGTCGCGGACGATGATCTCGCCGCTGCGCGGGCAGCTCACCGAGTCGTTGGCCCAGCCGCCGCCCGCGGCGACCCATACGACATTGCGGCTGTCGTAGGCCGCTGACGTCATCAGCACGTCGTCACAGTTGGCGACGACGACGGTGTCGGGGTGGCGCGCGAGCCCGGCCCGCAGCGTGCGCTCGATGTGGTTGATCTCACCGACCCGGTCGAGCTGATCGCGGGACAGGTTCAACAGGACGATCACCGCCGGGTTCACCGCGTCGGCGACGTGCGGCACGTGCATCTCGTCTACCTCAAGAGCCGCCAGGCCTGCGTCAGGGGCGGCGGCGAGTGCCGCGACCAGGCCCGCGTCCATGTTGGCGCCCTCGGCGTTGGTGGCGACGGGGCCGCGGGTGCCGAGCGCGGCCGCCGTCATCCGGGTGGTCGTGGACTTGCCGTTGGTGCCGGTGACGATGACCGTCGAGCGGCCCGCGCCGAGCTGGCGCAGGATCGATTTGTCCAGCGTCATCGACACCAGACCGCCGATCATCGCGCCTGCACCCCGACCGGTCACCCGCGACGACCAGCGTGCGGCGGAGCCGGCCGCCAGCGCGATTCGTCCACGAGCTGTGACCATTGGTGTGCATTTTATGTGGCCGACACGCAACCTCAGCGGCCGAGGCTTGTCAGCCGCTCGTGCCATCCTGATCTTGTGAGCCACACGTGGGGCCGGCCCGCCGCCGAGCCCGGCGAGGGTTGGGCGGTCGTCGACGTCGAGACGACCGGCTTCCGACCGGGCCACGCTCGCGTGGTCAGCGTGGCGGCCCTCGCCGTCGGCGACGACGGAAACGTCGAGCGCAGCGTCGCGAGCCTGTTGAATCCAGGCGTCGATCCAGGACCCACCCACGTGCACGGCCTGACCGCGGAGATGCTATCCGGTCAGCCGACCTTCGCCGACGTCGCGCCAAAGCTGATCGAGGTGTTGCGCGGTCGCACCCTGGTCGCCCACAACGTGAACTTCGACTATTCGTTCCTGGCCGCGGAGGCCGAACTCGCCGCGGTCGAGCTGCCGATCGACAGCGTCATGTGCACCGTCGAGCTCGCCCGACGCCTTGGCCTCGACTGCGACAACATGCGCCTGGAGACGCTGGCGGCACATTGGGGAATCAGCCAGATGAAGCCGCACGATGCGCTGGACGACGCGCTGGTGTTGGCGCAGATCCTCAAACCGGCGCTGGTGCGCGCGCGGGAACGCAAGGTCTGGCTGCCGCTGCGGCCGGTGGAGCGCCATACCTGGCCAAGTGGGCTTGTCACCCACGACGAGCTGCGCCCACTCAAGATGATCGCGTCGCGCATGCCGTGCCCGTACCTCAACCCCGGCCGCTACGTCCACGGGCGTCCGCTCGTGCAGGGGATGCGGGTCGCGCTGTCGGCCGAAGTGTCGCGCACCCACGAGGAACTCGTCGAGCGCATCGTGCACGCAGGCTTGGCCTACACCGACACCATCGACCCGGAAACGTCGTTGGTGATCTGCAACGTGCCTGAGCCCGAGCAGGGCAGGGGGTATCAGGCAGGAGAGCTCGGCGTGCCGCTGGTCTCCGATGCCGACTTCATGGCGTGCCTCGAGGGCGTGGTCGCGGGAACCGACATCGAGGAGTTCACCGACCACACCCTCGACGGCGGCCAGTTCGCTCTCTTCTAGGACTCACTGGGGGGGCGGTGTGCCCAGCGACAGTCCGGGCTTGAACGTCACGGGAAGCCTGCCCACCCCGTCCATCGTCGGGTTGCCCGCGTACCGCTCGACGCCGTCGAGGTCGATCTCGTAGTCGGGCATGCGTTCCAGCACGGCCCTGACCATCACCTCGAACATGACGCGCGCAAGCGGTGCACCGATGCATCGGTGCGGTCCAAGCCCGAACGCGACGTGGTGGTTGGGTGAGCGGTCGAGCATCACCTCGCCAGGACAGTGGAACTCGGATTCGTCGTGGTTGGCACTGATCCAACTGATCAGCAGCCGGTCGTTTCGCCGCAAAGGTTGGCCGCCGAGCACGGTGTCGCGGCTGACGGTGCGGCTCAGCTGCTTGTTGACGGAGAAGAACCGCAGAAACTCTTCCGCCGCACTGCGATACAGCTCCGGCCGCTCGATGAGCCGCGAGCGCAGTTCCGGATGAGTACCGAGGTGCAGCAGGCTCAGCGCCGTCAGCGACGTCGTGGTGTCGACTCCGCCGCCGATGAGGTTCCACAGGATGTCGAGCAGTTGGGTGTCAGTCAGGTACCTGCCGTCGATGTCGAACGCAGTGAGGAAACTCGTCAGGTCGTCGCGCGGTTCCGCCCGGCGGGCCGCGATGAATCTCAGCAGTCCGTCGAGCATCCCGGGCACCTCGGCGATCGCGCTGTTGTAGTCGTCGCCGCCGTTCGCGGCCATCACCGAGTGGAACAGGTCGGCGTAGCGCTGCCAGTCGTCCAACGGCAGGCCCATCAACCGCATGGTGAGGATTGCGGGCACCGGGCTGGCATAGTCATTCACGAGGTCCATCCGCCCGTCGGCGATCCGCTGGTCGAGGAACCAGTGGACCGACTGCTCCATGAACGGCCGCATCCTCTCGACGGCGCCGGTGGAGAAGAAGGGGGTGAGCGCCCGTCGCAGCGCCAGGTGATACGGGCCGTCGACCTCGCCGATGCCAAGTGGCGGTTGGCCTTCGGGGCGCGGGACCCCCATCTCGCCCTGATAGCTGACTCCGTCGGGAGCGTCGGGCTCGTACTTGTGCGCGAACGTTTCGCCGTCGCGCGCCACCGCCGCGACGGCGTCATAGCCGGTGACGAACCAGAACCCGCCGTAGTTCTCATTCCATGCGACCGGGCACCGGTTGCGCAGGTCGGCGTTGATCGCGAGCTCGTTGCGCTGGTAGTCGTCGCAGTGATGATCGAAGTTCAGGGTCGCGTCGCTGCTGACGTCCGGGCGGCCCATTGCGCTATCTTTGCAGGTTTAGAGAGGCGGAGTCGTGTCGAATTTCCGAACGGTCTTCAACCACGTCGGGCTGTGCGTCACCGACCGCGACCGGTCGCGCCGCTTCTACGAGGAGTTGCTCGGCTTTCAGTTCTGGTGGGACCTCGATCTGCCCGACGAGGGCACCGCCGCGCTTCTGCAGCTCGACGGCCCGATCGGAGTCCGGGCGACGTACCTGGTCCGCGACGGCTTCGTACTCGAGCTGATCGATTATTCGCAGCGCAAGGCGCAGGTACGCGAGAAGCGGGTGATGGACGAGGTCGGCCTGACGCACATCTCGCTGTCGGTGTCCGATCTGGAAGGCGTGTTAGCGCAGGTGGAAGCCTTCGGCGGGTCTCTTGTCGAGGGTGCGAACTCTGAGCATTTCGCGATGATCCGTGACCCGGACGGGCAGCTGATCGAGCTGCTCCCCGACAGCTGGCTGGCCAATCTCCCGGCGAAGCCATAAACCAGTCTTGACGAGCACTACAGGTGTAGTGGTACCGTCGGTGCATGACAACCACTACAGATGTAGTACGCGAGCCATCCCTTCGCAGTAGCTTCCGGCAACACGGCTATTTCTTCCGCGAAGCAGCGATCGTCACCATCGCGATGGGCCTTTGCATGCACCTCTGTCGCGTCATCTTCGGCGACGAAACCACCCTGCAGTACGTGATGACACCCGCGACGGACAAGGTGTTGCTGGTGCCGATGACCTACGCAGCGATCACGGGCATACTGCTGTGGCGTCGCGTCGAATTCGCGACCAGAGCCCACAGGGTGTTCTTCACGTGGTCGCTCGTCTACATCGGGCTCAGTGTGCCGATGCACGTCTATTTCGGCGTGGTGCGCGACAACGTCGACTTCTATTTCGACTTCTTCCCGGTGTGGTTCAGCTACCTGTTGTTTCCGTTCTACGCTGCGCTTCTCACGATGTTCTCCAGGCTGCACTATAGGAACTGATGCCACCCAACCCGGAACGTCGTAACCAGATCCTCGACGCGGCAATCGACATCCTGTGTGATGACGGCGTCGGGGGTCTGACGCATCGGCAGGTCGACAGTCGCGCCGGTGTGCCCGCCGGCACCACGTCGAACTACTTCCGCACCAGGCAGGCACTCCTCGAGGCGACCGCCGCCAGAACGGTGGACCTGCATTGGCGGCGTGTCGGCGCACTGCAGTCGACGGTCGGACCGATGTCCCGAGATACGCTGCGGGTTTTGCTTATTCGCATGCTCGAGGTCGACGAACAGTTGCGTCGCTGGACATTGGCGCGATTCGAGCTGTTCATGGAAAGCACCCGCCGAGAAGAACTGCAACCGCTGATGAGAGAACTCCAGGCCGCCGCGGTGAAGTCGGCGACACTCATATTCGAGGCCGCCGGCTTCACCGTGACGCCGGAGCGGATGGACGAACTCAGCAGAGTGCTGAACGGGTTTGTGTTCAGCAACCTCACCCTCGCGCCCGAACCGGGCACGCAGGATGCCGCCGGTTTCGTGGACCGGCTGCTGAGCGCCTTCCTGGATTAGCGCGCGGCGCGGTTGACCGCCGACACGACTGCGCGAAGCCATGCGGTGGTGATCGACGTCGCGATACCGACACCCCACACCGTTCTACCGCCGACAGAGGCTTCGACGTATGCCGCGGCCTGAGCCTCTTCGCCGGCCGACAGGGCGTGCTCGGAGTAATCCAGCACCGATACGTCGATTCCGATGGCGCCCAGCGCATCCACGAACGCCGCGAGCGGACCGTTACCCGCGCCGACGATCTCGTGCTCGGCCCCGTCGACCTTCACGACGGCCTCGATGGTGTCGGTGCCGCCGTCGACCTCCGATGCGGTCACCGTCTGCCGGATGCGCTCCAGCGGGCGGACCGGCGTGAGGTATTCCTCGGCGAAGACGTCCCACATCTCCTTCGGCGACACCTCCCCGCCCTCACCGTCGGTGATCTTCTGGATCGCCTGGCTGAACTCGATCTGCAGACGCCGCGGCAGCACCAGCCCGTGGTCGGCCTTCATGATGTAGGCGACGCCGCCCTTGCCGGACTGCGAGTTCACCCGGATGACAGCCTCGTAGGTGCGCCCCACATCACGCGGGTCGATCGGCAGATACGGCACCTGCCAGAGGATGTCGTCGACATCGGCGTCCTGTTCGTCGGCGGACACCTTCATCGCGTCGAGACCCTTGTTGATCGCGTCCTGGTGGCTGCCCGAGAACGCGGTGTAAACGAGATCGCCACCGTAGGGATGACGTTCGGGTACGGGCAGCTGGTTGCAGTACTCGACGGTGCGCCGGACCTCGTCGATGTTGGAGAAGTCGATCTGTGGGTCGATGCCACGGGAGAACAGGTTCAGCCCGAGCGTGACGATGCAGACGTTGCCGGTGCGCTCACCGTTGCCGAACAGGCAGCCCTCGATCCGGTCGGCGCCGGCCTGATAACCCAATTCGGCTGCAGCCACGGCTGTTCCGCGATCGTTGTGCGGGTGCAGGCTCAGGATGATCGAGTCCCGAGGGTTCAGATTTCGGTGCATCCACTCGATCGAGTCGGCATAGACGTTCGGCGTCGCCATCTCGACGGTCGCGGGCAGGTTGACGATCAGCGGCACATCGGGAGTCGGCTTGACGATGTCGGCGACCGAGTTGCAGACGTCGACGGCGTAGTCCAGCTCGGTGCCGGTGTAGGACTCCGGGCTGTACTCGTAGCGCCACAGCGTGCCGGGATACTTCTCGGCCTCCTCGACGCACTTGCGTGCTCCGTCGGTCGCGATCGCCTTCACCGCCTCGCGATCGGCTTTGAACACCACGCGGCGCTGTAGGATCGACGTCGAGTTGTAGAAGTGCACGATGGCGCGCGGTGCGCCTTCGCACGCCAAAAACGTCCGCTCGATCAGCTCGGGCCGACACTGCGTCAGCACCTGGATGGTGACGTCGTCGGGGATGGCGCCCTCGGTGATGATGTCGCGGACGAAGTCGAAGTCGGTCTGGCTGGCCGAGGGGAAGCCGACCTCGATCTCCTTGTAACCCATGCGGACGAGGAGGTCGAACATGCGTCGCTTGCGCTGTGGGCTCATCGGGTCGATCAGCGCCTGATTGCCGTCGCGAAGGTCGACCGCACACCACATGGGGGACCGGTCGATGATTTTGTCAGGCCAGGTTCGGTCGGTCAGAGCGACGGACTCGACCTCGTCGGCGAAACTGCGATAGCGGTTGACCGGCATCGCCGATCCGCGTTGGGTGTTCCACGCAGGCTGACCGGGGTGGGCCGGGCCGGACGGCTTGGTGATCTGGCGTACCGACGCGAAGGCGTCAGGCGAATCCGGGTTGGATTTCGAGAAGGTGGTCACGGTGTTTGCTCCGGGAGTAATAGGGACTCGACCGGCGCATCGCGACTACCCGCGACGGGAAGCCAGTCTGGTTCAGACCCCGTCGCGGCTGCCGAGAAGGAGCACCCGCTGCACGTCGACCACCATACTCCGCAGCTCGCGCCTGACAAAACCCGCTTTGTCCGCGTCGATTCTGCAAGGAGATCGCGATTTCGTGCTGTTGGGCGATCTCTCAGCAGAATCGGCGGCTGCTAGACCTGCGAATCGGGGAAGGCGATCACCGAGAGGAAGCGGCCTCGAATTCGAGGTCGTCGACCGGCGCGCTGGGATCCCGGTCGCGCGCGGTGCCGGACTTGTTCCTCAGGAGCGGAAGGTCGCTCATGCCAGTCCTCTCTAGCGCATCTGTCCAGCGCCGACGTACGGATACGGCGTCTTGAGCAGATCGTTCTCGGCGAACCGGGCGAGCCTGAAGTCGGACTCCGGTATGCGAGGGTCGGCGCTACGGCCGTCGACGACGAGATCGGCGACCAGCCTGCCGACCGCGGGCGCGATCTTGAAGCCGTGGCCGCTGAAACCCGCGGCGACGAACAGACCACCGATCGGTGTCGCGCCGATCACCGGATTCCAGTCCGGCGTGACGTCATAGCATCCGGCGTAGCTGGCCCGGATCGTCGCGCCGCCGAAGCCGGGAAACCGCGTGCCGACCTTGTTCACGGTGAGGTCGACGAAGGCTTCCGTCGCCCGATTGAGGTACCTGTCGGGGTCGACTTCCTCGACATCGGACAGGTCGCTGTTCCCGAAGAGGATGTCGCCGCCCACCTCAGGGCGAACGTATTGCAGCGATACCAGATCGGAGAACACCGGGACGCCGGCCGTTTCGACCCCGGGGTCGATGGTGACGATCTGCTCACGGACCACGCGGATCGGTACGTCGAAGCCGTACGGCTCGAGGAAGGGCTTCGTCCAGACGCCGGTGGCTACGACGACGGTTCCCGCCGACACCGTGGCGCCGTCGGCGAGCCGGATGCCGGTGACCGTGTCGCTGTCGATCAACAGTTCTGCGACCGTTGTGCCCTGGCGGATCCGCACACCGGCAGACCGTGCGGAGGCCGCGAACGCCTGCGCGGTTTGATAGGCGTCGCCGTAGCCGCCGCGCGATTCCCAGCCGAAAGCGGCGAACGGGGTCAGGTCGGCGAACGGCCACATCGCGGCGACGTCGGAGTGACCGATCTCCTCGGTCTGCACGCCGACCGCACGTTGCGCGGCGAGGCTCTTGCGCAGCGAGTCGACGTTCGGCTCGCCGACACCGACCACGTATCCGGTCTGGCGAAACCCGATGTCGGTGCCGAACATCTCGTCGGCTTTCTCGAACACCTCGAGGCCGACAGCGGCCATCGCGGCGAGCGAGCTGACCCCGTAATGACACCGTACGATTCCGCTCGATTTGCCTGTCATGCCGGACCCGACGGTATTGCGTTCTGCGACAAGAACATCGGCCACACCGCGTTGGCTCAGTGCCCACGCGGCCGCCGCACCTTCGATGCCGCCGCCGACGACGACAACGTCGGCCGTCTCGCTCATCGGCCAGGGATCCAGTCGGTGCCCGCCAGCGGCACCCGCGCCATGGCCGCGGCTTCGATGGTCACGGCGACCAGATCTTCGGGCTCGAGGCGGAGCACATGAGCCTTGCCGCACGCCCGCGCGATGGTCTGCGCCTCCATCGTCAGTACCCGCAGATAGTTCGCCAGCCTGCGGCCACCCTCGACGGGGTCGAACCGCGCTGCCAGCTCTGGGTCCTGCGTGCTGATGCCCGCGGGATCGGTGCCGTCCTGAAAATCGTCGAAGAAGCCCGCCGCGCTGCCGAGTCGCTGGTACTCGGAGTCGTGGCGGGGGTGATTGTCGCCCAGCGCGATCAGCGCCGCGGTGCCGATCGCCACGGCGTCGGCGCCGAGCGCGATCGCCTTGGCCACGTCGGCGCCGGTGCGGATACCGCCGGACACGATGAGCTGCACACCGTTACGGTGCGCGTCGAGCTCTTGGAGCGCCTGCACCGCCTCGGGCACGGCGGCCAGCGTCGGCACCCCGACGTGCTCGATGAAGACTTCCTGGGTGGCAGCGGTGCCGCCCTGCATGCCGTCGACCACGACGACGTCTGCGCCCGCGTGCACGGCCAGCTTCACGTCGTAGTAGGTGCGGGTGGCGCCGACCTTGACGTAGATCGGCTTCTCCCAGTCGGTGATCTCCCGCAACTCGCGGATCTTGATCGTCAGGTCGTCCGGCCCCGTCCAGTCCGGGTGCCTGCACGCCGACCGTTGGTCGATGCCCTCAGGCAGCGTTCGCATCCCCGCCACACGCGGGGAAATCTTCTGGCCGAGCAGCATTCCGCCGCCGCCGGGTTTGGCGCCCTGGCCGAGCACCACCTCGATCGCATCCGCCTTGCGGAGGTCGTCGGGATTCATGCCGTAGCGCGACGGCAGGTACTGGTAGACCAGGTACTTGCTCTGGCCGCGCTCCTCGGCCGTCATGCCGCCGTCGCCCGTGGTGGTCGACGTGCCGACCTCGCTTGCTCCGCGCCCGAGCGCCTCCTTCGCCGGACCGGACAGGGCGCCGAATGACATCCCGGCGATCGTGACCGGAATGTCAAGGCGAAGCGGGTGTTCGGCGTGCCGACCGCCGAGGACGACATCGGTGCCGCAGCGTTCGCGGTAGCCCTCCAACGGATAGCGCGACATCGACGCGCCGAGGAAGAGCAGGTCGTCGAAGTGCGGTAGCGGTCTTTTGGCGCCCCAGCCGCGAATGTCGTAGATACCGGTCTCCGCCGCGCGGTGGATGGCGGCGATGGTCTGGCGGTCGAAGGTCGCGGACTCGCGCAGGCCGAGGCGGGCACGATCGTCAGCGGTGTAGGTCATCAGTAGCTCGCAGCGTTGTCGACATGGAAGTGATACAGGGAGCGAGCCGAGCCGTAGCGAGTGTATGCGCTGATGTCGTCACCTTCGAAACCTGCTGCCTTGAGCAGATGTTCGAGCTCCTGACGGTGTTCGTCGGCCGTCTCCTTGGCGATGCAGTCCGCGCCGAGCGAGGCGACCTCGCCGCGTACGTAGATGCGAGCCTCGTAGATCGAGTCGCCGAGCGCCTTGCCCGCATCGCCCCGGATCACCAGCCGACCTGCCTGCGCCATGAATGCGCTCATGTGGCCGACGTTCCCGCCCACCACGACGTCGATACCCTTCATCGAGATCCCGCAGCGTGCAGCGGCATTGCCCTCGATGACCAGCAGACCGCCGTGTGCGCTCGCTCCGGCGGATTGTGATGCGTCGCCCTTCACCCACACTGAGCCGCTCATCATGTTCTCGGCGACCCCGGTGCCCGCATTGCCGTTGATCGTGATCTCGGCTTGCTGATTCATCCCGGCGGCGTAGTAGCCGACGTGTCCTTCGACGGTGATCTGCACCGGTGCGTTGACACCGACGGCGACATTGTGGGCGCCGTCGGGATGGGTGATGACGAATTCAACGGACAGCCCCGGAGTGTGCAGCGCCGAATTCACCTCCCGCAGCGGGGTGGCGCGCAGGTCGAAGGCGGTCACCGAGTCCATGCGTAGATCACCTCCGGTTCCGGCTCCCAGATGATGGCCTTCTCGACACCGGGAAGTCCTGCCAGTGCGCGGTATTCGCTGCCGACCGCCACCCAGTCGTCGGTCTCGGCGATCACCGCCGGCTTGCACGCGATGGCGTCGCGGACCACCGCGAACGAATCCCGGTCGGACACCAGCAGCGTGTAGAAGCCGTCGAACGTCGCACAGAGTTCCTTGAGCGCCGACTCGACGTCGCGACCGTCGGCAAGCTGCTTGGTGATGAAGCGAGCGCCCACTTCGGTGTCGTTCTCGCTGTCGAAAGCGATTCCCGCGGAGCGTAGTCGGCGCCGGATGGTGGCGTGATTCGCGAATGAGCCGTTGTGCACCATGCACTGCCCGGGTCCCACGGTGTAGGGATGGCAACCGGCGGGTGTGACGGCGGACTCGGTCGCCATCCTGGTGTGGCCGACTCCCTGCCAGCCCTGCGCTGTGGCCAGACCCCATGCATCGGTCAACGTCCGGGGGTCTCCAACTCCCTTGAGGACGGCCATGTCAGTCCCGAAGCCTGCGATCAGCGCCCGGGGGTAGGCCGCCTTGACCACGTCCAGCAGCACCTCGGAGGTGACGTCGGCGGTCAGCAGGTAACTGGTGCCGACGGTCACCACATCGACGGAGCCGCCGAGAGGCCTGCTCACCGTCGAGGCCACGCTGTCGGCGTCATCGGGAAGGTTGACCAACGAGACAGCCCCGCGTCCCGGCGGCGACCAGGTCGGATCGCCGTAGACGGCGACGCCACTCGAGTCGCTGCCGCGGTTGCCCATCTCGCACAGCATTCCCGTGAGCAGTTCCCCCAACCGCGGGTAGAGGTCGGGGGCACGCAGGTGCAATCCGACGATCCCGCACATGTGTTGACTCCCTTCGTATTCCGATATCAGAAGGCGGTCAGGTAGTTGTCGATCTCCCACGGCGTGACGGCGCTGTGGTAGGAGAAGAACTCGTCGCGCTTGACTTTGGCGAAGTACGACGCGACACCATCGCCCGCGGCGTCGAGGACACCGGTGATCACCGGGTCGGCCTCGAACTCGTCGACGGCGTGCAACAACGTCGGTGGCAGCGGCCGTCCGGTGCTGCCGTCCCCGACGGCGCCGGGGTCCGTGCTGCGCTTGATCCCGTCGATGCCCGCCCCCAGCGCTGCCGCTATGGCCAGGTACGGGTTCGCCGAACCGTCGCCGCCGCGCAGTTCGACACGCGAGGAATCGGGCACCCGGATGTAGTGGGTGCGGTCGTTGCCGCCGTATGTTGGCATCCTCGGTGCCCATGACGCACCCGACGATGTCGTCACCGCTCCGGTTCGCTTGTAGGAGTTGACCGTCGGTGCCACCACTGCCTGTAGCGCACATGCATGTTCCAAGATGCCGCCGACGAAGGCGTATGCGGTGTCGGACAGCCCGAGCCCGCGCGCGTCGTCGTCAGCGGGGAAGACGTGATTGCCCGCGCTGGTGAGGGACAGGTGCAGATGCAATCCGCTGCCGGTCTTGTCGGCGAAGGGTTTCGGCATGAACGTTGCGACCATGCCGCGCTCGGCCGCCATCACGGACAACAGATAGCGCAGTGTCACAACGCGATCCGCGGTCGTCAGCGCATCGGAGTACTCGAAGTTCTGCTCGAATTGACCGTTGCCGTCCTCGTGATCGTTGGCGTAGTTTGACCAGCCCAGTCGGTTCATCGCGGTGGAGATCGAGGTGAGGTGGTCATACATCCGGGTGACGCCGCGGGCGTCGTAACACGGTTGGTCAGCGGTGTCGGCGGTGTCGGCGACCGACAGACTGCCGTCGGTACCGCGGTGCAGCAGAAAATACTCGACTTCCGCGCCGACCCACGGCTCGAACCCGGCGTCGGCGGCACGCTGGACCAGCGACTTCAGGATGACCCGCGGTGCATACGGCCACGGCTCGCCGTTGACATGCGGATCGCAATGAACAATGGCCAGCCCGTCCTTGATGAACGGGATCGGGGTGAACGACGTCGGATCCGGAATCGCCATCAGGTCAGGGTCTTTGGGCTCCTGGCCGATCGCGCCGGCGGCGTACCCGGCGAAGCCGACGCCCTCGGTGGCCAGCAGCTCGACGGCCTCGACAGGGACGAGCTTGGCGCACGGTTTCCCGCGCAGGTCGACGAACAGCGCGAGGATGAACTTCGTCCCGGACTCGTTGGCCATTGCGGCGAGGTCGGTGGGCATGTCTGGGCCTTGTTCTCTTGGTATGAATCGAAGCATCACGTGAGGAAACACGGCGCCGACCAAACCGGCCGGCGCGGGCGAGTGGGTCGCCGCGCCGGCCGGGGCTTGGGTCAGGCAGGTGCCAGTTCGTACGACGCTTCGCGATGGAACGCCGCGTCGATGCCCTTTTCTTCTTCGTCGGGCGAGATGCGGATGCCCATCGTCTTCTTGATCACGAAGGCGATGATGCCCGCGACGACGAACGAGTAGACCATCACCGCACCTGCCGCGACCGCCTGCCGCCACAGCTGATCGAAACCGCCGCCGTAGAACAGTCCGTTCGTGGCGTTGGGCATGCTTTCGCTGGCGAGGAAGCCGATCAGCAGAGTGCCGACGACGCCGCCGACGAGGTGGACGCCGACCACGTCGAGGGAGTCGTCGTAGCCGAAGCGCGCCTTGAGCCCGACCGCGTAGACACAGATGACGCCCGCGATCGCGCCGAGGATGATCGCTCCGACCGGCGTGACCGCACCGCAGGCGGGTGTGATCGCGACCAGTCCGGTGATGGCCCCTGAGGCCGCGCCGACGCCGGTGACGTGGCCGTCCTTGATCTTCTCGACCGCGATCCAGGCCAGCGTGGCGGCACAGGTGGCGACGAACGTGGTGACCATGACGATGGCGGCGGAGTTGCCCGCGGCCAGAGCCGATCCGCCGTTGAAGGCGTACCAACCGGCCCACAGCAGGCCCGCACCGAGCAGTGTCAGCGGCACGTTGTGCGGTTTGCGCAGCTTGCCCCAGCCTGCGGACTTGCCGAGCACGATCGCGACGGCCAGCGCGGCGGCGCCGGCATTGATGTGCACCGCGGTGCCACCCGCGAAGTCGATAGCCTTCAGGCTATTGGCGATCCAGCCGCCGACGGAGTTCTCGGTCACCACGCCGTCGAAGGCGAAAACCCAGTGCGCGACAGGGAAATACACCAGGACCGCCCAGGCCGCCGCGAAGACCATCCACGCGCCGAACTTCATCCGGTCGGCGACCGCACCCGAGATCAGGGCGACGGTGATCGCCGCGAACAACGCCTGGAACAAGGCGAACAGTGTTATCGGTAACCCGCTGATCGTCGTGTTTGACTCCAGCAGGTCCTTCATCCCGGCGAATTCGAAGACGTCGCCGACGAATCCGCCGTAGGAAGTGCCGAAGGTCATCGAGAAGCCGAACAGCACCCACAGCACGCCGACGATCGCGACGGAGCCGAACGTCATCATCATCATGTTGGTCGAACTCTTGACGGACACCATGCCGCCGTAGAACAGCGCGAGCCCGGGGATCATCAGCGTGAGGCCGATGATGCAACACAGCATGAAAGCTGTGGTTCCTGTATCCACGTCCATATACATCTCCATCAGTGGTTGCGGCCTTCCGTTGGCCGATCACTGGCAGTAACCGATGTTTCTGTTACGTGGACGGTTTCAGCTTGTTGCGTAAGTGTTAATTGTCGGCCGAACGTAGAGTCGCTGCGATGAGACTCGCTCGCCGCTGGACGTTCACCATCGCCGCGGTGGTGATCGCGGTGGTCGCCCTTGCGGTGTCCCGGCTGGGCCTTTTCGGCCCGTCGTCGGAGGAGTGCCGACCGGTGAAGGACGTGCTGGCGTTCAACACGGCGCAGGCCGAGCAGATCGCGTCGAAGACCGCTGATTCCAAGGGCGTCCCGACGGTCGCCGAGGAAGGCGCCTACCAGGCGTGGGCCGACGGCGTCGCCGAGCGGGCGCAGAACGTGCACGAACCCGAGCTCGCACGCGACGCCACCCAGCTCGCCAGCCTCGCGAACGAGTTCGTCGGCAAGTTCTCCGAGGTCCGTATCGCAGCCCAGTCGCAAGCCCCGGGCGCGCCCGCACCTCCCGCGGTGTTCCAGATGGACTTGCTCAACACCCAGATCGCCGACTCACTGAAGAAGCTGTCCGACGCCTGCGGATGAGGCGCCTTCTATAACGACAACGGCGTGCCCCAGCTGCCTGCGAACGCGACCTCGTCCAGCGGCAGGCGCTGTCGACCCTGCGCGTCGCGTTCGACGATCTCCTGCGGCGCGTTGTCGTAGTCGCCGAGCGATCCGACCGCCACCACCGCAATCGGCTGCACGCCCGCCGGAATGCCGAACACCTCGCGCGCGCCGTCGGCGTCGAACCCGGCCATCGGGTGGGCGATCAATCCGCGCGACACCGCCTCGATCGTCAGCTGCGCCATCGCAGCGCCGGCGTCGACCGCCGCATAGCGGGCCGTCCGCTCGTCCTCGCCCTCGTCGACGCACACCATCACCAGCGCGCCCGACGCGTGCGCGTAGCGGTTGCCGCGCTTCAGCAGCTCGGTGATGGCGCCGAAGGTGTGGTCTCCGCGCAGGCCGACGATGAACCGCACCGGCTGACGATGTCCCCAGGTGGCGGCCCACCGCGCAGCCTCGAGCACGGCCACCAGCGCCTCGATGTCCAGCATTGCCTCGGCGTCGAACAACCTCGGGCTCCACCGTGCGGCGATGTCGGGATGGATGGGCACCCGGGTGTCGGCCTTCTTGGCGGAGTCGCGGCCCATGGCCCGACGCTACCGGCGGAGTAAATGAGGTGCGCGAACCCCTTATCCTTGGTGGGATCTTCTTTGAACACCTGAGAGGTTTCGACAGTGGCGCTCGTCGTGCAGAAGTACGGCGGATCATCGGTTTCTGACGCCGAACGGATCCGCCGCGTCGCTGAGCGCATCGTGGAGACCAAGAAGCAGGGCAACGATGTGGTCGTGGTGGTCTCGGCCATGGGCGACACCACCGACGACCTGCTCGACCTGGCCAGACAGGTCTGCCCGGCCCCGCCGGCACGGGAAATGGACATGCTCCTGACGGCGGGCGAGCGAATCTCCAACGCACTGGTCGCGATGGCCATCGACTCCCTCGGCGCGCAGGCCAGGTCGTTCACCGGATCGCAGGCGGGTGTGATCACCACCGGGACGCACGGCAACGCCAAGATCATCGACGTCACGCCCGGCAGGTTGCGCTCGGCGCTCGACGAGGGTCTGATCGTGCTGGTCGCCGGGTTTCAGGGCGTCAGCCAGGACAGCAAGGACGTCACCACGCTGGGCAGGGGCGGCTCGGACACCACCGCCGTCGCCCTGGCCGCGGCGCTGAACGCCGATGTCTGCGAGATCTATACCGATGTCGACGGCATCTTCTCCGCCGACCCGCGGATCGTGCCGAACGCGCGGCATCTGGAAACCGTGTCCTTCGAGGAGATGCTCGAGATGGCGGCGGCAGGCGCGAAGGTGCTGATGCTGCGCTGCGTGGAGTACGCCCGCCGCTACGACGTCCCGATTCACGTCCGGTCGTCATACACCGACAAGCCAGGAACCATCGTCAAAGGATCGATCGAGGACATCCCCATGGAAGACGCCATCCTCACCGGAGTCGCACATGACCGCAGCGAGGCCAAGGTCACCGTTGTCGGGCTGCCCGACGTCCCTGGCTACGCGGCCAAGGTGTTTCGCGCCGTCGCCGACGCCGATGTGAACATCGACATGGTGCTGCAGAACATCTCGAAGGTGGAGGACGGCAAGACCGACATCACCTTCACCTGCTCGCGCGACAGCGGTCCCGGCGCGGTGGAGAAGCTGACGTCGCTGCAAAGCGAGATCGGCTTCACGAAGGTGCTCTACGACGACCACATCGGCAAGGTGTCGTTGATCGGCGCAGGCATGCGCAGCCATCCCGGCGTCACGGCGACCTTCTGCGAGGCGCTGGCAGGCGTCGGCGTGAACATCGACCTGATCTCCACCTCGGAGATCAGGATCTCGGTGCTGGTCAAGGACACCGAACTGGACAAGGCGGTTTCGGCGTTGCACGAGGCGTTCGGTCTCGGCGGCGACGAGGACGCGGTGGTGTACGCGGGAACAGGACGGTAGGACGCCATGGTCAACATCGGTGTAGTCGGCGCGACCGGTCAGGTCGGCCAGGTGATGCGCACACTCCTCGACGAGCGCGATTTCCCGGCCACGTCTGTGCGGTTCTTCGCCTCCGCCCGCTCGCAGGGCAAGAAGCTGGAGTACCGAGGCCAGCAGATCGAGGTCGAGGACGCCGAGACCGCCGATCCGAGCGGTATCGACATCGCCCTGTTCTCCGCCGGCGCGACCATGTCGCGGGTGCAGGCGCCGCGGTTCGCCGACGCCGGGGCCGTCGTCATCGACAACTCGTCGGCATGGCGCAAGGACCCCGACGTCCCGCTGGTGGTCAGCGAGGTCAACTTCGAGCGGGATGTCGCCAACCGCGCCCGGTCCCTCGAGAAGGGCATCATCGCCAACCCGAACTGCACCACGATGGCCGCGATGCCCGTGCTGAAGCCGTTGCACGACGAAGCTCAGTTGGTCCGCATCGTCGCGTCGACGTATCAGGCGGTGTCCGGCAGCGGGCTGGCGGGCGTGCAGGAGCTCTTCGATCAGGCCAGTGCGGTCGTCGGCGACAGCGAGAAGTTGGTGCACGACGGACGTGCGCTGGACTTTCCGCCGCCGAACAAGTACGTCGCTCCGATCGCGTTCAACGTTGTTCCGCTGGCGGGCTCGCTCGTCGACGACGGTTCCGGCGAGACCGACGAGGACCAGAAACTGCGCAACGAGAGCCGCAAGATCCTCGGCATCCCCGACCTGCTGGTCAGCGGAACATGCGTTCGCGTACCGGTGTACACGGGGCATTCGCTGTCGATCAACGCCGAGTTCGCCAAGCCGATCTCGCCCGAGCGTGCGCGTGAAGTACTCGCCGACGCGGCGGGTGTGCAACTGGTCGAGGTGCCGACGCCGCTGGCCGCCGCGGGAGTCGACGACTCACTTGTCGGCCGGATCCGCCACGATCCCGGTGTGCCGGAAGGCCGCGGGCTGGCATTGTTCGTGTCCGGCGACAACCTGCGAAAAGGTGCTGCGCTGAACACTATTCAGATCGCCGAACTGCTGGCCGCCGAGCTCTGACCCCGACCACCCCTGTGCGCCGAAGCCGACGTTTGGGCGGGGAAGTGCGAGTACTTCTCGCCATTATGTCGATCTCGGCGTTCGCCGCACCCGTCGCGTACGCGGATCCGCCCTCGCCGATCCCCGAGCCGGTCCTGCCGCCGCTGGCGCCGGGCCAAGTGCTCCGCATCGGCCCAACGGCTGGAACAGGAACGCCGACAGGCGATTACGGGATCGGCGCCACCGACCTGTGTGAATTCATGGAATTTCCGAGCGGCATCCTTCAGGTGTGCGGAGACAGCTTCGCCGGCCAAGGCGTCGGGTTCGGCGGCTGGTACTCACCGATCGCGCTGCACGTCGAGATCGACTCGATCGACGACCCCACGGGCGTGCGTTACGACGGCGTCACCGGCACCGACGAGCCGCTGCTTGCCGAGGCGACGAAGCCGGGGGAGTCGCAACTGCCCGCCGGTGTCGTGCAGATCAACCGCGACAACTACATGATGGTCACGACCACGAAAGACCTGCGCCCCCAAGCCTCGCGGCTGGTGAAAGCCGATCCGGCGCGCGGCAGTTGGCCGACGCTGGCTGGTTCGGAGCGTCCGGCGGCCTTCGAGAACAGCAGGCAGAGCCAGATCAGCGGGTACTACGATCCGATCCCGACGGACGGCTCGCCGACCGGCTGGGTCTACATCGTCGCCAACAACTTCGACCGCACCGGGCCTGTGGTTCTCTACCGCGCGAAGCGCGAGACCTTCACCGATCGCGCGAGTTGGCAGGGCTGGTCCTCCGACGGTGGCTGGGGCAGAACGCCGACGCCGTTGTGGCCCGACCGGATCGGCGAGATGAGCATCCGCCAGATCGACGGAAAAACGGTGTTGTCGTACTTCAACGCAAGCAACGGCAACATGGAGGTTCGGGTGGCCGACAACCCAACGGCGCTTGGCGCCGCGCCGGTGACGACGGTGGTGGTCGCAGGCGAATGGCCCGACCCCGCAGAGCAATTGCCGCCGCCGGAGGTCAATCGATTGGCTCAGCCGTACGGCGGATACATCTCGCCGGGCTCCACGCTCGACGAGCTGCGTGTGTTCATCAGCCAGTGGAATACGCTCCCGCGCGCTCAAGCGCCGTACCGCGTCATCCAGTTCGCGGTGAATCCGCTCAAGCCATGGGAGTCGCTGCCGGTCGAATGACCGCTCGGCGTGACGCCGAAGGCCTCCTGCGCCAGGCGCAGCCACTCGCCGTAGTCGTCAGTCGTCGAGTCCGTCATACGCTCATGGTCCCGCTCGGACGAGGACGGCGTAATCAGCGACAAGCCACATTCTTCCGCATCGTAAGCAAGAATTTGCTATCCGTCGGGTAAGGACGCACCCGCCGAGTAGGATGTGAAAGATGCCGCAAGGCCATATCCGAAAGCTCTTGCGGGAGAACGGCTTGCTGCTGACGTGCCTGGGCCTTTTCGCAGTCTTCTTCATCGGCATGATCGTCTCCGGCACCGCGACCTACAACCAGGAACAACAGGAGCACGGCTCACAGGCTCGGATTTCGGTGCTCGAGTACCTCACCACGGGTGACTTCGTCGAGGCGATGTTCGAGAACTGGGAGTCCGAGTTTCTTCAGATGGGCATGTATGTCGTGCTGACCGCATTCCTCTATCAGAAGGGGTCATCGGAGTCGAAGCCGCTCGACGAGCCTGCGCCACAGGACGAGGACCCGCGTGACGTCACGCCGAACCGATGGACGCCGTGGCCGGTGCGCAAGGGCGGCTGGGTGTTGCCGATCTACGAGCACTCCTTGGCGATTGCCTTCTTCGCCTTGTTCTTCGCCTCGTGGTTGCTTCACGCGGTGGGCGGCGTCAAGGCGTTCAACGAGGAACAGCTGCAACACGGCCAGGCCGCGATCTCCCTCTGGCGCTACCTGACCACGTCTCAGTTCTGGTTCGAGTCGATGCAGAACTGGCAGAGCGAGTTCATCGCCGTCGCCGCCATCGTCGGGCTGTCGATCTTCCTACGCCAGCGCGGTTCCGCCGAGTCGAAACCGGTCGCCGAGCCTCACCGGCGGACGAGCGCCTGAACCGCCCGAAAACGGTGGTCTATTCACAGCAGATTCATATGCAATTCAAGAGCGGCGCATCGCTGGCCTTTGCATGCTCGATGCCATGAGTGAAACAACATCAACACCTGAACCGGCGACGAGGCCCGTGGGGACCACCGCACCGCAGCAACCGGCCTATGTGGAACCCGAGCGTCGGCGCGCGCGGCTGACCGCGGTGGCCGCGTGGGTCGGGATCGTGGCCGGGGTGGTCTTCATCGTCGCGGTGATCTTCTTCAGCGGATTCGTCCTCGGTGCGCACTCCGGCGGCGGCCATCGTGGCCACCACGGCGGTGGTGATCGCGAGTTCGGAGAGATGCACCGCGGCGGACCGCCGATGTTCCCGATGGGTCCGATGGGACCCGGTCCGCGCGGCGGCTTCGAGCGGCAGGGTCCCGGCGGCCCAGGCGCGCAGCAGCCGGAGCCTGCGCAGCCGCCGACCACGTCAGCACCGGTCCGCCCGTAGGACAACGCGCCGAGTGTGCGGTTCTGTGCGCACGCCCCGCGTGTCGCGTACGCCCCCGCACGCTCGGCGCTTTTCTGATTTTGCGGTTTGGGGTATCAGACTCACATGGCTGACAAGTTCACGACAACCGATTCCGGCGCTCCAGCGCCAAGCGTCGAGCACTCGCTGACCGTGGGGCCCGACGGCCCGATCCTTCTGCAGGATCACTACCTCATCGAGCAGATGGCGAACTTCAACCGCGAGCGCATTCCGGAGCGTCAACCGCACGCCAAGGGAGGCGGCGCCTTCGGTCAGTTCGAGGTGACGCAGGACGTCAGCAGGTTCACCCGCGCCGCGTTCCTGCAGCCGGGCGCCAAAACCGAAATGGTGGCCAGGTTCTCGACCGTGGCGGGCGAGCGCGGCAGCCCAGACACGTGGCGGGACCCGCGCGGCTTTGCGCTGAAGTTCTACACGAGCGAGGGCAACTTCGACATGGTCGGCAACAACACCCCGGTGTTCTTCGTCCGCGACCCCATGAAATTCCAGAACTTCATCCGCAGCCAAAAGCGAATGGCGGCCAATAATCTGCGCGACCACCACATGCAGTGGGACTTCTGGACGCTGTCACCCGAGTCGGCGCACCAGGTCACCTGGCTGATGGGTGACCGCGGCATTCCCAAGACATGGCGGCACATGAACGGGTACTCCAGCCACACCTATAGCTGGCTCAACGCCGACGGCGAATTGTTCTGGGTCAAATACCATTTCAAGACCGACCAGGGTATCGACTTCCTCACCCAGGAAGACGCCGACCGGCTCGCAGGTGAGGACGGCGATTACCACCAACGCGACCTGTTCACCTCGATCGAGGACGGCAACTTCCCCAGCTGGACGCTGCACGTGCAGATCATGCCGTTCGAGGACGCGAAGACCTACCGGTTCAATCCGTTCGACCTGACGAAGGTGTGGCCGCACAGCGACTACCCGCTGCACGAGGTCGGCAAGATGACGCTGAACCGCAATGTCACCGATTACCACGCCGAGGTCGAACAGGCCGCGTTCGAGCCGAACAATGTGGTGCCCGGCACCGGGCTGAGCCCGGACAAGATGCTGCTGGCCCGCGGGTTCTCCTACTCCGACGCGCACCGGGCCCGGCTCGGGGTGAACTACAAACAGATCCCGGTCAACGAGCCGCATGTCGAGGTGAACGCCTACAGCAAGGACGGCGCGATGCGCATCCGAAAGGCCACCGACCCCGTGTACACGCCGAACTCCATGGGCGGGCCCGAAGTGGACGCCAGGCGTGCGGCTGAGGTGCACTGGGCCTCGGACGGCGACATGGTCCGTACCGCGTACGCGCTGCGCCAGGACGACGACGACTGGGGTCAGGCGGGCACGATGGTGCGCGAGGTGCTCGACGATGCCGAGCGGGACCGGTTGGCCCACAACATCATCGGCCACGTGTCGGATGGCGTGCGGGAACCCGTGCTGTCGCGGGTGTTCGAGTACTGGACCAACGTCGACCCCGATCTCGGCAAGAAGGTCGAAGAGGGCATCCGCGCAGGCGACGGCTGAGGTTCCGCATTCGCGACCGGCGCGATGGTAGCCAGCACAACCGCGGTACCGACCGCGCCGACCAGAAAAAGGCGCTTCATCAGCTACTCCGCTGTGGTTTGCTGTGGCGCCGAGTAGGCCGCCGGGTTCGCCGAATCGTGCTCGAATCACGAAATGCCGTGCCGCTACGTGTTCGGATCGGCAGCTGGCATGATCGAGCCCATGAGCATCGAAGTCGTTTTCACCGCAGAGTCAACCGCAACCGGAGGTGGCCGCGACGGTCACGTGAAGTCCACGACGGGCCGGATCGACCTCGACACCCGGCCGCCGAAGGAAATGGGCGGAAACGGTGAGGGCACCAACCCCGAAGAGCTGTTCTCGGCGGGCTATTCGGCGTGCTTCCTCGGCGCGTTGAGGTTGGTCGCCCGCAACGAGAAGATCGATCTCGACGACGCGACGGGCATCACGGCGCAGGTCGGTTTCGGCAAGGATTCCCAAGGGGGATTCGGCATCAACGCCCACCTGATCGGGTATCTGCCCGGCCTGGAGCAGAGCGCAGCCGATGAGCTCATGGAGAAGGCGAACGGCGTCTGCCCGTATTCCAAGGCGACCCGCGGCAACATCGACGTCAAGCTGTCGGCGAAGGTCTGACCTCATGAGGCGCACCGTCGCCCTAGCAGGAGTCGGGCTGGCCGTCGGCATGGCGGTGGCCGCGCCCGCGGCGGCCCGCCCGTCAGAACCCGGAGTGGTCAACTACGCCGTCCTCGGCAAGGGATCGGTCGGCAACATCGTCGGCGCGACGTTGCGGTTCGACGGGCCGTTCACCGACCCGTTCCAGTCGTATTGGGTCGACAACCCGGCGTGCAACAACTGGGCCGACGTCGGGCTGCCCGAGGTGTACGCCGATCCTGACCTGGCATCGTTCAACGGCACCACGACGCAGGAGTCGCCGACCGACGACACCCACCGGGTCAAGCAGGCCGTGGGAGTCTTCGCCACCAGCCAGGCCGCCGACCGGGCGTTCCACCGCGTCGTCGACCGCACCGTCGGCTGCTCGGGCCAGACCACGGCCATGCATCTGGACAACATGGTGACCGAGGTCTGGTCGTTCACCGGAGGACCGGCGACGGCGACGGACGCCGACTGGGTGAAGCAGGAGGCGGGCACCGACCGGCGCTGCTTCAACACGACGCGGCTCCGCGAAAATGTTCTGCTGCAGGCGAAAGTCTGCCAAGCGGGTAACGGCGGCCCTGCGGTGAACGCGCTGGCAGGAGCGATGCAGAACACGCTCGGACAGTAACCGCCTGCCGACGGGTCACCCGACACCGATTCGTCAGGAAAAAATCGCGGGGATTTTGTCGGTCATCTCTGGAAGATGGATAGAGGCCGCGATCGTCCGGAGCCGGAGGGGATGGTTGGGATGACCAACACCATCACGACCGACCTGGATGAAGGGCACCCAGTCGACGCCGCCGAGAATGAGCTGACCAACGCGAACGACGCTGCGCAGCTGATCGGTGAGACGTGTCTGACCGACGGTCCCGTCGGCCGCGCCGGTCTGGAGATCGAGGCGCACTGCTTCGATCTCACCCAACCGGGCCGTCGCCCGGAGTGGAACGAGCTGCGAGAGGTCATTGCCGGTGTCGGCGATCTTCCCGGCGCGAGTCTGATCACCGTCGAACCCGGCGGCGCCGTGGAACTGTCCGGCCCGCCTGCGGAGAACATCGTCAGCGCGATCACCGCCATGGCCGCTGACCGGGCGGTGCTGCGCGCGGCGTTCGCCGAAGCGGGCCTCGGCCTCGTCCTGCTCGGCGCCGATCCGTTGCGGCAGGCCAAGCGCATCAACCCGGGCGACCGCTACCGCGCCATGGAGCAGTTCTTCGTGGCCAGCGAAACCGGCGCCGCAGGGGCGGCGATGATGACCTCGACGGCGTCGGTGCAGGTGAACCTGGAGGCCGGACCGCAGGCCGGGTGGGCGGCCAGGGTGCGGTTGGCGCATGCGCTCGGTCCGACGATGGTCGCCATCGCGGCCAACTCGCCTCTGCTCGGCGGGAAGTTCACCGGTTGGCGCAGCTCGCGGCAGTGGGTGTGGAGTCAGCTCGACTCCGCCCGGTGCGGTCCGGTGCTCGGCGCGGACGCGGAGGACCCGTCGAGCGAGTGGGCGCGCTACGCGATGAAGGCGCCGGTGATGCTCGTGCACCCGACACCGGAGATGGACGCGGTGCCGGTGACGGACTGGGTGCCGTTCGCCGACTGGGCCGACGGCCGCGTGCTGCTCGGCGACCGACGCCCGACCATCGCCGATCTCGACTACCACCTGACCACACTGTTCCCGCCGGTGCGGCCGCGCCGGTTCCTGGAGATCCGCTACCTCGACAGCGTGCCCGACGCCGACTGGCCCGCGCTCGTCTTCACCCTCACCACGCTGCTCGACGATCCGGCGGCCGCCGACGTCGCGGCAGAGGTCACCGAGCCCGTTGCGATGGCGTGGGATCGCGCCGCTCAGACCGGGCTGGGGGACCGGCGGCTGCGCGCAGCCGCGGTCCGGTGCGTGCAGGCGGCCGCCGAGCGGGCGCCAGCCGAACTCGAGGAATCGATGCAGCGGCTGATGCGTTCGGTCGAGAAAGGACGCGCACCGGCCGACGATTTCTCCGACCGGGTGGTGCGCAACGGGATCGCCACCGCGGTCACCGCACTGGCGCAAGGGGAGCCGTGACCGCACGTGAATCTCTGGCGCAGCGGCTGACGAAGGCCCGCGACCGGACGCTGCGGCTCGTCGAGTTCGACGACGCCGAACTGCACCGGCAGTACGACCCGCTGATGAGCCCGCTGGTGTGGGACCTCGCCCACATCGGCTGGCAGGAAGAGCTGTGGCTATTGCGGGACAACAACCCGCAACGTCCCGGCCTGCTCGCCCCCGACGTCGAGCGGCTCTATGACGCCTTCCGAAATCCACGGGCCAGCAGGGTTGATCTGCCGCTGATGCCGCCGACGGACGCCCGCGCCTATTGCGCGACCGTCCGCGACACGGCGCTCGAGCGGCTCGACGCGCTGACCGACGATGACAGCGAGGCGGCATTCAACTTCGGGCTGGTGATCAGCCACGAGAACCAGCACGACGAGACCATGCTGCAGGCGCTGAACCTGCGCTCGGGTCCACCGCTGCTCGATCACGGAAGCGCGCTTCCGCCGGGTAGGTCCGAGATGGCGGGCACCTCGGTGCTGGTGTCCGGCGGCACATTCGTGCTCGGTGTCGACGCGGTCACCGAACCGCAGTCGCTCGACAACGAGCGATCCGCGCACGAGGTGGACGTGCCCGCGTTCCGCATCGGCCGGGTGCCCGTGACCAACGGTGAATGGCGGCAGTTCGTCGACGACGGCGGCTATCGGGAGCCGCGGTGGTGGTCGCAGCGAGGCTGGTCGCACTGTGTTAAGGCGGGTTTGACGGCGCCGCAGTTCT
Organism: Mycobacterium sp. ITM-2016-00318; assembly: GCF_002968285.2. NCBI lineage: Bacteria > Bacillati > Actinomycetota > Actinomycetes > Mycobacteriales > Mycobacteriaceae > Mycobacterium > Mycobacterium sp. ITM-2016-00318. The sequence continues at coordinate 5,011,434 of NZ_CP134400.1, read as the reverse complement.
GGAACGAAGGCGGCCTCGAGGGGACAAGAACGAGGTTCGGGCACGTTGAGGACATTCCCGCCGACGAACCCGTGCAGCACATCACGTACTTCGAAGCGGAGGCCTACGCGGCGTGGGCGGGAGCGCGGCTTCCCACCGAGATCGAATGGGAAAAGGCGTGCGCATGGGATCCGCACACCGGGGCAAGGCGCCGATTCCCTTGGGGCGCATCCGAACCCACCAAAGCGCTGGCCAACCTCGGAGGCGACGCTCTACGCCCCGCACCGGTCGGCGCCTACCCTGCCGGCGCGTCGGCATATGGTGCCGAACAGATGCTCGGCGATGTGTGGGAGTGGACGTCGTCGCCGTTGCGGCCGTGGCCGGGCTTCACGCCGATGATCTACGACCTCTACAGCCAGCCGTTCTTCGACGGTGACTACAAGGTGCTGCGCGGTGGTTCGTGGGCCGTCGCCGGCGACATCCTCCGGCCCAGCTTCCGCAACTGGGACCATCCGATACGCAGGCAGATCTTCAGCGGTCTGCGGCTGGCCTGGGACGTCTGATGTGTCGCCACCTTGGCTGGCTCGGGAAGCCGCGATCGGTGGCGTCACTGACGCTCGATCCGCCGTACGGCCTCCTGGTGCAATCGTATTCACCACGTAGGCAAAAGCACGGCCTGATGAACGCCGACGGCTGGGGCATCGGGTTCTTCGATGACGGCGGTGTGGTCAGGCGGTGGCGCAGCGCCACCCCGCTGTGGGGGGATGCGTCGTTCGCCTCGCTGGCGCCCGTCCTGCACAGCGGATGCGTGGTGGCCGCGGTGCGATCGGCAAGTGTCGGAATGCCCATCGAGGCATCGGCGTCGGCGCCGTTCAGTGACGGGCAGTGGTTGTTGTCGCACAACGGTCTGGTCGATCGCGCGGTGCTGCCTGCCTCGGCTGTGGCGGAGTCCACCAACGACAGCGCGCTTCTGGCCGCGATGATCTTCGACCGCGGCATGGACGCACTGGGCGAAACCATCGCCGACGTGGCGGCGGCCGACCCTAATGCCAGGTTGAACATCCTGGCGGGCAACGGATCCGAACTGCGCGCCACCACATGGGGAGACACGCTGTTCGCGCTGCGGCGTGACGACGGCGTGGTGCTGGCCAGCGAACCGTTCGACGACGAAGGGGATTGGCAGGAGATCCCCGACCGTCACCTCGTCACCGTCACCGGCAACCGTGTTGAGATGACCACGCTGAAAGGATCGGCATGACAGTCGAGCGAGAAGCGAATGTGGATCGCGCATCAAGTTTGTCGATGTCCAACCACCTCGCCGCGGACTCTGCCGCGCGGGCGCTGCGCCGTGACGTCTACGAGGGTCTGAGCCAGACCCCGAAATCGTTGCCACCCAAATGGTTCTATGACTCGGTGGGCAGCGACCTGTTCGACCAGATCACCCGTCTGCCCGAGTACTACCCGACCAGGGCCGAAGCCGAGATCCTTCGCGACCGCTCGGCTGGGATCGCCGCTGCGTCGGGTGCGGACACGTTAGTGGAGCTTGGTAGCGGTACATCGGAGAAGACCCGGCTGTTGCTCAGCGCGCTGCGCGACACCGGATCGCTGCGCCGGTTCATCCCGTTCGACGTCGACGCGGGAATGCTGCAGGCCGCCAGCTCAGCAATCCTCGACGAGTACCCGGGAATCGAAATCAACGCCGTGTGCGGCGATTTCGAAGAGCACCTCGGCAAGATCCCGCGCGTCGGACGTCGGCTCGTGGTGTTTCTCGGGTCCACCATCGGCAATCTGACCTCAGAACCGCGCGCCCGGTTTCTTTCGACGCTGTCCGACACGCTGCAACCGGGCGACACTCTGCTGTTGGGGACGGATCTGGTCAAGGACACCGACCGGCTGGTCCGGGCCTATGACGACAGCGCAGGTGTCACAGCGCGATTCAACCGCAATGTGCTCGCCGTGGTGAACCGCGAACTCGACGCCGACTTCGGCCTCGATGCCTTCGAGCATGTGGCCAAGTGGAACGCCGACGAGGAACGTATCGAGATGCGGCTGCGGGCGAGATCGCCGCAGCGGGTGCGGGTGGCCGCAGTGGATCTGACCGTCGATTTCGGGGCCGGCGAGGAACTGCTCACCGAGGTGTCGTGCAAGTTCCGTCCCGACGGGGTGACAGCCGAGTTGTCGGCGGCAGGTTTGCGGCGCACCCACTGGTGGACGGACGCGGCGGGCGACTTCGGGCTGTCGCTGTCGACGAAATGACCGACCTCGCCGACCGCTGGCGGGCGGCCCGGCCACCGGTGGCCGGCCTGCACCTGGACAGCGGCGCCTGTTCGCGCCAGAGCCTTGCCGTCATCGACGCGGCCGCTGCGCACGCCAGGCACGAGGCTGAAGTGGGCGGCTATGTGGCCGCGACGGCGGCGGCGCCCGCCCTCGACGCGGGCCGCGCGGCGGTCGCCGCATTGACCGGAATGTCGGCGTCCGACGTCGTGTTCACCACCGGCTCCAACCACTCCCTTGATCTACTGCTCAGCAGCTGGCCCGGAGCACGCACCGTGGCATGCCTGCCCGGCGAATACGGTCCGAACCTCGCGGTGATGGCCGCGAACGGCTTCGCCGTGCGCGCGCTGCCTGTCGACGGCGACGGACGGCTGGACCTGGACGAAGCCGCCACCATGCTTGCCGTCAACCCGCCCGAGCTGGTGCACCTCACCCCGTTGGCCAGCCACCGCGGCATCGTGCAGCCGGCGCGCGAGCTCGCCGAGGTGTGCCGCGGCCTCGGGCTGCCGCTGGTCGTCGACGCCGCACAGGCGCTCGGTCACATCGACTGCGTTGTCGACGCCGACGCCGTCTACTCCTCGTCCCGCAAATGGCTCGCGGGCCCGCGCGGAGTGGGGATGCTTGCGATTCGGCCGTCGCTGGCGGAGCGGCTGCGGCCCCGGCTGCCGCCACCGGAATGGAACCTGCCGTTCACGGTGCTGGAGCGCCTCGAACACGGCGAGACGAATCTCGCTGCGCGGGTGGCTCTTTCGGTCGCCCTGGGGGAGTACCTTGCGGCGGGTGCGGAAAACGTCCGTGCCGCCCTTGCCGAGCAGGGGCGGATGACCCGCGACATCCTCGCCGACGCCGACGGCTGGCGCGTTGTCGAACCCGGCGCTGAGCCGACCGCGATCACCACGTTGGTTGCGACCAAGGACGCCGACCCGCAACGGGTCCGCGCATGGCTCATCGCCGAGCGCGGCATCGTCACCACCTACGCCGAGGTGGCGCGCGCGCCGTTCGAGATGGCCGGGCCGGTGCTGCGGGTCTCGCCGCACGTCGACACCACAGCCGACGAGCTGGCGGTCTTCGCCGCCGCCCTGGCCGAGGCCACCACGGCGGTCGCGGGCGGCTAGCGCGCTACGACCAGCGTGGCCCGGTAGTCCTCGAACGGGATCGGATCATCGGGCGTGCGCGGGTACGGCTCGAGCGACGTCAATTCAACGGCGTAGTCGCCCGCGCGGACGGACTCCACGTTCTCACCCGGGGCAGGGTTCGTGTTGAAATACGCTGTCGTGGAAGGGCGTCCGATCGCATGCACGATGACCGCGATGCGTGCCTGTCCGGTCCAGAAGCACTCGACCTCGGTTGGGCAGCGCGAATCCTCGAGGAGTTCGCTGAACCGCACGCTCAGGTCGCCGCCGCCGAACACCGCTTCCTGCCCACCGCCGAGCGTGAACTGCTGCCCGAGCGCGAATGTGACCGGATCCGCGCCCGCTTCGCGGCTCACCTGACATCCCACCAGGGCGAGCGCCAGTAGCGCCACGGAGAGCACCCGCCTCGCCGAAGTGCTCATCCGACGCTCTGCCACGTGTGCACCGGTTCGTTGCTGTGCATTTGCTCGCAGTACAACCGAAGCATCTCGGCCAACGCCTCCGGCCGGGTCATGCCGCGCTCCTGCAGCGCGCGCACCGTCTCCACCTGCCACACCGAACCGTTGCGTCCGGTCTTGGCGCGACCTTCGATGACGCCGAGATAGCGGTCGGTCACCTCGCCTGACACACCCCAGGTGCGCAGCCCGTCGCGTGCCATCGGCAGCAGTTGACGCAGCACCAGTTCGTCCGGCGTCACCTCGCCGAGTCCGGGCCAGTAGAGCCGGGCGTCCATCCCATGCTGGGCGCACTCAAGGAAATTCTGATGTGCCGCAGCGAAACTCATCTTCGTCCACAGCGGGCGGTCCTCTTCGGAGAGGGTGCGCAGCATGCCGTAGTAGAACGCTGAATTGGCCATCATGTCGATGACCGTCGGGCCGGCGGGCAGCACGCGGTTTTCGACGCGCAGGTGCGGCCTTCCGTCGACGACGTCGTACACCGGCCTGTTCCAGCGGTAGATGGTGCCGTTGTGCAACCGCAACTCCGGCAGCTTCGGGGTCCGCCCGTCAGCCAATTCGGCGACGGGGTCCTCCTCGGAAAGCTCGGGCAGCAGCGACGGAAAGTAGCGGACGTTCTCCTCGAACAGGTCGAAAATCGACGTGATCCACCGCTCGCCGAACCACACCCGCGGCCGCACGCCCTGGGCCTTGAGCTCATCAGGCCTGGTGTCGGTGGCTTGGGCGAACAACTCGATACGCGTCTCCGACCACAGCTGATGTCCGAAGAAGTAGGGCGAGTTGGCGCCGAGCGCGAGCTGCGGGCCCGCGATCACCTGCGCGGCATTCCAGTTCTTGGCGAAGTCCTCAGGCGATACCTGAAGGTGCAATTGCATGCTCGTGCAAGCAGATTCGGGAGCGATGGTGGCCGCCTGAAGGCTGAGCCGCTCCGGGCCCGCGATGTCGATCTGGATGTCCTCGCCGCGGGCGTAGAAGATGGAGTCGTTGAGGGCCTGGTAGCGGGTCGACTCGCTCATCCAGTCGCCAGAGAGGTGTTCCGGCATCAGCGTCGGCAGAATGCCGATCATCACGATGTGCGAACCGCTCGCATTGGCCTTCGATTCGGCCGCGTTGAGGCTGCTGCGTACGTCGGCTTCCAGTTCGAGCGCGGACCTGCCGGGCAAAGGCCGGGGCGGAACATTGAATTCGATGTTGTAAGCGCCCAATTCGGTTTGGTAGGCGGGGTCGGCGATGGAGTCCAACACCTCGGAATTGCGCATCGTGGGCTGATAGCCGCCGTCGACGAGGTTGCATTCGATCTCCATGCCCGTCAACGGGCGCTCGAATTCGAAGCTGGACCGGGTCAGCATCGTCTCGAACACGTCAAGGCACAGCTGGACCTTGCGCCGGTATTCGCGGCGGTGCTCACGACTGAAGTCGGCCTGCTTCACCTCTTCGCCCACAACGCCGATGCAACAGGCTCTGTGACGCGCGCGCAAGGAAATCCCCGGATAAATCGTCGCCGGGCGGGTAGCCCCCGGCGATGGACATCTCCGTTACCTTCATCGGCAACGCCACCACGCTGATCTCGGGTGGCGGCGTCACCTTCCTCACCGATCCCAACTTTCTACACCGGGGCCAGCACGCCTATCTCGGCTACGGCCTGGTCTCCAAGCGGCTGCGGGAGCCGGCGATCGACATCGACCAGCTACCGCAGCTCGAGGCCGTCGTCCTGTCGCATATGCACGGCGACCACTGGGACCGGCGAGCGACCACTGAACTCGATCACGAGCTACCGGTCCTCACCACGCCGCACGCCGCCAAGCGGCTCGGCCACCGCGGCTTCGCGTCCGCATTCGGCCTTTCGACCTGGCAGACACACAAAATCGTCAAGGGAGACACCGTCGTCACCGTGACGGCACTGCCCGGCAGGCATGCACCTGCCCCGATCCATCGGATGCTGCCGCCGGTGATGGGCAGCATGCTCGAATTCTCCTCGTCCGACGGCCGCACGCGACGTCTCTACATCTCCGGCGACACGCTCATGGTCGACGAACTCAAGGAGATCCCGGTGCGGTTCGACGCCATCGACGCAGGCGTGTTGCATCTCGGTGGCACCCGGCTGCCTGCCGGTCGGCGACTGCCCTTCGGCCTGACGGTCACCATGGACGCAAACCAGGGCGCGGATGCCGTCGAGGCGCTCAAGCTGCCGAAGATGATCCCGGTGCATTTCGACGATTACGGCGTGTTCGCGTCGCCGTTGGCCGATTTCGTCGACGAGATGAGGAAGCGTGGAATCGCCGATCGCATCATCGAACTCGAACGTGGGGCGTCGGTGAGCATCTGACGGGTGCCGTCGACGGCGGTACGTTGGCGATGTTGTCGCCAATCAACGAGAGGGAGGCTCTCGATGACGGAATCCGAACCCACCACGCCGACGCAGGCGCCTGGTGCGCCGATGCCCGTGGGCCCGCCGCCGCACAACGTCGGGTGGGCGGTGGCCGCCGTGCTGTTCTTCTGGCCGCTGTCCTTCTCGGCGTTTACCCACGCGTTCAACGTCTATCCGCTGTGGGCGGCAGGCAACTTCGCCGATGCCCAGTACGCCTCGGACCGGGTGCGGCGCCTCGGTCAGCTCTCGCTGTGGATAGCGGGCGGCCTGCTGCTGCTGTTCATCATCTTCCACGCGATTTTCCTGATGGTGCTGATCTCCCAGGGCGGCGACTGGGGACACCATCAGCGCTACAAGGACTGAAGCCTGCGGTTGGCGACCGCGATCTGAGGGCCGGCCAGCCCGCCGCGCAACTCGATGTCGATCGAGGGGCCTGCGTGTTGCGCCAGCGCCCGCAGCGCCGACGGGCTGTAGGTGCGCAGTGAGCTGATCACGCCGTCGTGTGCGAACGGAATCCACGGCGCGAGCGGCAGCATCGTCGCCAGGCGCGCGATGTGCAGGAGCGATGGCAGCCGCGGTAGATCGATGATCAGCAGCTTGGTCGCCACCCTGGTGCCCTCGGCGATCACCCGCGAGGCCATCGAGGGTGGCAGATGGTGAAACGACAGCACGAACACCGCGAGGTCGAAGTGCCGGTCGGGCGCGTCGATCGCGGTGGCGTCCATCCGGCGCACCGTCGCGCGGGGCTCTTCGCCGAGGTCGGCTGCCGCGATCGCCGTCACCGACGCCTGCTCAACGTCGGTGACCGTGAGCTCTGCGGTGGGATGCCACTCGAGCAGCTTGCGTGACAGCGCGCCATGGCCCGCGCCGAGCTCGAGGATTCTCGGGTCGGGCACGTCTGCCACCTCGTCGAGTGCGATCCTGGCGAACTTCTCGTTGTTGCCGAAGACGTCACCGGTCCACTCCAGCGCCCGGACTACGCTGCGCTTCTTCTTCTCATCGATGTCGTCGCGATCGAGATACTCGAGTCGATCGGTCTGCAGCAGCCGATCCAGACACGAGGCGTCGGGCCCGCCCCTCGGCATGCGGTCAATGTCGACGATCTCGTGTCCCATGTAGTCCATGATGGACGACGGGCGGCGTCGGAAGGGGAGCAGGAGTTGGCAGAGTTCGTAGCGGCGATCGATCAGGGCACCACCAGCACCCGCTGCATGATCTTCGACCACGACGGCGCCGAGGTCGGCCGCCACCAGCTAGAACACGAACAGATCCTGCCGCAGGCCGGCTGGGTCGAGCATAATCCGGTGGAAATCGTCGAGCGCACCGCATCGGTTTTGACGTCGGCGCTGAACACCACGAAGCTGTCCGCCGGAGACCTTGCCGCCCTTGGCATCACCAACCAGCGGGAGACGTCGCTGGTGTGGAACCGCAGGACCGGTAGGCCGTACTACAACGCCATCGTCTGGCAGGACACCCGGACCGATCGCATCGCTTCGGCGCTGGACCGCGACGGTCGCGGCGATGTGATCAGGCGCAAGGCCGGTCTTCCACCCGCCACGTATTTCGCCGGCGGCAAGGTGCAGTGGATCCTGGAGAACGTCGACGGTGTCCGCGCGGACGCCGAGAAGGGCGACGCGATATTCGGCACCGCGGACACGTGGGTGCTGTGGAACCTGACCGGTGGACCGCGCGGCGGCGTGCACGCCACCGATGTGACCAACGCCAGCCGGACGATGCTGATGAATCTTGAGACGCTCGACTGGGACGACGAACTCCTGTCGTTCTTCGACATCCCGCGGCAGATGTTGCCCGAGATCAAACCGTCGTCGTATCCCGAGTCCTACGGCATCACCCTGGACAGTGGACCGGTCGGCGGCGAGGTCCCGATGACGGGGATCGTCGGCGACCAGCAGGCCGCGATGGTCGGGCAGGTGTGCCTGGATTCGGGCGAGGCGAAGAACACCTATGGCACCGGCAACTTCCTGCTGCTGAACACCGGCGAGAAAATCGTCCGCTCGGAGAACGGCTTGCTGACGACGGTCTGCTACCAATTCGGCGACGCGAAACCCGTTTACGCACTTGAGGGTTCGATCGCAGTCACCGGTTCGGCGGTGCAGTGGCTGCGCGACCAGCTCGGCATCATCAGCGGCGCGGCACAGAGCGAATCGCTGGCCCGCCAGGTCTCCGATAACGGCGGGGTGTACTTCGTGCCCGCCTTCTCGGGGCTGTTCGCACCCTACTGGCGTTCGGACGCCCGCGGAGCGATCGTCGGCCTCTCGCGGTTCAACACCAACGCCCACGTGGCGCGCGCGACGCTGGAGGCCATCTGCTATCAGAGCCGCGACGTCGTCGACGCGATGGAGGCCGACTCCGGGGTGCACCTGGAGGTGCTGAAGGTCGACGGCGGCATCACCGCCAACGACCTCTGCATGCAGATCCAGGCGGACGTCCTCGGCGTCGACGTCGTCAAGCCGGAGGTCGCCGAAACCACCGCGCTCGGCGCCGCGTATGCGGCGGGCCTCGCCGTCGGCTTCTGGGAGAACCCCGACGACCTGCGGTCCAACTGGCAGGAGGGCAAGCGCTGGACTCCGAACTGGAGCGACGACCAGCGCGAGGCCGGTTACGCCGGCTGGAAGAAAGCGGTGGAACGCACGCTCGACTGGGTCGACGTCGAGTGATTTCGGCGCGCTGATCGACGCTGAGCGCACGTCAGCGCGCCGAAATCGCAACTAAGCGGCGGCGTCGTCGAGTTCACGCTTGGTGTCGTCGTCCAGTCGGATGTCGGCGACGGCGGTGTTCTCCTCGAGATGCGCCACCGACGATGTGCCGGGGATCAGCAGCACGTTCGGTGCGACCGACAACGTCCACGCCAGCGCGATCTGCGCCGGGGTGCGGCCGAGTTTCTCCGCCTCACGCTTGACCGCCTGATGTCCGAGCACGGGATTGTCGGCGGTGAACGCTGAGCCGAGCGGGAAGAACGGAACGAATGCGATGTCGTGTTCGATGCAGGCGTCGAGTACCGGCTGCGAAGTCCGGTCGACGAGGTTGTATGCGTTCTGCACGCAGACGATCTCAGTGCGGTCCAACGCGATTCGCAGATCGTCGGCCACGATGCTGGACAATCCGATGCCGCCGATCAGCCCTTCGTCGCGAGCCTTGATCATGGCGTCGAGCTGACGGTCGAACAGCTCGCGGTTCACGGCTGCGGCCGCGTTCGGGTCGGCGGCTTCGTCGTGCACGCGGAGGTTGACCGCCGCGAGCCGGTCGGTGCCCAGCGTGCGCAGATTCTCCTCGATGCTGGCCCTCAACTCGTCGGGCTGCTGGGCGGGCAACCATGCGCCCGCGTCATCGCGGCGAGCGCCCACCTTGCTGACAAGAGCGAGGCCGGCAGGGTAGGGGTGCAGGGCCTCACGGATGAGTTCGTTGGCGATGTTGGGCCCGTAGAACTGCTCGGTGTCGATGTGGTTGATGCCCAATTCGACGGCCCTGCGCAGCACGGCCAGCGCTTCGTCGTGGTCGCGCGGCGGCCCGAGAACTCCCGGACCGGGCAACTGCATGGCGCCGTATCCGACACGACCGACATGGAAGGAGCCCAGCGGAAAGGTTTGCATAGTTAGTGCGTACACCATTTCCGCCGGGCTTATTCCGGTCCGATTGCGACTACTCGGTCTCGTCCGTCTCACCGAGGATGTTGTAGATCTCGCGGCGCGCATTGTTGACGATGTCGGCGACGCGCTGCTGCTGCTCCTCTGTCGCGGCGAAGTTCGACTGGGCGACCGCGCCCATCAGCTGGGTGACCGCGGTGTGCAGATTGAGCTGGCCGGGAGCCTGATCCTTCCAGCCTTCGGCGATCTCTTCCCACGGCGGTGTCTCGACCTTCTCGGCCGCGGCGCGGCCTTCATCGGTCAGCTCGAAAAGCCGCTTGCTGCCGTCGCTTTCGGTTCCGGCGATGAGACCCTCGTCGACCAGAAGCTGGAGCGTCGGGTAGACGGATCCGGGGCTCGGGCGCCAGAGGCCGTTGCTGCGTTCGGAGATCTCTTGGATCATCTCGTAGCCGTGCATCGCGCGGTCGGCGAGCAGAACCAGGATGGCGGCGCGGACGTCGCCGCGCTTACCGCGCCTGCCTCCGCCGCGTCGGCCGCGCGGTCCGCCGAATCCGAAGCCGCCGCGCGGGTCGAAGCCGAAGCCACCGCGGCCGGGCCCGAATCCGCCGAAGCCGGCCTGGAAGCCGGGGCCGAACGGGCCGTTCCGGCCGGTGCCGTGTTCGCGCACGTGTTCACGGAAATCCCGCCGGGCCTGCCGACGGTGTTCGTGGAGGCCGCGGCGCTGCTCCGGATCGAAGCCGAAGCCGAAACCACCGGGTGGTGGGGTGAATGGGTCGTTCATTGCGGAAAGTCCTTACGTTCGTCGGGAAACGCCGAATGCGCTTCCGATACGTCAACGATATATCGGAATCTATCGTGATGCAACGCCCAGACGCTCGGGCTCGCGCGAGCAGTAGGCGAGCTTGGTCTGTCACCACGGTTCGGCGTCGGACCGACCTCACATGGAGGAGCAGCGGCGTGCGGCTGCTTACAGCTTTTTCCGGCGTCCGTCGATTTGGTCGATGACCCACCGCGCCCACGTGGCCTCCATCGCGCCGAGGCGCAGGCCGTACTCGAGTGCGGCCCCGCCGAAGAACAGGTCGACGCCGTCCTTCCAGTCGATGGAGTCCTTGAGCGCTTCGAGCCGCTTGACCTCGGAGTCGGCGTGTTCGGCGACCGCAACCATGTGCCTGCGGGCTTGATCCGGCTCGATCTCGCCGAGCAGGAAGACGCGCAGAAGCGAGGCGTCACGGAAAGGTGGATCGTCTTCGGGGCTCATCATCCAGCGCTGAAGTTCGGTGCGCCCGGCCGCCGTGATGCGGTACTCCTTGCGGCCGCGGGGTCCGATGTCAGTCACCTCGATGAGCCCGTTGTCGGCGAGTTTGTTGAGTTCGCCGTAGAGCTGGCTCTGCGTGGCCGGCCAGACGTTCGCCATCGACCTCTCGAAAGTCTTCAGCAGGTCGTAGCCGCTGCCGGGCTGTTGGGCCAACAGCCCGAGCGCCGCCATCCGAAGACTCACGGAGGAATCGTACATGCCAGTCTTGACATGTCACTAGTGAAATGTCAGATTGAGGCGGTAAGCGACAGGAGACCACCATGACGGAAACCAGGTCGGACACGTCGGCCCTGTTCAACACCGGCGACTTCTTCAAACTCGACAACTTCGCGCCGATCGCCGACGAACTCACCGAATTCGATCTGCCGGTCGAAGGCGCGATACCGGCCGAACTCGACGGCTGGTATCTGCGCAACGGTCCCAACCCGCGGCAGGCCAGCGGGCACTGGTTCAGCGGCGACGGGATGATCCACGGCGTCCGCATCGAAGGCGGCCGCGCCGCCTGGTACCGCAACCGCTGGGTGCGCACCGAGAGCTTCGACAAGGAGTTTCCGATCTACAACGCCGACGGAACCCGCAATCTGCACTCCAGCGTCGCCAACACCCACGTGATCAACCATGCGGGCAAGACACTGGCGCTTGTCGAGTCGTCGCTGCCATACGAGATCACCAACGACCTGAAGACGGTGGGCGCCTACGACTTCGGCGGCAAGCTCGCCGATTCGATGACCGCCCACCCGAAGATCTGCCCGACGACGGGTGAGTTGCACTTCTTCGGGTACGGCAACATCTTCGAACCGCACGTGACGTATCACCGCGCCGAGGCAAGCGGCGAGCTGACGATCAACCGGCCGCTCGAAGTTCCAGCGCTGACGATGATGCACGACTTCGCGATGACCGCAGGCCACGTCGTCTTCATGGACCTGCCGGTCGTCTTTGACGTCGAGATCATGAAATCGGCAGGTCGCGACATGCCTTTCCGCTGGGACGACGACTACGGGGCCAGGTTCGGTGTGCTACCCCGGGACGACCCATACGGCGAGGTGCGCTGGTTCGACATCGACCCGTGTTACGTGTTCCACGTCGCCAATGCCTACGACGACGGTGATTCCGTTGTGCTACAGGCGGTCCGGTATCGAGAGCTGTGGCGGGGTACCAGCGGGTTCGAGACCGACGGAGTGTTGTGGAGCTGGACCGTCGACCTGAAGACCGGGCGGGTCGCCGAACGTCAGCTCGACGACCGTGCGGTGGAGTTCCCACGCATCGACGACCGGCTGGCGGGGCTGCGGGCCCGTTATGCGGTGTCGGTTGGTGACGGCAGCCTGCTCCGGTACGACCTCGACACCGGCGTCTCGGTCGAGCACGCGCTGGGTAGTAAGCAGTCGCCCGGTCAGCCCGGTGAGGCGGTGTTCGTGCCGTCGACGACAGGGCCCGCGGATGAAAGCAGCGGTTGGTACCTGGGTTACGTGTACGACCCGGCTCGCGACGGCAGCGATCTGGTGATTATCGACGCGTCGGACTTCTCCGCTGATCCGGTGGCGAGAATCAAACTGCCGCAGCGTGTTCCACACGGCTTCCATGGCAACTGGATCAGCGGCTAGTCAGGCGGAATGCTCGGCCCTCGCCGCGATCGCCAGCGCCGCGGGTTGATGCTGATCGGCGGGTGTTACCGCTAGCCCGGTGGGGCGAAGCCGCCATCGTGCGGTGCTGCGGGCGGCACCGTCGGCGCCGGCCGATACATCGGCGGGCCCGGCGGCGACGGCGGTTGCCCGGGCGCGGGCCTCAGCCGCTCCAACTCGCGGCGGTGCCGCTCGGCCAGAACCGCTGCGAGCATGTACTGCGGTGGAACACCGGGAGGTGGCGGCGGTGAGATGCGTGCGACGACGTCGCTCGCAATGCGATAGGCCATCTGGTCTCGCGTCTGAGGGTGCAATTGCGGGGCTCGAGAAAGGAACTGGCGCGCCAACTGGGCCTGCTCAGGACCGAGGCCCGACAATTGCAGCGACGACGCCCACCACGCCAGCGACGGCGGCATCACCGGGGGTGGCGGGAGCTTTGGCCCGCGCTCGCTGATCACCACGGTGCCTGCGAACACATCCCCGAGACGCTTGCCCTTCGGCGACAGCAAACTGCAGATCACCGCGGGGCCACCGAAGAACATCCAGATCTCGATGAACGATGCCAGCGCGCGAAACAGCGCCTGCCGGAACCGCTCCGGGCCGCCGTCGTCGGAGACCACCCGCAGCCCGAGCGCCATCTTGCCGAGCGTCCTGCCGCGGGTTGCGGACTCGAAGATCACCGGATAGCCGATGATCGTCAGCACGGTGAAGATGATCAGCACAGCGGCCGACAGGGCGGGATCGAACTCGCTGAGAGTGATCGCCCACAGCATGACGCCCGCGAGGTAGGCGACGAAGATCACCGCGACGTCGATGAGGGCCGACAGCGCCCGCACCGGTAGCTGCGCGATCTGCACGTCGAGGACGACGGCGTCGCCCGTCACCACCTGTTCCGCCTGCCCGACCATGGAGATCAACGCTACTAGGATTCGCGGGGTGGATGTCGATGCGTTCGTGCTCGCCCATCGACCGACCTGGAATCGGCTCGAGGAGCTGGTCAAGCGGCGTCGCAGGCTGACCGGCGCCGAGGTCGACGAGTTGGTCGAGCTCTACCAGCGGGTGTCGACTCATCTGTCGATGGTGCGAACGGCGTCGAGCGATTCGGTTCTGGTGGGCCGATTGTCGTCGCTGGTGGCGCGGGCCAGATCGGCCGTCACCAGCGCGCACGCATCGCTGTGGAGCGAGTTCATCCGGTTCTGGACGGTGTCTTTCCCGGTCGCCGCATACCGGTCGTGGCGGTGGTGGGTGGCGACCGCGGTGGTGTTCTTGACCGTCACGGTCGTCATTGCGATGTGGGTGGCGGGCAATCCGGGCGTGCAGGCGACCATCGGAACACCCGCCGAGATCGAGCATCTGGTCAACCACGAGGTCGCCGACTATTACAGCGAGAACCCCGCGGCCTCGTTCGCGCTGCAGGTATGGACGAACAACTCGCTGGTGGCGGCGCAGTGCATCGCGTTCGCATTGCTGCTCGGAATCCCCATCCCCTACATCCTCTTTCAGAACGCCGCCAACCTCGGGCTCATAGGCGGCCTGATGTTCGACGCAGGGAAGGGCGACATATTGCTCGGCCTCCTCACGCCGCACGGGCTGCTCGAGATGACCGCCGTCTTCCTTGCCGGCGCAGTGGGCATGCAGCTCGGCTGGACGGCGATCTCGCCCGGCAATCGCCCGCGCGGTCAGGCGCTCGCCGAGAAGGGCAGGGCGGTGGTGTCCGTGGCTGTCGGACTGGTCGCCGTGTTGCTCGTCTCCGGCCTGATCGAAGCGCTCGTCACGCCGTCGCCGCTGCCGACCGTCATGCGCATCGCGATCGGCGTGGCCGCCGAAATCGTCTTCCTTTATTACGTGATCCACTTCGGCCGCAAGGCCGTTGCGGCGGGTGAGACCGGTGACATCGACGACGCACCGGACGTGGTCCCGACCGGCTAAAATGTCGGGTCGCACTTCTCAACGCGGCTCGTCCCTCGCCGCTCGATCGTCGTGCGACTAAAGCCTGCCGCCTGCCTTCATCGCCAGATAGTGGTCGGCGAGCGCGGGCGCCAACTCCTCGGGAGGCGCGTCGACGACGTCGACCCCGTGGCGGCGCAGCCGCGACGCGATCGTGCGCCGGTCGTTGCGGGCCCGCTCGGCGGCCGCCGCGTCGTACACCTGCGCCGCATCGGCCCGGCCTGCGGCCAGGCGATCGACCCGGGGATCGGCGACCGCGGCCAGCAGCACCTGATGTCTGGCCGACAGCTGCGGCAACACCGCCATCAAACCTTCGTCGAGGGCCGACGCGTTCAGGTCCGTCATCAGCACCACCAACGCACGCCGCCGGACCCGGCGCTGCACGGCAGCCACGATCGCGGTGGCGTCCGACTCGACGAGGGCGGGCTCCAGCGGTGCCATCGCGTTGACAAGCTGCGCGAGCAGTTCGGTCCGGTTGGCGTTGAACACGCCTGCGCGGCTGACCCGGTCGTGGGCGAGGAAGTCGACGTGGTCGCCGGCCCGGGATGCCAGCGCCGCCAACAGCAGGGCAGCGTCCATCGACCAGTCCAGCCGCGGCCACCCGCCAGGATCGGCCCGCGTGGGATCGACGCCGACACGGCCCGCCGACGTGCGCCCGGTGTCCAGCACGATCACCACCCGGCGATCGCGTTCAGGGCGCCAGGTGCGCACCACGACATCGGCGCGGCGAGCCGTGGCGCGCCAGTCGATGGACCGCACGTCGTCACCGATGACGTATTCACGCAGCGAGTCGAATTCCGTTCCCTGGCCGCGGATAAGCACCGGAACCGCCCCGTCCAGCTCGCGAAGCTTCGCCAGCCGCGAGGGCAGATGCTTACGGGAGAGGAACGGCGGAAGGATGCGGATCTGCCACGGCACGCGGTGTGAGCTCTGCCTGCCCGCGAGCCCGAGCGGTCCGATCGCACGGGCGGTGATCAACGCTGACCGCTGATCACCCCTGCGCACGGGCCGCAGCCAGGTCTCGACGGTGCTCCGTTGGCCGGGAGCCAGTTTCACCGCGTGGGTACGGGGTTGCGCCCGGCCGCTCGGCGGCCACGCGTCGCGCATCTCGCCGCGGAAACGGCGCCTCCCGACGTTCTCGATCGCCAATCCCGCGGCGACCGGCTGCCCCAGCCGCGCTGCGGTATCCCCGAACCGGACGAACGACAGGCGACGCGTACTTGCGGCAAGCGCGATGTCGGCCGCCAACCCCAACGCCAGAAGAGCGAGCAAAACGACGAACGCCGCTGCGGGCCAGGGCGATAGCACGATCGGCAGCAAGCAGAGCACTGCCACCAGGCCGGCACGGCCGGTGACGACCACTATCGCGGCACCGGCACGGCAGCCAGAATGCCGTCGAGCACGCCGTCGGGGCTGGCGCCCTCCAATTCGGCTTCCGGCCGCAGCGCAACCCGGTGCCGCAGCGTCGGGCGCGCCATCGCCTTCACGTCGTCGGGTGTTACGTAGTTGCGGCCGGACAACCACGCCCACGACCGGGCGGTCGCGAGCAGGGCCGTCGCGCCGCGTGGTGACACGCCGAGCTGCAGCGACGGGGAATGCCTTGTCGCTCCGACGATGTCGACGATGTAACCGAGCACCTCGTCGGCGACCAGAACTCCGCGAACCGCGGCACGCCCCGCGGCCAACTCGGCCGCGCCGGCAACCGGCTGCACCGCGGAGAGGTCGCGCGGGTCGAAGCCGCGCGCATGCCGGTCGAGGATTGCGATCTCCTGATCCCGCGGGGGCAGCGGCACATTGAGCTTCAGAAGAAACCGGTCCAACTGCGCCTCCGGCAGCTGATAGGTGCCTTCGTATTCGATCGGGTTCTGGGTGGCGGCGACGATGAAAGGATCGGGCAGCGGGCGCGCTTCGCCCTCGACGCTGACCTGGCGTTCCTCCATCGCCTCGAGCAGCGCCGCCTGCGTCTTCGGCGGTGTTCGGTTTATCTCGTCGGCGAGCATCAGGTTGGTGAACACGGGACCGGGATGGAACTCGAACTCGGCGGTGCGGGCGTCGTACACCAACGAGCCCGTGACGTCACCGGGCATCAGGTCGGGAGTGAACTGCACGCGCTTGAACTCCAACTGCAGTGCCGCAGAGAGCGTTCGAACGAGCAGCGTCTTGGCGACGCCAGGCACGCCTTCGAGCAGCACGTGGCCGCGGCACAGCAGCGCGATGACCAGGCCACTGACGACGGCGTCCTGACCGACGACCACCTTGGCGATCTCGTTGCGCAGCGCGAGCAATGCGTTACGCGCTGACTCCGGCGTCGCCGTCGTTGCGGCTCCGTCGTTCGGGTCGGTGGCTTGAGGGTGGGCTACGGGCTGAGTCACGACTGTGCGACCTGCCTTTCGATGTCGTCGAGTGCGTTGGCAAGGTTTACCAGGTCGTTGTCGCCTGCGGGCGGCGGTCCGAACAGTAGGTGTCCCACCGCGCCTGCATCACGGCCGCATCGCTGCGCGACGGCAGCGACGACCGCGGCGTCGTCGGCATTGGGGCCGAGACCGAGGCGTGGCACGAGCCGCTGGAGCGTGGCGGTCCGAAGCGCATCGGCGGCACGGTCGCTCGCGCGCTGTGACCGGTAGAGCCGTCCGCGGCCCTCGACGGTCTCCGACGCGCGCACCACCACAGGCAGATGCTCGGCGACAAGAGGGCCAAGGCGCCGGCCCTTCCATACGGCGAGGAGCAGCACGACGAGGCACAGCTGCACGACCATCCACTTGACGTTGGGCGGGATGAGGTCGGAAAGCGTTGCTGCGCCCGAAGAGTCGCCCTCGGGATGTTGTGGTGCGTACCAGATGAGCCGCGGCTGTGTTCCGGCGAGGTTCATCGCCAATGCCGCGTTACCCTCTTTGAGCAGACCTGCGTTGGCCATGAAGTCGGCGCTGCCCACGACCGTGACGGTGCGGCCGGCGCTGCTGTAACGGACTACCGCGCCCTCGTAGCACTTCGTCACCGGCGCATCGTCCACCGCCTCGAAAGTGTCGCTGGCGCCGAATCGCACGTCGCCTGCGCGCTCGGCTTCCCGCAGATCGCAGTCGGGAGGGCCGCCCTGCGTTCCCCCCGCCGATCGACGCACTCCCGGCGCGAGGATCTCCCTTGTCCGCGATATCGGTTCCATCACCAGACGGTCGCCGGGCACCGCGGCCAGCCGGTGCAGCACATCGTCGTCGACAAGATCTCGGGTCTGTACCGTCAGCACCAACGAATCGGGCCTCGCCGCGCGTTCGACAGCGGCGATGTCCTCGGCGACCACAACGTCGACGCCACGGTCGCGAAGCATGCTGACGAGGGCGTGGGCGCCCTCGGAAGAGGTTGCGGCGGGGTCCATTCGGCCGCCCGGCCGGGGTGCCGTCAGGAGCGTGCTGACCGTGCCGACGACGCCGATGACGACAATCGCAAGTACCACCCAGCGGCCCGTACGCCAGCGCTGTCTGACTGTGGGCTCGACTGCGGTCGCAGTGCTGGTCATCGCACCGATGTCCAGCCCTCAGCCGGTGCGGGTGCCGCGGACGCGGCGGGCTTCGCCGGACCGCGTGACCGCAGATGGCCGTCCAGGTCGGCGATCATGCGGTACGCGGCCTCCGTGCCGGGGCGCTCACCATAGGTGACGTCGTTGAAAGCGATTGCGGCGCGTGATAATTCGCCGACAAGCTCAGGTGCCGCGACGCCTGCGTCAGTGGCGAGTTCGGTCGCCGTTCTGCCGGGAACCGCGTCGAGCACGCGGTCTTCTTCCAGCTGGCGGGCGACCGCTCTGAGGCGATGGCGGATCGCCGCTGTCCAGTTACCCTGCGTCGCATACTGCTCGGCGATGGCGCGGTGCTGCGCGGCCGTCAGCTCGTGCGAATCGAACAACGCGCGTTCGCCGCCGCGGTTGGTTCGCATGGTTCGGCGCGCTATCCGCACGGCGACAACGATCGCCACCGCGAGGATGATGAGCAGCACGGAGATCGTGAACCAGCCGCCAGGAAGTTGCGACCCCTCCTTGGCGATGCGGTAGAGCAGGTCCTGGAGCCAGTCGGTAAAGCGTTCGGTCAGAGATGCTTTGGGGTAGATCGGCTTGGCGAGCTCACGCTGGGCCGCGTCGTGCGCGGCATCCCGGTCGATGTCGAGGGCGGGCACGTCAATACTGCCGGGTGAGCCACAAGTGGTCGGTGGAGTCGGGCGGCGCCCCCGGCGCGGCGTACGCCGCGCCCGTCTGGAGTACCAGGTCGAACGCCTCGGCCCGCATCCGCCGGTCGGTGTAGAGCAGCACCACCGCGCCCGCGCTGAACGGCGCCGTGATGATCTGCCCGACAGCTCCACCGATGGCCACGAGCACCAGTGCGATCAGGGTCGTCGTAGTGGACTCCCCACCGAGCAGCAGGAGTTGGCCGCCCAAGCTGAAGGGTATCGACACCGCGACCGCCACGACGCCCGCAACGAGCGTGGCCAGCAGCCGGATCCCGAGCACGCGCCAGAAGTCACCCTTCACCAGCCTGATCGACCGTTTGATTGCCGGGAAGACGCCGAGGCGCTCCAGCACGATCAGCGGGGCGGCGAAACTCAGCACCGTCCAGAGGTAGATCAGCAGCGCAATCAAGCCGATTACCAGCGGAAATGCCACGATGAACGCGGCTACGCCGCTGACCGAAGCCAGGACTGCGATGACGAAGACGACGACGAACACGGGAACGGCCACGGCGAGAAGCCACAACAGGGTGTAGCCGATGAGGGGCAGGAATCGTCCGCGTACCCGCTGCCATGCTTCCCCGATTGTGATGCTCGCACCGAACACCGCCCGGCCGATGATGACCGTCAGCATGCCGCTGAGCACGATGCCGGACAGCAGCGTGGTGATCGCGCTGGCGAGCCCCGACGCTGATGAACCGAGTTCCGCGGCGGTGGAGGCGTCCTCACCGCGCAACGCACCGAGCTCTCCCATCGCGGCCAACGGCCCGATTTGCAGAACCAAACCGATGAGTTGAGCGATCACCACGACGACGGTCGTCAGCCCGAGCGTCGCCTTCGGGTTGGTCCGGATATAGGAGAACGCTCCGTTGAGGATGTCGGTCAAAGCCAACGGCCGCAGCGGGATGACGCCGGGGTTGATTGCGTGCGGCACCGGCGGGAGGGCGCCGTAGGCAGGCGGCGGATAGCCGGGATAGCCGGGGGGTGGGTACGCCTGATACCCGGGCGGCGGGTAGCCCTGATACCCGGGCGGCGGGTACGCCTGATACCCGGGCGGCGGGTAGCCCTGATACCCGGGCGGCGGGTATCCGGGGTTGCTCATGGCCACCATCCTGTCGATCACCGGGAAGATTGACAATGTGACCGGCGGCGCACGGCCGGCGCTACGGTGACCGAATGGCCACCGAAATCACCGTGCGAGGGACGTTCAGTACATTCCAGGCGCCCGAACGCGCAACCGTGCACGCGACCATCGCCTTCGCGGGGCCGGCTATGGAACCCGTCTACGACCGCGTGGCGCGCGACCTGGAGTCGGTGAAGGCGACCGTCACCCCGTTGAAGACCGGTGACCACGGCCCGGTGACGTGGTGGTCGGCCGAACAACTGCGGACGTGGTCGAACCGGCCGTGGAACAAGGACGGGATCCAACTTCCGCTGGTTCATCATGCGAGCGTCGGGGTCGAGGTGAAATTTCGCGACTTCGCGTCGCTGTCGCGATGGGTCGGCAGTCACGTCGCGAACACGCAGGGGTTCCGGATATCCCACATCGAGTGGGCACTGACGTCGAAACGACGCAAGGAATTGCAGCGCCAGGCCCGCATCAGGGCCGTCGAGCACGCGGTCGCCAAGGCGCGCGAGTACGCCGAGGCGCTCGGTCTCGGCACGATCCGCCCACTCGCCATCGCCGATGCCGGCATGTTGGGCGCATTTCATCCCGAGAGCGGCGGAGGTCCGGCCTTCATGCGGGTGGCAGCCGCATCGGGCGGCGAGTCCGACATCGAGCTGATACCCGAGGACATCGAGGTGTCGGCCGCTGTCGACGCGCGGTTCGTCGGCGAGGACGATCGGCAGACGGCGTAGGTTTGCACACATGGCGGAACTCAAGGACCGGCTGCGTACAGATCTGACGGCATCCATGAAGTCGCAGGACAAACTGCGCACCGCAACGCTGCGGATGCTGCTGTCTGCCATTCAGGCTGAGGAGGTCTCGGGCAAGGAGTCGCGCGAACTGTCCGACGCCGATGTGCTGAAAGTACTGGCGAGGGAAGCCAAGAAGCGCGGCGAATCGGCGGAGATCTACACGCAGAACGGCCGCGGTGAGCTCGCGGCCAACGAGCACGCCGAAGCCCGCATCATCGACGAGTATCTGCCGACGCCGCTGACCGAGGCGGAACTGGCCGACGTGGTCGACACAGCTATCGCCGAGGTCGCCGAGAAGAACGGTGAAGCACCCGGCATGAGGCAGATGGGCCAGGTGATGAAGGCCGCGACCGCGATCGCGGGCGGCAAGGCCGACGGAGCGCGACTTTCGGCGGTGGTCAAAGCCCGGCTGTAGCCGTTTCGGCGTCGACCACCCGGGTAACCCGGTGTCATGACGCGTTTTGGTTACACCCTGATGACCGAGCAGAGCGGCCCGAAAGACCTTGTCCGCTATGCCGTTTCGGCGGAGCGCGCCGGATTCGACTTCGAAGTGTCCAGCGACCATTATTTCCCGTGGCTGGCAGCACAGGGCCACGCGCCGTACGCGTGGACGGTGCTCGGCGCGGTAGCGCACGCCACCGAACGCGTGGAGCTGATGACGTACGTCACCTGTCCGACTTTTCGCTACCACCCCGCCGTCGTAGCGCAGAAGGCCGCCACTCTGCAGATTCTGGCCGACGGCCGGTTCACCCTCGGTGTCGGCAGCGGCGAGAACCTCAACGAGCACGTCGTGGGACAGCGGTGGCCGACGGTCGCGCGCAGGCACGAGATGCTCAGGGAAGCGATTCAGATCATCCGCGAACTGTGGACGGGTGAACTCGTGGACTGGAAAGGCGAGCACTTCGAGGTCGACTCCGCCAGGATATGGGACGTGCCGGAGATCCCTGTCCCGATCGCGGCGGCGGTCTCCGGAGATCGGTCGGTCGAGACCTTTGCACCGTTGGCCGATCACCTGATCGCCGTCGAGCCGAACAAGGACCTGGTCGATTCCTGGCACGACGCGCGCCGGGCAACCGGCCTGCCGGGCGGCGTCCGTGTGATCGGCCAGATACCGATCTGCTGGGATCCCGATCGCGACGCCGCAGTCGCGCGCGCCCATGAACAATTCCGGTGGTTCGCAGGCGGCTGGGCGGTGAACTCCGATCTGCCGACGACGGCCGGGTTCGACGGAGCGACGCAGTTCGTCAAGCCCGACGATGTGGCGCAGTCCATTCCGTGCGGACCGGATCTGGACGCGATCGTCGAGGCCGTCAGCAAGTACTGGGAAGCCGGCTTCACCGATATCGCGCTGGTTCAGGTTGGCGGCGGCGCGCAGGAGCTCTTCTTTAAGGAGGCGGCCGAGCCGCTGCTCGAGAAGCTGCGCAGGGCTGCATAGCCGACTTGTTTGGCGCCGCCAAACGCGGGTACTCGCGGCGATCTGCTCAACATCGACAGCCCGGAGGCGCATATGTTCGTCCACAACAAAGACCTTCAATTCGAAGTACGCGTGGAGAAGCCGGATCCGCGGTTCGCCTCCTTGCTGATGGAGCAATTCGGTGGTGCCAATGGCGAACTGACGGCGGCGCTGCAGTACTTCATTCAAGCATTCGTACTTCGCCAGAAGAATCCCAAGATGTATGACCTGTTCATGGATATCGCGACGGAGGAACTCAGTCACCTCGAAATGGTGGGTGCCACCATCACCATGCTGCTCGACGGATTGAATGACGACTTGAAGATGGCCAACGAGCGGTGCGACTGGATGCCGGCCGTGGCGAACGCAGACGACCGTGAGCAAGCCATCCACCAGGTCGCGGTGAACCCTCTGTTCTTCGTGCTGAGCGGCGGGGGGCCGGATGCCAAGGATTCGGCCGGTAACAACTGGACAGGTGCCTTCATCGACGCGAACGGAGACCCGACAGTCGATCTGCGAAACAATCTTGCGGCGGAGTCGCGTGCCAAGGTTGTGTACGAGTACCTCAAGCAGTTCACTGATGATCCTGGCGTCCAAGACACGTTGACCTTTTTGATGACCAGGGAAATAGCTCACTATCAGCAGTTCACCGCCGCACTCAACGAGTTGCCGGTGAACTTCCCGCCCGGCCAGCTTCCTGGTGACGACCGGTTCCAGAACGTCGCATTCAACATGTCCAATGGCGGCGGCCGGTCGGTGCGTGGGCCGTGGAACCAGGGGCAGGGCCCGTGGCCGGAGGGCATGAAATGGAAGTACGTGAACAAGCCTGAGGAAGAGTGGCTTGGCACCAAGCTCCGAGAGAACAAGGGTGCCAAGCAGAACCCAGCCGGCGAGCCGTCCGTAAAGGGCGGGAAGCCATTTACCCACGAACAGCACACGCCGACAACGTAATCGTGCGTGATAGAAGGCCGGCGCCGTAACAGGCGCCGGCCTTCTTCATGTCATCACTTCACTTGCGGGTCCGGGGGATTGTCCGATTCCCGACCACTGACGATGTCACGGGCGTGATCTAGCATCGCAGCGCCAGTGCCCATCGTCTTCTGCACCGTTGCATTGGGCGGGGTGTCCGGATGCGGCCGGGTGGGCGCGACCTTCTTTGCCACTTCGAGCTTCTCGCCGATCTTCTCTCGTTCCGCTTGCTCGACCGCGGCTTCGAACACCGGCCAAACCACCTCCTGCTCATAGAGGATGTGTTCGCGGCCGAGCTTGACGAATTCCTGAAGAGCGTCGTGGTAGTCGGCGTCGCCTGGCTTGCCGTCCTCGAGTCGCTGCAGCAGTTTCTTCCCAGCTTGCTCCTGAGCGATCGCTTCGTCGGCAAGCGCGTCACCGTTTTCCAGCGCCTTGCGTACTGCCGGCCAGAAGAACTGCTCTTCGATGGCCTCATGCTGGGACTCGGCGATGATCAGATTGGTCACCATGGTCTCCAAGCCGCTCTCCTGGGCGCCGGAGCCAGACGGTGCGCCGTCGAGCACTTCAAGCATGCCGAGCACGCTCTTGTGGTCCTCTCGCAAGAACGTCAAAGCGTCCATGTCGTTGCCTTCCGCTGGATTGAGGGTGCGCAGCACATACCCCCGGCGATGCGGTTGAAACGACACCGTCCCGGGTAGCTCCGGAAGGGACGAAGGAGGGTGTCATGACTCGCGGAAGCGGAATCTACGATGACGAGAAGGGCGACGACAAGAAGGGCGGCAGGCCCGGTCCGACCGACCAGGGTGACGACGGCGGTATGGCTACTCGGGAGAACGCGCCTGACGTCGCAGAGGGCGGCGAAGAACCGACAGCGTGACGCCTACTCGGCGTCGCGGCCTTGGCGGCTGCGTCGGTAGGCGGCGCGGCGGAAGTCGGTCAGCCACTGCGGCAGAGGGTGTACGGCCGGGTCGGTGTTGATAACCGGATCGAACGCGATGTCCTGCATGTGCGGGCGGTGGAGGGCCAGGCGTGCCAGCGGCAGGAATTCTCCGGTGCCGGCCGCCTGCTCGATCACGAATTCGACGCCAGTCGAACGAAGATGACTCCGAATGGCATCGAGCGGAAGTCCGGGCACCTCGATTGCCGTCGTGAGGCGGGCACGGATCCACCACACGCCGCCCTCGTGGCCGAACGGCATCAGGCTGGAGAACACTGTGCCCGTCCATGTGACTGCCGGTGCCAGCAGCAGACGCCCCCGCACGGTCGATGCCAGCAGCACGTCCCAGGGAGTCGACCCGTCGGGCTGCATCCGCCACGCCAGGCCCGCGATGTCGGGGACCGCTCCCGGTAGGCCGATCGCCTTCGACACCCGACCGATCACGTCGCCGGACGTCATCGGCAGACCCTCGCCGGGCGGGGCGAGCCGTTCGAGGGTGCCTTCGGCGAGCACGCCGACGGGATGAAACAGCCGACGGTTGCGAACAGCGGAGCCCAGGCGCACCGGCAGCGCGGCGATATCGGAAATCTGCACGGTTCCTGTTTGCCCCGCCGTCGCCTGAGCAAACCCGTAGCCCTGGTTTAACAAAGTCGATATCGGGCATTAATTCAAGGCCTGACCACTATCGATCACGTTCGAAAGGCCGAAGTTGACCACTGCTTACAACGACTGGGACGAAGCAGTCGTCGCCGACGGTGTCTACCCGCCTCAGGAAGACTCTCAGCTGCTCATCGAAGTCATGGACAAGACGGGGCTGGCATGCGGGCGCCGCGTCGCGGATCTGTGCACGGGCAGCGGAGTCGTCGCCGTCGCGGCAGCCGAGCAGGGTGCGGCGCAGGTGGCGGCGTTCGACATCAGCCCACGCGCAGTGCGTTTCGCGCGCCAGCAGGTGCTGGCAGCGGGCGTCGATGTAAATGTGCATCTCGGCTCATGGGCGCGCGCGGCAGAGTTCGGTCCGTACGACCTCGTTGTCTGCAATCCGCCCTACGTCCCGCACGACCCGAACATCGACGAACCCGATGTGCCGTCGCACGTCGGACCGGCACAAGCCTGGGACGCCGGGTACGACGGACGAATGGTGCTCGACCCGCTGTGCGCGTCCATGCGGAGCCTGCTCGCCGACGGGGGCACGATGCTGTTGGTGCAATCCGAGTTCGCCGAGCCCCGCAAGACGTTGGCTGCACTCGCAAGTTGCGGACTGGACGCCGAAATCCTTGCCTGGGAGTGGATTCCGTTCGGGCCGGTGTTATCAGCACGCGCGCAGTGGCTGGAAGACACGGGACGGCTCGAGGCGGGTCGCCGCGAGGAGGAGCTGGTCGTCATCAGAGCGGACAAAGCATGAGCGATCCCGATGTTCGCACCGTGCGGGTTGTTCCGTCCGGCCCCGTCATGGTGCAGGGCCCGGTACGCATCGAGATGCCCGACGGCAGCGTCGTCGAATCGGATCGTTTCATGGTGGCGATCTGCGCGTGCAAGCGCTCGAAGAACTACCCACTGTGCGACACGAGCCACCGCAAGCGTCAGCGCAGCGCGCCTCCGTCAGCTCAGCGGCCTGCGTAGCGACGACCGTCCCTCCGCCCAGCACCCCAACATGTGAGCGGCCAGACGTTCCTCCACCAGATCCTTCGCCCTGATCCCGAACACGACATCGCTGTCGAGGTGGGGCTCGTTGGTGACCATGTCGCCGACGACGTCGGTACGGACGATCTGCTCGTGCACGGCGTCGGCCTCGATGTGTTCGGCGTAGAAGCGCACACATGGCTCGGGCGCACCCATCCGGCGCAGCGCGTCGACGATCCGGCGGGAACCCGGCGACGAGGTGATCTCGGTCGAAGCGAAGTCGCCGATCGCGGCGCCCCGTAGGTCGCGGTGCAAGCCGAACATCGACATCAGGTTCACCACGGCAAGCGACTCGGCGGGAACGGCGTCGAGGTACGCCAGGTACGAAGAGTCCAGATCGGCGGCATCCATCAGGTCGGCGAACAGCTGCTGATGCACCCGGCTGCCGTGGCCGCCACCGAACTCGTCGAACTCGATCGCGACAAACGAGGCCTTGGCCTGGCCCGTCAACCGCGGGATCGCGAACGCGTGGGGATCTCCCTCTTTGAGGTGATACAGCGAGCGGTGCACGAAGTACTCCCGCATCTGGTCCCATGTGCCGTTGTCGCGCAGGAAATACGACGGGCCCGTGCCGTCGGCTGGCTCGACGCACAGCGCGTCCATCTCCGCCGAGGCGCGCTCAGCGGTGTCGATGTCGCCGACGTCGCGCCGCACCGCATCGAGGAACACATCCTCGAGCTGGCCGCGGACCGCGAGAAGGACCGGATTCCACTCCCAGCGCGGATCAACCCCGGCGAACCCGCGGTAGTGCAGCTCGTAGCAGACGTAGAGCGCCAGATGCAGGTCGAGTCCGTAGGGATCCGCCTCGCTGATCGGCACCGCGACAGGGGTGAACGAGCGCTGCGGCGGGCGGCAGGCCAGCAGACCGAGGACGGTCGACGACAGCGGCCCTGCGGCCCACGGCAGGGCAGGTTCGAGTCTGGGTGATGCCAACGTCACGCTGTTGATGATTCCCGATTCGTAGCGCATCAAACAATCAGAATGAGGCGCCTCTCGGCTTGATGACGCGGACGTGCGCTGCCCACAATCCGTCGGCGACTTGTGAGCCGTGCGAGGGCGACGCTATCGGCGCGGTCAACAATGGTCCGGGATTGTCGCTGGGTAGGCGTGTACGAGTGCAGACGACAGCTTCGGGACAGCGTGCGTCAGGGTGTGCTCGGCTTCGTGGGCGATGCGGTGCGCGTCGGTGAGGCTCGTGGCCGGGTCGATGTCGAGCTCGGCGTCGGCGTGTAGGCGGTGGCCGATCCAGCGCATCTTCACGCTGCGGACATCGGTGACGCCGGGTTCGGCGGCCAGTGCAGCTTCGGCGGTGTCGACGAGGGCGGGGTCAACGCCGTCCATGAGGCGACGGAAGATGTCGCGAACTGCAGTGCGCAGGACGGCGAGGATGGCCACAGTGATGAGCAGTCCGATGAGTGGGTCGGCCAGGGGGATGCCCAAGGCGGCGCCAGCGGCTCCGAACAGGACGGCCAGCGATGTGAATCCGTCGGTGCGAGCGTGTAATCCGTCGGCGACGAGGGCGGCTGAGCCGATGCGACGCCCGACGCGGATGCGGTAGATGGCGACGAGTTCGTTGCCGATGAAACCGACCAGTCCGGCTGCGGCTACCCAGCCGACATGCTCGATGGGGACCGGATTGATGAGACGGCGGATTGATTCGATGCCGGCAATGATGGCCGACAGGGTGATCATCGCGATCACGAACAGTCCCGCGATGTCTTCGGCACGACCGAAGCCGTAGGTGTAGCGCCGGGTGGCGGCCTTGGTGCCGAGCGCGAAGGCAACCCACAACGGGATGGCGGTCAAGGCGTCGGAGAAGTTGTGGATGGTGTCTGCCAGTAGCGCCACCGATCCTGAGATGAGCACGATCACCAACTGAGCAATCGAGGTGACACCGAGGGCGAGCAGACTGATCTTCACCGCCCGGATACCAGCCGCACTGGACTCCAGTGCGCCGTCGATGCTGTCGGAGGCGTCATGGCTATGCGGGGCGAACACCTCCCGCAGCGCGGCACCGACCTTGCCGGCGCGCCCGCCGTGGCTGTGTCCGTGACCGTGGTCGTGACTGTGGCCCGCGGCGCGGTGGTGTCCGTCTGCTGGGGTGTCGGGGTGCGCCTCGTGGGTCACGCTCCGCGGCCCTTCGGTCGGGCCGCGGTTGGCTTGGCGTCGATGGTGTCGGGGTGCAGGGTCGCGAGTTCGGCGGTGTCGCGATGATGGCCGGGCACACCCGGTCCCGCGTGCTCCGCGTTGAAGACCGCGTCGGTGACCAGTTGCCCGATGTGGTCGTTGTCGAGGCTGTAGAAGATGGTGGTGCCGTCGCGGCGGGTGCGCACAAGCCGCGCCATCCTCAGCTTCGCCAGGTGCTGAGAAACCGAGGGGGCGGGCTTCCCGATATGGGTCGCCAAGTCATTCACCGACATCTCTCGGCTCACAAGTGCCCACAGCACCTGGACACGCGTGGCATCGGCCAGCATCCGAAATACTTCGACGACCAGGTCGACCTGGTCGTCGGAGAGCCGTCGATTCCAAGTTCCCCTATCTGCATTCATACGCAGATAATAGGTGACCTTGACATGTGAGGGCAACACGCCGGCTGATGCGTGCTCGCGCGTAGCGTCGGCACCAGCGCAGTTTCGAAGCGTGCGCATGTGTCAGCGAAGGGTGACGGCGGTGCGATGGTCGAAACGGCTGCTGGCTGGGGCGGCGTTGACCACCACCGTCGTGGGGTGCAGCACGTCGCCGCAGCAGTCGGCTGAGTTACCGCTGCGACAGGTATCAGAGATGGCACTCAGTGGTGGTCCCATTCGGTTCGACTACACCGCACTGGATGACGAGCGGGGTCGGCTATTCATCGCGCATATGGGTGCCGGTGAACTTATCGACGTTGATGTGCGGGCGCACGCTGTGGTGCGGACGGACGGTGCCGAATCTGCCTGACGTCCATGGCGTGATCGTGGTTCCGGACAAGCATCGGGTCTATGCGACCGCGACCGGAGACAACCAGTTGGTCGCTATCGATGAAGACTCCGGTCAAGTCGTGTTCCGCGCCCCCACAGACACCTATGCAGACGGACTGGCCTACGACCCGGTCAGGCGCGCGGTATGGACGACTAACGAGAGTGCGGGCACCGAAACGGTGATCGACGCCGAAAGCGGCGCAGTACGCGCCACCGTTCCACTGGGCGGTGAGGTGGGAAACGTCGTCTACGACCCGTATACCGACCGGATGGTGGTCGCAGTGCAAGGCCGCAACGAGTTGGCCGTCATCGATCCCGTCAGTTTCGCTGTGACGGAACGCATTCCCACACCAGGCTGCGAGCACCCGCACGGGCAGGCTCTCGATGTCACCGGCCAGGTGATGTTTGTCGGATGTGAAGCCAACGCCACCATGGTCACAGTTGACCTGGCCAACCGAAATGTCGTTGATCATCACGGAGTAGGCGAAACGCCCGACGTGCTGGCGTTTCGATTCCGGCGCCAACCGGGTCTACGTCGCTGCGGAAAGCGGTTGGGTCAGCATCTTCGATCAGGACCACGGCCACCTTACGGCTCGTGGCTCTGCTTTCCTCGCGGACGGGGCGCACTCACTGGCTCTCGACCCCACGACGCACCACGCCTTCATTCCGATCCCCAAGGACCGCAACGGCTCACCCGTCCTGCGGGAGTACGAACCCACCTGAGGTGCCCGCTTCGCTCCCCGATTGGCTAATCGGCATATCCGCTTCTGCGAGAATGCGATTGATCGTTGCACGGCTTACGCCAAGGGTGGCGGCGATTGTTGTGGCCGACTACCGGTAGCGTGCATCCGCTGTGCGAGCGCGGCTTCGATCCGTCTAGCGCCTTGGGGCGACCGTTCAACCACTCTGGATGGACACCCTCAAATCTCGAGTTTCGAGATGGTCGGATAGGGGTCTGCGCTAACCCAGCGTTTCGGCTGGACCCAAAAGGGTAGAGCACTGCCGGGGGTCGCGAGTACATGGCTGGGACGACCTGTCGCCCTAGCTCGGCGGTTAAAGGAATGCCGTGAACGAGCGATTCGAAGTTGTTGTGCCGGAGTTCCTCCCTGTCGCGGCTGCGGTCGTCGTGATTTGGTGGAGTTGCGCAATCGGTGCGGCTATCTGTGCCCCAAAGGGGCGCTCAGTGCAATTTGCGGTTGTGACGCTGCTATTCCTCGGGCCGCTCGGAGTCGGATTCGCGGCGGCGGCAGGTCGCCCGCGCGAGCGTCGTGCACCGCATGGGCGGATCACGGTCGTATGCCCGCGTTGTGATGCGCGACAGCACGTCTTGAATGAGGATACGAACTTCGAGTGTTGGCGATGTTATGACCGGTACATGCTTGAGCGAGGACCGTTTGGGCGCAAGATTGAGGTGGGCCGCCTCAGTGTGGGCAGCGGACCCCGCATTTCGCCTATGGGTTCAGGGTGGCAACCTCAGCTAGTGGAGACGTCATGGCGCAACAGAGGCGAATGGGTGGACACTGAAACGGCGTGACGTGCAGTTAGCGCCGAATGGGAGCGGACCGATAACGCTTCGGCGGGGTAGGGGCGATAATCAAGGCATGAACCGAATGACAGCAGCTTTGGCCGCTGGCGCGGTCACTCTCAGCGCATTGTTCGTTGGCGCTACGGCTGCTGCAGGGGCGGCAGCGGCGGATCCGTGGAAATGCGAGTCTGGCAATAACTGCTTCTGGAATCCTGGTACCCCCGGCCCGGGATGGGGAGAGCTCCCCGGCTGGGGCAATGTACCCAATTGGCAAAACGCTGTGCCCTGGGGTCATTTGCCTGAGGGCTGGCACTAGCACGCTCCGGTTCCGGTGACTTACCAGAGTCGCTGGGTTTACGCCGAAGTGATGCAGGCTACGTTATGGCAATGTCCGGGCAAGAAATGCTCGCGGCCCGCTACGAGCTCCGAGGGGTCCTCGGGTGTGGCGGCATGGCGGAAGTCCGCGACGGCTGGGACACCCGGCTCAACCGGCCTGTCGCGATAAAGCTGCTGCATCCCGCACTCAACGTTCAGCCCGACATACGTCGGCGTTTCGAGGACGAGGCGCGTTCCGCAGCCGCGCTGAGCCATCCCAACATCGTCAGCGTGTACGACTGCGGAGACGACGACGGCAAGCCGTTCATCATCATGGAACGCCTCCCCGGAGATACCCTGCACGACCACATCGCGCAAGGGCCGCTTCCGCCACAGCGCGTGCAGCGGGTCCTCGACGATATGCTCGCCGCGCTTACCGTGGCCCACTCCGCTGGGGTACTGCATCGCGACATCAAACCGGCCAACGTCTTGGTGTCATCGGACGGCACCACCATGAAGGTCGCCGACTTCGGTATCGCGAAGACCGCCGGCGCAGCGCAGACGATGACCGGACAGATCATCGGGACGATGGCCTACATGAGCCCTGAGCGCATCGCCGGGGCACCGGCGTCCGTCGCTGACGACCTTTACGCCGTCGGCGTCGTGGGTTACGAGGCGCTGACCGGGCTTCGAGCGTTCCCGCAAGACAACCCAGCGAGCCTCGCCCATGCTGTCATGAATGCTCCGCCGCCCAGTGTGGCCGCAGCCCGCCCTGACATCGACCCGCTGCTGGCTGGGGTGATTGACCGGGCGATGACGCCCGACAAGCAGCAACGGTTCCTCAGCGCCGAGCAGATGCGAGCTGCGCTGGCAGGCGACCGTAGCGCGCTCTTCGCCGGTGCCGCTCCGGCAGCAGCGCCGCGCCCAGCGACCAAAATCCTCGAACAGCCAGTGCCCATCGGTGGACCAGGCACGTTCGTATCGCCGTACGCAGACTTCTATGTGCCTCCCCGCCGAAGGCGCTCGCTCAGCCGCAACCAGAAATTGCTCGCAGCGGCAGGCGCGCTGTTCGCCTTGCTTGTGAGCGGCCTTGCCCTCGCGACCGACCCGTCATCGTCGTCTCGCGTCACCGAACCGGTCAGCGCAAGCACACCGGTTAGCACGCCCCCACCTCCGCCTCCGCCGCCGTCGGTTGCTCCGGTGCTCGAGCAACCCGAAGCGCCGAAGGACGAGAAGAAAGACGAAGAGAAGAAAGAAGAAAAGAAGAAAGAAGAGGGGGGCGGTAACGGAAACGAAGGCGGCGGTAACGGAAACGAGGGCAACCAAGGCGGCGGGGACAAGAAGCGCGAGTAAGAAGTCTTGCCGCAACGATGACCCGACGCGTATTCAATCCCGCTCGCGACTCGCTCGGTGACGACATCCCGCGAAACACGCCCTCGCCGACGTACTCGACCACGCTCGTGCAACCGCTCTCGAAGTGCCGTCGCTGATCACCGCGAGTTAGACCGCAGTCAGTCACATCGATCGACCAGCAACAAAAACGTACCCGGTACGCAAGCGGACCCGACCGGGACTATCCGAATCAGGGCCACTGCCAGACCTTACGCGAGTCGGGGTGGCGGGATTCGAACCCACGACCTCTTCGTCCCGAACGAAGCGCGCTACCAAGCTGCGCCACACCCCGCGTGAAGCCACGACAGCGTATCGCACCCGCCAGGTTCGCCGCCAAATCGATAACGACCCCGGGGCGGGCGCCGCGTCACGATTCAGCGATGCAGGTCACGCCACGCCGAGGGATGGATCTGAACTGTCGGTGTTGTTATGCACAATGACGGCAGTGAGCCGCTTATCGGCAGATCGGATGAGGCGAGGCGCGAGATGACCGGGTTGGGAGCGTCCATCTACATTGGTTTCTTCGTCTTGGCCGCGCTGTGGCTCTTCCTCACCTCCGACGGCCCCCTCATTCGGGACGACGATGCTCACGGCCAGCAGCCGGATCGCTCGAATTCCACGAGCACCTCGGCCGCCGCTGACGTGTCAAGCCCGGCGCTGTCCAGCCACTGGTCGCTGAAGTAGGTGTCGGTATAGCGGTCACCGCTGTCGGCGATCAGCGTGACGACAGAACCGCTGCGCCCCTCGGCGACCATCTCGGCGAGCAGGCGAAACGCGCCCCAGAGGTTGGTGCCCGTCGACGGCCCGACGCGACGCCCCAATACCAGGCTGACGTGGCGTGACGCCGCGATCGATGCGGCGTCGGGCACGGTCAGCATTCGATCGACCACATCGGGCAGAAACGACGGCTCGACACGTGGCCTCCCGATCCCCTCGATCCGCGACGACATACCGGTGACGACGTCGCCGCGGCCCTGGGCGTATGCGGGGAAGAACGCCGAATTTTCCGGGTCGACGACGCACAGCCGGGTGGCGAAGCGGCGGTACCGAATGAAGCGGCCGATGGTCGCACTGGTTCCGCCGGTGCCGGCACCGACGACGATCCACTCCGGGATCGGATGGGCCTCGTGGCCCATTTGCACATAGATCGATTCGGCGATGTTGTTGTTGCCGCGCCAGTCGGTGGCCCGCTCGGCGTTGGTGAACTGGTCGAGGTAGTGCCCGCCGGTCTCCTCGGCCAACCGCTCTGCCTCGGCGTACACCTGTGAGGACTCTGCGACGAAATGGCAACGGCCACCTTGCGATTCGATCAGCTTGATCTTCGATGCGCTCGTCGACGCTGGCATCACCGCGATGAACGGCAGACCGAGCAGTGCAGCGAAGTACGCCTCGGACACCGCTGTGGAACCCGACGACGCCTCGATCACGGTGGTGGTCTCGCCGATCCATCCGTTGCACAGCGCGTAGAGGAACAGTGACCGCGCGAGCCGGTGTTTGAGGCTGCCGGTGATGTGGGTGGATTCGTCCTTCAGGTACAGCTCGATGTCGATGCCGTCGCACCAGGCGGACGGGAGAGGATAGCGAAGCAAATGCGTGTCGGCGCTGCGCCTGGCGTCAGCCTCGATCAGCCGGACGGCGTTGTCCGCCCACTCGCGTGGCCGGCTACGAGTCGCGCTCGTCGGCGCGTCAGTCACCGCACCGAAGCGGTCGGATGGGACTGCCCCACCCGAGTCCCGGCGTCACGCCCCCCGGTCGGGGCCGCCACGAGGGTCAGCAGCGTCGCCTCCGGCCTGCAACAGAACCGCAGCGGAGCGAAGGGCGATGTGCCGATGCCCGCCGAGACGTGCAACGCCGTGTTGGCGCCCCAGCGCGAGGCGCCCTTGGCGCGCGACCGGTCGAGATCGCAGTTGGTGACGACGGCGCCGTAGAACGGCAGGCAGAGCTGGCCGCCGTGGGTGTGACCCGCCATCACCAGCTGGTAGCCGTCGGAGGCGAAGCGGTCGAGCACCCGTGGTTCGGGCGAATGAGTGATGCCGAGCCGAAGGTTGGCGGTCGGATCGGCGGGCCCCGCGATGGTCTCGTAGCGGTCGCGCTTGAGGTGCGGGTCGTCGACGCCCGCGGCGGCGATCCGCAGCCCGGCCACCTCGACGTCGCGGCGCGTGTGGGTCATGTCGAGCCAGCCGCGCTCGGTGAACGCGGCCCGCAGGTCCTGCCACGGCAGCGGTTCCCCGTGCGCCCGATGCGACGGCTTGGTCAGGTAGTTGGCCGGGTTCTTCAGCCGAGGTGCGAAGTAGTCATTGCTGCCGAACACGAAAATGCCCGGCACCGAGAGCAGGTCACCCAGCGTCTGCACGACGGCGGGCACCGCCTTCGGGTGGGCCAGGTTGTCACCGGTGTTGACCACCAGATCGGGCTGCAGCCCCGCCAGCTCGCGCAGCCACGCCTGCTTTCGCCGCTGGTTCGGCCGCATGTGAATGTCGCTGATGTGCAGCACCCGCAGCGGCGTGGAGCCCGGGGTCAGCACCGGCATGGTGATCTCGCGCGTCACGAACGCATTGCGCTCGATGATCGACGCGTAGCCGATACCGGCCGCGAGTGTGCCTGCGGCCACTGCAGCGGATTTCTTCAGGGTGGAAGCGGCGGGCATGCTTGGCAGCCTACTGCCAAGCGCCGTCTAGGGAGGTGGCGGCGGCGCCGGGGGCGGCGGCCCGAGCACCGGAACCGTGATCGGCGGCAGGCCCGGTATCTCGACGACCGTCGAGCCCGCGACCGGCGGCAGACCCGGAATGCCCGCCGGCGGGGGCGGCGGCGCAGGCGGAATGCCGTTGCTGACCTGGAGGGTGATGATCGAGCCCGGCACTGTCGCCCCCGAAGGGGAGGTACCGACAACCGCGCCTGCCGACGAGGCGCTGTTGACTGAGCTGGTCTGATCGGCGACCTGGAAGCCGGCCTCTCTCAGCCGCGTCCGCGCCAGGTCCTGGTTCATGCCTGCGACACTCGGCACCCGCGATCCAGCTGCCCCGTCCACGAACCGCGGATCCGTCGGGGGCAGCGAGACCGGACCGAAGTTGTTGGCGATCGGCTTCATCGCGGTGAACCACGTGCGAGCGGGTTCGTTGCCGCCGAACAGGTTTCCCGAGCCGCACTGGCGCAGCGGGAACGAGCACAGCTCACCCGGTTCGGTGGAGTCGTCGTAGATGTAGTTGGCGGCCGCCAGGGTGTTGGTGAAGCCGAGGAAGCTCGAGGAGCGGTGCGCTTCGCTGGTGCCCGTCTTGCCGGACATCGGCAGATCCCAGCCGACAGATCCGGCTGAACCAGCAGCCGTTCCTGCGCCCTTGTCGTCTTTGCTCAGCGCGTTGGACAGCGTGTTGGCCAGCCCTTCGGGAACCACCTGCTCACAGGTTTCGGTTGTCACCGACACCTCGGTGCCGGACCGGTCGAAGACCTGGTCGATCGGGTCGGGCGGGCACCACACGCCGCCGGACGCCAGGGTCGCTGCGACGTTGGACAGCTCGAGGGCGTTGACCTCGATCGGGCCGAGTGTGAACGAGCCGAGGTTCTGTCGTTTGACGAAGTCGGCGAGGCTTTCGTTGCTCTCCGGGTCGTAGTCGCGGGCGGTTCCGGGCAGTGCGTAGGAGCGCAGACCGAGCTTGACCGCCATATCCACCGTGCGCTGCACCCCGATCTGAGAGATGAGCTTGGCGAACGCTGTGTTAGGCGAGGTGGCCAGCGCATCGGTCACGTTCATCGCGCCGCGATAGCCCCCTGCGTTCTTGACGCACCAGGTCGCGGCCGGACAGCCTGGCGTTTCACTGCTGCCAAGTCCCTTGGCGTTGAACTGACCAGGCACGTCGAGCTGCGCATTGATGCCAAGGCCCATGTCCATCGCCGCGGCCACGGTGAACACCTTGAAGACCGAGCCGGCACCATCGCCGACGAGTGAAAACGGTTGCGGCTGCATGGTTTCGCCCGCATCGAGGTTCAGGCCGTATGTCCGGTTGCTGGCCATTGCCAGCACAGCGTGGTTGTCCTTGCCCGGCCTGATCACGCTCATCACGCTTGCTATACCCGAGATGTCCGGGGCCGCGATGCCGTCGATCGCGCCCTTCACCGGCGCCTGCACATCAGGGTCGAGCGTCGTCTTGATCAGGTAGCCGCCTCGGGCCACCTGCTCCTTGCTGATCCCTGCGCGCGCGAGATAGTCCAGCACGTAGTCGCAGAAGAACGCGCGGTCGCCGGCCGCGATGCAGCCGCGCGGTAGCTCCTGCGGTTGCGGCAGGATGCCGAGCGGCTCCTGCTTGGCCGCGCGCAGCGCGTCGGCCTCCTGCGGCATGTTCTCGATCATGGTGTCGAGAACGACGTTGCGCCGTTCCAGCGCGCCGTCGGGATTCGTGTAGGGGTTCAGTGTGCTGGTCGACTGCACCATCCCCGCCAGCAGCGCGGACTGCTGCCAGTTCAACGCCGAGGCGTCGATACCGAAGTAGGTCTGTGCGGCATCCTGAACGCCGAAGGCGTTATTGCCGAAAGAGACCAGGTTCAGATAACGGGTCAGGATGTCCGGCTTGGTGAAGGTCTTGTCCAGCGTCAGCGCCATGCGGATCTCGCGGAGTTTGCGGGCCGGGGTGGTCTCGACGGCGGCGCGCTTCTCGGCGTCGGTCTGCGCGATCACCAACAGTTGGTAGTTCTTGACGTACTGCTGCTCGATGGTGGAGCCGCCGCGGGTGTCCAGATTGCCCGACATGTAGCCCGAAAGGCCCGTCAGGGTGCCCTGCCAATCCACACCGTTGTGCTCGGCAAACCGTTTGTCCTCGATCGAGACAATGGCCAGCTTCATGGTGTTCGCAATCTGGTCACCCGGTACCTCGAACCGGCGCTGCGAATACAGCCACGCGATGACGTTGCCCTTGGCGTCCACCATCGTCGACACCCCGGGCACCTCGCCCTCGACGAGCTGGGCCGAACCGTTAGCAACCACATCCGAGGCCCGGTTCGACATCAGGCCGAACCCGCCGACGACCGGAAACATCATTCCGGCGGCGACGACGCTGGCCAGCAGGCAACACCACGCCAGCTTGATTACCGTGACCGTGGCCGGCGGTCGATTCGTCGGGCGCTCCGGCATGCCCTACAGAGTAGCCAGATAGGCGCCCGGTCTCGCTCCGCGCACCTAAGATTCCCAGCATAAACGGGATCACGGTCCAGATTGCGAAGCTCCCCGTCGGCGAGTCTGGACGGTTGTCCCAAAAAAGGGGCAAACAAACTGTTGCGTAAATAGCGTGTGACCACCTAGCTTGTACCTACAGTGCGATTCAGGTAACAAAGACCTGCGCAATGTGGCGTAGATCGCATCAGCGTTCTACACCGAGGGACTGAGCCGTCAAGTAACGGCGGCTGGACTTAAGGGGAAACGCTGGTGTCGAGCACAAGGCCAGTTGCGCGCAGGACAACTACTACCTCTCTTCCCACCAGTTCGGTCCAGGGCGCCGAGGCCGAGGCCCGTATCGCGTGGGTTTCCCAAGCTCGTTGCCGGCAGGCCGACCCCGACGAATTGTTCGTCCGCGGTGCGGCGCAGCGCAAAGCCGCCGTCATCTGCAGGCACTGCCCGGTGATCCTCGAGTGCGGCGCCGATGCCCTCGACAACCGGGTGGAGTTCGGCGTCTGGGGCGGGATGACCGAGCGTCAGCGTCGCGCACTGCTCAAGCAGCACCCCGAAGTCGTTTCCTGGGCTGACTTCTTCGCCGCCCAACGCAAACATCGCAGCGCCGTCTAAGTTTCCTGAGCCGCCCTACGCGGCTTCCACTTCGCCGGTGATCTGATCGGCGATCACGCGCAGCGCCTCGAGATCCGACACGTCGAACGGCAGCGACGGCACGCCCACTATCGACACGTGCGGGTTGGCGCCCGTGAACCGCGACAGCAGCCGGACCTCCCGCTTGGCCGTCCCGGCCCGGTCAGCGTGAATCCGCAGCACCGCGGCGGTCAATGACTCGGGATCCTCGGCCGCCAGCACGTCCGCCGCGTCAGCGGCCTTCTCGGCATGCAGAGACGTCAATGTCGGATGAGTCCGGTTGAGGATCAGGCCCGCCAGCGGCATGTGTTCCTCGGACAGCCGGTCGACGAAGAACGAGGCTTCGCGCAGCGCGTCCGGTTCGGCCGCGGAAACCACCACGAACTGAGTGCCGCGCCGCTTCAACAGCTCGTACGTGCGGTCGGCCTTTTCGCGGAAACCGCCGAAGGTGGCGTCCAACGACTGAACGAAAGCGGCCGCGTCGGACAACATTTGGGAGCCGAGCACGGTGGACAAAGCCCGCATGGCCAGCCCCATCGCTCCCGACACCAGCTTGCCGATGCCGCGGCCGGGGCCTAGCAGCAGCTTCCACAGCCTGCTATCCATGAAGCCGCCAAGGCGTTTCGGTGCGTCCAGGAAGTCCAGGGCGTTGCGCGACGGCGGCGTGTCGACGACGACCAGGTCCCACCGGTCCTCGGCCAGCAGCTGACCGAGCTTCTCCATCGCCATGTACTCCTGAGTGCCCGCCAAGGAGGTCGCCACGGTCTGATAGAACTGGTTGTCCAAGATCCCTTGTGCGCGTTCGGGTCCCGAATACTGGATCACCATTTCGTCGAACGTCCGCCGCATGTCGAGCATCATCGCGTGCAGTTCACCGGACACCTCGGGGGCCAGCGGAACCCGCTGCGGGGTGTTCCCGAGGTCCTTAATGCCGAGCGCCTGGGCGAGCCGCTTGGCCGGGTCGATGGTCAGCACGACCACAGTGCGGCCGTATTCCGCCGCCCGTAACGCCATCGCCGCGGCGGTGGTGGTCTTGCCGACACCGCCTGCGCCGCAACAGACCACGACGCGGTTGGACGTATCGTGCAGGATCGACGCCAGATCGAGTGCGGGCGGTGTGGTGGTGCTCATCTGACCCCCTGGTGGTTGAGCGCTTCGGCGAGTTCATAGAGGCTGCCGAGGTCGACACCGTCGGGTATCGCGGGTAGTTCGAGCCTCGGCACCTCTAACTCCTCGAGCTGCTCGGCGCTCTCAGCGCGTGCGGTGATGCGGGTGGCGTGCTGAATCGCTTCCGTCAGCAGCCCGGCGAAATCATCGTCGGACAACGTGATTCCCGCCTTGGTCAGATCGGCGCGCACGGTGTCGGCGTCGACGTCACCCTCGGCCGCCTTGGCCAAAGCGTCCGGCGACAGGTAGGCCGGGATGTTCCGGTTGACGATCACGCTGCCGATCGGCAGCTCGAGGGCCTGCAGCTCGTCGATCGCTTCGAGCGTCTCCTGCATCGGCAGCGCCTCCAGAAGCGTGACCAGATGGATGGCGGTCAGGTCGGAGTGCAGCACCTTGACGACGCTTTCGGCCTGAGAGTGCACCGGGCCGCCCTTGGCCAGATCCGACACCGCCTTGGTCACGTCAAGGAAGCGGGCGATGCGTCCGGTCGGGGGCGAGTCGACCACGACGGCGTCGTAGACGGGGTGCTTACCCTTCTCCGCCCGGGTGACGATCTCGCGGATCTTGCCCGTGAGCAGCACGTCGCGCAGGCCGGGTGCGATCGTCGTGGCGAACTCGACGGCGCCGATCCGGCGCATGGCGCGGCCTGCCAGCCCGAGGTTGTAAAACATCTCCAGGTACTCGAGGAACGCCGCCTCGATGTCGATGGCCAGCGCGTTGACCGTGCCGCCGCCGTCGGCGGTCGCGATCTTGACCTCCTCGTAAGGCAGCGGCGGAACATCGAAGAGCTGCGCAATGCCTTGGCGCCCTTCGACTTCGACCAGGAGCACCTTCCGGCCGCCCGCGGCCAGCGCCAAGGCCAGCGATGCCGCTATCGTCGATTTGCCGGTCCCGCCCTTGCCGGTGACGAAGTGCAGCCGTGCCTTCGTCAGGCGTGAAGGCCAGCCGACCCCCCTGCGGTCATTCGCTTCGGTAGCCATCACTGCATGCTAGCCAAGCCTCGTGCACCGCCCGATAAGCTCAGCCACATGAGCGAACCGACCCGCTGGGAGTACGCCACCGTCCCGCTGCTGACCCATGCCACCAAGCAGATTCTCGATCAGTGGGGCGAGGACGGCTGGGAGCTGGTCTCGGTGCTGCCCGGACCGACCGGCGAGCAGCACGTCGCGTATCTGAAGCGACCGAAATGAGCTGGTCGGCAAAGCTGTCCGAGCTGGGCATCGAGCTGCCGTCCGTGGTCAAACCCGTCGCCGCCTACGTGCCGGCG
Organism: Mycobacterium sp. ITM-2016-00318; assembly: GCF_002968285.2. Classification (NCBI taxonomy): domain Bacteria; kingdom Bacillati; phylum Actinomycetota; class Actinomycetes; order Mycobacteriales; family Mycobacteriaceae; genus Mycobacterium; species Mycobacterium sp. ITM-2016-00318. The sequence continues at coordinate 4,971,160 of NZ_CP134400.1, read as the reverse complement.
GTCCAGACCGGGAACCTCGTCTACACAGCAGGACAGCTGCCGATGGTGGCCGGTGAGATGGCCCGAACCGGCAAGGTCGGCGGCGAGGTCACTCCGGAGCAGGGCAGGCAGCTGGCGCGGATCTGCGCGCTCAACGCTCTGGCCGCCGTGGATTCGCTCGTCGGGCTCGACTCCATCGTCCGCATCGTCAAGGTGGTCGGCTTCGTCGCCTCCGCGCCGGGGTTCGGCGGTCAGCCGAGCGTCATCAACGGCGCTTCGCTCCTTCTCGGCGAGGTCTTCGGCGACGCCGGGGCGCATGCCCGGTCCGCGGTCGGGGTGTCCGAGCTGCCGCTGAACGCGCCGGTTGAGGTGGAGCTGATCGTCGAGGTCGCGTGAGCGACGATCCGGCAGAGGTCGCGCTGAGCGACGATCAGGCAGAGGTCGCGTGAGCGACGTGCGGCATCCCGCCTACGGGATGTTGCGGCCGGTGACCGATACGGCATTGGTGCTGCTCTGCAACAACCCGGGACTGTTGACACTCGACGGCACCAACACATGGGTGCTGCGCGGCAAGGACAGCGACGAGATGGTGATCGTCGATCCCGGACCCGACGACGACGAGCACATCGGCAACATCGCCGCACTCGGCAAGATCCCGCTGGTGCTGATCAGCCACAAGCACGACGACCACACCGGCGCCATTGACAAGGTCGTCGAGCGCACCGGGGCGGTGGTCCGCGCGGTCGGCAGCGGTTTCCTGCGCGGTCTCGGCGGCCCGCTGACCGACGGCGAGGTGATCGACGCCGCGGGCCTGCGCATCACGGTGATGGCGACGCCGGGGCATACCGCCGACTCCCTATCGTTCGTACTCGACGACGCCGTGTTGACAGCGGACACGGTGCTCGGTCAGGGCACGACGGTGATCGACTCCGAGGACGGCGCTCTCGGCGAGTATCTGGACTCACTGCAGCGGTTGCAGGGTCTCGGCCCCCGCGCTGTGCTGCCGGGGCACGGCCCTGATCTCGACGACCTCGAGGCCGTCACCGCCATGTACCTGGCGCACCGCGAGGAACGGTTGGAGCAGGTGCGCGGCGCGCTTCGGGCGCTCGGCGACGACGCCACCGCACGTCAGGTCGTCGAGCACGTCTACACCGACGTCGACGAAAAGCTATGGGATTACGCGGAATGGAGCGTGCAGGCCCAGCTCGACTACCTCCGCGCCTCGTGATTTCGGCGCGCTAATCGACGCTCAGCGTGACCAGCCGCGCCGAAATCGCTAACGGGCGCGGCGGGCCAGCCGCTCGCTGTCGGAAATCAGCACGCTCTTGCCCTCCAGCCGAATCCAGCCGCGGTGGGCGAAATCGGCGAGGGCCTTGTTGACCGTCTCTCGGGAGGCACCGACCAACTGGGCGATCTCCTCCTGGGTGAGGTCATGCGTCACTCGCAGCGCGCCACCCTCCTGGGTGCCGAAGCGCTGCGCCAGCTGCAGCAGCTGCTTGGCCACCCGGCCCGGCACGTCGGTGAAGATCAGATCAGCGAGGTTGTTGTTGGTGCGACGCAGGCGGCGGGCCAGGACGCGCAGCAATTGCTCGGCGATCTCGGGCCGATCGGCGATCCAGGCGCGTAGAGCATCGCGGTCCATCGACACCGCACGCACCTCGGTGATCGTGGTGGCGCTCGACGTCCGCGGGCCCGGGTCGAAGATCGACAGTTCGCCGAACATGTCCGACGGCCCCATGATCGTGAGCAGGTTCTCGCGTCCGTCCGGAGACCGGCGGCCGATCTTCACCTTGCCCGAGATGATGATGAACAGCCGGTCGCCGGGCTCGCCCTCGGCGAACACGGTGTGCCCCCGCGGGAAGTCGACGGGCTGCAGTTGCTTCGTCAGCGCGGAAACGGCGCTCGGCTCGACTCCCTGGAAGATTCCGGCCCTTGCCAGGATCTCGTCCACGTTGCCCCTCTTAAGCTGTTGAGTGATATGACAGGCGCGCCGACCTCTAACCGCGTTCGAGATCAGTCTAGAGGCTGGTCATTTCGTGCGTAGCCACGCTACACACGATTGGCATGCGGAGACTGCTGAAATTCAGTATTCGCGACGTTGTCGGCATAGCGCGGTGTGGGCAAATTCGACCACTCGTCGTCGGCGATGTAGAGCTTGGCGATCTCGAGTTCGTAAACGCGTTCCTGTAACCGGCGATGCATCCCGTCCAGCGCTTCCGGCATACCCTCCCGGACTAGCGTGCGGACGTCGTCGGCCCGAGCCTGCTCCAGGAATTCGGCGACGTCGGTGGCCGAGAAGGTCTCGCTGTCGAGGCCCGATTCGAGGCGCTGGAGCCCGAAGGTGGCCAGCATCAGCAACCCCGGGATGAACACCACGAGCAACCACGACACAAGCAGGTAGTTAACACGGCGAAGGTCTCGGCGGGATCACGAATTGTCACCGGTCCGCAGTATCAATTGTCGGCCGTCTCAGTACGCTTGCAGCCGTGACTGTTGGTGAGCCTTCGACCGGAAAAAAATCGCAGCCAAAGCCGCCGAGGCGGCCGTCTGCGCGCAAGTGGGACTCGGAGACCCACATCGGCCTGGTCCGACGTGCGCGGCGAATGAATCGCGAACTGACGCATGCGTTTCCGCACGTGTACTGCGAACTGGACTTCACCAATCCGCTGGAGCTCACGGTGGCCACCATCCTGTCGGCGCAAAGCACCGACAAGGGCGTCAACCTGACCACGCCCGCGTTGTTCGCGAAATACCGCACCGCCAAGGACTACGCACAGGCAGATCGCACCGAACTCGAAGAAATGGTCCGCCCGACGGGCTTTTACCGGAACAAGGCCAGCTCGCTGATCCGCTTGGGTCAGGAGCTCGTCGAGCGTTTCGACGGCCAGGTGCCCGCCACTCTCGACGAGCTCGTCACGCTGCCCGGCGTCGGTCGTAAGACCGCCAACGTGATCCTCGGCAACGCCTTCGGTATTCCGGGCATCACCGTCGACACCCACTTCGGCAGGCTGGTGCGGCGCTGGCGGTGGACCGATCTCGAAGACCCGGTCAAAGTCGAGCACGCGGTCGGCGAGCTGATCGAGCGCAAGGAGTGGACCTTGCTCAGCCACCGCGTGATCTTCCACGGCCGCCGGGTGTGCCACGCCCGTAAGCCGGCCTGCGGGGTTTGCGTGCTCGCCAAGGACTGCCCGTCCTTCGGGGCAGGACCGACCGATCCGCTCATCGCCGCGCCGCTGGTCAAAGGCCCGGAGACCGAACACCTGCTGGCGCTTGCCGGACTGTAGCCGACCGACCCGCGTCATGAGCTCGTCGACCCGATGGACCGTGGTGGTGCTCGTCGTCATCGTCGCGCTCGGTGCGGGACTGTGGATGCAGCTGGACCACGACACCTCGACCGGCGAGTCGGGTCCGGCGCCCGCACGCCAACACCGCGACGCCGACACCCCCGAAGCGCTCGCCGAACCACGCGCCCGCGCCGCGCTGGCCCCGTGCCCAGGGAACGGGCCGGGCCGGGGACCCCAGAAGCTGCGGGGGATCACCGTCGAGTGCGCGGGAAACGGCGCGGACGTCGACGTCGCCGAGGCAGTGGCAGGCCGGGCGGTGGTGCTCAATCTGTGGGCCTACTGGTGTGGGCCGTGCGCCGAGGAACTGCCCGCGATGGCCGAGTATCAGCGGCGCGCCGGTGCGGCGGTGACGGTGGTGACGGTGCACCAGGACGAGAACGAGACCGCCGCGCTGCTGCGGCTCGCCGAACTGGGCGTACACCTGCCGACGCTGCAGGACGGCAGGCGTTTGATCGCCGCGGCTCTGCAGGTGCCCAACGTGATGCCCGCGACGGTGGTGCTGCGGCCGGACGGTAGCGTTGCCGAAATCCTGCCGCGTTCGTTCGCCAGTGCCGAGGAAATAGCCGCCGCGGTCGATCCAGAGATAGGAGTGCCGGGGTGAATTCGGAGAGCGAATGGAGTCTGCTGACTCCCGACGCCGCTCCGGCCTGGCTGAAGCCGCTGGTCGACAACGCTCACGCCGTCAAGAAGGCCTATCGACGCCGGGTGCCCGCCGAACTGCTCGCGGTCGTCACCGCCGCAAACGCGAAGGCCGCGCTGACCGGTTCGGGCCGCGACGCCGCGGTCCTCGTGCTCTTCTCCGGCCCACAGGACTCACCCACCGGCGGGCTGCCCGACGACGCCGATCTACTCGTCACCGTGCGGGCGTCGACGCTGCGCCACCACGCCGGACAGGCGGCGTTCCCCGGCGGGGCAGCCGATCCGGGTGACGAAGGTCCGATACACACCGCGCTGCGCGAGGCGAACGAGGAGACCGGCATCGACATCGGCAGGTTGGCGCCGCTCGCGACGCTGGAGAAGTTGTTCATCCCGCCATCGGGCTTCCACGTCGTGCCGGTGCTTGCCTACTCGCCGGATCCCGGCCCGGTGGCTGTCGTCGACGAATCCGAGACAGCGGTCGTGGCGCGGGTGCCGGTCCGGGCGTTCATCAATCCGGAGAATCGGTTGATGGTGTACCGCAGGGAGAACACGCGGCGCCTCGCCGGGCCGGCCTTCCTGCTGAACGAAATGCTCGTCTGGGGGTTCACTGGTCAGGTGATCTCGGCGATTCTCGACGTGGCGGGGTGGGCGGAGCCCTGGAACACCGACGACGTGCGGGAGCTGGACGACGCGATGGCCCTTGTCGGTCATGATGAGACCGACCGGGAGGACCAACTATGACGTCTTCGCAGTGGCTCGACATGGCCGTGCTGGCGGTCGCGTTCGTCGCGGCGATCTCGGGCTGGCGATCGGGCGCGCTTGGCTCGCTGCTGTCGTTCATCGGCGTGGTGCTCGGCGCCGTCGCCGGAGTGCTGCTTGCGCCGCACATCGTCACGAATTTCACCGGCACGCGAACGCAACTCTTCGTCACGCTGTTCCTGATCCTTGGGCTGGTGGTCATCGGCGAGATCGCGGGCGTGGTGCTGGGCCGGGCGGTGCGCGGCGCGATCCGCAACCGCACGCTGCGCACCTTCGACTCGGTGATCGGCGTCGGCGTGATGGTGTTGGCGGTCGCCGTGGTGGCGTATCTGCTTGCGACGCCGCTGACGTCGACCAACCAGCCGAACCTGGCCGCCGCCGTGCGCGGTTCGAAGGTGCTGAGCCAGGTCGACTCGGTGGCCCCGCCGTGGCTGAAGGCCGTGCCCAACCGTCTCAAGGCGCTGCTGGACACTTCCGGTCTGCCGGAAGTGCTTCAGCCGTTCGGTCGCACACCGATCGCCAACGTCGACGCCCCCGATGCGGCGCTGATCAACGACCCTGTCGTCGCGGCCGTGCGGCCGAGCATCACCAAGATCCGCGGTGTCGCGCCCGGCTGCCAAAAAGTCTTGGAGGGCACGGGTTTCGTCGTCGCGCCTAATCGCGTGATGTCCAACGCGCACGTCGTCGCAGGCGCCGAGACCGTGACGGTCGAGTCCGACGGCCAGACGTTCGACGCGACGGTGGTGTCCTACGACCCGGACGCCGACATCTCGGTCCTCGACGTCCCCGGCCTGCCCGCCGCGCCGCTGCCGTTCGCACAGGAGCCGGCCAAGAGCGGAACCGACGCACTGGTGCTCGGGTATCCCGGCGGCGGCGATTTCCAGGCGACGCCTGCGCGCGTGCGCGAGACGATCGAGCTCAAGGGTCCCGACATCTACAAGACCAAGACGGTCGATCGTGAGGTGTACACCATCAGAGGCACTGTGCGACAGGGCAACTCGGGTGGCCCGATGATCGATCGCCAGGGTCAGGTTCTCGGCGTGGTGTTCGGCGCCGCGGTCGACGACGCGGAGACCGGCTTCGTGCTGACCACCAGGGAGGTCGGTCACCAGCTCGGCAAGATCGGCAATACCGCGCAGGTCCCCACCGGCACCTGCGTCACCTAGCGCTGTTCCAGGAAACGCGTCAGCTCCTCGTTGACCGCGTCCGGCGCCTCTTCGTGAGCGAAATGCCCTGCGCCGGCGATGGATACGTAACGGCCGTGCGGAGCGTACTGCTGCGTGCGATTGACCGGCTCGGCCAACACGTACGGATCGGCATCGCCGCGGATGTGCAACATCGGCACGGTGAGGGGCCGTTTCATCGACCGCATGAAGCGCCTGCCCTCGCTCTTCAGCTGGCTGCGCACCGCCCAGCGCTGGTACTCCAGCGCCGAGTGAGCTGCCGACGGGATCTGGATGGCCTGCCGCATACATGCGATGGTCTCGGAAAAGTCCTCTGAGGCAGTCCATTTCGCGCTGCCGCGACTGCGCACCAGCCGCTCCAGCTCGGCTGCGTTGTGCCGCGTCAGCGAGCGCTCCGGCCATATCGGCACCTGGTAACGCAGCATCCACGGCAGCAGTGCCCGTCCTTGATCGCGCCGCGTCAGCGCCGCGGAGCGAAGCGCCGCAGGATGCGGTGAGCTGATCACCGCGATCGCGCGGACCATGCGGGGATGCAGCACCGAGGTTGCCCAGCAGACAAGTCCGCCATCGGCATGGCCGACCAGCGTCGCATACGGATGGCCGAGAGCCCGGACGAGGCCTGCGGTGTCGCCGGCCAGCGTCCAGCCGTCGTAACCGCGCGGCGGTTTGTCGCTGCCGCCGTATCCGCGCAGGTCCACGGCGACGACGCGGGAGTTGCGCAGGCCGCGCAGCTGGTGTCGCCACGACCACCAGAACGAGCCGAACCCGTGAAGGAGGATGACCAACGGCCGCTCGGTGAGCGGCTCAGCGGAGTCGTCGGCCCTGGTCTCAGCTTCCACGACGTGGAACCGGATGCCGTTGGCGTGCACCTCGAGATGGCGCCACGGACCGTCGATACGGACGATCGACGGGTCGGGTGGGGCCATTACCAGCCGGACGGGTCCGCGGTCGGGTTCGCCGCGGCCTTTCCGTCTCTGGCCGTGCCGCTCCTCGCGTCCGAAGAACCAGCCAACGCCTTGGTTTTGTCGTGGCCGGGCGTCAGCGCCTCGGGAATCTCCTTGACCGATTCGATGGTCTTCTGCGGGCCGCGGATGCGGCGCACCTTGAGGTAGCCGAACAGGGCGAGCACGGCGGTGACGAGGACCATGATGCCGAACACGATCAGGAACGCCACCCACCGCCATAGCCAGGTGTCGAGGAGTTCGGCGACGAAGAAGAAGAAAAAGAACGTGGAGTAGAAGAGGACCACGAGCGCGAGGATGAAGAAGACGCTGCCCGTCAGGCCCCTTTTGACATCGCGGGTGATCTCGGCGCGGGCCAGTTCCACCTCGGCGCGCACCAGTGTGGACACCTGCGCCGTCGCGTCTTTGACGAGGTCACCGATCGACGGATCTGGCTTGGGAGCATGCGGATCGACCAACGGTATCGAGGTCACCGTGGTGGGTACGCCATTCTTCCCGTCAGCACTGCTCACGGATGATCCTCCCGATTTCATTGTTTCTTGGGAAATCATGTTGCCACGTAGCGTCGAGCCAGACGATGCCGGCCGAACGTTAGACTGACCGTCACAGTCGAGTAGGTGGTCGGGACGTTGATGGGGGATGGGTTCTTGAGGACCGAACACCGATGGCGCATGAGTTCGATTGCCGCGATGCTGACGGCCGTCGCCCTGTTGGTTTCGTTCACGCCGGTGGCGCACGCCGACGAGCCGGTGCCGCTGGGCGGCGGGTCCGGGCTGGTCGTCAACGGCGACACGATGTGCACGCTGACCTCGATCGGTAACGACAACCGCGGAAACTTGATCGGCTTCACCTCCGCTCACTGCGGCGGCCCGGGTGCACAGGTTGGCGCTGAAGGCACGGAGGGCAGCGGTGTCCTCGGCGCGATGGTGGCAGGCAACGATGCGCTCGACTACGCGGTGATTCAATTCGACCCGCAGAAGGTCACTCCGCTCAACAACGTCGACAACTTCCAGATCGACGGCCTGGGACCCGACCCCGTGACCGGTGATGTGGCCTGCAAGCTCGGCCGCACCACCGGCTACTCGTGCGGCGTCGTGTGGGGCCCGGGCCAGGAGCCCGGCACTATCGTCAGCCAGGTGTGCGGGCAGCCCGGCGACTCGGGGGCACCGGTCACGGTCAACAATCGGCTGGTCGGCATGATCCACGGCGCATTCGCCGAAGACCTACCGACCTGCGTCGTGAAGTTCATCCCGTTGCACACGCCGGCCGTCGCGATGTCGATCAACACGCAGCTGGCCGACATCGTCGCCAAGAACCGGCCCGGCTCGGGCTTCGTACCCGTGGGAGCGGCTCCCCCGGTATAGCGCCCTACTTGCTCGCCTTGATCGCCTCGAACACGGAGGGATCGACCAGCGTCGACGTGTCACCGAGCTCGCGTCCCTCGGCGACGTCGCGCAGCAGCCGTCGCATGATCTTTCCGCTACGGGTCTTCGGGAGTTCGGGCACGACGTGGATCTCGCGCGGGCGCGCGATCTTTCCGATCTCCTTCGCCACCTGCTCACGCAGTTCGTCGACCATGTTGTCGTTGTCCTTGGCGTGCGATTCGAGGATGACGAACGCGCAGATGCCCTGGCCGGTGGTTTCGTCGGAGGCGCCAACAACGGCAGCCTCGGCAACACCGGAGTGACCGACGAGAGCCGACTCAACCTCTGTCGTCGAAATCCGATGGCCGGACACATTCATCACGTCGTCGATGCGGCCGAGCAGCCAGATGTTGCCGTCGGAATCGACGCGGGCCCCGTCGCCTGCGAAGTACCAGCCTTGGTCGGCGTACCGCGACCAGTAGGTCTCCCGGTAGCGCTCGGGGTCGCCCCAGATGCCGCGCAGCATCGCCGGCCACGGCTGGTCGAGCACCAGATAACCGGTCACGTGTTCGGCCTCGTCGGCGCCCGGCACCAGCTCCTTGCCGTCCTCGTCGACGATGATCGCCGAGATTCCCGGCAACGGTGTCATCGCCGAGCCGGGCTTGGCCGCCGTGACACCGGGTAGCGGTGAAATCATGATCGCGCCGGTCTCCGTCTGCCACCAGGTGTCCACGATCGGAGTCCTGTTGCCGCCGAAGGCATCCCGATACCATCGCCACGCCTCGGGGTTGATCGGCTCGCCGACCGAGCCCAGCAGTCGCAAGCTCGACAGGTCGTGAGCGTCGGGAATCTCGCGACCCCACTTCATGAACATCCGGATCAGCGTCGGCGCGGTGTAATAGATTGTCACGCCGTACTTTTCGATGACTTCGAAGTGCCTGTGTTCGTTGGGAGAGTTCGGCGTGCCCTCGTAGACGACCTGGGTGACACCGTTGGACAGGGGTCCGTAAACGATGTACGTGTGGCCGGTGACCCAGCCGATATCCGCTGTGCACCAGTAGACGTCGGATTCGGGTTTGACGTCGAAGACATAGTGGTGCGTGTAGGACGCCTGGGTCAGGAAGCCACCCGAGGTGTGCATGATGCCTTTGGGCTTGCCCGTGGTGCCCGACGTGTAGAGCAGGAACAACGGGTGCTCGGAGTCGAACGCCTCCGGTGTGTGCTCGGGCGATGCCTTGTCGACGGTGTCGTGCCACCACAGGTCACGGCCATCGGTCCACGGCGTGTCAATCCCGGTGCGGCGCACCACAAGCACATGCTCGACACACTTCTGCCCGTTAACCGCCTCGTCGACTGATTCCTTCAGCGAGGCGGGCTTGCCCCGCCGGAACTGGCCGTCGGCGGTGATGACGAGTTTGGCTTCGGCGTCCTCGATGCGGGCCGCGAGCGCCGACGACGAGAACCCGGCGAACACCACCGAGTGCAGCACACCGAGGCGGGCGCAGGCCAGCATCGCCACGATGGCCTCGGGCAGCATCGGCATGTAGATCGCGACCCGGTCGCCTGCGACCAGGCCGAGGTCGGTCAGCGCATTGGCCGCCTTCGACACCTCGGCGAGCAGCTCGGAGTAGGTGATCTCCCTGCTGTCGTCCTTGGGTTCGCCCTCCCAGCGGATCGCGACCCGATCGCCGTTGCCCGCCTCCACATGTCGGTCGACGCAGTTGTAGGCGACGTTGAGCTTGCCACCGACGAACCACTTCGCGACCGGGGCCTCGGACCAGTCAAGGACCTCGTCGAACGGGGTGTCCCAGGCCAGCCGGTTGGCCTGCTTCGCCCAGAACGTCAGGCGATCCTTCTCGGCCTCGCTGTACAGCTCGGCGGTCGCGTTCGCCTGCGCGGCGAAGTCGTCGGCTGGGGGATACGTGGATGGCCCTTCGGCGTGGGATTGCGACATGATTGTGAGCCTAGTCACCTGGCGCGATGCAGCAACGTTGCGTTGGGTTGCATCCCAATTCAGTACCCGGTCGCACGCCGTAGCCTTGCCCGAATGACATCGCACCCATTGGCCCCGCTGGCCGAGCTGCCCGGTGTCGCGGCCGCCGGAGAGGAGGCCCGCGAGGCGCTCGGCAAGGCCCACCGCCACCGCACCAACCTCCGGGGGTGGCCCGCCACCGCTGCGGAAGCCGCGTTGCGGGCCGCCAGGGCGTCCGCCGTGCTCGAGGGCGGCTCCTTGCATCAATCCGAAACCGGGAAACCCGACCCGCTGCTCGCAGGGGCACTTCGAGTGTCGGAGGCACTCGAGGGCGGCGCGACGTCTCTTGTCAGCGTCTGGCAGAAGGCGCCGAGCCAGGCACTGGCGCGAATGCACGCCCTGGCCGCCGCAGATCTCGTCGACGACGAGCGACTCGGACGGCCGCGCGTTGACGCCGACGTCGTTCCGCGGCTGGAACTCCTGATCGAGCTCGTCACCGGCAAATCCGCAGTGCCCGCCACGGTGCTGGCCGCCGTCGCACACGGGGAGCTCTTGACGTTGGCTCCCTTCGGCACCGCCGACGGAATCGTCGCTCGCGGGGTGTCGCGGCTGGTGACGATCGCCAGCGGGCTGGACCCGCACGGGCTCGGGGTCCCCGAGGTCGCCTGGATGCGACGTTCGGGTGACTACCACGCGGGCGCGCGCGGCTTCGCCTCCGGCACGCCCGACGGACTTGCTGCGTGGTTGGTGCTCAGCAGCGAGGCGCTGCGAGCGGGTGCGAGGGAGGCGCTCTCGATCGCAGAAGGTGCCTCGAAGTAGTGCCTCCAGCAAAGTGAAAGCGGGCGACGCTCCGAAACTGGTTCGGCTCGCCGCCCGCTAGCACGGATTCCGGTTACCAAGCGTGCTGGTCGGGTGTGCGTGGGTGGCCTCGGCGTCCCTGCGATGCGCTACGGCTGCAGCCCCACCCAAGAGGCCGTCGTGGTCGTCCGCTCTTCACAATTACGCAGGCCCGCAACACTTTTGCCTATTTCGCGGCTTTAGCTCCGCGTGGGTGCCGGGATCCGTGCTGGGTAGCCTGTCGCGGGAGCTCGAGCCTTCTCTTCCGGCTCGCGCTTGGCCTTGCCAGGCTTCCTTGGTTCCTTTGTACTCCGTGACCCCGATCACAGCAAGAGCGAATCGTGCGTGAAATTCGATCGTTACCGTCGGCGCGTCAGCTACTACGTACGGTCGGACGTCAGATGGCGAATCGACGCAGCAGCGAGTACGTCAGTGCACCGGCCAACAAGGCGGTGAGGCCGACTGCCGCCGTGGTGGCGACAGCAGCGCCGGAGGGAGTGGGAAGGCGGTCGCGCAGCGGGACCGGCCGCGAGAACGTCAGAACCGGCCAGTCGCGCGCGACCGCCTCTTTGCGCAGCCCTCGGTCGGGGTTCACCACAGTCGGATGGCCGACCGCTTCGAGCATCGGCAGATCGGTGACCGAATCCGAGTAGGCGTAACAGTGCTCGAGCGCATATCCCTCGCGTGCGGCCAGTTCGCGGATGGCCTCGGCCTTGCCCTCGCCGAAGCAGTAGTACGCCACCTCGCCGGTGTATTTCCCGTCCACGACGACCATTCGCGTGGCCATCGCGTGGGTGGCGCCAAGGGCGCTGGCAATCGGACCGACGACTTCCTCGCCCGAGGCCGAGACGACGACCACGTCGCGTCCGCACAGCTTGTGGTCGGCGATGAGATTGGCCGCCTCGGCGAAGATCAACGGGTCGACGATGTCATGCAGTGTTTCGCCGACGATCGACTTGATCTGTTCGACGTCCCACCCGGCGCACATATTGGTTACGTAGTTGCGCATACGGTCCATCTGGTCGTGGTCAGCGCCCGACATGAGGAACAGGAACTGTGCGTAAGTCGACTTGAGTACTGCCCGTCTATTAATTAGCCCTTGGTCGAAGAAGGGTTTGCTGAAAGCCAGCGTGCTGGACTTCGCGATCACCGTCTTGTCGAGGTCGAAGAAGGCCGCCGTGCGAACGGGCTGCCCGGTTTCCGGCGTCGTCTGCGGTGCGTCACCCTCCGCGGCCGCCGAGTCGGTTGCGGTCACGACGCCCAGCATAGGGCGCGGCCACGGCGGGGCACCGGCCAAGCATTCAAAATGGCAGTTCACGACAGGTGCCGATGGCCGCCCTCTGCGGCGATGCCGGGTGCTTCCTATGGCAAGCAGTACTTGCGCCTCTTGGGCTTTCCGTGTGTATAGTGAGGATTACTCGGCTTATGCCGGGTGTGCATCAGCCCGACCCCCCGGGGCTGATACACGACGACCTCCGCCTCCTCCCCCCTGGCGGGGGTCGTCCCTTTTCTGGAGCCCTTTCGTTGGCCGGATAGGTGGGGAAGTCCCGTTAGGTTGCGGAATCGCATTTTCGCTGTGCGAGTTGCCACACGTTCCATGCACAGTTGAGGCGTAGTCCACAGAGCGCGAAACGGCTCTGGCCCGTGCCGGATTGCTGCAGCACGGTGGGCTGATGAACGCACGCAGCAGTGTGCTCGCGATGGTCGCTGAAACTGCGATGCGCGACGCAGTGGACCGCGTCGCAGCAGCTGCAGGCGTGGCGGTCGTTCACGTTGCGCAGCCGCCGGGCCGGCAAGCCTGGAGCGGCGCATCGGCAGTACTGCTCGACGTCGCGGCGGCGGTCGGTTGTGCCTCCGCCGGGCTGCCTCGACGCAGCCACGTCCTCATCCTCAGCAGCGGCGAGCCGAACGCCACCGGATGGCAGACGGCGATCGCCGTGGGCGCCCGGGACGTGATGACGATGCCCGCCGACGAGGGCCGGCTCGTCGCCGCGCTGTCAGAAGCCGCCGAGTCGGGCCGCGATGCCGAGCGCAGAGGTGCGGTCGTCGCCGTGATGGGAAGTCGTGGCGGTGCGGGGGCCTCGCTGTTCGCCACCGCACTCGCGCAGTCGGCACGCCAAGCCCTCCTGATTGACGCCGATCCATGGAGCGGGGGGATCGACCTCGTCGTCGGCAGTGAGGACAAGCCGGGACTGCGGTGGCCCGATCTGGCGCTGGAGCACGGCCGGTTGGACTTCGCGGCGTTGCGTCAGGCATTGCCCAGGCTCGACGGGCTGAGCGTCTTGTCGGGTGTCCGTTCGGGCAACGACGTCGAGCAGGGGCCGCTGGCGGCGGTCATCGATGCGGGCCGGCGGGGTGGCGCCACCGTGATCTGCGATCTACCCCGACAGATCAGCAGATCGGTCGAGATCGTCGCGGACGCAGCGGATCTGGTGGTACTCGTCGCGACGGCGGATGTCGGCAGCTGCGCTTCGGCGACGGCGGTCGCATCGGCGCTCGGCGCGATCAACCCGAATGTCGGGCTCGTGGTTCGTGGGCCGTCGCCTGCGGGTCTGCGCTCGGTTGATGTGGCGCGCATTGTCGGGTTGCCGCTGCTGGCCGCCATGCGGGCGCAGCCCAATCTCGCGTCGATGCTGGAACGGGGCGGCCTGCGGATGGGCAGGCGGTCGCCGCTCGCCACCGCGGCACGACAGGTGCTTTCGGTGTTGGCGCAGCATCCGTCGGCGGAGGTGGCATGAGTGAGTCGTTGATCGACCGGGTCCGTGAGCGGCTTGCGTCCGAGTCGGCTCCGCTACGCCCGAACGTGGTCGCCGCGGCGATTCGCGCCGAATCGGGAGGGGTGCTCGGTGACACGGAGGTGCTGAGCAATCTGCGGACGCTGCAGACGGAGCTGACCGGCGTCGGAGTCCTCGAGCCGCTGCTTCGTGCCGAAGGCACGACGGATGTCTTGGTCACGGCGCCTGACGCCGTTTGGGTCGACGACGGAAAGGGGTTGCGGCGCAGCTCTATCCGGTTTGCCGATGAGAGTGCGGTGCGGCGGCTGGCGCAGCGGCTCGCATTGAGCGTGGGACGCCGACTCGACGAGGCGCAACCGTGGGTCGACGGCCAGTTGGTCGGCGTGACCGCCGACCAGTTCACTGTTCGACTTCACGCGGTGCTCGCGCCGATCGCATCGGCGGGCACGTGTCTGTCGTTGCGAGTGCTGCGGCCCGCGACGCAGGACCTTGCGACGCTCACCCGGGTGGGGGCGATCGCGGCGCAGGCCGCGGTGCTGCTCGACAGGATCATCGCCGCGCGGCTGGCGCTCCTGGTCTCCGGCGGTACCGGGGCGGGCAAGACGACGCTGCTGTCCGCCGCCCTCGGTGCGGTCGCGCCGAGTGAGCGCATCATCTGCGTCGAAGACGCCGCTGAGCTGCAGCCGCGACACCCACACGTGGTGAAGCTCGTTGCACGGTGCGCGAATGTCGAAGGGGTAGGCGAGATCACCGTGCGCGACCTGGTGCGGCAGGCGTTGCGGATGCGACCCGATCGCATCGTCGTCGGCGAGGTGCGCGGCGCGGAGGTCGTCGACCTGCTGGCCGCCCTCAATACCGGTCATGACGGCGGGGCGGGAACGGTGCACGCCAATAATCCCGCTGAAGTACCCGCTCGCCTCGAAGCACTTGCTGCCCTGGGCGGCCTCGACCGCTTCGCGTTGCACAGCCAGCTCGCGGCCGCGGTTCAGGTGCTGTTGCACGTCGGTCGGGACTGCGATGGCAAGCGAAGGCTCGACGAGATCGCGGTGCTTCTTCGCGATGACGGCGGTTTGGTAAGAGTTGCGACGGCCTGGCACGCTGACCGCGGATTCGGCAGCGGCACTGATCAACTGGAGACGATGCTGCAGAGGCGGGTTGCCGCGTGACCGTCGCGGCCCTTGTGCTGGCATTGGCGGTCGTCGTCGTACCGTCGCGGCATCGGCTGCTGCCACTACTCCGTCGGCGTCGGTTGCCGATGATGGCGGCAGCGGTTGCTCTCGGCGCCGCGGTGGCGGTGGTGCTGCCCATGTCGGTTGCGGTGGCAGCCGCCGTGGTCGTCGGCACCGTGTTGGTGCGCAGGCGACGCATGGCAATCCGGCGCGTGCGCGCCGTGGAAGCTGCTGCGCTGCAGAGTGCGCTCGAGGTACTGGTGAGCGAATTGCGCATCGGCGCACATCCCGTGTCCGCGTTCGAGGTCGCCGCCGCAGAGGTCGACGGCGCCGTCGCGAGCAGCTTGAGTGCCGTGGCGGCACGGGCCCGGCTTGGCGCAGACGTCGCGGCGGGGCTGCGGAGCTTCGCGGCGTCGTCGCGACTGCCCGGGCATTGGGAGCGGCTGGCGTTGTTCTGGCTACTGGCGCAGGCTCACGGTTTGGCGATCGCCACGTTGATGCGCGCCGCGCACCGCGACATCGTCGAGCGGGAGCGGTTCTCGGCACGCGTCGATGCCGGGATGGCGGGCGCCCGTACCACGGCTGCGGTTTTGGCGGGACTGCCCGTGCTCGGCATCGGCCTCGGCCAACTCATCGGAGCCGACCCGGTGCGATTCCTGCTCTCGGGCGGTGTCGGCGGTTGGCTACTCGTCGCCGGTGTCATCCTCGCCTGCTGCGGACTGCTGTGGTCGGATGCCATCACAGGTAGGGCGCAGGCATGATTCCCTCTTGTCTGCTCGCGGCCGCACTGCTGGTTGCCGGTGCGCCGTCGCGCGTTCGCCGACGCGCCGCAGTCGACAGCGCCTCAACGCGTATCGCGCCGTCGAGCGACTCGGATGCGCTCGCTGTCGCATCCACCCTCGACGTGTTCGCTGCCTGCCTCACATCGGGTATGGCGGTGTCATCAGCGGCTGGTGCAGCCGCGCCGTCGGCACCGATCCGGCTCGGCGCGGTGCTCCGCCGAGCCGCCGACATGTTGGCGCTCGGTGCGGATGCGTCTGCGGCATGGTCGAATCCGGACCTGCCGCTCGACGACCACGGCGAAGCTCTTCTTCGGCTCGCGCGCCGCTCGGCGACATCGGGAGCCGCGCTAGCCCAGGGTGTTTCCGAGCTGGCCGACCAATCCCGCCACGCTGCTGCTTCCGCTGCCGATGCGAGGGCCCAACGGGCTTCGGTCCTGATAGCGGGCCCGCTCGGCCTGTGCTACCTGCCTGCCTTCGTGTGCCTCGGCATCGTGCCGATCGTCGCCGGCCTGGCAGGCGACGTGCTTGGGTCGGGGCTGGCATGACGTTTCGCGGACTGTCCAGTAAACCAACGGAGAGGGAAAAGCATGATGCAGAGGATGATTCGCCGAACCAAGGCGCGAATGATGCTCCTGCTGGTCGACGACAGCGGCATGTCGACGGTGGAGTACGCCATCGGCACGATCGCGGCCGCGGCGTTCGGCGCGATCCTATACACGGTCGTCACCGGCGACTCGATCGTCACCGCGCTGACGAACATCATCAACCGGGCGCTCAACACCAACGTCTGACCGGTGAACGCGGCGCTACCACTATCGAGGCGGCCTTCGCCATCTCCGCGCTTGTGGCGGTGCTGGCGCTGTGCGTCGCCGGGCTCACCGCGATGTCGATGCAGGTGCGGTGCATCGATGCGGCCAGGGAGGCGGCCCGGCTCGCGGCACGCGGCGACGATGCGGTGGCTGCGCAGACGGGCCGCGCCATCGCGCCGGTCGACGCCGCACTCGACATTCGCAGAGACGGCGATGTGGTCGTCGCAACGGTCGCGTCGCGCTCGGTCCTGTTGCCGGGCATCGCGATCGGTGCGAGTGCGGTGGCCGCTGTCGAGCCGGCTGCGGGATGAGGCAGGTTCGGCGACACTGATCGCCGTCGCGATGATGGCAGTGCTGCTGGCGTTCACCGTCGGCGGGTTCCACATCGGGTCGGCTGTCGTCGCCCGGCACCGCGCGCAGGCCGCCGCCGATCTGGCGGCGTTGGCTGCCGCTGCACAGCTGCCGGAGGGCGTCGCCGCGGCCTGCGGTCGGGCTTCGGTGATCGCGCAGGCGATGAACGTGGCCGTCATCGACTGCGCGGTGGATGACCTCGACGTCGTGATCACCGTCGCGGCCGGGAAGGCTCACGCCGCCGCGCGGGCGGGTCCGGCCTGATATGACTGAGCCATGGCGATTTCAGCCGCCGCGCCCACCGCATTCCGGTATCCGAACGCGGGCGGCCGACGCGTTCGGCTACGCGCGCTGGTGAAGCGGCTCAGCGGCGTCGATCTGCTGCCGTCCGACGCCGTGGCGCAGGCTTTCATCGACGGGCTCAACGACGGCGACCCGGTCGCAGAGCGGTTCGTCGCCGAGACCTATCACGGCGAGCTCGGCGCGCGGCACGCTCGCGATCTCGTCGAGAAGGCTCAGCGAGACGGCATCGACAAGGTGCCAGAGGCGCCCGAGTCCATGCGCGTGCTCTTCGAGGAGTTCGAGCAGCTGCCGGATTGGGTCGTTCCCGAACTCGTGGAAGAAGGCGCGGCCGTTTGGCGCCGCTGGGCCTATGCGCTCGGAGCGCTCGGCAACGCGGGCACCAACGACACCTACACCGAGGGCTGGCTCGCCGTGCCGCTGTCACTATCGGGTGGCTATGCGGGCCGACGCGCCCTGCACCGCTACCTCGAAACGTCGCGGTGGTGGATCGAGGTCTGCCGACCCGGCGCCATCCTCACGCCAGGGTCGTTGGGCCGCAACATCTCCCTGCATGTGCGGATCATGCACGTCAGCGTCCGCGACCGGGTGCGGCAGCATCCGGAGTGGGATGCCGAACGCTGGGGTCTGCCGATCAGCCAGTCGGCGATGCTGCTGACGTTGCTCGGCGGGAGCGTCGCTCCGGCGTTCGGTCTCTTCCTTCTCGGGCATCTGACCTCGCCGCGCGAGATGCGCGCCGTCCTGCACTTCAACCGCTACTGCGGGCACCTCGTCGGTGTGCGCTGCGACGGCTACTTTCCCGAGACCGTCGGCGACGCCTGGCGCATCCTGTTGATGGCAGACACGGCGCGCAGTTACGACAGTGCCGACAGCGGTGCCGAACTCGTCGAATCCTTCGTGCCCGCGTTTGCGCCCACGGCATCCCACCGTGGCCTTGCGCGGTTGCGCGCCGAATACCACTACCGCGTACAGGCCGGGTACCTGGGCTTGTACATGCTGCCGTGGAATCGCCGACGCTACCGCCTACCGTCGGCACTTCCCGGAATCGTCCTGCTGCTGTTGCGATCTCCGCTCATCGTCGCCGTTGAATTGATGCGGCGGGCATCGTCACGGGTGGACCGTCGATGGCAGCAGGCCAATGTCAGACGGTGGGACGCCTGGTTGCGATGGCAGTCGGCCGGAAAGGCGGCGGAGTTCGAAGCCGCGACGCCCCTGCGACGCTGAGGGCCGGTCGCCGCCCTAGTCGCCCCCGGACTTCTTTTGCTTGTTCTTCTTGCGCTTCTTGTCTTTTCGAGGCTTCGTACCCGGTGCCGGCTCGTCATCGTCGCCGTCGGAGGCAAACTCCACCACCTCCAACTCCGCCTCGGTCGGCAGGCGCAGCGCCATCAAAGCGGCGAAAGTGCCGGGCTCGAGTTCGATTCGATTGATCGTCATGTGCACCGGCGTCCAGTCGTCGTCGGTCGTGCGCAACCGCAGAATCCCGCTTGTGGCGCCGTTGGCGAATTCCAGCGTCATCCGCGCCATGT
Organism: Mycobacterium sp. ITM-2016-00318; assembly: GCF_002968285.2. Classification (NCBI taxonomy): domain Bacteria; kingdom Bacillati; phylum Actinomycetota; class Actinomycetes; order Mycobacteriales; family Mycobacteriaceae; genus Mycobacterium; species Mycobacterium sp. ITM-2016-00318. The sequence goes on along the minus strand of NZ_CP134400.1, from coordinate 4,952,448 downwards.
GCATCGCGTCCGCGGGATTGACCGATGGCCGTCCCGCCTCGCGCGCGCGCCAGTCGAAGAACGGCGCGGGCTCGTCGAGCCATTTCAGTAGCGTCCAATTGACCGGGTCGACCAGCGCGCGGTGCACGCCGGGGCACGCGAGGCCGTCGAGGATCCGTTGTGCCAGGTGAACGGGCGGCAGCGACGGGCCTTCGGGTTCGGCGCGCCAGTTCATGGCGCGACAGATGAGGTGTTCGCTGCCGTCGTCTTCGGTCTCCGGGTTCGCACGGGCAACGAAGCCGACGTTGATTGTTTCACCCTGATAGTCGGTGACGGTCCACGTGCTGCACATCTTCATGCCGGGCTTGCCCTTGATCGCCATCGCCAGCACCTCGGCCTCGTCCGCGTTGAGGGCGCGCATCGGCAGATCTTCGGCGAACGTCCGGCCGTGGGTGGCCTCGGTCGACGGATCTCGGCCGCTGTTGTAGATCGACTCGGGCGTGTCGGTGGCGACCCCCGCGGTGAGGTCCCACTTCAGCGGGCCGGGAGCGAATCGTTCGGGCGGTTCCATCTCGAGCGGCCCGATCCATACATGCACGCCGTGAACGCGCCCGTCTGACATGACTACGGGTTCGGTACGGATTACGCGGTCGTTCCTCGGGGTGATGGTGCTCATCGCCTCGGCTGCGCGCACTGAATCGGATATCGCGGTCTGAATGGCCATCAGGTCAGGACTTCGTCGCAGAAAGACGCTGATGGGGATGAGATTCTTGGTTTGACGCCCGTCCGCGACCACAACCGGCTCGCTGCCAAGCGTCTCCACGAGCAGCCAGTCGTGGGTCATTGCGGACATTCTACCGGGCTGCGGTTTACGAAACTGCAGGTGACCGAGCTACGGAATCCGCAGTTTCTTGGTATAGACCATCGATTTGACGTTCCCGCAAATGGCCATTTGAGTTGCTTTCAGTGCTCCGACGAGGTAATTTACGTCTGCGCCTAACAGTGAGAGGCAACATACGGATTGCGTTGTACTCCGTGTCGTCTCAACGCCGAGGCGCTCGGCGTGCCCAAGCATCCGGCACCGTCGATTGCTGGTCCACGGGGGCGGCCGTCGAGGGGTCGGCCGTCGCCGTGGACTTCAGTTCTTCCCTCGCCGCAGTTCGCGCAGTACCAACCGCAGCACACGAACGGCGCCCACCTTGTCGAGCGGGTCGTTTCCGTTACCGCACTTCGGCGACTGCACACATGACGGACAGCCGAGTGGGCATTCGCATGCTTGGATCGCGTCGGCCGTCGCGCCCCACCACGTCGCGATCTGCTCGAACCCGCGGTCGGCGAAGCCGGCGCCGCCCGGATAGCCGTCGTAGACGAATATCGTCGGCAGACCGTCGACCGGTCCCACTGCAGTGGACAATCCGCCGATATCTCCGCGATCGCAACTGGCGATCAACGGCAGCAACCCAATGGCGGCATGCTCGGCCGCATGCAGTGAACCCGGGATGCGTAGCGGTTCGACATTGCTGTCTCGCAACGCTTCCGGGGTGATGGTGCACATGACCGCTTTGGTTTCCAACGTGCGGGTCGGCATGTCGAGCTCGACGAAGTCGATCACCTCGCCGGTCAGCTCCCGCCGTAGATAGCCGATCACCGTGTTGCTCACCGAAACCGGAACAAGCCCAATGGTGATAGGCCCGAACGTATTCCGTTCGCCCGGTCCGGTGACAGCGATGTCGGTGACCTCGCGCGCGAATGTCGTGTAACCGGGATCGTCGGCATGCACGAATGCGACGCCGTCCTCGAAGTCGAGTGAGTCCACCAGGTACGACTCGCCTCGGTGCAGGTAAACGGCGCCCGGGTGAACGGTTGACGGTGCGCGCCCGACATCAGCGCTGCCGAGCAGGCGGCCGGTCTCGGTCTCCAGAATCGCGATCTGTCCGCCCGACGACCCGCGGATGTCGACGGCCGGATGCGGATCGACGCCAGGGCTTGGGAAGTAGCCGCTCGGCCTACGACGCAGAAGCCCGTCATCGACGAGTGTCTCTGCCACTGCTTCGGCGCTCCAGGCACGCACCTCCGCGTCGGTGAGGGGAAGTTCCGTTGCGGCGCAGAGCAATTGCGGGCCCAGCACATAGGGGTTCTGAGGGTCGATGACGACCCGCTCGATCGGCCTGTCCAGCAGGGCCGCCGGATGGTGCACCAGATAGGTGTCCAGGGGGTCGTCACGTGCGATCAACAGAATCAATGCGCCCTGCCCGCGTCGACCGGACCGGCCGGCCTGCTGCCAGAACGACGTCACGGTGCCGGGAAAGCCGGCCAACACGACGGCGTCGAGCCCCGCGATGTCGACGCCCAGCTCGAGCGCGTTGGTGCTGGCGAGTCCGCGCAGATCACCCTCTGCCAGTGCGCGTTCCAACTCCCGACGGTCCTCGGCGAGATAGCCGGCCCGGTATGACGCCACCCGGCCGGCCAGGTCGGGTGCGACGTCCTCGAGCCGCGCGCGGGCACCCAACGCGGTGAGCTCGGCTCCGCGCCGCGAGCGGACGAACGTCAGGGTGCGCGCACCTTCGGCGATCAGGTCGGCCATCACCCGTGCCGCTTCGGCGCCTGCCGAACGGCGAACCGGTGCACCGTTCTCGCCGACCAGATCCGTGCGTAGCGCGGGCTCCCACAGAGCGACGGTGCGAGCTCCCTGCGGCGAACCGTCCTCGGTGACCTCGAGTACGGTCTGGCCGATCAATTCCGAGGCGGTGATTGCTGGTGATGCCGTCGTCGCGCTGGCGAAGATAACGGTCGGTGCCGCGGAATAGCGCGTGCACAACCGGAGCAGGCGGCGCAGCACCAGCGCCACGTTCGAGCCGAAAACGCCGCGGTAGTAATGGCATTCGTCCACGACGATGTAGCGGAGATTGCGCAGGAAGACCGCCCACCTGGCATGGTTGCGCAGCAACGACAGATGGATCATGTCGGGGTTGGAGAAGATCCACCGCGACCGCTCGCGGGCGAAACGCCTTACCTCGCTTGGGCTGTCGCCGTCGTAGGCGCTCGGTGCGACGGTACCAAGGGAGCTCACCGCATCGGTGAGGGCCTGCGCGGTGCGCAGTTGGTCGTGACCGAGGGCTTTCGTCGGTGACAGATACAGCGCGCGCGCACGCGGATCGGTTGCGCACGCCGTCAGTATCGGCAGCTGGTATGCCAGCGACTTGCCCGACGCCGTGCCGGTGCTGACCACGACATGGCGGCCGCCGTGTGCGAGATCGGCGGCCTCGAGCTGATGCGACCACGGCGCGGTGATTCCGCGATCATGGAACGCCCGCACCACATCCGGGTCGGCCCAGTGGGGCCAGGCCTGAGGTCGCGCCTGTCGCGGCGGCAGATCCGCGACATGGCGAAGCGGCTTCTCCTCCGGATCGGTGCCTTCGACCGCGCAGGCGAGCAGCTCGCGGCCGAAATCCGACATCGTTGCCCTCCTGCACACGAATTGTCCCCTAGTTGCCGCGACAAGACTGTCGCTGGGGCTTGGAACATGATTGACTAAGGGTGGTCGCAGCTTCTGTGTTCGTGTATATGCACCCGCAGGATCGACGTTGCGATCGCGGTCCCTGCGAGGGTTGTAGGTCGGGTCAAGTTCCGGCGACACACGCGTTGGTATGGCGGTCGGAACGGGCCCGGGACGCCGGAAGTCGGTGGACCGCACCCGGTAGAAGAGAAGGAAATATCGAAAGATGCCACAGGGAACTGTGAAGTGGTTCAACGCGGAGAAGGGCTTCGGCTTTATCGCCCCCGAGGACGGCTCCGCCGATGTGTTTGTCCACTACACGGAAATTCAGGGATCCGGCTTCCGGACTCTTGAGGAGAACCAGAAGGTTGAGTTCGAGGTCGGTCAGAGCCCCAAGGGCCCGCAGGCAACCGGCGTTCGGTCCATCTAAGCAATCGAACCTGACGATTTCCCCCCGCAAGTCCTTCCAGGACCGGCGGGGGGTTTTCGTTTCCGGGCCCAATCGGCCCGCCGACAGCACACCACAGCGGTACTGGCCTACTGTCGTCTGCGTGAGTCAGCTGTCGTTCTTCTCGGCAGAGTCGGTGCCGCCCGCGGTCGCCGACCTGACGGGACTGCTCGCCGCGCCCGGCCAGGTGGTCGTGATCGGCGAGGGTGCGCGGCTGTCGGTGGTAGTGGACCGCCCGTGGCGCGCGGTGGCGCTGGCCAACATGATCGTCGACGCCGGCCTCGAATCCGAGATCGCCCGTACCGATGAGAACACCCCACTTGTCCGCACCTCCATCGACCACCGGCTGCTCGGCATCGCCGCCGACTGGACCCGCGGAGCCGTCAAGACGGTCCCGCCGCAGTGGCTGCCCGGCCCGCGCGAGTTGCGGGCCTGGACGCTGGCGGCAGGCACACCCGAGGCGGACCGCTATCTATTAGGTCTCGACCCGCACGCCCCCGACACGCATTCGCCGCTCGCCTCGGCCCTGATGAGGGTTGGGATGGCGCCGACTCTCATCGGCACGAGAGGTGCCCGTCCGGCGCTGCGGATCAGCGGCCGCCGACGCCTATCGCGCCTGGTAGAGAACGTAGGCGAACCTCCGGAAGATGTGGAGGCGTTCTCGCTCTGGCCCCGGATATAGGGCCATAGGGCCGGAGGGTCAGTTTGCGTCGGCTCGTTCGGGGTGCGAAATTGTCAGTTGCCAACGGCGACGGATAGTGAAGAACGCATGAATCCGACGTCGGACGGCAACATAGAAGTGGAGCGTAGGCACAGTTGGCTGACGGGGACCGCGGCAGCGGCCGCAACGGTGGAGTGCGGCGACTCGTCATAGTCGAGTCGCCCACTAAAGCACGCAAAATTGCCGGTTATCTCGGCTCCAACTACATCGTGGAGTCTTCCCGCGGCCACATCAGGGATCTACCGAGGGCGGCCGCCGACGTGCCCGCCAAGTTCAAATCGGAGCCGTGGGCACGGCTCGGCGTCAACGTCGACGAGGACTTCGAGCCGCTCTACATCGTCAGCCCCGACAAGAAGAGCACCGTCACCGAGCTCAAGGGCCTGCTCAAGGACGTCGACGAGCTCTATCTGGCCACGGACGGCGACCGGGAGGGTGAGGCCATCGCCTGGCATCTCCTGGAGACACTGAAGCCGCGCATCCCGGTCAAGCGGATGGTGTTCCACGAGATCACCGAGCCGGCCATCCGCAACGCCGCCGAGCATCCGCGCGACCTGGACAACGACCTCGTCGACGCGCAGGAGACCCGCCGCATCCTCGACCGCCTCTACGGCTACGAGGTCAGCCCCGTGCTGTGGAAGAAGGTCGCGCCGAAGCTGTCGGCGGGCCGCGTCCAGTCGGTGGCCACGCGGATAATCGTTCAGCGCGAACGCGAACGGATGGCGTTCCGCAGTGCCGGCTACTGGGATGTCACCGCCGAGCTGGACGCGAGCGTCTCCGACGCCCAGGCGTCGCCGCCGACGTTCACCGCGAGGTTGAATCAGGTTGACGGCAGGCGGGTGGCCAGCGGCCGCGACTTCGACTCACTGGGTCAGCTGAAGAAACCCGACGAGGTGCTCGTCCTCGACGAGGCGAGCGCCGGTGCGCTGGCGGGCGGCCTGCGTGGCGTGCAGCTCGAGGTCACCTCTGTCGAGCAGAAGCCGTACACGCGTAGGCCGTACGCGCCGTTCATGACGTCGACATTGCAGCAGGAGGCGGGCCGCAAGCTGCGCTTCTCCTCGGAGCGCACGATGAGTATCGCGCAGCGGCTGTACGAGAACGGCTACATCACCTATATGCGTACCGACTCGACGACGCTCTCGGAGTCGGCCATCAACGCCGCACGCAACCAGGCCCGCCAGTTGTACGGCGAGGAATACGTGCATCCAACGGCGCGCCAGTACACCCGCAAGGTGAAGAACGCGCAGGAGGCGCACGAGGCGATTCGTCCCGCGGGCGACGTCTTCCAGACGCCGGGGCAGCTGCACAGCCAGCTCGACACCGACGAGTTCCGGCTCTACGAGCTGATTTGGCAGCGCACGGTCGCGTCGCAGATGGCCGATGCGAGCGGAACGACGCTGTCGCTGCGGGTATCGGGCGCCGCACGCTCGGGCGAGCAGGTCGTGTTCAACGCCAGCGGCCGCACCATCACGTTCCCCGGCTTCCTGAAGGCCTACGTCGAGAGCATCGACGAGCTGGCGGGCGGCGAGTCCGATGACGCCGAGAGCCGGCTGCCGAACCTGCAGCAGGGCCAGCGCGTCGACGCCAAGGAGCTGACGCCCGACGGGCACAACACGTCACCGCCGGCCCGGTATACCGAGGCATCGCTGATCAAGGCGCTCGAAGACCTGGGGATCGGCAGACCATCGACGTACTCGTCGATCATCAAGACCATCCAGGACCGCGGCTACGTGCACAAGAAGGGCAGCGCCCTGGTGCCCTCGTGGGTGGCGTTCGCCGTCACCGGCCTGCTCGAACAGCACTTCGGGCGGTTGGTCGACTACGACTTCACCGCGGCCATGGAAGACGAGCTCGACGAGATCGCCTCGGGCAACGAACAGCGCACGGTGTGGCTCACCAACTTCTACTTCGGCGGCGACCACGGCGTGCCCGAGTCGATCGCCCGATCCGGCGGCCTGAAGAAGCTCGTCGGCGTGAACCTCGAAGGCATCGATGCCCGAGAAGTCAACTCCATCAAGCTGTTCGATGACGAAGAAGGCCGCGCGATCTACGTCCGCGTCGGCAAGAACGGCCCCTATCTCGAGCGCATGGTCGTCGGCGACGACGGTGAGCTCAAACCGCAGCGTGCCAACCTCAAGGACGAGCTGACGCCCGACGAGCTGACCCTCGACCTTGCTGAAAAGGCTTTCGCCACACCGCAAGAGGGCCGACATCTCGGTGTCGATCCCGAGACAGGGCATCCGATCGTCGCCAAGGATGGCCGATACGGGCCCTACGTGACCGAGATACTTCCGGAACCGGACGAGCCCGAAGACGGTGCGCCCGCGAAGAAGGGCAAGAAGCCGACCGGGCCGAAGCCACGTACCGGTTCACTGCTGCGCTCGATGGACTTGGAGACGGTGACGCTCGAGGACGCGTTGCGGCTTCTGTCGCTGCCCCGTGTCGTCGGGGTCGACCCGAATTCGGGCGAGGAGATCACCGCGCAGAACGGCCGCTACGGGCCATATCTCAAGCGCGGGAACGATTCTCGTTCGCTGACGACCGAAGAGCAGATGTTCGACATCACGCTCGAAGAGGCGCTGAAGATTTACTCCGAACCCAAACGCCGTGCGGGACAGCGTGCTTCGACGCCGCCGCTGCGCGAGTTGGGTGAGGATCCGACGACGGGCAAGCCGATGGTCATCAAGGACGGCCGCTTCGGCCCGTACGTGACCGACGGCGAGACGAACGCCAGCCTGCGCAAGGGTGACGACGTGCTGTCGATCACCGACGAGCGGGCCGGCGAGCTGCTGGCCGACAGGCGTGCGCGCGGGCCGGTCAAGCGGACGGCGAAGAAGGCCGCAAAGAAGGCCGCGAAGAAGGCGCCGGCCAAGAAAGCCGTCAAGTAGGCCTAGCGCGAGATTTCGCTTGCCTCGTCGGCAGGCTCCGGGGTCATCTCGAGGTTGAGTGGGCGCGCGAGCTGCGTCGGCGCGATACGTCCGCGAAGTTCGACGATCTCGCCGACGTCCCAGCACAACGCCTCGGCGTCCAACGCCCCGCTGACAGCGATCGCCGAGGCCAAGACGTGGCCCTCCTCGAGCTTGGCGAGCTCGGTGAGCCGGGCGGCCTCGTTGACGGGGTCGCCGATGACGGTGTACTCGAATCGCGCCTGGGCGCCGATGTGGCCCGCGATGGCGCGCCCGGCGGACACTCCGATGCCGAACTCCATGTCGAAGCCGAGCACGTTGAGCAGTTCGTCGTGCAGCTCGCGGGAGGCCGCGAGCGCGGCCCCGGAGGCGTCCGGGTGCTCGATCGGCGCGCCGAAGATGGCCAGGGCCGCGTCGCCCTGAAACTTGTTGACGAACCCGCCGTGGCGGTTGACGGTATCGACGACGACGCGGAAGAACTCGTTGAGCAGGCTCACGACGTCGGCGGCTGGCCGGGTGGAGGCCAACTGGGTGGAACCCACCAGATCGACGAACAGGACGGCTACGTCGCGTTCCTGGCCGCCAAGCTCGGTCCCCCGCTCCAGGGCGCGGCGGGCGACGTCCTCGCCAACATAGCGACCGAAAAGGTCACGGAGCCTTTGCCGCTCGGCGAGGTCGCGAACCATGTCGTTGAATCCGGCTTGTAGCAGGCCCAACTCACTGGCGTCGTAGATCTGCATGTGCGCGTTGTAGTTACCGCGCTGGACTTCGCCAAGTGCCCAACGCAATTGGCGCAAAGGGTCGGCGATCGCCATCGCGACAAGGACCGTGCCGGCCAGACCGACGAACAGCGCGGCGATCGCCATGATCAGGATCGGCGTGATCAACCGGTCGGCGGACGCGGAGAGGATCTGGAACTTGCTGGCCACCAGCGCCAGCACGATCGCGAGGACCGGAACGCCGGTTGACAGCACCCACGTCAGCACCTGGCGCAGGATGACGCCCGCGGCACGGTAGTTCTCCGGGACACCGCCGCGAAGGGCTGCCACGGCGACAGGCCGCAGCACGCGCTCGGACTGCAGGTAGCCGATGATCGCGGTGGCGGTCGCGCCGAGGGCGGTAGCGACGGCGACGACGGGCGCGGCGTGGCTGGCGACCGGCCAGCTGGCGACGATGAACACGACGGATCCCAGAAACCAGTTGGTGACGCTGATCAGCGAGCGGTAGAAGGGCATCCTGAGCGCGCGGGTCCGGGCGAGTTCGGTGGCGGCGGGGTCGGCGGCGGTGAGCAGGCTGTCGCGGCGCTGCCAGCGCATCACGGGAATCAGTAACCGCAGACTCAGGTAGGCGCCGATGACGAAGGTGAGAAACAGGAACGCCAGGAACACGGTCAGGTTGAGGGTGGGCAGATCCTGCAGCTGGATGCGGTCCTCCGGCGGCAGGCCGAACCGGAGAAAACCCAACACGAACAGGGCACCGATGATGTCGGACTGCAGCATCCCCAGCGTGAACACCGGCCAGGGCGTACGCGCCACCCAGCGAACGAATGCGCTGATTCGCCCGATCGGTTCGGCCTCTGTGGTCACCCGTTAACCGTATCGGGCCGGTGGGACCGGAACGGCGCTCTGGGACGGACGTGTCGGTTCGCAGCATTACTGTTACCTCTGATGGCAGGTGTCTTTTCGCGTCTGGTGGGCCAAGGTGCTGTTGAGGCGGAGTTGGTGGCCGCCGCACAGGCTGCGCGCCGTGACCCCGCTCACCATCGCAACGCCATTGGGACCATGACACATGCCTGGCTGATCACCGGACCACCAGGATCGGGGCGTTCGATCGCCGCATTGTGCTTCGCAGCGGCGCTGCAGTGCCAATCCGACGGCGTGCCGGGTTGCGGGGAGTGCCGCGCGTGCACCACGACGATGGCCGGGACGCACGCTGACGTGCGTCGAATCATTCCCGAGGGGCTGTCGATCGGCGTGACGGAGATGCGCAACATCGTGCAGATCGCGTCGCGGCGCCCGAGCACGGGCCAGTGGCAGATCGTGCTGATCGAAGACGCCGACCGGCTCACCGAGGGCGCGGCGAACGCGCTGCTCAAGGTGGTCGAGGAGCCGCCGCGGTCGACGGTGTTTCTGCTGTGTGCACCGTCGGTGGATCCGGAGGACATCGCGATCACGCTGCGGTCGCGCTGCCGGCATGTCGCGCTGGTGACGCCGCAGGTGGACGCGATCGCCCGGGTGCTGATCGATTCCGACGGGCTGCCCGCCGAGGACGCCGAATGGGCGGCTTCGGTCAGTGGCGGGCATGTTGGGCGGGCGCGGCGGCTGGCGACCGACGAGGAAGCGAGGCGGCGGCGCGAGCGGGCGCTGAGCCTGGCGCGGGACGCGGCGACGCCGTCGCGGGCGTACGGCGCCGCTGAGGAGTTGGTGGCCGCCGCGGAGGCGGAGGCGATGGCTCTTACGGCCGATCGCAACGAGACCGAGTCCGAGGAGTTGCGCACGGCGCTGGGAGCGGGCGGCACCGGTAAGGGCACCGCGGGCACGATGCGCGGCGCTGCGGGTGCCATCAAAGACCTTGAGAAGAGGCAGAAGTCGCGGCAGACGCGCGCGTCGCGCGATGCGCTGGACCGCGCGCTGATCGACCTGGCGACGTACTTCAGGGACGCGCTACTGGTGTCGGCACAGGCGGGCGAGATACGGCCGAACCATCCGGACATGTCCGACAAGGTGGCGTCGATGGCGGCCGTGGTGCCGCCCGACCGGCTGTTGCGGTGCATCGAGGCGGTGCTGGAGTGCCGCGAGGCGCTCGCGGTCAATGTGAAACCGAAGTTCGCCGTCGATGCGATGGTCGCGACGGTCGGGCGGGCGCTGCGCAACTGACTTGGGCGGTCCCCTGGGCCTGCCGTAGACTCGTCCCGCCCGGTTAGCGCCGGGCGCGCCACCTTAGCTCAGTCGGTAGAGCGATTCACTCGTAATGAATAGGTCGGGGGTTCGATTCCCCCAGGTGGCTCCGCTTTTCTCGGCGCTCACTGCCTACCCGCCGAGGGCATCAAACCGGTGCGAGATAGCCCACTGGACCGGATGCCACGCAGACGGACAGCGCTGCGGTGTGGGCGCGGACATTGATGGCGTCGCCCGCGCCGGGCAGCCGGACGAAGACGCGGTTGAGGCCGGGATGGACGGGCACCTTCGTTTCGCGGCCGTCGCTGAGCGACATCGTCATCGAGCCTTCGCTGTTGGCGAGATAGTTGATCTCGGCGGTCCAGTCCGCGGGCAGTAGCGGTCCGTCGAGCGGCATACGCACCGGAAAGTCAGGCTGGACGAGGTAGCCGCACTTGGGGTCAGGGCCGCGGATGATGAAGCGAACCCAGGTCACGTGTGCGTCAACGACGCGCCCGCGGTTGTCAACCATGCGCGGTTCGGTTGTGGTGTCGCTGAATTCGGGCCTGTCGCGAAGCATCGCAAACATGTGGCTGACAAGGTTCTCAGGGGCGGCGACGCGTTGAAGGACGAAGGGGTCGACTTCTTGGTCGAGCATCGGCGCGCTCTGCTTTGCGTTGGCCAGGCTAGCCGCCGCGTTTTGCAGGTAGGGCTGTGCGGGGTTGCTCTGCCAGATCGTGGTGAAGGTGGCGGTCGAGTAGAGGCTGCTGGCGACGAAAGCGACTGTCGCGGTGACGGTTACGGCGGTGCGCGCTGGTGAGGCGTCGAGCCACCTGCTTCGTTCGCGGTTGGGTGCGCAGAAGCCGACAGCGGCCAGCAGGGCGAGGACGACGACGAGGTCGGGGAAGTAGCGCAGGGTCTGCGCCAGTTCCAGCGCGGTGAATTTCGACGAGCGCATCAGGTAGATGGGAATCTGGCATGCGACCACGTAGCCGACGGCGACGACCCACAGCAGCCCGATGCGTTGTTTACGGAGGAATGACACTGCGACGACTGCGGCGAGGCTGAGCCAGCCGAGCACCATGACGGTGACGGGCGGTACCGCCCACGGCGATGCGGGTGCCCAACGCTGCCAGTCCCAGGGGCCGCCGGCAAGGCCGGGAACGATGCCGTGGGTGATGGAGCGGATCAACAAGTCTCGTGTCATCGGGAGGTCGCGGCTCCAGCGCTCCTGGTCGACGACGACTAGGTAGAGGACGATCCAGGCTGCGGTCAGCGCGAGCGAGCCGAGCCAAAGTCGTTGGCCTTTTCGCCAGACTGTTTTCAGGGCGGTGGCGTCGCCGCTGACGTGGGCGAGCAGTGCGGTGACGGTGAAGGCGACGAACGGGATGACGGCGGCCTTCTCGAAGAAGAGCAGCCCGCCGAAGAAGACAAGGATGCCGGTGACGGCGTAGCGCTGGTTGCCGGTTCGGACGAGCAGGAGTGCGTCGGCGCAGACCCAGGCCATGGCGGCGAGCATCGGCAGGGAGTTCAATGCGGCTGCCCACCAGGCGAACCCGGGCATGCCGAGTGGTGTGAAGAGGGCGAAGACCAGTGGGATGAGAATGACGGGTCGCCAGCCGAGGATGACGTGGAGGGCTCTGAGCAGTGCGAGCGAGGCGAGCAGCTGAAGGACAACGAGGCTAATGGCGGGAAGGGCCCAGTTGAGCGGAGCGAGGTGGGTGATGACGCCGGCGACGAGGAACGCGGCGGGCATGATGTGGCCGTCGTGGTCGTCGAAGAGGTAGCTGGGGGAGAAGATGTTCTGGGTGCCGGCGCGGCCGATGAGGATGAGGTCGTCCCAGTAGAAGTAGCCCTTGACGGCCAGGACCGCCCGGATGGCGAGTTGGACCGCGATCAAGGCGATGGCGGTCGAAGCAACCCAGTTGGTACGGGTCAGCCGGACAGCCATACGTCCTTTCTGCAGGTCGGCGGGACCCTTCGACTGTACGGGTCGGGTTCATGGGGGTTGCTAATAGCTGCGTGAGGCACGTGAACCCGCGTTTTAGGCTCGGCGAAGGACTGGAAGCTTTCCCGTTGGGGATCCTGTTCCGCCGCCGTACGCCCGGGGATATTCGGTGCCGCCGAAGTCGAATCGAGCAGGGGTATGGCTTGGTTCGATCGCCTGTGTTCTGGCGGCGGCGGCTGCGTTGGTGGTCGGCGTCATCGCGCTCGTGTGTCCACCTGTTGAGCCCGCACCAATCGGCGCAATCCACGGGGCCTGATCTCGCGGCGGAGGAACTCTTGATTCCTGGGGTCAATAACGAGCTATGCAAGGAAATTCGGCCGCTGATGCGAGAGGAAACTGATCGTGGCAAAGCCCTCGTCAATACGGGCGCGCCGGATTCAGCTGAGCGTCGTGCGCCGATTCCGAGGTCCGAAGCTGACACCCTTGAGTGGTATGGGCGAATTCAGTCCACTCTCAACGCCCTCCGGAAGCCGCAACGTTATTTGACGCGGACGGTGCAGAATTACGTAGACGGGATGCTTCTTCATTCCGAGACTGCGTGATGACCGTGCTCCTGACCCCTACGACAACGACGCGTATGCCTCGGCGATCGTGTATGCGGGCGGCCCGCTTGCCGCTTGCTACAAGGTGGGCGCGGGGTGGTGATCTGACGCCAGGTGTACGGCGCGTTGGAACTACGATGACCTGACACTTCATAACTGACGCAGGGTCATCCGGGGGCCAGCCCTTAAGCTGGGGGAATGGACGGAAACTCGCCCTACCCGCCCAGCTGCGGTGCTCCGCAGCCTGGAAGTGGGCCTCCGCCACCGGTTGGACCGGGGTACGGTCCGCAACCACCCGGAAGGTTTGTGTCTCCCACTTCACCCGGGCCAAGTCGGCGAACTGGCTTGTTGGCGAGCGGTGTCGCACTGGCGCTGCTTCTGGGGGTCGCCGCTTTGGTGATTTCGATCATCGGAACGACCTCCGGTGCCGACCCACAACCGCCACTGGCAACTGCTCAAGCAGAGCCGCAGAACCTCTTCGTCGAGGCTGCGGACAAGTCCCTCTGCGAGGCGATTGGCCCGCTTATGCGCGAAGAGACTGAACGAGCGAACGCATTCCTCGCAACCGGTGAACCCGATTCGCCCGAACGAAAGGCTGCGATACCAAAGTTCAAAGCTGACACATTAATTTGGGCCGACCGGATTCAAACTCTTCTGAATGAGCACGCACAACCGCCGCGGTATCTCACTCGGACACTGCAACAGTACGTAGATGGCATGCTGCTCTACAGCGAGAACATGTACCCGGACCGTGCGCCGGATGCATACGATAACGACGCCTACGACTCAGCCTCGATCGCCTACGGAGGGCCCTTGGCCACTTGTTACAAGGTCGGCATTCGGTGGTAGCTGTTGGCGCTGGAGTGACGGGGCCAAATCGAAAGTTTTCGGGCTTTATTCTGGGCGGTCTGTGGCCCCGAACCCCCTCCGGCCCATGGACGGCCGCAGCAGCAGCACAGCGCACGTTCGCTCAATCTTCCAGTGCGGGAGCACGTGATATCGGTTCATCAGCATCGGCGGTTCTTGCTGAAAACGATGGCGAGATGGCCGAAGCGATGCACGTCTCCTATCAAGGCGATAGCAAAGCTGTTGAGACGCAGGCCGATTTGTTCACATCGATGGCCGCTACGATCGAGCGATGCGCCACGCTCGTGGAAGACGCTCGGTCGCAGCTGGACGCCATTGATCAGCAGGCCCACGATGCGACTCAGAAGATCATCGACAGCAAGGGCGGCTGGTTTGGCGCCATGGCGATGATGTCGATGATCTGGGCGGTTCTCACCCAGGCGAGGGCATTGGCAGACGCCGTCTCTGCCGCCGCCGCGAGCAATATTGCATCGCAGGCCGCGCAAATAGAAGGAGCATCTGTGCCGTCGCCCGGCGGAATCGGAGGTACGCCGGTGGAGACCGCTCCGTCACGTCCGAATGGAAACGGCCAATTCTTCATGGCGGGGAATGGTTCGGCCACGCCCCCTCAGGCGCCGCCTGGCCGAACCTCGGATATTGACAAGCCTCAGTCAACAAACCCCCCCGAGGCTGGGAACGCGGTACCACCCAAGCCCGGGCGCACAGACGACGTTACTAAGCCCGCGAATGGGTTCAAGAACCCCGAAGCAGTTCCCTCTCGGGGAGACGGGCCTCCTGGGCGAACCGACGATGTTCTCCAGCCCACAGCCCCCGTCGCTCAACAAGCGCAAGCAGGCGCCGGGGTGGTCGCGCCGATGAGCCCGATGTCCAACATGTCCAGCATGTCTGGCATGGGAGGCGGCGGGGTGAAACCGCCGTCGATGCCGTCCATGCCGAGCACGCCATCGATGCCCAGCACTCCGAGCATGCCAAGCGCTCCCGCCTCACCCGGCGGTCTCCCGGCGTCCACCGCTGCGGCCAACGACCTGTCGCAAGGTTTCGCCAAAGGCCTGGCTTCCAGCGGCGGCGCGCTTCCGCCCTCCGTAACAACCCCTCCGCAGGCACCGGTCCCGCCTCAGGCGGCCACGAACGTCACTCCTGCTGCGGCGTCCGCGCCGCCACCGGCAGCGGCCACAACGCCTATGGCCAGCCACACACCCGCGCCCCCTCCTGCAGCGTCCGCTGGCACCCCCGCGCCGATGATCGGTGGCGCACCCCCGCCGCCCGGAAGCCTCGCGGCATACGGGTCCGACATCCCTAGGGGCGGTCCGTCCACGCCGACCGTCTCCGCGAGCGGTGCCGGCGGTGCCGGATCGCTAGCCCCTCCCGCTGCGGCAACCGGCATCTCGACAACCGGCGTCCCGCCCAGCGTTCTCGCCGCGTCCGGCGTTGCGGCCACCGGTACTGGCGCCGCAATGGTCGGCTCCGAAACCCAGGACCAACATCTCGACGACGCCATCAAGCTTGCTTACGAGTTGTTGCACGCCTCCCGCATGTATCCCGGCTTGCACTGGTGCGTAGGCGTTTTCAAGGTCGCCGCCGGCGTCGAAACCGTCATCGTCAGCAATGACGGCGCCGGCTACATCCCGCCCGGCGTCTACGTACCCCGTTCGGCCCGAGTTCTTTTCGCCGATCCGGAACTCGGCACCGGCTTCCAGGCCAAGTACTTCGGCTGGGTCAACCCGGCCGCCACCATGGTCGCCTATGCGGCGGAACGCGGTCTTCACGATCCGAACGCCGTGCTTCACGCCGTCGCCGCCACCACCGACCCCGGCGGCCCGACCGTGCTTCCTGCCCGCCGCGCAGGCGTACTGCACTATCAGGATTGCGACTCCACCCGTTCGCCCATCGATGCCGCGACGCCGGCCCCGGAACTCGACGGAAGCAGAGTGCACCGCCTCGCCGTGATGTCTCCGCAGAGCTACGAGCAACTCAACGACGTCAGCCTTCCGCCCACAGAACGGCAGTCCGCCGCGTGGGAGGCGACCGCCGGTGCCGTCGCCACCGCTCTTGCCGGCGCCGAGCCTCTCCACATCGAAGTCGCGCCCGTCATCCGCCAGATTCTTGGCGCCCTCGCCAGCGGTTCGCCGATTTCCGACGACCAGTGGTCTGGGCTGAACGAAGTGCGTCTTTACGGCAAGTCGCTGTTCATGCGGCCAGGCTTCATCGAGGTCGAGCCGTCCGGCGACCCGAACACCACCGTGCTCTACCGCGCACACCACAACCTCGACCGCGCCGTGGAGGCGCTTTCACTTTGGCGCGGTGACAACCCGGACTTTGCCGATATCGTTTATGCCACCGAGCAGGTCACGAAGGAGGGCCAACTGTGGCCGCTAAGAACATAAAACTGAACGCCGAGGAAACGCTCGGACACGTCAGCAAGATTGCGGCCACGATGGCTGAAGTCTCGGTGCCCGGTCCTGTGCCGCCTCCCGCGCCAGCCGCCAGTCCTATTGACGCCGCGCTGAACACTGTCGTCCTTGCCGCCGCCGAGAAGGCCGAGGCTTCCTCCGCCACCCTGTCCAAGCGCGGGACCGACCACAACGCCACCTCTCTGCGGGCGGTGTCCTCCATGCAGACGCAGGAAGAAGAGAACACCTACGCGATCACGGAGATCCAACCGCAGGCGCAGCAGTCGGGTACCACGGCGCTCTAGGCCCACATCGGCGTCGGTATGGTGAGCCGGTGCGCACACTGGTCACGGGGGCAGCCGGATTCATCGGATCTACGCTGGTCGATCGCCTGCTCGCCGACGGTCACACCGTCTTCGGTCTCGACGATCTGAGTTCGGGCAACGCCGTCAATATCGGTGAGGCCGACCGGTCCTCAGACTTCGAGTTCGTCAAGGCCGACATTGTTGAAGCCGACCTCATCGGACTACTCGCCGACATCCGGCCCGAGGTGATCTTCCACCTCGCCGCGCAGATCTCCGTCAGCCAGTCGGTGCAAAACCCATCGTTCGATGCGTCGGTGAATGTCGTCGGCACCGTGCGTCTCGCCGAAGCTGCTCGCCGGGCCGAGGTCCGGAAGATCGTTCACACCTCATCGGGCGGATCCGTGTACGGCACTCCGCCGAGCTATCCGACGAACGAGGATGCCCCGGTCAATCCCGCCTCGCCGTACGCCGCGAGCAAGGTGGCCGGCGAGGTCTACCTCAACATGTACCGCAACCTGTACGGACTCGAGTGCTCACACATCGCACCCGCGAATGTGTATGGCCCCCGCCAGGATCCGCACGGTGAAGCCGGTGTGGTCGCCATCTTCTCCCGTGCGCTTCTGGCCGGAAAGCCGACGAAGATCTTCGGCGACGGCACCGATACCCGCGATTACGTTTTCGTCGATGACGTCGTCGACGCGTTTGTGCGAGCCTCGGGTGAACAGGGCGGCGGCCAACGCTTCAACGTCGGCACAGGCGTGGAAACCTCTACTCGCCAGCTACATTCAGCGATCGCAATGGCCGCCGGAAAGCCCGACGAGCCGGAAATGCACCCACCGAGGCTCGGCGACTTGCGACGTTCTTGCCTCGACGTCAGCCGCGCCGAAGAAGTGCTGGGCTGGTCGCCGAAGGTCAAACTCGACGACGGCATCGCCAAGACCGTCGAGTTCTTCCGCGACGAGCAGAACGCGCATTGAGACTGCACTGTAGGCGGGAAAGGTCGAGTGGGCGTCGCCGTCAGCGCAGTCTCGGCGAGCGTCAACGAGCGTCGTCGGGCTCCCGCGCGCCCTGCAGCGCAACGGCTCGAGCCAGCCGCGCGTGGCGCAACTCCAAGTCCTTGAACCGCATATACGTGCTCAAGGTGGTGAACACGAACGCGATGATCAACACGTAGCCGATCAGGTCGGCACCGCGGTCCACCCCAACCCAATTCGCGACGACGGTCGTGTCGTCCGGCCGCAGAATCGCATAGATCGCCGCGACGACGAACAACACGCCGCCGACTTTCACCCACGCCTTGGTGCGCGCACTCGTACGCGACCGCAACAGAAACATCAACAGCGCGACGATCGACAGGATCAGCAGCGCCTGAATCCAGTTCACCGGGATAACCTCCCTCGCAGCAGGCCGTCGAACACGATGTTCACTCCGTTGAGCAACGGCTGGCCCTTGGACTTCGAATAATCGGTGTACAGAATCTCGACCGGCTCTTCGGCCACCCGCCAACCGTTTTCGACGGCCAGCGCGATGATCTCACTCGCGTGACTCATCCCGTTCATCGTGATGTTCAGCTCGTCGGCGACATTCTTGTTGAAGACGCGCAACCCGTTGTGCGCGTCGGTCAGCTTCAATTCCCGGCTGCTCGGGCTCAACACCGCCGCGGTACGCAGGATGATCCGCTTCAGCAGCGGCGGCTTGCTCACAGTAGGCGAGGCGAACCGCGTGCCGACCACCATGTCGACGTCATCGGCGGACAGTCGGTCGATCATCGCGACGACGTCCTTCAACCGGTGCTGCCCGTCGGCATCGAACGTCGCGAACACCTGCGCGCCCGGCCTGCTGCGCGCGTATTCGACGCCGGTCTGAATCGCCGCCCCCTGGCCGAGATTCACCGGATGCGACACCACGTGTGCACCCGCGCGCAGCGCGAGATCTCCCGTCGAGTCCTTGCTGCCGTCATCCACACAGACGACATTGCCGAAAACGGTCCGGATATCGCTGATGACGTCGCCGATGACGCTCGCCTCGTTATAGGCGGGTACGACGATCCAAACATCCTGGTAGCGCATGTCGATGGGCACCAAAATACACGCTCATCGTGCCGATCCCCTGGCAAGAGCCCCCAGGTGCACGGCGATTCCCACCAACGGCCCACAGAGCAGCGCGATCACCGTGCGCGTCTCCAAGCCCAGCGGCAGCAGCAACAACAGCATCGACACCACCGTGGCGCTGATCCAGCCCGCCGCATACGCCCGGTGCAGCGCCGCCGCCACCGCCGCTGCACCCGTCAGCGTCAGAAGCGCGATAGCGATCGCCGCCCCGGTCAGCCACGCCAGCAACGCGCCGCCGGCGCGATAATCCTCGCCGAACGCCACCCGAAGCAGCCACGGCCCGAAGATCCCCGCCGCCGCCACCCCGACCGCGCCCAACGCCGCGACCATCAATGCCGGCGCCACCAACGCCCGTAGTCGCTCCGTGCGTTGGTCGACGAAGTGCGCGATCAGATTGCCCTGCATCGCCGTCAACGGCACAAGCAGCGGGGCGCGTGTCAGCGTCACCGCCAGGATCACCACGCCGCCCGCCGCGCCGAGGTCGCCCGACGTCGCCTTCAGCAGCACGGGAAAGCCCATCACCAGAATCGCGCTCGCACCGGCGGCCGCGATCGAATGCGCCGCGCCCCGCAGGAACGTCGCCGTCCCGCCCGGCGTCATCAATGCCGCCGCCGCGCGCGTCGACGGCGAGGCGATCAACAGGATCAGCCACGCCACCGCGCCTGCCACCGTCGCCCACAAATAGCCGACGAGCCCCCAGCCGATCAAGAACGCCGTTGCCGCCACCACCACCCTGATGCCCGCGTCGGTCACCATCAGCGCGCCGTACTGTGTCCACCGGCCGACGCCGGCCAGCATGCCCAGCAGGGTCGCGTGCAGGCAGAAGCCGGCCAAACCGACGCTCAGCAGCGCGACGCTCAACCACTGCGACGAGACGAAGACGTGCCCCGACCACAGCGGCGAGCTAGCCGCGATCACCACCGCCGCGACCACTCCGACCATCGCCGCCACCCTCATCGGGTGCGTCCTCGGACCCGACGCGATCTCGACGTAACCCGTCGACCGCACCTCTCGCGTCGCCTCCTGCAGCAGACCGTTGGCGGCACCCGTCGCCAGACCGAACGCACCCCAGAAAACGCCGAACACCGAGAAGCCGGCAGGCTCGAGGTCCCGCGCCGCGAGGTACAGCACCGCATACCCGCACAGCGCCGTTACCGCGGTCGCAGTGCCGACGCGTGCGACGCTGCCTCGGGTGATCGGGCCGGTGGGGGTGGCCGCGTCGGTCACAGCGGTGGCACGTCCGTGGAATACAGCCACGCGTCCCACAACGGGCGCAACGACACATCCGCATAATTGGCCGCAAGGCCGGTGAAGTCGTCGGTCACCGCCGTCGAATGACGGTGCCGTTTCGTCCAATCCCGCAGCAGCGTGAAGAAGTTGTCGTCGCCGATGACGCCGCGCACAGCATGCAGGGTCAGCGCGCCCCGTTTGTACACGCGCTCGTCGAACATGTCCCGCGCGCCGGGGTCGGACAGCAGCAGATCTTGAGGTGAGTCGGCGAGCCGCCGATGGTAGTGGCGGGCACATTCGTCGGCCGTCCGACCGCCGGATTCCTCCGACCACAGCCATTCGGCATAGCAGGCGAAGCCCTCGTGTAGCCAGATGTCGCGCCAGCGCCGCGCGGTCACCGAGTTACCGAACCACTGGTGCGCCAACTCGTGGGCGATCAGCCGTTCCGATCCCCGCTCGCCGTCGCAGTGGTTGGCACCGAAGATCGAAATACCCTGCGCCTCAAGCGGTATCTCCAAGTCGTCATCGGTGACGACGACGGTGTATCCGGTCGACAGCGGGTACGGTCCGAACCGCTTGACGAACAGCCTCATCATCTCCGGCTGCCTACCGAAGTCATGGTCGAACGTCCGCTTCAGCCGGGCCGGCAGCGCGGCATGTATCGGCACCGGTCCCTTCTGCAGCCGATACGACTCGTAGATGCCGATCTGCAGCGTGATGAGATACGTCGACGTCGGCTCGGCCAGCTCGTAGGTCCACGTCGTCATCGCCGCGCGGGTCCGCTGCGACTTCAGCTCGCCGTTGGCGATCGCGCGATATGGGTTCTCGGTGCTGATCTGGATTCTGTAGCTGGCCTTCGAGCTGGGATGGTCGTCGCAGGGGAACCACGACGCGGCGCCGTTAGGCTGGCCCGCCACCAGCACACCTTCGGTCAGTTCCTCGAATCCGACTTCGCCCCAGAGGGATCGAACCGGCCGCGGGGTGCCGCTGTAGCGGATCACGATCTCCATCGCCGCGCCGGCGGGCAGTGACGGCGACAGCGCGATGTGCAGCTTGCCGCCCGAACTCCGGACTGCCGCGGGTCGCCGTCCGTTCACCGACACCTTCGTCACGCTCAGCGCATCGGACAGATCCAGCGTGAACGTCCGCAGTGCCGCCAACGTGACGGCGGTGATCGTCGCGGTCCCGGAAAGGCGGTTGATCGCGACCTTGTATTCGAGGTCGAGTCCGTAGCGCGAGACTCGATAGCCGAAGTTGCCCGCATGCGGCAGATACGGATCGATGACGGCAACCTTCTTGGCAGCCTTCTTTGACCGGGTCACGCGGCGGTTTCCTCGGCGCGGTCCGCGGAGTCATCACGCTTCTTGCGGAACACATTCCACGGGGCGATCGGGTTGCCCTGCCAGCGGGTCGACGGTGGGACCTCGTCCCCACGCATCACCAACGACGCGGGTCCGACGGTCGCGCCGGCACCCAGGCGCGCCGCCGGCAGCGCCACACAATGCGGACCCAGCGTCGAACCCGCTTCGAGCACAACGGTATCCATCCGCATCACGCGGTCGTGGAACAGGTGCGTCTGTACGACGCAGCCCCGGTTGACGGTGGCGCCCTCCTCCAACGTGACGAGGTCCGCCTCGGGAAGCCAGTACGACTCACACCAGACGCCCCGTCCGACCTTGGCGCCCAGTGCCCGCAGCCACAGGTTCATCACCGGCGTGCCGGTGGCGGCCCGCGCGAACCACGGCGCGGCCACCGTCTCGACGAACGTGTCCGACACCTCGTTGCGCCAGACGAACGCCGACCACAACGGATGTTCGACGGCGCCGATACGGCCGACCAAAAGCCATTTCGCGATCACCGCGATCGTTCCGGCGATGGCCCCGGCGACCAGCAGCACCACGCCGCTACCGACCGCCGCCCACAGATGGCCGAACCTCACGAGCAGGAACTGCAACGCGAAGAGGACGCTCACCCCGATCGCGAATGTGACGATCACCGGCACCAGCCGGCACGTTTCGACGAAGCCGCGCATGATCATCAGCCGCGGCGGGGGATGGAACGTCCGCAATGCGTCCGCGGCGGTCGGCTTGCGGCGCAACCGGATCGGCGGACTGCCAAGCCACGAGGAGCCGGCCTTCGACTTGTGCGGCGCGGCCGACAGCACCGCCACCAGCCCGTCATCGGGCACCTTGCGGCCGGGCTGCGCGATTCCGGAATTGCCGAGGAATGCGCGCTTGCCGATCGTGGCTTTCGCGACGTGGATCCAGCCACCGCCCAGCTCGTAGGACGCCACCATGGTGTCGTCAGCCAGGAATGCACTGTCCTCGATGACGGTAAACTTCGGGGTCAGCAGGGCCGTCGAGATCTCTGTGCCGCGGCCGACTTTCGCGCCGAGCAGACGCAGCCAGGTGGGGGTGAGAAGGCTGGCGTAGACGGCGAACAGATAGTGACGCGCGGCGTCCATGAGTCGCTCAATCGCCCAGATCTGCCAACCCACACGGCTGCGGACCGGATGGTAACCCTCTCGCAGTCCTAGCGACAACAATCGCACCCCGACGACCGTCAACGCCGCGTACACGACCAGCGCGGCCAGCGTCGCCAGCGGCGTCCATATCATGGCCGGGACGATGGCGTCGGTCAGCGACGCGGAATCCCGGATCGCCCAACCGACGACGGCCAGCCCACAGGCCAGCGCGGCAAGAGGCAACGCGCCCAACAGCATTGACGTGATGCCGTAGACCACCACCCAGACCGGCGCGCGCGGGGGCCGCTCCTGCGGCCACGGGTGGCGGGCCTTACCGGACTTCACCGCGGGTGAACCCTTCCAGTACTGGCCCTTCTTCACCCGGCCGACCACACCGGAACCCGCGGCGACATCGGCGTTCTTTCCTACCGTCGCGCCAGGGAACAGGGTCGTGCGCGCGCCGATGGTGGCGTCGCTACCGATGGTGATGGTGCCGATATGGAAGTGGTCGCCGTCGATCCAATGCCCGGTCAGGTCCACCTCCGGCTCGATGGAACTGCGATGGCCCAGAGCGAGCATGCCGGTCACCGGAGGGGCCGAATGCAGGTCGACGCCCTTCCCGACCCTGTTACCCAACGCCCGCGCGTAGTACACAATCCACGGTGCACCCGCCAGGTTCTCGGCGCCGCTGGCATCGGCCAGCCGTTCGGCGAGCCAGACCCGCATGTGCACCGAACCGCCGCGCCGATACGTGCCGGGCTTCAAAAAGCCGATCAACATGCGGGCGCACAACACTGCGATGCCCATCCGCCCGAGCGGCGTGACGAACAGTGCGAACCCGCCGACCACCCACCACCAGTCGACGGGCACCAGCCACGACGCGTCGCTCACGGTCGCCGCGATGTTGTTGATCAGCGCCAGCCACACCACCCACTGCAGGCCGGTCAGCGTGGCCAGCGGAAGCGACATCACGACCTGAAAAGCCTGTGACAGCAACGGAACCGGCTGTACAGGCCGGTTCTGCACCTGTGGGGGCGCGACGAGCTCGTCGAGGAATCCGGCCAGCGATCCCAGCCGCGGGTGGTCGTACAGGTCCGCGACCGTCACGTGCGGGTAGCGCCGACGCAGCGCGGCGACGAGTTGCGCCGCCGACAGCGAGCCACCGCCGAGCGCGAAGAAATCCGCCTCGGGCCCGTCCACAGGCGCGGCCAGCACGTCGCGCCACAGTCCGGCCAGCCAGCCCAGCGTGCCGCCGAGTTCGGGCGCCTCATCTTCGGGCTGCCCGGGCGGTGGCCACGGCAGCGCGTCGCGGTCCACCTTGCCTGAGGTGCGGGTGGGCAGTTCGTCGACGAGCACCAGCCGGGGTACGAGCGAGGCAGGCAGCGACTTCGCCAATGCCGTGCGCGCGGCGGCGAGGTCGAAGGACGGGTCCGCGCTGGCGATGTAGCCGACCAGCAGGGGAGTTCCGCTGGCGCTCTTGCGCACCGCGGCGGCCCCGCCGCTCACACCGGGCAGATTCACCAGCGCGGAGTCGACCTCGCCGAGTTCGATGCGGCGTCCGCCAACCTTGACCTGATCGTCGGCGCGGCCCACGAACATCAAGCCGTCGGGCTCCAACCGCACCAGGTCGCCGCTGCGGTAGGCGCGGTTCCAGTCCAGCGCCGGCATCGGCGCGTATTTCTCGGCGTCTTTCTCGGGGTCGAGGTAGCGGGCCAGGCCCACTCCGCCGATCACCAGCTCGCCTGTGTCTCCCAACGCAACCGGCAATCCGTCCTTTTCGACGACGGCCAGGTCCCAGCCCGGCAGCGGCAGCCCGATGCTGACCGGTCCGATGCCGTCGAGCCGGGACGCGCAGGCGACGACGGTGGCCTCGGTGGGACCGTAGGTGTTCCACACCTCGCGGCCCTCGACGGCCAACCGCTCGGCAAGGTCCGGCGGGCACGCCTCGCCGCCGAAGATGAGGAGCCGCACCGCCTCCAGCGCTTCGGCCGGCCACAGCGCGGCCAGCGTCGGCACCGTCGACACGACCGTGATGTCCTTCGACACCAGCCACGGCCCGAGATCCATCCCGCTGCGCACCAGCGATCGGGGCGCCGGCACCAGGCATGCGCCGTTGCGCCAGGCCAGCCACATCTCCTCGCAGGACGCGTCGAACGCGACAGACAGTCCGGCGAGCACCCGGTCACCAGGCCCGATTGGGTTGTCCTGCAGAAACATCTGCGCCTCGGCGTCGACGAACGCGGCGGCGCTCCGGTGTGTGACGGCAACCCCCTTGGGGGTACCGGTCGAGCCAGACGTAAAGATGATCCACGCATCGTCGCGACCCAACGGCGACGCGGCACGCCACCCGCGGGAGTCACCCGCACCTCGGATGAGGCCCTGGTCGGTGATGACGCCGACGACGCCCGCCTCGCCGAACACCAGCGCGGCCCGCTCGTCGGGATCGTCGGCGTCCACCGGCACATAGGCGGCACCGGTGGCGAGCGTCGCGAGGATCGCGACGTAGGGCGCGTAACTGCCCGACGGCATGCGGATGCCGAGGCGGTCGCCGCGCCCGATCCCGCGGGCCGCGAGCCAGGCGACGCTGTCCTCGATATCGGTGATCAGCTCGCTGTAGGTCAGCTGCACCGAACCGTCGTCGATCGCGGGCGCATCGGGGTGACGCGACGCGGTGTCGTAGAGGATGTCGACAAGCGTGCGCGGCTGCGGTGCATAGGGCGACACCAGGTACTGCTCAGGTATTTCCGGCATCGCCACGCCTACAAGGTACTAAGCGCCTGCGGCGGCGCGCCCGTGCCTGACGCGGCGTGTGATGCCAGCGGCGGCGACGACGACGATCGCCGCGATGACGTACCACTTGTAGTGCTCGAACGTCGCGTAGATCTCGACGATGTTCTCGCCGGCCAGGTAGCCGAGTCCGGCCCATGTGCACACCCAGAGGGCCGACGGCGAACCCGATGTTGTCGCCGATGATCGCGCCGATCACCGCGACGATGATCACCACGGCGATGTTCATGTTTCCCGAACCTGCGAAAACGGCCGCCGCGATCAGCAGCGCCTCGCCCGGCACCGGGACGCCGAAGTCCTCGAGTAGCACGAATCCACCGGCCGCCAGGTAACCGTACTGCTCCAGCAGCGGCTGAAGCTCCCCGAAGACGCCGGGCAGCTGGGTTTCGGCCATGGCTTGGATTCTCGCTGAGCGCAACCGTTGTCGGGTAGCGGTCGGGGTCCTAGCGTGTCGGCGTGGCAACCGAACATGTCCGGGGGTTGCGGCTGTTCGTGGCCGACGCCGCAGGCGAGAACTGGAGCGAGCTCACCGCCGGTGGCACCGCGGCGGTGCGCATCGCGGCTCCCGACCTGCACGAGGCGCGACGCGTGCGCGGACGCATCACCGACGACGTCGCCGTGATCCTCGACATCACCGTCGCAATCGCCGCCGACTATCGATCCGCGCGACATGCGATGCCGCGAATCGACGGCGACACCCTGCACTATGCGGGGACCATCGAGGGACTGGCCGGTCTGGTCGGTGACATCTTCATGGCCGATGTCGCTGACGGTGTCACCATCATCCCGGCCTCACCGGAGCAGGACATGCGGCGGCTTGCCGACGAGGCGCTCGACCGCATCGCTCGCCGGCTGCCACTTGCGGGCGCGGCCTGACGGCTACGCCTCGAGCTCGCCTGCCAGCTTGCCTTCGATACCGGCCCTGGTCGCGGCGGGCAGCGCGAGTAGCCCGTCGAGTTCGACCTTGGCCCTTGCGTAGGCGCTCTGCCGTTCCTGGGGGGTGGCGCCCTCGTCTTCGGCCAGCTTGAGCAGGCTCTGCGCGCGCGCAATCCGTTGCTGGTCTTCGGCGGAGAACGTGCTGCGGCGCAGTCGGATGGCCTCGGCCTCCGCGACGTCGAACGCGGTTACGTAGTCGTGCGCCGCGTCGCGATACTCCAGCTGCGCTCGGCGCGCCGCTCATTCGCCGCGGCGACCGCGCGCAGCCCCCCGCCCACCATGCCTCCGAGCGGAAAGATCAGCCACCAGAAGTGGAAGAAATTCTCCACTCGACCCAGCATGCCACCGTCAGGAAAGCGCCTCGTAGATCAGCTTGGCGTACCTCGCGGTCCGGTCATTGCCGAGCGTGCCCTGGCCCATCTTGTTCATCACGTAAGTAGCGGTCGTGCGGCGGTCGGGGTTCATCAGCACCATCGAGCCGCCCCAGCCGCCCCAGAAGCAGACGGTCTCATCGGCAGGCAGGAACGGGATGACCTCCGGTGTGGAGAGGCCGTAGCCGATGCCCATCTTCAGTGGGGCCGCGAGGACGAGATCGGGTCCGTGCGACTGAACGTCGAAGACCCGCTTCAGGGTCGGTGCCGACAGCAGCTCGACGCCGTTTGCCCTGCCGCCCAACGATATCGGAGAGAGCATTCGGGCCAGCGACCGAGCATTGGCATGTCCGTTGACGGCGCCGAGATCGGCCCCGCGCCACGCGGACGTGTGGGCGATGGAGGCCTCCGGGGCGGGATTGGTCAGCGTCTTGCGCATCGGGTTGTCCTCGGGCAGCTGATCGAAGGGGATGTCGAACGGCGGCGGCGAGATGAGCTCCGCGATCCGCTCGGCATCCTCGGGCCTGGCTCCGATCTGGAAATCCGCTCCGAGCGGACCCGCGATCTCATCGCGCACGAAATCCTTCAGCGACATGCCGGTCGTGCGGCGAACCAACTCGCCGATCAGGAAGCCGTAGTTGAGCGCGTGGTAGCCCGACGCGGTACCCGGCTGCCACCACGGCGCCTGCGCGGCGAGCAGCGACGTGGCCTTCTCCCAGTCGAACAGGTCGTCGGTGGTCATCGGCTCCTGCCAGCCGGCGACGCCGGACGTGTACGACAACAGGTGACGGACCGCAACATCCTGCTTGCCGTTCGCGGAGAACTCGGGCCAGTACCGCCCTACGGGCGCGTCGAGGTCGAGCAGCCCGCGATCGGCCAGCATCAGCCCGGCCAGACTCGTCACCGTCTTGGTCGAGGACCAGACGTTGACGATGGTGTCCTCGGTCCACGGCACGGTCTTGGCCGCGTCGGCGTGTCCGCCCCAGATGTCCACGACGAGCTCGCCATCGATGTCGACGGCGATCGCCGCGCCGACTTCGTTGCCGGTGCTCAACTCCTCGGCGAGCGCCTCGGCGACTTTGTCGAATCGAGCATGGGCATGTCCCTGTACAGCGGAAGTCATGCGGTGGAACCTACGTCAACAGTTGCAGCAACTGCTGCGCGGCATCACCAGTTGTCGTAGCCGCCTTCTGGGCCGAGCATCCGCTCGAGGCGTGTGCGGTTGATCTTGGCCAACTCGTTGCGGATCACCTTGCGCTCGGTTTCGACGTCGTTGTGCATGCGGTCGACTGCCGCCGACAACACGTCTTGTGCGCAGTAGCCGTTGACGAACATCACGAAGCCGAAGCCGAACTGGTCGAGATACCGCTTGGCCGTCGCGGCCAGTTGCTCCATCACGTCGGCGCGCTCATCCCAGACGGCGCACTGCTCCGCCGCGGACTTCTCGCTGCCCGGCCTGCGGCCGATGTCGGGATAGGCCTGCAGTATCGAGTCGATCGACGGCTCGGCGAGTGTGAACAGCAACTCGTCGGCGTGCCGGAAAAGTGCGTCGTGATCGGCGTAGGGCCGTGCGCGGGCCAGGTCCGCGGCCAGTGGCACGCTGTAGCAGCACTCGTACAGCGCGTGCACGGCGCGGCGCATCGGCATCTCGTTGAAGACGTCCAACCCCATGCCCTGGTGCATCAACACACCGCCATGATCCGAGCAGCAGAGCACGGGGACGTTACACCGTGTTACAGCGAGGAAAACTCCTCCGACGAGCAGCTCGCGCGAAGAGCAGACGACCTCAGTGACCTTGTGTCTTGAACCGCTCGATCGAGCGGTTGACCTCGGCCTCGGCTTCCTCCCGGCCGGACCAGTCGGCGGCCTTCACGTACTTGCCGGGCTCGAGGTCCTTGTAGTGGACGAAGAAGTGCTTGATCGCCTCGAGTTCGTGGTTCGGCACGTCACCGATGTCCTGGATGTGGTCCCAGCGGCCGTCGCCCGCGGGCACGCACAGCACTTTGTCGTCGCCGCCCGCCTCGTCGGTCATTTGAAACATGGCCACGGGGCGCGCCTCGACGATGCAGCCGGGAAACACCGACTCGGGCATCAGCACCAGCGCGTCCAATGGGTCGCCGTCCTCACCGAGGGTGTTCTCGATGAAGCCGTAGTCCGCCGGATAGCCGAACGCCGTGTACAGGTAGCGGTCGAGCTTGACCCGACCGGAGTCGTGGTCGACTTCGTATTTGTTGCGCGAGCCCTTCGTGATCTCGATGACAACGTCAAACTCCACCGTCGCGGCTCCTTGCCCCAGTGCTCGGTCTGTTGGTCGGACGTCACCCTAATGGAAGCCCTGTTGCCGCCGCGCCTGACCTGGTACTTCCACGCAGCGGATACCCTTCTTGGGCAGGCCGGAGTCAGGAGAACCATGCGTCCCACCACATGGCGACGGTCCACCCACATCGTCATCGGGGTGGTCGTTGTGCTGGTGGTTGCCGCCGTTGTGGTGGCTGCCGCGCTGCTGCCACGCGACTCGAGCCACACCGACGCGATCCCCGCCGCGCCCGCGCCGGCGACCGCGGAGCCGGGAATCAAGCCGGTCTCCGAATCCGCGGACAAGCCAACGCCCGACAAACTGGCCGCAACGCTGGCGCAGACGCTCGCCGACCCGAACCTCGGCGCCTTCACCGGCCGCATCGCCGACGCCGCCACCGGAGAACAGCTGTGGGCCCGCGGCGCCGACGTGCCGATGCAACCGGCGTCGGTGACCAAAGTGCTTACCACCGCGGCGGCGCTGCTCGCGCTCGACCGCGAGCAACGCCTGACCACGACCGTGCTGAAATCCGACCGGCGACCAGGAGTCGTCGTGCTCAAGGGCGGCGGCGACCCGACCCTGTCGGCCGCCCCGAAGGGCCAGGACACCTGGTACCGGGACGCAGCGCGAATCAGCGATCTCGCCGACCAGGTGCGCCGCAGCGGCACCAAGGTGACCTCGGTGGCTGTCGATGCCAGTGCCTACAGCGGCCCCACGTTGGCGCCGGGCTGGGATCCGCTCGACATCGATGGCGGCGACATCGCGCCGATGGAGGCGGTGATGCTCGACGGCGGACGCACACAGCCGGTCAGCGTCGAGTCGCGCCGCTCCACCACACCCGCGCTCGACGCGGGCCGCGCACTCGCGGTGGCGTTGCGCGTCGACCCTGCCACCGTCACGGTGATGACGACGGCCTACGAGGGTGACGAGATCGCCTCGGTGCAGTCGCCGCCCCTGCTCGAGCGGCTGCGGGAGATGATGAACAACTCCGACAACGTGATGGCCGAGTCGATCTGCCGGGAAGTGGCTGCCGCACAAGGCAAGCCGCAGAGCTTCGACGGCGCGGTGCGCGCGCTCCTCGGCGAGCTCGATGCCGCCGATATCGACACCGGCGGATCGTATCTGGTCGACTGCAGCGGGTTGTCCATCGATGACCGACTCACCGCGGAGACGCTCGACGAGACCGTGAGTGCCGCGGCGGGACCCGAGAACCCGACGCTTCGGCCGCTGGTCGACCTGCTGCCGATCGCCGGCGGAAGCGGCACACTGTCGAACCGGTTCCTCGACACCGATGCCGGCCGGGCGTCGGTCGGCTGGCTGCGCGCCAAGACGGGATCGTTGACGGGCACCAATTCGCTCGTCGGCATCGTCACCGACTCCAGCGGCCGGGTGCTGACCTTCTCTCTGCTGTCCAACCAGGCGGGGCCGACCGGCCGCACCGCCATCGATGCCTTCGCGGCGACGCTGCGGTCGTGCGGGTGCGGCCCATGAGCCCGTCGGGCAAGGTGACCGTCGGCCGCACCGTCGACTGGGGGTTCGCGGCTGCGTTCGGCGCCAAGCTCGCCCGGCCCGCTCCTGCGGCCACCGAGTACACGCGCCGTCAGGCCATCGAGCAGCTGGCGGACTCCGCGCTGCGCGCCGAGATGCCCGTGCGGGAGGTGACCGGACTCAACGAAGGCGGCGAGGTCTCCGACGCCCGCATCATCGATCGGCCCGAATGGATCAAGGCCGCATCGCGTTCCATGCGCGCGATGACGGGTGGCAAGGAGACCGACAAGCCGCACTTCATCACGGGTCGCGTCACCGGCGCGCAGACGGGTGCCGTGCTCGCGTTCATCTCCTCCGGCATCCTCGGCCAATACGACCCGTTCGCCGACAACGGCGGCGAGCTGCTTCTGGTGTATCCGAACGTGATCGCCGTCGAGCGGCAACTACGCGTCGTGCCTGCCGACTTCCGGCTCTGGGTGTGTCTGCACGAGGTGACACACCGGGTGCAGTTCCGTGCCAACCCATGGCTGGCCGACCACATGTCGAGCTCGCTCGCTGTGCTGACGGAGGAAACCGGCGACGACGTCACCGAAATGATCGGCCGGCTGGCCGGTTTCGTCCGCGACCGCCGCGACGGTGTTCCGCCCGAACCGAATATGACCGGTGTGCTCGGCGTGCTTCGCGCCGTTCAATCCGAGCCGCAGCAGCGCGCACTGGACCAGTTGCTGGTGCTCGGTACGTTGTTGGAGGGCCACGCCGATCATGTGATGGACGCCGTCGGACCGGCCGTCGTGCCGTCCGTGGTGACCATCCGGCGCCGGTTCGAGGAGCGCCGTACTCGCAGACAATCTCCGCTGCAGCGGGTGCTACGCGCCCTACTGGGCATCGACGCCAAAATGAGCCAGTACACCCGCGGCAAGGCGTTCGTCGACCATGTCGTCGGGCGCGTCGGTATGGCGCGGTTCAACACCATCTGGACGGGGCCCGAAACTTTGCCGCTGCCAGTCGAAATCGAGGAACCGCAGCGATGGATCGACAGGGTGCTCTAGGCAGGCTGCGCAGCGCGGTTTCGGCGTTCGGCGCTCGATACACCGCCGCGGACGATCGATGGTGTGTCGCACTGTCGGGTGGTCCCGATTCGTTGGCGCTGACAGCCGCCGCCGCGGAACACAAGCCGACCACAGCACTGATCGTCGACCACCAACTGCAGCCGGACTCGTCTCGTGTAGCGGAGACCGCAAGGCAACAGGCGTTTGCGCTGGGATGTGTTGATGTGCAAGTCATCTGCGTCGACGTCGGTGCGGCAGGAGGCCCGGAAGCCGCCGCGCGCACGGCCCGCTACCGCGCCTTGGACACGGCACGGCAGGGCGCTCCGGTGCTGCTCGGCCACACACTCGACGACCAGGCCGAAACCGTCCTGCTCGGCCTCGGCCGCGGATCGGGGGCACGCTCGATCGCGGGGATGCGGCCGTACGACCCGCCGTGGTGTCGTCCGCTGCTGAACGTCCGACGCGCGGACACGCATCAGGCTTGCGACGAGCTGAGGATCCAACCGTGGCGCGATCCGCACAACACCGATCGCCGCTACACGCGCGCCCGGTTACGCGCCGAGGTGCTGCCGCTGCTCGAGGACGTCCTCGGCGGTGGCGTCGCAGAGGCGCTCGCCCGCACCGCCACCGCGCTGCGCGAGGACAACGAGACGCTGGACGAACTCGCGGACACCGCGCTTGCCGCAGCGACAACCGGTGGCGAGCTCGACACCGGCCCGCTGTCGGCGCTGCCGGAGGCTGTCCGGCGCAGGGTCATCCGCGGCTGGCTACTGGCAGGAGGGGCGGGCGAGCTGACCGACAAACAGATCCGCGGCGTCGACGCCCTGGTTACCCGATGGCGAGGGCAGGGCGGGGTGGCCGTCAGCTCGCCTCTGCGCAGCGAACGGCTGTTCGCGGGGCGTCGCGACGGCATGCTGACCATGTACCGGGAATCGGTCTGAAGGCAGTTAGGGCGAACTCACGTTGGTCGAGGACAGGCACACATGGCACGCTGTGAATGTGCCATCAGAGGAGCTGTATCCCGGCGACATCAAATCGGTGTTGCTCTCCGCGGATCAGATCCAGGCCAAGGTCGCCGAATTGGGCGCACTGCTGGGCGCCGACTACCGGGACACCATTGCCGAAAGCAGTCAGGATCTGCTGCTGATCACCGTGCTCAAAGGCGCGGTCTTCTTCGTCACCGACCTGGCCCGCGCGATCCCGCTGCCGACGCAGCTGGAGTTCATGGCGGTCAGCTCGTACGGCTCGTCGACGTCGTCGTCGGGCGTGGTGCGAATCCTCAAAGACCTCGACCGCGACATCAACGACCGCGACGTGCTGATCGTCGAGGACATCGTCGACTCCGGCCTGACCCTGTCGTGGCTGCTCCGCAACCTCGCGACCCGGCACCCGCGATCGCTGAAGGTGTGCACGCTGATGCGCAAGCCGGACGCCGTCCGCGACGACGTCGACATCAGCTACGTCGGCTTCGACATCCCCAACGAGTTCGTCGTCGGCTACGGCCTCGACTACGCCGAGCGCTATCGCGACCTGCCCTACATCGGCACGCTGGACCCGAAGGTCTACGAGGAGTTCTGACGACATGACCGGCACAGCCCTGCGCATCTGCCCATTGTGCGAGGCCACGTGCGGTCTCACGCTCACGATCGACGACGGCCGGGTGACCGGCGCGCGTGGCGATCGGGAAGACGTCTTCAGTAAGGGCTTCATCTGCCCGAAGGGGGCGAGCTTCGCCGAACTGGACAACGACCCCGATCGGCTGCAGCGGCCCCTGGTCCGGCGCGACGGCGTGCTGACCGAGGCGACGTGGGATGAGGCGTTCGCCGTCGTCGCCGACCGGCTCGGCGAGGTCGTCGGCGAACACGGCGGGGCATCGGTCGGTGTCTATCTCGGTAATCCGAACGCGCACACCGTCGCGGGCAGCCTGTACCCGCCGCTGATCATCCGCGGCCTCGGCACCCACCAGGCGTACTCCGCGAGCACCCTCGACCAGATGCCCAAACACGTTGCGCTGGGCCATATGTTCGGCAGCCCGATCGCATTCACCGTGCCCGATCTCGACCGCACCGACTATCTGGTGATCATCGGCGCCAACCCTTTGGTATCCAACGGCAGCCTCGCCACCGCGGCAGACTTCCCCGGCAAGCTGCGGGCGCTGCGCAAGCGTGGCGGCAGGCTGACCGTGATCGATCCGGCGCGCACCCGCACCGCGGAACTCGCCGACCGGCACGTCGCGCCGCGTCCCGGCACCGACGGTGCCCTGCTGTTCGCCGTCGTGCACGTGCTGTTCGAAGAAGGGCTTGTCGCAACGGATCTCGGCGGCATCGCCGAATACGTCAACGGCCTCGACGAGGTTCGCCGCCTCGCCGAGACGTTCTCGCCGGACGTTGTCAGCGAGCACTGCGGTGTACCGGCCGACGATATCCGGGCACTCGCTCGTGAGCTGGCGAGTGCGCCGACCGCCGCGGTATACGGCCGGATCGGGACGTCGACAGTCGAATTCGGCACGCTGGTGAGCTGGCTGGTCGATGTCATCAACGTGCTGACCGGCAACCTGGACCGGCCGGGAGGGGCGATGTTCCCGCTCGGGGCGACGATGCCGGCGCCTCGTCCGCCCAAACCGGGCCGAGGGTTTTCGACCGGCCGCTGGCACAGCAGGGTTTCTGGCCATCCTGAGGCGCTGGCCGAATTGCCGACTGCCGCACTGACCGAGGAGATCGACACCCCGGGCGATGGTCAAATCAAGGCGATGATCACGATCGCCGGAAACCCCGTCCTTTCGGCCCCGGACGGCGACCGGCTCGACCGTGCACTCGACGGCGTCGGGTTCATGGTTTCCGTCGACCCCTACCTCAACGAGACCACCCGGCATGCCGACGTCGTTCTGCCGCCCCCGCCTCCGTCGCAGAGCCCCCACTTCGACTTCGCCCTCAACAATCTCGCGGTGCGCAACAACGTCCGCTACTCGCCGCCGGTGCTGGCGCTCGACGGCAGGCCGAGCGAGGCGGAGATCCTCTCCCGTATCGCGCTCGTCCTCTACGGCGTCGGCGTCGACGGCGATCCCACCCTCGTCGACGAACAGGTCATCGCGATGACACTGGCGAAGGAGACGGGCGACCCAGACTCACCGGCGGCAGGCCGCGCCGTGGATGAACTGACCGCGATGCTCCCGGCAGGCCCCGGCTACGAACGCCGCCTCGACATGATGCTGCGGCTCGGACCCTACGGCGACGCGTTCGGTGCCCGGCCCGACGGGCTGACACTCGAACGGCTCAAGGCGGCACCGCACGGTATCGACCTCGGCCCGCTGCGGCCGCGTCTGGCAGAGGTGCTCCGAACACCAAGCGGCCGAATCGAACTCGCCCCGCAACCGCTGATCGAGGATACGGCGCGGCTTCGCGATGCGCTCGATCGCGACGTCGACCGGTTCGTCCTGATCGGCAGACGCCACCTGCGCTCGAACAACAGCTGGATGCACAACGTGCCCGCGCTGGCAGGCGGGACGAACCGGTGCACGTTGCAGATACACCCTGACGACGTCGCCGAACTCGGGCTCGCCGACACCGCGAAGGTCAAGGGACCCGGCGGGGAGGTGCTCGCTCCGGTCGAGCCGATGCCGGGAATACGGCGGGGCGTGGTCTCGCTACCGCACGGCTGGGGCCACGACCGTGACGGCACGCGGCTCGGCGTCGCGGCGGGGCAGCCCGGCGTCAACGTCAACCAGCTCAACGACGGCAGTCAGCTCGACCCGCTGTCCGGCACAGCCGTCCTCAACGGAATCCCGGTCGATATCGCCCCCGCGGACTGAGCTACGTGAGCTCCCATATCGCCGTCACCGAGAAGCTGACCGTCTGCTGACCCGGCTCCATTGGCACGGCTTCCATGGCCGCGCGCGGCATCGGCGTTGGGGTCGGGGTGGGCGGCGTCGTGCCTGCCGACTCGGAGATCGAGATGACGTCGCCGAGGGTGAGCCCCGCAAGCTGGGCGTACTGCTCGGCACGGTCCTTGGCGTCGTCGAACGCGCGGGTGCGTGCATCCCTGACCAACTGCGAATCGTCGTCGATCGCATAGCTGACCGAGTTGATGCGGGTGGCGTCGCCGCCCGTTGTGCCGATCAGCCCCAGCGTCTGCGACGCCGTGTTCAAGTTGCGGATCTTCACGGTGACCGAGTTGCTCGCCTGGTAGGAGATGATCGACGGACTGTCGCCGCCGCCGTACTGCGGCTGCAGCGTCACGTTGGTCGTCGCGATGTCGGTCTTGTCGATACCGGAGTTCACCAGGGCGTTGATCACGGCCTGCATCCGGTCGCTGGTCTGGTTCATCGCCGCGGTGACGTCCGGCGCGGTGGCCTGGATCGAGATCTGCGCCGTCAACGTGTCGGGCCTGCCCTGCACTTCGCCGGATCCGACGACGGTGACCTGGCGGGTGTCGGGGTCGGCCGTCGGGATCACCGACGGGCCCGCCTTGGACGAGGTATCGCATGCCGCAAGGCCTGCGGCGACCATGCCCGCAGTGGCGAGGACGATCAATTGGTTCGCAAGTTTTGCTCTCGCTGCGATCGGCATGCCTGGCACCCTACCGGCGAGGTTGTTCACGACGACTCGACGTCACGCAGGAACGCCAGAAGGATCCGGTTGACGTCGTCGGGACGCTCTTGTTGCACCCAGTGGCCGGCGCCCTCGACCCACTCCTCTCTGTACGGACCGGCGGCCACCTCGCGTGCGCGGGCCGGGTTCATCGTGGCGCCGATCGGGTCGGCGGTGCCGCCGACGAACAGCGCGGGCGCCGTGATCGTCGCGTCGGAGAGCTGGGGTGTGGTCTCCCAGT
Source organism: Mycobacterium sp. ITM-2016-00318 (assembly GCF_002968285.2). Taxonomy (NCBI): domain Bacteria; kingdom Bacillati; phylum Actinomycetota; class Actinomycetes; order Mycobacteriales; family Mycobacteriaceae; genus Mycobacterium; species Mycobacterium sp. ITM-2016-00318. The sequence goes on along the minus strand of NZ_CP134400.1, from coordinate 4,916,354 downwards.
TCCGGTCGTAGTTGCGGTACCAGTTCAGCGCGCCGGTGAATCCTGTCCCGCCGAATTCCCGGACGTAGAAGTCGAATTCGTCGGCACTGATCCAGTCGGGCAGCGGCGCGTCGCCCTCGACCAGCCCGGCGAACATCCCGCGCATCGTCGTGGCCACATCGGCCTCCAGTTCCGCCTCGGCGACACCGGGTTCCTGAAACCGCAGCATGTAGAAGTCCTCGCCGAACTTCTCCCGCCAGCGTTCGGTCGGACGCGACCGTGCCCGCGGAATCGGGGGAACCGAAAGGCCCGCGACCGCGCGCACCCGGTCCGGGTGAAGCAGCGCAGTGTGCCAGACGACCATCGCGCCCCAGTCATGGCCGACGAAGATCGCCCACTCGGCACCGACGTCGTCAAGCAGTCCGACGAGGTCGGCGGTGAGGGCGTGGATGTCGTAGTCGGAGACGGCGTCGGGCCGGCTGGAGCCGCCGTAGCCGCGCTGGTCCGGCGCCAGCACGTGATAGCCGGCGTCGGCAAGGACGTTGATCTGGTGACGCCATGAGTAGGCCAACTCCGGGAAACCGTGGGCCAAGACGATCACGGGCGCTCCGCGATCGCCTGCCTCGGTCACCCGCAGCCGTACACCATTGGTTTCGACGAATCGCTCGGCAGACGCGGGCACCGATCCACCGAAGCACAGCGATCGCGCACCGTCGAGTGTGCGATTTCGTACGCCGCGGCGGCGTGTTTCGTACGAGACCGCACAGTCGACTTCCTCGTTCAGTGAACGGGCCTGGAGAACCGTCGGGAACCGCCGAACGTTGGTCTAGCGGTAGCCTGACTATTCAAGCTGCATGTATGGAAGGACTCCGGCCGCAGGCGGCCGAGGAAGACCAAGCCCAGGGCCGATACTGAATGAACCGCAAAAATGTGATCCGCACGCTCACCGTGATCGCGGTGGTGCTGCTGTTGGGCTGGTCGTTCTTCTACTTCAGCGACAACACCCGCGGCTACAAGCCCGTCGACACCTCGGTGGCGATGGCGCAGATCAACAGCGACAACGTCAAGAGCGCCCAGATCGACGACCGTGAGCAGCAGGTCCGCCTCGACCTGAAGAGCGGCAACGGCGACACCGCCGACAGCGACAAGATCATCACCAAGTACCCGACCGGTTTCGGGGTCGATCTCTTCAATGCGTTGAGCGCGAAGAACGCCAAGGTCAACACGGTGGTGAACCAGGGCAACATCCTGGGTTCGCTGCTGATCTACCTCTTGCCGCTGCTTCTGCTCGTCGGCCTGTTCGTCATGTTCTCCCGCATGCAGAGCGGCGGCAGGATGGGCTTCGGGTTCGGCAAGTCCAAGGCCAAGCAACTCGGCAAGGACATGCCGAAAACCACGTTCGCCGACGTCGCAGGCGTCGACGAGGCAGTCGAAGAGCTCTACGAGATCAAGGACTTCCTTCAGAACCCCAGCAGGTATCAGGCGCTTGGCGCCAAGATCCCCAAAGGCGTGCTGCTCTACGGCCCGCCCGGTACCGGTAAGACGCTGCTCGCCCGCGCGGTCGCAGGCGAGGCAGGCGTACCGTTCTTCACCATCTCGGGTTCCGACTTCGTCGAGATGTTCGTCGGTGTCGGCGCATCCCGGGTGCGCGACATGTTCGAGCAGGCCAAACAGAACAGCCCCTGCATTATTTTCGTCGACGAGATCGACGCCGTCGGCCGTCAGCGCGGCGCAGGCATGGGCGGCGGTCACGACGAACGCGAACAGACGCTCAACCAGCTGCTGGTCGAGATGGACGGCTTCGGCGACCGTCAAGGCGTCATCCTGATCGCGGCCACCAACCGGCCCGACATCCTCGATCCCGCCCTGCTGCGACCGGGCCGCTTCGACCGCCAGATCCCGGTGTCCAATCCCGACATCGCCGGCCGGCGCGCCGTCCTGCGGGTGCACTCGCAAGGCAAGCCGATCGCCGACGACGCCGACCTGGACGGGCTGGCCAAGCGCACCGTCGGAATGTCGGGCGCCGACCTGGCCAACGTCATCAACGAGGCCGCCCTGCTGACCGCCCGGGAGAACGGCACCATCATCACCGGTGCCGCACTGGAAGAGGCCGTCGACCGGGTCGTGGGAGGACCGCGGCGCAAGAGCCGCATCATCAGCGAGCACGAGAAGAAGATCACCGCCTATCACGAAGGCGGCCACACGCTCGCGGCGTGGGCGATGCCCGACATCGAGCCGATCTACAAGGTGACGATCCTCGCCCGCGGGCGCACCGGCGGCCACGCCGTCGCGGTCCCCGAGGACGACAAGGGCCTGATGACCCGCTCGGAGATGATCGCCCGCCTGGTGTTCGCGATGGGCGGACGCGCCGCGGAGGAACTCGTCTTCCGCGAGCCGACAACGGGCGCGGTCTCCGATATCGAGCAGGCGACGAAGATCGCCCGCGCAATGGTCACCGAGTACGGCATGAGCTCCAAGCTCGGCGCCGTGCGGTACGGCACCGAACACGGCGACCCGTTCCTCGGCCGCACGATGGGCACGCAGGCCGACTACAGCCACGAGGTGGCCCAGATCATCGACGACGAGGTGCGCAAGCTCATCGAGGCCGCGCACACCGAGGCGTGGGAGGTGCTCACCGAGTACCGCGACATCCTCGACACACTCGCCGGTGAACTGCTGGAGAAGGAGACGCTGCACCGCGCCGAACTGGAGGCGATCTTCTCCGACGTGAAGAAGCGGCCGCGGTTGACCATGTTCGACGACTTCGGCGGACGCATCCCGTCCGACAAGCCGCCGATCAAGACGCCGGGCGAACTGGCGATCGAGCGCGGCGAGGAGTGGCCGAAGCCGGTGCCGGAACCGGCATTCAAGGCCGCGATCGCGCAGGCGAGCAAGGCCGCGGCAGAAGCGTCGGGGTCCAATGGCTCGAACGGCTCGGGTACCAACGGAGCTCCCGCCAACGGCCCGACGCAGCCCGACTACGGCGCACCCGCGGGCTGGCACGCACCGGGCTGGCCGCCGCAGAACCCGCAGGGCCCGTATCAGCCGCAGGGCTGGTATCCGCCACCACCACCGCCGACCGGCTGGCAGCAGCCCAATGTCGGCGCCGGAGCGCCTCCGGCGCCCTATCCGCCGTACCAGCCCTATCCCTACCCGGGCCCGCAGCAACCGCCGCAGGGCGGCCCGAACTCTGCGCCAGCGCCTCACGACGACGCAGGGCAGGAATCCAACCGGAATAACCCGCCACACCATGGCTGATTAACGACGGAGGCTTCAATGGCGCAGCCGCACAACAACTCTGCGACGTTCGCGCAGTTCGATCAGAAGCGCGCCGAGACCGCGGTCCGGGAACTGCTCATCGCCGTCGGCGAGGATCCCGACCGGCACGGTCTCGAGGACACTCCGGCGCGGGTCGCGCGGGCGTACAGAGAATTGTTCGCCGGGCTGTACATAGACCCGGATTCCGTGCTGGACAAGACGTTCGACGAGGGCCACGACGAAATGGTTCTGGTGAAGGACATCCCCATGTACTCCACCTGCGAGCACCACCTCGTGGCGTTCCACGGGGTGGCTCACGTCGGTTACATTCCCGGCGAGGACGGTCGGGTGACGGGACTGTCGAAGCTCGCGCGCCTCGTCGATCTCTACGCCAAGCGGCCGCAGGTGCAGGAGCGGTTGACCGCCCAGATCGCCGATGCCATGATGCGCAAACTGCAGCCGCGCGGGGCGATCGTCGTCGTCGAGGCCGAGCATCTCTGCATGTCGATGCGGGGGATCCGCAAGCCGGGTGCAACCACAACGACGTCCGCGGTGCGCGGCCAGTTCAAGACCGACAAGGCATCGCGGTCCGAGGCGCTGGACCTGATCCTGCGGAAGTGAGCCACACACGCGTGCGGGTGATGGGAGTCGTCAACGTCACCGACGACTCCTTTTCCGACGGAGGGCTGTTTCTCGATCGTGATCGGGCCGTCGAACACGGCATGACACTTGCCGCCGACGGTGCGGCGATCATCGACGTCGGCGGCGAGTCGACGCGACCGGGCGCCACCCGCGTCGACGCGCGTGTGGAGGCGGCTCGTGTGCTGCCGGTGATCAAAGAGCTTGCCGGACAAGGCCTTACCGTCAGCATCGACACGATGCATGCGGAGGTGGCGCAGGCGGCGCTCGAGAATGGGGCGCAGATCGTCAACGACGTATCCGGAGGTAGGGCCGACGCGAACATGGCGAAAGTGGTTGCCAACGCCAAGGTGCCATGGGTGCTGATGCACTGGCGCTCGGTCAGCGCCGATAGTCCGCACGAGGTGCCGTGCTACCGCGACGTAGTGGCCGAGGTCCGTGCGGAACTGCTCGAAGCCGTCGATGCCGCCGTGCGCGCAGGCGTGGATCCGGGCAACCTGATCATCGATCCGGGGCTGGGGTTCGCGAAGACCGGCGAGCACAACTGGGCGCTGCTGCGCGCGCTACCGGAGTTCGTCGACACTGAAATCCCGGTGCTGGTCGGGGCTTCGCGTAAACGCTTCCTCGGCACGCTGCTGGCGGACGCCGACGGCGAACCCCGCCAGCCGGACGGCCGCGAGACCGCCACGGCGGTGATCTCCGCGCTCGCCGCACAGCGCGGTGCGTGGGGTGTGCGCGTGCACGACGTCCGGGCATCGGTGGACGCACTCAAAGTCGTCGAAGCATGGACGGACCCGCAACGCGATGGCTGACCGGATAGAATTGCGCGGCTTGATAGTTCGCGGCAACCACGGAGTTTACGAGCACGAGCGCCGCGACGGACAGGACTTCGTCATCGACATCACGGTCTGGATCGACCTCGCGGCCGCGGCGGTCAGCGACGATCTAGCCGACACGTTCGACTACGGCACACTGGCCAACCGGGCAGCCGGCATCGTCGCGGGACCGCCGCGAAATCTGATCGAGGCGGTTGCGGGCGAGATCGCCGAGGACGTGATGACCGACGAACGCGTGCAGGCCGTCGAGGTCGTCGTGCACAAACCCGCCGCCCCGATCCCGCAGCGGTTCGCGGACGTGGCCGTGGTGGCACGGCGGTCGCGGCGCGGCGGCCGTGGGGAGCCGCCGACATGACATCGCTGACGTGAGGAGCACGGGTGACTTCAGTTGTGCTGTCGATCGGATCGAACCTCGGCGATCGACAGGCTCATCTTCAATCCGTCGTCGACGGCCTCGGCACAGCCCTGCGCGCGGTGTCTCCGGTCTACGAGACAGCGGCATGGGGTGGCGTCGAACAGAGCCCGTTTCTCAACGCCGTTGTGATCGCTGACGACCCGGGAACCGACGCCCACGCCTGGCTGAACCGCGCGCACGACCTCGAACGAGCAGCCGACCGGGAGAGGGTTCAGCACTGGGGTCCGCGGACCCTCGACGTCGACCTCGTCACCTGTCATGACGGTGACGACGAGGTGGTCCTGCACGACGAGGACCTGACACTTCCGCACCCGTACGCTCATCAACGAGCGTTTGTGCTGGTCCCCTGGCTGGACGTGGATCCCGACGCCGCGCTCACCCTGGACGGCGAACGGCGGCCCGTCGAGACGTTGCTCGCAGGCCTCGACCAGAGCGAACGCGACGGGGTGCGGCTGACCGGCCTGGTGCTGACCTGATGGGCCCAACCCGCAGACGTGACCTGACGGCCGCGACGGTGATTGCCGCCGCGCTGGGGTACGTGCTGGTGACAGCGCTTTACCGCTGGTTTCCGCCCATCACGGTGTGGACCGGCCTCTCGCTTCTCGCGGTCGCCGTCGCTGAGGGCGGGTGGGCGTTCTACGTGCGGACGAAGATCGACGACGGCGAGATCGGCGACGGGCCCGGCTGGCTTCATCCACTGGCCGTCGCCCGGTCGGTGACCATCGCCAAGGCCTCGGCCTGGGTGGGTGCCCTCGTGTTCGGTTGGTGGGTGGGCGTGCTGATCTATCTTTTGCCACGCCGCGGCTCGCTGCGGGTCGCGGGCGAGGACACGGCGGGCGCAGCGGTTGCCGCGCTGAGCGCGCTTGCGCTGTTGGTCGCCGCACTGTGGCTGCAACATTGCTGCAAGTCGCCGCAGGAGCCGCCGGAGGACGGCGAAGGAGCCACGGAGTAACTGGCGGACGATAGCGGATCACGAATCGCCGGAGTGCACGACACGCGCAGTGACCTGTGGCGGGTACAGTCGCCCCATGTCCGTTCTGACCCGTGGTGCCCGGCCGCGGCGCAGCGGTCGCAGGCCGGGTTGGCTGCTGTTAACGGTGTTGCTGGTCCTCGCCATCATGGCGAGTTCGGCGCTGGTGTTCACCAATCGGGTGGAATTGCTGAAGCTGGCGGTCATCCTCGCGTTGTGGGCGGCGGTGGTGGCTGCATTCGTATCGGTCATCTATCGGCGGCAGAGCGACGTCGATGCGGCCAAGGCGCGCGATCTGAAACTCGTCTACGACCTGCAACTGGACCGCGAGATCTCCGCACGCCGGGAATACGAGCTGACGGTCGAATCGGAGTTGCGCCGCGAGCTGTCGACCGAGATCCGCGCTCAAGCCGCCGACGAGGTGGCCGCGTTGCGCGCAGAACTGGCCGCTCTTCGGGCCAATCTCGAGTACCTCTTCGACGCCGACCTCAGCCACCGCCCCGCCATCGAGACCGAACAGGGCCCGGTTCGGCCGGGGCGGGTCGCCAGCAGCAGGCTCGACACCGAGGGGCCGGACCTTCGGACCGAAGAGAATCCGATCATCGACGTCTCGGCCGAACCGCATGCGCCAGAACATGAGTGGTCTCCCACGCCGTTGTTCGGTGGTGCCCATCGGAGGCCGTCGGAGGCGGAGCCCACCGCCGATGAGCGGCTGTCCTGGGCGGCAGAGCATCGCGCCGCTGAAGAGCGCGCCGCTGCGGAGCAGCGGGCCGCAGCCGAACAACGGGCCGCTGAGCAGCGCGCCGCCGCAGAACAGCGGGCGGCCGAATACCGTGAAACAGAACAACGCGCGGCCGAGCAGCGGGCCGCCGAGCAGCGTGCCGCGCAAGAGCGCGCCGCGGAAGAGCGGGCGGCCGAGGAACAGCGGCTCGCCGAGCAGCGCGCCGCGGAAGAGCGGGCGGCCGAGGAACAGCGGCTTGCCGAGCAGCGCGCCGCAGAAGAGCGGGCGGCCGAGGAACAACGGCTTGCCGAGCAGCGCGCCGCGGAAGAGCGGGCCATCGCCGAGCAGCACGCGGCCGCCCAGCGAGCCGCAGAGGAAGAGGCCGCCAGGCAGGCGGCGGCCGACTGGCGACCTGCGCCCGCCGAGGGCGAATGGATCCCGGCCGGCCTGCCGGGCAGCAACTGGTCACCCTCTCGGACCGAGAACGGATCTGCCGGCGAGTACGTCGGCAAGCGGCGCGCGCCCGATCCGGCGATGACGACACCGCCCGCAGATCTGGGACGCGGACGCCACTCCGTGGGGCCGGACGCCGGCGATCCGGGGCGACCGACACCTCCGTCTCCGCCCACGCTTGCGGCGCCTCCGCCGCAGACTGCCTCTCCGCTACCGGCAGATCCCGCCGCGGCGTCCGAGGAGGAGAATCGACCCCGCCACCGCAGCCTCGACGAGGCGGAGTCGACCGGTGGTCACTCGGTCGCCGAGTTGCTCGCCCGGCTCGAAACGCGCTCGTCAGGCGGCGGCCGTCGTCGGCGCCGCCAGGATTGAGTTAATCTCTTAGCGACCGTCCGGTACCCGCGACTTCAGGACCGGAACGCACTCACGATCTTGCGAGGCCTTCTGCGATGGAGCAGTCCACCACGTCTCCGTGGGGTCCTCAAGACGGACCGATGCGCCCTGCTCGGCTCTCGGTCGGGATCATCTCTGCAGGTCGGGTCGGCACCGCGCTCGGCGTGGCCCTCGAGCGCGCCGAACATGTGGTGGCGGCGTGCAGTGCGATATCCGATGCGTCCCTGCAGCGGGCGGCGCGCAGGTTGCCCGACACCGCGGTGCTGCCCGTGGACGAGGTCGCGCGACGCGCTGAACTGCTCCTGCTCGCCGTCCCCGATGCCGAGCTGACCTCGGTCGTCTCAGGCCTCGCGGCAACTCGCTCCGTTCGACCGGGAACCATCGTGGCCCACACTTCTGGCGCGAACGGCATAGCGGTGCTCGGCCCGTTGACCGAACAGGATTGCATCCCGTTGGCGATCCACCCCGCGATGACCTTCACCGGCGCCGACGAGGACATCTCGCGGCTGGCCGACACCTGCTTCGGAATCACCGCCGCAGACGATGTCGGCTACGCGATCGCGCAGTCGCTGGTGCTCGAGATCGGCGGCGAGCCGTTCCGGGTTCGCGAGGACGCCCGCACGCTGTACCACGCCGCCCTCGCGCATGCGAGCAACCACGTCATGACGGTTCTGCTTGACGCCGTGGAGGGCCTGCGTGCCGCCCTGTGGGGGCAGGAGCTCCTCGGTCAGGAACTGGTGGGCAATCACCCCGGCGGCATCGCGGAGCGAGTCGTCGGTCCGCTCGCAAGGGCGTCGCTGGAGAACGCACTGCAGCGGGGGCAGGCGGCGTTGACCGGACCGGTGGCCCGGGGCGATGCCGCCGCGGTCGCCGATCATTTGCGCGCATTCGCCGAAGTGGATCCCGATCTGGCGCAGGCATATCGGGCGAACTCGCTGCGCACCGCGCAGCGTGCCCATGCGCCCGCCGAGGTCTTCACCGCGTTAGAGGGGCAGGCGTGACTGTTCGTAGACCGCCGAAGTTCGCGCCGGGAGAGTGCAACGTCTATAGCTCGCCTCGCGACGTATCCGATGTTTCGCGCGCGCTTCGGCACACGGGCCGGCGGGTGATGCTGGTGCCCACCATGGGCGCTCTGCACGAAGGGCATCTGACCCTGGTGCGGCACGCCAAGCGGGTCCAGGGTGCGGTCGTGGTGGCGTCGATCTTCGTCAACCCGCTGCAATTCGGCGCGAACGAAGATCTCGACAAGTATCCCAAGACGCTCGACGACGATCTCGCCCAGCTTCGGGCCGAGGGGGTCGACATCGCATTCACTCCGACCGCGGCGCAGATGTACCCGGAGGGGCCGCGCACCTCGGTGCAGCCGGGTAGTCTCGGTGCGGAGCTCGAGGGCGCTTCGCGGCCAACGCATTTCGCGGGCGTTCTGACGGTGGTGCTCAAGCTACTGCAGATCGTGCGGCCCGACAGGGCGTTCTTCGGCGAGAAGGACTATCAGCAGCTCGTGATGATCCGTCAGATGGTCGCCGACCTCAACGTCGACACCACCATCGTCGGGCTGCCGATCGTGCGCGAACCCGACGGGCTGGCGATGTCGTCGCGCAACCGCTACCTCAGCGACGTCGAACGCGAACAGGCAGGCGCACTCTCGGCCGCCCTGCTGGCAGGCATGTACGCCGCCGCGGGTGGCGCACCCGCCGCGCTGGATGCCGCACGGGCGGTGCTCGACGAGGTGCCCGCGTTCGACGTCGACTATCTGGAAGTGCGGGATCCCGGGCTGGGGCCTGCGCCAACCGAGGGCGCGGCCCGCATGCTGGTGGCCGCGCGACTCGGCAACACCCGACTGCTCGACAACATTGCGATAGACATCGGACTGACAGCCGGTGCCGACGGCCGGTATTCCGTCGCATCAGGCGACAATCACGAATTGCCCTGGAGGAACTGATGTTACGCACGATGCTCAAGTCGAAGATCCACCGCGCCACTGTGACTCAGGCAGATCTGCACTACGTCGGGTCGGTGACGATCGACGCCGATCTGATGGACGCCGCTGACCTGCTCGAAGGTGAGCAGGTTACCATCGTCGATATCGACAACGGCGCGCGGCTGGTGACATACGCGATAACCGGTGAGCGGGGTAGCGGCGTCATCGGAATCAACGGTGCGGCAGCACATCTGGTACATCCGGGCCATCTGGTCATCCTGATCGCCTACGGAACGATGGAGGACGTCGAGGCCCGTTCATACCGGCCGCGCATCGTGTTCGTCGATGCAGGCAACAACCAGATCGACCTCGGCCACGATCCCGCGCATGTGCCCGCCGGTGCGGCCGAACTAGTGTCGCCGCGGTGACATCGTGCTGCTAGCAATCGACGTCCGCAACACCCACACCGTGGTCGGCCTGATCTCCGGATCGGGCGACCACGCCAAGGTCGCCCAGCACTGGCGCATCCGCACCGAGTCGGAGGTCACCGCCGACGAATTGGCGTTGACGATCGACGGTTTGATCGGCGATGACTCCGAGCGCCTGACCGGAGCGGCAGGCCTGTCGACGGTTCCCTCTGTCCTACATGAGCTGCGCGAGATGCTGACTCAGTACTGGCCGAGCGTGCCTCACGTGCTGATCGAGCCGGGCGTGCGAACCGGGATCCCACTGCTGGTCGACAACCCCAAGGAGGTCGGTGCCGACCGCATCGTCAATTGCCTTGCGGCGTATCACAAATACAAGTCAGCGGCGATCGTCATCGACTTCGGATCGTCGATCTGCGTCGACGTGGTGTCGGCCAAGGGCGAGTTCCTCGGCGGGGCGATCGCACCGGGTGTCGAGGTGTCTCTGGATGCGGCGGCCTCGCGGTCGGCGGCGTTGCGGCGCGTGGAGCTTGCCCGGCCGCGGTCGATCGTCGGCAAGAACACCGTCGAGTGCATGCAGGCGGGTGCGGTGTTCGGATTCGCAGGCATGGTCGACGGGCTGGTGACCCGCATCCGCGGCGACGAGTTCGGCGGCGGCGACGCCACCGTCGTGGCGACCGGTCATATCGGACCCCTGCTGCTGCCCGATATGCACACCGTCCAGCACTACGACCAGCACCTGACGCTCGACGGCCTGCGGCTGGTCTTCGAGCGCAACCGCGACAGTCAGCGGGGCAGGCTCAGACAGGCGCGGTAGAAGGGGCAAGGCGCCTGCCTGCAAGGGCCCCGTCAAAAGAATGTGCGGATCAGGTCGACGACGCGGTCGTCGCGATTCAGCACCGGGATCATCTGCCACTTGTCGAAGGTGGTGCACGGATGCGAGATGCCGAACCGCAGCCAGCTGCCCACCTCGGCGCCCTGCCCCTGCCGGCCGAGCATGAGGTAGGCGTGCTGGTCGTTCAGCTTGGTCACCGTGGCGCCGGTGAGATCGAGCGGCAGCGGCATTTCCTGATCGAACGAGACGTCGCGGCGGCCCATCGTCAGCAGCGCGAGTCCCGGCTCCGGCCGCGACATCACCTGCGCCCACACCTCCATTGCGGGCCGCAGCCCGTCGCGCAGCGGCGACGTCCTGGCGTACAGCCCGTGGTCGTGCGTGAGATAGCAGCCGCTGCGGACGACGGTGCGCCAATCACCGGCCAACACGTCGGCGACGGCGTCGAAGTACGTACTACCGCCTGCGGTGGCAATCGGGCGTTCGGTCTCGAACAACGGCGCCAGCCGAACCATCGCGGCCTTGACCTCGGCTAGATACGCATGGACGCGGGCGACCGCCTCGGGTGTGATGTCGTGGCCGAGCGCCGCCTCGTAGCCCGCCACGCCCACAAGCCTCAGCGCGGGGCAGTCTGCGGCGGCCCGCGCGACCGCGTCCAGCGCGGTGGCATCGCGGCAGCCGGTCCGCCCTTTCGGCAGGCCGACCTCGACGCAGACGTCGACGGGTCGGCTCGAGCCATCGAGGTGGGCCGCCATCTGCTCGACACCTGCGACCGAGTCGACCCAGCACACGAAGTGAATTTCGGCGTCGGCACTCAGCTCCGCGCCGAGCCAACGCAGCGCTGCGGCGTCCACCACCTCGTTGGCGAGTATGAAATCGCGCACACCGAAAGCCCGGTAGGCACGGGCCTGGCTGACGGTCGCGACGGTTACCGCGGTCGCACCCGACTCGAACTGACGGGCCAACAACTGCGGGGCCATGTGGGTCTTGCCGTGGGGTGCGAGCTCCACCCCGCGCCGGCTGCACCAGCCGGCCATCGTCGTCAGGTTGTGCGACAGCGCATCCTCACGCAGTACGCACACCGGCCCGAGCGCGCCGTCGCCGAACAGGTTCGGGGCGTCGTCGCATATCTGAGCGGGCGTGCGGCCCCACCAGGCGGCGGGCAGCGCCTTGAATCGCCAGTCCAGAGGTTCGTCCGCCAGGGCGGCGACGCTGGTCGCGTGGATCGGTTCGGTCATTCGTTGATTTAAGCTGGCACGTCGTGACGTCACCTGAGCAGCCCGATACCGACGAAGCCGACATCCCCGAGCAGTTCCGGATTCGTCAGGCCAAGCGCGAGCGGATGCTCGCCGAAGGACGGGAGCCGTATCCGGTCGAGGTCGCCCGCACTCACACCCTTGCCGAGGTCCGAGCCGCCTACCCCGACCTGCCCGTCGACACCGCGACCGGCGACGTCGTCGGAGTTGCAGGTCGCGTCGTGTTCGCGCGTAATTCCGGCAAGCTCTGCTTTGCCACCCTTCAGGAAGGTGACGGCACCCAGCTCCAGGCGATGATCAGCCTGGCCCAGGTCGGGCAGGACTCGTTGGATCGGTGGAAGTCCGATGTCGACCTGGGCGACTTGGTGTTCGTCCGCGGCGAGCTGATCAGTTCCCGGCGCGGCGAACTGTCTGTGCTCGCAGAATCTTGGCAAATAATCTCGAAGGCTCTCCGACCCCTGCCCGTCGCCCACAAGGAGATGAGCGAGGAGTCTCGGGTGCGCCAACGCTACGTCGATCTGATCGTCCGCCCCGAGGCCAGAACCATCGCCAGGCAGCGGGTGGCTGTCGTGCGTGCGGTGCGGTCGGCGCTCGAGCGGCGCGGATTCCTCGAGGTGGAAACCCCCATACTGCAAACGCTCGCAGGCGGTGCCGCCGCTCGTCCGTTTATCACCCACTCCAATGCCCTCGACGCCGACCTCTACCTTCGTATCGCACCGGAACTCTTCCTCAAGCGATGCTTGGTGGGCGGATTGGAGAAGGTTTTCGAGCTGAATCGCGTGTTCCGAAACGAAGGCGCCGATTCCACGCATTCTCCAGAATTCGCGATGCTGGAGACTTATGAGGCGTACGGGACCTACGACGATTCCGCTCGGATGACCCGCGAGGTAATTCAAGAAGTCGCGGACGAGGCGATTGGTACTCGCTCGGTGCCATTGCCTGATGGCACCACCTACGATCTCGACGGCGAATGGGCATCGATACAAATGTATCCGTCGTTGTCGGAAGGACTCGGCGAAGAAGTCACCCCGCAGACCCCTGTCGCGCGGCTAATGGAGTTCGCTGACCGGCTAGGTATCGAGATTCCGCAGGACCGGGGCTACGGCCACGGCAAGCTGGTCGAAGAGCTGTGGGAGCAAACCGTGGGCGACAAACTCTGGGCGCCCACGTTCGTCCGTGACTTTCCTGTGGAGACCACGCCGCTCACGCGTGCTCACCGCAGCATTCCCGGAGTCACCGAGAAGTGGGATCTCTACATCCGCGGCATCGAGCTCGCGACCGGGTATTCCGAACTCATCGATCCGGTGATTCAGCGAGAACGTTTCGCCGCCCAGGCTCGCGCCGCCGCTGCCGGCGATGACGAGGCAATGATGCTCGACGAGGATTTCCTGGCCGCGCTGGAGTACGGGATGCCGCCTACCACCGGCACCGGAATGGGGGTGGACAGGTTGTTGATGGCGTTGACCGGGCTGTCAATTAGGGAGACGGTTTTGTTCCCGATTGTTCGCAGACAGGCCAACTGATCGGCCCTTGACCAGCCTCTTGTTGAATGGCCTGCCTAGGTATGGCACATTAGTGCAGGGTTCTAACAATGAGTTGGGCACTATGTGTCCGCCAGAAGGGTTTGTGTGGGAAAATGGCAAAGAAAGTGACCGTCACCCTGGTCGACGATTTCGACGGTGAAGGCTCTGCCGATGAAACAGTCGAATTCGGTCTCGACGGTGTGAGCTATGAGATCGACCTTTCTGCAAAGAATGCCGCGAAACTGCGGACGGATCTGAAGCAGTGGGTCGACGCAGGCCGTCGGGTCGGCGGGCGCCGCCGCGGCCGCTCTGCGGGCACGGGACGAGGCCGCGCGGCAATCGATCGCGAGCAGAGTGCCGCGATCCGCGACTGGGCGAGGCGCAATGGGCACAATGTGTCCACCCGCGGCCGCATCCCCGCCGACGTCATCGACGCCTTTCACGCTGCGAGCTGATCTGGCAACATAATCCGTCGTTGCCAGCGCAGTAATCCGACATCCGGTCGGACGGCTTTCGCTAGCGGCGAACGACGGCGGGCTACACCGGGGAAACGTTTTTCTTCCACCAGGCGTTGCTCACCTACGGACCCGGGTACTGGGTGAATGTCGCGTCATCGGACATTCGGACGCTCGCCGGCCAAGAACGGCAAGCGGGGCACCGGGGACGGCCGCCCATTAGAGTGGACGGCAGGTACGCGGTGCGGCGGTCTGCAACCGCCCTACGTACCGACCGAGTTTTTTATGGAGAGCAGGTAACCACCGATGTTTGAGAGATTCACCGACCGCGCCCGCAGGGTCGTCGTCCTGGCTCAGGAAGAAGCCCGGATGCTCAACCACAACTACATCGGCACCGAGCACATCCTGTTGGGCCTTATCCACGAAGGTGAAGGCGTAGCCGCCAAGTCGCTGGAGTCGCTGGGGATATCCCTTGAAGGCGTGCGCAGCCAGGTCGAGGAGATCATCGGCCAGGGCCAGCAGGCGCCGTCGGGCCATATTCCGTTCACACCCCGCGCGAAGAAGGTCCTCGAGCTGAGCCTTCGCGAGGCCTTGCAGCTCGGCCACAACTACATCGGAACCGAGCACATCCTTCTCGGCCTGATTCGTGAGGGTGAGGGCGTCGCCGCCCAGGTCCTCGTCAAGCTGGGCGCCGAGCTGACCCGCGTGCGTCAGCAGGTCATCCAGCTGCTGAGCGGCTATCAGGGCAAGGAGACCGCGGAGGCCGGAACAGGTGGCCGCGGCGGCGAAGCGGGCAATCCGTCCACGTCGCTGGTGCTCGACCAGTTCGGCCGCAACCTGACCGCAGCCGCGATGGAGGGCAAGCTCGATCCCGTCATCGGCCGCGAGAAGGAAATCGAGCGGGTGATGCAGGTGCTGAGCCGCCGCACCAAGAACAACCCGGTGCTGATCGGCGAGCCCGGCGTCGGCAAGACCGCGGTCGTCGAGGGCCTCGCGCAGGCGATCGTGCACGGCGAAGTGCCGGAGACGCTGAAGGACAAGCAGCTCTACACACTCGACCTCGGATCGCTGGTGGCGGGCAGCCGCTACCGCGGCGACTTCGAGGAGCGGCTGAAGAAGGTGCTCAAGGAGATCAACACCCGCGGCGACATCATCCTGTTCATCGACGAGCTGCACACGCTCGTCGGCGCGGGTGCCGCCGAAGGTGCCATCGACGCCGCGTCGATCCTGAAGCCGAAGCTGGCCCGTGGTGAACTGCAGACCATCGGTGCCACCACCCTCGACGAGTACCGCAAGTACATCGAGAAGGACGCCGCGCTGGAGCGCCGCTTCCAGCCCGTCCAGGTGGGTGAGCCGACCGTCGAGCACACCATCGAGATCCTCAAGGGTCTGCGCGACCGTTACGAGGCGCACCACCGCGTTTCGATCACCGACGGCGCGATGGTGGCCGCCGCGACACTGGCCGACCGCTACATCAACGACCGCTTCCTGCCTGACAAGGCGATCGACCTGATCGACGAGGCGGGCGCGCGGATGCGCATCCGCCGGATGACCGCTCCGCCAGACCTTCGTGAGTTCGACGAGAAGATCGCCGACGCGCGCAGGGAGAAGGAGTCGGCGATCGACGCGCAGGACTTCGAGAAGGCCGCAAGCCTGCGGGACCGCGAGAAGCAACTCGTCGCGCAGCGCACCGAGCGTGAGAAGCAATGGCGCTCAGGCGATCTCGACGTCGTCGCAGAGGTCGATGACGAGCAGATCGCCGAGGTGCTGGGCAACTGGACCGGCATCCCCGTGTTCAAGCTGACCGAGGAGGAGACCACTCGGCTGCTGCGCATGGAGGATGAGATCCACAAGCGGATCATCGGCCAGGAGGACGCCGTGCGGGCCGTCTCGAAGGCGATCCGCCGCACGCGCGCAGGCCTGAAGGACCCGAAGCGCCCGTCCGGCTCGTTCATCTTCGCCGGCCCGTCCGGTGTGGGTAAGACGGAGCTGTCCAAGGCGCTGGCCAACTTCCTGTTCGGCGACGATGACGCGCTCATCCAGATCGACATGGGCGAGTTCCACGACCGCTTCACCGCCTCGCGACTGTTCGGTGCCCCTCCGGGCTACGTCGGCTACGAGGAGGGCGGCCAGCTCACCGAGAAGGTCCGGCGCAAGCCGTTCAGCGTGGTTCTGTTCGACGAGATCGAGAAGGCGCACCAGGAGATCTACAACAGCCTGTTGCAGGTCCTCGAGGACGGCCGTCTCACCGACGGCCAGGGTCGCACGGTCGACTTCAAGAACACCGTGCTGATCTTCACCTCCAACCTGGGTACCGCCGACATCTCCAAGGCGGTCGGCCTCGGCTTCACCCAGGGCGGCGGAGAGAACAACTACGAGCGGATGAAGCAGAAGGTCAACGACGAGCTCAAGAAGCACTTCCGGCCGGAGTTCCTGAACCGCATCGACGACATCATCGTCTTCCACCAGCTGACTCGCGACGAGATCATCCGGATGGTCGACCTGATGATCGGCCGGGTGGAGAAGCAGCTCAAGGGCAAGGACATGGCCATGGAGCTGACAGACAAGGCGAAGGCGCTTCTGGCCAAGCGCGGCTTCGATCCGGTGCTGGGTGCACGTCCGCTGCGGCGCACAATTCAGCGCGAAATCGAGGACCAGCTGTCGGAGAAGATCCTCTTCGAGGAGGTCGGCCCCGGACAGCTCGTCACCGTCGACGTCGACAACTGGGACGGCGAAGGCTCCGGCGAGGACGCGAAGTTCACGTTCGTCGGGTCCAAGAAGCCGGCCAAGCCGGTCGAGGAAGCCGATCTCGCGAACGCTGCTGCCGCAGTCACACCGAGCGCGGCGACGACCACCGAGTAAATCTACGGCGCTAGCGCAAAAGCCCCCGGAACGAAAGATTCCGGGGGCTTTTGTTGTGCGGGGACCCATTTGCTGGATGCGTTGTTTAGGATGTGCGATGTAATCAGGCGGGCGAAGGAATCTGGTGAGAATCCAGAACGGTCGCGCCACTGTGACAGTCAGACCCGACGGCCGCCACCTCCTTCGTACTGGGACGCGAAATCCCGGAAAGGAATCACCCATGACGTCTCCCCAGGCACGCAAGAGCGCAGCGCCTGCCCTGGACATCTCGGCCGCCAAGGCCGTGGTGTGGCTGTCGGCGACCGCTTTCCTCGCCCTGCTGGTGCTCTACTTCGTCGGCCTGGATCAGGGAGCGACGTCGATTTTCGGCAGCAACACTTTGGTGCACGAGTTCACCCACGACGCCCGGCACCTGCTCGGCTTCCCCTGTCACTGATTCGCCGAAGCACTCCCACAATGGAAAAACGCATAATTGCGCGCGGTCTGTTGGCCGGCGCGACTGCAAGTGTGGCGGCATTCGTCTTCGCCCGGACCTTCGTGGAACCGACTATCGACCGTGCGATCGCGTTCGAGGAGGCGCACGCAGGCGGCCACGACCACGGGATCGAACTGTTCACCCGCGGCGTACAGGCCAACATCGGCATGGGATTCGGTGTGCTCGCATTCGGGGTCGCCATGGGCGCGCTGTTCGCGGTCGCCTACTGCGTGGTGTACGGGAGGGTCGGAAGCCTCTCACCACGGGTGTTGTCCGTCGTCCTGGCGGGCGGAATGTTCTGGTCGCTGTACGTGATTCCGTTTCTCAAATATCCGGCAAGTCCGCCCGCCGTCAGCCTCGACGAGACGATCCGGCAGCGCACCCTGCTGTATCTGATGATGGTGGTGCTCTCCGTGGTGCTGCTCGCAGCGGCGGTGTGGTTGAGCCGCAACCTGCTGGAGCGGTTCGGTGCGTGGAGTGCGTCGCTGATCGCGGCAGCGGCCTACGTCGTCGCCATCGCGCTCGTGATGATGGTGCTGCCGACGATCGATGAGATGCCTGAGGGTTTCCCCGCGCAGGTTCTCTACGAGTTCCGGCTGTATTCGCTGGGCACGCAGGTCGTCCTGTGGGCGGTCATCGCGGTGGTGTTCGGCTCGGCGGTGCACCGGTTGCTCGATGAGAGCCCACCGCGGGAGAGCTACCTAGCGGCATGAGCCCCGAGCAATGAGTGAAGTCGTCCGGCTGACACTTGTATCGCACGCCATGACCGATGCGATGTCGGCCGGACGATTCCCCACCGATGAACCGCTCAACTCGGTCGGCCACCGCCAGGTCGACGCCTCGATCGAACTGGGCATCACCGACGGCGCATTCTGCGGTCCGGAAAAGCGCACCAGACAGACCGCCGATCTTCTTGGCCTGCAGGCGGGCATCGACCACCGGCTGGCCGACCTCGACTGCGGCCGATGGCGTGGCGACGTGCTCGGCGGCGTACGGCCCGCCGACCTAGCCATCTGGCTGACTGACCCGAGCAGGGCGCCGCACGGCGGGGAATCAGTCGTCGAACTGATCGACCGCGTCCGCGACTGGATGGACACCGTGACGACGCGTCGCAGCCGACTGGTTGCGGTCACTCACCCGGCGGTCATCCGCGCCGCGATTCTCGTGGCACTCGACGCGCCCGCGAAGTCGTTCTGGCGCATCGATATCGCGCCGGTGAGCCGCACCGTCATGCACTTTCGCGGTCACGCATGGAATCTGCGCTGCACGGACTAGTGTCCTGAGTCGTTAATCCGCGCTCAGCCGCTAGACTGGGATCATGCCGAGTCCAGTAGCGATGAGCGTTGTGTTGAGCGACGATGAGCGTGAGCAGTTGCAGGCCTGGGCGCGTCGACCTAAGAGCGCTCAGGCGCTGGCCCTGCGTTCTCGCATAGTTCTTGCCTGTGAAGGTGATTCGAGTAATACGCAGATCTCGCGGGAGCTGGGCGTGACCCGCGGGATGGTGACCAAATGGCGCAACCGGTTCGCCGTTGATCGCCTCGACGGCTTGCTCGATGAACCGCGGCCGGGCCGGCCCCGCGTCGTGGAGGATGCCCGCATCGAGGAGCTGATCACTGCCACGCTGGAGACGGCCCCCCGAAACGCCACTCAGTGGTCGACCCGGTCGATGGCCGAGCACCTGGGACTGTCGCAGTCGATGGTGTCGCGGGTGTGGCGGGCATTCGGCCTGGCACCGCATAAACAGGATTCCTGGAAGCTGTCCAAGGATCCGTTGTTCGTGGCCAAGGTCCGCGACGTCGTCGGACTGTATCTGAACCCACCGGAACGGGCCATGGTGTTGTGTGTTGATGAGAAGACCCAGATTCAGGCGCTCAATCGCACTGCGCCGGTGTTTCCGATGTTGCCCGGAATCCCCGCGCGAGCCAGCCACGACTACGTCCGCCACGGCACCTCAAGCCTCTATGCCGCACTGGATCTCAGCACCGGAAAGGTGATCGGTGCGCTGCACACACGCCACCGGGCCACCGAGTTCCTGGCCTTCTTGAAGACCATCGACGCCTCCGTATCCACCGACCTGGACGTGCACCTGGTGCTCGACAACGCCTCCACCCACAAGACGCCGGCAGTCCAGCGCTGGCTGTTGGCGCACCCGCGGTTCGTCCTGCACTTCACCCCGACCAGCTCGTCATGGCTCAACCTGGTCGAACGGTGGTTCGCCGAACTGACCACCAAGAAACTGCGTCGCGGCACCCACACCTCGGTGCGCCAACTCAACACCGACATCAGGGCTTGGATCGACACCTGGAACGACAACCCCCGGCCCTACGTCTGGACCAAAACCGCCGACCAAATCCTCGCCAGCATCGGCAACTACTGCCAACGAATTAACGACTCAGGACACTAGGTCGCGGGGATCAGGTCGAACGTCTGGTGCACGATCGACAGCAGCCACCCCGCCGCGGTCTGGCTGCGGAACTTCGGCCAATTCAACTGGAAGCTGACGACATACGGTTGCCCGGCGCGGTTGACGGCGTACCAGCTGAACGTCAGGTCGCCCGGCAGATTTCCGCCCTTGGCGCCGATGTACGGCCACTTCGCGCGGTCCAGATCGATGCCGGGGATCGCCGACAGGATCTGCTTGACCGGTGCGCCCGCACCGACCGCCGACTTCTGAAGTGCCGCGTGCACGCGGCAGATGTCGTCCGCCGAGCCGTACCATTCGGCGCCGATGTCTGAGGCAGGCGTGTGCGTGCGTTCCGGATCAGGGTCGTAGGGACGGGAATTCGTCTGCTTGAACAATCTCGCGCGTCCCACCGACGAAGAGGAGTCCTTCTCCCACTGGTCACGAAGGTTCGGCCTGCCCCACCCGATGGAGAACAGCTCGTGTGTGGTCGGGAACGGCGTCATGCCACCAGGATCGTGGTGCCCGGCGGTGACGAGTGCACGCTCGACGGCGCCTGGGCCGAGGCGTTGAATCAACAGGTCTGTCGCCATGTTGTCGCTGGCCGAGATCATCTGCTGCGCGGCGGTGCGCACCGACACCGTGCTGCCGTCCGGTATCTCGTCGAGACCTGCCGCCCCGACGAGCTTGCCCTCCTTTGTCACGAGCAGCTTGTCGTCCCAGCTGACGGTGCCAGCCTTCACTGCCTCCGAGACCGCAAGCAGCACATAGAGTTTGAAGATCGACGCCAATGGAAGGGACAGGTCGGTATTGGTGCCGGCGACTCGCGAGCACTTACCGCCGTCGACCTTCGACACCTGGTATGAGTAACGTGCCCCGGTCTTGGCGATCTCGGCGTCGATGTCGTTCCACGACTCGATCACGGGCGGCACCAGCGACACCTTGAAGCGGTCGACCAGTCCGGCCTCGTTGGTCCGCAACTCGATGGTCTGCGGTACCGCATACGACGTCAGGGTGTGCAGTGTCGCGTGGCCGGCCCCGATATCCAGATCCGTCAGCGTGAACGGTCGGTCCCACCAGATCTTGTCCATCGTGACGCCGACGTCGTCCATGATCTCGGGGTCGGCCAACGTGCGGATTCCGTTGGGCCCGATGGGCCAATCGGAGTTGAGCATGTCCATGATCTGCTTGGCCCGCAGACCCTGCGGCGTGTTGGTGTCGATGTGAATGCTCTGCGCGGCCCCGGCAGGTCCGGTCGGTCCGGCGTCAGCGCATCCGCAAGCGAGGGCCGCGACCAGCGTGGCGACGACCGCTATCGAGGTCGCCCAGCGGCGCGCCCTGCTCGCCTCAGGCCTTGGCGTCAGTCCCCGCAACGTCCAGCACAACCTCGAACTCCAGCAGCGAAGCTCCCGTGGCCACGGGATTGGCTCGCTGTCCGGCATGCGCCTCCACGGCAGGACCGCTGGCCCACGCCTGGAACGCTTCTTCAGACTCCCATTGCGTGACGACGAAGTAGCGGTCTTCTCCCTTGACCGGCCTCAGCAGCTGGAAGCCCAGGAAGCCGGGTTGATTGTCGACGGCGTGCGCACGGTGCGCGAACCGCTTCTCCAGCTCTGGGCCGGCGTCCGGCGGGACCTCGATTGCGTTGATCTTCACCACGGGCATGCGGCCAAGGCTACCGCCTGCGCGAAGACCGTCCGTGCCACCTATGGTTCTGCAAATGAAACAGCGTCTCGACGACTTCTTCGAGCTGTCGACGCGGGCGTCCACGCTGACTTCGGAGATTCGCGGCGGCATCGTCACGTTCATCGCGATGGCCTACATCGTCGTGCTGAATCCGATCATCCTGTCGGACGCACAGGACGTGGACGGCAACAGCCTCGAATTCGCTCAGGTGTCCGCTGCGACATCATTGGCGGCAGGCGTCATGACGATCCTGTTCGGCCTCATCGCCCGCCTCCCGTTCGCGTTCGCCGCCGGGCTGGGAATCAACTCGTTCCTCGCCACCACCGTTGTCGGGTCGCTGACCTGGCCCGAGGCGATGGGTCTGGTGGTCATCAACGGCGTCATCATCCTGATACTCGCGGCGACCGGCCTGCGCACGTTGATCTTCGACGCCGTGCCCATGCAGCTCAAGCTCGCGATCACTGCGGGCATCGGCGCTTTCATCCTGTTCATCGGTCTCGTCGACGCCGGCTTCATCGGCTCGACCGGAGTCCCCTCCCCGCCCGTCGGCCTCGGAGCAGGCGGCACCGGCTCGATCAGCACGGTGCCGACGCTGGTCTTCGTGTTCACGCTGCTGGTCACCTGCGTTCTCGTCGTCAGGCAGGTGCGCGGCGCGATCTTCATCGGGCTGGTGGCAGGCACAGTCGTCGCGGTCGCGATCGAGGCCATCTGGCACCTCGGGCCTGCTATCGAGCGGCCCGGCGGATGGAGTCTGTCGGTGCCGTCCCTGTCCGGCTCGCCCTTCGCCGTGCCGGATCTGTCCCTGGTCGGCGCGTTCAGCCTGGACAGCTTCGGCCGCATCGGAGTGCTCGCGGCGGTCATGCTCGTCTTCACGCTGGTGTTCGCGAACTTCTTCGACGCGATGGGGACCTTGACCGGGTTGTCCCGGGAAGTCGACGTCGCCGACGAACGTGGGACGTTTCCGCGGTTGCGCTCGGCGCTGGTCGTCGAGGGCGCGGGCGCGGTCGTCGGCGGCGCGACGTCGTCGTCGTCGAACACCGTCTTTCTGGAATCGGCGGCGGGCATCCAGGAAGGTGCCCGCACCGGCTTGGCGAACATCGTCACGGGGTTGTTGTTCTTCGCCGCGATGTTCGTGACGCCGCTTGCGTCCATCGTGCCGACGGAGGTCGCCGCTGCGGCCCTGGTCGTCGTCGGTGTGATGATGTTCTCGCATCTGCGCGACGTCGACCTGTCGGAGTTCTCCATGGCCGTGCCGGTCGTGCTGACCGTCGCAGTCATGCCGCTGTCCTTCTCGATCGCCAACGGCATCGGAATCGGTTTCATCGCATGGGTCGTCGTGCGCTCAGCTGCAGGAAAGTTCCGCGAGATCAGCCCGCTGCTCTGGATCACCGCGGCGGGGTTCCTGATCTACTTCGGCCGCGACTGGATCGAATCGCTGATCGGTATCTGACGGATGAGCGGCGAAGTACTCACGCACCGGGGCGGTGACGGCAGGCCGATCGTGCTCGTGCACGGCCTCATGGGCCGCGGCTCCACGTGGTCGCGCCAACTGCCATGGCTGACCCGGTACGGGCACGTGTACACCTACGACGCACCGTGGCACCGCGGCAGGGGGGTGGCAGATCCCTATCCGATCAGCACCGAGCGATTCGTCGACGACCTCGGCAGCGCGGTGGCGGCGCTCGGCAGGCCCGCGATCCTGATCGGCCACTCGATGGGCGGCCTGCACTCCTGGTGTCTCGCGGCGGAAAGGTCCGACCTCGTCGACGCACTCGTCATCGAGGACATGGCACCGGATTTCAGGGGCCGCACCACCGGGCCGTGGGAGCCGTGGTTGCACGCGTTGCCCGTCGAATTCGCCTCCGCCGAGGAAATCTACGACGAATTCGGGCCGGTGGCGGGGCAGTACTTCCTCGAGGCTTTCGACCGCACCGAAACCGGGTGGCGGTTGCACGGGCACACCGGGATCTGGATCGACATCGCCGCGCAGTGGGGCATCCGCGACTACTGGGAGCAGTGGCGCAACGTCCGCGTGCCGACTCTTCTCATCGAGGCGGGCAACTCCGTGACGCCGCCGGGACAGATGCGGGCGATGAACAAGACCGGCCACCGGACAACGTATTTGCATGTGTCCGGTGCCGGTCATCTCGTCCACGACGACGCGCCGCAGGCCTATCGCGACGCGGTGGAGTCGTTTCTAGCGACGCTCGCCGGTCGCACCTGAGGCGGGCCAGAACGGCTGCTTCTCGAAACGCGTGCGGATGGCGTCGACGTCGTGTGCGACGCGGAACCCGTCGCGGTCGTCCTCGAACAGTCTGCCCACCATCGGGGCGGACCACCGGAACTGGTGGAACCGGATGCGAAGCGAGTCGGAGCGGTGTGCGGCCCAGCTCAGCGCGATAGCCACCGCAAACGGGGCGATCAGGATCACGAAGATCAGTGCAATAGTCATGGCAGTAATGCTTCTCCGGGCAATATCCGGCCAACAGTGGCAGCAGTGCCAGTGTGCGTTAAGATACTGCCATGGCAATTGAGAAGGTAGCAGCGTTGGTGCTGGATCGCGTTGCGGTTTTCGAGTTCGGCGTGATCTGCGAGGTCTTCGGGATCGACCGCTCCGCCGAAGGTGTGCCGAATTTCGACTTCAAAGTGTGCGGGCCGGAGCCCGGCAAGCCGATCAGGACCTCTGTCGGCGCGTCGCTGACCCCCGACCACGGGTTCGACGCGCTCGTCGGTGCCGACCTCGTCGCCATCCCTGCGATCGGCGGGTCGGAGTATCTGCCTGAGGCGCTTGAGGCGGTCAAGGCCGCATCCGATGCGGGCGCGATCATCCTCACGGTGTGCTCCGGTGCCTTCGTCGCGGGCGAGGCTGGACTGCTCGACGGTCGGCCGTGCACCACCCACTGGATGCACGCCGACGACCTTGCCCGCCGTTTCCCCACGGCGCGAGTGGACCGCAACGTGCTCTTCGTCGACGACGGAAACCTGATCACCAGTGCGGGCACCGCCGCCGGTATCGACGCCTGCCTGCACCTCGTGCGCCGCGAACTCGGCAGCGAGATCACCAACAAGATCGCGCGCCGGATGGTGGTGCCGCCCCAGCGCGACGGCGGCCAACGCCAGTACATCGACCAGCCGATACCGGTCCGATGTTCGGAACGCTTTGCGCCACATCTGGAATGGATTCTCGGCAACCTCGACAAGCCGCACACCGTCGCGACGCTGGCGCGGCGCGCGAACATGTCGGCCCGAACGTTCGCGCGGCGATTCGTCGAAGAGACCGGCACCACGCCGATGCAGTGGGTCACCGACCAGCGCGTGCTCTACGCCAGGCGACTGCTCGAGGAGAGCGATATGGACATCGACCAGATCGCCGACCGGTCCGGCTTCGGCACCGCGACTCTGCTGCGCCACCACTTCCGGCGAATCATCGGCGTGACGCCGTCGGACTACCGACGTAGCTTCGCCTGCGCCTCGGACGCGGAGTGCGCGCAGACCGCCTGACGATCAAGAACTCGCCGCCGGCGACTCACCCTCGCCTGCAAGGGCGAAACGGCCATCCGCCGTCTGCTCGACCAGCCCGTCGACAAGCAGTGAATCCAGGGCGCGGTCGCGCTGCGCCGTGTCGGCCAACCAGGCGACGTCGAGCTCGGCGCGGCCAACGGGAGAGTTGTTGTCACGCAACACATCCAACAAGCGTCCACGCACCTGCCGGTCGGTGCCCGCGTACTTCTGGACCCGCCTGGCCGGTCCGGTGGGCGCCGGGAAGCCGGCCGCCCGCCACGCGCACACACTCAGCGGGCAGATCCCGCAGCGCGGCGAGCGTGCGGTACACACAGTCGCGCCGAGCTCCATGAGGGCCACCGAAAACAGAGGTGCCTCGTCGCCTTTCGGCAACAGCCCATCGACATCGACGAGGTCGCGTGGCGCCGACGCCGCCGCCGCATCGGCCCGCCCGTGGACCGCCCGGGCCACCACGCGGCGCACGTTGGTATCGACGACGGGCACCCGCTGGCGATAGGCGAAACACGCGATCGCACGCGCGGTGTACGTGCCGATTCCCGGGAGCGACAACAGGGTCTCCACGTCCGAAGGCACCTCGTCGCCGTGTTCTTCCGCGATGGCGATCGCGCACTCGTGCAACCGCTTCGCACGTCTCGGGTAGCCGAGCTTGCCCCACGCGCGAAGCACGTCGGCTGCGCTCGCGGCCGCGGTCGCCGACGGGGTCGGCCACCGCACCACCCAATCCCGCCAGATCGGCTCGACCCGGGCCACCGGCGTCTGCTGCAGCATGAACTCGCTGACCAGGATCTGCCACGGTGTGACGCCGGGCCTGCGCCACGGCAGATCGCGTTGCTCGCGCTCGTACCACCGCAGTAGCTCGGTCGCGGCGATCATCTAAACCGCCCTCCTGCACAATGGCGGCCATGCCCAACACGAACCCTGTGACTGCATGGAAGGCACTCAAGGAGGGTAACGAGCGATTCGTCGCCGGAAAGCCCGAGCACCCCAGCCAGAGCATCGAGCACCGGGCGTCACTGGCAGGAGGACAGAAGCCCACCGCGGTGCTCTTCGGGTGCGCGGACAGCCGCGTGGCTGCCGAGATCATCTTCGACCAGGGGCTCGGCGACATGTTCGTGGTCCGAACCGCGGGTCACGTCATCGACTCGGCTGTGCTCGGTTCGATCGAGTACGCCGTCACTGTCTTGAACGTTCCGCTGATCGTCGTGCTGGGTCACGACAGCTGCGGTGCGGTGAAGGCCACGCTGACGGCCATCGATGACGGCGCCGTCCCTGGTGGCTATGTCCGCGACGTGGTGGAACGGGTTACGCCGTCAATCCTGTTGGGCCGCCGTGACGGTCTGAGCAGGGTCGATGAATTCGAGGCGAGACATGTCGCCGAGACGGTGACACAGCTGCGGGCACGGTCGACGGCCATCGCCGAACGCCTCGACGCGGGCACGGTGGCGATCGCGGGTGTCACCTATCACCTGGCAGACGGGCGGGCTGTGTTGCGCGAACACCTGGGCGACATCGGCGAAGGCTAGGCCCGACACGCCGGTCCACCTCGGACGATTGTGGATGACCCGGCCTTACCGTGAATCTGTGTTGGATCTAGAGCCGCATGGCCCGCTTCCCACCCAGATCTACTGGCGCCGCAGAGCCCTTGCGATAGGCATCGCCGTGCTCGTCGTCGGGGTGATCGCCGCAGTGGTGGTCATAGTCGTGATGAACACGGGCGGTGAGGCGAAGAACGCGGACAAGTCGGGACCATCGCCCGCCGCGGCGCCGACCCCGCTTCCCGGGGAGAACCCCCAGGTCAAGTCGCCTGTCGTGCCGCCTCCCGCGGCTGCGCCCGCCCCCACGCCGACCCCGACGGCCGCCGTAACTCCGCCGCCCGTCCTGCAGGAGGGCGACGACTGCCCGGACTCCGCCCTGGCGGTCAAGGGCATCACCAGTCAGCCGGAGTACGTCGTCGGCGATCAGCCGAAATTCACGATGGTGGTCACGAACATCGGCCTGGTGGCCTGCAAGCGAGACGTCGGCGCTGCCGTGCTCGCGGCATACGTCTACGGCCTGGACAACACCCGGCTCTGGTCCAATCTGGACTGCGCGCCGTCGAACGAGACGCTGGTCAAGACCTTCAACCCCGGCGAGCAGGTGACCACCGAGGTGACCTGGACCGGTATGGGTTCGGGTCCGGGATGTCCGCTTCCGCGTCAGCCGATCGGCCCGGGCACCTACAACCTGATCGTCCAGCTGGGCAACCTGCGATCGGCGACCGTGCCGTTCGTCCTTGCCCAACCCGCACCCGAAGCGGAGGCCCCTGCACCGGCAGACGGCGCTCCGGCAGCCGGGCAGGCGCCCGCTCCGGCGGGCTAAGCCAGCCGGTCGGCGATCGTCGACTCGGCGAGCTGCGACAAGCCCTCGCGGATGTGGCGCGCCCACATGGACCCGATGCCCTCGACGTTCTGCAGATCGTTGGCGCTCGCGGCGAGCAGCCCCTGCAGGGATCCGAAGGATCGCACCAGCAGGTCGACGTGCGCAAATTGCAGACGCGGAATGCCCGCCATCGCGCGATAGCCACGTGAGCTCATTGCCGAATCCTGCGCCTCTGCCGTCGACGGATAGCCGAAAACCCTTGCCAGCGTGGTGAAGTCGAGCAGCTCGGTGTCGGAAAGTCCGTCGAGCTCCTCGAGCGTCGCGGTCACCTGCGACGGAGCCGGTGGGTCGGGGTTGGCGTGGTAGTCGCGCACGATCAGCTCACGCGCGGTGTCGTTGTCGCCGACCAATTCCTCGAGTTGGAGCTTCAGCTGGCGCCCGTCGGTGCCGAGTTCGACCACGTCAGCGTCGATTTCAAGGCTGATTCGGCGGACCATCTCCAGCCGCTGCACGACGGTCATCACGTCGCGCAGCGTGACGAAGTCTTCGATCTCGGCGGTCGACAGCTGACGGCTCACCTCGTCGAGGCGTGACTTGTACCGCTCCAATGTGTCGATCGTCTGATTGGCGCGCGACAAGATGGTCGCCGAATCGGGCACCACGTGCCGCTCGCCGGCCACGTAAACGGTCACGATACTCATCGAATGACTAACGGAGACAACGGGATAGCCGGTCTGAACCGCTGCGCGCTCGGCGGACCGGTGTCGGGTTCCCGACTCGTCGGTGGGAATCGACGGGTCGGGGACCAGCTGGACGTTGGCGCGCAATATGCGGGTGCCGTCGCTGGAAAGCACGACGGCGCCGTCCATCTTCGAGAGCTCACGCAGCCGGGTGGGCGCATATGCGACGTCAAGCGAGAAGCCACCGTCGCAGATCGACTCGACGCTGTCGTCGTATCCTAAGACGATCAGCGCACCGGTGCGCCCGCGCAGGATGCGTTCGAGTCCGTCGCGCAAAGCGGTGCCGGGAGCGAGCCGTCCAATTGTCTCCCGCAGGGTCGGGCGGGCCAGTTGCACCACGTTTCGGCGCCTGGTCTTCACGGCCATAGCCCCTCCTCGGAGCGACCGCCTTTCACCGCGATGTCCTTCAGCACCCTCATGGCAGCGGTGATGTTGTCGGCCGCAATCGCCCGTAAGCCTATCGGCACCGATTTCACGCCGGGCGGAATCACCGCACAGGTGAACCCGAGCCTGGCGGCCTCCGTGAGGCGCCGCTCCATGCCGCTGACCCTGCGCAGGTCGCCGGCAAGGCCGACCTCGCCGATCGCGATGGCCGTCGTCGGCAGCGGCAGATCGGCGTAGGCCGAGG
This sequence comes from Mycobacterium sp. ITM-2016-00318, assembly GCF_002968285.2. Lineage (NCBI taxonomy): Bacteria > Bacillati > Actinomycetota > Actinomycetes > Mycobacteriales > Mycobacteriaceae > Mycobacterium > Mycobacterium sp. ITM-2016-00318. The sequence goes on along the minus strand of NZ_CP134400.1, from coordinate 4,887,606 downwards.
CGATCGCCAGCGCAACGGCAAGGTCCGACGACGGATCGGTGAGCCGCATCCCGCCGACCGTGGACAGGTAGATGTCGCACTGCGCGACCCGCAGGTGGGCCCGCTTCTCCAGCACGGCGGTGATCATCGCCGCCCGTGCCGAGTCGATTCCGCTGACGGCGCGCCGCGGCGATGCCGTCGTCGGCTGCGCCAGAAGCGCCTGCACCTCTCCGATCAGGGGGCGTTTGCCGTCGAGTGAAACGGTGACAGCCGTTCCGGACACCGGTGCCGGCCGCTGATCGAGGAAGAGTCCCGAGGCATCGGAGACACATTCGATTCCGTTGTCGTGCAACATGAAACAGCCGACTTCGTCTGCGGCGCCGAACCGGTTCTTGACGCCGCGGACCATGCGAAGCGTCGATGTCTTGTCGCCCTCGAAATGCAGCACGACGTCGACGAGGTGTTCCAGCGACCGCGGACCTGCGATCGCGCCGTCCTTGGTCACATGGCCCACCAGGATGATTGCCACCCCGGTGGCCTTCGCGGTCATTGTCAACGCCGTCGTCACCGCACGCACCTGAGTGACACCGCCTGTCACCCCTTCGGCCTCCGTCGTCGACATGGTCTGCACCGAGTCGACGATCACCAGCGTCGGCTTCACCTCGTCGATGTGGCCGAGCGCCGTCTGCAGATCGGATTCCGCGGCGAGAAAGACCTCGTCATGCGCGCAGTCCATGCGTTCGGCCCGCATCCGGATCTGGCCTGCTGACTCCTCGCCCGACAGATAGAGCGCACGGCGCCCGGCCTCCGCCCAGCGATGAGCGACCTCGAGCAGCAGCGTCGACTTGCCGACGCCGGGATCGCCGGCGAGCAGCGTCACCGAGCCGGGCACGATGCCACCGCCGAGCACCCGGTCGAGCTCACTGACGCCGGTGTGGTGATGTCTGGTGACGCCGGGATCGATGGAGCTGATCGGCACCGCGGGCGTCGAAGGCGCGACCGCGCGACGGACCGGGGAGCCGTTGACGGCGGCCAACACGGCTACCTCGTCGACGGTGCCCCATGTGCCGCAGTCCGAGCAGCGCCCGACCCATTTCGCGGTGACGTGGTGGCACTCCGAACAGCGGTACTGCGAACGCGCCTTTGCCACGGTGTGACGGTATCTCCCGTCACCGACAGATCCCTACTGGTGACCGCCCGTGTCGCCGCCTCCGTGAGAGCCTTCGCCCTTCTCGTCGCGGCGCGGCGACTCACCCGCGGAGATCGGCACCGGCACCGTCGTCTGGCCTGCCTTCTCGAAATTGAACGTGAAGTCATAAGTCAAGCCGTTGGTGATCGGCTTGCTGATGTTCACCATGGCCTTGGCCGCGTCGGATCTCTCGGCCTGCTCGAGAGCGGCGATCTGGCCGTCGGGCTCGCCGACCACCAGGACGTCCATCGCGGGAAGCGTCGTGTCGCCGGTCAGCGCCACGGTGCCGAAGTCAGAGGTGATCGAGGTCAACTTGTCGGCGGTGTCCGGTGAATCGTTGGACGCGACGAACAGCAACTCGACCTCGCCGCCCGGTTGGACGTAGTCGCCTTTCTGCGGCGCTCGGAGGTGGACGTTGCGGAGCGTCACGTCGCCGACCGTTGCTGCGGTGCCGTTGACCGCGGCGTCCTGGGCCGCGGTCTGGGAGACCTGCCCCGCGCTGCAGCCAGACAGGGTGGCAGCGGCGGCAAGCCCGCACGCGGCCAGCGCCACGGTGACGGCAGAACTGCGCGATTTGAAGCGGTTCACCCAGATGCCTCCTGCTCGGCCGACCTGTTCGACTATGCACAGTAGTAGGTGGCGGTTGACGGCGGTAGCTGAGGTGTTGCAGGTCATCGGCTCGGGTTTGCGAGAAACCATCCACAGGCACGTGAGAGGGGCCGCGCGGTGGTCGCTGAGGCGTCGCCGCCTTGCACGGTTTCGTCGCCCTGTCAACCCCTAGTCTTCACCTGCGGTGCCCCTGACCTGCACCGTTGTGCGGCACCTGTCCGAGCGCCGTGTTAGCATGGAGTATCGAAAGGGGCTCGAAACAGATGAATTTTCAGGTCGGAGACACCGTTGTCTATCCACACCACGGTGCCGCATTGATCGAGGCGATCGAAACCCGGACCATCAAAGGCGAGCAAAAGGAATATCTCGTCTTGAAGGTCGCCCAGGGAGATCTCACGGTCCGAGTCCCCGCCCAGAACGCTGAGTATGTCGGTGTGCGCGACGTGGTCGGGCAGGAGGGCCTCGACAAGGTCTTCCAGGTGCTCCGCGCCCCCCACACCGAAGAGCCGACGAACTGGTCACGTCGCTACAAGGCCAACCTCGAGAAGCTGGCTTCCGGCGACGTGAACAAGGTTGCCGAGGTCGTTCGCGACCTGTGGCGTCGCGATCAGGAGCGTGGCCTGTCGGCAGGCGAGAAGCGCATGCTGGCCAAGGCCCGGCAGATCCTGGTCGGCGAACTCGCACTCGCCGAGAACACCGACGACGCCAAGGCCGAGATCATTCTCGACGAGGTTCTGGCCGCCGCGTCCTGACGCATGAGCACGGTTGCCGTCGTCCCCGCCGCCGGGTTGGGGGAGCGGTTAGCTGCCGGCGCGCCGAAGGCATTCGTCAATCTGGGCGGTCGCCCGATGTTGGAGCATGCCCTCGAGGGCCTGCGTAACTCCGGCGTCGTCGACAGCGTCGTCGTCGCCGTGCCGCCCAAACGTACCGATCAGGCCAAACTGGTCTTCGGCGGTGATGCCGTCATCGTCGCGGGCGGAGCGGATCGCACGGAGTCCGTCAGGCTGGCTCTGGCCGCCGTCGGAGATGCGGAGTTCGTCCTCGTCCACGACGCCGCCAGGGCCCTCACCCCGCCCGCGCTGATCGCGCGAGTCGTGGCTGCCCTGAAGTCGGGTCATCCGGCTGTTGTGCCTGCGCTGCCGGTCAGCGACACCATCAAGGCGGTCGACGCCAATGGCGTCGTGCTCGGCACGCCTGAGCGATCCGGCCTGCGCGCCGTGCAGACCCCACAGGGCTTTCAAACCGAGCTGCTGCGGCGGGCCTACGAGCGGGCGGCCGCAGGCGGCTTCACCGACGATGCCGCGGCCGTCGAGGCCACCGGCGCGCCGGTTCAGGTGGTCGCCGGCGACCCCCTGGCGTTCAAGATCACCACGCCGAACGACCTTCTGCTCGCCGAGGCGCTCCTTCGGACGACCACGTGAGCACGCCGAGGGTCGGTGTCGGCACCGATGTGCACCCGATCGAAGCGGGAAGGCCGTGCTGGCTGCTCGGCTTGCTCTTCGAGGGCGCCGACGGCTGCGCGGGGCACTCCGACGGCGACGTGGCGGCCCACGCGCTGTGCGACGCCCTGCTCAGCGCGGCAGGACTCGGCGACATCGGCGGCGTGTTCGGCACCGACGATCCGCGCTGGGCCGGCGTCAGCGGCGCAGACATGCTGCGCCATGTGCACGCACTGGTGCGCGCCGAGGGCTACCGCGTGGGTAACGCCGCCGTCCAGGTGATCGGAAACAGGCCGAAGGTGGGGCCGCGACGGGTCGAGGCGCAGCAGGTGCTCTCGGATCTCGTGGACGCTCCGGTGTCGGTCTCGGCGACGACGACGGACGGCCTTGGGCTGACGGGACGCGGTGAGGGATTGGCCGCCATCGCCACCGCTTTGGTGGTCGACGCCGAATAGGCCGGTAAGCTGGCCCGTCGTGACCGATCTGCGGCTGTACGACACGATGGCGGGCGCTGTCCGTGAATTCGTGCCGGTGCGCGACGGCCACGCGTCCATCTACCTCTGTGGCGCCACTGTCCAGGGGCTGCCGCACATCGGCCACGTCCGCAGCGGGGTGGCGTTCGACGTGCTGCGCCGCTGGCTGACGGCCAAGGGCTACGACGTCGCGTTCATCCGCAACGTCACCGACATCGACGACAAGATCCTCAACAAGGCCGCCGACGCGGGCAGGCCGTGGTGGGAGTGGGCCGCCACCTTCGAGCGGGCGTTTGCGGCCGCCTACGACGCGCTGGGGGTACTGCCGCCGTCGGCTGAGCCGCGCGCGACGGGCCACATCACGCAGATCATCGAGCTGATCGAGCGGTTGATCGACGGCGAGCACGCCTACGCCGCAGGCGGCGACGTGTATTTCGACGTGCTGAGCCTGGCCGGGTACGGCAAGTTGTCCGGCCACAAGATCGACGATGTGCACCAGGGTGAGGGCACCGCCACCGGCAAGCGCGACCAACGCGACTTCACCCTGTGGAAGGGCGAGAAGCCGGGCGAGCCGTCCTGGCCGACTCCGTGGGGCCGCGGCAGACCCGGCTGGCACACCGAATGCGTCGCGATGTGCGAGGCATACCTTGGCCCAGAGTTCGACATCCACGCGGGCGGAATGGATCTGATCTTCCCGCATCACGAAAACGAGATCGCGCAGGCCGAGGCGGCCGGTGACCGGTTCGCACGCTTGTGGTTGCACAACGGCTGGGTCACCATGGGCGGCGAGAAGATGAGCAAGTCGCTGGGCAACGTACTCGCCATTCCCGCTGTGCTGCAACGGGTCCGGCCCGCCGAGTTGCGCTACTACCTGGGCAGCGCGCATTACCGGTCGATGCTGGAGTTCTCCGAGACCGCGCTGCAGGACGCGGCGAAGGCCTACACCGGCATCGAAGACTTCCTGCATCGCGTCCGCAACCGCGTCGGCGCCGTCGAATCCGGCGAGTGGACACCGGCGTTCGCGGCCGCGCTCGACGACGACCTCTCGGTGCCGATCGCGCTTGCGGAGGTGCACGCTGCACGCGCCGAAGGCAACCGGGCGCTCGAGGCAGGGGACCACGAGACGGCGATGGCTCGCGCGGGCTCGATCCGCGCCATGATGGACATCCTCGGCTGCGATCCGCTCAACGAGCGCTGGGAGTCACGCGACGAGACGTCCGCCGCGCTGGCGGCCGTCGACGTGCTGGTACACGCCGAGATTCAACGACGTCAGGATGCCCGTGAACGCCGAGACTGGGCGGAGGCCGACGCGATCAGGGATCGGCTCAAGAAGGCAGGCGTCGAAGTCACCGACACCGCCGACGGACCGCAGTGGACGCTGCTGAACGGGAACTGAGAAGTCGATGGCCGGGAACTCACAACGCCGGGGCGCGATACGCAAGGCCGGCACCAAGAAGGGCCCGAAGGTCGGGTCTGGCGGCGTCCGTCGGCGCGGCCTCGAGGGCAGGGGGGCGACCCCGCCGGCCCATTTGCGACCCAACCATCCCGCCGCGAAGCGCGCGAAGAAAGCCGCACAACAGCAGCGCAGCCAGCCCAGGCGCACCGACGACACCGAGGTGGTGCTCGGCCGCAATCCGGTACTGGAATGCCTCCGCGCCGGTGTGCCCGCCACGGCGCTCTACGTGGCGTTGGGTGCGGACGCCGACGAACGCCTGACCGAATCGGTAAGGCGCGCAGCCGATGCAGGCATCTCGATCCTCGAAGTGCCGCGCAGCGATCTCGACCGCATCAGCAGCAACGGGCTGCACCAAGGGATCGGGCTACAGGTCCCGCCGTATCAGTACATGCACCCCGACGACCTGCTCGCCGCCGCGCTGTCTGACAGTGCGCCTGCGTTGCTGGTCGCGCTGGACAACATCTCCGACCCGCGCAATCTCGGCGCGATCGTGCGCTCGGTCGCGGGGTTCGGCGGCCACGGGGTGCTAATTCCGCAGCGACGTTCGGCGTCGGTCACCGCCGTCGCATGGCGCACCAGCGCGGGCGCCGCCGCCAGGCTGCCCGTCGCAAGGGCGACGAATCTCAATCGCACACTGAACAGTTGGCACGACGCCGGGCTCCAGGTGGTCGGCCTAGACGCCGACAGCGACACCACGCTCGACGACCTGGACGGCACCGACCCGACCGTTCTGGTCGTCGGCTCGGAGGGCAAGGGCCTGTCACGATTGGTGCGCGAGAACTGCGATGCGGTGGTGTCGATCCCGATGGCAGGGCCGACGGAGTCGCTCAACGCATCGGTGGCCGCAGGCGTGGTGCTCGCCGAGATCGCACGCCAGCGACGGGGCTAGACCACCTGAGTCAAGCTGGTGAGCTTCGGCCCGGAGCATCCGCCGCATCTTGCCGCCACAGCGGGTGATCCGCGCTGCGACGGCGATCCGTGATGCGGTGCAGGCGTTGGGCATCCAGGTGCGCGCGGGTGCACACCGGCGAGTGCGAGGTGCGCGGTGACGACATCGGCGGGATCGGCGTGTACATCGGTGCGCGGGTGAGCGCGCTGGCCGGACCGAACGAGGTCCTGGTGTCGAGCACGCTGCGTGATCTGATGATCGGGTCGGGGCTGGAGTTCGACCAGCGCGGCGCCCGCGAACTCAAAGGCGTGCCCGGTCGGGCTATTCCAGGTGATGGTGCCGTCGGCGAGCTGTCGGTCCCGCCACCGATGTGAGGCTCTAAACCGCGTTGCGGCTCAACGTATCTCTGTTCATCTGCGGCCGGTGGCCTCGGTGAGGCGGGTCATCCCGCGAAGAATCCACGGTGTGCGCCTGGCCATCGCCGCCATGGCGCGGTCCGAGCGGCGCATCACGGCCCGAGGGCCGGGGGTCGGCGTTGATACCAGGTCCGCCTCGGCCGATCCCGCCCGCGGGCCTTCGCGATCGACCGCCAGGAGTTGCCAGGTGCCGGGTACCCCGCGCAGCTCGACGCTGCCGCGGTCCTCGAACCCGGTGCCCGACCCGACGACCAGGTCACGCACGGTGCGCGAGACGAGGATTTCCCCGGGGCCGGCCTGGCCGCAGATCCGCGCCGCGATGTGTACGGCGATCCCGCCGATGTGGTTGTCGCGCAGTTCGCACTCGCCGGTGTGGATACCTATGCGGATCTTGATGCCCAGGGCCTCGACGTCAGCGCGCAAGGCCTCGGCGCAGCGGATCGCCTGCGTTGGGCCGTCGAACGTGATCAGGTGGCCGTCACCCGTGCTCTCCACCACCGTGCCGCCGAATCGTTGCGTGAGCTCCGCGGTGATCTCATCGAACCGGTCCAACACCGCGCGCCACCGCTCGTCGCCGGTCGCCGTCGCGTGTTGCGTCGAGGCGACCATGTCGGTGAACAACACGGTACGCAGAGCGCGACGTGACAGAGATGGCGCGGCATGGCTGCCGGTCAGTAACTCCTCAATCTCGGTCGCGATCCTGTCCGGCTCGGTGAACCACGGCGCATGGTCCGCGCCATCGAGCTCAACCATGCGCGCGCCGGGAATGTGGTCGCCGAGGTACCGGCCCGACTGCACCGGAATGGCGGGATCGTCGCGGGCATGGAGGACGAGTGTCGGCACAGTGATCGTCGGCAGGATCGGCCTGACATCGATCCGGTATCCCGCTTCGAGCGTCGCCCGCGCCATACCCGGGCTGGCGCACATGCGCTCCAACATTCCGAGCAGGCGGGTCGAGCGGGCACCAGAAATGACTGACTTGAGTGCCTCGCCGCTGCCCCATGACGAGAAGACGGCGCGGCACCAACCCTGCCAGCGGGCGAGCCACTCCGTCGACGGCGTGTAGTCCTCACCCAGCTCGCGTACGAGGCGCGCCCGCAGCTCGGCCGGGTCGCGCTCGAGGTCATCCCAGCCGTCTGCGAAGGAGTACGACGTCGTACCGGTGAGGATCAACGCCCGCGTTCGTTCCGGTCGCGTTGCGGCGAAGAGGATGGCAGCCGGGCCGCCCTCGCTGACACCAAGAAGGGCGGCCTTCCCGAAGCCCACGGCATCCATGACAGCCTCGATCTCGGCCGCTCGTTCGTCGAGCGTGCGAATTCTTGGGACGGGGTCCGACAGCCCCACCCCGGCCTTGTCGAACAAGAGGACGCGAGCGAACGTGCCCAGCTTCTCCATAAGGGACCCGAATTCGGGCATAGTCCAATACAGCTCGACGTGGCTGGTGAACGACCCAGCCCAAACCAGCTCGACAGGCCCGTCGCCGAACACCTGATACGCCAGGCTGATATCGCCGCAGGGTGCGTACGACGTTTCCGGCACAGCATGAGCGTACTGCGGCCGGGCGCTAGCCCTACCGTATCCAGTGCATCGCGTCTGGGCGTACCTCGATGCCGGCCCATAGCCCAAGTACCGCCGCGACCAGCGTGACCGGTGTGGTGATCAGACCGATGCGGCTGAAATCGCGGAAGCCTGCGGGGATGTCGCGGCGAACGACGCTGCGCCACAGCAGATTGGCCAGCGAGCCGACGTAGGTCAGATTGGGCCCGATGTTGACGCCCAGCAGCATCGCCAGCACGGCGGCCGGTCCGGATGCCGCGACCAACGGCAGCAGCACGAGCGTCGCGGGCAGATTGTTGACGACATTGGACAGGACCGCAGCGACGGCGGCGATTGCGAGCAGCGCGAGGAGCGAGTCGCCGTCGGGCAGCACACCGCGCATCGCAGACTCGAGGCCGTGCAGCATCAACCCGTGGACGACCACGCCGAGGCACAGCACGAACACCAGGAACGGCACGTCGGCCGCCGATGCGATGCGGGCCACCGACGTTTCCCGTCGGGCCAATGCACGCACGCCGAGCACGACGACGCCTGCGAGCGCGGCCCACGCCGGTGAGAGGCCGAGCAGTGAGGTGGCGGCGAACCCGATCAGGGTCAGCCCGAGCACCACCAGCACGAAGACAGGAACCTGCACCGGATCGGTGGCCGGCTCAGGGTCAGGCTCGACAGCGAGGTCTCGCACGAAAAGCCAACGCAGCAAAACGAATTCGATAGCGATAGCTGCCAGCCAGGAAGGCGCCATCACCGCAGTGAAATCGACGAACGACAGACCGGCGGCGCTGAACGCCAGCAGATTGGTGAGGTTGGACACCGGCAGAAGCAGCGACGCGGTGTTGGCCAGGTGTGCGGTGGCGTAGGCGTGCGGCGCGGCAGGAACGCGCAGCGCGCGCGCCGTCGCGAGCACCACGGGCGTCAGCAGCACGACGGTCGCGTCGAGGCTCAGGACAGCCGTCGTCACCGCACCGATGACGAACACCCGCACCAGCAGGCGTGTGCCGTGCCCGTTGGCCGCCCTGGCCATCGCCGCTCCTGCGGCCCGGAAGAGTCCCTCGTCGTCGCACAACTGCGCCAGCACCAGTACGGCGGCCAGGAACAGGACAACCGGAAGCAGCTGCCCGACTTCATTCGCCGCCTCCTGCAACGGCACGACGCCGAACGCGATCAGCAACCCGGCTGCAGGCAACGCTGCGATGGCCTCCGGCCATCCGCGTGGCTTGACCATCGCGAACACCAGCACGATGGCCAGTGCGACGAGCGCGAGCGTCAGCTCCACGGGTCAGCGCGCTGCCACAGCGTTGGCAGGTGCAGCGGAATGCCGTCGTGCTCGGCGAGCGCGGCCAGCACCCGCATCGACACGTCGAGGTCGTCGGCGGCATAGGGCAGCGCGCGCAGCGGCTTGGTGAGCGGCCGGAAGAAGTCGTCCCAATGGATCAGCACGATGCGGCGTGCGTCAACGGCTCGCACCGTCTCGTTCCAGTAATCGATCAGATACCGCTCGGGCTGCACACCAAGCTGGCCGATGCCGAGATAGACCACCTCGGCGCGGTATCCGTTGAGTGCTCCGCGGACAAAGCCTGCGCTCCCGACGATCAACAGCCGACGGTCCGACGGCCGGTGATGCACCAGCGTCGACCAGGCTTCACCGCACTTGTACGCTGACGCTCTCACCGGCGGCCGCACGGGCGTGTCGATCGCACCCGGGAAGCGGTCGGGCGGACAGTGTTCCGCCTTCAGCAACGTCACCTCGTAGGCCCCGATTGCGACGGGATGGCCCGGCGTCGCGACGATGACGCGGTCGTCTGGAAGGCCGCCGCCGATGCCCACCTGTGCCGCCGACTCACCGCCGACGATCCGCGCCCCCGTGCGCTCGGCCACGACGGCCGAGTCCATCGCGTGGTCGAAATGGGTGTGCACCGGCAGCACGGCCTCGAGCCGGTCGACCCCCAACCGTTCGAGGCAGCCGTCGATCCGCGGGGCCGACGGGGCGATCTCTCGCAAGCCAACCGCGGCAAGGCCGGGCCGGGAGAAGAAGCCGTCTGTCATCAGCGCCGAAGAGCCGTCGTCGACGAGCAGTGTGGTGACGCCCGCCCAGGTCACGGTCAACGGGGCGTCGGCTGAGGCCTCCGGCGTATCGAAATACCGTTCGTAGTCGTTCAGATCCGGTCGGCCCGGCTTGAGGCGCATCAGACGAACGCCGCCAGCTCGACCCCGTCGCCGACGAGACGGTTCCGCACGGCGGTGGCGATCTGAACCGCTCCCGGCGAATCACCGTGTACGCAAACGGATTCGACCGTGATCGGAATGGTCGACCCGTCGACCGCGACGACCCGCCCCGACTGCACCATCGATGACACGCGGTCGGCGATCTCGGCGGGATCGTGCAGGACGGCGTTACGCTCGCGCCGGGACACCAACTGCCCGTCGGGTCGGTACGACCGGTCGGCGAACGCTTCGGGCACGGTGCGCAGGCCGAGCCGCTCCGCTTCGGCGAAGAACACCGATCCGGCCAGTCCCAACACCGGTAACTCCGGGTCGACCGCGTGTACGGCTTCGGCGACGGCGCGGGCCTGGTCGTGGTTGTTGACGATCGTGTTGTACAGCGCCCCGTGGGGTTTCACGTAGGTGACCGACGAACCGGCGACGTGCGCGAGCGCCTGCAGCGCGCCGATCTGGTAGATCACGTCGGCGATCAGGTCGCCGGACGCGATGTCGATGAACCTCCTGCCGAACCCGGCCAGATCGCGGTAGCCGACCTGCGCGCCGATCCGCACACCGTTGCGCGCAGCCTCCTCGCAGCTGTGGCGCAGGGTGGCCGGGTCGCCGGCGTGGAATCCGCATGCGACGTTGGCGCTGGTGACAAGGCCGAGCATGGCGTCATCGTCGCCGAGCTGCCATGTCCCGAAGCTTTCCCCAAGGTCAGCGTTGAGGTCGACGGAGACCATGGCATCAGCCTAGTGGCACGCTGAAGACGTGAATCGACGACGGCGCGACGAGGTGTTGATCACCGCACCGGAACTGAGCGCGGTGCTGTCCGCAGGCAAGCAGCTCACGATCCTCGACGTGCGATGGCAGTTGTCCGAACCCGACGGACGCGACGCCTACGAACGCGGGCACATTCCCGGCGCGGCCTACGTCTCCCTCGAGGACGAGCTCAGCGACCAGTCGGTCGTTGGCCGCGGGCGTCATCCGCTTCCGTCGGGCCGAGCGCTCGAAGGGGCCGGTCGTCGGTGGGGTCTCCGCGCAGGCGTACCCGTGGTCGTCTACGACGACTGGAACCGGGCTGGGTCGGCCCGCGCGTGGTGGGTGCTGTCGGCGGCAGGCATCACCGACGTCCGCATACTTGACGGCGGCCTCGCCGCGTGGTCGGGGCCGCTCGAAACAGGTTCCGTCACTCCGGATCCGGGCGACGTGACTGTCTCGTACCCGGACCTGTACGCAGGCGCGCTGCCCACGCTCTCTGCCGAACAGGCGATAGCAGTCGAAACGCTGCTGGATGCGCGCGCACCCGAGCGGTTCCGCGGCGACGTCGAACCGATCGACCCTGTCGCCGGACACATTCCGGGGGCTCGCAACGTGCCAAGCACCGGGCTGCTTGCCGATGACGGAACGTTTCTGACCGAGGGCGAACTCGCCAAGCGGCTCGAGTTCTCCGGCGACGTCGGTGCCTACTGCGGTTCCGGCGTGACCGCATCGGTCGTCGTCGTCGCACTGGCGTCGCTAGGTGTCGACGCAGCGCTGTATCCCGGGTCGTGGTCCGAATGGTCCTCTGACGGGGCGCGTCCCGTCGAGACGGGTTAGTACGACTTGGCGATCGCGGCGCGTCTACCGACCAGCCAGCAGAGCACGAAGATCGTGAACGAGATCGTCGTGACGAACACCGACACCGGCACCCCAGGCGCCAGCGATGCCACGATGCCGCCGACAGCGGATATCTCGGCGAAGACCACGGAGGCGGCAATCGTGGCCACTGGGGAGACGAACACCCGCGCCGCTGCGGCAGCAGGCGTGATCAGAAGCGACATCACCAATAGCGCTCCGACGATCTGCACGCCCTGCGCGGCGACCACACCCACCAGGGCGGCGAACACGATGCCCATCGCACGGACCGGCACGCCCCTCGCCGCTGCGACGTCCGGATCGACGGTGGAGAACAGCAGCGGTCGGTAACACACGGCCAGCACCACGGTCACGACGACGGTAACCACCGCGAGCAGTGCGAGCCCCGTGTAGCCGACGCCGACGATCTGCCCGGTCAGCAAGGCGAAGCTGGTGCCGGTTCGGCCCGGGTAGAGATGAATGAACAGCACCGCGAGGCCGAGCCCGAACGCGAGCACCACCCCGATCGCGGAGTCACGCTCCCGGGCGCGCTGGCCGAGAATGCCGAAGAGAATCGCGGCCAGCGCACTTCCGACCAACGCGCCGATACCGACGTTCAGACCGGTCAGCAGCGCGAAAGCCGCTCCGGTCAAAGATAGTTCGCTCGAACCGTGCACCGCGAACGACATCTGGCGCATCACGATGAACGGCCCGATCAACCCCGCCACCAGAGCCAGCAGCGCGGCGGCGATCAACGCCTGCTGGACGAAGTCGCGGCCGAGCAGGTCGGCGGTCACGTCGAAGGCGAACAGGTGCGCGAGGAGATCGGCGAGCCGGTCATTCATGGGTGTGCCCGCTCGTGTGACCGGAATGGTCGATGTGCTCACCGACCACGACGTAGCGGCCGTGCACCTTCACCACCTGGATGTCGGCGCGGTAGAGCTCCGAGAGGGTGTCGGACGTCATCACGTCGTCGACGGTGCCGATCCGAAACCGTCCGTCGACCAGGTACAGCACCCGATCCACAAAGGGCAGAACAGGATTCACCTCATGGGTGACGAACAGCACCGAGGTGTCGGCGTCCCGCCTACGTTGGTCGATGAGCGCGGAGACCAGCCGCGCGTTGGCCGGGTCGAGGTTCAGCAGCGGCTCGTCGCACAGCAGCAGCACGGGGTCGCTCGCGAGCGCCTGGGCGATGCGCACCCGCTGCAGCTCGCCGCCCGACATCACGCCGACGGGTACGGCCGCCAGGCGGTCGGCGTTGACCTGGCGCAGCGCGGTTTGCACCGCCGTGCGCCGCCGCGACCGCTCGGCGGGCCGCAGGCTCGTCACGCCCCAGCGGTGACCGTCGAGCCCGAGTCCGACGAGATCGCTGCCGCGCAGCGTCATACCGGGATCGACGGCTCGATGCTGTGGCACGTAGCCGATGAGATCGCTGCCTTCGGTGACCGGCCTGCCGGCGACCGTGACGGTGCCCGAGGACAGCGGCAACTGGCCGAGCAGCACCTTCAGCAGTGAGGTCTTGCCGGTGCCGTTCGGGCCGAGCACCGCGATGAACTCACCCGCCCGAACCGCGAGATCCAACTTGTCCCAGAGCACCCGATCGCCGAAGGCGAGGCGAGCACCCGACAGGTCGACGACATCGGCAGCAGCCACCGTGCCACTATCGATTCGTCTGTGGCGCTTTGTCGAATTGCCGCGCGAGTTCGTCGACGGTGTCGCGCTGCCACGTCAGGTAGTCGGCACCCTCGGGCAGGGTTTCGGTGACAGACACCACCGGCAGGCCTGCGCGCCGCGCCGCGTCCCGGATCTGCCCGGTCGCCGCGGTCTCGGTCTGCGGGTTGAAGAGCAGCACCGACACCTGGCGGGTGCCGATCAGGTCGAGCATCGCGGCGACGTCGGCGGGCGACGGGTCGTCACCCTCCTCCACGGCGCTGGCGAAGCCCGGCGGCGTGCGGTCGGCGATGCCGGCGTTGCGCAGCAGGTAGTACGCGACCGGTTCGGTCGCGACAACGGACCCCGACGGGTGCGCCGTGCCGATTGCCCGTGCCGAGGCGGCGATCTCATTCGCCTTGTTGCCGAATGTAGCTGCATTGTAACGGTATTCGTCGGCGTGCGCCGAGTCGATCTCGCCGAGTCGCTTCGCGACCTCCTCGGCGACGGCCTTGGCCACCCCGACGTCGTAGAAGACGTGTTCGTTGGCCGGTTCCTCGGCGCCGCGTAGGGAGTACGCGTCGACGGCTTCTTTCTCGGGGTCGCCTGCCAGCACGTCGTCCACCCAGTGGTCGTAGCCGCCGCCGTTGTAGACCACAAGCGACGCGTCGCTGATCGTCGCGACATCGCCGGGGGTGGCCTCGAACGAGTGCGGGTCGGCGTTGGCGCCGGTCTCGATCGACTTGACCGACGCGTGCCGGCCGGCGACCGCACTGGCCACGCTGCCCCACACGTCCGTCGTCGCGACGATGGAAAACGCACCGTGTTCGGGACCGGACTGCGAGTCGGAGCAGGCGGCGATGGCAAGCGCCGCCGCCGTCAGCCCGACTGCCAGCTTGATCGCCGCCTTGCGCACCGAACTCCTCCTAATACAAATGAAAACCGTTTCCAATAACTCTAACCCACGCGGCTGCGCTGCGCGAATGTCGATGTCGGCTACCGTCACAGCATGTCCAGAACCCCGACGCCGAGGCGGCGGGCGACCCTGGCCTCCTTGGCAGCCGAGCTCAAGGTCTCGCGCACCACGATCTCCAACGCCTACAACCGGCCTGACCAGCTCTCCGCCGATCTTCGTGAGCGGGTACTCGCGACTGCCAAACGCCTCGGCTACGCGGGCCCCGACCCGGTGGCCCGCTCGCTGCGCACCCGCAAGGCCGGTGCGGTGGGGCTGGTCATGACGGAGCCACTGAATTACTCGTTTCGAGATCCCGCGGCGCTGGACTTCGTCGCGGGCCTCGCCGAGTCGTGCGAGGAAGTGGGGCAGGGGCTGCTGCTGGTCGCCGTGGGGCCGACGCGCAGCGTCAGCGACGGGTCGGCCGCGGTGCTCGCGGCCGGGGTCGACGGCTTCGTGGTGTACTCGACGTCCGACGACGACCCGTACCTACAGGTGGTGTTGCAGCGGCACCTTCCCGTCGTGGTGGTGGACCAGCCGAAGGATGTGCCGGGAATGTCGCGCGTCTGCATCGACGATCGGGCCGGCATGGCTGAGCTTGCGAAGTACGTGATCGAGCTGGGGCACCGCGAGATCGGCCTGCTGACGATGCGGCTGGGCCGGGAGCGCCCACCGGGTGACGGCAGGCCGGTGGTCGCGAACCCGGATCGGTTGCAGACCCCGCACTTTCACGTACAGCGGGAGCGGATCCACGGCGTGTACGACGCCATGATGGACGCCGGCCTGGATCCCGGATCACTGACCGTGGTGGAAAGCTATGAGCATCAACCGACTTCGGGCGGCGTCGCGGCCGACGTGGCGCTCGAGACGAACCCGCGTCTTACCGCGCTGATCTGCACCGCGGATGTGCTGGCGCTCTCGGCGACCGACCATCTGCGGGCGCGCGGGATCTACGTGCCCGGTCAGATGACGGTGACGGGCTTCGACGGGGTGCCCGACGCACTGGCCCGTGGGCTGACAACGGTGAAGCAGCCGAGTCTCGAGAAGGGGCTGCGGGCAGGCAAACTGCTCCACAACCCGCCGCGGTCGGGCCTGCCGGTCATCGACGTGCTCGACACCGAGCTGATCCGCGGCCGTACCTCGGGCCCGCCGGTCTAGGGCTGTAACGGGCACTCGTCTCTCAGGCAAGCGCCCTGCTGCGCGCTCCGAGCAGATGCTCGAGCGCCAGCGCAACATCTTCGGGCGCATCGACCCGGTATCCGGCCAGCGTGTCCCCCTGGCCCACCTTCACCCCGATGTCCCCGTCGCGCAGTCGTCGAAACGCCTTCTCGTCGGTGACGTCGTCGCCGAGGAACACCACCGCAGAGGCGTCGTGCTGGTCGCGCAGAATGTCGACGGCCTCGCCCTTGTCCGTAGAGATGACGGCGAACTCCAGCACAGCTTTGCCCTCGGTGAGTTGAGCGTCCCACGACTGGGCAGCCGTCCGCGCATCGCTCAACGCGGCTTCGCCGTCCTCGGGACGTGCATTGCGCACGTGCAGGGCAACGCTCGCGGGCTTGGTCTCGACCGTCACGCCGGGACGATCGTCAGCGATTGCGTTGAGTTCCTTAGTGATTCGGATCAGCAGCGATTCGTCCACCTCATGCGTGAATCCGGTGTCGAACTCCGCGCCGTGGCTGCCGACGAGATGCACGGACTCGGGCATCGACGACAGATCACGCAGAACGCTCAGCGCGCGACCGGAGATCAGCGCCGCGTACGTCGACTCCGCTTGTGACAGCGCGACGAGCGCGTCGGCGGCGGCCGGGAGTGGGCGGGCGTCGGAGGGATTGCTGACTATCGGGGCCAGTGTGCCGTCGAAGTCACACGCAATAAGCAGTCGCGGGACCGCGGCGACGACGTCGAGCGCGCGCTGCAGTTCGACCGGGAGCACGCATCAGATCTTAGGGTGCTCGCCATCGCCGATGAGCAACCGGACGGCAAGGTCGAGCCGCTTGCTGACGTCGGTGGCCGATGCCCGCCGCGTCAGCCAGGCCAGCAGGTTCGACAGCCAGACATCGGAGATGACCCTTGCGATGTGGTACTGGTCCTCGGTGGGCTCACCCTCGCTCATGGCGCGCGCGAACATCGAGTCCATCAGCTTGCCGACGTGGTCGACCTCGCCCGCCGCGGACGCGTCGGCGAAGACGAACGCCCGGGTCATCGCCTCGGTCAGCAGCGGGTTGCGCTGCATGGCCCGGTTGAGCTTGCCGACCATCAGGTTCAGCCGCTGATAGGGCGTGCCGCCGGCCAGCGCCGCACGGTCGGTCTTGGCGTCGATGCGTTCGAACTCGCGGCCGAGTGCCGACACCAGGAGGTGGACCTTGGACGGGAAGTAGCGGTACAGGGTGCCGACGGCGACGTCGGCGCGTTCGGCGACGGCACGCATCTGGACGGCTTCGTAGCCGCCCTTGGACGCGATGGCCAGGGTGGCGTCCAGGATGCGCTTACGACGCTCACGCTGCGCCTCGGAGCCGAGTTCGGATTCGGCGAGGACGGACACCGGCATCACGTGTGGGGGCCGGGTCTCAGACCCGGCCGGCGGGTTGGTCTGTGCTGGCACGGACATTCCAGACATCGGTGCGGAACGCTCCTTCATCATGCGTTGTCGTTGGAAAACGATACGCATGCCGATCCATGTTTGCTCACCTCAGCGCCTGTTCTGCACTGATGTGTCCTGCTGCAATGACGTTCGACTTGACGTCCGATCGCTGGCACTATTAGAACACGTTCTAGTGAGAAGCACGCCCTTCTCGCACGATGGCATAGGAGTCCCGAAATGTCGCAGGCGTCAGCGACCGGCACCGACGAGCAGTTCGCCGCGCGTGAACTGGTCCGTAGCTGGGCGGCGGGAGCCAAGGCCGTCGAGGCGGCCCGCAGAATCGAGAACGGTGAGGCCGACGCTTGGCGCGCGCCGTACGCCGGTCTCGCTCAATTGGGCATCTTCGGCGTGGCCCTGCCCGAGGAGTGCGGCGGTGCCGGCGGCACCGTCGACGATCTGTGCGCGATGGTCGACGAGGCCGCCGCCGCGATGGTGCCGGGGCCGATCGCCACTACCGCAATAGCCACGCTCGTCATCCCGGGTTCGCGGGCCGAGCTGCTCGACGCACTCGCATCGGGCGAGCGCACGGCGGGCCTTGCGTTGACAGCCGACGTGAAACTCGACGGCGGCACGGCCTCCGGCACTGCCGATTGCGTGCTGGGCGGCGACTCCGAAGGCGTGCTGCTGTTGCCCGCGGGCGACGAATTCGTGCTCGTCGACGCCGCAGCCGGCGGCGTCACCGTCGAACCGCTGACGCCCACCGACTTCTCCCGCCCGTTGGCTCGCGTCGTGCTGGACGGTGCTGTGGCCGAGGTGCTTCCCGCAGGCAGGCAGCGCGTCGAGGACATCGTCGCAACCGTGCACGCCGCCGAGGCCGCAGGCGTGGCGCGGTGGACACTGCAAACCGCTACCGAGTACGCGAAGGTGCGCGAGCAGTTCGGCAAGCCGATCGGCAGTTTCCAGGCGGTCAAGCACATGTGCGCCGAGATGCTCCTGCGCTCCGAACAGGTCGCGGTAGCCGCGGGCGACGCCGCCCGCGCGGCCAACGGCGACGACGACGCTCAGCTGTCGATCGCGGCTTCCGTCGCGGCGGCCGCCGGCATCGAGATGGCGAAGGCGAACGCGAAGGACTGCATTCAGGTGCTCGGTGGTATCGGCATCACCTGGGAGCACGATGCACACCTGTATCTGCGTCGCGCATATGGCATCTCACAGTTCCTCGGCGGCCCGTCGCGCTGGTTGCGCCGCGTCGCGACGCTGACGCAGCGGGGTGTCCGCCGCGAGCTGCACATCGACTTGGCATCCGTTGAACACCTGCAACCCGAGATCGCCGCGGCGGTCGCCGATGTCGCTGCCCAGCCCGTCGAGAAGCGCCAGATCGCACTCGCCGAGGCGGGTCTGCAGGCACCGCACTGGCCGAAGCCCTATGGGCGGGACGCCTCGCCGGCCGAACAGTTGCTCATCGACCGCGAGTTGGCCGACGCGGGCGTCGAGCGCCCCGATCTCGTGATCGGGTGGTGGGCGGCGCCGACGATCATCGAACACGGCAGCAAGGAACAGATCGAGCGGTTCGTCCCGCCCACCCTGAGCGGTGAACTGTTCTGGTGCCAGCTGTTCAGCGAACCGGGCGCAGGCTCGGACCTCGCGTCGTTGCGGATGAAAGCCGTACGCGCCGAGGGGGGTTGGAAGCTCACCGGGCAGAAGGTGTGGACGTCGCGCGCCGACAGGGCGCAGTGGGGTGTCTGCCTGGCGCGTACCGACCCCGACGCCCCCAAGCACAAGGGCATCACGTATTTCCTCGTCGACATGTCGACGCCCGGCATCGACATCCGCCCGCTGCGGGAGATCACCGGCGACGACCTGTTCAACGAGGTGTTCTTCGACGACGTCTTCGTGCCCGACGAGATGGTGGTCGGTCAGGTCAACGACGGGTGGCGGCTGGCCCGCACCACGCTGGCCAACGAGCGAGTCGCGATGGCTCACGGCACCGCGCTCGGCAACCCGATGGAAGAGGTGCTGCGCACCGTCGCCGAGCGCGACCTCGATCCCGCTGTGCAGGACGGCCTCGGCAGGTTGATCATCGCGGCCCAGGTCGGTTCGCTGCTCGACCAGCGCATCGCGGAACTGGCGGTCGGCGGGGCCGACCCCGGGCCGCAGGCCAGCGCCCGCAAGCTGATCGGCGTGCGATATCGGCAGGCCCTCTCGGAATTCCGGATGGACCTCTCCGAGGGCGCGGGTCTTGTCCAGAACAAGCCCGTGCTCGACTTCCTCAACGTGCGTTGCCTGACGATCGCGGGCGGCACGGAGCAGATTCTGCTCACGATGGCAGGCGAACGCCTACTCGGTCTGCCTCGCTGACGCGACACGCGGCTACCTGGGCTGATCCCGGAAAAGCACGGTCGTGCTTTTAAGCTCCAGGGCATGGAGCAACGACCGAAGGGCGACCGCACCAGATCGGCGATCCTGGCGGAGGCCGCGCGCCTCGCGACGGTCGACGGGCTGGACGGGCTGTCCATCGGCGGGCTCGCAACGGCGATCGGGATGAGCAAGAGCGGGCTGTACGCCCACTTCGGCTCGAAGGAAGACCTGCAGCTGGCGACGATCGCTGCAGCGCGGGAGACGTTCGTCGCCGAGGTGTTCGTGCCCGCACTTGCCGCACCGCAGGGTGTCGAGCGCCTGCGCGCGGCCTGCGAAGCGTTTCTGTCCCACATCGAGCGGCGGGTGTTTCCCGGCGGGTGCTTCTTCGCGGTCGCGGCCGCTGATGTCGGCACGAGGCCGGGTGCGCTGCGCGATGCCGTCGCCGCCAGGCAACGCGACTGGATGCAACTGCTGGAGCGGCTTGCGCACAAGGCGAGGGAGAGAGGTGAACTGGAGTCCGGCGTTCACCCGACGCAGGTCGCATTCGAGCTCGACGCGATTCTGGTGTCCGCGAGTACGACGTTCATCCTTCAGGGCGACGCGTCGGTGATCGATCGCGCTCGCGCGGCCGTCCGTCGGCTCCTGCCCGGTTAGGCAGGCGCTAGCCGAACGTGGTCTGCGCGCAGGCCGTCGGCGTGGTCAGATTCACCCCGCCGTAGACCACCTGGATCTGCGAGCAGGTGAAGAAGGCCGACTTCGTGTCGGGCCGTCCGGTGACCCAGTCGGTCGGCACCGATTCGCCGTCGGACTTGAAGCGCTCGATCGGGCCGCCGCCGAAGTAGGTGATCGAGATCTCGACATTGTTGGTGGCCCGGTACATCTTCGACAGCACGTTCTCGTGGTTGGAGCCCTTGGTCTCCCTCGGGTTGCCCGACGGCGCGCTGAACTGCGCCTCCTGATACGCGTCGCGGCTGTTGCTGCGCAGCGTGATGGTCTGCCTGGCCCACGTGTCGCCGGGGAAACCCGTTGGACCCTCGGGCGTCAGCAGATTGGCCGTGGTGTCGAAGAAGCACCTGTTCTCGGCGGGCCTGCAGTCGGCGGTCACGTGCATCTCGATCTGGGTCGCCGGGTCGACGGCGATGGACGTGACGGCCGTGTTGATCGCCGCGTCCGCACCTGGCGGGCTCACGAGTACCGCGGTAAGCAGTGCCGCCGAACCTGCCTTCGCAAGCCGATTCATCTGTGCTCCCCTCCGGTGCGGCGAATGGTAGCCCGGGGCTTATTCGTCGTAGGTGACTTCCACGGAATCCGACCGCGGCCGCGCCTGGCAACCGAGGATCAAACCTTCGTCGAGATCCGACTGCTCGAGGACGTCGTTGACGTCCATCTCGACATCACCGCTCTTCTTGAGCACCGCGCAGGCTCCGCAGTGTCCTTCACGGCAGGAGAACGGCGCATCGAGGCCCTTGTCGAGCAGTACGTCGAGCAGCTTGGCGCTACGGGGCCAGGCGATTTCGTGCTTCTCGCCGTCGAGCGTCACCAGTGCTGTGGCCGGCCCCTCATCGCTATCGTCCTCTTCGATCACCACGGCGGCGAACGGGTCGGACTCCAGCGATTTGAACACCTCGATGTGGATCCTGTCCGCGGCGGCACCCGCGTTCTTCATCGCCTCCTCCGCGGCGGCCATGAACGGTCCCGGCCCGCAGATGTAGGCGTCGTGTTCCGTGTACGGCGCGGCCAGTGCGGCAAGCGCCGCCGCGCTCGGCAGGCCCTGGACGGACTCCAGCCAGTGCACGACGGTCAGTCGGTCGGGGTACTTGGCCGCCAGGTCCCGCAGGGCCGCGCCGAAGATGACGTTCCTCTCGTCGCGATTGGCGTAGATCAGCACGATCCGGCCGCTGCCTTCGGCGAGCGCCGACTTGCAGATCGACATCATCGGCGTGATGCCGCTGCCCGCGGCCAGCAACAGGAAGTCGGTGTCCAGGTTCTTGGGCACGAAGGTGCCCGACGGCGCCAGCACGTGGATGCGCATGCCGGGGTGGGCGTTGTCGCACAGCCAGTGCGAGGCGTAGCCCCCGTCGGTGCGCTTGACGGTCACGGTCAGCGGGTCTCCGGTGTGCGGTGAGCTGCACAGCGAGTAGCAGCGTGCCACCGAGCCGGTGCGGTCGCTGGGCACACGCAAGGTGAGGAACTGGCCGGGTGCGTATTTCAACCGGTCGGCGGGGATGTGTACGCCGTCGGGCACGGTGAACACCAGCGAGCGCGCGTCGTCGGTCTCGACGACGACGTCGGCCACCTGCAGTTCCAGCACGTGGCTACCGAGCGGCTCGTCCGTCACGCGGTCGCCCTTTCTCCTCCGGTCCGGGGGTCATAACTAGAACAGGTTACAGAAATGCATGTGCGCAGGTCTAGCTGCCGCAGCAATGCGCTGCTCGACACAAATCGTAACGTGTTCTAATCTTGCTCTAGCGATCTGTCCCCTGCCCTTCGGGCGGGGTCCCCACTTCGCGAGCGCCATCGCACGGTCCGATCTCTGTTGGAGGCAAACCAGTGACGTCCATTGAACAGCGTGACGTGCAGTCGGTCCTAGCCGGCATCGACGATCTGCTGCCGCTGATCGCGAAGCGGGCACAGGCGACCGAGGATCTGCGTCGGCTGCCCGACGAGACGGTGGCCGAGCTCGCCGAGGTGGGCTTCTTCAAATTGCTCCAGCCAGAGCAGTGGGGCGGCATGCAGTGCGATCCGACGCTCTTCTACGAAGCGGTCCGGCGCATCGCCGGCGCCTGCGGATCCACCGGCTGGGTCAGCTCGATCATCGGTGTGCACAACTGGCATCTGGCGCTGTTCGATCAGCAGGCGCAGGACGAGGTGTGGGGCGATGATCCGGCCGTGCGGATCTCGTCGTCGTATGCGCCGATGGGTGCGGGGCACGTGGTCGACGGCGGTTACCTCGTCAGTGGTTCGTGGAACTGGTCGTCGGGTTGCGACCACGCGACGTGGACTTTTGTCGGCGGGCCGGTCATCAAGGACGGCAAGCCCGTCGACTTCGGCAGCTTCCTGATCCCGCGCTCCGAATACAAGATCGACGATGTCTGGCACGTCGTCGGCCTCAAAGGCACCGGAAGCAACACGTTGGTGGTCAAGGACGTCTTCGTGCCTCGGCACCGCTTCCTCTCGTACAAGTCGATGAACGACCGCACCGCGGGCGGCCTGGAGAACAACACCGCGCCGGTGTACAAAATGCCGTGGGGCACCGTCCATCCCACGACCATCTCGGCGCCGATCGTGGGCATGGCCTACGGGGCCTATGACGCTCACGTCGAGCACCAGGGCAAGCGCGTGCGTGCGGCGTTCGCCGGCGAGAAGGCCAAGGACGACCCATTCGCCAAGGTTCGCATCGCCGAGGCCGCCAGCGACATCGACGCCGCCTGGCGGCAGTTGATCGGCAACGTCGGCGATGAGTACGCACTGCTGCAGGCGGGCGAGGAAATCCCGTTCGAGCTGCGCGCCCGCGCCCGTCGCGACCAAGTCCGCGCCACCGGCCGCGCGATCGCGTCCATCGACCGGCTGTTCGAGGCATCGGGTGCCACCGCGCTCAACAACGACGCTCCCGTGCAACGGTTCTGGCGCGATGCGCACGCGGGCCGTGTGCACGCCGCCAACGACCCCGAACGCGCCTACCTGATCTTCGGCAACAACGAATTCGGGCTGCCGCCGGCGGACACGATGGTCTGATGACGTCTTTCGCCGCCGAAACCGCACAACAGCAAGAGATCACGTTCGAGTCGACCTCCCGCTATGCGCAGGTCCGCGACGATATGCGGCTGCATTACCACGAGGCGGGCGTCGGCAACGAGAAGACGGTCGTGCTCCTGCACGGTGGTGGGCCTGGTGCGTCCAGCTGGTCGAACTTCGGGCGCAACATCGGGGTGTTGGCAAAACACTTCCATGTGATCGCGGTCGACCAGCCGGGCTACGGCCACTCCGACAAGCACACCGAGCACGAGCAGTACAACCGCTACAGCGCCACCGCGCTGCTGAACCTGTTCGACCACCTCGGCATCGAAAGCGCTGAACTGGTGGGCAACTCGCTCGGCGGCGGTACCGCCGTGCGGTTCGCCTTGGACAACGGCCGACGCGCCGGGCGCCTCGTGTTGATGGGGCCAGGGGGACTGTCGGTCAACCTGTTCTCCCCGGATCCCACCGAAGGCGTCAAGCTGCTCGGCAGGTTCACCGCGGAGCCGACGCGGGAGAATATGGAGAAGTTCTTGCGCATCATGGTCTACGACCAGAATCTCGTGACGCCGGAGTTGATCGACGAGCGGTTCGAGATCGCCAGCCAGCCCGAGTCGCTGGCCGCGGCGCGGGCGATGGGAAAGTCGTTCGGAGGCGCCGATTTCGAGCTCGGCATGATGTGGCGTGAGGTCTACAAGCTGCGCCAGCGCGTGCTGCTCATCTGGGGCCGCGAGGACCGCGTCAATCCCCTCGACGGCGCTCTGGTGGCCCTCAAGCAGATTCCGAAGGTGCAGTTGCACGTCTTCGGGCAGTGTGGACACTGGGCACAGCTGGAGAAGTTCGACGAGTTCAACAAGTTGACCATCGATTTCCTTGGAGGTGGGTCGTGAGCATCAAATCGCTTGGTTACCTGCGAATCGAGGCGACCGACGTCGCGGCATGGCGCGAGTACGGCCTCAAGGTGCTCGGCATGGTCGAGGGCACCGGCGCCACTGAGGGTGCGCTCTATCTGCGGATGGACGAATTCCCCGCGCGCCTCGTCATCATCCCCGGGGACAACGACCGGCTGCTGCAATCGGGTTGGGAAACCGCCAATGCCGCTGCGCTGCAAGATATCCGCCAGCGGCTGGACGTCGAGGGCACGCCGTACAAGGAGGCCTCGGCCGCTGAGCTCGCGGAACGTCGCGTCGACGAGATGATCGCGTTCGACGACCCGTCGGGTAATACCCTCGAGGTGTTCCACGGCGTCGCCCTCGAACATCGTCGCGTCGTCAGCCCGTACGGCCACAAGTTCGTCACCGAGGAGCAGGGCCTCGGCCACGTGGTGCTGACCACGAAGGACGATGCCGAATCACTGCACTTCTATCGCGACGTGCTCGGGTTCTATCTGCGTGACTCGATGAAGCTGCCGCCGCAGCTCGTCGGACGGCCCGCCGACGGTGCCCCCGCCTGGCTGCGCTTCTTCGGCGTCAATCCGCGGCACCACAGCCTGGCCTTCATGCCAGGGTCGACACCCAGCGGAATCGTGCACCTGATGGTCGAAGTAGGTGAGGCCGACGATGTCGGGCTGTGCCTGGATCGTGCGCTGCGTCGCAAGGTGCCGATGTCGGCGACGCTTGGCCGGCACGTCAACGACAAGATGCTGTCGTTTTACATGAAGACGCCCGGTGGCTTTGACATCGAATTCGGTTGTGAGGGCTTGAAAGTCGACGATCACGACTGGGTGGCTCGGGAGAGCACCGCGGTCAGCCTCTGGGGTCACGACTTCAGCGTCGGCTTCAAGTAATAGTGTCCGCGGAACCCATTGACCCTCGCACATTCCGCAATGTGCTCGGGCAGTTCTGCACCGGCATCACGGTGATCACCACGATGCACGAAGGCGCGCCGGTCGGATTCGCGTGCCAGTCGTTCGCGGCACTGTCGCTGGAGCCGCCGCTGGTGCTGTTCTGCCCGACCAAGGTGTCACGGTCCTGGAAGGCGATCGAAGCGACGGGCAAGTTCTGCGTCAACGTGCTGCACGAGATGCAGAAGGACGTCTCGGCGCGGTTCGGATCGAAGGAGCCCCACAAGTTCGCCGGAATGGATTGGAGCCCGTCAAAGTTAGGCTCGCCGGTGATCAAGGACACGCTCGCTCACATCGACTGCACGGTGGACTCCGTGCACGACGGTGGAGACCACCTCGTGGTGTTCGGCGCGGTGCACTCGCTATCTGACGTGCCCCACAAGAAGCCGCGACCGCTGTTGTTCTACAAGGGCCAGTACACCGGGATCGAGCCCGACAAGAACACGCCTGCGCACTGGCGCGACGACCTCGAGGCATTCCTCACCACGACCACCGAGGACACCTGGCTCTAGATCGCTTCGTCGAGGAACTCGGTGATCGCAGTCGCCACCTCTCGGTGCATGGTGTCGTTGAGGATGTCGTGGCGGCCGCCGGGAAACTCCCTGAGGGTCAACGGGTCTATCTGTTCCGCATACGCCTTCACCGCGCCGACGGGCGCGATCGGGTCGGCGACACCGTGCACGGCCAGCGTCGGAACCGTCAATGTAGGCAGGTCCTTGCCGAATCGGTCCCACGCGGTGTCCAGTGCACGGGCCAGCGGCCCGCCGTCGGCGTCGATGAACGCCAGCGGGTCGTTGACCAACGCGTCGAGATAGAACGGGTCCTCGGACAGCCAGAGCGGATCCAGGTCGAACGTGCTCTCCGTGTCGAGAAGTTCGGGGATCGGCACCAGCGGAGCGCCTGAGATCACGCCGGCGCGGTAGCGGTCGGGTTGATCGAGCAGCCGCGTCAGCGTGACCACCGCGCCGAACGAATGGCCCTGGGCGAACAACGGCAGCCCCGGCCGCTCGCCCTCGGCGACCTCGGTGAGGGTGTCAGCCAGATCGGAACTGTCGGCGATGGAGCCGAAGTCGCCCCGCGGGCCGGGAGTGAGGCCGTGGCCGAACTGGTCGGTCGCCCACAGGTCGATGCCTGCGGCGTTTAGCGCGAACCCGTACCGGTGGTAGACGCCGGTGTGCTCGCCGAAGCCGTGCAGGAATATGACGACGGCGCGCGGATCCTGCGCCGCCCAATGGCGGTAGTAGGCGCGGCCTTTCGGATGATCGATGAACGGCATGGCGTTGAGTTTAGCTGTGATCCACCGCACACGGTTGGGTGACTTGAGACCTGCACTGGCCTGTGCGCGCAACGCAATTGAGCGATTCGTGCCAACCGCCAATCATTTACTGCCACCGGAATTAAACCCCTGACCTCCCTGTTTGAAGAGTCATACCGGCCAGAGAGAACGACAGGGCCGGGGCAACGGAGTTCCAACCGACACGGTTCGAGCGCCACAGAACAGAGAAAGAAGAAGGCACCAAAATGAAGAAGCTCGGATTTGCCACAGTCATCGCAAGCGGTTTGACCGCCGCCGTACTCGGCTTGGCGGGCCCGGCTCAGGCCGACATCGGCCACCGCGACTGGGTTTACGACATCCATCCCACGGCGACTGTGCCGCACGTGGACACCAGCGTGCAGCAGAGCCGCTAGCGACACAGACCAAAGGGGCACCCCCTAAGGGGTGCCCCTTTCCTATGCGTTCGCGTCGATGCCGAGCAGGATGTCACGCTGTTCTCCCACCCGCGTTCGGATGGCCTCGACTACGGCGCCGACCTCGGGCCGCCGCAGAGTTTCCGGCCGCGTGACAAGCCAATAGCTCAGCCGGACGGCCACCGATTCCGGCAACAGCCGGACCAGATCGTCGTGTCGATCGGCCATGAAGCACGGCAGCAGGCCGATGCCCGCGGCCGCTCGAGTGGCCTCGACGTGGACGAAGACATTGGTGGACGTGACCGATTCGCGCATTGTCGGAGCAAAGCTCGCCGCCAGGTCGAGGTCGTCGACCTGAAGCATCGAATCGATGAAATAGACGAGCGGGTAGTGAATCAGATCGTCGATGCTCGTCGGTGAACCGTGTTCGCTGAGGTACTCCCGCGCGCCGTACAAGCCCAGGCAGTAGTCGCCGAGGCGGATCGCCTCCGCGCGATGCACCTGCGGTTCGCCGACAACCACTTCGATGTCCAGGCCGGAACGCTGCTGCGTGGCACGCCGGGTGGCCGCGACGATCTCCACGGCGACCTTCGGATGCCTGCGCTGCACCTGTGCGGCGGCCGGTGCGGCGATGTAGGCGCTGAAACCGTCCGTCGCCGAGATGCGCACCACGCCTTCCAATCCCCGCGAGCCCTCCGAGTCCGTGGTGAGCGAGCGCACCGCGGACTCCACCGCCTCCGCGGCCGCGAGCGCCTCGCGACCCAGATCGGTCAGCTCCCAACCGCCCGGGACGCGGGCCAGCACCCGGCCGCCGATCGACTCCTCGAGTGCGGCGATGCGTCGTGAAATCGTGGTGTGGTTGAGGCCGAGTTCCTCGGCGGCCGTGTTGTAGCGGCCGGACCGACCGACGGCCAGCAACACGAGGAGGTCGTCGGCGCTCGGCCTGCGACCCGACGAAGCGGTCATACCTGCATTTTTGCAGATAACTCCTGCAATTTTGGCCATTGCGGGCGGAGGTACCTGCAGGAATACTCACAGACATCTGTGTTCGGCGTCACACACAAAGGAGTCTCGAATGAGCGAGCCTGGCGCGGCGGTCCCGACCGGACTCAAACGCGTTGTCGTCGCCTCGATGGCGGGCACCGTCGTCGAGTGGTACGAGTTCTTCCTGTACGGGACGGCGGCCACGCTGGTCTTCAACAAGGTGTTCTTTCCGGCGAGTGACAGCGCCTACGGCGCCATCTTCGCTGCCTTCCTCACCTATGCGGTCGGCTTCGTCGCCCGTCCGCTCGGCGGCGTGGTGTTCGGGCACTTCGGCGACAAGTTCGGCCGCAAGAAGCTTCTGCAGTTCGCGATCCTGCTCGTCGGTGTCGTCACGTTCCTGATGGGCTGCCTGCCGACCTACGCCCAGATCGGCGTCTGGGCGCCGGTGCTGCTTGTGGTTCTGCGTTTCCTACAGGGCTTCGCGGTCGGTGGTGAGTGGGGCGGCGCGGTGCTGCTGGTGGCGGAACACAGCCCGAACAAGAGCCGTGCCTTCTGGGCCAGTTGGCCACAGGCGGCGGTTCCTGTCGGCAACATGCTCGCCACCGTCGTGCTGTGGGTACTCACCGCGACGCTGTCGGACGAAGACTTCCTGTCCTGGGGTTGGCGGATCGCCTTCTGGCTGTCTGCCGTTGTGGTGCTGGTCGGCTATTACGTGCGGACGAAGGTCACCGATGCGCCGATTTTCGTTGAGGCGCAAAAGGAAGTCGAGCGGGTCAAGGCCGTCTCCTACGGGGTGGTCGAGGTACTCAAGCGGTATCCGCGCGGGGTGTTCACCGCGATGGGTCTGCGGTTCGCCGAGAACGTCATGTACTACCTCGTCGTGATCGTGTCCATCACGTATCTCAAGGTGCACGTCGGTGTGGACACCAACGCGATCCTGCGCTACATGCTCGTCGCGCACGCCGTGCACTTCGCCGTCATTCCACTGGTCGGCAGGCTGGCCGACCGGGTAGGTCGCAGGCCCGTCTACGCCGTCGGCACGGTGCTCGCGGCGACGTGGGGCTTCTTCGCGTTCCCGATGATGGACAGCGCGAACTATCTGCTCATCATCGCCGCCATCGTCATCGGGCTGATGATCCACGCGCTGATGTACGCGCCGCAGCCGGCGATCATGGCCGAGATGTTCCCCACCCGGATGCGGTATTCCGGTGTGTCCCTTGGCTATCAGGTCACCTCGATCGTGGCGGGTTCCGCGGCACCCGCCATCTCGGTGAAGCTGCTGGAGACCTTCGACTCCTGGGTGCCGATCGCGATCTACCTGGCGATCTCCGCGGCGATCACCCTCGTCGCGGTGTACTACCTGCGAGAGACGAGGGGGCTCGACCTGGAAACCGTCGACGAGGCCGACCGTGATGATCTCGCCAGGGCCGGGGTCGTATGACGGCACTCGAGAGGCGAACGGCCCTCGTCACCGGTGGCGCGAGCGGCATCGGCGCGGCATGTGCGCGCGAACTGGCCTCACGGGGCGCCGTTGTCACCGTCGCTGATCTCGACGGCGTCGCAGCGAAGACGGTCGCCAAGGAGATCGGCGGAAAGTCTTGGGTGGTGGACCTTTCCGATGTCGGAGCACTGGAGGAGTTGCGGCTGGAGACCGACATCCTCGTCAACAACGCGGGTGTCCAACATGTCAGCCCGATCGTCGACTTCCCGCCCGAACGCTTCCGCTTCATCCAGACGCTGATGGTGGAAGCGCCCTTCCTGCTGATCCGGGCCGCATTGCCGCACATGTACGACAACGGATTCGGGCGCATCGTCAACATCTCGTCGGTGCACGGCCTTCGCGCATCGGAGTACAAGATCGCCTACGTCACCGCCAAGCATGCTCTGGAGGGATTGTCCAAAGTGACCGCCCTCGAAGGTGGGCCTCACGGTGTGACGAGCAACTGCGTGAACCCCGGGTATGTGCGAACACCGCTGGTGACCAAGCAGATCGCCGATCAGGCCCGCACGCACGGTATTTCGGACGAGCAGGTGGTCTCCGACGTTCTGTTGAAGGAGGGTGCGATCAAACGCCTGCTCGAACCGGAGGAGGTCGCCGATCTCGTCGGCTGGCTGACGTCGCCTGCCGCAGGCATGGTCACGGGTGCGTCCTACAGCATGGACGGCGGCTGGAGCGCACGCTGACCCTGCAGTATCACCGCTGCGTGCGCGACTATTTCTGCCGTTCTGTCGGTCGGTCAGAGTGGCGAAAGGGTAGCCGTTGCTCCGCTTGCGGTAGTGAAGCTGACGCCGTCTGCCGTCCAATTCCCGTTGCTGGGGGCTCGCCATTGGCCGGTGGCCGGGTCGAAGCGGTAGAAAGTGCCACCCTTCGGGTCATCGACGACATCCATGGAGAAGCAGTCCGGCCCGCAGTTGTAGGCAACCAGCTCAGTCAGACACTGACCGGAAGCCACACAGAGCTTGTGCATGCCCTCTGGTACCGGAGGTGTAGCGGCACTGGCATTGGGGGCCAACGCGAAGGCAGCAGCACTGGCCGCTGCAATGGGGATGAGGAGTTTCATATTTTCTTCCTGTCGAACCGAGCTATCTGTCGGGGCACGCTGCCCCAAACAAGTGCCTTCAGCGGATTTTAAATCGAAAACCGAGCCAGCAAATGTGTTAATAGACAATAGGCTGGGTGATTGTTGCATGCGCAACGATTGGACGGTGGCGCCGAGTCAGCCGACGAACTCTCCGATGCGTGCCAACGCTTCCTCGATATCGCCTGGCGGGCCCGCGAACGACAGCCGCACGTATGAGCCGCCGCGCTGGGGATCGAAGTCGATCCCTGGCGCGATCGCGACGCCGGTTTCGGCCAACAGCTTCGAGCAGAAGGACAGTGAATCGCCGGTCAGATGTGACACGTCGGCATAGACGTAGAACGCGCCGTCGGTGGGCGCGAGCCGGTCGATTCCGATCTTCGGCAGTCCGTCGAGCAGGAGTTCGCGGTTTGCGGCGTAGTGGTGCAGCAGCGCGTCGGACTCGGCGATCGACTCGGGTGTGAACGCGGCGACCGCTGCGGTCTGCGACAGCACCGGAGGGCAGATGGTGAAGTTTCCGGTGAGGCAGTCGACGGCGCGCTGGAGCTCTTGGGGTACGAGCAGCCAGCCCAGCCGCCAGCCCGTCATCGCGAAATACTTCGAAAAGCTGTTGGCCACAACGGCTTCACGCGACGTCTCCCACGCGCAGCTGGTTTCGGGAGCACCCTCGTAGACCAGGCCGTGGTACACCTCGTCGCTGATCAGGCGAACACCGGTGTCCACGCACCACGACGCGATCGCCGCCAGCTCGCGGGGCGGGATCACCGTGCCGGTCGGGTTGGCCGGGCTCGCGACGATCACCCCCTTCACGGGTGGATCCAACTCGGCCAGCATCTGCGCGGTCGGCTGAAATCTCGTCTCAGGCCCGCATGGGATCTCGACGACCTCACAACCGAGCGCGGACAGAATATTTCGGTAGCACGGGTAGCCGGGGCTCGCGATCGCGACGCGGTCGCGTGCGTCGAAGCACGCGAGGAACGCCAGTAGGAACCCGCCCGACGAGCCGGTGGTGACGACCACGTCGGTGGGGTCGACGACAAGTCCATGCCGCAGTCGATAGGCCTCCGCGATCGCGGTCCGCAGTTCGGGGATGCCGAGGGCGACCGTGTAGCCCAGGACGGTGCTCTCGAGTGCTTCGATCGCCTTCGCCCGCACCGCCGAAGGGGCGCCCGCGCTCGGCTGACCTGCCGACAGGTTCACCAGGTCGCCGTGCGTGCGCTGCCGTTGCGCGGCGGCCAA
Source organism: Mycobacterium sp. ITM-2016-00318 (assembly GCF_002968285.2). Lineage (NCBI taxonomy): Bacteria > Bacillati > Actinomycetota > Actinomycetes > Mycobacteriales > Mycobacteriaceae > Mycobacterium > Mycobacterium sp. ITM-2016-00318. The sequence continues at coordinate 4,856,170 of NZ_CP134400.1, read as the reverse complement.
CCACACGTCCATCACGTAGAACGGCGGGATGCCTGCGCGCAGCGAAACGCTCACTCAGCCAGGCTAAAGCACTTCGGATTCGAGCCTGCGCAGATGCTCTCTCGGTGGGCCGAGCAACTGGGCGCTGCCGTGCGCGCGCTTGAAGTACAGCTGGATGTCGTGCTCCCAGGTGATCGCGATACCGCCGTGGATCTGCACAGCCTCCGCGGCGACCTTCGAGAACGCGTCGCTGGCCGAGAACCGCGCCAGCGCGGCCGAGGTCGCCGACGGCTCGGCGACGGCCTCATTGACCACCGCGCGCGCCGACTGCACGGCGACGTAGAGGTCGGCCATCCGGTGTTTGAGGGCCTGGAAGCTGCCGATCGGGCGGCCGAACTGAACGCGGTCCTTGGCGTATTCGACGGTCAGGTCGAGGCACCTCGAAGCGGCGCCGACCTGCTCGGCCGCCACCAGGATCGCGGCGATGTCGGCAAGGCCGGGGTCCGAGCCGATGTCCGCCGTGCCTGCGGGCTCCAATCGCGCCAACGGCCGCGTGGGGTCCATGGTGCCGACGGGTGTGGCGGTGAACGTGGTCCAGCGGGTCAGCGTCGCACCGTCGGTCGCGACGACGACATCGGCGATCGCGCCGTTGATCACGAAGCCCGGGTCGAAGACCACGGTTCCGATCGCCGCGCCCTCGGCCAACTTCTCGATCGCATCGTTGTCGGGCTCGTCGGCGGCGAGCAACGCGAGCTCAGCCAGCGTCGTGCCGAGCAGCGGTGTCGGCGCGAGCGTCCTGCCCAGCTCCTCGAGGACGACGGCCGCGTCGGCGAGCTCACCGCCCGCGCCGCCCAGCTCCTCGGGCACGACCAGTGCGGCGGCTCCGACCTGCTCGCACAGCAGCTTCCACAGCGACTCGTCGTAGCCGCTCTGCGATTCGATGGTCTTGCGCACCGACGCGGGCGAGGCGTGTTTCTCGGCCAGCGCGGCGACGGTTTCACGCAGCAGCTCTCGTTCCTCGCTCATCTACAAGGCCTCCAATACCCGGCGTCGGTGCCATGTCGGGTCGCCCCAGGCCGACCGCAACGCCTGTACCCGCAGCAGAAGCAGCGACAGATCGTGCTCCTGCGTGAAACCGATCGCGCCGTGGGTCTGCAGCGACGAGCGGGCCGAGAGCAGCGCGGCGTCCGCGGCGGCCACCAGCGCGGCGCTCACGTCGCGTGCGGTGTCGTCCGATCCTTCCGCCAGCGACAACGCCGCGCCGTAGATCAGCGGCCTGGCCAACTCGACCGCGATGTACACATCGGCCAACTTGTGTTTGATCGCCTGGTAGGACCCGATGGTGCGGCCGAACTGGCTGCGCTGCTTGGCGTAGGCGACCGAGCCATCGAGCATGGCCTGACCCGCGCCGACCAGCTGCGCGGCATTGGCGAGCACGCCGTACTCGAAAGCCTTTGCGGTGTCGACGCTTCGAGCTTCGCCGGTGGCGGCCACGTCGAAGAGCTTTCTGGCCGGGTCGACGGATTCGTGCGGCTCGCCCACACTGCCGTCGCGAACCTCGCCCTCAACCGCGACCAGGATCACGCCTGCGGAATCGGCGTCGACCGCGCGAGGCACGTGCGGGGGCACGGCGACGGTCGCGGTCAGCTCACCGGAGGCGAGCGCACCGCAGCGTTCGTCGTCTGCAAGCAGAATCGGTGCCACCGCGATGGACTCGGTGAGCGGCCCGGGGACCCCCCAGTATCCGAGCCGTTCGGCTGCGACGACGAGGTCGACGGGGTGAGCGTCGACGCCGTCGTAGCGCTCGGGCACCAATAGCGCCGTCACGCCCAGATCGGTCAGCGTCGACCAGACCTTGCGGCCGGGTGCGGTGTCGCCCTCCGCCCAGGCGCGCACCGCAGCGGGCACCGCCGCAGCGCCGAGCGCGGCGTCGATGCTGGCCGCGAAGTCGCGCTGCTGTTCGTCGAGATCGAACTTCACTTGGTCCCCTTGGGCTCGCGGGGCAGGCCGAGAAGCCGCTCGGCGATGATGTTGCGCTGAATCTCGTTGGTGCCTGCGTAGATCGGGCCGCCGAGCGCGAACAGCAGCCCTTCGGTCCACGCATCCGCGAGCTCGCCGTCCGCCCCACGCAAGTCCAGCGCGGTCTGATGCAGCGCGACGTCGAGATCGGACCAGAACACCTTGGTGATCGACGACTCGGCGCCGAGCTCACCTCCCGCGGCCAGCCGCGTGACGGTCCCGAACGTGTGCAACCGGTACGCCTGCGCCTTGATCCACGCGTCGGCGACCCGATCGGTGAACACCGGATCCGGGTTTGCCTTCCAGAGTTCGACGAGTCGCTCGGCGGGTGCGAGGAAACGCGCCGGGCTGCGGAGCGACATTCCGCGCTCGTTGCTCGACGTGCTCATCGCGGCGCGCCAGCCGTCGTGTACCTGCCCGATCACGTCGTGATCGGGAACGAAGACGTCGTCGAGGAAGATCTCGCCGAAGCCGGTGTCGCCGCCGAGCTGCGCGATCGGGCGCACCGTTACGCCGTCGGCGTCGAGGTCGAACATGAAGTAGGTGAGCCCCTTGTGCCGCTCGGCCTCGGGATCGGACCGGAACAGCCCGAAGGCCCTGTCGCCGAACGGCGCCCGCGAACTCCAGATTTTCTGGCCGTTGAGTTTCCAGCCGCCCTCGGTCCTGGTCGCGGTGGAGCGCAGCGATGCCAAATCGCTGCCCGACTCCGGCTCCGACCACGCCTGCGCCCAGATCTCCTCGCCGCTGGCCATCTTCGGGAGCACGCGGTCGAGTTGTTCCTCGGTGCCGTGGGCGAACAGCGTCGGCGCGAGCATCGACGTCCCGTTGGCGCTGGCGCGCCCCGGTGCACCGGCGCGGAAGTACTCCTCCTCGTACACCACCCACTGCAGCAGCGTGGCGTCGCGGCCGCCGTAGCGCTTCGGCCACGCGATAACCGACAGGCCGGCGTCGAAAAGCACTTTGTCCCATGCCCGATGCTGTTCGAAGCCCTCAGCGGTGTCGTAGGACTTGGTGGGGAAGTGCTCGGAGTTGGCGGCAAGGAAGTCCCGGACCTCGGCCCTGAACTCCTCCGTCTCGCTTTCGAAGGCGAGGTCCATCAGATCCTCTCTCGCAATTGTGGTTTGACGACTTTGCCTCCTGGGTTGCGCGGCAGCACGTCCAGAAACTCCACGGATTGCGGTGTCTTGAATTTCGCCAGATGTTCGCGCGTGTAGGCGATCACGGTGTCCTCGTCCAGCGATGCGCCCGGTCTGACCACGACGAAGGCCTTGCCCACCTCGCCGAGCCGCTCGTCGGGCACGCCGATCACCGCCGACTCCGCCACACCGTCGAGGCGGGCGATCACCTGCTCGACTTCCGCCGGGTAGACGTTGAAGCCGCCGCTGATGTACATGTCCTTCAGCCGGTCGGTGATCGTCAGGTTGCCCGCCGCGTCGACGCGGCCGATGTCGCCGGTGTGCAGCCAACCGTCGGAATCGATTGCCGCCGCAGTGGCTTCGGGGTCGTCGAGATAGCCGACCATCACGTTGGGCCCCCGGAGCAGCACCTCACCGGACCCGTCCTCGGCGGGATTGTCGATGCGCAGCTCGAAGTCGGCGATCGGCCGGCCGCACGTGGTGGCGACGGTGACCGCGTCGTCGTCGGCGCGGCACATGGTGCCGAAGCCGCTCGCCTCCGTCAGTCCGTATGCGGTCAGCACAATGTCGATGTCCAGCTCCGACTGCATGCGTTCGATCAGCACCACCGGGATCGTCGCCGCGCCGGTGACCGCGAAGCGAAGCGAGGTGAGGTCGTAGTCCCCGCGCCTGGGATGGTCCAGGAGCACCTGGTAGATCGTCGGCGGGCCGGGCAGCACCGTGATGCGATGGTCCTGCACGGCCTGCATGGCCTTTTCCGGGTCGAACGTCAGCTGCGGGATCAGTGTCGCGCCGGTCTGCAGACAGGCCAGGATGCCGGCCTTGTAGCCGAAGTTGTGGAAGAAGGGATTGATGCACAGGTAGCGGTCGGCGCTGGTGAGCTGACCGCAGGCGGCCCATGCGGCGGGGGCATCGAGCGACTGACGGTGCCTGCACAACGCGCCCTTGCTGCGGCCGGTGGTTCCGGAGGTGAACAGGATGTCCGACACGTCGTCGGGTTTCACGGCCGCCGACCGCCCATCCACTTCGTCGAGCGTCCCTTGCCTACGCCCTCGCCCGACGAACTCCTCCCAGGTGCCGTCATCGGTGTCGATGGGAACCCGCACGATGTGGCGCAGGTCCGGCAGGGCGCCGCGGTCGAGTTCGGCGGTCCTGTCGGCGCCGAGGAACTCACCGGCGGCGATCAGCAGCGGCGCCCCCGTGCGGGCCAGGATGTCGGATGCCTCGCTCGCGGTGTATCGGGTGTTCAGCGGGACCATCACGCCGCCTGCGCAGTGGGTGGCCAGGCACGCCACGACCCAGTGCCAGGTGTTCGGCGACCAGATAGCGACGCGGTCCCCTGCGTTGATTCCCAGATCGATCATGGCCGCGGCGGCGTCGCGGACCTCGGCGCGAAGATCGGCGAAGGTGAGCCGCCGATCCTCGGTGATCAGGGCGTCGTGGTCGGCGAATCGGTCGGCAATCTGGTCCAGGACCTGCGGAATGGTCCTCGAATCGTCCCCTACCGTCCGGGTGTGGGCCCAGCCCATTGACGCTCCTCTGACAAAGCAAGTGCTTGGTAGGTTAGCCTACAGGGGTGATAGAGGTCGAGGAGTTCCGGGCCGAGGTCCGCGACTGGCTCGCCGACAACCTCGTCGGGGAATTCGCCGCGATCAAGGGCCTTGGTGGACCGGGCAACGACAACGTGGCGTTCGAAGAGCGGCTGGCGTGGAACAAGCACCTGTCGGCCGCCGGCTACACGTGCCTCGGCTGGCCGGAGGAGCACGGCGGGCGGGGATTGTCGGTCGCCCACCGCGTCGCGTTCTACGAGGAATACGCAATCGCCAACGCCCCGGCGAAGGTCAACCACTTCGGTGAGGAACTGCTGGGGCCGACGCTGATCGCGTTCGGCACCGAGGAGCAGAAGAAGCGGTTCCTGCCCAAGATCCTCGATGTCACCGAGCTGTGGTGTCAGGGCTATTCAGAGCCAGGTGCGGGCAGCGACCTGGCCAACGTCTCCACCACCGCCGAACTCGACGGCGACCACTGGGTGATCAACGGGCAGAAGGTGTGGACTTCGCTTGCGCACTGGGCACAGTGGTGCTTCGTCGTCGCCCGCAGCGAGAAGGGCTCCAAGCGTCATGCGGGCCTGTCGTATCTCCTTGTGCCGCTTGATCAGCCGGGGGTCGAGGTCCGCCCGATCGTCCAATTGACCGGCGACTCGGAGTTCAACGAGGTCTTCTTCGACGACGCCCGCACCGAAGCCGACCTGGTCGTCGGAGAGCCGGGTGACGGATGGCGGGTCGCCATGGGCACGCTGATGTTCGAGCGCGGGGTCTCCACGCTTGGGCAGCAGATCGAATACGCCCGCGAGCTTTCTGCCGTCGCCGACCTCGCAAAGCGAAACGGCGCGGCAGACGACCCGTTGATCCGCGAGCGGCTGACCCGCTCGTGGGTGGGGCTGCGCACGATGCGGTCCTACGCGCTGGCGACCATGGATGTGGAGCAGCCGGGTCAGGACAACGTCTCGAAGTTGTTGTGGGCCAACTGGCATCGTGAACTCGGCGACATTGCGATGGATGTCGCCGGGCACGACGGGCTGACGCTGACTGACGGCGAATTCGACGAATTCCAGCGGCTGTACCTGTTCTCCCGCGCCGACACCATTTACGGCGGGTCGAACGAGATCCAGCGCAACATCATCGCCGAACGCGTGCTCGGCCTTCCACGTGAGGCGAAGGGCTGATGAGCGCTCGCGCGAAGAGGAGAAAGACATGAGTCTCACTCAAGTGCCGAAAGAGATTGACGGTCACGGACTGCTGACCGGCAAGGTCGTCGTCGTCACCGCGGCTGCGGGCACCGGCATCGGATCGGCGGTTGCCCGCCGCGCGCTGGCCGAAGGCGCCGACGTCGTCGTCTCCGACCACCACGAGCGGCGCCTGGGGGAGACAAGGGACCAGCTCGCGGAGCTCGGGTTCGGGCGTGTGGAGAGCGTTGTCTGCGACGTGACGTCCACCGCGCAGGTCGACGCGCTCATCTCGTCGACGACAGCCAGGATGGGCAGGCTCGACGTGCTCGTCAACAACGCGGGGCTCGGCGGCCAGACCCCGGTGATCGACATGACCGACGAGGAGTGGGACCGCGTCTTCAACGTCACGCTGACGTCGGTGATGCGGGCGACCCGTGCTGCCCTGCGATATTTCCGGGAGGCAGACCACGGCGGCGTGATCGTCAACAACGCCAGCGTGTTGGGTTGGCGCGCACAGCATTCGCAGTCGCACTACGCCGCCGCGAAAGCGGGTGTCATGGCGCTGACCCGCTGCAGCGCCATCGAAGCCGTCGAGCACGGCGTGCGGATCAATGCGGTGTCGCCCAGCATCGCGCGCCACAAGTTCCTGGAGAAGACGAGTTCGTCGGATCTCCTCGACCGGCTCTCAGAAGGTGAGGCCTTCGGCCGTGCCGCCGAGCCGTGGGAGGTCGCGGCCACGATCGCGTTCCTTGCCAGCGACTACTCCAGTTATCTGACCGGAGAAGTGATCTCGGTGTCGAGCCAGCGCGCATGAGTCAGCAGTCGGCGAGCCGACGCGACGAGCTTCTGGAGCTCGCCGCGTCGATGTTCGCCGAGCGCGGCCTGCGGGCGACGACGGTGCGAGACATCGCGGATTCCGCGGGAATACTCTCGGGCAGCCTGTACCACCATTTCAAGAGCAAAGAGCAGATGGTCGAGGAAGTCCTGCGCGATTTCCTCGACTGGCTGTTCGGCCGCTACCAGGAGATAATCGACACCGAAGCGGACCCGCTCGAGCGGTTGAAGGGGCTGTTCATGGCGTCGTTCGAAGCCATCGAGCATCGGCACGCCCAGGTCGTCATCTACCAGGACGAGGCCAAACGGCTCTCGGCGCTTCCGCAGTTCGACTTCGTCGAAGCACGCAACAAAGAGCAACGCAAGATGTGGGTGGACGTGCTCAACCAAGGCGTCGAGGACGGCTGCTTGCGCCCGGATCTCGACGTCGATCTGGTCTACCGGTTCATTCGCGACACCACTTGGGTTTCGGTCCGGTGGTATCACCCCGGTGGACCGTTGACGGCCGAACAAGTCGGCCGGCAATACCTAGCCGTAGTCCTTGGCGGCATCACCAAAGAAGGAGCCTGACATGCCTGAGGCATACGTAGTCGAAGCAGTACGCACCGCGGTCGGCAAGCGAAACGGATCACTGGCAGGCGTGCACCCCGTGGATCTCGGCGCCGCAGCGTGGCGCGGCCTGTTCGACCGGGTCGACGTCGATCCCGGCGCGGTCGACGATGTGATCGCCGGCTGCGTCGACGCGATCGGCCCGCAGGCGGGCAATATCGCCAGACTGTCTTGGCTCGCCGCTGGGTTTCCGGAGGAAGTGCCGGGCGTCACCGTCGACCGGCAGTGCGGCTCCAGCCAACAGGCCATTTCCTTTGGCGCACAGGCGATCATGTCCGGTACCGCCGATCTCATCGTGGCCGGCGGCATGCAGAACATGAGCCAGATTCCGATCTCGTCCGCGATGGCCGTCGCCGAGCAGTTCGGGTTCACCTCGCCGACGAACGAGTCCAAGAGCTGGCTGCACCGCTATGGCGATCAGGAGATATCCCAGTTTCGCGGTGCGGAGCTGATCGCGGAGAAGTGGAACATCTCGCGCGAGGAGATGGAGGTGTTCGCGTTGGGCAGCCACCAGCGTGCGCAGGAGGCGATCCGCGCCGGACACTTCGAGAACGAGATCCTTCCGGTGGACGGCTTCGTCATCGATGAGGGCCCGCGCGACACCTCGCTGGAGAAGATGGCCGGCCTGAAGCCGCTCACCGAAGGTGGCCGATTGACTGCCGCGATGGCCAGCCAGATCTCCGACGGCGCAAGTGCCGTGCTGCTCGCGTCCGAGCAGGCCGTCAAGGACCACAATCTGAAGCCGCGGGCGCGCATCCACCACATCAGCGCGCGAGGTGCTGACCCGGTCTTCATGCTCACCGGACCGATACCCGCTACCCGGTATGCCCTGGACAAAACGGGCCTGTCCATCGAGGACATCGACACCGTCGAGATCAACGAGGCGTTCGCGCCGGTGGTGCTGTCCTGGCTCAAGGAAACCAAGGCGGATCCGGAGAAGGTCAACCCGAACGGCGGTGCGATCGCCCTTGGTCATCCGCTCGGCGCAACCGGCGCGAAGCTGTTCGCCACCATGCTCAACACACTCGAGCGGACGGGCGGCCGCTACGGTCTGCAGACCATGTGCGAAGGCGGAGGGACTGCCAACGTCACGATCATCGAGCGGCTCTAAAGCGCTAGCGCCAGCCCGCCGAGCGCGATGATCCAACTCGCGAAGCTGCCGACGAGAAAGTACTCGGTGACGGCGTCGATACCTATGTTCCCGTTCTCGCGTGCCTTTGCGGCGTTGATCTCGGGGAACCGGATGACGCTCTTCGCGGCGACGACGGCGGTGGCCGCGGCGAGCTGACCGGCCAGGCCGAGCCCGAGGATCAGGATTCGCTCCATCGGACCGAGCAGGCGCCCGCCCTTCAGCCGATCCGAGGGCTGCGGTTGGCCTTCCGGTTTCACTGCGCCGACCGAGCCGAGCACCAACCGCACCAGCTGGTTTCCGGTGATGATCTGCAGTAGCACCACACCGACGACCATCAGAACCCTGTCCGGGCCCATATCGCCGATGCCGGGGAGGTCGACCCACTGCGCCCACCGCGCGACAAGGCCGTCGACCTCAGAACCCCAGCCGGACAACATGATCAGCGCCGCGAGCGCGAGACCGAAGATCATCAGCGGTGCGCTCTGGTGGTCACCGGATCGATCCGAGCGGGCGCCGAGCACAACCCAGCCGACACCCGCGCCGGCCACGATCACCAGAAGCGGGAGGTCTCCGAGATGCCAGAGCCCGGCCAGCGCCGCGCAGGCCACCACCACGACGGGCACCGTCGTCGGCGCGATCCAGGCAGCGCGGGTGACGCGCCGTACCGCGTCGGCGATGCCGATCGCGATGAGCAGTACGGCGACGGCGCTCACGGCACGCTCCTCAGGTACTCCGAGGCCGACACGATCAGGTCGAGACCGTCGCGACCGGCGCGTTGGGACACCGCTGACGGACTGATGCCTTCCGTCGCGGCGATGTCCTTCTTGGTCCGGTTGTTCAACAGTGCCTTCACAATCCGTGTCGATCGGTCGTCCATCGATCCAAGCAGGTGGTCCCGACAAAGCAGGGCGGCGTTGATCGCGTCGACGTCGGTCCTGGCGTCCCCGGTCGCGCGAAAAGACGTTCGCACCAGCGCAAAGCCGGGTTGGCGCTGAGTCGACGCCGTCCACTCGATGGCTTCGCGGGCGGCCCACCAACCGGGGCCGTCCTGGATGCCCGCGGTCTCATCGAGCATGGTCACCTCTCCCCAGCCGAGCCCGAACCGCACATCGATCTCCGGAGCGACGGCCAACCGCAGAGACAGCGCCGCATCGATAGCGAGGCCGACGCTCGGATATGCGCCCTGGAATTCATCTCCGACTGTGAAGGCGGGCGGGTCGACCGCGGTGTCGGCGACGTCATGCAACGCCTGGTTCAGCAGTCGGTGGACACCGGCGCGATCCGCAACGGACCGCGAGCCGACGACGTCGCCGATGAGGGTAGCCCGCGATGAAGCGTCAGACTTCACCTGATCCATATGAAGATATTAGCTTCATAATTTAACTATGAAGCTCACAACTTCATCACGGATGTCGTCTCAGCTAACCGAAACGCGCCGTTACGCGAATTGCGGGCTCTGCGCGTCTGCTCGACGCGCACACAGGTGCCCACCTATTCGGCGACCAGACTCCCGGCGGCCCTGAGGTGTTTGATCGCATCGGCGACGATGGAGTCGACCAGTTCCGCGCACGACGGTAGGTCGTCGAGGATGCCGGCAACCTGGCCCGACGCCAGTACACCGGCGTCGGTATTGCCTTCGACGAGGCCCGCCTTCAACAGCATCGGTGTGTTTGCCGCCATCACGACTTGCGACCAGGTGAATTCCTTGCCGTGTCGCATCTCCATGCCGTCGCTGATCATCGACCGCCACGTCATCTGCGACATCTTCTTGAACTTCTGCGCGTTGCGCACCGCTGCGCCGAATCCGCGCAGCCGGGAGCCGCTTTCGAGCTTCTCCACGAGCCCGGTGCGCAGTACCCGGTGCGGCATGCCGTCGACGCGTGTCGACACCACCGTTCCGTCGAGGCCCGCCTCCAGGTACCGGCGTTTGACGGTATCGGGCACCGTGGAGTCTGACGTCAACAGAAAGCGTGTTCCCATCGCGACACCCGCGGCGCCGTAGGACAACGCCGCCGCAAGGCCCCGACCGTCGAAGAAGCCGCCCGCGGCCACCACCGGGATGTCGACGGCGTCGAGCACCGAAGGCAGAAGCAGCGTAGTGGCGATCGGGCCGGTGTGGCCACCGCCTTCACCGCCCTGCACGATCACCGCGTCAGCCCCCCAGCCCGCTACCTTCTTCGCGTGTTTCGCCAATCCGACCGACGGGATCACAACGACGCCTGCTTCTTTGAGCTTCGTGATCAGATCCGGCTTCGGCGCCAAGGCAAACGATGCCACCCTCACGCCCTCGCGGATCAACAGGTCGACACGATCGACGGCATCGCCCGCATCGGCCCGGATGTTGATGCCGAACGGTTTGTCCGTCGCCGACTTGACCTTGGTGACCGCCGTCTGCAGCTCCTCGAGCGTCATCGTCGCCGAAGCGAGAATGCCCAGGCCGCCCGCGTTGGACGTCGCCGCCACCAACCGGGCGCCCGCCACCCAGCCCATACCGGTCTGGACAACCGGATGCTCGATACCGATCAGCTCGGTCAGCGGCGTGCGAAGGCGGGTCATGAGCGGATTTCCTTGTCCCGCAGCGACTTGGGGTCGATAATCTCGCGGATCAGCTTCAGCTCCTCGGCGGTAGCGAGCCGCGTTTCCTCCGCTTCGTCGAGGCCGTGCACCTCGAACGAGGTGTTCTCGCGGACCTGCTCGGCGTCGATTCCGGGATGCAGCGACACCGCGCGCATGGTGTGGTCCGGGCCGTTGAAGTCGAACACGCCGAGATTGGACACCACCCGGTAGACGTTGACGAACCGGTAGGCGAGATTGTCGGGATCGACTTTGTCCCAGCCGATCCCGGACACCACATCGACATCGGAGCAGAACACCCGCTTGGAGTGGTTGCCCACCCAGTAGCTCGTCGCATGGTTGATCGTGTTGCCCGGCGCTCCTCGCACGCCGAACATCTGCCGGGTCGGGTGCTGCAACGGTCCGAATGCCGACAGGTTCTGGTTACCGAACCGGTCGACCTGGTTCGCGCCCATCACGACGTGGCGGCGTCCCCACGTGAGCGTCTCGAAGACGCGCCCGAACGGCATCCACCCTTCGATCGCGCCCGTCGCGCCGAGCGCCGGGGTGTCGGCGAGCAACCGGGCCTCGCCGTCGGTGAGCAGGATGTCGGGGGAGAACGTCAGGCGGGCCAGCCGCGCGCCGATCGAAACCATGTTCGCCATCGGGCTGACCATGATCTCGCCCGTGTCGCGGAACAGCTCGGCGCAGGCGACGGCGCACACCTCTGCGCGGGATACGGAGATCACTTGGAGGCCTCCTGAGCTTGTTTGAACTCCCGTACGGCGGCCTGGTAGTCGGCTTCGCTGCCCGACAGGTAGGTGGCGACGAAATCCTGCCACTTCTCGCCGGATGCCGCGGCCTCGGCGTAGTGGCGCTGAAAGCGCTCGTCGCGCCTGTAGTCGGGTTCGGCCGTCGTGAAATGGGCCCCGTTGGGCGCCTCGACGACGCTGTCCACCATCATTCGGTTGATCAAAAGCGCCTGCGGCGGAACAGATTTGACCAGTTCCTCGGTCGACACCACCCGCTCGACCGACAGGTACCGCCTCTGCGCGGCCATCAGGTAGAGATCGTCGAAGTAGGGGTCGATACCGGTGTAGGCAGCGTTTCCCTGCTGATCGCCGATGTTGAGGTGCACGAATGCGGCGTCGAGTTTCAGCGCGGGCATGGCGACGAGTTCTTCGTAGCCGCCGTCGGTCGGATAGGGGGACCGCACGGTTTTCAGCTCGTCGCCCCAGAACGTGCGCACGTCGCTGCCGAGGCCCGCGCGGATGGGCAGGAACGGAAGTCGCTGTGCGGCAGCCTGCAAGCCGCACCGCAGCATGCCCTCGTCCATTTCACGCGATTCGATTGCGCCGGTGGTGCGGGCCTTGGAGAACCACGGGTCGTAGAACGGCGGCGAGTCCAGTGATACGAACCCGTAGTAGACCCGCTTGACCTTGCCCGCCGAACACAGCAGCCCGATGTCGGGGCCGCCGTAGGTCACCACGGTGAGGTCGGTGACATCGGTTCGCAGCAGCGCACGCACGAACGCCATCGGCTTGCGCCGCGAGCCCCAGCCGCCGATGCCGACGGTCATACCGCTTTCGATCGAGGCGACGGCCTCGTCGAGACTCGTTCTCTTGTCGCTCACTTGGTTCTCTTTTCCGTTCCGGCGAACGCGTCGCGATGCTCGTCGGACACGCCGGAGAGGTTGAGCTCGAACGTGAAACCCTGCTCCATGCGGTAGGAGGAGTTCACCTTCTGCACGTCGATGAGGTTCAGCGCTTCCTTGGCTGCGCGGATGACCCTGGTGTCCTTCGAGGCGATGTCTCTGGCCACACGCAGCGCCGCTTCGTCGAGGTCTGCGCGCGGAACCACCTCGTGGACGGATCCGAAGTGATGCAGGGTTGCGGCGTCGACGGTGGCTGCGGTGAAGAACAGTCGACGCATCATGTGCTGTGGCACGAGCCTCGACAGGTGCGTGGCTGCGCCGAGCGCGCCACGCTCCACCTCTGGCAGGCCGAACGTCGCGTCGTCGGAGGCGACGATCACGTCGGCGTTGCCGACAAGTCCGATGCCGCCGCCGACGCAGAATCCGTTGACCGCCGCCACGACCGGAACCGCGCACTCGTACACCGCGCGAAACGCCTCGAAGCATCCGCGGTTGGCGTCTATCAGCGCGGAGAAGCCCTCGGTCTTCTGCATCTCCTTGATGTCGACGCCCGCGTTGAACCCCCGGCCCTCGGCTCGCAGGATCACCACATGCGTGGACTGGTCGCGGCCCCTCGCCGTGATGGCGTCGGCGAGTTCGAACCATCCGCGAGAGGGGATGGCGTTGACGGGCGGATAGTCGACGGTGACCGAGACGATGCCCGGTTCGACCGACTTGGTATTGATCGTCATCGATGCTCCTGCTGGGGGCCGGCTACCTAAGCAAGCACTTGCTTGGTACGCTAGCACAGTGACCGACACGGCCGACAGTTCCGGTTTGGCGGGCATCAACCTGCAACTGAGCGGTCGGGTCGTCCTGGTGACCGGCGGTGTGCGAGGGGTCGGTGCCGGAATCAGCGCCGTCTTCGCCGACCAGGGCGCGACCGTCGTGACGTGTGCGAGGCGCCCGGTCGAGGGGTCGCCGTATGAGTTTCACTCCTGCGACGTCCGCGACGACGAGTCGGTGAAGGCGCTCATCGGCGCCGTGGTCGCCGCTCATGGCCGCCTCGACGTGGTGGTCAACAATGCGGGCGGCTCGCCGTACGTGATCGCCTCCGAGGCGTCAGCCAAGTTCAGCACCAAGATTATCGAGCTCAATTTACTTGGGCCGCTGTCGGTTTCGACGCACGCCAACGTGGTAATGCAGTCGCAGGAACGCGGCGGCTCGATCGTCAACATCGCGAGCGTCAGTGGCAGGAGGCCGACGCCGGGCACCGTCGCCTACGGTGCGGCGAAGGCGGGCCTGGAGAACATCACCAGCACGCTCGCGGTCGAGTGGGCGCCCAAGGTGCGGGTGAACTCGGTGGTCGTCGGCATGGTCGAGACCGAGCAATCGGAACTGTTCTACGGCGACGCCGAGTCGATCGCCGCCATCTCGCGCAACGTGCCGCTCGGCAGGCTCGCGAAGCCTGCCGACGTCGGCTGGGCCGCAGCGTTCCTGGCAAGCGATGCGGCGGGTTACATCAGCGGCGCATCGCTCGAGGTGCACGGCGGTGGCGAGCCGCCGCACTACCTGGCAACCACCACCGCTGATATCAAATAGTCAAGGAGACAAGAGATATGGGATTGCTCGACGGTCGCGTGGTCATCGTGACGGGTGCCGGCGGCGGCATCGGCCGCGCGCATGCGCTGGCGTTCGCGGCGCACGGGGCGCGCGTCGTCGTGAACGATATCGGCGTCGGCCTCGACGGTTCGCCGGCCGGCGGCGGCAGCGCGGCGCAGAGCGTCGTCGACGAAATCGCCGCCGCGGGGGGCGAAGCCGTGACCAGCGGTGCCAACGTCGCGGACTGGACGCAGGCCGAAGGGCTGATCCAGACCGCCGTCGACAGCTTCGGCCGATTGGACGTGCTGGTGAACAACGCGGGGATCGTGCGCGATCGGATGTTCGCCAACACCAGCGAAGAGGAATTCGACGCGGTGATCGCCGTGCACCTCAAAGGGCACTTCGCCACGATGCGGCACGCGGCGGCCTACTGGCGCGCAGAGTCCAAGGCGGGCAACACGCCGGACGCGCGGATCATCAACACCAGCTCGGGTGCGGGCTTGCAGGGCAGTGTCGGACAGGCGAATTACAGCGCGGCCAAGGCGGGCATCGCCGCCATGACGTTGGTCGCCGCCGCCGAGATGGGCCGCTACGGCGTGACCGTTAACGCGATCGCGCCGTCCGCCCGCACGCGCATGACGGAGACGGTCTTCGCCGACATGATGTCGACCGAGGGCAACGACTTCGATTCGATGGCGCCGGAGAACATCTCGCCGCTCGTGGTGTGGCTGGGCAGTGCCGAGTCGCGCGACGTCACCGGCAAGATGTTCGAAGTCGAAGGCGGCATCATCCGCGTCGCGGAAGGGTGGGCGCGCGGACCCGAGGTCGACAAGAGTGCCCGGTGGGATCCCGCTGAGCTCGGACCGGTCGTCGCCGATCTATTGGCGAAAGCGCGTCCGGCGGTGCCGGTCTACGGCGCCTGAACGCAAGTCGGCCCCCTCTCGCAAATGAGAGAAGGGGCCGAACCTTCCAGCGGCGGTGACTGGCTCAGGCGGCGTCATTTGCGCCGTCTGCGACCTTCTTCGCGGTGTCGCCGACTTTCTTGATCGATGTGGCGATGTCGTTTCTCACGTCCTGTACGGCCTCACGGACGCGCTCGTTGTTGCGTGAGAGCCCGCCGGTGATCCGGCCGCCGGGGGTCACCTTGTTGCCCGCGGTGCGATTGGTTGTGCTGCCGGCGTTTGCAGTGAGCGCAGCCGCCGATGAGTTGGTCTCTGCGGCCCCCAGCCCCTGCACCGCGTTGCCGATGTCGATGACCGTGTCGGTACCGAACTTCGCGGTCGCCTTCGCGACGTCCTCGACGCCCTCCACTCCGGTTTCGACGCCGACGTCGCGGCTGAAGTTGTAGAGCGCGGTCTGCGGAGCGACGATCAGGTCGCGCGTGTTGACGAAGAGTTGCGTGGGCAGGTTGGCGGACCCGACTTCTTCACCGCCCCAACTCTTCAGAGTCCAGCTGCCGTCATCGTTCTTCTCGACCACCACGGTCTCGGTGTTGTCCAGCTGATGGGTGAGGAGCAGCAGTGGGTCGGGATTGTCGACGTTCATCATCGTCCAGAACATGATCGTTGCGCCGTGCGAGAAGACAACCGGTGTCTCGCTACCGTCGGTCTCCATCTGTTTCAAGGCGGCGTCGACCCGCGCATCGAACTCATTGCCGTCCTCGGAACCGGGGATCCGCACGAATCGAAGGCCCAGACTCCATGCGATCGGAGCGAGCGCATAGCCGAGCCGCCCGATCCCCTCGTCTTCTGACGAGCCCTCGAGAATGCCTGCGCTGATCTCCTGAAGGCCGTCGAGTACGCGGACGTCGCTGCCCGGAACGGTTCCCACGGCAACCTTCGCCTCATTCTCAGCTGAATCCGCACCGTATTCGATCCGCGCCGCATACGGTGTCGCGGTCTGTTGGGTTCGGATCATCGTCGATGCGTAGATTCCGCTGGGGTGCGCGGGCAGCTGCCCCGCCACTGTTCTCGCCTGGCTCCAGCCGAGTTCAGTTAGCCCCGGCCCCGGGACCTTCGTGTCGATGATGCCGTCCGCGTTGGCCTGCGACTCGGCGTGGCGGACGAACGTCACGGTCATCGCGCCGGCCGGGATGACCGCGAGGATGAACGAGATGACAGCGGTGAAAGCTGCTCCGATGACGCCCAGGACACGCCTGCTCGACGATTTGTGCATCCGATACTCCATCGTTGTGGATGTGTGAACCGGATCACTGTACACAACTGGAAATCTGTCTTGTACAGCGCGTCAAATACCCTCCTGATGGGAACCGCGTGTGAAAACCGGTTCAGGGGGCAATCATGATCACGTGAGGCGGATCACATTGCCGGTCGTTGTCGGCGCAGTGCTGTTGGTTTTGGCCGGATGCGGAGGTCAGAGGGGTGGTGACGGCGGGGAGGCAGCTTCCGAGCCGACGACCTGCACGGTCGAATCCGACGCCCGGCTGAGCATCGCCACCGGAAACACCACCGGCGTCTACTACAGCCTCGGCGGCGCGCTGGCCGAAGCGATCAGTGCGCAGACTGACGGCAAGCTGAAGGCCACTGCGGCCGAGACCTCAGCGTCGCTGCAGAACATCCAGCAGCTGGTCGCGGGCACGCATCAGGTCGCGTTCTCACTTGCCGACACCGCTGCCGACGCGGCCGAGGGCAAGGAATCCTTCGATTCACCGCAGCCGATCGCGGCGCTGGCGCGGCTGTACCTGAACTACACCCAGGTGGTCGCACGATCGAACTCGGGCATCAACTCGATCGCGGACATGCGCGGCAAGCGGGTGTCCACGGGGGCGCCCAACTCCGGTACCGAGGTGATCGCGAACCGGATGCTGACGGCAGCGGGCCTCGACCCGGCCAAGGACATCCAGGCACAGCGCACCGAATTGGGCAAGACGGTCGAAGGCATGAAGGACGGTTCGATCGACGCGATGTTCTGGTCGGGCGGCCTGCCCACGAGCGGCATCACCGACCTGTTCACCAGTCAGCGCGGCAACGTCAAGCTTCTCGATGTGACCAACACCTTGGACAAGTTGAAGGAGATCAACACGATCTACGAACGCGGCGTGATCCCGGCGGCGACCTACCAGTCTCCGGCTGACGTGCCGACCGTAGTTGTGCCGAATCTCCTTCTGGTGAACGAAGATATGGACGGCAATACGGCATGTGTGCTGACCAAGGCTCTGTTCGACCACAAGGCCGATCTGGTCAAGGTGAACAAGGCGGCCCAGGACATCAACCTGGATACGGCCCGACAGACCGACCCGGTGAAATTGCATCCGGGGGCCAAGAAGGCGTTGGACGAGCTCGGCGCGAAGAGCTGACCCAGACGGCAGCGGCCGCCTATGAAGAGGAGAAGCCGGCCCGCGAGCTGACCGGCTGGGTGCACCATGCGGTGACGGCCGTTTGCGTACTCATCGGTGTCTTCGCCATCTATCAGGTGTTCTTCCCGCTGGCGCAGGGCAACCAGGTTTCGCTGATCTACTTCCTTGCCGCGGTGCTGCCGTTGACGCTGCTCTGCTACCGCTCGGGGGTGCGGCTGCGCCGCAGGAAGAACGACTCGGACGAGCAGGTGGCGTCGAGGGGCAACCCGACGTTCGCGGATTGGCTCTTGGCAGCCGTTGCGCTGGTCGCCTGCCTCTACCCTGTGTTGCCAATCGAGATCGCCGGTGGTGGAGGCGGTTTCGACGAGTTCCTGAGCCGGCAGGGGACCCCCGCCACGATCGACGTGCTCGTCGGCACCGTCGTGCTCCTGCTGGTATTGGAGGCTTGCAGGCGGACCACCGGTCTCGCGTTGCCGCTCGTATGCCTGCTCGCGCTGGCGTATGCCTACTACGGTGGCTATCTGCCTCAGGGCGCG
This sequence comes from Mycobacterium sp. ITM-2016-00318, assembly GCF_002968285.2. NCBI lineage: Bacteria > Bacillati > Actinomycetota > Actinomycetes > Mycobacteriales > Mycobacteriaceae > Mycobacterium > Mycobacterium sp. ITM-2016-00318. The sequence continues at coordinate 4,838,093 of NZ_CP134400.1, read as the reverse complement.
GCGATCGCGCACGCCGGGGTGGACTGGAACCAGATCATCAGTGCATCGTTCATTCAGTCGACCGGTCTCTACGGCGTGCCGTTGGACGTTGCCGCCACCTACATCGTGTTGTTCACGATCTACGGAGCGGTCCTCGACGCATCCGGCGCGAGCAGGTTCTTCATCGACCTGTCGCTCGCCGCATTTCGTCGATCGCGCGCGGCGCCTGGCCGGACCGTCACCCTCGCCGGATTCCTGCTCGGATCCGTATCCGGTTCCGGGACAGCGACAACCGTGAGCCTTGGCTCGGTGACATGGCCCATCCTCCGCCGTGCCGGGTATCCGAAGGAGAATGCGGGCGGGATGCTGGCCGCGGCGGGCATCGGCGCAATCCTGTCGCCGCCGACGCTGGGTGCGGCGGCGTTCATCATCGCGGAGTACCTCGGCGTTCCGTATCTGACCGTGCTGGTGTGGGCGGTCGTGCCGACGATCCTGTATTACCTCGGCATCCTTGTTGCGGTCGAGATCGATGCCCGCCGATGGAACACCCGCGAAGTCGAGATCAGCGAGCAGTCTGGCTGGCGACTGCTCGCCAGGTTCGGCTATCACTTCATCTCGCTGGTGATGATCGTGGTGTTCCTTGCCATGGACATCTCCGCGATCCGGGCGGTTACCTACGCCATCTTCGTCCAGATCGCGTTGTCCTTCTTGGACAAGGAACGCCGTTTGACGCCCGCCCGGTTGTACCGGTCGCTTGCCATCGGTGTGCGAGGCGTACTTGCCGTCGCCGCGGTGTGTGCAGCGGCAGGTGTCATCGCAGCGATGATCACCAGGACGGGCCTGGGTCTGCAGCTGAACTCTATTCTGGTGAACGCCGCCCGCGGCATCACCGAAAACCCAGCTCTGGTAGTCGTTTTCACGGCGATATTCGCCGCGTTGGCGGTCGCAGTCCTCGGGCTCGCAGTTCCCGTCACCGCTTCGTTCGTGATCAGCTGGGTGATCGTCGGCCCCGCACTTCAGGATCTCGGCGTCGCGGCGCCCGCGGTGGCCATGTTCGTCTTCTACTTCGCGGTGCTCTCGGAGGTGACGCCGCCAACGGCGCTGGCCTCGGTCGCCGCTTCGGCGATCACCGGTGGCCGGGTTATGGCGACGATGATGCAGACGTGGAAGTACACGCTGCCCGCCTTCCTCGTCCCGTTCGCCTTCGTGCTGACCGATAACGGCGAAGGTCTGCTCGGCTTGCGGTCTATCGGCGATATGGCTTGGACAGCAGCGGTTTCCGCATTGGGAGTCGCTGCGCTGGCGGTTGTCACCGGCGGCTGGCTACTGCGCCGTGCGGGTTGGCCGGAGCGGGTGCTGTGCGCACCGGCTGCCGCGTTGCTGCTCTATCTGCACCCGACGACCATCGTCATCGGTGCCGCGTTGTTCGCGGTCGCGATCGCGATCAACCTCGTCATGGCTCGCAGACGACCAACGGAATCACCCGATCTGTCGCCTCGCGATAATTTCGATACGGCGGGTACATTCTGACTAGTTTCGGCCAGAGGCGCTTGCGCTCCTCATCGGTCGCATCGCGCGCGATCAAGTCACGGTGTTCGCCGCGAATCTGGACGTGGACTTTCGGGTTCGACTGCAGGTTGTGATACCAACCGGGATTCGCGTCGCGGCCGCCGAAAGATGCGGGCAATATCACGCGATCGCCGTCGCGCAGGTACAGCGTTGGCGTCGTGCGGGGCTCTCCGGTCTTGCGGCCGGTCGTCGTCACCAGCGCCGCAGGAAACCAGAGCAACCGGGCGCCGACAATGCCGTCGGTCCGCTGGTAGGCCCAGATGTGTGCGCGGGCGAAGTACTTCATCGCCAGTGCGAGCGGTCGCGAGTTACGAATCCTCCCTGCCATACCCTGGGGTCTAACCGCGGTGCGGCCGTCGCAAACTATTTCTTGAGGCGACGGCTTCCGCCGTGCCAGTCCTCCTGCTTGCCAATCGATTCGGTGTCCGCCCCGAAACTGGCCAGCTGCGGACGCTCCCGCAGGCTGCGCTTGAGCTCCGCGAAGCCGCCGAACTCGGCCAGCCCGATCACGTGGTCCCACAGTCGCCCGGCATCCCCGACGCTCGGCAGCCTGCTTATCACCGGCCCGAAGAACGCCGTGCCGTCGGGCGGGTTGAAGTGCAGGATCGGAGTCCCGACGTCGCGACCGGTCAACGCGAGCGCTTCGTCTGTCTCGGCCCGAATCTCGTCATCCCACGAGGGGTCATCGAGGGCGTCCGCGAGATCCACGGGCAGCCCGGTATTGCGTAGCAACGGCTCGAGTACGCGCCTGGCGCCTTGGTCGGCACCCGACAGCGGGTCGACTTCGCGCGACGTGTCGAAGATGCGCGTGCCGATCGCCTCGTAGAGTGGGCCGACGGCATTGCGGCCGTGTTCGGCCCGTGTCCGTGCCGCGACTCGCAGAAGTTTCAGGCCGGATGTATGCCCGGCCTCGTACTCCGGTGGGAAGTGCGCGTCATAATCGATGTGCGTGTTGAGGATTCGTAGTGAAATGAAACGCCAGTCCACCTGATAGTCGCGTTGTTCGGCGACCATTCGCACCCACTTGCTTGTCATCCACGCGAATGGACAGACAGGGTCGAAATAGAAGTGCAGGTCGCTCATGTCGCGGCCCCAAGCCAATCAATCACCTATTCGGTTAAGAGTGATCTGGCTGTTGATGGTACTTGCGCACGGATCGCCGAGGGTCGTGGCTTGATCGACGACCACGTTGGTGATCGGGTTCGGCACGGGCGCGCTCGGCAACGCGAACGTGCCCGTGATCGATTTCGTGGTCCGACCCTTACCTTCCGCGCATTCAATGGGCCCCGAGGCCGTACCGCCCGTCCACCGACCATTCTCGAAGATGTAGTCGGCCGGAAATGCTGTGCTGCTGCCGGGCTGGTTTTCGTCCCTCTGGGTCAACGCGACCGTCGTCAGGCACTTGACGCCGGTACGCAGGCAGTGGGTATCCGCCTCCCAGACCTGGCTGAATTTCCAGTCGGGCTGATCGGCGGTGACCATGGAGCCGGAGTACTTTCCGCGTAATCCTGCGGCGGGCGAGGTGACACGCTTCGGCTGAGAAGCCGGGTCGGGCAAGGTCACGTCGGCCGGTACATCGCCTGTGCGGGTGAACGTGGCCGGGACGTCGGAGATGTTCATGCAGTCGTTCGTGCCGACGTACAGACCCTGGCCGGTCATCGGTCCGTCGTCCTTCGCTTCGACATTCCAGATACTGAAGTAGGGAGCCTTCACCGTCCTCAGATCCGGGTTGAGCTGACACGATCCGTCGGAGACCTCCTTCACGCTCAGCCAGTGCCCGTCGACGAGATCGAAGACCAATAATCCGGTGTTGGGCACCTCTTTCATGTCGTCGCCGAGCGTGAGCGCCGTTGCAGTGCATTCGTTGTCGGCGGCACACGCCGAACGCACCGCCAACTTGAACGGCTTCTTCTCATTGCTCGGATCTGGCGCGAAATTGACCTTGCGCTTGGACAAGTCGGTCTGGACTTCATAGAGGCCATCGAATTTCGGTCGGGCTGACGTTTTCGATTCGGATGACGACTTCGTTTCATCACCGGTCGAACACGACACGACCAGAGCAACGCCCGCCAACCCCGCAGCAACAGAGATTAATCGCATGGCACGAGTCTGGCGTACCGAGCGCCACGGGTCAGACGTTTGCCGGAACTAAAACTCAGGAGGTGATCAGGAACGGCCGGACGATCGCCCTGATGTGGTGGATTTGCCCGTCCTGCGCCGGAATCACGAACGTCTCGTCGACGTGAGCGCCCACCCGCCTGCCGGCGAACGACGGCTTCGTCGTCAAGTCGAAGCGCGCCCTCACCCGGTCGCCGTCGATGCTGAACTCCGGAGGGGTCGCCGACGCGATGACGCGGTACTGCGGGCCGCCGTTGAGGCTGCGCCGCAGGTGATCTCCCGAGAACCCGGTCTTGACACCGAATTCGATCCGCGTGCAGTCGGGCGCGAACGGCACGTCGTTCGCGTCGTGGCTCACCAACGCGTCGATGTAGGCCTGAGCGGCCGCGATCCGCTCGGCCTCGGTGCGCACCCGGGTTTCGGCCACTAGATGCGCTCGATGATGGTGCCGGTGGACAGTGCGCCGCCTGCACACATGGTGACCAGAGCGGTGCTCTGGTCCGTGCGCTCCAGCTCGTGCAACGCGGTGGTGATGAGCCTGCTGCCGGTGCTGCCGACGGGATGGCCCAGCGCGATGGCTCCGCCGTTGACGTTCACCTTGTCCATATCGGGGTTGTGTACCCGGGCCCACGACAGCACGACGGAGGCGAAGGCCTCGTTGATCTCGGTGATGTCGATGTCGCCCATCTTCATCCCGGCCTTCTCGAGCACCTTCGTGGTTGACTGCACCGGCCCGTCGAGGTGGTAGTACGGCTCGGCGCCGACGAGAGCCTGGCTGATGATCCGCGCCCTCGGCCGCAGCCCCAGCGCCTTCGCCTTGTCCTCGTCCATCCACAGCACCGCGGCGGCGCCGTCGGAGATCTGCGACGACGTGCCGGCGGTGTGGATGCCGCCGTCGATCACCGGTTTCAGCGACGCGAGGCCTTCCTTGGTGGTGTCGCGCAGCCCTTGGTCACGGGTCACGAAGGCGCGCTCGGACGTCGGCTGCTTCTGCTCGTCGAGCACCGGCGCCTCGATGGGACTGATCTCGCGGTCGAACCGGCCCTCGGCCCAGGCCTGCTTGGCCCTGGCCTGCGACTGGAAACCCCACTCGTCGATGTCGTCGCGGGTGATGCCGCGGCGCTTGGCGATCCGCTCGGCGGCGGTGAACTGGTCGGGTAGGTCGATGTCCCACGACGACGGACGCAGCACCGAGCGGTCGGGTCCCGCGTTGGCGCCGAGGCCGATCGCACTCATCGCCTCGATACCGCATGCGACGCCTACGTCGATCGCGCCCGCCGCGATGAGCCCGGCGATCAGGTGGTTGGCCTGTTGGCCGCTGCCGCACTGGCAATCCACGGTGGTGGCGCCGACGTGCTCGGGCAACCCCGCGACCAGCCATGCGACCCGGCTGATGTTGTTGGACTGCGCGGCGAACTGAGTCACGCACCCGCCGATGACCTGCTCGACCTCACCGGCGTCGATGCCGGCCTTCTCCACGACAGCCCTCTGTACCGCGCCGAGGAGCTCGGTCGGATGTAGACCTGACAGCCATCCATTGCGCTTGCCGATCGGGCTGCGGGTGGCTTCAACGATTACCGGGTTACCCATTCCGCCAGGCTAGAACACGTTTCATTAGTCTGACAAGCTGCGTCGCCGCCGAGTCTTTGATCTGCGCAGAAGGCATGTTTTACTGGCACTAGAACACGTTGCAATTGAGGAGCCCTTGTTATGCCATGCCCCATCTCGCCCGACTTCGACTTCCTCGACGCCACACTGAACCTCGAGCGTCTGCCTGTCGAGGAGCTCGCTGAGCTCCGCAAGTCCGAGCCTATCCACTGGGTCGACGTGCCCGGCGGCACCGGAGGGTTCGGCGACAAGGGCTATTGGCTGGTTACCAAGCACGCCGACGTCAAAGAGGTCTCCAAGCGCAACGACGTCTTCGGCAGCTCGCCCGACGGCGCGATTCCGACCTGGCCGCAGGGGATGACCCGCGAGGCAATCGACCTGCAGAGGGCCGTCCTGTTGAACATGGACGCGCCACAGCACACCAGGCTGCGCAAGATCATTTCGCGTGGCTTCACCCCGCGAGCCGTCGGACGGCTCGAGGAGGAACTGCGCAACCGGGCTCAGAAGATCGCCGAGACCGCAGCGGCCGAGGGGTCGGGGGATTTCGTCGAGCAGGTGTCCTGCGAGCTCCCGCTTCAGGCGATCGCCGACCTGCTCGGCGTTCCGCAGGAGGACCGGGACAAGCTCTTCCGCTGGTCCAATGAGATGACCGCGGGTGAGGACCCTGAGTACGCCGACATCGACCCTGCGGTGTCCTCGTTCGAACTGATCCAGTACGCGATGCAGATGGCAGAGGAGCGGGCGAAGAACCCGGCCGATGACATCGTCACTACCCTCATCGAGGCGGACATCGAGGGCGAGAAGCTCTCCGACGACGAGTTCGGCTTCTTCGTCGTGATGCTCGCCGTCGCAGGCAATGAGACCACGCGTAACTCCATCACCCACGGCATGATCGCGTTCTCACAGAACCCCGATCAGTGGGAGCTGTACAAGACGGAACGTCCCGAGACCGCGGCTGACGAGATCGTCCGCTGGGCGACGCCGGTTTCGGCGTTCCAGCGCACCGCGCTGTCCGACACCGAGTTGGGCGGCGTGAAGATCAAGAAGGGCGAGCGAGTTGTGATGTCTTATCGCTCAGCCAATTTCGACGAAGAGGTCTTCACCGACCCGCACACGTTCAACATCATGCGCGACCCGAATCCCCACGTCGGCTTCGGCGGCACCGGCGCGCACTACTGCATCGGCGCCAACCTGGCCAAGATGACCATCAATCTGATCTTCAATGCCGTGGCCGACCACATGCCTGACCTCAAGCCCATCGGTGAGCCGGAGCGGCTCATGTCAGGATGGCTCAACGGCATCAAGCACTGGCAAGTGGATTACACCGGCAAGTGCCCGGTCGCTCACTGACCCGCAGGCGAATCAAGGAGGATTCCGGTGGACTTCAGCCCGGACGAACGGCAGCAAGCTGTCGCCGACGTCGTCACCTCGGTTCTGGAGCGTGACAACAGCTGGGACGCATTGGTCGCGGGAGGGGTGACGGCGTTCGGTGCGCCGGAGCGCATCGGCGGCGACGGTGTCGGCCTCCCGGAGTTGGCCGCGGCACTGTCGGAAGTCGGCAGGCACGGCACCACGGGCCCGGCGTTGGCCGTACTCGGCGCCACCGCGGTACTGCTGGACCTGGCGTCTGAGGCGCAGCAGGATCGTCACCTGGCCGGTGTCGCGAAGGGTTCGATCGTGACGCTGGCCCTCAACGAGCCGGGCGCCGCGCTGCCCGACAAGCCCGCGGTTGTGCTGGCGGGCGGCAGGCTCAACGGCACAAAGATCGGCGTTCCGTATGCAGGACAAGCGGATTGGATCGTCGTGACAGCAGACACCGGGGTGGTGGTCGTGGATGCGCGAGCCGGCGGTGTGCAGGTCACGCAGACCCCGACATCAAACCACTCGGAGGAGTATGCGGTGACGTTCTCCGACATCGCCGTTCCCGACGACGACGTGTTGGACGGTGCGCAGGCGAAGCGGGTCAACCAGTCGGCGCTCGCGACCACCGGCGCATACGCCGCAGGCCTGGTTGCCGGTGCGCTGCGGCTGACCGCAGACTATGTCGCCACCCGCGAGCAGTTCGGCAAGCCGTTGTCGACATTTCAGACGGTGGCCGCACAGCTTGCTGAGGTTTACATCGCCTCGCGCACACTGACATTGGCCGCCAACTCGGTGGTGTGGCGACTATCTGAAGGGTGCGACGCCGAGGAGGATCTCGACGTTCTCGGCTATTGGCTTGCCTCGCAGGCGCCGCCGGTGATGCAGCTGTGCCACCACTTACACGGCGGCATGGGCATGGACATCGCCTATCCGATGGACCGTTATTACTCGACGATCAAGGATCTGGCCCGCCTTGTCGGCGGCCCGTCACACCGCCTCGACCTGGTGGGAGAGCTATGTACATCGAACTGACCCCCGAACAGAGGCAGCTGCAAGCCGAACTGCGGGAATACTTCTCGAACCTCATCTCCGCAGAAGAGGCCGCGGAGATGGAGAAGAATCGCCACGGCAAGGCTTACCGTGCGGTGATCAAGCGGATGGGAAGCGACGGCAAGCTCGGCGTCGGATGGCCAAAGGAGTTCGGTGGCCTGGGCTTAGGCCCGATCGAGCAGTCGATCTTCGTCAACGAGGCACACCGCGCCGACGTGCCGTTGCCCGCGGTGACGCTGCAGACCGTCGGCCCGACCCTGCAGCAGTACGGCACCGAGCTGCAGAAGAAGAAGTTCCTGCCCGGCATTCTCGCCGGTGAGATTCACTTCGCGATCGGCTACACCGAACCGGAGGCAGGCACTGACCTCGCCTCGCTGCGCACCACCGCAGTGCGTCACGGTGACGAATACATCGTGAACGGCCAGAAGGTGTTCACCACCGGTGGCCACGATGCTGACTACGTGTGGCTGGCCTGCCGCACCGATCCGGATGCCGCCAAACACAAGGGCATTTCGATGCTCATCGTCGATACCTCCGACCCCGGCTATTCGTGGACACCGATGATCCTGTCCGATGGTGCACACCACACCAACGCCACGTACTACAACGACGTCCGGGTTCCTGCCGACATGCTCGTCGGCGAGGAGAACGCCGGCTGGCGGCTGATCACCACCCAACTCAACAACGAGCGGGTGATGTTGGGGCCCGCAGGCCGATTCGCGGCGCTTTACCACCGCATCCATGCATGGGCTTCCAAGCCGGGTAGCAACGGCGACACCCCGATCGACCACGACGACGTCAAGAGGTCGCTCGGCGAGCTCAAGGCGATGTGGCGCATCAACGAACTGCTCAACTGGCAGGTCGCGGCGTCCGGCGAGAACATCGATGTCGCCGACGCGGCGGCAACGAAAGTATTCGGCACCGAGCGCATTCAGTATGCGGGCCGCCTGGCTGAGGAGATCGTCGGCGCGCACGGTAACCCGGCCGACCCGGACACCGCCGAACTGCTCGAGTGGTTGGACAGCCAGACGAAGCGGAATTTGGTCATCACCTTCGGGGGCGGTGTGAACGAGGTGATGCGCGAGATGATCGCGGCTGCAGGCCTGAAGGTGCCGAGGGTTCCCAGGTGATTGGCGATGAGCGCTCGCGCGAAGAGTACACGGCAGAGGAGATTCACAAGACCGTCGACGAGATCAAGGCAGCGGGGCCGAGCAAGGCGCGGGTCGGTCGAGATCCGGTGAATCAGCCGATGATCCGGCATTGGGTCGACGCCATCGGCGATGACAACCAGATCTACGGCGACGAGGCGGCGGCCAAGGCAGCGGGACATCCTGGAATCGTCGCACCGCCTGCGATGATCCAGGTGTGGACGATGATGGGCTTGGGCGGCCACCGTCCCGGTGACGACCCGATCGGCCCGATCATGGAGTTGTTCGACAGCGCAGGGTTCGTCGGCGTCGTAGCGACCAACTGCGACCAGACCTACCACCGCTATCTGCGGCCCGGTGAGGACGTCAGCGTCGTCGCCGAACTGACCGACGTCGTCGGCCCGAAAAACACCGCGCTCGGTGAGGGCTATTTCATCAGCCAGAAGATCACGTGGCAGGTGTGCGACGGGGATGTCGCCGAAATGGACTGGCGCATCCTGAAGTTCAGGCCCGCCGATGCCGACCAGCCGGAGAGCACACCGGTGCCCGAGGATCTCGACGCGGACTCGATGATGCGACCGGCCTCCTCGCGCGACACCAAGTTTTTCTGGGACGGTGTGAACGCCCACGAGTTGCGCATCCAGAAGCGTGGCCCGAGTGCTGGAGGCGGCCTGCAGCACCCGCCGGTGCCCGCGCTGTGGAAGGACCACAAAGACGATGTGGCGCCTTCCGATTATCTCGTCGCCAGTGGCAAGGGCACGGTGTTCAGTTTCGTGGTGCACCATGCGCCGAAGGTGCCCGGACGCACTCTGCCGTTTGTGATCGCACTCGTCGAACTCGAGGAAGGGGTCCGGATGCTCGGTGAGCTCCGCGGCGCCGACCCGTCCACCGTGGAGATCGGAATGCCCGTGCGCGCAACGTATATCGACTTCCCCCAAGGGGACAATGGACCGGCATGGACCTTGTACGCCTGGGAGCCGGACGCGTGAGCGCAGCCAAAATTCCGTCCAACCCGGCGGTCGGCACGAAGCTGCCGGAGCTGTCGCTGTACGGCGACCCGACGTTCATCGTGTCGACGGCGATCGCCACCCGTGACTACCAGGATGTCCACCACGACCGTGACAAGGCGCAGGCGAAGGGTTCCAAGGACATCTTCGTCAACATCCTCACCGACACCGGGCTGGTGCAGCGGTTCGTCACCGACTGGGCGGGCCCGACGGCGATCGTGAAGTCGATCAAGCTGCGGCTCGGAGTGCCGTGGTACGCGTACGACACGGTGACGTTCAAGGGCGAGGTGACGGATGTATCCGACGGGTTGATCACGGTGAAAGTCGTTGGCAGCAACAGCCTCGGCGACCATGTGATCGCCACCTCGACGCTGACGATCGGAGATGCATGAGCGGCCCGTTGAGCGGCAAGGCAGCGATCGTCGGGATCGGCGCCACCGACTTCTCGAAGAACTCGGGCCGCAGCGAGCTTCGCCTCGCCTCAGAAGCGGTGCTCGACGCGCTCGACGACGCCGGGCTGACGCCCGCGGATGTCGACGGCATGGTCACGTTCACGATGGACTCCAATACCGAGGTCGCGATCGCGCGGGCCACCGGCATCGGTGAGCTCAAGTTCTTCTCGAAGATCCACCACGGTGGTGGGGCGGCCTGCGCGACGGTGCAGCAGGCGGCGATCGCCGTCGCGACTGGTGTTGCGGATTGCGTTGTCGCCTATCGCGCGTTCAACGAGAGATCGGGTCAGCGGTTCGGCCAGGTGCAGATGCGGCTGGTCGAGAACGCCGATTCGACCGGCGTCGACAACTCGTTCTCCTACCCGCACGGCCTGTCCACACCGGCGGCACAGGTGGCGATGATCGCCCGGCGGTACATGCATCTCTCTGGGGCGACAAGCAGGGATTTCGGCGCCGTTTCGGTCGCTGATCGCAAGCACGCCGCCAAGAACCCGAAAGCGTATTTCTACGAGAAGCCGATAACCATTGAGGACCACCAGAACTCGCGGTGGATCGCCGAGCCGCTGCGGCTGCTCGACTGCTGCCAGGAGACCGACGGCGGCGTAGCGCTCGTGATCACGTCGGCGGAGCGGGCGAAGGACCTCAAGCACCGGCCCGCGGTGATCGAGGCTGCGTCGCAGGGTGCCAGCCCGGATCAGTACTCGATGGTGAGCTATTACCGGCCCGAATTGGGGCTGCCCGAAATGGGTTTGGTCGGCAGGCAGCTGTGGGAACAGTCCGGGCTGAATCCGACCGACATCCAGACGGCGATCCTGTACGACCACTTCACGCCCTTCACGCTGATTCAGCTGGAGGAGCTCGGCTTCTGTGGGAAGGGCGACGCCAAGGATTTCATCGCCGACGGCGCGGTCGAAGTCGGTGGCAGGTTGCCCATCAACACGCACGGGGGTCAGCTCGGCGAGGCCTACATTCACGGGATGAACGGGATCGCAGAAGGTGTGCGGCAGTTGCGCGGCTCGTCGGTCAACCCGGTGCCAGATGTCGAACATGTACTGGTGACGGCGGGCACGGGCGTTCCGACGTCCGGGCTGATCTTGGGCTGACCGCTCGAACAGAATCTCGACCGACACCGCACGTCGACGGGCGGCGCGTTCGCACGACTGGATCCTGCAGTGTCGTTCGAATGACCCGGTGGCGAGAGGGTTCGGGAGAATATCGTCGTCAGTCACCTATGCGGTTCAGGATTGACGTCCTCTCCGCGGTGCCAGGACAGTCACCGCCAACTCTTTCCAAGCTATATGCCAGCGTCAGCGACTGAATCGGGTCCGGTACGGGGGGGGGCGGCAACGCGAACTTGACGGAACCAGTCGCACCGGAGCTCTTTTCGCTCGTTCCCTCACCACAGGGTTGTGGGCCGCCACCCGGTTTGATCCCCGTCCATTGGCCATCGACATAAACGAATTCGTCGATGTAAGGAACCTTGCCGGTTGACGGGTCAGGAGCAATATCGACGAGCGTCACGCAGCGCTCGCCCGTCCGCAGGCAGTGATTGTTCGGTGTCCACGTGCCCGTGGGCTGGTGAGGTTGATCTTTGAATGCCGCCACGTAGCGGCCGCGGAACGATTGGGCGGGTGAGGAAACGAGTGGCGGTTGGCTCGTCGGATCTGCGATCGTCACGCCCTCGGGATTCTCTCCCCTCCTAGTTGCGGTTATTTGCCACTGAAGGACGGTTCTGCAGGCGTCGGTGACAATGTTGTATGCCGTGCCTGACAGCGTTCCATCCTGATGCGGTTTGAGCGAGATAACGAACCAGACCTGCGCAGTCTTGGACTCCCCGGTCGACTTCACTTCACAGGTGGTGGAATTCGTGTCCGATACACCCAACCATCGGCCGTCGACGAAGTCGAAAACCATCTGCTGGGCCGGCGGAGAGGTTCTGTCCTTCAGGAGAGATCCCGTCGCCACGCAACCGTCGTCTGAGCAGGTTGAACGGAAAGCCCATCCTGCGCTGTACGGAGCCTTAGGGTCTTCCCAAGGTTGGCCGTTTCGCATGGCACCTCCCTCAGGAAATGCCACTTCATAAAGTCCGTCGAGCTGTGGATCGGAACTGCCTGTTGCGTTTGTCGGGGAGTTGGAGCGGTTCCCGAAAGAGAAGCAGCCGACGAGTATTGGGAAGACAAGCAATATTGCAATCACCACACGAGCCACGGCCGCCATTTCCTACCCCATTCGATCTCGATCGTGGAAGCAAATTCGATCGCCGTCAAGGCTGCATCGCCTGACGCGAGGACCTCGAGGTGCACCGGCGGTCCAGACCGGTGAATCCACGGCACGAGTGCGCGATCTCATGACAACCGTCGGCGCGGACCAGCTAGCTGTCCACTCTGTGCCTAGGTTCATTCTCGGTGCCCCGCTTGGCCGCCTCAGGCAGGCCAGTAGGCGCGTTGGGCTCGGTTGCGACAGCTTCACCGCGCTCCGGAGGCGAGTCCAATCCCGTAGTTATAGCTTCGTGCGGTTCGCGTGGACCTTGGTCCAACCGGAAGGGAGGATATTCGTCGCACATGAGTGACGCATATGCCCTCACGCGAAGCACCCAGCGGTCGATGCCGACGATGAGGTCGAACAGCCCGGGCGGGTAGCGCCCGTTGAACAGGAGCGCTATCGCGGAGATGACCACCAATAGGACAAGCAGCGAGAGACTGAATCCGCCCGGACGAAAGATGAACCGCAACACTGGCAAGAGGAAAGCCAAGACGATCAGATAGTGCGGGATCGCCAGCAGCCACCACTTCACCACGACCAGCCCACGCGACAGCTGCTCGGGATAATCAACGTCAAGATCGGCCGGGTAATCAACGCTGCGGAGCGTAAACGGCGGGTACTTGTCGGTGCCGAGCGCCGAGTAGGTGTAGAAATCCACCCGCCATTGCCACCGTAGTACGCCCACGTTGAAGTCGAACAGGGCTCGTGGGTACCGGGTGGTGAAGAGTATCGCGAAGAAGGCGATGATGGTCACCACGAAGTACGCGATGTTCAGGAAAATTAGTACGACCCAATGCGGTATGGCCAGCAGCCACTTCACCAACCACAACCACCGAGTCACCGATGTGTCGAGGTCTCCTCGGACCCGCACTGGATAAGCCGAGATGTCACTGGACCTCGTCACGTCCTGGCCTTTCGTCGGTAGTCGAGCCACTCGAGCGTCAAAGTATTGAAGGTACTGCAGTTCGATGCACCGACACGCCGGTACAGGCATCATCGCCGCAAACCAACCAAGTTATTGCTCAGCACCACGGTGGCGGACGACCGAGCGAGGACGGGTGCGTCATTGTTCGACCACCCCAGGGGCAGCAATCTCTATGACAAGGGCTAGTTTCGTATACCACAGTTGCTGCTGCCACCACATGGTTTCACCGAACTGGTTCAACGTGTGCGTCGTCTCCAACACGGGCACGTTGCTCGGTCTAAGCTCTAGCGCTTAGAGACACTAGCTTAATGATCGTGAATTGACGCCGCGCACCTACTCGGACGGCCCAGCCCATTAACGAACCCCCACCTGCCCAGACATGCGCGTCACCTGCAGCGACTGCCTCCGGTCAATTTTCGACAGTCAACTGGCGACGGCCGATTTATTGTGACCGCAGTTGTTGTCAGTGACTCCTAGGAGGGCTTTGCCGGGTTTCATAACCGGGGACTGTCGCGACGATAAATCTGTCCGTCAATACGACTTCGCTTCAGGATATCGGTGTGATCCTTGACACATTGCTCAGCAAAGCGATAGTTTCTCAGCTGTCTTTAAGCTTTAATTCGCGTGGGGGTGCGCGGAAGCGGGAAGGTGGGGCTGATGCCTCTGCATAGCAAAGGTGCTTCCGTCGGAACTTCAGCGTCCGACGTGAGCGAGGCAAGGGACATCACCCGAGCTCCTCCATGTCTCGGGTCAACCGAGGCTGGCCCAAGTGCTGCCGCGGTCGCGCAACGCCACAGATCGCACGCTTAAGCAGTTGGAATTCACCAGGCCAGTCGTCTATCAGACGCACGAAAGCCTCTACAACTAAATAATTTTCGCGGTGAACCGAAGGTTTGCCCAACAGCAAGGAGGAGGCCGGCTGATGTCGGACCCGAAATTTCTTTCCCGCGCCGGTGCAGAGCCGACCAAGCGCGGACAGCATCGTCGCGCTGTGAAGCGACCATCGTCGCGGATCACGCATACCTTGAGTAGCGCCTTCATGACGATCGCGTTGGTTCTGGGCGTCGTCGCGTATTACGCGCTGCCGGATAGCCCCGTTTATCCCTCGCAGATTCAGCTCACGACCGAGGGCGAGGAGAGCGGCACTGATGGCGGCGCCACAGGTGGCACTGACGCCGGCCCAGGCATCGGGCAGAAGATCAGAGATGCCATCACTGGAATTGCGGGCAATCCCGGTGGCGGCGGTTCGAGCACAAAGAGCGGTAATAACGAACCCCCACTTGTCTTGATTAACGGCGCCCCGGTCGAGAAGGGCAAGCCGGACACCCCGGGCGGTGACACCCCGGGCGGTGACACCCCGGGCAACGACACTCCGGGCAACGACACCCCGGGCAACGACACTCCGGGCAACGACACCCCGGGCAACGACACCCCGGGCAACGACACCCCGGGCAACGACACCCCGGGCGGTGACACCCCGGGCAACGACACCCCGGGCGGTGACACTCCGGGCAACGACACCCCGGGCAACGACACCCCGGGCAACGACACCCCGGGCGGTGACACCCCGGGCAACGACACCCCGGGCAACGACACCCCGGGCGGTGACACTCCGGGCAACGACACCCCGGGCGGTGACACTCCGGGCAACGACACCCCGGGCAACGACACTCCGGGCAACGACACTCCGGGCAACGACACCCCGGGCGGTGACACTCCGGGCAACGACACCCCGGGCGGTGACACTCCGGGCAACGACACCCCGGGCGGTGACACCCCGGGCAACGACACCCCGGGCGGTGACACCCCGGGCAACGACACCCCGGGCGGTGACACTCCGGGCAACGACACCCCGGGCGGTGACACTCCGGGCAACGACACCCCGGGCGGTGACACTCCGGGCAACGACACCCCGGGCGGTGACACTCCGGGCAACGACACCCCGGGCGGTGACACTCCGGGCAACGACACCCCGGGCGGTGACACTCCGGGCAACGACACCCCGGGCAACGACACCCCGGGTAACGAGCCAGATGACCCGTTCGGTGGCTTCCTCGGCGGCTTCTCATTCGGCAGCTTCGTGGAACCGTTCACCAATTTCATCTTCGGGGAAAACAACGGCCATCCGGGCGTGGTGACGCTGTTCTTCGGTGGCCCGGGTAATTCCAAGCCGGGGTTGTTCGAGGACTTCGATCTGGTCGGGTTCTTCCTGGGCGGTCCGGGCAATTCGGATCCGGGTCTGGTGCAGCTGCTGTTCGGCGGCCAGGGTCAGGGTCATCCGGGCTTGTTCGAGGAGTTGGCCGGCGCGTTCTTCGGCTTCTTCGATGACGGGCCGGGTCAGGGGCAGGCTGCGGCGTTGGCGGTTCCTCAGGACGGCTTTGGTGGGTTCTTCGACACCATCAGCTCGTTCTTCCTGGGTGGTCCGGGTGGCTCGGATCCGGGTCTGGTCGACCTGTTCTTCGGTGGCCCGGGTAATTCCAAGCCGGGGTTGTTCGAGGACTTCGATCTGGTCGGGTTCTTCCTGGGCGGTCCGGGCAATTCGGATCCGGGTCTGGTGCAGCTGCTGTTCGGCGGCCAGGGTCAGGGTCATCCGGGCTTGTTCGAGGAGTTGGCCGGCGCGTTCTTCGGCTTCTTCGATGACGGGCCGGGTCAGGGGCAGGCTGCGGCGTTGGCGGTTCCTCAGGACGGCTTTGGTGGGTTCTTCGACACCATCAGCTCGTTCTTCCTGGGTGGTCCGGGTGGCTCGGATCCGGGTCTGGTCGACCTGTTCTTCGGTGGCCCGGGTAATTCCAAGCCGGGGTTGTTCGAGGACTTCGATCTGGTCGGGTTCTTCCTGGGCGGTCCGGGCAATTCGGATCCGGGTCTGGTGCAGCTGCTGTTCGGCGGCCAGGGTCAGGGTCATCCGGGCTTGTTCGAGGAGTTGGCCGGCGCGTTCTTCGGCTTCTTCGATGACGGGCCGGGTCAGGGGCAGGCTGCGGCGTTGGCGGTTCCTCAGGACGGCTTTGGTGGGTTCTTCGACACCATCAGCTCGTTCTTCCTGGGTGGTCCGGGTGGCTCGGATCCGGGTCTGGTCGACCTGTTCTTCGGTGGCCCGGGTAATTCCAAGCCGGGGTTGTTCGAGGACTTCGATCTGGTCGGGTTCTTCCTGGGCGGTCCGGGCAATTCGGATCCGGGTCTGGTGCAGCTGCTGTTCGGCGGCCAGGGTCAGGGTCATCCGGGCTTGTTCGAGGAGTTGGCCGGCGCGTTCTTCGGCTTCTTCGATGACGGGCCGGGTCAGGGGCAGGCTGCGGCGTTGGCGGTTCCTCAGGACGGCTTTGGTGGGTTCTTCGACACCATCAGCTCGTTCTTCCTGGGTGGTCCGGGTGGCTCGGATCCGGGTCTGGTCGACCTGTTCTTCGGTGGCCCGGGTAATTCCAAGCCGGGGTTGTTCGAGGACTTCGATCTGGTCGGGTTCTTCCTGGGCGGTCCGGGCAATTCGGATCCGGGTCTGGTGCAGCTGCTGTTCGGCGGCCAGGGTCAGGGTCATCCGGGCTTGTTCGAGGAGTTGGCCGGCGCGTTCTTCGGCTTCTTCGATGACGGGCCGGGTCAGGGGCAGGCTGCGGCGTTGGCGGTTCCTCAGGACGGCTTTGGTGGGTTCTTCGACACCATCAGCTCGTTCTTCCTGGGTGGTCCGGGTGGCTCGGATCCGGGTCTGGTCGACCTGTTCTTCGGTGGCCCGGGTAATTCCAAGCCGGGGTTGTTCGAGGACTTCGATCTGGTCGGGTTCTTCCTGGGCGGTCCGGGCAATTCGGATCCGGGTCTGGTGCAGCTGCTGTTCGGCGGCCAGGGTCAGGGTCATCCGGGCTTGTTCGAGGAGTTGGCCGGCGCGTTCTTCGGCTTCTTCGATGACGGGCCGGGTCAGGGGCAGGCTGCGGCGTTGGCGGTTCCTCAGGACGGCTTTGGTGGGTTCTTCGACACCATCAGCTCGTTCTTCCTGGGTGGTCCGGGTGGCTCGGATCCGGGTCTGGTCGACCTGTTCTTCGGTGGCCCGGGTAATTCCAAGCCGGGGTTGTTCGAGGACTTCGATCTGGTCGGGTTCTTCCTGGGCGGTCCGGGCAATTCGGATCCGGGTCTGGTGCAGCTGCTGTTCGGCGGCCAGGGTCAGGGTCATCCGGGCTTGTTCGAGGAGTTGGCCGGCGCGTTCTTCGGCTTCTTCGATGACGGGCCGGGTCAGGGGCAGGCTGCGGCGTTGGCGGTTCCTCAGGACGGCTTTGGTGGGTTCTTCGACACCATCAGCTCGTTCTTCCTGGGTGGTCCGGGTGGCTCGGATCCGGGTCTGGTCGACCTGTTCTTCGGTGGCCCGGGTAATTCCAAGCCGGGGTTGTTCGAGGACTTCGATCTGGTCGGGTTCTTCCTGGGCGGTCCGGGCAATTCGGATCCGGGTCTGGTGCAGCTGCTGTTCGGCGGCCAGGGTCAGGGTCATCCGGGCTTGTTCGAGGAGTTGGCCGGCGCGTTCTTCGGCTTCTTCGATTGAGGACTTCGGCGGACCGCTGAGATCGCGAGTTCGACAAAACTACAGTTGTTTGCGGGAGCGTCACGGTAGCCGGCGCTCCCGCAAAACTGTGAGAGGCACCTGCTGTGAAGCGGTACGCGTCGGCCTCGCTGCAGTTAGTCCTCGAAACACTGATCTGTGAGGCCCCGCTTAGGCCGTTGTCATGAGTTCTTCCCATTGGCCGGCTATCCATTGCCGGAACATAGACAGCAACGGGCAACCAGGTGAGGTGTCATACCGGTAGCAGCTCGGCTGCGCAGCGTGCATCAATAGGCGCTTGGCGGTTTGCAATTCGCGA
The DNA here is from genome assembly GCF_002968285.2 of Mycobacterium sp. ITM-2016-00318. NCBI lineage: Bacteria > Bacillati > Actinomycetota > Actinomycetes > Mycobacteriales > Mycobacteriaceae > Mycobacterium > Mycobacterium sp. ITM-2016-00318. The sequence continues at coordinate 4,819,784 of NZ_CP134400.1, read as the reverse complement.
AAGAGTCACCAGGGCATAAGCGGAGACTGAAAATTCGACTATTGCGCCCATTGACTCTGTCGACACTTAAGGTTGACGTATGCGCGCGATGGGTAAGAGATTTGCGCCAGCCGACCTAATTTCGCTCCCTGCTGCCTCGAGTCCTAGTCAGGTTCAGCAGTGACAGGCCGCACCGGAAAGGTTTGGAGTGTGCGCTGGAGGAAGCTCGACACACTTCAGCAGAGGTTCGAGGACTCACAAATCGGCCAGGTAGCGATCAGCGGGCTGGTCATCGCAGTTGTATTGATCGGCGCGGTATGGAATTTCCCGGCTTCAGAGATTCAACGCACCCTTGTGCCAATCCTGAGGCCGGTGGCGTTCGGAACTGGTCTCGAACAAGGCTGGGGGGTTTTCACGCCTGAGCCACAGAGCACCCTTGACACCATCGAAGTGCGCGTCGCGATGACTGACGGTCAAACGCGAGTCTGGATTATCCGAGAAGATGCCACCGGCATCGATTTTGTTGCTTACCGCTGGCGAAAATTGAAGGACAACGTGTTGCGAGACAAGGAAGTTAGGCGCCTGATCGCGCACTGGGTAATGCGTAAGACCACCAAACCCACCGAGCACGCGGCGAACGTCGAGATAATACTCCGCAGCGAGAAATTACCCCCGCCAGGCAATCGCGGCCCAGGAGAGACCACGGTGAAGACGCTCTACAACGAGAATCTAGCCACGGGACAATGATCGGATCTTTCCACGACTTGCGAGGGCGACCCGGTGCGGTCGTCGAGGCTTGGCGTTCATTCTGGTTTCGATCCGAGCCGGCTTACACATTAGGTCTGATCCGGATCGCGTTCGGCGCACTCGTTGTGGCATGGGCTCTGTCACTGCGACCGGACCTGCACGAACTCTTCGGCGAGGACGGAGTTGTGCCACACCAACCTTCGCGCTCGTATAGGTGGGGGATATTTGAGGTTTGGTCCAGTGACCAGGCACTGATGATCGGCTGGATCATCCTCCTCTTATCCTCGATTGCATTGGCGGCCGGATGGCACGCCAGGCTGGCGGCCGTCTTGGTATTTGTGTTGGTCATATCGTTTCAGCGGCGTGATCCATTCGTATTCAACTCTGGCGACTACTTGCTTCGCATCGAGGCCCTCTTTCTTGCGCTGTCCTCCTGTGGGGCGGCCCTGTCGCTCGATCAGCGTCGCAGGACCGGATCGTTTTGGTCGGCACAGTGCCGATCGGTCTGGCTTGTACGGCTTATGCAGGTTCAATTGTCACTGATTTACCTGGCGTCTGTTCGAGCGAAGATGGAAAGCACGGCATGGTCTAATGGAACTGCGGTTTCCTACACTTTGCGAGTCGACGACCTTCAAGTTCTGCCGACACCAGAATGGCTTTCGACGAACGCCATGTTAATGAATCTGGTGACATGGGGCACTATTGCTCTTGAGCTGGCGATTGGAATCTTCGTGTGGAACCGGCGTTTGCGTCCATGGTTGTTGCTGGCCGGTGTAGTGATGCACACGATGATCATGACCACCGTTTCTGTAGCCTTCTTCAGTTTTGCGATGTTCGTGCTCTATATGGCGTTTGTGCCATGGGAAACGGTTGAGCGATTACCGCATAGCGTCCGATTGTTGGCGATGAGCTGCATATCGGTGTTGCGGACAGGGCGCGCCAAGCAGATGCCCTTAGAGGACCTGCCGGAAGCAGCTAAAAAACAGCTGAACCACAGTGCCGCGACATCGCCGGCTCCGCCGGAAAACGCTGCCGACGGCCGTACTGGTCCTGGGGAAGATGGTGAGCCCACTGCGGTCGACCCGCATCATCTTCCGCAAAATCGTGTCGAAGCAATACATTCTTCAAGTGGAAGTGAAAGATGGGTCGGAGCAACACAATCCCCGCCGGCCAAGGCGGCACCCTCTTCGCGCCGAGCGCCAAAAAGCCGGCGTCGGGGCCGGGCTCGATAGGGTGGCGGCAATCGGCCACCATTGAGCAGTAGCCGAAGATCAGCTGCCCCAGCGGCGACAGGTCACAATTCCAAATTTGCCGTGACTCGACATACTGCGTGCCGAACATCGAGCGTGAGGCATAGACGAAGTCGACCCGATCAGGCCGGCAACAGTTCCACCCCGGCCAGCGCCACGGCGTCGTCGCGCTCGGGCGCCGTCACAACGGCGCGAAAGCCGTCGCCTTCCTTCCACACACTCGCCTTCAGCGTCTCCCCCGGGAAGACGACTCCCGCGAACCGCGCGCCATAGCTTCCGACCCGGGCGGTATCGCCGTCCAGGAGTGCGTCGACCATCGCCTTGCAGGTCATCCCGTATGTGCACAGGCCGTGCAGGATCGGCCTGGGAAACCCGGCAGCGGAGGCGAAGTCAGGGTCGGAGTGCAGCGGGTTGCGATCGCCGCACATCCGGTACAGCAGTGCCTGCTGCGGTGACACCGCTATCGACAGTTCGAAGTCAGGTGCGCGCTCCGGCGGCTCGGAGGACGTCGACGGTCCTCTCTCGCCGCCGAACCCGCCCTCACCACGGGCGAAGATCGAGCGCTTCTGGGTCCACAGCGGACTTCCGTCCGGCGTGGTGACCGTTGTCTGCGACCAGATCACCGCCGCCTTGCCCTTGTCCCAGATGTCGGTGAACCGGGTGATCGCACGGCCGGTGCCCGACGGCGGAATCGGCGCGGGCGCCGACACCGCCTCGCTGGCGTGCAGCACTCTGCTCAGCTCGATGTCGATGCCGGGAAACTTCACCGTCGGCGCCTGTGTGTCGTGGAAGCTCGCAGCGACATTGCCGAACGTCGGCAGCACCTGCGGGGTGTCGTCGACCAGATAGCGAAGCTCGCGCTTGTCCATCGGGTCCTGGCCTGCGCCGAGACTGAGGTGGTAGAGCTGGATATCGCTACTGGACCACGAGAACTCGACCGGCTCGAGCTCCGCGCCGAGCGCCTCGTCGAGATTGATCGGCATCTCAGGCCTTCCCCGCAATGTGCAGCGCCGCCAGGTAGCCGAACGCCATCGCCGGGCCGATCGTCCCGCCTGGACCGGGATACGTGTGACCCATCACCGGGGCGCTCACATTGCCCGAGGCATACAGGCCTTCGATCACCGAACCGTCGTCGCGCAGCGCGCGCGCGTAGACGTCGGTGCGAATGCCGCCCTTTGTCCCGAGGTCGCCGGGCACCATCTTGGCCGCGTAGTACGGCCCGTGGCTGATCTCGCCGAGATTGGGGTTCGGCTTGTTGGTCGGATCGCCGTAATAGCGGTCGTAGGCGCTCTCGCCACGGTGGAAGTCTTCGTCGGTGCCCGAGCGTGCGAAGCCGTTGAACCGCTCGACGGTTTGGGCCAGCGCATCGGCGGGCAGGCCCGCCTTGGCGGCCAACTCCTCGATGGTGTCGGCGGTGACGATCACACCGGACTCGAGCCACTTTCTCGGAATGCGCTGCCCGGGTTGAAGTCCCGCAAAGATATAGCGATCGCGGTACCGCTGGTCGAAGATCAGCCATGCCGGGATGTTCTCGCCGGGACCCGGCCCCTGACCGTACTCGCCGCCGTACATGTGGTGGCAGGCCTCGACATACGGCATCGACTCGTTCATGAACCGCTTGGCGGACATGTTCACGATGATCGATCCAGGGGAGTTGCGCTCCGACAGAGCGAACCACGGGGCGCCGACCAGCGGCACCGTCGGCCCCCACCACGCGTCTTCCATGATGTCCAGTGCGGCGCCGAGCTTTTCACCGGCGATGATGCCGTCGCCGGTATTGGCCTTGGCGCCGACCGTCCACTCGGTGGTGATCGGTGCGCGCTGGTACTTCACCCGCATCTGCTCGTTGTGCTCGAACCCGCCGGAGCCGAGGATCACCCCGCGACGGGCCCTGATCAATTCGGGCTCAGCGGATTCCGGCGCCTTGGTGTCGCGGACGTAGATCCCGCGCACCACGCCGTCCTCGACGTACAGGTCGGTGAACGCGGTGTTGAGGCGCACCGGTACACCCGCCTCCTGCAGGCCGATCCGAAGCGGCGCGATCAGCGCACGGCCCATCCCGACGAGGTTCTTGCCGGTGGCCTTGGCCCACATCGTGCGGGCACCGACCTTGAGGCTGCGCAGCACTCCGCGTGGATGCCGCTTGAGCATGTTCAGCCGCACGTAGTCCTGCTGCATCACCACGACGTTGAGCGGAACCTTCCCGTACGGCGGTTCCAGCCCGGACTCGTCAGGGCCGAGCTTGCGGGCGTTGAACGGCTTCGGCTCGATCGAACGGCCGCCTGCCCTGCCGCCCGGCGCCTCCGGGTAATAGTCGGAGTAGTTCGGCACCCAGCACATCTTCAGCGGGGTGTGCTTCAGGACGAACGACAACATCTCAGGGGCGCGGTCGAGATAGGTGTCGATGCGTTCGGATTCGACGACGTCACCGATGATGTGGTGCAGATATTTCCGCGCCTCATCGGGCGTGTCGGTGACCCCGTCGCGCTTGAGGACCTCGTTGTTCGGGATCCAGACCCCACCACCCGACCGGGCGGTCGAACCGCCATAGTGCGGCGCCTTCTCCACGACTAAAGTTGAGAGGCCCTGATGGGCGGCGGTGAGGGCAGCAACCATGCCGGCGGCGCCGCTCCCGATCACGACGACGTCGAACTCCTGTCCTGTCATGTAGAACACGTTATAGAATTGCCCGGCCAACGAACAACTGCGCCGGTCGGACAACACGAGGGGAATTCGCCAAAATGCTCACTGTCCAGGTGCGTGACGAGCTGGCCGCCGAGCTGGCGCAGGCTGAACGCAGCCGCGTCCCCATCGGCCCGTTGACCACGGGCAACCCCGACATCGACGTCGTCGACGCCTATGAGATCCAACTCATCAACATCCGGCAGCGGGTTGCCGAGGGGGCGCGCGTGATCGGCCACAAGGTGGGCCTGTCGAGCAAGGCGATGCAGGAGATGATGGGCGTCGACGAGCCCGATTACGGGCATCTGCTCGACGAGATGGCCGTCTTCGAGGACAGGCCGGTCACCGCCGGGAACTATCTGTATCCGCGGGTGGAGGTCGAGGTTGGATTCGTGCTCGCCGACGATTTGCCAGGGGAGGGCTGCACCGAGGACGACGTGTTGGCCGCCACCGCCGCTTTGGCCCCGGCCATCGAGCTGATCGACACCCGTATCAGGGACTGGAAGATCAAGCTGTGCGACACGATCGCCGACAACGCGTCGTCGGCGGGATGGGTGTTGGGCGAGGCCCGGGTGTCGCCCAAGGACATCGACATTCAGAACATCGACGCGACCCTGACCCGCAACGGGGAAGTCGTCGCCAAGGGCCGCAGCGATGCGGTGCTCGGCAATCCGGTGACGGCGGTGGCGTGGCTGGCTCGCAAGGTGGACAGCTTCGGCGTGCGGTTGAAGGCTGGCGACATCGTGCTACCGGGGTCGTGCACGAAGGCATTCGACGCGACACCGGGAGACGCATTCGTCGCAGACTTCGACGGGCTGGGCGCAGTCCACTTGTCGTTCGAGTAGAGGAGCACAGAACCCATGCCGCAGAAGGTATCCGCCGCGATCGTCGGATCGGGCAACATCAGCACAGACCTGCTGTACAAGCTGCTGCGCTCGGAATGGATCGAGCCGCGCTGGATGGTCGGCATCGATCCGGAGAGCGAAGGGCTGGCCCGGGCGCGCAAGCTCGGCCTCGAGACCAGCGCCGAGGGTGCGGATTGGCTGTTGAGCCTCGACGAGAAGCCCGACCTGCTGTTCGAGGCGACCAGCGCCTACGTGCACCGCGATGCGGCGGCGAAATACGCTGAGGCGGGTATCCGCGCCGTCGACCTGACCCCGGCGGCCGTCGGCCCCGGAGTGATCCCGCCGGCGAACCTACGCGAGCATCTGGACGCGCCGAACGTCAACATGGTCACGTGCGGCGGCCAGGCGACGATCCCCATCGTCTATGCGGTGTCCCGGGTCGTCGAGGTGCCCTACGGAGAGATTGTGGCGTCGGTGTCGTCGGCGTCGGCCGGACCGGGCACGCGCGCCAACATCGACGAGTTCACCAAGACCACCGCCGCAGGCGTGCAGAACATCGGCGGCGCCGAGCGCGGCAAGGCGATCATCATCCTCAACCCGGCCGATCCGCCGATGATCATGCGCGACACCATCTTCTGCGCGATCCCCGAGGACGCCGACCGCGACGCGATTGCACAGTCCATCCGCGACGTGGTGGCCGACGTGCAGACCTACGTGCCGGGCTACCGGCTGCTCAACGAGCCTCAGTTCGACGATCCGTCGATCAATTCCGGCGGGCAGGCGCTGGTCACCACATTCATCGAAGTGGAGGGTGCGGGCGACTATCTGCCGCCCTACGCTGGAAATTTGGACATCATGACCGCCGCGGCCACCAAGGTCGGCGAAGAGATCGCGAAGGAGAGCCTTTCCGCGACGGCCGGAGGAGGCCAAGCATGAGCATCGACGACATCTACTTCAACCCCATGTGGGACATCCGGATGACGGACACGTCGCTGCGCGACGGCAGCCACCACAAGCGCCACCAGTTCACCAAAGACGAGGTGGGTGCGATCGTCGCTGCGCTCGACGCCGCGGGGGTGCCCGTCATCGAAGTGACCCACGGCGACGGCCTCGGCGGCTCGAGCTTCAACTACGGCTTCTCCAAGACTCCCGAGCAGGAACTCATCAAGCTGGCGGCCGAGACGGCCACCGAATCCAAGATCGCCTTCCTGATGTTGCCGGGCGTGGGCACCAAGGAGGACATCAAGGAGGCGCAGAACAACGGCGGCTCGATATGCCGCATCGCCACCCACTGCACCGAGGCCGACGTCTCGATCCAGCACTTCGGGCTGGCCCGCGAACTCGGCCTGGAAACCGTCGGCTTTCTGATGATGAGCCACACGATCTCGCCCGAGAAGCTCGCCGCCCAGGCCCGCATCATGGCCGACGCGGGATGCCAGTGCGTCTACGTCGTGGACTCCGCGGGCGCCCTCGTGCTCGAAGGCGTGCGCGACCGGGTCGCCGCACTTGTCGCCGAATTAGGATCGGCTGCCCAAGTTGGTTTTCATGGCCACGAGAATCTCGGCCTCGGCGTCGCCAACAGCATCGAAGCCGTTCGTGCCGGAGCCAAGCAGATCGACGGGTCGTGCCGCCGGTTCGGCGCCGGCGCGGGCAACGCCCCCGTCGAGGCGCTGATCGGGGTATTCGACAAGATCGGCGTCAAGACCGGCATCGACTTCTTCGACATCGCCGACGCCGCCGAAGAGGTCGTCGCACCCGCCATGCCTGCTGAGTGCCTGCTCGACCGCAACGCCCTGATCATGGGCTATTCGGGGGTGTACTCGAGCTTCCTCAAGCACGCCATCCGGCAATCCGAACGCTACGGCGTGCCCGCCCACAAGCTGCTGCACCGCGCCGGTCAGCGCAAGCTCATCGGCGGCCAGGAAGACCAACTCATCGACATCGCGCTGGAGATCAAACGCGAACAGGACAGCGGCGAGGCGGTCGCCCGCTAAGCGGCCTCGCCTGGCAAAATCCCACCTATGCGCGGAATCATCCTCGCGGGCGGGACAGGGACCCGGCTACACCCCATCAGCCTCGGGGCCAGCAAGCAGCTGCTGCCGGTGTACGACAAGCCGATGGTCTACTACCCGCTGACGACGCTGATGCTCGCGGGCGTCCGCGACGTGCTCGTCATCACGACGCCCGAGGACGTCGGCGCCTTCGTCAGGCTGCTCGGTGACGGCGACAAATTCGGCATCTCGATCACCTACGCCGCTCAGCCCTCACCCGAGGGTCTGGCCCAGGCCTTCATCATCGGCCGCGACCACATCGGCTCCGAGTCGGTCGCACTTGCGTTAGGCGACAACATCTTTTACGGACCCGGTCTCGGCTCGCAACTGCGCCGCTTCAGCGATATCGACGGCGGGACGATATTCGCCTACCGCGTCGCGAACCCCTCGGCATACGGCGTCGTCGAGTTCGATGACCAGTTCCGGGTCGTGTCGCTGGAAGAGAAGCCCAAGTCGCCGCGGTCGCCCTACGCGATACCGGGGCTATATTTCTACGACAACGACGTCGTCGATATCGCCGCGGGCCTGCGCCCGTCGGACCGCGGCGAATACGAGATCACCGACGTCAACCGCGCCTACCTCGAGCAGGGCAGGTTGGCCGTCGAGGTGCTCCCACGCGGCACCGCCTGGCTCGACACCGGCACCTTCGACTCGCTGCTCGACGCGGGCAACTACGTCCGCACCATCGAGGAACGCCAGGGGTTGAAAATCGGCGTACCCGAGGAGGTCGCCTGGCGGCTCGGCTACGTCTCCGATGACGAGCTGCGGGAACGCGGCGAACTCCTGATCAAATCCGGCTACGGAAGTTATCTGCTGTCTCTGCTCGACGACGACGCGGAACACGCCCGCTAGGGCCACTAGCCAACTTTCCTGGGCGCCATGCGGAACCCGATAGGCCTGTCGGCGCGACCAACAATCGCAGACCGATAGGAGTGTGCTTTGCCGCGCCGACCTGAGGACGTCACCCCTGCCGGGCAGGATGGGGTGGTGGCGACGCGACTTCAGGCGCAGGCGATCCTCGAACAACTCGCGGGGCCGGGCGCTGTCTTGCGCGACGACCAGTGGGCCGCCATCGAGGCGCTGGTGGTGCAGCGTCGGCGCGCGTTGGTGGTGCAGCGCACCGGCTGGGGTAAATCCGCCGTGTACTTCATCGCCGCCAAACTGTTGCGCGCCGACGGCCGCGGAGTCACCGTCATCGTCTCGCCGCTGCTGGCGCTGATGCGCAATCAGGTCGCCGCAGCCGAGCGGGCGGGAGTGCACGCCGCCACCGTCAACTCGAGCAACGTCGCCGACTGGGACGACGTCCACCACCGCGTGCACCGCGGTGAGGTCGATGTGCTCCTGGTCAGCCCGGAACGTCTGAACAATCCGGACTTTCGCGATCAGGTGCTGCCCGCCCTGGCCCGCGACGCCGGCCTCGTCGTCGTCGACGAAGCGCACTGCGTTTCGGACTGGGGGCACGATTTCCGCCCCGACTACCGGCGCATCCGCACTCTGCTGGCCGACCTCGGCCCTGACGTGCCGGTGCTGGCCACCACGGCCACAGCCAACGATCGGGTGGTCGCCGACGTCGCGGCTCAACTCGGCGTCGGCGGCGCGGACACGCTGGTGTTGCGCGGCGGACTGGACCGGGAGTCGCTGCGGCTCGCGGTGGTATCGGCGGGCAACCCGGCGCAGCGCGCGGCGTGGCTCGCCGCGCACCTCGGTCAGCTGCCCGGCTCGGGAATCGTCTACACACTGACCGTCGCGCAGGCCGCAGACGTCGCGGCGCTTCTGCGCGAGCGCGGTTTCGAGGTGGCCGCCTACACCGGCGCGACCGAGGCCGCCGAGCGTGAACAACTCGAAGCCGATCTGCTGGCCAACCGCGTCAAGGCGCTGATTGCCACCTCCGCGCTCGGCATGGGCTTCGACAAGCCCGACCTCGGTTTCGTCGTGCACCTGGGCGCGCCGTCCTCGCCGATCGCGTATTACCAACAGGTCGGGCGCGCAGGCCGGGCCACCGAAAGCGCCGAGGTGATTCTGCTGCCGGGGCGCGAGGATCACGACGTGTGGCGCTACTTCTCGTCCGTCGCATTCCCGTCAGAAACCATGGTGCGCAACGTGATCGACGCATTGGATCGCGAGCGGCCGCAGTCGACGCCTGCGCTGGAGGCACTGGTCGACCTCGGGCGGTCGCGGCTGGAAATGGTGCTCAAGGTGCTCGACGTCGACGGTGCGGTGAAGCGCGTCAAGGGTGGCTGGGTCGCCACCGGCCAGGCATGGGAGTACGACGAACCCCGCTATCGCACCCTTGACGAGGCTCGCCGACGCGAGCAGGAGGCCATGCTCGAGTATCAGCGTACCGATACGTGCCGGATGTCATTCCTGCGCGCTCAGCTCGACGATCCCACCATTGACGTCGACGAGCGGTGCGGTCGGTGCGACAACTGCATCGGCACCCGATTCGGTGCAGACGTCGACGCGGCGGAGGCCGAAGAAACCCGGGCGCTGCTCATGCGGCCGGGAGTCGAACTGGCGCCGCGCAAACAGTGGCCGTCCGGGCTGGCCAAACTAGGGGTGGGCCTCAGCGGGCGGATCACCGACGGAGCAGCATCGGGTCGCGTCATCGGACGGCTGACAGATCTCGGCTGGGGTGCGCGGTTACGGGCGCTGCTGGCCGACCGCGATGGCGCCGATGCCGAGGCGCCCGCCGACGTGGTGGACGCCGCCATCAAAGTGCTCGCGGCCTGGAACTGGCCGGTGCGGCCGACCGCGGTTATGGCGCTGGACTCCGAACGGCATCCGCTGCTGATCTCGTCGCTGAGCCGTAGGCTGGCCGAACTGGGCAGGCTGACCGACCTTGGGACACTGCGTTACACGCCGCAGCGGCGACCGGTAGCGGCCGCCAACTCGGCGTATCGAGTTGCAGCGCTTGCCGATTCCTGGTCGCCGCCGGACGGGGACGCCATCCGGGCGGCTGGCGGGCCGGTGCTGCTTGTCGACGATGTGGTCGACACCGGGTGGACGCTGACGATGGCTGCCCGCGTGGTGCGCGCTGCGGGTGCACCCGAGGTGTTGCCGTTCGCGCTGGCCAGCACCTCCTAGGCAGTCGCGGAACGCCGCGGTGCGGTGCCGCCGAGTTGTGCGGTGACCGCCTCGGCGGCAGCCATCAGCGCCTTGGCTCGGTCCCGTATCTCGTTGTCCGTCAACGCCTTCCCGATGTGCATCGAGGCAACCATGACCTGGCGGCCGTAATGGTCGTAGACGGGCGCCGAGATCACGCTGATATCGAATCGGGTCGAGCGCCGTTTGCCGCCGCGTTCGGGATCGTCGGGCAGGTGGACCCGCTCCCCGATGTCGGAGACCAGCTCGCCGAGTAGCGCGCGCAATTCGTCGGGCAGGGTGCTCGACATCCCGGCCATCATCGAGTAGAGGCGACGGCCACCAGGGGTTAACCGTTCGACGAGATAGCCGTCGGTGCGGCATCTTTCGATGACCCGCGCCAATCGGTTCGGCTCGGTTCGCGAGGGGTGTAGCGGCACAGTGGGTTCCTTGGCCAACCAGTCGTGTACCGCCTCGTCGTCCCACAGCACGAACATCAACCCGACCGGTGGCGCGAACGGATAGCTCTGGCCTACCTCGACCCCGGGCCGGACGCCCGCGGGTGCCACCAGTTCGAGCAGCGTGATTCTGTCGTCGATCACGGCGGACAGACCCGCGGTGACGCCGAACGTCGCCGACAGCCGGCGAAGCTCTTCGCGCGCTGCCGGACTGACCCGCATCGACTCCTGGGCCCGGTGACCCAGTGCGATCAGCGACGGTCCCAGCCGGTACGTCTTGTCGGCGCCGTCGCGAACGAGATAACCGGCGTCGGTCAGCGCACTGACGATACCGAGGCAGGTCGGCTTGCTCAGACCAAGACGGCGGGCCAACTCCGAGACACCGAATCTCTCGTCGGGGTGGCCGGCCAGGAAGTCCAGGATCGCCACCACTCGTCTGGTTGGCGGGGATGCGCGGCCGGCGGAGTCGGGAGGCATCAGCGGAGACTACACGGGTCGTTCCATATTTGTACCACTACGGTCGATATATTGACTCTTGTTAGAACGCGTTCTAGTTTCGACAGCGTGTATTCGCAGCCTTTGACCGACGCCATCGCCGAGGCCGAGCGATTGGTCGCGGCAGCTCCCTTCATCGAATCGCAGGCAGATCTGCTCGAAGGCCTGCAGTACCTGGCCGGTTGCATATCCGGCTGCACCCATCTGGCCTTCGACTACGACCGCGACCACCCGTTCATGCAGTCGGGCACCGGCCCGTTCACCAAGATGGGGCTGGACAACCCCGACGCGATGTACTTCGGCACGAGGGTGCAGCCGGGCCACGAATACGTCGTCACCGGCAAGCGGGGTACGACGACCGATCTGTGTTTTCAGATGCTCGGCGGCGAGTACACCGACGACAACGTGCCGGAGAGTCAGGCGGCCTTCGACGACCGTGAACTCGACATCGCCGCCGACGGCACCTTCGAGTGGCGAGTGACACCGAAAAGCCCGTCGCAATTGGTCGTTCGCGAGGTCTACAACGACTGGGGCGCGCAACGCGGTTACCTCAGCATCGCCAGAACTGACACTGCAGGCATCGCGCCGCCACCCCTGACCAAGGAGCTCATCGAAAAGCGCTACGCGGTCGCGGGGAAACAGCTCGTGCAGCGGGTGAAGACCTGGCTGCAGTTCCCCCAGTGGTTCTACAACACGCTCCCGGTGAACACCATGGTGGCGCCGCGCCTGACGCCCGGCGGGCTGGCGACCCAGTATTCGTCTGTCGGCCACTTCGACATGAGGCCGGACCAGGCGCTGGTCATCACGCTGCCGGTCACCGATGCCCCGTACCTCGGCTTCCAGCTCGGCAGCCTCTGGTACATCTCGCTGGACTACATCAACCATCAGACGTCGCTGAACGGCACTCAGGCGCAAGCGGATCCGGACGGCAAGATCCGGTACGTGGTGTCCGACGCGAACCCGGGCGTGACGAACTGGGTCGAGACACTCGGGCACGCCAAGGGCTACCTCCAGTTCCGCTGGCAGCGCCTGTCACGTGAGCTCACCGAGGCGGACGGTCCCACCGTCGAGCTTCTCGATATCGACAAGGTGGCCGATGCGCTGCCTTACTACGAGTCGAACAAGATTTCCGAAGAGGCGTGGCGTGCACGGATCGCGCTGCGCCAGAAGCAGATCGGCGACAGGATGGTTGCATAACATGGCAGGACTTCTCGAGGGCCGAGTCGTCGTCATCAGCGGTGTCGGCCCAGCGCTGGGTACCACGCTGGCGAGGCGATGTGCGGAGGCGGGCGCGGATCTGGTCCTCGCTGCCCGAACCGTCGAGCGCCTCGACGATGTGGCCAAGCAGATCACCGACCTCGGCAGGCGTGCGGTGTCGGTGGGCACGGACATCACCGACGAGGCACAGGTCGCCAACCTCGTCGAGGAGACGCTCGAGGCGTACGGCAAGGTCGACGTGCTGATCAACAACGCGTTCCGGGTGCCGTCCATGAAGCCGTTCGCCAACACCACCTTCGAGCACATGCGCGACGCAATCGAGCTGACGGTGTTCGGCGCGCTGCGAATGGTGCAGGGCTTCACCCCCGCCCTCGCCGAGTCGAAAGGCTCGGTGGTGAACGTGAACTCGATGGTGGTTCGCCATTCCCAGGCGAAGTACGGCGCATACAAGATGGCGAAGTCAGCGCTGCTGGCGATGTCGCAGACGCTGGCCACCGAGCTCGGCGAGCAGGGCATCCGGGTGAATTCGGTGCTGCCCGGCTATATCTGGGGTGGCACGCTGAAGAGCTACTTCGAGCACCAGGCAGGCAAGTACGGCACATCGGTCGACGACATCTACGCCGCTGCCGCCGCGGGCTCTGACCTGAAGCGACTGCCGACCGAGGACGAGGTGGCGTCGGCGATCCTCTTCATGGCCAGCGACCTATCGAGCGGAATCACCGGCCAAGCACTGGACGTGAACTGCGGGGAGTACAAGGCGTGATGTCTTCCCCAAGGACGGATCCCGGCACCGTCGAGGAACTACACGCGTCGGCGACCAAGGCATGTGGCCTCGACGACTTCGGCTCGGACGACGACAACTATCGCGAGGGGCTTTCGGTGCTGCTCGAGTCCTATCGGCGGGACGCGGATCTCACCGAGATCGGCAGCAAGATGAACCGCTTCTTCGTCCGCAACGCTTTGGTCGCGCGGTTGATGTCGGAGGCGGCGTGGAAGCAGTACCCTCAGCACGCCGATGTGGCGATCGAGCGACCGATCTTCGTCACCGGGCTGCCCCGCACCGGAACCACGGCATTGCACCGGTTGATGAGCTCCGACCCGCGGCATCAGGGCCTCGAGTTGTGGCTGGCTGAATTCCCGCAGCCCCGCCCACCGCGCGAAACATGGTCGCAGAACCCCGTTTTCCGCGAGCTCGATGCGCGGTTCACCCAGGCGCACAAAGAGAATCCCGAGTACACCGGTCTGCATTTCATGACCGCCGACGAGGTCGAGGAGTGTTGGCAACTACTGCGCCAATCCCTGCACTCGGTGTCCTACGAAACGCTGGCGCACCTACCGACATACTCGCAGTGGCTGTCGCGCCAGGACTGGACCAAGCCGTATCATCGCCACCGCAAAAACCTTCAGCTGATCGGTCTCAACGACGCGGACAAGCGCTGGGTGCTGAAGAACCCCAGCCACCTGTTCGCGCTCGACGCGTTGATGGCGGCCTATCCGGACGCGCTCGTGGTGCAGTGCCACCGCCCGGTGGAGACGATCATGGCGTCGATGTGCTCACTGGCGCAGCACACCACGGCGGGCTGGTCGAACAGCTTCAGCGGGGACGTGATCGGGGAGGATGCGATGGAGACCTGGTCGCGCGGACTCCGGTTGTTCACCGCTGAACGGGCCAAACACGATTCGGCTCAGTTCTACGACATGGACTACTTCGAGTTGATCAAGGACCCGATCGGCACCGTCGACGGCATCTACCGCCACTTCGGTATCGAGTTGACCGACGAGGCGCGCGCCGCGATGGAGGCCAGCGACGCCGAGAGCAAGCAGGGCCCGCGTGCACCCAAACACACTTACTCGCTCGAGGACTACGGCCTGACCGCCGACGCCGTCAAAGAGCGCTTCAAGGGGCTCTGACGCGCGAAGGTCGCGACCGGGCTGGCGGAGCTCAGATCAACGATTTCTGCGCGGTGGTCGTGGCGCTGTTGAGGTCGCAGCCCTCACGCAGAATTCGACGAAACTCCTCCCCGCGAGCAGACGCAAACTCGCGTGACCGGCCGCGCGGAGAAATCAGCCGTCGCCGGGCAATGGGTCGCTGGATACTTCCTCCAGAACCCCCTCGGCCACCGCGTGTTTGATGCTGTCGGCCAGCTTCGGGCAGGACCGTGCGCGTGCAGGCTCACCGCCGGACTCGCGCACCTCGGCGAAGTACGCGCAGCGCCGAGTCGCCTCGGAGTTCCACTGCACCGACGTATGGGCGGGACCGAGCTTCTTGACGTTGACCGAGACGTGGCAGAACCGGCAGTCGACGGAGACCAGCCCTGACTTCAGATATCGCTCGCGGTCGCGTTGCGTGGCTTCGCGCACGGCGGCGGCCCGATCGGGGTCGGACGCGAAATTCGGCGCCTTCGACCATGATCCGCGGGCGATGTCGTTCTGGCCGTGGGTGTGGTCGTCGTCGTCGTGGGCACCGTGCAGAGCCAGCATCGATCGGGCCAGGTCGTCGACGTCGGCGGGGCCGACAATCCGGGCTGGGTCGGCGGGGCCGACAATCCGGGCTGGGTCCCGTGTCTGGTGCCTGTCCGGCGGGCTCATGACGACGGCTGCTCGGCCTTTTCCTCTTCTGCCTTGAGCCTCAGGTTCTCTTCCACCTCGACGTGCCATTTCTCGTTCGCCGCGGTGGTGTCGACCTCGATCTCGAAGCGGTCGGTCATGTCGGGCGTCACGTCGGCGATGTCGACGTAGAACTGCTGATACCAACGACGCATCTGGTAGACCGCGCCGTCCTCCTCGACCAACAGCGGATTGTCGATGCGTGTCTTGTGCTTCCAGATCTCGACATCCTGCAGGAAGCCCTTGCTGACACCCTCGGTGAAGACCCTGGCGAGCTTCTCGGTGGTCTCCTCGTCGAGGCCCTTGGGTTTCTCGACGATGACGCCCCACTGCAACATGAAGGAATCCTGGCTCACCGGGTAGTGGCAGTTGATGAGGATGGATTCGGCCTTGAAGCCGCCGTAGTTGTTGTGCAGCCAGTTGATCATGAACGAGGGACCGAAGTAGGACGCCTCGGAGTCGAGGTGGGCCTCGCCGTAGTTGGTGCCCATGTCGTTGATGTCAGGCCGGCCGACATTGTGCAGGAACTGCGACGCGATATGGCCCTCGAAGACGTTCTTGAAGAACGTCGGAAGTCCGTAGTGGATGTAGAAGAAGTGCGCCATGTCGGTGACGTTGTCGATGATCTCGCGGCAATTGGCGCCCTCGATCAGGATCGAGTTCCACTTCCAGTCGGTCCACCCGTCGTCGGCGAACTCCGCGATGTCGGGGATCCGCACCTCATCCGGCGGTGGGTTGCCCTCGTGGTCGTGCCAGACGAACAGAAGCCCGCCGCGTACGTCGGTGGTCCATGACCGGGTGCGTGCGAGTCGCGGCGTCCGCTTGGCGTAGGGAACGAGCTTGCACTTGCCGTCGCCGCCCCAGCGCCAGTCGTGGAACGGGCAGGCCACCTCGTCGCCCTTGATGGTGCCTTGGGAGAGGTTGCCGCCCATATGCCTGCAGTAGCCGTCGAGGACCTTGAGTTCGCCGTGCGAATCGGCGAACACGACCAGCATGGTTCCGAAGATCTCGATACCGTGCGGCTTTCCGTCCTGGTAGTCCTTCACCGGGCCGAGGCAGTGCCAACCTCGGGCGTAGCGGTCGGGCAGCGCGCCGGTGTCGATCTCGCGAATGCCGCTGTGGGCTGTGTCAGCCGTCACTTCGCGCCTCCTGTCCTTGCCCTCTAACTAGAACACGTTACAGTTTTTACCCTCGGCAGCGCAACGTAAACGCCATTTACCTGCGGTATATCTAGACGATGCCGCTGTTCACGTTCGAAGGCCGGTCACCGACGGTCGATCCTGGCGCCTTCATCGCCCCGACAGCGACGCTCATCGGCGACGTCCACGTCGAGGCCGGTGCTTCGGTGTGGTTCAACGCGGTGCTGCGCGCCGACTTCGCCCCCATCATCGTCCGTGAGGGCGCGAACGTACAGGACTGCAGCGTGCTGCACGCCCCGCCGGGGATTCCCGTCGACGTCGGGCCGGGAGCGACGGTCGCTCACAGTTGCGTCATTCACGGCGCGCACCTCGGCTCGGAGGCGGTCATCGCGAATCATTCGACGGTGCTCGACGGTGCGGTGATCGGCAGACGCAGTCTCGTCGCCGCCCATTCGTTGGTCGCCAGCGGAACGAAGATTCCCGACGAAGTCGTGGCGGCGGGTGCGCCTGCGGAGATCAGAGGACCGGTCGCGGGCACTGGAGCTCAACTGTGGGTGGACGCCAACCCCGGTGCCTACCAGGACCTGGCCCGCCGCTATGCCGTCGGCCTGCGGCAGATCACCGAAGCCGGGCAACCCTAGATCTTGCGGGCGCTGCGGGTGGCGGCGTCGAGTTCCCAGTAGGCGCGCAACGCGACGATCTTGCCGTCGTCGTCGACCCGGTAGGTGAACACCCCTTCGGCGACGACCTCGTAGCCGCTCGAGCGGATCACGATGTTGCCCACGTTGGCTTCCTCGTTGCCGCACTCGTAGGTCTTGTCGAAGTTGAAGGTCAGTTCGCTCGGGGCGATCGCCATGTCGTAGAACTTCGCGATCGCCTCTTTGCCGCGGTGGCCCTTGCCCTCCGGATCGAAGTGCGACGGCCCGATCGGATCCTCGACGATTGCGTCGTCGGCGAATACCGCCAGCCAGGCGGGCTTGTCGCGCGCCACCGCCGCCTCGCGGGAGCGCTTACCCGCCAGGTGCACGGGTGAGTCGCTCATCGGTCCTGCCAGCCGGAGTGAATGTAGGTGTCGGCGAACCGCTTGACCGAATCCTGTTTGGCCGCAAGCGGCGCGTCGAAGCCAAGGCCGTCGAAGACCCAGGGCATGACGATGTTGTCGGTGACGCCGGCCTCGGCCAGTTCCCGGTGACCGTCGACGCCGAACTTGTCGATGCAGACGGCCTGATACTCGAACGGGTCGTCCGCGCGGCCGTTGTCGGCCAGCAGCTTTTTGAGCTTGCCGATGATCTCGGCCAGCTCGGCTCCGGTCAGCATCGCGCTCGTCCAGCCGTCGCCGACTCTGGCCGCACGCTTGAGCGCCACCTCGGTGTGCCCGCCGACATAGAACGGCACCGGCTTGGCGGGTGCCGGACTCATCTGCAGCTTGTCGAAGTCGTAGAACTCACCGTGGAATTCGACCATGCCGCCGCCGAGGACGAGCTTGATCACCTCGATCATTTCGTCGACACGCTTGCCCCGCTTGGCGTACGGCTGGCCGCACCACTCGAATTCCTCTGGCGCCCAGCCGATTCCGACACCGAACCCGAACCGGTTGTTGGTCAGGTTCGCCACCGAGCCCACCTGGCGCGCCAGCAACAGTGGATTGCGCGAGCCGAGCTTCATCACGTTGGTGTAGAACCGCAGCGTCGACGTGACCGCGCCCATCGCACCCGCGGCGATCAGCGGGTCGACCCACGGCGTGTTCTCGTCCCACATCCGCGAGCCGTCCGGCGTGTACGGGTAGTCGGCCGCCTGCTTCTCCATGTAGAAGATCGAGTCGGGAAGCGCGATGTTGTCGAAGCCGGCCTCCTCGACCGTTTTCGACAGCTCGACGAGTTGATCCACCGGACACATCGGCACCGCGCAGGTGTACTGCATCATGAGGACTTGTCCCCTGGCTTTTCCGAACTGACCACCCACATCGAGTAGTACTGCGCGCCACCGCCATACGCGTGACCAAGCGCCTTGCGCGCGCCCTGGACCTGGTGGTCGCCTGCCTTGCCCATCACCTGAATGGCGGACTCGGCGAAGCGGATCATGCCGGACGCGCCGATCGGGTTCGACGACAGCACGCCGCCGGAGGCGTTCAGCGGAATCCGCCCACCGATCGCCGTCTCGCCCGCTTCGGTCAACTTCCAGCCCTCACCCTCGGGTGCGAAGCCGAGGCTCTCCAGCCACATCGGCTCGTACCACGAGAACGGCACGTAAACCTCGGCGACATCGATTTCGTCGATCGGGCTCGTGATGCCTGCGTCCTTCCACAACGCCGCGGCGGCGTCACGGCTGGCCTGCGGGTTGACCTGATCACGTCCGGCGTAGGCCAGCGGTTCGGTGCGCAGAGACGTCGCATGGATCCATGCCACCGGATGACCGTCGGCGACCCTGCCGTCGGCGATCTCCTCGTTGCCGATCACCATGGCCGCCGCGCCGTCTGACGACGGACAGGTCTCGTCGTAGCGGACCGGGTCCCACAGCATCGGCGACGCCATCACCTTCTCCAGCGTGATGTCCGGCTGATGAAGGTGGGAAAGGGGGTTCTTGGCGCCGTTGAGCCGGTCCTTGACCGCAACCATCGCGCCGATGTGAGTCGGTGCACCCGAGCGCCGGATGTACGCGCGAATGTGCGGGGCGAAGTATCCCCCCGCGCCCGCGCCGACCGGCTTGGTGAACGGTATCGGAATGCTCAACGCCCACATGGCATTCGACTCCGACTGCTTCTCCCACGCCATCGTGAGCACCCGCTTGTACTTGCCGGACTGCACCAGGCTGGCCGCGACGATGGCGGTCGATCCGCCGACCGATCCCGCGGTGTGCACCCGGATCAGCGGCTTACCCGTTGCGCCGACCGCGTCGGCCATGAACAGTTCGGGCATCATGACGCCCTCGAAGAAGTCGGGCGCCTTGCCGACCACAACGGCATCGATGTCGTCGAATGTCGACCCGGAATCGGCCAGCGCCCTGTCGATGGCCTCTCGGACAAGGCCGTTCATCGAGACGTCCTTGCGTTTGGCGACGTACTTGGTCTGGCCCGTGCCGAGCACCGCAGCTAGTTGGCCCGTCATGATTGTTTCCCTTCCAGCACGGCGACGAGGTTCTGTTGCAGCACAGGGCCGCTGGTCGCATGGGCCAACACCCGGCCCGCTGAGCCGTTCCAGATGTGCTGGGCGGCAAAGCCGATGCGCTCGAGGCCTGCCGAGAACATGGGGTTGGCCGCAAGGGTCCCCCCCGACGGATTGACCTTCGTAGACGCCGGAAGGCCGATCGCCTCGGTCAGAATCAGCTGCTGATGGGTGAAGGGCGCATAGATCTCGGCCACCTCGATCGACCCCGGGTCACCGCCCGTGGCCACCGTGGCCGACGCTTCCGTCGACGGTGAGCTCGTCAGGTCCCGTGCGCCCAGCACGGGCGTTTCGATGCGGTGCTCGATACCGGTGATCCACGCGGGGTTCTCGCGCAGCTCACGAGCCTTGTCGCCGGATGCCAGCACGATCGCCGATGCGCCATCGGTGATCGGGGCGATATCGTGGCGCCGCAATGGATCGGCGAAGAACGGTCGGGCCAGCAGTTCGTCGATCGATTTGGCCGGCTTCTCCGAATCGGTGCGGTCTGCGGCGGCGAACGAGTCGAGCGCCACCTGGGCCATCTGTTCGGCCGTCCACTTACCCGCGTCGAGGCCGAAGCGGGCCTGCAACCCGGCCATCGACACCGAATCAGGCCACAGCGGAGCGACCGTGTACGGGTCGGTCTGCAGTGCGAGCACGCGGCGCAATGTGCCCGCCGACGACTTGCCGAACCCGTACACCAGCGCGGTCTCGACCTGGCCGGTCAGGATCTTGATGTAGGCCTCGTAGAGGGCCCACGCGGCGTCCATCTCGACATGCGACTCGTTGATCGGCGGCACCGCTCCGATCGAGTCGATCGCCGAGATGAACGAAAATGCGCGTCCGGCAAGATAATCCGACGAACCGGAGCACCAGAAGCCGATGTCCGTCTGCGCCAGGCCCAGCTCCTGATAGATCGATGCGAAGCACGGCATCAGCATCTCGACGCCGTTGGTGGTGCCTTCGGTGCGGCGCACGTGCGGGGCGTGGGCGAAGCCCACCACAGCAACGTCAGTCACGGTCAGTGCCTCTCAGAGGTGGTGCTTGTAGGTGTCGTAGTCGGCGTCCGGTTCGCCGCTCGGCCGGAAGTACTCGATGTTGTCGATGCCGAAATCCCATTCCTCGCGTGGCCTCCAGACCGCTTCGACCCGCATGCCCATCCGCACGTCGGCCGCATCGATGTCGGAGACCAGATGGAGGAAAGGGATATCCGCGCCGTCGAGGAGTACGTAGGCGGCGACGTAGGGCGGCTTGATCCGCTGACCCGCGAACGGGATGTTGATGATCGCGAACGTCGTGACGGTGCCCTTGTCCGGCAGCTCGACGAACTCGTCGAGGACCTTGCCCGTCGCGGGGTCGGCTTCCCTCGCGGGAAAGTACAGCTTGCCGTTGGGCCCGGTGCGGGCGCCGAGCAGCTTGCCCTCCTTGAGCGCCTTGAGGTAGGCGGTCTCGGGAAGGGATGCGGTGTGCTGGATCTCGATGCTGCTCGGCGACACCTGAATGGTCACCGGCTCGAGGTCGTCGGAGGTCTCGACGGTCGGCTCTTCTTCATCCCCGAGCGAGAAGTAGGCGATGTCGGTGACAGCGCCGACCGGTTCGTCGATCCAATGCGCGGCCACGCGTGCGCCGGTGCTGATCGCGTCCGACGACCCCGCGTCGACGGCGTGCAGCAGCGGGGTGTCGGCGCCGTCGAGTTTGATCAGCGCCCAGGCGAACGGCCGATCCAGCGGCTGGCCTTCCAGTGGGCCGGCCTGCCATGTCCACGACACCACCGTCCCGACCGCGGACACCGGCACGACCTCGGTCAACGGTTCGTAGGTCACGGGGTCATACTCAGCGGGCGGAACAAGCACCCGCCCGTCCGAACCGCGCACGCCGACAATGCGTCGTCCGCGCAGGGCGGTGAAGAACTGACTCAGGAGCGGTCCCACTGAACGGGTGTAGTCGAATGAGAGCCTCAATGGCGCCGAGAGGGGCGGCTGATGGCTGTCGATCTGCACCGGGCTGCTTTGGCTGGTGGTCACGGCATCGAGTAGAACAGGTTCTAAGAGCGGTTTCAAGCGACCGCGGAAAGGCCTAGGAAGGCGATCTAAATGAAGCTGGGTCTACAACTCGGATATTGGGGCGCGCATCCGCCCGCGAACGCTCCTGAACTGGTCGCCGCGGCCGAGGAGGCCGGGTTCGAGACGGTCTTCACCGCCGAAGCATGGGGGTCGGACGCCTTCACGCCGCTGGCCTGGTGGGGGTCGGCGACGAGCCGGCTGCGCCTGGGCACGTCGGTGGTCCAGCTCTCCGCCCGCACTCCGACCGCATGCGCGATGGCGTCGCTGACCCTCGACCATTTGTCCGGCGGGCGGCACATCCTCGGGCTCGGCGTCTCGGGGCCGCAGGTCGTGGAGGGTTGGTACGGCCAGAGGTTCCCCAAGCCGCTGGCCCGCACCCGCGAATACGTCGACATCATTCGCCAGGTCTGGGCGCGCGAGAAGCCGGTCTCCAGCGACGGGCCGCACTATCCGCTGCCGCTGACGGGTGAGGGAACCACCGGGCTGGGCAAGGCGCTCAAGCCGATCACCCACCCGCTGCGCGCCGACATTCCGATCATGCTCGGCGCCGAAGGCCCGAAGAACGTGGCCATGGCCGCGGAGATCTGCGACGGCTGGCTGCCGATCTTCTACACGCCGCGGATGGCCGACACCTACAACGAGTGGCTCGACGAGGGCTTCGCCCGGCCCGGCGCTCGCCGCAGCCGCGAGGACTTCGAGATCTGCGCGACGGCCAACATCGTCATCACCGAGGACCGCGCCGCCGCATTCGCCGCGATGAAGCCCTATCTCGCGCTGTACATGGGCGGGATGGGCGCCGAGGACACCAACTTCCACGCCGACGTCTACCGCAGGATGGGCTACGCCGAGGTGGTCGACGAGGTGACGGCGCTTTTCCGCACCGACCGCAAGGATCAGGCGGCGGCGGTGATCCCGGACGAGCTCGTCGACGACGCCGCGATCGTCGGCAACCTCGACTACGTGCGCGCGCAGATCAAGGTGTGGGAGGCGGCAGGCGTCACGATGATGTGCGTCAGCGGCCGCGACGCCGAGCAGATCCGGCAGTTGGCCTCGCTGATCTAGCCGACCTCGCGGCAGTCGCCGAAGGTCATGTCCGCGTTGTCGATCGACATGCACGCCATGGCGCGCTTCGGGAGCCCGAGCGATGCGAGTTCCTGCGCGTAGGCGTGGTCGCCCAGCTTCAGGGTGGCACCGCCGATTCGGGCGTGCATGCCGGTGGACGTCTGTTCGGCAGCGGTCTCCCGGGTTGTGCCGTCGATGTTGGTGTAGGTCAGCAGCGACTGCGGGCGCGACGGCATCGGCACCGGGAGCCCCCGACCGATCGTCATGTCGACCAGCAGCGAACCGTCGACGCGGACGTCGAATCCGAACGGGTTGCCCTCTCGAACCGTGAAGTCCGCCAGGATCTTCGGATATCCCCAGATCTTTCTGCCCGCTTCCAGCGTGAAGCTCTGATCCACCAGCATGCGGTGCACGAACGTGCCTGCATCGCCGAACGCGCGCAGCCCGCCGATCTTGGCGCCAGGGGGCGCCACCATCACGCAGAACGAGAACTCGTTGTAGCACCCGAGATCACACTCGACGAACCGGGTCAGCAGGAGGTTGACCACGGCGCGGCCGGACCGGATCTCGAAGACCTTCAGCCCGCTGTAGTCGATCAGGCGCTGCGCTGCGCCTGCGTCGACGGTGAACATCGCGCTGTGCACGTCGGCCTTGCGGACGCGGACCGGCATGATGAGTACGGTGCCCGCGATCGTGTGCTGGGATTCAGACATGCCCGTCACTGTAGTTCGGCTATTGCGGTAGCCGGGGGCCGATCTTGTGAGCCAGGTCGACGGCCGCATTGTCGGCGTCGGCCCCCATCAGGGCCAGCACCGCGACCTGCACGGTGTTCGAGCGGCTGGCAGCGGGAAACTCGACCATGCCGCTGGCGAGGAACCGCATACCGTCCGGACCAGGGGTGCCGACCTCGGGGAAGCCCGGCTCCGGCGGCGGCAGCGTGCCGTTGACGGCCGTGCCGGGGTTGCCGATCTCCACCGTCACCGACTCGTAGGTGTCGCGGTTCTCCCAGGTGCAGGCGGGTGTCTGGGGACCACCGCCGATTGACTTGCCCTCGATGGGCTTGCCCAGCAGTTTGGTGATGTCGGCGGCGCTGACGAGCGTGCACGCATCGATGGGCGTGCCCGCGGCAGGCGGCCCGCTTGACTGTGTGGCCTGGTCGGAGGCGGCGGGCTCGTCGTCGCCGCATCCGGCGAGCGCAAGGGCCGCCGCCAGCACGACGAAGGCGAATGTGGTTCTGCTGGCGGTCATGCCGGATCACGGTAATGCAGAGGGGAGTGGTTGACGCGTCGTCTAGATTCCCTTATCAACCGATGGAGGCAGGCATGACCCTTACCAGACCAGACGTTGATCTGACCGATGGTGACTTCTACGCAGGCGACTACCGTCCCGTTTACAAATGGATGCGCGAGAACGAGCCGGTGTTCCGCGATCGCAACGGGCTTGCCGCGGCCGCCAGCTATGCGGCCGTGATCGAGGCCGAGCGCAACCCCGAGCTGTTCTCCAACGCCGGTGGTATCCGACCCGACCAGCCGGGCGTCGAAATGATGATCGAGATGGACGACCCGCAGCATCTGCTGCGGCGCAAGCTGGTGAACGCCGGCTTCACCCGCAAGCGGGTCAAAGACCTCGAGGGATCCATCAGTTCGCTCTGCGACACCCTGATCGACGCGGTGTGCGAGCGCGGTGAATGCGACTTCGTCTGGGATATCGCGGCGCCGCTGCCGATGGCCGTCATCGGCGACATGCTCGGTGTGCGGCCCGACGAGCGCGAGATGTTCCTGCGATGGTCCGACGACCTGGTCGGCGCCCTGAGCAGCACAGCCGATCCCGAGAAGATGCAGGTCACGATGGACGCATTCGCGGCGTACAGCGAGTACATGACCCAGATGATCACCGCGCGGAAGACCGAGCCGACCGATGATCTCGTCAGCGTCCTGGTGCACGCGGAGGTGGAGGGCTCCAAGCTCGAGGATCACCAGATCGTCACCGAGGTGCTTCTGCTGCTGATCGGCGGCGACGAGACCACCCGCCACACATTGTCGGGAGGCACACGGCAGCTGCTGCGCCATCCCGATCAGCACGAGCGGCTGAAGAATGATCTGGGCCTACTGCCCAACGCCATCGAAGAGATGCTGCGCTGGACCGCGCCGGTGAAGAACATGGCCCGCACCGTCACCGCCGATACCGAATTCCACGGCACGGCGTTGAAGGAGGGCGAGAAGATGATCCTGCTCTTCGAGTCCGCGAACTTCGACGAGAAGGTTTTCGACGACCCCGAGCAGTTCGACATCACGCGCTATCCGAACAATCACCTGGCGTTCGGTTTCGGCACGCACTTCTGCCTCGGCAACCAGTTGGCTCGCCTCGAGCTGTCGCTGATGCAGGAGCGACTGCTGAAGCGGCTGCCCGACCTCCGGTTGGCCTCCGACGCCCAATTGCCGCTTCGCCCAGCTAATTTCGTCAGCGGTCTGGAGGAGATGCCGGTGAAGTTCACCGCAACCGAACCCCTGAACGTATAGCGCGCCGAGCGTGAGCTCACTGCGAAAAATCAGCCCGAGAGTCGCTGAGGTTGCACGCTCGCGAAGAGACGCCGCTATTTCATCTTGAAGTTGGGGGCGCGCTTCTCCTTGAACGCCAGCGGGCCCTCCTTGGCGTCGTCGGACAGGAACACCGAGATACCGGTCTTGGTGTCCAGCTTGAAGGCGTCGTTCTCGTGCATGCCCTCGGTCTCGTGGATCGTCTTCAGGATCGCCTGCACCGCGAGTGGGCCGTTGTTGTTGATCACCTCGGCGATCTCGAGCGCCTTCTCCAGTGCCGAACCGTCGGGCACCACGTAGCCGACCAGGCCCATGTCCTTGGCTTCGGACGCGGTGATGTGGCGTCCGGTCAGCAGCAGGTCGCAGGCGACGGTGTAGGGAATCTGCCGAACCAAGCGGACGGCCGAGCCGCCCATCGGATAGAGGCTCCACTTGGCCTCGGAGATGCCGAACTTGGCACTCTGGCCCGCGATGCGGATGTCGGTGCCCTGCAGGATCTCGGTGCCGCCTGCGATCGCGGGACCCTCCACGGCCGCGATGAGCGGCTTGGTGAGCCGACGGCCCTTCAACAGCGCGTCGATCCGTGACGGGTCGTAGCTGCCGTCTTTGAACGAGTCGCCCGGCGGCTTGGCCGTCGCCGCCTTGAGGTCCATCCCGGCGCAGAAGTAGCCGCCGGCCCCGGTCAAGATGCAGCTCCTGATCTCGGGATCGTTGTCGACGCGGTCCCAGGCCTCGACCATGATCGAGAGCATCTCGGTGGAGAGCGCGTTGCGCGCCTCTGGACGGTTCAGCGTCAGGATCAGGGTGTGTCCGCGCTGCTCAATGAGGGCGTCGGGACCTTTTGCACCATTATCACCGTCGCTCACGGAACCGCCCGCCTTCCTGCATCGATGCCACAGACTTGTCACGAAATGTAACACGTTCTAGTTTGGTCTCGTGGCCCTGAACATCGCAGACCTCGCCGAGCACGCCATCGACGCCGTGCCAGACCGTGTCGCCCTGATCAGCAGCGACGAGCAGCTGACCTACGCGCAGTTGGAGGAGAAGGCGAACCGCCTCGCCCACTACCTCCTCGACCAGGGCGTCAAGAAGGACGACAAGGTCGGCCTCTACTGCCGAAATCGCATCGAGATCGTCATCGCGATGCTCGGTATCGTCAAGGCCGGCGCGATCCTGGTGAACGTCAACTTCCGCTACGTCGAGGGCGAACTGAAATACCTCTTCGACAACTCCGACATGGTCGCGCTGGTGCACGAGCGCCGCTACGCCGATCGGGTGGCCAACGTTCTGCCCGAGACCCCGAACGTCAAGACCATCCTGGTGGTCGAAGACGGTTCTGACGACGACTACCAGCGCTACGGCGGCGTCGACTTCTACTCGGCACTCGAACAGGGTTCGCCCGTGCGCGATTTCGGCCCCCGCAGCGCCGACGACATCTACCTTCTCTACACCGGCGGCACCACCGGTTTCCCCAAGGGTGTGATGTGGCGCCACGAGGACATCTACCGGGTTCTGTTCGGCGGCACCGACTTCGCGACCGGTGAACCCGTCGCCGACGAATACGACCTGGCCAAGGCCGCCGCCGAGAATGCCCCGATGGTCCGCCTGCCGATCCCGCCGATGATCCACGGAGCCACCCAGTCGGCGACGTGGATGGCGCTGTTCTCGGGCCAGACCGTCGTCCTGACACCGGAATTCGACGCCGACGAAGTGTGGCGGATGATTCACGAGCACAAGGTGAACCTGCTCTTCTTCACCGGTGACGCGATGGCCAGGCCGCTACTCGACGCGCTGCTTGCCCACCAGGACGCGGGCAACGAGTACGACCTCTCGAGCCTGTTCCTGCTCGCCAGCACCGCGGCGCTGTTCTCGACCAGCATCAAGGAGAAGTTCCTCGAACTCCTGCCCAACCGGATCATCACCGACTCGATCGGCTCGTCGGAGACCGGTTTCGGCGGCACCAGCGTGGTCGCCAAAGGCGAGTCGCATACCGGTGGACCTCGCGTCACCATCGACAAGAACACGGTCGTGCTCGACGAAGAGGGCAACGAGGTCAAACCCGGATCCGGCGTGCGTGGCGTCATCGCCAAGCGGGGGCACATCCCGGTCGGCTACTTCAAGGACGAGAAGAAGACCGCCGAGACGTTCAAGACCTTCAACGGAATCCGGTACGCCATCCCCGGCGACTACGCCGAAGTCGAAGCCGACGGCACCGTGACGATGCTCGGCCGCGGGTCGCAGTCCATCAACAGCGGGGGCGAGAAGATCTACCCCGAGGAGGTCGAGGCCGCACTCAAGGGTCACCCCGACGTGTTCGACGCGCTGGTGGTCGGCGTGCCAGACGAGCGCTACGGCAACTGCGTCGCGGCGGTCGTGCACCGCCGCCCTGGAACCAACCCGACGCTGGCCGAGCTCGATACGTTCGTGCGCCGGGAGATCGCGGGTTACAAAGTGCCGCGCAAGGTTTGGTGGGTCGACGAAATCCACCGCACTCCGGCGGGCAAGCCCGACTACCGCTGGGCCAAGGACACCACCGAAGAGCGTCCTGCCGATGACGTGCATGCCAAACACGCTGGGGCGCCGTCCTGATGCACACCGAGCTCTGCGACCGCTTCGGCATCACCTATCCGATCTTCGTCTTCACACCGTCGGAGAAAGTGGCCGCCGCAGTCACCAAGGCGGGCGGCCTCGGCGTGCTCGGCTGCGTGCGGTTCAACGACCCCGACGACCTCGAGGGTGTTCTGAAATGGATGGACGAGAACACCGACGGCAAGCCTTACGGGGTCGACGTCGTCATGCCCGCCAAGATCCCGACCGAGGGCACGAGCGCGGACATCGACAAGCTGATCCCGCAGGCGCACCGCGAGTTCGTCGACAAGACGCTCGCCGATCTCGGTGTGCCGCCGCTACCCGAGGACGAAGAACGGTCCGCGGGTGTCCTCGGCTGGCTGCATTCGGTGGCCCGCTCACACGTCGAGGTGGCACTCAAGCATCCGATCAAGCTGATCGCCAACGCGCTCGGTTCGCCGCCGAAGGACGTCATCGACCAGGTGCATGACGCGGGTGTCCCGGTCGCCGCGCTTGCGGGCAGCCCGAAACACGCTCAGCGCCACGTCGAAAACGGCGTCGACATCGTCGTCGCCCAGGGACACGAGGCCGGCGGGCACACCGGCGAGATCGGTTCGATGGTGCTGTGGCCGGAAATCGTTGACGCGCTTGACGGCCGGGCCCCTGTGCTGGCCGCCGGCGGCATCGGCACCGGCAGGCAGGTCGCGGCGGCGCTCGCGCTCGGCGCACAGGGAGTGTGGATGGGCTCGGCGTTCCTGACGGCCGCCGAATACGATCTGGGCCACCGCCAGGACAGCGGGCGGTCCACGATTCAGGAGGCGTTGCTCGCGGCGACGTCGGCGGACACCGTGCGTCGGCGTATCTACACCGGCAAGCCGGCGCGCCTGCTGAAGAGCCGGTGGACGGACGCCTGGGACGCCGCGGATGCGCCGGAGCCGCTGCCGATGCCGCTGCAGAACATCTTGGTCAGCGAGGCGCATCAGCGGATGAACGAGTCGACCGACCCGTCGGCGGTGGCGATGCCGGTCGGCCAGATCGTCGGTCGCATGAATGAGATTCGCCCGGTCGCCGACATCATCGCCGAACTGGTTTCTGGCTTCGAAGAGGCGACGAACCGCCTCGACGGCATTCGCGGAAGCTAGCCGACAAAGCCACGCCGTCCCCGTATGATCCGCTCATCCGGGAGGAGCAGGGCGATGGCGACATTTGCTTTGGTACACGGAGCGTGGCACGGCGCGTGGTGCTGGGAACGGCTCACGCCCGAGTTGGAAGCCCACGGACATCGAGTGGTGACGATGGACCTGCCGTGCGAGGACGGCTCGCTGTCGTTCGACGATTACGCGGAAACAGTTTGTGCCGCAGTTGAAGGCGTCGACGGCGAAGAGCTGGTTCTGGTCGGACATTCTTTGGCGGGATTGACTATTCCGCTGGTGGCTTCACGTAGGCCGGTGCGTCAGATGGTCTACCTTTGTGCACTTCTGCCGATTCCCGGGACATCTCTCGCCCAGCAGATGAGCGAGGACTCGGAAATGCTCGATCCCGACTACCCGAAAGGCCTCAGCGCAAAGGATTCCGAAGGCCGGCGAACATGGATCGACAAGCAATTGGCCTGTCATCACATGTACGGCGATTGTGATGACGGAACAGCCTCCGCGGCTGTCGCCCGCATACGCCCCCAGGCCACGAAACCTTACCGACTGCCGTGCTCGTTGGCTGAACTGCCCGTCGTCGCTTCGACGTATGTGGTGTGCACCGAAGACCGGATTGTCAACCCGCAGTGGTCGAGGCGGATTGCGCATGAGCGGCTCGGAGCCGATGTCGTCGAAATGCCGGGAAGTCATTCGCCGTTCTTGTCGCGGCCGAAGGCGCTCGCGGAGGTACTCGACGGGGTCGCCTGAAACGCCGAGACTTGAATTCTTGTCCGATTCGTTCACGACGCGACGGCGGAGGCCGACTTAACGTGGCGGGATGGACGTTCGTGTGACATCAACCGTGGTCGAGATCGCCACCAAGGACATGCAGCGAGCGCTCGGCTTCTATCGCCTCCTTGGCTTCGATATCCCGGACCCGGACGGCCCGCACGTCGAAGTCGACCTTCCCGGCGGCAACAAGCTGGCGTTCGACGACGAAGAGATCATCGTTGGTATGCATCCGGGCTGGAACCCGCCGACCCAGCAGGGCCGGGTGGCGCTGGCCTTCGCGGTCGGCGACCCATCAAAGGCGACGCGCTGTACGAAACAATAACGGGCGCAGGATTGGGACGCGTCGGTGATTTCCGCGTCGTACCCCACTTCTGGGAGCTCAAGCGCTCGCGGACCGAGGACCCGCAGTTCGATTAGGCGCGATCAGTCGTCGTCGGCGCCGATTTCTGCGTGATGGTCGCAACTGCGCCGAATTCACAGCCCTGATGCAGAACTCGACGAGGTCATCCAGGCACATTGAAGCCGTTCGAGGCGCCGTGGGGCCAACGCTATGCGACCGTCACCGATCCCGACGGCACATCGATCGATCTGTTCTGCCCGCTGGTCTGACGTTGCAACGTGTGCGGCTCGACCAGCCGGTGTCGCGGGTCACCCCGGCCACCGGTCGCGCTCGCATTTGATACCGGGGTCGGTCAGCGGGACATGGCCTCCCGCATCTCCGCCGCGGAACGCGCAACTGCCTGGGCAGCGCACTGCGCCGAAACCTCAGACCCACAAACGGTTCCCGTCCACGGTGGTTGACCGACGCCGTGGTGTCCGGACCCGCGATCACGATGTGGCCGGACATCGCGAATGAGGTCCATACAGCCACCGAACCGACGTTACCGCCGAATCGGGTGCACCGCGTCCGCGCAGTCGGTGCCCTCCGCCGCGAGATGGCGTTTGATGACCTTGAACGACTCGGTGCGGGGCAGCTCGGCGGCGATTCGCACGAACGACGGCCACTGTTTGGGACCCAGGTCGGGCTGCTCGGCGAGAAACTCGCGAAACGCGTCGGCGTCGAAGGTCGCGCCTTCGGTCAACAACAGTGCCGCCATGATTTGATCGCCGACGTCTGGGGCCGGTATCCCGTACACGGCGACCTCGATGACATCGGGGTGCCGCAGCAGCACGCGCTCGATCGGGGCGGCACCGAGGTTCTCGCCGTCGACGCGCATCCAGTCGCCGAGCCGGCCCGCGAAGTACGCGAAGCCGTTCTCGTCGCGGTAGCCGAGGTCGCCGCTGTGGTAGACGCCGCCCCGCATGCGTTCCGCGTCGGCGCCCGGGTCGTTGTAATAGCCCTCGAAGCGTCCAGGTCCCGCGATGTTCACGATCTCTCCTGTGACGCCGGGCGGGCACGGCTCGCCGGTCTCCACGTCGACGATCTCGATACCTTCAGGAAGGGGTCCGAGCGCCCCCGGCGGGGTGTCGGGCGTCCGCCCGATCGCGACACCGCCCTCAGTGGAACCGAATCCGTCGACGACGACGGTGGCGAATCTGCGAGCGAAACGCTCGACGTCGGCAGGCGCACCCTCGTTGCCGTAGACCGCCTTCAGAGGATTGTCGGCATCGTCGGGCAGTTCGGGTGTCGCCAACACGTATGACAGCGGCTTGCCTACGTAGTTGGCGTAGGTCGCACCGTAACGCCGGACGTCGGGAAGAAACTGCGACGCGGAGAACTTGCGGCGCAACACCATCGAGCCGCGACAGGCCAGCGAAACCGCCCAGCCGACCAGCACCGCGTTCGAATGGAACAACGGCATCGACACGTAGCAGGTGTCGTCGACTCCGAGCCCGAAGCGCTCGGTCATCATCACGCCCGCGATCGCGACCTTGCCCTGGCTGCAGATCACCGCCTTCGGGTCACCGCTTGTGCCCGACGTGTAGATCAGCATGAACACATCGGCCGGGTCGGCTGAGCGCACGGTTGCCGGCGCACCGTCATGCGCGGCGACCTCCTCGACCCACTGCGCGGAGTCCACGTCGACATGGTCGATGTCACCGACAACCGCGGCCGATGCCGAATCAGCCAGCACCAGTTGGCAATCGGCATGGCGGATGTCGCGCTGCAGGGCCGCGCCGCGCCGGATCGGGTTGAGACCGACCGGCACTATCCCCGTCAGGCCCGCCGCGACGAGCAGCGACGAGAAGAACGGCGTGTTCTGCAGCAGCACGCCGACATGGGCAGGTTTGTCGGGATCCATCCGCGCGTGAAGAGCGGCGGCCACCGCGGCGCCCTGCCGGATGTGCTCACGCCACGAGGTGAACGTCTCCTCGAAGTGCACGCCGCGGTCGTCGACGTCGATCAGCGGCGTGATCAGCGAGGCTACGGTGGGAAGCTCGCTTCCCGCTAGGGGATTCAAGCCGGTGTGTCAGCCAGTTCCCGGCCGATCGCCAGCAGCTGCCCGGTGGCACCGCCGACCGCGAACTCCGCCTGCTTGGCCGCCAGGAAGTATCGGTGCACCGGATGGTCGGTGTCGATGCCGACGCCGCCGTGCACGTGCACCGTGGTGTGCGCGACGCGATGTCCCGCCTCCGCGGCCCAGAAGGCGGCCGTGTTGACGTCGACGTCGGCGGCTAGGTCTTCGGACAGCTTCCACGCCGCCTGCGTGACGGTAAGGCGCAGCCCCTTGATGTCGATGTAGCCGTCGGCCAGCCGGGAGGAGACCGCCTGGAAGCTGCCGATCGGCCGGTCGAACTGCTCGCGCTCTCGCGCGTACTCGGCGGTGAGCTCCAGCGCCCGCTCGAGCACTCCGAGCTGAAATGCGCTACGGCCCAGCATGGCGTGCGTCGTCAGCCACGAGACGACATCGTCGCCGCCGACGATGCGGTCGGCGCCGATTTCGACGCCGTGGCACTCCAGATGTCCGATGCTGCCGAGGCCGGTGGTGTCAAGCGACGTCACCGAGACGCCCGCGTCGTCCTTCGCCACCACGAAAACCTTGGTACCCGAGTCGGTTTCGGCGGGAACCAGGAAGGCATCGGCGATGGGCCCGTAGGACACCTGCGTGCGGGCGCCGGTCAGCCGGTAGGCGTCGCCGTTCGCGGTCGCCCGCACCGGCCCGTCGCCGGGGTCTCCGTCGAGTGCGACCGTGACGATCGTGTCGCCGTTGACGGCGGGGGCCGCCCACGCCTTCTGCAGTTCGTCGGAGCCGAACTCGGCGAGGGCACCCGCTGCCAGGACCGCGGACTCGAGGTACGGCACCGCGGCCATCTGCCTACCGAGCGCGACCAGCACGGCGACCTGCTCCAAAACGCCGAAGCCGCCGCCGCCCAATGACTCCGGGGCAGTGGTGGATAGGATGTCGGCGTCTTTCAGCTTCGCCCACAGCTCGCTGTCGAAGCGCTCGTCGAGGCCGTCGAGTTCACGCTGCCGTTCCGGCGTGCACACCGACTCGGTGATGGTTCGCACCAGACCGCCGAGGTCATCGGCGGCTTCAGTGGTCGTGAAGTTCATGTCGAATCCTTCTACCGGTTCACTCTTGGCAGGCCGAGCGCGACCATGCCGATGATGTCGCGCTGAATCTCGTTGGTGCCGCCGCCGAACGTGAGGATCAGACATGAGCGGTGCATCCGTTCGATACGGCCGCGCAGCAGAGCGCCGGGGGAGTTGGTGCGCACCGTCGCGGCGGTGCCGAGCACCTCCATCAGCAGCCGGTAGGCCTCGGTGGCCAGCTCGGTGCCGAACACCTTTGCCGCCGAGGCATCTGCGGGCGAGGGGGCGGCGTCCTCGGTGGAGGCGAGCTCCCAGTTGATCAGTTTGAGCACCTCGGCCTTGGCGTGCACCCGAGCGAGGTTGAGCTGCACCCATTCCGAGTCGATCAGGCGCCTGCCGTGCGCGTCCTTGGTGTTCTGTGCCCATTCGCGGACCCCGTCGAGCGCCGAGAAGATCGGCTGTGCCGAGACCAGCGCGACACGCTCATGGTTGAGCTGGTTGGTGACGAGTTTCCAGCCGCCGTTCTCCTCACCGACCAGCGCCGTCTTCGGAACCCGGACGTCCTGGTAATAGGTGGCGCTTGTATCGACTCCGGACATGGTGTGGACCGGCGTCCACGAGAACCCTTCTGCGTTGGTCGGCACGATCAGCATCGAGATGCCGCGGTGTTTCTTGGCTTCGGGGTTGGTGCGCACGGCCAGCCACACGTAGTCCGCGTAGGCGATCAGGCTGGTCCACATCTTCTGGCCGTTGATGACGTAGTCGTCGCCGTCGTGCACCGCAGTGGTGCGCAGCGCGGCGAGGTCGGTGCCCGCACCGGGCTCGGAGTAGCCGATCGAGAAGTGCAGTTCGCCCGCGGCGATTTTGGGCAGGAAGAAGTTTTTCTGCTCCTCGGTGCCGAAGTGCATGATCGTCGGCGCGACGCTGTTGATCGTCAGGAACGGCACAGGAACGTTGGCGCGGGATGCCTCGTCGTTGAAGATGAGGCCGTCCATCGGCGGACGCCCCTGGCCACCGAACTCCTTCGGCCACGACAGGGTCAACCAGCCGTCTTTGCCCATCTGTGCGACGGTGTCGCGGTACACGGTTCCGCGCCCCATCTCGCCGTCGTTGGACGCGAGCGCTTCGGCCCGCTCAGGCGTCATGAGCTTGGTGAAGTAGGCGCGCAGTTCGCGGCGCAGCTCCTCTTGCTCGGGGGTGTAGCCGATCCGCATCGCTTGTCCTTGCCGTCTGTCCAACCAAGAAGCAGACCCAATCTGCCATCCCGGTTGTAACACGTTCTAGTCTTGGGGTAAAGCGACGGTTCCCGCCGGTAGCGTGGGCGACCCGGTCGTATTGTGGGTCCTGCCCTGGGATCAGCCCGCCGGAGCTAGACGCAAGGAGGTTGTCGTGCGAGTTGAAGTCGATCGCGATCGGTGTGAAGGTAACGCCGTCTGCGTGGGAATCGCACCAGACCTGTTCGATCTCGACGATGAGGATTACGCGGTGGTGAAGCAGGATCCGGTGGAGCCCGACCAGGAGGACCTGGCCGACCAGTCCATCGCCGAATGCCCTCGCGCCGCGTTGCTTCGCAAGGACTAGAGGTATTCATAAGTGAGTGCACAACAAGACGACCTGACCGATCTGTCCGGCCGGGTGGCAGTGGTGACCGGCGCGGCCGCCGGACTGGGCAGGGCGGAGGCGATCGGCCTCGCCCGCTCGGGCGCCACGATCGTGGTCAACGACATGGCCGCGGCCCTTGACCGCTCGGACGTCTTCGATGAGATCGCGGCTGCCGGTTCGAAGGCCGTTGCGGTCGAGGGTGACATCAGTGCTCGTAGCACTGCCGACGACCTCGTCGCCACCGCCGAAGGCCTTGGTGGGCTTCACATCGTCGTCAACAACGCGGGCATCACCCGCGACAAGATGCTGTTCAACATGTCCGACGAGGATTGGGACGCCGTCATCGCCGTGCACCTGCGCGGGCATTTTCTGCTGACCCGCAACGCGGCGACGTACTGGCGCGCCAAGGCCAAGGAGGGCGACGGTTCGATCTACGGCCGCATCATCAACACCTCGTCGGAAGCCGGGTTGACCGGCCCCGTCGGGCAGGCCAACTACGGCGCAGCCAAGGCGGGCATCATCCAGTTGACGCTGACCGCGGCACGGGCGCTCGAGCGCTACGGGGTGCGGGCGAACGCCATCGCCCCGCGAGCCCGCACCGCGATGACGGCCGGGGTGTTCGGCGATGCGCCCGAACTCGGCGACGGGCAGATCGACAGCCTGTCACCGGACCACGTCGTCTCTCTCGTCCGATTTCTGGCGTCGCCCGCGTCGGACAATGTCAGTGGACAGGTCTTCATCGTCTACGGACCTACGGTTACGCTGCTGGCGGCACCGACGGTCGAGCAGCAGTTCACCGCGAACGGCGATGCGTGGGTGCCGACGGAGTTGAGCGCATCGCTGCGCGAATACTTTGCTGACCGAGAACTCGAGCGGGGATTTTCGGCCACCCACCTCATGGGAAATTCCTAAGAGTGCGGCGAAAGCCGGTCAACTTGGATAGCTAGAACACGTTCCAGGATGACCTAGGTCACACCCTTGCTGACCTGGACATAAGCATCAATAGTGTCTCAATTCGAGGCCTTTGACACTGCGAACTTGTTCTAGTTAGTATCATCCGGCTCACCGAGATTTGTGTGCGCCGCAGGGGTGGAGAAGTCGCCAGGGCAAGCGTTTTCAGAAGCTTCGCCATGGTGGTCAACTCGCGAGACCCCGCCACCGAGAACGGAGCCGAGGTTGATCGAACAGCTTGCGGTCCCGGCGCGGGCCGTGGGCGGGTTCGTCGAGATGTCCATCGACACGTTCGTCAAGATCTTCCGCCGACCCTTTCAGTTTCGCGAGTTCCTGGAACAGACATGGATGATCGCGCGCGTCTCGCTGGTCCCGACGCTGCTCGTCGCCATTCCCTTCACCGTTCTGGTGGCGTTCACCCTCAATATCCTGCTGCGTGAGATCGGTGCGGCCGACCTCTCAGGTGCGGGCACCGCGTTCGGAACCATCACCCAGCTGGGCCCCGTGGTGACGGTGCTGGTGGTCGCGGGCGCGGGTGCGACCGCGATATGCGCAGACCTCGGCGCCCGCACCATCCGCGAGGAGATCGACGCGATGAGGGTGCTGGGCATCGATCCGATCCAGCGGCTCGTCGTGCCCCGCGTGCTCGCGTCCACCGTCGTTGCGCTCCTGCTGAACGGGCTCGTCTGCGCGATCGGCCTCGCAGGCGGCTATGTCTTCTCCGTCTTCCTTCAGGGCGTGAATCCAGGCGCGTTCATCAACGGCCTGACCGTGCTGACCGGTCTCGGCGAGCTGGTGCTCGCTGAGGTCAAGGCTCTGCTGTTCGGCGTCGTGGCCGGCCTGGTCGGCTGCTATCGGGGCCTCACCGTGCAGGGTGGCCCCAAGGGTGTCGGCACCGCCGTGAACGAGACCGTCGTCTACGCCTTCATCTGCCTGTTCGTCATCAACGTGATCATGACGGCGGTCGGGGTGCGGGTGCTGGTCCGGTGAGCTACCGAAGGCGACTCCGAGTGAGGATCGCAGCGGAGCGAGGACCGGTGGGCCCACGCCCGCAGGGCAGGGGAGGAGGGGGAGGCGAGGCATGAGCTACGACCTTTCCGTTCGACTCCGGCGCGCCTTCCGCGGTGTGCCAAGGGCCGTCGACACCGTCGGCGAGCAGGCGCTGTTCTACGGCGAGACGATTCGCCACATCCCTTACGCGCTGACCCGCTACCGCAAGGAGACCATCCGCAACATCGCCGAGATGACGATGGGCACCGGCGCGCTGGTGATGATCGGCGGCACCGTCGGCGTTGCGGCGTTTCTGACCCTCGCCTCCGGCGGCGTGATCGCCGTGCAGGGCTACTCGTCGCTGGGCAACATCGGCATCGAGGCGTTGACGGGATTCTTGTCCGCCTTCCTCAACGTGCGCATCGTTGCGCCGGTGATCGCCGGCATCGCGCTCGCCGCGACCATCGGCGCTGGTACCACGGCACAGTTGGGCGCCATGCGGGTCGCCGAGGAGATCGATGCGGTCGAATCGATGGCCGTCCACTCGGTGTCCTACCTGGTGTCGACCCGGCTGCTGGCGGGGATGGTCGCGATCATCCCGCTGTACTCGCTCTCGGTGCTCGCCGCGTTCTTCGCCGCCCGGTTCACAACGGTCTTCATCAACAACCAGTCGGCCGGCCTTTACGACCACTACTTCAATACGTTCCTGGTACCCACCGACCTCTTGTGGTCGTTCCTGCAGGCCATTGTCATGGCGGTCGCGGTGATGCTGGTGCATACGTACTACGGGTACAACGCGTCCGGCGGCCCCGTCGGCGTCGGCATCGCGGTGGGTCAGGCGGTCCGCACGTCGCTGATCGTCGTCGTCACCATCACCCTGTTCATCTCACTCGCCGTCTACGGCGCGTCCGGCAACTTCAACCTTTCCGGATAGGCCGGGGGACATGGCAGACGAACGCACCAAGCGTAGTCACGTGCGGATCGCCGCGGCGATTCTCACCGCGTTGCTGGTCGCCGCCGTCGTTTTGACCTACCTCGCCTACACCGCCGCGTTCACCTCCACCGACAAGGTCACCGTCACCTCACCGAGAGCCGGTCTGGTGATGGACCGCGACGCCAAGGTGAAATACCGAGGCATACAGATCGGGCAGGTCGACACGATCGAGTACGCGGGCGATCAGGCCAAGCTGACGCTGGCGATCGAGAGCAAGGAGATGCGGTTCATCCCGTCCAACGCCGTCGTCCGCATCGCCAGCACAACGGTTTTCGGTGCCAAGTCCGTCGAGTTCGTTCCCCCGGACCAGCCGTCCGGCTCCTCGCTTCGACCGGGTGCGCAGGTGCAGGCCGCCTCGGTGCAGCTCGAGGTCAACACGCTGTTTCAGACGTTGACCGACGTGCTGCACAAGGTCGACCCGGTGCACCTGAACGCGACGCTGAGCGCGCTCGCAGAAGGCCTTCGCGGTCACGGTGACGATCTCGGCGCCCTGATGGCGGGATTGAATTACTATCTGCAGCAATTGAATCCGAAGCTACCGACGCTTCAGCAGGACTTTCAGAAGGCCGGCGTGGTGGCCAACATCTACGGCGACGCGGGCCCGGATTTCGGCACGATCTTCGACAATGTGCCCGCGATCAGCGACACCATCGTCGATGAGCAGGACAACCTGAATCGGACGCTGCTGGCGGCAACGGGTCTGGCCAACAACGGAACCGAAACGCTTGCTCCTGCGGAGGAAGACTACATCGCCGCGGTGAAGCGACTGCGTGCGCCGCTGAAGGTGGCCGGTGATTACTCCCCGGAGTTCGGCTGCATACTCGAGGGCACGGGCAAGGCGGTGGACTTCTTCGCCCCGATCATCGGCGGCACCCGGCCTGGCCTTTTCGTCTCCTCCAACTTCCTGCCAGGGTCCCCGGCATACACTTACCCGGAAAGCCTGCCGATCGTTAACGCGTCCGGCGGCCCGAATTGCCGTGGCCTGCCCGACGTTCCGACCAAGCAGCTCGGTGGCTCCTGGTATAAGTCGCAGTTCCTGGTGACCGACAACGCCTATATCCCCTACCAGCCGAACACCGAACTGCAATTCGACGCACCGTCGACAGCGCAGTTCCTGTTCAACGGGGCCTTCGCAGAGAGGGACGAGTACTGATGAAGCCTGGTCGGACCCTCCTGAACGTCGGCATCTTCACGGTCGCCATGTTGCTCGTTGCCGCCATGCTGGTGGTGGTGTTCGGCGAGTTCCGGTTCGCATCGGAAACCAAGTACCACGCCACGTTCCTCGACGCCTCGCGGTTGAAGGCCGGCCAGGATGTGCGCATCGCGGGCGTGCCGGTTGGGTCTGTCGGTGCGGTCACGCTGAATCCCGACAACACGGTCGATGTCTCGTTCGAGGTCGACAAGCGCTACCAGCTTTACACTTCCACGCGCGCGGCCGTCCGGTACGAGAACCTCGTCGGTGACCGCTATCTCGAGATCACCGCGGGCCCGGGTGAATTGCGCAAGATCCCGCCGGGAAGCACCCTCCCGCGGGAGAACACCCAGCCGGCACTCGACCTCGATGCGCTGCTGGGCGGGCTGCGGCCGGTCCTGAAGGGCCTTGACGGCGCCAAGATCAACGAGGTCAGCAGCGCGGTGATGGAGCTGCTGCAGGGCCAGGGCGGCGCGTTGTCCAGCCTGCTCGCGACCACCAGTGCCTTCACCCAGAACCTTGCGGCCCGTGACCAGCTGATCGGCGAGGTGGTCAACAACCTGAACACGGTGCTCGGAACGGTCGACGAAAAGGGCGCACAGTTCGACGCCAGCGTGGATCAACTGCAGAAGCTGCTCACCGGGCTTGCGGAGGGCCGCGATCCGATCGCCGGTGCCATTCCGCCGTTGGCGTCGGCGGAGGCAGATCTGACCGACATGCTGGCGCAGTCGCGCCGGCCGCTGCAGGGCGTGATCGAGAACGTCCGGCCGATGGCGCAACGAATGGACGTGCGCAAGGCCGATATCAACAAGGTCATCGAACCGCTCGCCGAAAACTACCTACGGCTGAACGCACTCGGTGCGTACGGCTCCTTCTTCAACATCTTCTACTGCTCGACGCGGCTGAAGATCAACGGGCCCGCAGGCAGCGACATCCTCGTTCCATTCGGCGGGCCCCCGGATCCGTCCAAGGGCAGGTGCAGCGAGGATGGCTAGGCCGGACGAGGGAAACCCGTTACGCACAGGCATATTCGGCATCGTTCTCGTCGCGTGCCTGGTGCTGGTGTCATTCGGCTACACCAGCCTGCCGTTCTGGCCGCAGGGTAAGGCGTACGAGGCCTACTTCACCGACGCCGGCGGCATCTCCCCCGGCAACGACGTCAACGTGTCGGGCATCAACGTCGGCAAGGTCACCGGGGTGGCGCTCGCCGGTGACACCGCGAAGGTGACGTTCACCGTCAACCGGGACGTCAAGGTCGGCGACCAGTCGCTGGTCGCCATCAAGACCGACACCGTGCTCGGCGAGAAGTCGCTGGCCGTCACGCCACGCGGTGGCGGACAGTCAACCGTCATCCCGTTGGGCCGCACCACAACCCCCTACACCCTCAACACCGCGCTACAGGATCTCGGCCAGAACACCAGCGAGCTCGACAAGCCGCGGTTCGAGCAGGCGTTGACCACGCTCACCGATTCGCTTCGGGACGCGACACCACAACTGCGCGGTGCGCTCGACGGTGTCACTGCGTTGTCGCAGAGCATCAACAAACGAGACGAGGCGCTCGAACAGCTTCTCGCACATGCCAAGAAGGTGTCGGACACGCTGGCTGCACGGGCTGGTCAGGTGAACCAGCTGGTGCTCGACGGCAATCTGCTGTTCGCCGCGCTCGACGAGCGCAGGCAGGCGTTGAGCAACCTCATCGCAGGTATCGACGATGTCAGCGAGCAGCTCTCGGGTTTCGTCGCCGACAACCGTAAGGAGTTCAAGCCCGCCCTGGAGAAGCTGAACCTCGTGCTCGACAACCTCCTCGAGCGGCGTGAGCACATCGGTGAGGCGCTCAAGCGCCTGCCGCCCTATGCCACGGCGCTCGGCGAGGTGGTCGGCTCTGGCCCCGGCTTCCAGATCAACCTGTACGGTCTACCGCCGGCCCCGATCGCCGAAGTGCTGTTCGACACGTACTTCCAGCCCGGCAAGCTGCCTGACAGCCTCTCCGACCTGCTCAAGGGCTACATCTCCGAGCGACTGATCATCAGGCCGAAATCACCATGACCAACGCGAACCCGTCTCCCGACCGCGGCCGCTGGCTGCGGATTGCGCTTGCCGCCGCGCTCGTCTCGATGCTCGCCGTCGGTGCGTTTCTGGTGTGGCCGTCACGGACCGGCGAGAGGGTCACGGCGTACTTCACCTCGACGGTCGGCCTGTATCCCGGCGACGACGTTCGCATCGTCGGCGTCCCGGTCGGGAAGATCGACTCGATCGAACCTCGTGCAGGCGATGTGAAGGTCACCATGACCATCGATGACGGGGTCAAGGTGGCCAACGACGCCAAGGCGCTGATCATCTCGCCGAACCTGGTGTCGTCACGGTTCGTTCAGCTGGCTCCCGCATACACAGGTGGCCCCGCGCTGGCCGACGACGCCAGCATCGGGCTGGACCGCACCGCCGTGCCGGTCGAATGGGACGAGGTCAAGGAACAACTGACGGCGCTGAGCCGCGAACTCGGGCCGCAGCAGGGCTCGATGCAGGGCCCACTGAGCAATTTCGTCAACCAGGCCGCCGACACCTTCGACGGCAACGGCGATTCGTTCCGGCAGGCGCTTCGCGAGCTTTCCCAGACCGCAGGCCGACTGGGCGACTCGCGGACCGACCTGTTCGGCACTGTCCGCAATCTGCAGGTGCTCGTCAACGCACTGTCGAACAGCAACGAACAGATCGTGCAGTTCACCAACCACGTCGCATCCGTATCGCAGGTGCTCGCCGACAGCTCAGCCGATCTCGACAACACGCTGGGCACCCTGAATCAGGCCCTCGGTGACGTCCGCGGGTTCCTCGACGACAGCAACGACGCGTTGATCAAGCAGGTCAACAAGCTGACGGACTTCACTTCCATCTTGACCGAGCACAGCGACGACATCGAGCAGATCCTGCACATCACGCCCAACGGTCTCGCGAACTTCTACAACATCTACAACCCCGCACAGGGCACCGTCGGCGGCCTGCTGACCCTGCCCAACTTCGCCAACCCGGTGCAGTTCATCTGCGGCGGCGTATTCGACGCAGGCACCTCGACCGACAACTATAAGCGAGCCGAGATCTGCAGGCAGCGCATGGGTCCCGTGCTGCGGCGCATCACCATGAACTTCCCGCCGTTGCTGTTCCACCCGATCAACAGCATCACCGCCTACAAGGGTCAGATCATCTACGACACCCCCGAGACGGAGGCCAAGGCGCAGACGCCGGTGCCGTATCTGCAATGGCAGCCTGCGCCCGGGGTGAACCCGCCGAAGCCGTCGGCCGCGACCGATCTCAGTTCCCTCATGGTGCCGCCCGCACAGTCGACCTCGCACGCAGGCGGTCCCGAGGCGGCGCCTGCGCCGGGACCGGTGGATCCGAGCGCCCCGGTGGATCCGTCTGCGCGGCCGCCTGCCGAACCGCCGCCGACCGGGGGAGGAGGTGGCTGATGCGCAATCCCCTGCGTGACAAGGTTTCTCGCACAATCATTCGCACGGTCGCCATCTCGGCGGGCGCAACGTTGCTTGCGGGCTGCTCGTTCGGCGGGCTGAACTCACTCGACATGCCGGGGACCTCGGGGCATGGGTCCGGCGCCTACAAGCTCGTCGTGCAACTGCCCGACGTCGCCACTCTGCCGCAGAACTCGCCGGTGATGGTCGACGACGTCACGGTCGGCAGCGTGTCAGGCATCGATGCGGTGCAACGCTCGGACGGCACGTTCTACGCAGCAGTCGAGCTGTCGTTGGACAAGAACGTCAAACTGCCGGAGAACGCGACCGCACGGGTGGCGCAGACCTCACTGCTCGGCTCTCAGCACGTGGAGCTGGCCGCGCCGGGCGACGAGAAGGGCGTCGGCCGGCTCAAGAACGGCTCACAGATTCCGCTCGACCGCACCGGCCGGTACCCGACCACCGAGGAAGTGCTGTCATCCCTCGGTGTCGTGGTGAACAAGGGCAATCTCGGTGCGCTGCAGGACATCACCGACGAGGCGTACAACGCCGTCGCGAGCCGCCAGGGCAGCTTCACCGATCTGGTGCCCCGGCTTGCCGAACTGACCACATCGCTGGATCAGCAGACAGGTGACATCATCGCGGCGGCCGAAGGGCTGAACCGCTTCGCCGGGATCCTGGCGCGCAGCAAGGACAGCCTGGGCCGTACCCTCGACACGCTGCCCGCAGCGCTTGACGTGCTGAACAAGAACCGCGGCACCATCGTCGACGCCTTCGGCGCACTGCAGCGGTTCGCGGGTATCGCGTCGAACATCCTGGCGCAGACTAAGGACGACTTCGCCGCTGACTTCAAGGACCTGTTCCCCGTCATCAAGTCGCTGAACGACAACGTCGACTATCTGATCAAGGACCTCGAGTTCCTGCCGACGTTCCCGTTCCACTACAAGTACCTGAAGCGGGCCGTGCGAGGCGACTACCTGAACGTCTACACCACGTTCGACCTGACATTGCGCCGCCTGGGGGAGTCCGTCTTCACCACCTCGTGGGGGCTGGACACGAACATGGCGCACATGAGCGAGGTCATCAACCCGCCGGACTTCCTCACCGGTGCCCTCGCCAACCTGTCGGGGCAGGCGGCTGACCCGTTCGAGATCCCGCCGGGTAGCGCGACACAACACGGCGAGGGACCCTGATGCTGGACCGGTTGACTCGCATTCAGTTGATGATCTTTGCGATCGTCACGGTGCTCACCGTCGGCGCCATCACGATCTTCTACCTGCACCTGCCC
The DNA here is from genome assembly GCF_002968285.2 of Mycobacterium sp. ITM-2016-00318. Lineage (NCBI taxonomy): Bacteria > Bacillati > Actinomycetota > Actinomycetes > Mycobacteriales > Mycobacteriaceae > Mycobacterium > Mycobacterium sp. ITM-2016-00318. The sequence goes on along the minus strand of NZ_CP134400.1, from coordinate 4,775,987 downwards.
GCCGCGGTCGGTATCGGCGCCTACAAGGTGGACGCGAATTTCGCTGCCGGCGGCGGAATCTACGAGAACGCCAACGTGACATACCGCGGCGTGACGGTGGGCCGGGTGGAGTCGGTCGGGCTGACGAACGACGGCGTCGTCGCGCACATGCGGCTCAACAGCGGCACGCCGGTACCCGAGAATGTCACCGCGACCGTGAAGAGCGTCTCGGCCGTCGGCGAGCAGTACATCGATCTGGTGCCGCCGGAGGATGCCTCGTCGGAGAAGTTGCGCAACGGCGCGGACATTCCCCAGGACCGCACGGCGATCGGCCAGGACATCTCCGGTCTGCTCGAGGAGTCGGAGCGGCTCGTCGCCAGCATCGGTGACACCCGGCTGCAGGACCTGCTGCGCGAAACCTTCAAGGCCTTCAACGGCTCCGGGCCCGAACTGGCCCGGTTGATCGAGTCGTCCCGGCTTCTCGTCGACGAGGCCAACAACAACTACGGGCAGACCACAGCGCTGATCGACCAAGCGGGCCCGTTCCTCGACGCACAGATCCGGGGCGGCGACGACATCAAGTCACTGGCCGAGGGGCTGGCCCGGCTCACCGGCGAAGTGGCGAACGCCGACCCGCAGCTGCGCTCGACCCTGCAGACCGTGCCGGGCGCGGCCGAGGCGGCGAACGAGACGTTCTCCGGCATTCGGCCGTCATTCCCGGTGCTCGCAGCCAACCTCGCCAACTTCGGCCGGATCGGCGTGATCTACAGCAAGTCACTTGAGCAGGCGCTGGTGATCTTCCCCGCCCTCATCGCCGCCCTGGGCACCGTCGCCGGTGGCGTGCCCTCCGACGAGGGCGGCAAGCTCGACTTCAAGATCCACCTGCAGGATCCGCCGCCCTGCAACGTCGGCTTCATCCCGGCCACCCAGATCCGCTCACCTGCCGACACGACGCTGCGTGACATTCCGCCGGAACTGTACTGCAAGACCGCGCAGAACGATCCCTCCGTGGTGCGCGGTGCGCGCAACTACCCCTGCCAGGAGTTCCCGGGTAAGCGCGCGCCGACCATCCAGCTCTGCCGCGACCCCAAGGGCTACGTGCCGATCGGCAGCAACCCTTGGCGCGGCCCGCCGATTCCGTACGGCAGCGAGCCGATCACCGATCCGCGGATGATTCTGCCGCAGAATAAGTTTCCCTTCATTCCGTCGCAGGTCGACCCGGATCCAGGGCCGCCGGTGGTGGCGTTGCCGCCGGGTGTCCAGCCGGGGCCTGGGCCTGCTCCGCACGGGCCGTTCCCGCTGCCGGTGCCCCCGAACGAGCCGGGGCCGCTGCCGCCTCCGCTGCCGTTCTTCGCGCCGCCCGATCAGGTGGTGCCCCCGTACGGCAGAACCCCGCCACCCCCGCCTGCGATGCCACCGCCAGGCCAGCCGCCGGCCCCGGACGCCCCGCCGCTACCGGCGGAAGCACCGCCGATGGCCAGCGCGACCTATGACCAGAACGGCAAGTTCATCGACCCAGCCGGGGGAACTGGCGTGTTCGCGGGTGGAACTGACACACTGGCGCCCGCGGAAAACTGGGTTGATCTGATGTTGGCTCCAAGGCAGGCGTAGATGGCACAAGAGACGGCTTCGACGGAATCGGCGAAGCCGGCGGGAAGGCGTCGCGCGTCAAGGGCAGCGGGGCCTGCCAGCGGGGACGCGACCTCGACGAGTGTGGCCGTCGACGCGCCCAAGCCCGTGCGGGTCCGGCTGTCCAAGCCGGTGGGCCCCCCGGCCCGGCGGCAGCCGCACAGGTCGCTGGTCGCCCTGGTATCGCTTGCGACGACGCTCGTCGTTGTCATCGCGCTCGGGGTTGCGGTGGTCCTCACGGTGAAGCATCAGGACAGCGAGGAAGCCGAAGCGGCGCGCCTGCAGTCGTTCGTGGACACCGCGTCCCAGTACGTGGTGAACATGTTCAGCTACACCCAGGAGACGATCGATGCTGACGTCGACCGGTTCGTCAACAGCACCAGCGGACCGCTGCGCGACATGATGAGCCAGGGCAAGAACGCAGAGAATCTCAAACTGCTCTTCCGGGATACCAACGCCAGTGCCGAAGCCATGATCAACGGGGCGGCGCTGGAGAAGTTCGACGACCTCGCCAACAGGGCCGATGTCCTGGTGGCGACGCGGGTCACCGTCACCGACCTCGACGGCAACAACCAGCCGTCCAAGCCCTACCGGCTTCGGGTCACCGTGGCGCAAGACGACAACGGCCACATGTCGTTCTACGACCTCAAGTACCCCGACGGGGGCAATTGATGTCGGCCCCGCACGCGAGGAGGACAAAAGGGTGAGGCTCGCCAGACTCGTCGGGGCCCTCGCCGTTGCGCTGGGTGTCGGTTTCGTCGCGCTGGCCGGCGTCGGCGGTTGGTATTACTGGTCCGGAGTCGAGATCCAGGGCGAGAAGGATGCGCGAGCCGTCCTCGCCGACAAAGCGGCCGAACAGATCCCCAAGGTGTTCGGCTACGACTACCAGACGGTCGAGCGCAGCCTCAACGATGTCTATCCACTTCTGACGCCCGGCTATCGCCAAGAGTTCAGGGATCGTGCGAACAAGGACATCATTCCGCAGGCGCGGGAACGGCAGCTGGTCAGTCAGGCCAACACCGTGGGAGTGGGAGTCTTGGACGCACAACGCAACTCGGGCTCTGTGATGGTGTACCTGAACCGTACGGTGACCGACAAGTCCAAAAACCCGGTGTATGACGGCAGCCGGCTGAAGGTGGACTACGTCAAGGTCGACGGCCAGTGGCTGATCAACTACATCACTCCGATTTAAAGGAGTCCGCCGGCTCGGATTGAATTGTCCGCTCCGCGGACGGTGTCGAAGCGAGTGCATCGAGGAACGACCGCGCCCAGCGGTCGACGTCATGGGCGAGCACCTGCCTGCGCAGCGCGCGCATCCTGCGCCTGCCCTCCTCCGGCGTCTGATTCAGCGCCCCCTCGATCGCGTCCTTGACGCCGTCGAGGTGGTGCGGGTTGGCGAGGTAGGCCTGTCGGAGTTCCGCTGCGGCACCGGTGAATTCGCTGAGCACGAGGGCGCCGCCGAGATCGCTGCGGCAGGCGACGTACTCCTTGGCCACCAGGTTCATGCCGTCCCGCAGCGGCGTGACCAGCATGACGTCGGACGCGACGAAGAACGCGATGAGCTCCTCACGGGGGACCGGCCGGTGAATGTAGTGCACGATGGGGTGGCCGACCTCCCCGAACTCGCCGTTTATGTGGCCGACCTGCCGCTCGATGTCCTCGCGCATCACCTTGTAGCTCTCGACGCGTTCACGGCTCGGCGTGGCCAGCTGGACGAGCGCGGTGTCGTCCCGCTTGACCCTGCCTTCGGCCAGGAGTTCGGAAAACGCTTTGAGGCGAACGTCGATGCCCTTGGTGTAGTCCAGTCGGTCTACGCCGAGAAGAATCTTGCGCGGATTACCGAGTTCGTTGCGCAGCTCACGCGCCCGCTGACGAACGCTTTTGTCTCTTGCCTTGGCGTCGAGGTCCCCAGAATCGATGGAGATCGGGAACGCGCCGACTCTGACTGTGCGAAAACCGATGTGGACCTCGCCGAAGCGCGAACGAACACCGACCGAGGCGCGTGAGGTGTTGGCGCCCACCAATCGGCGCGACAGAATGAGAAAGTTCTGCGCGCCACCGGGCAGATGGAAGCCGACGAGGTCTGCGCCGAGGAGGCCTTCGATGATCTCCGTTCGCCACGGCATCTGCATGAACAGCTCGACCGGTGGAAACGGAATGTGCAGGAAGAAACCGATCGTGAGATCGGGCCGCAGCATCCGCAGCATCTTCGGGACCAGCTGCAGCTGGTAGTCCTGGACCCAAACCGTGGCGCCTTCGGCGGCGGCGCGCGCCGTGGCTTCGGCGAAGCGACGATTGACCTCTACGTAGCGGTCCCACCACTCGCGGTGGTAGATCGGCTTGACGATGACGTCGTGGTAGAGCGGCCAGAGGGTGGCGTTGGAGAAGCCCTCGTAGTACATCGCAACGTCTTCGGCGGACAGGGCCACCGGGTACAGCCGAAGGTCGTCCTCGGCCATCGGCTCTTCGTCGCTGTCGGGGATGCCCGGCCAGCCGATCCACGCGCCTTTGCGCCTGCGCAGCAGCGGCTCGAGGGCGGTGACAAGCCCGCCCGGACTGCGCTTCCACGTGGTCGTGCCGTCGGGCAGCCGTTCCATGTCGATCGGCAGCCGGTTGGCTACGACGACGAAGTCAGAGTTGCCGGAGCCGACTTCCTGGCCGCCCCCCGCACTCACCTACGCCTCGAGCTTCGCCGGTCCAATGCCGAGCATCGAGAGGAAGATCCGGCACTCGTCGGCGTCGGTCGCGTAGGCGGCGACAACTCGACGGGCCTGCCTTGCGGTGCTGTCGGCCAGCGGTTCGACGTCGCCGAGCTCGGCGGGATCAGATTTGGCAGCCATCACACCACCATATATGCGCTGAGGCGCGACGCTGGTATCAGCCGATGGACCCGGTGGAACCGGTGACCGTCGGGCTGCTGCCGAACGTCGATTGGGGCGTCACCATGGGCACCTGCTGTTCCTCCGCCAAGCCGATGCATTGCCCCGAGTTGTGGCCGGTGCAGGGGATCGAGCCGCCACCACCGGGAAGGTTCACCGCGGGAAGGTCGGGATTACCGCCGATGGTCGAGTAGCGCGAGCCGGCATTGGGCACAAGGTGGGGGACGCAGAGGGAGGTGTAGAGGTCGTGCTCCTCGCCGCCGGGGCATTGGGCGAGCGGGGTGGCCGCGGGCGTGGGTGCCGCGACGAAGGCGATCGCCGGGGCTGCCGCAACCGCGACGGCGAATCCACCGGCAATGATCAGTCGTCGTGCTGGGAACTTCATGATCGCCATCGTCACGCTTTCTGTAGTCCACCTGAAAGGTCTCGTCGGGGCGATTGTATGGAAGCTGGAAGGAATCTGCATGAGTTCGCAAAGTTTCCTGTCAATATCGCGGCCACGATTTCTGCAGGCCAAGCGGGCAAATCAAGACCAAAGAACCCAGGGCCGGACCCGAGAAACGGGTCCGGCCCTGCCGGCTTCGTTCGGAACTGCGCCGCCGCTACGGGCTGGCGCTGACCTCTAAGTGCGGCACCGCGATCGGGCCTGCCGCGTTCTGCTCCTCTTCGAGGCCGATGCACTCGCCGGAGTTGTGGCCGGTGCAGGGAATGCCACCGATCTCGGGAAGGCCGCCGACAGGAGCCGTACTGGAGAATTCGGGTGAATTCGGCACGATGTCGGGCACCCTGCCTATGCCTCGTCTGAAGTTGTAGCAGGACTGGGCATCTGCTAGCGAAAGACTACTCTCGTCCAGAGGAATGCACCGGCTGATAGCGGGCGGACGCGGTTCGATCGTGCTGTAACTGTGAGCCGTCTGTCAGGTTGCTGTGCCGAGCCTGGAAGCAGCCGGCCTGCCCCACAGGGGCTGGTCGAAGATCCCGCTGGCTCCCGGCCGCGGCAAGCGAAGTAGGGTGCATTACATCTGAAGCTTCGAACGTAACGAGGTGTGTACGGTGGCTAGCCCGGACCTGACCAACGCTGAAGCGGATCGCCACGATCCGGCCCCTCAGGTGACCTACGAGACGTTGAACGACGGGCGGATCGCCCGCATCTGGCTCGACCGTCCCGAGGCTCAGAACGCGCAGTCGCGTACCTTGCTCGTGCAGTTGGACGAAGCGTTCGCCCGCGCGGAAGCCGACGACAACGTGCGGGTGGTCATCCTGGCCGGTCGCGGGAAGAACTTCTCCGCGGGCCACGATCTCGGTTCGGAGGCGGCGCTTCTCGAGCGCAAACCGGGCCCGGCCCAGCATCCGACGTTCCGTTCGCACGGCTCGAACATGAGCAGCATTGCGGAGAGAACGTATCTTCAGGAGTGGCACTTCTTCTTCGAGAACACCCGACGGTGGCGAGATCTGCGCAAGATCACGATCGCGCAGGTGCAGGGAAACGCCATATCGGCGGGCCTCATGCTGATCTGGGCGTGCGACCTGATCGTGGCCGCCGACGACGCGAAGTTCAGCGATGTCGTCGCAGTGCGGATGGGAATGCCAGGCGTCGAGTATTACGCCCACCCATGGGAATTCGGCGCGCGCAAGGCCAAAGAGCTTCTGTTGACCGGTGATTCGATTGACGCGGATGAGGCGTATCGGCTCGGCATGGTGTCGAAGGTCTTTCCCCGCGCCGAGCTGGAGGACAAAACCCTCGATTTCGCACGCCGTATCGCGGAGCGGCCGACGATGGCCGCTCTGCTGGTCAAGGACTCGGTGAACGCGGCCGCCGACGCCATGGGCTTCACCGAGGCGCTGAGGCACGCGTTCCACATTCACGAGCTCGGGCACGCGCACTGGGCGGCGGCCAACGACAACCGCTATCCCGTTGGCCTGCCGCCGGACGTGCCGGACTGGCGCACGCTGGGTGTCCCGACGCCGTCGCGTCGTGACACGCCTTGACGTGCATGGTTCCATAACGAGAACCTGTTCCAGTTTTGCGTGAGGAGTAGCGGTGCAGCTCTCGTTGGCGGAGAAGACGGTCCTGGTGACCGGCGGTGGCAGCGGAATCGGCAAGGGAGTGGCCACGGCGGCTGCCGCTGCAGGCGCAAAGGTGATGCTGGTCGGCCGCAACGCCGACAAGCTGGCCGCCGCCGCCGAGGAGATCAGGCCCCACGCCGACGATGGCGGCGCGGTGCTCTACGAGCCCGCCGACGTCACCAATGAAGACGAGGTCAGCCGCGTCGTCGAGGCGGCGACGGCATGGACGGGCGCGCTGTATGGCGTCGTGCACTGCGCGGGCGGCAGCGAGACGATCGGGCCCGTCACCCAGATCGATTCGGAGCTGTGGCGGCGCACGGTCGACCTGAACATCAACGGCACTATGTATGTGCTCAAGCACTCGGCACGCGAGATGGTGCGCGGCGGCGGCGGCTCGTTCATCGGGATCTCGTCGATCGCCGCCAGCAACACCCACAGGTGGTTCGGCGCCTACGGGGTGTCGAAGGCGGGCATCGACCACCTCATGCAGTTGGCCGCCGACGAGCTGGGCCCTTCGTGGGTACGTGTGAACTCCATCCGTCCGGGCCTCATTCGCACCGAACTTGTTGCACCGGTGCTGGATTCGCCGGAGTTGAGCGCAGACTACGCGGCCTGCACCCCGTTGCCGAGGCCCGGTGAGGTCTCCGACATCGCCAATGCAGCGCTCTTTCTGCTCAGTGACGCCGCCAGCTACATCACGGGTCAGGTCATCAACGTCGACGGTGGTGTATTGGTGCGCCGTGGACCGGACTACTCGGCGATGCTGGAGCCGATCTTCGGCGCCGACGGACTGCGCGGAGTCGTGACCTAGCGGTCCGTCGGATCGCTACCGCCCGCCTCCCATGCGGGCAGTGCGCCCTGGGCGGCGAGCGCATCGACCTTCGGTCGCGTCCGGTTGTAGACGGTGACCTCGTGGCCCGCTTTGGCCAGATTCGCGGCCATGGCCGACCCCATGTTCCCGAGCCCGACGAAACCGACCCTCATCCGCGCGGCTATACGTTGATCGCGGCGGGGATGCGAGGACCCCAGAAGTTCAGGTGGTTCGCGGAGTGCCTCAGCGCCGTCCACCCCGGGATGATGTCCCACACGCCGTACTTGTCGTGCGGGAAGTCGCGCAGGAAGATACCGAGGTCGAAACCCGTCTTCACGGCCCGGAAGATGGACAGCGGTCCCAGTTCGCCCGACTCCAGCCAGCCAACGAGATTCGCGGCGATCTGCGCGATCATCTCGAACGGATCCATCAGCGAGAGCGGCGTGACGAGGTCGTAGCCCTGCTTCAGATACGTGCCGCGGATGTCCGCGTTGCCGTAGATGTCTCCTGGCAGGCAGTAGTCGAACCAGTCGATGGTCCCGGAGTTGACGATGTTGTCCCCCGAGATGCCCTCGTATGCCAGCCGGTTTCCGAGGTGGAAGGTCCGTCCCCGGCCGCGGTGCGGCGAGGCGATGGCGTGCAGCCACCGGCAGTCGCGCTGCCTCGCCGTCAGCGACCCCGAAACCAGTTCGCGCCCGACGAGCGAGACCACGGCTCCGCCCTGGCTGTAGCCCAGCAGGCCGAACGAACCCCGATGTTCACCGATGAGGCGCTTCACCTCGGCGACGCCCATATCGCGTGACTTCAGATAGGACGGGTTGCCGAGTGCGGTCAGCAGGTCCTCCCCGCCGCCGGGGATCGGGCCGAAGCTGGCCGGATAATTCACATAGACGATGTCGAACACGTTGCGGTTGAGGAGATCGGTGATTCCTCGCAACATACCGATTTCGGCGCCGGGGGTGATTCCGCCGGGATTGCCGTCGGCCGCCGCCACCGCCTCCCAGGTTCCCGGTACGCAGAACAGTTTGTGCTTGGCCATGAGCCGAGTATGCGCGCGTCGACCGACAGCCGACACTCCATCCGGTCACTCAGTGAGGGTTGCGTCTCTCGCGAGTTTTCCGGGCGGTTTCGCCGTGTTTTCGCGTTCGGCGTCCGGCCCTCGGCCTACCCTCGGGGATATGTCTTCAAGTTCCGAGGTCGGGGACCGAGTGCCCATCGAGAACGTCCGTTGCGGTGACCCCATCTATGACGCCGACGGCGGTTGCCAGCATTACAAAGTCCTGGAGAGCAGACCGCTGGCAGGCGGCGGCGTCGTTCTCGAACTGGAGTGCCTGCACGACAACAAGTGTCAGGTGATCGAGAAAACCTTCTCAGCGGGTTACACGGTCGCCAGATCGACCCGCCGCTTCCTCTAGCTTCACCGCGCCGCCCTTTTGCCCGGCGGACGTGATCGTCGAAGGGAAGTGCGGTTGAACGAAGAGTCGCACCGGCCCACGGCGATGGACGTCGTCGACGGGACCGACCTCACGGGCAAGGTGTGCGTGATCACCGGCGCGACCTCCGGCCTCGGCAGGGAATCGGCGCGGGCGTTGGCCTCTGTCGGGGCGCACGTCGTACTGACCGGTCGCAGCCATGCCGGACTGACCGGTGCCGAGCGGTGGATTCAAGACGCCGTCGGCGATGCGCGCCTCACGACGGTGGCGGTCGACCTGACATCGTTGGCGGGCGTGCGCGATGCCGCACAGGCAATCGCCGACGCGGTGCCTGCCATCCACATCCTGATGAACAACGCCGGCGTGATGTTCACGCCGTTCGGCCACACCTCCGACGGCTTCGAATTGCAATTCGGCACCAACCATCTCGGCCACTTCGAGCTGACCCGTCGGCTCGAGACGAAGCTCGCGGCCGCCGACGGTGCCCGCATCGTCAACCTGTCGTCGGACGGCCACAAACTCGCCGACGTCGACCTCGAAGACCCCAACTGGTACCACCGTGAGTACAACAAGTTCCGCGCGTACGGAGCGTCGAAGACGGCCAACATCCTGCACGCCGTCGAACTCGACGGGCGTATGTGCGACTTCGGGGTTCGCGCATATGCGGTGCATCCCGGGATGGTCGCGACGAACCTGGCGCGCCACATGTCACGCGAGGACGTGGCCGCGATCACCGCAATGCCCGAACAACGCGAGATAACCGAAGAGACCGATGTTTCGAAGATGGAGGTGCTGACGCCCGAACAGGGCGCGGCAACACAGGTGTGGGGGGCGGTGGCCGCGGATCTGAACGGCGTCGGAGGGGTGTATCTGGCGGACTGCAGAATCCGCGACACGGTCGTGGCGTATGCGGTCGATGCAGACCGCGCGCACCGGCTGTGGGAACTGTCCGAGACGCTCTGCGGCTGAGGTCACCGTTTCGTGAAGTCAGCTGGTGCGTCGCCGCGGCAGGCGCCTTGCGACGAGCGCGGCAACCCTACCTAGCGGTTTCCTCGGTCTTCGGCGCAGACGACACCTTCTGCACGACGAAGTCCGCGGCCTGATCTGTCAGGCCGTTGGCCGGGTACAGATTGTGCGCATTGCTGTCGCCGCCCGCGGGCGAGCAGATCGGATCATCGGGAATGCACAGATCGGCGGTCTTCGCCGAGTAGAGGTGTCCGACAGTGATCGGCGGCGCGGTGTTGGCGATCATCTGCAGGAAGCCGCTCGACGGCTTGCCGAAGAGCGCGACTGCGGCGACGTGGTCGGCGACAGCGGGCGGCATCGGTCCGGTGAGGCCCGCGGGCATCTGGAAGCCGCTGGGTACCGAGTCAGCGGTCAGGTATCCGGCGACCGCGGCACCCTGGGAGAAGCCGGCGAGAACGATCTTGGTGTTCGGACACTCCGCCGCCGTGGCCTGAACCCTGTTGCCGGCATCGATGACACCGTCGGCCGCAGTCTGGAAGTCGAGCGAAGCCGGATAGTTCACCGGATACACGTCGAGTGACTTGTCGCCGAGTTTGGCACGCAGGGAGTCAACGAACGCCTGTCCGGTTCCACCGACGCCGGCCGGCTCGAACGTCCCGCGCGCGAAGACCAGTTCGACGTCGGGGCACGGCGCCGCCGAGGCTGCGGGAACCCCGATGAACGGACCGAAGACCGCGGATGCGATTACTGCTGAAGCTGCGAACACTCGACTGCCGATGAACAACTCGACCCCACCGCCCTAGATTGAATATTTGACGCCAGGCGGGGCCGCTATGCACTCCGCCTTCTCGGCGTACCCAACGGTTCTGTCACCCAAAACCCTAAACCTTGCGACACGGCATGGCACCTCCTGCGCCCGATTTTTCTCCCGAATCAGGGATCTCCTTTGCCGCCCAGAACGGATGGGCTGTTCGGAGATTCATCCCGAGACGCGGGATGCGGCTCCATAGAATGCGGTGAGCATCATCGAAGCGCGAGATGAGGACGGTACCCATGGCCGTAGTACAGCTTCAGGTTCGACGGCTCATCCTCGCTGCAGGCATCGGCCTGGCGGTCGTCGGTGGCCCGGCGGTCGCTGCGCTTGCGATGGCGGGCGGCTCGACGCCGCTCGCGGCGTGCACAGGTGGCGAGGAAGAGGACGTCTACACCACGACGTGCGTCCCTTTCATGGTGCCCAACTCACCCGATGACAGCGGATTAACCACCAACGCGGCCAATCCCGACATCCCGGAGATCGACGGTGTCCCGTGCACCGGGCATGACAGCGGGGCGTGCATCGGGTTGTCCGAGGAGCAGCAGTCGATGGGCCCGCAGCCCATTCCCCGCTCGACCATCAGCTCCAGCCCGTAAACCCCCTCGCTTCGACTGGTCGAGACAAGTCGGGCAGCCGGCTACTCGTACCGACTGCACTCGGTGTCGATGATCGGGTCGGGGACATCCTCGCCGCCGTTGAGTTGCTCGAGCGTCGCGACGCATTCCTTGTAGTCGTCGCTCTGCCACGGCTTGATGATGAACAGCGATGTCAAGATCGCGATCACCGCGACGGCCGCGATCAGTCCGACGATGAGGACGATCGTCTGCCTGCCTTCAGAGCTCCCGGATTTGTGCGGTGCCATTCGTCGCGCCCCCTGGTGTCAGTCGGCTGTTCAGCTTGTACCCGCCGTCGACTCGGAACAATCGGTCGCCCGCTTTTAGAACGGATCGCCGATGTCACCCAGCATCGCCTTGCGGATCAGCGGTAAGGGCAGTGGCCCGAGCCGGATGAACTCGTCGTGGAAGCCCTTCAGCGAGTACGAGTCGCCCGTCTTCTCCTCGTAGTCGTCGCGCAACTTGAGGATCATGAGCTTGCCCATCGTGTAGTAGCCGTAGGTGGCATCCGAGGTCCCGCGTTTGGCCTCCGATTCGGCGACCGGCGCGGGTTGGTAGGCATCACGGGCGAACATGTCCTGCGCCTGCTCGACCGTCATGCCCTGGGTGTGCATCTTGATGCCGACGATGAAACGGACATCGCGCAGCAGCGCGTCCTGCACCTCGGCGAGGCGGTATCGCGGGTCGTCGGCATGCAGTCTGCCCATCAATGCTTCCCTCCGCTCGACCCAGCCCCCGAAGCCATCATGACCGCGGCGGGATGGACGCGGGACGGATTGCAGTAGTGCACTACTGAGCGCACCTCACCGCACGCGCGCGACGATTCCTCGCATGACCGATCAGGTCACGGTCGAGCCGTGCGAAAAGGTGACGATGCTGGACCCACCACGAGTGCGCTTACCCAAGGTGCTACAGGGCGTCGGTCTGACGTTGTTTCGCCGCGGAGCGATGCGGTACTGGTTCAGGCAGTACGGACAAGTCTTCGAGTTTTACGTGCCCTTCTTCGGCCGTTGCGTGGCGGTTTCCGACCCGGCCCTGGTGAGGTCGGTATGCACTGCGAGCAGCGAGGTGCTGACCAACTACCAGCCGAACCTCAGCAGATTCTTCGGCCCCGGTTCGATATTCGCGCTCGACGGCGATGGCCACCACGACCGCCGTCGACTTCTGGCATCCGCTTTTCACGGTCGGGCACTCATCCTCCACGAGTCGACCATTGTCGACGAGACACTGGCTGAAACCGCGAATTGGCCCCAAAACGCGGAGTTTCGCATCCTCGAGCCGATGAAGAGGATCACGTTGAACGTGATCCTGCGAACCATATTCGGCGCCGAAGGGGACGAACTCATTGCGCTGCGTGAGATCGTGCCGCGGTATGCGAAATTCGGATCGGCGATGGTGAAATTCATGCCGGTGCCGAAACTGCGGTCTCGCCGCTTCAGTCCGTGGAGCCGGATGGACAGGGTTCGGAGGGCTTTCGACGATGTCATCGAGACGCTGATCGACAAGGCCGAAACGGATCAGAGGTTCGACGAGCGAACCGACGTTCTTGCGCTGCTGCTCCGCAGCAGGCCCGCAGACGGAACCGGCATGTCCCGGCAAGACATATGCGACGAACTGGTGACCCTCATCGGTGCGGGCCACGAGACCACGACATCGGCCTTGAGCTGGACGTTCGAAAGGCTTCGGCGCCACCCGAACGCGCTAGCCGAGCTCATAAGGGAAGTCGACGAGGGCGGCAGGGAGCTGCGCCGAGCGACGATATGGGAGGTATTGCGGGTACGACCCGTCATTGACCTTCCCGGTCGCCGGGTCAGTGCTCCGCATTTCGATCTCGGCGTGTGGCGCATCCCGCGAGGCCACAACGTCTTCGTGAGCCTTGCCGATCTACACGAGAATCCGGAGCTCTTTCCCCACCCCGAAAGATTCGACCCGACCCGCTTCCTGCGCACCAAGCAGCCCGCGCTTGCTTGGCTGGCATTCGGAAACGGAGCCCGCCGGTGCATGGGCGCTGATTTCGCGCAGAACGAAATCGACATCGTACTGCGGACTGTGCTTCAGAACTTCGAGCTCCACACCGATTCGTCCGCCCCTGAGAAGGCGCATTTCCGGGGAGTCACCTTCTACCCGAAACGCGGTGCCCTCGTAACAGTCACCCGCCGAAAGTAGCTCACCATGTCGACTCAGACGATCAAGCCGACGCACGTGCGAAGGCTCGACATCCGTTGCAATGTCACCGATATCGTGCTCTCGAACGTCGCGAATCACCTGGTGTTCTTCTTTCGGCGACGGCTCGATGAAAGGGTGCTGGCGGATGCGTTCGGGCAAGCACTGACGAATCTCCCGCTCTTCGCAGGGCGGCTGACCCTGGTCCGCGGCGCTTTATACATCCGGTGCAGCGGCCAGGGCGTGCCGTTCACGTCAGCGTCGTCCGATCGCGGGCTTAACGAGGCGATCCGATCGGTGACGGAGGACACCGGCGACTGGCTCGTCGACCCAGTGAACGGCGCCGTTGCACGGTGGGGCTTCGGCGCACTGTGCAAGGTACGAATCACGCATCTCGCTGACGGTGCGACCGCGATCGGTGTGTCGTTTCACCATGCCATCGGCGACATGGCTACCTTGATGATGTTGATGAATGCGTGGTCGGCCGCCGTTTCGGGCGAGCCGATCCGCGAGCCGGTGATCGTCGAAGACCGCGCTGCATACCTCGACGAGCATCTTCCCGCCGGTGGGGCCGGGAAGCCGGGCGTGCGTTGCCTCGGGCTGCTCGAAGCTGCCCGCAGCCTGCTGCACCTGGCCGTGGACGGGCGAAGGCTGCGGACGCTGAGCCTGTACTTCGGCGACGCCGAAATCACCCGGATGCGTGACGCCTACCGAAGCCGAATGTGGTTGTCGGCCAACGACACCGTCTGCGGGCACGTATGCGAGGCGCTGATGAGCGCCGATCCGACGGTGCGGCGTCGCACCGTCGCCATACCGGTGAACACGCGGAGTCGGTGTGGCCTGGATCCGATGCTCGTCGGAAACATCCTTTCGGCGCTGAACGTCGACATGACGCAAGGTGAGACGGGGCGTTCGATAGCCGAAAGCATCCGCAACGGCCTGAACCACTTCGCCGACGAACACTGCGACATGCGCATCAATCAGACGTTTCTGGAGTCCGTGGGCAACTGGCGTGGCGCGCGCTGCGTGGCCAGCGGCTTCAATCCGACCCGGTGGAATCCGCTCATCACGAACGTGAGCGGCTTCGGCGTGCATCGCATCTGCTTCGAGGGCACGCCCGTCACCCATTGCGCGGTGCTGAGCGTGCCGGTTGCAGGGTACGGGGTGCTCATCGAAGGGATGGACGGCAAGGGGCTGGTCTTTCGGGTCACGCTGCCGCGCAGAGAGTTCGACGCGATGGCGAGTCGCGAGATTCAGGAGCACCTGCGCAAGTTCCGGCACGCGGACGACGACATTCCGCAGCTGCACCGCGAAGTGCACGTCTAGCTCGTCGCTGCTGATCAACTGCTTCGCAGCACGTCGACCGCTTCCAGTCGTCGCGCGTGGATGACGGGATAGACCGCTGCCAACAGGACGAGAAGGAAAACGGCTGCCACCCCTGTGCGGAGCGCCACGGGCAGCGCGGCCCACTCGATTTTGATGCCGTAGAACACCGGTGAACCTAGTGACCAGAGATAGGTGACGCCCAGTCCTCCGAGCATGGCGAGTCCAGCGACCAATATGCCGAGCATGCCCGCATTCGCGAGGATGACGCACTGTTCCTGCCCGGCTGTCATTCCGATAGCGCGCAACGCGGCTCGTTCACGCTTGCGTTGCACGAGACCCAGCAAGAACACGTTCAACAGGCTCAAGCCGGCGGCCACCATCACCACGTAGCCGGCGATCGAGAACGGTTCGAGGAACCGGGCGATTCCAGCGGTTGCCTCAGTGCGCCACTGCGCGTTGTCGTACACGGTCAAGCCAGGGCCGACGTCGAGCAGTTGCGAGCGGTGCTCGGATGCGTCGACGGACGACGAATAATTCACCGCGATCTGGTCGCGGACCGCAGCCCACTCAGAACGAGCCAGACTGTCGGATGCCAGGACGATGTCTCCGACCGCGGCGTCGTTGATCATTCGTGGCTGGAAGATCCCCGCCACCTCAAACCGCTTCGGCCCGAACACAGTTGGCAACTCGACGGTGTCGCCCGCGGAAACACCCAGCCGGCCTGCAGCGATCTCGCTCAGCCCGATGCCGCCCTCGTGCAAACCCCGCCAGAACGTGTCAGGAACATCGGTCGGCTCGTACAGCGCCCGGCTGTACCAATCGCCCGGCGTGACACCGGCGACGATGCGCGACAAGGTGCCCGAGGAGATCGTGGATCGCCAACGCGACGACACGCTCCGGCCCTCGGCGGCGTCGGCGACCATGCCGAACGTGACGTCGGAGAGCCAGCCGTCGCGCTGGTCGAGTACCGATTGCGAGGCGACCAACAGCGCGGTGGGTAGTCGGTCGGCCTTCTGCGCGGCCATCTGCGCGGTACCGAGCAGCTGCATACTGTGCGATCCGATGGCGCCGCTGGTGCCCTCGGTGAGCAGTGCGGCTGAAAGTGCGAACAGCAGCGCATAGCGCCGGACGTCGGCCCCAAGGGGGCGACCGATCGCAGGGCGCACGGCGGTCAGCAACGCGGTCGCGAGCGCGGCCGCCCGCGGAGCGGCCCATGCAGTCACCAACACAACCCCGCACAACCCCAACGCCATTCCGTTGATCCCTGCGTTAAGCGGCAGCGACCCGTGCTCGAAGACTCGCAACAAGATGACAGCTCCCACCAGCGCAGCCACCCCAACGAACAACGGCCACGCCGGGATCCTCCTCGCACGCCGCACTCCGCCGACGCTCCCCATCGACGCGAGCGGTCCCTCACGGAACAATCGAAAGGCAGGTCCGGTCATCGCGAGGACCCCAGCGACCATGCCCGCCGCCGCCCCGACCACTATCAGACTCGGTGAGAAATGCGTGGCGACGCTGCCGCCGGAGCCTGCCAGCATGGCTTGTCCGAAGCGTTCCACCAGGTACTTACCGAGGAGGAATCCGCTCGGCACCCCTAATAGTCCGCCGAGTACACCCACCGCCGCGCCCTCGCCGAGCATCCCGCCGAGCAGCCCGATCGGCCTGGCACCGATGGCACCGATGGTTCCCATCACCGCACGACGGTCCTCGACGGCCAACAGCACGGTGTTCAGAGAGATGAGGAAGCCGATCAGAATGCCGGACAACAAATTCAGGTTGAAGCTCTGCGTTGCGTTCTCGAACACGGCGGGTTGACGTGGGCGAGGCGGCCCAGCTGTTGCGACGCTCGCGATAACGCGGTCGACCGCTGCGACGATGTCAGCTCCGTGACGAGGCAGGACGAACGCAGCCGTTGCGTAGCCGGGAGAGCCGAGCATGTTTGCGGCGACATCGATGGATGGGGCCAACAGCACATAGCCGTCGTTGATGCCCTCGACGCGGTCGAACTCCTCGAACGTCCAGCCGAGGTGGGCCGAGCCCTCGGGCAGCCCCGGGATACTCAACTCGTCGCCGAGTGCCAAGCCGTGCTTCGCGGCGATGGCCGCCGGTATCTGCAGCGGTACACCGGGCCCGTCGGCGGGCGTGACGGCGCGGGCGCGCTGCTCGCAGTCGAATGAGCCGACCAGCAGCTCGATCTGGCACGAACCGCCGAGCAGGAAGAACCCGTGAGACCCGCCCGCGACGTCCACGGGCGTCAAACCGGCCACCACCGGAATGACCGCCTCGGCTCCCGGCACCTCGGCGCGCAGTCGGTCGACGGTCCCGGTCGGCAATCGGCCGCTGATGTTCGGAGTGACTTCGATGACTCCGGCATCGGCGGCGTGCGCGAGCGACGGACCGAATGAGTCGAACGGGCGGGTCAGCTCGGATTTGAGAACGAGTACTCCGAGGACAACCGTCACTCCGAGCGCGACACCGATGACGGTGAGCAGCGTGCGGCGCCAGTCGGCGATCAACGCGGCGAGGTGAATGCGCCAGAAGGTTGTGAATCCGGCGCGCCCTCTGCGCTTCACCGCTCACCTGCGGGCGCGGCGACGTCGCCTGTGAATGCGTGCCCGTCGACGAGATGCAATTCGCGGGAGCCGTAGCGCGCCGCGGTCCGGTCGTGGGTCACCATGACGACGGCAGCGCCGTCCTCGTCCGACAACGACCGCAGAAGGCCCAAGACCTCGGCCGACGAATGGCTGTCAAGGTTCCCGGTCGGTTCGTCGGCGAGGATGAGCGAGGGCCGCGCCACCAACGCGCGCGCCACCGCCACGCGCTGCATCTGCCCGCCCGACAGTTCGGCGGGCCGGTGCCCCGCGCGGTTGCCCAGCCCGACCCGCCCGAGCAGCTCATGGGCGCGCGCGTCCGCCGCCCGTGCGGCCATGCCGTCCAGGACGAGCGGCAACGATACGTTCTGCACCGCGGTCAGCATCGGCACCAGGTTGAAGAACTGGAACACGAACCCGAGGTTCCGCCGCCGGAACGCGGCTCGGGCACCGGCGCTCATCGACCACACGTTCCGACCGTTCACCGACACAGTGCCGCTGTCCGGTGCATCCAATCCGCCTGCGATGTGCAGCAGGGTCGACTTGCCCGCCCCCGACGGCCCCGTGACGACGACGAATTCCCCTGCGGCCAGAGCGAAATCGAAGTCGGCGAGCACGTTCGTCTGCGCATCGCCCAGAAGGTATGTCTTGTTGACTTCCGCGAGCTGCAACACCGGCTCCACGCTCGGCCTGCTCATCGAGATTGTCACCGATCGATCGTCACCCGCCTATCCCGCGGAGGGCGCAGTAGCGACCTACTGCACTTGGCTCCCTCGCCGCCGCCCTGCCGCGTCAGATGCCTGATCACGACCGACGGAATGGAGAACTCCAGTAGGGAATGGAGTTGGGAGGCCGTGAAAAGCGGACCAGGCAGCAAAAGGACGCTGGAATGCGACGTTCATCTCTTGGGCGTCAATACTGACGCCGTCGACGTCGGCGCGCGGATGGGAATAATGCCGCTATTCGATCACTCATGATGACTCCGTTTGAACGGCCACCCGTGGCACCATGCGGGTCGCCCGCGAGATGGTGAGCGGGGTCCCTGCCGGTAGAGCAGCTGTGGTCATGGCATAAGACCGCGATGTCGCAACGGGGAGTTCGAGTCAGAGGTGAAGTGACGCCGCGGCTGAAACTCTTTGGTCTGTAGCGCGTCAGCCCGCCTTGAAAGAATTTCGTGTCGACTTTGCCAATTGTGACGACAGCCGGGTTCTTGTTTGCGATATTCGAGAGCGGGCAAACATGTCGAGCGGCGCGTTCACCGCTACGAACGGGTTTCTCGACAAGCGGTGCTCGAATAACTCAGGCGTCAAAAAATGTGCGCCCGTTGAAATGCCGCTCAGAGGGGGAGAGCCTGATGCTGCATTCGACCAATGGTTCGGCGTGTGCATGTCCAGTATGTGGCGGGCCGGCGAAAGAGTCCGAGGTGTGGATCGACACCTGGCGCGGCGGGGCCGAACAGCTCACGATCTGGCTGTGCGAAGACGACACCTGCGAGGCGCACCACCCGATGGTGTCGCACAATCTCTGACGAGCGGCGGTAAACGCCCCCGTCAGGCGTCGTCGGAGTCTTCTTCCGTACTGGCTTCGACCAACAGCGACATGCCGTGGTGTGCGGGCATCTCAACCGAAAAGCTGTGCAGATCGTCGACATGCGTGAACTCCCTGCCGGTGAACATGTCTGAGACCCTGCTTCCCGGCGGAAGCTTCTTGCTGCGCACTGTTCCGGCGACGTCGTCGTCGGCGAAGTTCAGCACAGTGAGCTGATAGCGGCCCTCGCCCGCCAACTCATGGACGAGCACGAGCATCCCGCGATGCGAGACCTCGGGAATGTCGATCTGGCGGCTGGTGGCGATCCCGTAGTGCGAGCGCACCTTCAGAATCGCCCCGAGCTGACGCAGAAAGCTCGTGTCATCGGAGAGCTGTCCGGGAATGGAGCCGTAGAGACTTCGGCCCCTTGGCATTCCGGCCAACGATTGTGTTGCTGAGGGGTTCACGCCCATGAGGTCGTGCGCGGCGCGGTGTATCCATCGGGTGTCGCCACCTCGGAGCAGTGCGTCGACATCTGAGGGATCCAGGGTGAGCATCCCGCACAGATCCCAGCCCGACAATGCGAAGACGCCCGGTTGCAACGCATTGAACATCACCAGGAGAAGGTGAGCCCTCCGGATCCTGTCGACATCGCCGATCTCGTCGAGATCGGTGACACCGAGCGTCGCGGCGATCACCGTCGCCGTCGTACACGCAATCCCGTTCGTCGTGAAAACGAGGTTGTAGGGGGCATTCTCACCGGTCAACTGCTCCGTCAGGTCGGAGCGGATGACGTCACCGAGGGCGTCGCCGGTGAGTTCCTCGCCTTTGTAGGTGTAGACGTCGTCGCGATGGCCCGCGGACCAGTGCACGAGCTCGTAGGTCAGCTCATCATGGTTCTGCAGTGCGTGCACCAGCGAGGCCGGGTCGACACCGAGCTCGAGTGTGGTGCGCAGCGTCAGGCGCAGGAATTCGGTATCCGCGGTCGCCAGGGCATGGTGGTACGCCGGGCGGTTGATGAAGTCGTAGGAGAGGTCCGCGCCGGCCTCGCCGATCTCGCGGATGTCGTCGATGGTGAGATTGAGCTCCTGGAAGGTGAAGCCGCCGACTTTCCGCACCATGCTGGCGATCAGATGGTTGGCCGCCTCAGACAAGGGATGGCCCTCCGACCACGCGGCACTGTCCTCTGCGGCTGTCTTCTCCGCCCCGAGGAAACCGTTGGCGTCCAAGCGAAGTCCACCGGTGCCCAGGTCGGTCAGCGAGTGCAGGGCGTCGCCGATGACGAGGCGCATGCCCGCGAAGGACGGGTCCAGCCAGTTGATGGACGGTTGCCCGTCCTTGAAGTAGTGCAGGTACACCCAGCGGCGTTCGACCCCGTCGACGCCGACGACCGGCCTTGTGACACTCCAGTTGGTCTCCTTGACCCCTTCGGCGTAGAAAATCACGCGCTGCAGCTTGCCGATGATGTAGCCGGCCTTGTCGAGCCACTCCTCGGTCGCCGCGTCGATGTTCACCGAATCCTCGCCAGGCGACACGTCGGGCAGGTGTTCCCAGTCGCGGGGATCGATCTCGATCATGTGATAGATGCCGGGGTAGTCGGCGTACTTCAGCTCGGCGAGGCGGAAGTCCGCACCCTTGCCGGTGTGTCCGGGCACGATGTCGTCGATGATCGTCCCGCCGTACCAACCGGCGGTGCCGCACATGCTGCGGAACTCCTCCTCGGTCCCGAACGCCGGGTCGATCTGTGTGCTTATGCGATCGAAGTGGCCGTCGACACTCGGTGTCTGCTCCCAACCGGAAAGCCCGCCCGCCCGCTTCACGGGTCCGGTGTGGATGGCCTCGATGCCGATTTCGGCGAACGCCTTCCACATGTCTTCGTCGGCCATCGCTTTCAGGAACGACTCATCTGCGCGGGTGATCAACGACAGCGGATACGCGGTGAACCACACCGAGGCGGTCTCCACCGCGCCGCGCGGGCTCGGCGTGGCGTAGGGGTTCTGCCACATCGACCCCTGGCCGGAGAACTGCTGGCTGATCTCGTTCGCGTCCGCGAGCATCGACTGGCTCAGCAGCCATGAGACGTAGGCGGGGTTGTCGCCCGTCGGAGTTCCGTCCTGGCTCAAGGAGCGGCGCGTGAACGGCGTGCGGACCCGCGGACGAAACCGCAGCGCGCCGGGTCGCGCGGGGTGCAGGTGTTCGTCGAACGTGAGCTCAGCCGGCTCGTTGGCCTGGTCCTCGGGCCCTGACTCCGC
This sequence comes from Mycobacterium sp. ITM-2016-00318, assembly GCF_002968285.2. Classification (NCBI taxonomy): domain Bacteria; kingdom Bacillati; phylum Actinomycetota; class Actinomycetes; order Mycobacteriales; family Mycobacteriaceae; genus Mycobacterium; species Mycobacterium sp. ITM-2016-00318. The sequence continues at coordinate 4,754,933 of NZ_CP134400.1, read as the reverse complement.
CGCCTGAGACATGTCTTCCCTTCGCGAGGCTGTGCCGTCGATCGTGTGTCAGGCAGTATTGCCTGCCTCGCGCATGTTCGAAACGGCCCGCGTGGAATCCCGTCGGCGCCGAGCTTTCGCTTGGGCTGTCGGATCGGGCAGTTCGACCGCGCGCACGAGATCCTCGAACATCGAGTCGATGCGCTCGTAGGGGTTGGGGAACGGAGCGTCCGCATGCAGCATGGTCGACTTACCTGCCCCGGAGGGGCCGGTGACGACGACGAAATCACCCGCGTCAAGGGTGAAACCGAAGTCGACGAGCGCGGGTAGCTGTTCGTCGCCCCTGCGGTACGTCCTACTGACCCCCGGAACCGCAGCACCGGTGTCATGCTGGTGATCGTCACTCGCCGGAGGCCCGACCGGCGCAGTAGCGCCGCTACTGCAATGCCGACCGGTCGCGGTGCGGCTACCAAGGGCGAACACCGGCCGACCCGTGCAGATGCAAGCGCGTGAAAAGCCTCTGAAGGCTGCCGCCTATGCCATCCTCGTGCTCAAGGATGAGGGGTCACACATGGTCTTGAGGTTCGTGCAGCGGCTCGGCAGCGTGCTCGCATGTGCCGTGGTTGCCGCGTGCGGCGCGTCGCAACCCGCCACCCCTTCCAGCACGGGGCCCGAGGAACTGAACTACACGCGGCAGACGCCAACCATCGCCGCCGGTGATTTGGCTGCTCGTGGCACCGTGGTGAGCTCATCGGCCCAGACGACGTTCGATTTGAGCGCGCTACCTGCCGGCTCAACGGCACACACGATGGTTTACCGCTCGATATCCGGTATCACTGGTTCGCCCACCGTGGTGTCCGGCGCGGTGTTCACCCCACCCGGCGAGCCGCCGCCCGGAGGATGGCCTGTCATCGGCTACGCCCATGGAACCGTTGGGGTCACCCCCGACTGCGGGCCAACCGCGGATTCCCGCCTGCTCGGCGACACCACTGCGGTGGCGATCCAGGTCAACCTCGGCTACGCGGTGGCATACACCGACTATGCGGGTCTGGGCGAGTCCGCCGCGTCAAGCGAGGATGCGGCGACATCTCATGCGTACCTGGAGCCAAAGTCGGCCGCGTTCAACCTCATCGACGGGGTGCGAGCCGCCCGCACGGTGGTGCCGCAGCTGTCGTCGCGCTGGGTGGCATTGGGATCGTCGCAGGGCGGCGAGACCTCCTGGGCGGCCGCCGAATATTTCGAGGCTTACGGGCAGGGCACCGATCTGCTCGGCGCCGCGGCGCTGGTTCCCACGGCGGACATGTCCGGGCTGGTGCAGCGTGCCGAAACCTCGACGTTGACCAATGACCAGATGTTCCTGTACCCGAATGTGATCGAGGGTCTGGCATCGGTCGACAAGACGATCGATCCGAAGGACTACCTGCACGGCGTGCTCAGCGACGAAAAGTCGACATTGCTCGCCTGCCGACCGCCGGCTTCCCAAGGCAAGGAGGCCCTGGCCGGCAAGTTCACCGGCTCGGACGCCAAGCCGTCGTCGCAGGCAGCGGCCGACCGGTTGCGGGAGCGGCTCACCTCATATGCGCTGCCCCAGCAGCCAACCAAAATTCCACTGCTGGCGATCTATGGCGGATCCGACCAGACCGTTCCCCCGGAATGGACCGAGGTCGCGATGGGCCGGGCCTGCGCCCGCGGCGACACCATTCTGCGGGTCCGCATGGAAGGGCAGGGCCACAAACTGGATCCGGGCGCGCTGTTGGGCCAATGGATCGCAGACCGCTTCGCTGGCGTCCCTGCTGTCGGCAACTGTTGATATATGGCGAATTAGCCGGCAGCACTGCGGTTTTCGCTGGTGCGATTGCCGTCGGCGGCCCGCGCTACCAGGATGCCAGTGCGGCCTTTGCGGCAGCGGTGGTTGCGGCCGAACTCGTCAGCCGCCAGTCGGGCGCATCGGGGTTGCCGTCGACCTCGAACCAGATCAGCCCGTGGAGGTCGGTGCCGGCAAGCCAGCTGATGAAATCAGAGATCCAGCGGGCCTTGTCGCCGCCTTGGTCGCCGCAGCCGACCTCGTTGATCCACACCGGTTTGCCCTGGCCGAGTTGGGCGACAAGGGTCAAGGTAGAGCCGAAAAGCTCAGCGGGCTCGGTCCATTGGTGGCCCGGCCGATCGCCGAAGTTGTAGCCGTCGACGCCGACGATGTCGACGAAGTCGACGCCGGGAAAGCACGATGAGATCGCCTCGGCATTGCCGTTGACGATGACGTTCGGGCACCACACCCACTCCACGTGCTCGGCGCCCGCGTCGTCGAATATGCCGCGGACTCTGCGGTACGCCGCGACGTAGTCCTGCGGCGATCCGCCCGGTGATCCCACCGCCCAGGGGTACCAGTCTCCGTTCATCTCGTGGGCGAACCGAAGCCGGAACGGCTTGTCGTAGGCGGCCGCCTGCTCGGCCCAGTCCTGCACGTAAGTGTCGTATCGACCACCTGCGATCTGTCCCGCCGTATAGGCCGCCTGGTGCTTGCCCGCGCGGGGATCCCACGGTTCCCACGTCAATTCCGGAATGCAGCCTGCGGCGGCGGCGGCGTCCAGAAACTGGGTGGGCAGCGACCTCTCCCAGACGAACGCCTCATAGACGGTCAGGGTGTCCAAGTGCTTGCCCAATTGCTGCGCGGCGGCCTGGGACCGCTGCACCGACCCGTCGTCAAGGTCGGTTGCCGCCAGCCCGAACTGGCGTGACGGCCGAGGTTGGCTTGGCTGGCTCGGTTCGGATTCTTGGCATCCGCCCGCGCCCATCATGGTGAGTGCCGCCAGGGGGATCGATGCGAGCAGGCCGCGCCGCGACACCTTCGCCGCCTGTTCGCTGGGCAACGACGCCTCCGACCGTCAAAGTTTTTCCGGCAGAGACACCCTACGGGACGGCTGAGCGCTTACCCCGCCGAAGTCAGCGACCGCTGAGGTCGATTCCCTTATCACGGATCTGCGCTTGGACCGCGGGCAGCAGTGCCTTGACGGCGGTTGCTGTCAGGTGGGAGTCGTCGCGGTAGAGCAATGTGCCGTTGCGAACCGCGCGGCATTTGTTGCTCTCGCACAGGTATGCGTTGAGGTCGAGCACCGGGATGTCGAGGTTCTGGCCTCGAACCTGGTCGGTGACAATGGGTTCCGTTCGCGGGGTGTTGTTCAGCTCGAAGTCGCACGCGGACCAGTTGTCGGTGGCGCCCGAGATGCATTCAGGCATGTTCTTGTTCGGGTACGGCGTGTCCCGCAAGTAGATCAACTTCGCGCCCGTGGACCGCAATTGGTTCAACGTCTGATCCCAGGCGGTCTTGAACTCCTGGTAGTCGGGCACATACGTGGACAGTGAGCTGATCACGATGTACTTGGGTTTCAGCGCGATGATCGCCTTGATGCTGTCATCGCGCCAGCCGAGGCAGTCTGACTTCGTGAACGGGTCGGTGCGGCCGTCCCTGGGCTGCAGCGCGGCTACCGGGCATGCCGCCTTGGTGAATTGGTTGAGCCGCCAATTGTTTTCCTTGGCAATGACCTGAACCACCGGCAGCCACTGCTGTGCATGGCTGTCGCCGAACAGCACCGCAGGCACACCGTCGGCTGGGCCATCCACGCAGGTGCTCGGTTGTGCGCGCTCGCCCAGCGGAACCAGGCACTCGTCGCGTTCGGGCCGATCGTCGAACGCCTTGAACGGGTTGGGTGTGACAGGTCCCGATTTCGCGCCGGTGTCGGCGCCGAAGACCGATTCGAAGCTCACCGACGCATTGGATGAAGCCGCGCCGCTGGCGAGGTTGACCGCCAGGACACCGAGGGTCATCGTCACCGCGGCTGCCGCGATGGTGCCGGTGAAACCGACCGACAGCGACGCCTGCAGGTTTCGCTTCAGTTCGCCCGACGACATGATCGGGCGTTCCAGAAGTGCGGTGGAGGCCCATGCCAGCACCAGCGCCACCATGGTCACGCCCGCCAACGTCGGCCAGCTGTTGTTGTGGGTGTAGCTCTTGAACAGCACCAGGGCGGGCCAGTGCCACAGATACCAGCCGTAGGAGACCTTGCCGAGCCACCGCAAGGGGCGCGCCGAGAGGAACCATCCGATCGCCGGCCGGCTGGAGGACGCCACCTGTCCGGCCACAATGATCGCGGCGGCTCCGACCGTCGGCACTAGCGCGGCGACGCCCGGATAGGGCGTGGTGTGGTCGTAGGCCACCGTCGATAACAGCACTGCCGCCAGTCCGGCCCAACCGAGCACCCACATCGCAACTCGTACCCACAATTTTGTGATCAAGCCGGTCAGCAGCGGGCCGACGACTGAGATGATTCCGCCGACGCCGAATTGCCATGCGCGCGTGTGGGTAGCCATGTAGGACAGGGTGGGGTCGCTGGCCGTGTAATGCAGCGACGCCAGCATGGAGGCGGCGATGATCACGGCGATTCCCCAGCCGACGACCATGCGGGTGGACCATCGCATGCGCTTGGCCAGCACGGCCAGCGCGACCAAGAGTACGGGCCAGATGAAGTAGAACTGTTCCTCGATGGAAAGCGACCAGAAGTGCGTGGCAACGCTGTCGTCTGACGCCCCGGCGAGGTAGTCCTTGCCCGCAGCAATGAAGCGCCAGTTGGCGATGTTCATCGTTGCGGCCAGCAGATCGAGTGCCTGGCGGAAGACCGAGAGCATCGGCATCAGGAACCACACGGCGATCGCTGTCGCCATGATGGTCACGGCCGCCGGAGGAATGATGCGGCGTGCGCGGCGCGCGTAGAAGCCCCTGAACGACACCCGGCCGTTGCGCTCGAACTCGCGCAGGAGCAGCCCGGTGATCAGGAACCCCGAGATGACGAAGAACACGTCGACGCCCACGAAGCCGCCGGCCATGTGCGGCACCCCGGCGTGAAACAGCACGACCAGCGCGACCGCAATGCCTCGCAGGCCCTCGACGTCGTTGAAGAACTGGTTTCCCGATTTCTTGATCTCAGTCGTCGACTTGTCCGGTTGGGTCGGGACGACGGTGGTCGGTTGTTCGTCCATGCGCTGTTGCGGCGGTACTGGGGCAGGGGCGGGACGGTACATGCGCGGAAGCGGCCGCATCCTCTCGGTGACGGCCGTCGCGTTGTTCGGCGCAGGGCGATACCTCACGGTCGGTTCTTCCCAGTACTTCGTCATGAGGACATCGTCGCGTTTCGCCCAGGTCGGGCGTAATCGCCGGCAAGCCAGATCCCACTGCTGAAAGGGAAGGATTTCGTATCCCCGGGGTAAGGCCCGGTCCCCAACGGGTCCTCGACAGCCAACCGAACCTGTTGTTTTACAACAGGTTCGGTTCAGCGGATACCCTGACCGTCGGACTCAGGAGCTCCACGGGATCATCAGATCGAACCACCCGGACGCGACGGCTGCGGCCATTCCCAGCGCTAGCGTGTAGCACACCGCCTCATAGGCGGAGATCCGATGTGGATTGCGCCGCTTCGGCGCAGGGCCGTCTTGGGCTGGCGGTGCTGCGGCGTCGTCAGTCCGGGACTTGCGGCGCTTGCCGAGTGATGGCACGAGAACCTTGACGAACTCGACGAGCAACGGCAGGGCGAGATAGGTGTAGAGGCCGACGAACATCGCCATCAGCCAGAATTGGCGCACCCCATATACGTGGATGTCGTAGGCGACCACACCCCAGAACGGCACGAGCGACAGGATGATCGCAACGGCGCCAACGCGGCTGATGCTGCGGGCCAGGGGGTTGGAGCGATTCATCGCGCCGGTGGGAACCCATCCCGCCGAGCGGCCCCGCAGTTTGTGCACGATGGCGATGAGGTGGGCGTAGCTGTAGGCCATCTGCAGGCGCAGGACCTCAAACCGCCAGCGGCTCTTGGACACCACCGGAATCACCACCAGATACACCCAAAGTCCGGCGAGGAAGGGCACGAACTGCGAGGGCTGGACCTCGGTCGGGAAAAACGCGGCCATGATCATGCCCGGAAGGTAGAGCGCGACGACGTTGACAGCGGTGGTGATGTAGTAAAACAGGCCGGACCAGAAGCAGAGTCGTTGCCGGAGGGTCATTTTCACGCGCGAGCCGTCAAGCTTCGCGTTGTGCAGCTTCACCAGCGACCCGTTGCACCACCGGTACTGCTGGTTCAGGAAGCCCGCCATGTCCTCCGGGCACAGGCCGCGGGAGACCACGATGGGCACGTAGCGGGTCTGGAAGCCGGCCTGCATCAAATGCAGCCCGGTGTGAATGTCTTCGCTGTGCTCGATCTGCGCGAATCCGCCGGTGGTCTCGAGGGCCTTGCGGCGATACAGCGCGCAGGTGCCGACGCAGATCGCAGCGTTGAACCGGTCCCGCGACGGCAGGATCCAGCGGTAGAACAACTCTTGAGTCGAGCCGGCCGTGCGCTGAATCCAGTTCATTTTCTCGCCGCTGTCGAAGTATTGCGGGCTCTGCACGATGCCGACGGTCGGGTCATCCATGTACGGCACCAAGTGCCGCAGGAAATCGGGACGCGGGCAGAAATCGGCGTCCAGAATCACGATGTGGTCGCCCGACGTGCGGCTGAAGGCGTACTGAAGGTTGCCTGCCTTCTTCAGGTGCCCACGATTCGGGCGGACGATGTAGTCGAATCCGAACTGTGCTGCCAGGTCCCGGACCTCGCTGCGATCGCCGTCGTCGAGGACGTGAACTGCGACCCTGCCCGCCCACTCCATCGCCTTGACATGGGTGTACGTGTTGCGCAGGACCGCCACGTCCTCTCCGTAGGTGGGAAGAAAGACATCGATGCTCGGTGCCGGGCCCGACGGAGCCCAGCCCTCGACAAGCGCGCGGTGTGTCTTCGCCGATAACCGCCTGGTGTTGAAGCTGGTCAGCGATGACAGTACGGTGCCAATCGCATTGAGCCCCAGCACGATCAGCATGGGCCACAAAATGGCGATCGACGCGAGTGCAAAATGCAGCAGACTCCATCCCGCGAGAACGTAAGCGCCCATCAGCAGGAGCTGCACCCATCGCATCTGCGCCCCGAAGTAGGAGTAGACCTCGTTGTCGCTCGGCGGGGAGAACAGACCTTGCGCTTCGGCGGCCTGTTCGGCGGGCTTCGGGGTGCCCGGCGCCGTCCGATCGCTGTGCTCCAGCCGCTCCGTGGGCTCGTGTAGCGCCAGCCGCTTCGTGACGTGCTCGTGTAGCGCCAGCCGCTTCGTGGGCTCGTGCAGCACCTTGGTGCGGTCGTGTCGACGCGGGTCTGCCCGATGGGCGTGGTGCCGCGGGTCTGGCCGGTGCACGGGGCGATCGAGTACGCGGGTACGCACCGTGCGGGCGCTCTGCGCGAGTGGCATGGCGCCGAATCGGACCGTTTCTTCGGCCAGGCCGGGGCGAAGGCTGATCGTCTCTTCGCAGTACGTAGTCATGAGCACCATCGTTGTGATCGGGGAGTGGTTCCGTAATCGCCGGGAAGCCAGAGTCCACTCCGGAGGGGGAAGATATTCCTGTCGGTTTGGTAAGCCGTCGGGCGTCAGCGCTCGCTGGTGCTCTTGAAGAAGTTCGGGAAGTCGAGCGCGTAGGAGTCGATCACGGTTGCCGTTACCGCACCCCGCAGCCGCGCGAGTTCGGCGGTCATTCGCTCGATGCGGTGATCCTGGGTCGCGATCGATTGGCGTGCGGTGCCGAGTTGGCGTTCGCGATCGGCGAGCTTGAGTTCGGCGGCCTGGCGACGCTGCTCCGACTCTTTTAGTAGACGGCGCAGTTCATCGATCTGTCCGCCCGGTGTGAGTGGCATCATGACGTCCTCATTTCCTTCCTGTGTGGTCCTGCGGTCATCCCGGTAGCGCCCGGGCTGCCATCCGCTTCCGCGGCCGCTCCGTTGCCGGCGCCTTCGATACTGTTGCATCAGCTCCGCGTCCATTTCGGCTACTCCTTATCCCGACGGCTGCGGTCCAAAAGCCATGGGCCAGAATCGGATACGCGCACCAACGGGAATCGGTTGGGTTGCGGTAGCTCCGAGTACGTGACCATGAGGGAAATCATCGTGATCACGTGGGGGTTCTGTAATCGCTGAGAAGCCATATTCCAGGCGTGAAAGGGAAGGGTTTCCTGTCCGACAGGGAAGCCACGCCGTCAGTACGACTGGCCGCCGGCGTAGCGCTGCCGACGGTAGTGGCGTCCATTCCCACGGTTACGGCTCTTGAACGTCGGAAGCTGAGAGTCGCAGTTCGGACACACCAGCCGCAGGTTCTCCCGTCGGTTGTTCGTCGGGTCGCCGTCGATGTGGTCCAACACCAAGGCCAGTGGTAGGCCGAGCCATGTGCTTGCTCCGCCGCACACCGCGCAGCAGCCCGATTGCGCGTCGAAGAGGTACTGCCGGATGTAATGAACCTGGCGAGTCCCGATCCACGCGTCGCCGGTTTCGAGCCAGCGTTTGATGGAGTTGTCGCGACGGACCGATGCCTGGCATGCGTTGCCGCAGTAGATTTTCTGGCTGCGCTTCGAGAGTTCGGTGCCACAGCCGCGACATTGCCTCATGCGCCGACGTTACGATCGGCCACTGACAAGTGGCCGCCCCCGAATCGGAGCCTCCTATCGGGATTGAACCGATGACATTCCGCTTACAAGGCGAACGCTCTACCACTGAGCTAAGGAGGCCTGCGGGCACCACCTTATCGAAGACGGCCCAACGGTTTACTCGTCGGCTTCGATGACCCGCTGTGAGCGCACCGGCGTCGACGACGACCGACGCGGCCGCCGGCCGGGGAAGGGAATCCGGTCGGCGATGTTGCTCAGCGGGTTGACCACCTGGCTCAGCACGATGACGGCTTCACGCAACGCCTCGATCGTCGGCTCGAGCGCCTCGAGCCCCGGCGCGAGCCGGTTGAGGGTGTCGGCGACGTCGGCCAACTGCTCCAGCGGCCCGTTCCTCGCGGTCAGCTTGTCGACCAGTCCGCCGGGGGCGAGCAGCCGGTCGGCCAGACCGTCCTCGGCGAGCAACCGCTCGACCAGACCGTCCTCGTCGAGCAGCTGGTCGACCAGGCCGCCGGGCTCGATGGCCCGCATCAGCCCGCCGTCGTCCTGCGTCAGCCGGTCCAGTACGCCGCCCGGCATCGTCACCTTGTCGACCACGCCGCCGGGCGCCAGCAGCCGGTCGATCGGGCCGCCCGGCGTCAGCGCCCGGCCCAGCGGCTGGTCCTCGTCCATCAGCCTGGCCAGCCGGTTCGCCCGCTCGACGGCCTCGTCGATGCCGAGCATGTGCGCGACCGAACCCGATCCTGCTCTCGCTCCCGCGTTCGCCTGACCGACGGCCCGCTGGGCGAGCCCAACCGCGCCAGCGGCGACGTCAAGGCCGGCCTCCGCGGCAGCGAGCCCGATTCGGGCGGGCGCGACGGCCAGGTCGACCAGGTTCTTGGCCAGGTTCATCACCTCAGTGTATGGGTGCAGCAATCCGGCACCACCGTGCCAGTTGAGGAAGCACACTAGGACTCAGAGGAAGTTGACAGCTGCCCTACGGCTTCATTGCCAGGAAATTGGGAGACATTTGGGCGATGGCCATGGCTGCACTCCCAGAATCTGTCCCAGAGGCCCGAGTACTCGTCGTCGACGATGAGACCAACATCGTCGAACTCCTCTCGGTGAGCCTCAAGTTTCAGGGCTTCGAAGTCCACACCGCCTCCAACGGTCCGGCCGCGCTGGACAAGGCCCGCGAGATACGTCCCGACGCGGTCATCCTCGACGTGATGATGCCCGGCATGGACGGCTTCGGCGTGTTGCGGCGGCTGCGGGCCGACACCCAGCACACCGTGGTCAGGCCAGCGCTGCCAGTGCAGCCTTGATTTTGGTCTGCGCCTCGTCCAGCGACTCCGCAGACGGATCGGGGTCGGCATTGGCGAAGCCGAAGTCCGACAGTTCGCGCGCCGGGAAGACATGCACGTGCAGGTGCGGCACTTCGAGGCCGGCGATGATCACCCCTGCCCGCTCGACGTCGAAGGCTCTCGACACCGCCTTGCCGATCAGCTGGCAGACCTCCATGACGCGGCTGAAAAAGGCCGGTTCGACATCCTGCCAATTGTCGATCTCGGCGCGCGGCACCACCAACGTGTGGCCCTGCGTGATCGGCGCGATAGTCAGGAACGCGACGATGTCGTCGTCTTCGTAGACGAAGCGCCCGGGAATCTCCCCGTTGATGATCTTGGTGAAGACGGTAGCCATACCCGCGAGCATTCCAGACCCGCGAAGGGCGAACGTCAACAACGAGGCATCAACCCCTAGCGTTCCCACAATTGGGAAAAACGTCCCATCATTGGGTTGCGACACGGCCCCGCCGGGTACATCTATCAAGCGCGAGCGTTGCACAAATGCCGCGTCTGGTGGCCGGCAGGTATGGCGTATGGCTGTCGGTCACCGCCCCCGGGCAGTCCTGGGAGGGGATGGCCCCACCGGATCAAGCCGCCTAAAGCCCGCCCCCGACCAGGACCATCCCCGACTTACGCGCGACCGCCCTCCCTAGAGGCCGCTGCGCAAGTCATACAGAGGATTGCCATCTCCACCGTGACAAAACCTGTATCACCCGTAAAGGTTGGTCGGGAGCTTTCCGATTGAAGCATGTTGGTCCGGGCTTGTGCTGACGTGAATTCAATCGAGCGCGATGTTCCGGCCGTGTCGGATCAATTCTGGGGACTCTCTATGCCGATGAGCTGGCAGTTGAATGGGCCTGCCGACACCGGCGGACTACTTGATCAGCTCCGCCAGTTCGTCGACCGACCACGGCGGCGAGTCGTTATGGTCTCGGTAGCCGATGATCGCCGGCGTCTGTCGTGCGAACTCGCCGACGAAACCGCCTGCGGCAATGAAGATCCGGCCCGTGACGTTCACGGCTAGATCGCTTGCGAGGTAGCCGTAGATCGGCGCCGCGTACTCGGGAGGCGGGGCTTCGAGCGCGGTCTGCGTGCTGACGTCGTCGAGCATGCCCCTGCGGTTCAGCTCCGCGATATGCGCCTCGTACTCGGGCCCGGTGGACAGCCGCGTCTTCGCGCCAGGGCACACCACGTTGGCGCGCACGCCATGCTCCCTGAGTTCGGTCGCGAGCGCCATCGTCAGGCCGTTGACGCCGCCCTTGCCCGCCGGGTAGCCGGTGCCGCCGTAATCGCCGAGGTAGGCGAACGAACTGGTGTTGATGATGGCGCCGCCGCCCTGTTCGACCATCTTCGGCGCCGCGGCCCGACACGTCTCGAACGTGGTGACGAGATGGCCGTCGAGTAGCTCGTGGAATTGCGCGCTGGTGACGTCGAGGATCGACTCACTGGCCAACCCGGCGGTGCCCGCGCAGTTCACCAGGATGTCGATGCGGCCGAATTCGCTTGTGCACCTGTCGATCAGCGCGTCGGCCACCGCCGGATCGGCCGGCGAACCGGGATGAGCGACCGCACGGTCGATATGTGCCGCCGCCTCGGCGGCGGTATCGGCGTCGCGACCGTTGACGACGACGCCTGCGCCCTGGGCGGCGAGGTGTGCGGCGACCTGAAACCCGATACCGCGCGAGCCGCCGACGACGACGGCGCCGCGCCCGGAGAGAGAAGCGCTAATCGCCGCCGTCCGTCACGGGCTTCATCATGCCCATGTTCCAGTAGCCGCGCAGGTTGGTCAGCAGGCCCGCGTCGTTGACCTTGTAGGTGAAGACTCCGCGCACCGCGCTCGCCGAACCGTTGTCGAACGCGAAGCGCAGGTTCAGGATGTGAGCGATCTCGTTGGGAGAACTCGACGGGAAGGTCTCTTCACATGTGATCGTGATCGTAGCGAGCCCGATGCTGTTGTCCCAGAACGAGGAGACGCCGTCCTTACCGCGCACACCGGTGCCGTCGGGATTGGTGTAGGCGGGGCCGATCGGGTCCTCGATGACGACATCGTCGGTCATCAGGGAGAGCCAGGCAGCCTTGTCCTTGGCGTGGACGGCGGCCCATGAGGCCTGCGACGCGGCCAACGCGGGGCTCTGCTCCACGGTTTCCTGCGTCATGCGCGGTTACCGGTCGGCGTCGGTGTAGCGGATGACGCCACGGATGTTGCGGCCCTCGAGCATGTCCTTGTAGCCGTCGTTGATCTGCTCGAGCTTGTACTGGGTGGTGACCATGTCGTCGAGGTTGAGCTTGCCCGCCTTGTACATCGACAGCAGCTGCGGGATGTCGAAATGTGGGTTGCCGCCGCCGAAGATGGTGCCCTGCACACGCTTCTGCATCAGCGTGAGCATCGCCAGATTCAGGTTGACGTTGGTGTCCAGCAGGCTGCCGATGGCGGTGAGGACGGTGGTGCCGCCCTTGGCGGTGAGGTTCACGTAGGTGTCGACGTCGGCACCCTTGAGCGCGCCGACTGTCACGATGACCTGCTGCGCCATCAGGCCGTGGGTGACCTCGGCGATACCTGCGAAGGCGGCGTCGGTGTCCGGATAGGCGTGCGTCGCTCCGAATTTGAGTGCCGCGTCGCGCTTCCACTCGACGGGCTCGATGACGAAGAGGTTGCGGGCACCTGCGTTCACGGCACCTTGCACCGCCGACATGCCGACGCCACCGACACCAATCACCAGGACGTCGTCACCGGGGCGGATATCACCCGCTTTGACGGCCGAGCCGTAGCCCGTCGTCACGCCGCAGCCGACGAGGCACGCCACCTCGAATGGGATCGACGGATCGATCTTCACGACCGAACTCTTGTGTACCACCATGTACGGGCTGAAGGTTCCGAGCAGCGTCATCGGGAACACCGGCTGGCCCTTGGCGTGAATGCGGTGCGTGTTGTCGGAGACGGCCTGGCCACCGAGCAGGCCGGCGCCGAGGTCGCACAGGTTGCGCAGCCCCGCCTGACAGGATGGACACCTGCCGCAGGACGGGATGAAGGACAGCACAACATGGTCGCCGGGTGCGATGTCCTCGACCCCTGGGCCGACCTCGGTGACGATGCCCGCGCCCTCGTGGCCGCCGAGCACCGGGAAGCCGGCCATCGGGATGTCGCCGGTGACCAGGTGGTGGTCGGAGTGGCACATGCCCGACGCTTCCATCTGGATCTTGACCTCGTCCTTGACGGGGTCGCCGATCTCGATCTCCTCGATCGACCACGGCTGGTTGAACTCCCAGATGAGAGCGCCCTTTGTCTTCATCCGTACGTGCCTTCCGCTAGAGCCATTCAGGCCAGACTAGAACCAGTAGTTAAGTGGGTCACGCGCACCCCCAAGCAACCGCTTGGCCGGGAGGTCACCAGATCGGTGCCGGCGCCTCGCCCAATGGGTAGTAACCAGGCAGTTTCTCCCCTGCCATCGAGCGTTCGATCCGCTTCTGCATGCCCGCGGACAGGTCGCCGGAGCCGATGAGCTTGCCGAACATGTGGGACACGTGACCGAAGTCGAAGAAGTCGCGCTGCCATTCGATCAACAGGTTGTCATTCAATCGGAACCAGCTTCCGCCGATGCCGTAGATTTCGTCGCGGGTGCCGTCGGACTTGTTGACGACCTGCTTCCAGAAACCGACGATCTCACTCTGCTTCTCGTCGACGAGCACCTTCTGGTACTCGTAGTTCCAGTTCTCCAGGCCCTCCATCTCTAGGCCCAATGCGACGTCGCGGATTTCGGCCTTGCCGACACACATGACGTCTTCCTTGGGCCCGATGTTCCAGCCGTAGGTGGCGTCGTCGGTGTAGAACTCGGCCAGCGGCTTCCAGTCGCCGTTGCGCTCACAGACGCGGTTGGCTTCCAGCCATTCCTCGACCCACTTGTCGAGCTGTTCACGTGTCGCCATCGGCTTGACCTTTCTCGTCCTCGTCTTTGATGGACAGTGCTTGTGTGGGACACGCCCACACGGCTTGTTCGACCTCGGTCCGGTCCTCTTCCGGCGCCGTGGCTTTGCGAATCTCGACCTGCCCGCGTTTGGGCACCTTGAAGTAATCGGGGGCCTCCAACTCGCACATGGCGTGGCCCTGGCAGAGGTCGGTGTCGACCTGGATCCTGATGCCCATGCCGTCGCTCCTAAACCCGCCTGCGGTAGCGCGCCTTGGCCGGACGGGCCAGCTGAACCACCATCTTGGTGTGGTCGTTGCGGTATGAATCGGCGGGCTGCGCCATTTCGAACTCGTACTCGCGCAGAAGGACCGAGAAGATCGCCTTGATCTGCATCTGGGCGAAGGCCGCGCCGACGCAGCGGTGCCTGCCCGCGCCGAACGGGATCCACGTCCACCGGTTGACGATGTCGGCCTGTTCGGGTTTGTTGTAGCGATCCGGGTTGAACGCATCCGGGTCGGGGAAGTCCTCGGGTATCCGGTTGCTGATCGCGGGGGAGGCGGCGACGAAGTCGCCCTTGTGGATCGGAAAGCCTTCGACCTCAAACTCACCTTGAGCCACCCGCATCAGGATGATCAGTGGTGGATGCAGCCGCAGGGTTTCCTTGACGACGTTGTCGAGCTTCGGAATCTGACGTAGCGCATGGAAACTCACCTCCTGGCCGTCGGCGTACAGTTCGTCGAGCTCACTGCGCACCTCGGCGTAGATCTCCGGGTGGCGGATCAGCTCGATCAGTGTCCAGGCCGAGGTGCCGGAGCTGGTGTGGTGCCCGGCGAACATCAGCGAGATGAACATGCCGGTGACCTCGTCGGCCGAAAACCGCGGTTTGCCGTCCTCGTCACGGATCGACACCAACACGTCGAGCATGTCGCGGTCGGACTTGTCCTTCGGCGGATTGGCCAGCCGCTGGTCCATGATCTCCTGCACCAGCGCAACGAGTTTCACGCGCGCCTCGTCGCGGCGCTTGAAGCTCTCGATCGGCAGGTACGGGTCCACGTAGCACAGCGGATCGGTGCCGCGCTCCAGGTCGTGGTAGTACTCCGCGAAGCGGTGGTCGAGTTCATTGCGGAACTTCAGCCCGATCAGGCATGCGGTCGACGTATAGATGGTCAGCTCGGCGAAGAAGTCGAGCAGCTCGATCTCGCCTTCGTCACCCCAGTCGGCGATCATCTTCTTGACCTCGGCCTCGATGGTGGCGGCGTGGCCCTTCATCTGCTCGCCGCGCAGCGCCGAGTTGTGCAGCATCTCCTTGCGACGCTCGGGGCTGGCGTCGAACACCACGCCCTGGCCGAAGATCGGCGTCATGAAGGGGTAGGCCTCGGCCTGGTCGAGATCCTCGTCGGCGGACCGGAAGAAGAACTCGTTGGCTTCGGCGCCCGACAGCAGTATCACGTGCTTGTCGACGAGCTGGAACCAGCCGACGTCGCCGCATTCGTCGCGAACCCGCTTCATCAGGCCGATGGGGTCGGTGCGGAACTCCTCGAGGTGGCCGTGTTCCTCTTCGCCACCCGAGACGCGGGGCACGACGGCGGTCGTCATTTCAGATTCTCCTCGTTCAGCCTCAGCTGTTGGCGTTCGGCGGGTGCAGTGGTCAGCGGCGCTTCGGGCTGAAGCTCCATGTTCGCGATGTAGCCGCCGCGCGGCGTCTCGGCCACGAACGCGATGGCGCGTGCGAGATCTGATGGGCGCAGGAAGTAGTCGTGGCGGGCCTGACCCCACTTGGCCCAGTCCTCGAGGGCGGGACCGATCTTCTCGGCGGGCAGGCTCCAGCCCATCCCGGTCTTGGTCGGACCGGGATGCACGATCGACGCCCGAACACCGGTGCCTTCGAGTTCCATCTGATAGTTGGTCACCATCGCGATGAGACCGGCCTTGGCGGCGCCGTAGGCGCCCATGTGCGGGCGTTGGCGTAGCGACACGTCGGAGCCGACGAAGATGAGATCGCCGCGCTGACGATCCATCATTCCCGGCAGCACCGCCGCGGCCAGCCGGTTGGCGCCGACCAGATGGATCTGCAATTGCGAGTTGAACTCGTCGGGGGTGATCTCGTCGAGCTTGCCGAAGAACGTGTCGCCTGCCCCGGCCACCAGTACCTCGATATCACCGAGCGCCTCGATGGACTGTGAGACAAACGATTTCACCGAATTGGGATCGGTGACGTCAAGGTGGAATCCGACGGCTTCACCACCGTCGGCCTGGATCTTGCCGACGAGTTCGGTGAGCTTCTCCACGCGACGTGCGCCGAGCGCGACGGGGAAGCCGCGGGCGGCGAGTTCGATTGCGGTTGCTTCACCGATGCCCGACGATGCGCCCGCCACGAGAGCGGGCCTCCGTTCGGGTAGGGGTTCGAAGCGCGGCATTTAACGGACCTCCACGGTCATGGGTAGATGGGCGAACCCGCGGACGCTGCTCGAGTGAACGCGGACGGCGTTGGCCTCGTCCACCTCGAACCCGCGGACTCGGGAGAACATCTCGGCGAGTGCGACCCGCGCTTCCATGCGTGCAAGGTGTGCGCCGAGGCAGAAGTGGGCCCCGCTGCCGAAACTCAGGAGATTGGAACCGATCTCGCGGCCGATGACGTAGTCGTCGGGTTTGTCGAAAACCCGCTCGTCGCGATGCGCGGAACCCGGCAGCAACAGCAGGATGTCGCCGTCGGGAATCGCGGTGTCATAGAGGTTCAGGTCGCCTGCGACCACACGTGCCAGCAGCTGACTGGACGTGTCGTAGCGCAACGTCTCCTCGACCCACAGCGGGATTCTGTCGAGGTCGTCGTACAGCGGCGCCAACTGGTCCGGATTGCGGTGCCCCCAGAACGCGGCATTGGCAAGCAGTTTGGTGGTCGTCTCATTGCCGGCGATCACCATAAGGAACAGGAATCCCAGCACCTCGTCGTCGGTCAGCCGGTCGCCGTCGATCTCGGCCTCCAGCAGTGCGGTGGTGAGGTCGTCGGCCGCCTGCTTTCGGCGGTCAGCGATCATCTGCTGGTAGTAGACCATCAGGTTGATCGACGCCTCGATCGCGGACGCAGGCACGTCGTTCACACCGTCCTCGCGGTGCATGACGCCGTCGGCCATGGCACGTATGCGGTCGCGATCCTCCAGCGGCACACCCATCAGCTCGGAGATGACGTCCATCGGCAGCCTGCCCGCGAATTCCGCCACGAAGTCCACTGTTTCGCCGGAGCGTGCCCGCTCCAACATCGTGTCGAGATGACCAACGGCCAGTTCGGTGACACGCGGCTCGAGTTCCCTGATGCGTCGCGGAGTGAAGCCTTTCGACACCAAAGTGCGCAGGCGCAGATGCCCTGGGTCGTCCATCGCCAGGAACGACATGGTCTTGCTGGCGTGCGGGCCGCGCGAGATCGGGTCGAGTGACACACCGTCGCGATTGGAGAGCGTGGTGCTGTTGCGAAAGCCCTCGCGCACATCCTGGTGTCGCGACAGCGCCCAGAAACCGAGCTCTTCGTTGTGGTACAGCGGCGCTTCTTCGCGCAGCCGCTTGTAGTACGGGTACGGATCCTCGTGGAAGTGGTAGTCGTACGGATCGAGGATCACGTCGCTGGTCGAAGCAGTCACTGAGGGTCTCCAAGGTTTTGGCTCATCGGTCATCTCCGAGGCTTCTGCTCATTTGTCCTCTCCGAGGACGAGGCCGACGACGTAAGACAGCCGGTCGGCGATCTCGCGATAGCTGACATAGCCGCTGCCCGCGTGAACGAGTGCGCCGAAGTACGTCATCTCGAGCGCTGAGACGGTGCGGGGGTCGGCGTCGGGGCCCATCGCCGACCGGATGCGGCGGTGGATCTCAGCGCCGATGCGGTCGCGCACGGTGGTCGCCGCCTGGTCGTTGCTGGACAGCAACGCCGTCGTGCAGGCAGCCGCGACCTCCGGCTCGTCGGCGATCATCAGCGTCATGGCGCGCAGCGCCCCCTCGACGCGTGTCGGCGTGCTGTCGTTGACATCTGTGAAGTAGGGCACCTGACGCATCAGGTCCAGGTACACCTCGGCGATCAGATGATTCTTCGACGAGAAGTAGGTGTAGGCGGTCGCCGGCGCGACCTTGGCGCGAGCGGCGACCGCACGCACCGTCAGATCGGCATAGGAGGACTCCCGAAGCATCTCCACACCCGCGGTGAGGACCTTGCGGAACGTCTCTTCCTGCCGCCGGTTGCGCGGTGTTTCGCCGCTCTGGTCTGTCACCGTGACCACGGCATCGCTGGACACATGTCCAAGTTATCGGAATCAGACGGCGGCAAGCAAGTGCGGACTGCAAATATGCTGTACAAAGCCGGATTCGTGACATCGACGGGTTGGCGGGCGCAGCCGTCCTTGCTTCTCGCGTGGGTCTGCGGCTATCGTTTGAGTGAACTCAGTCGGACAGTTGTCCAGCAATAAAAACAGGGAGTCGGTATGAGTCTGCTGGCCGATCGCCAGAGCCAATTGCTCATCGACGGGAAGCTCGAGGCGGGTGGCGGCGGCACCTTCCCCACGGTGAATCCCGCCACAGAGGAGGTGCTCGGCGTCGCCGCCGACGCAACGCCCGACGATATGGGCCGCGCCATCGAGGCCGCCCGCCGTGCGTTCGACGACACCGACTGGTCCACGAACACCGAACTGCGCGTGCGCAGCATCAGGCAGCTGCAGGAGGTGCTGACCCAGCACGTCGAGGACCTGCGTGAGATCACCATCGCCGAAGTCGGAGCACCGCGGATGCTGACGGCCGCCGCGCAACTGGAGGGGCCGATCGCCGATCTCAGCTTCTGCGCCGACACCGCCGAGTCGTACCAGTGGAGCATCGATGCCGGCGTCGCGTCCCCGATGGGCATCAAGACCCACCGCACCATTGCCAAGGAGGCGGTCGGGGTCGTCGGCGCCATCACGCCGTGGAATTTCCCGCACCAGATCAACCTCGCCAAGATCGGGCCTGCGCTGGCGGCGGGCAACACCGTGGTGCTCAAGCCGGCACCTGACACTCCCTGGTGCGCCGCTGTCGTCGGCCAGTTGATCGCCGAACACACCGACATTCCGCCTGGCGTGATCAACATCGTCACCTCCAGCGACCACGCGGTCGGCGCGCTGCTGTCCAAAGACCCACGCGTGGACATGGTTTCGTTCACCGGGTCAACCAATACAGGTCGTGCCGTGATGTCCGACGGAGCTGCGACGCTGAAGAAGGTGTTCCTGGAACTCGGCGGCAAGTCGGCCTTCCTCGTGCTCGATGACGCCGCTCTCGCGGGCGCCTGCTCGATGTCGGCATTCACCGCCTCGATGCACGCCGGGCAGGGCTGTGCCATCACCACCCGACTCGTGGTCCCGCGAGCGCGCTATGACGAGGCTGTCGAGGCTGCGGCCGCGACGATGGCCGGCCTCAAGCCAGGGGATCCGACGGACGCGGGCACCATCTGCGGGCCGGTGATTTCGGCTCGGCAGCGCGATCGCATCCAGGGGTACCTCGATTCCGCGACGGCCGAGGGCGGCACATTCGCCTGCGGCGGAGGGCGTCCCGCCGACCGGGACACCGGATTCTTCATCGAGCCGACGGTCATCGCCGGACTCGACAACCACGCCAAGGTCGCGCGGGAGGAGATCTTCGGACCGGTGCTGACGGTGATCGCCCACGACGGCGACGACGACGCCGTGGCGATCGCCAACGACTCGCCCTACGGCCTTTCGGGCACCGTGTTCAGTGCCGACCCCGACCGGGCCGCCGGCGTCGCCGCGCGGATGCGCGTCGGCACCGTCAACGTCAACGGCGGCGTCTGGTACTCCGCCGACATGCCCTTCGGCGGCTACAAGCAGTCCGGCATCGGCCGGGAGATGGGGCTCGCTGGATTCGAGGAGTACCTCGAGACCAAAGCGATTGCCACAGCGGTCAATTAAGGAGAACAGGTGGGCCTCTACGGAGATCAGTTCAAGGAGAAGGTGGCCATCGTCACCGGCGCAGGCGGCGGTATCGGCCAGGCGTACGCGGAGGCGCTGGCCCGCGAGGGCGCTGCAGTCGTCGTCGCCGACATCAACACCGAAGGCGCCCAGAAGGTCGCCGATGGCATCAAGGGCGAAGGCGGCAATGCGCTCGCCGTTCGTGTCGATGTGGCCGACCCGGACTCCGCCAAGGAGATGGCCGCGACGACGCTGTCCGAATTCGGCGGCATCGACTACCTGGTCAACAACGCCGCAATCTTCGGCGGCATGAAGCTGGACTTCTTGATCACGGTTGACTGGGACTACTACAAGAAGTTCATGAGCGTGAACATGGACGGCGCACTGGTGTGCACCAGGGCGGTGTATCGCAAGATGGCCAAGCGCGGCGGCGGCGCCATCATCAATCAGTCATCCACCGCGGCGTGGCTGTACTCCAACTTCTACGGGTTGGCCAAGGTCGGCGTGAACGGTCTGACCCAGCAGTTGGCGACCGAGCTCGGCGGCCAGAACATCCGGGTCAACGCGATCGCGCCGGGACCGATCGACACCGAGGCCAACCGCACGAGCACGCCGAAGGAAATCGTCGACGACATCGTGAAGCGAATTCCGTTGTCGCGCATGGGCGAGACTGACGATCTGGCGGGCATGTGTCTGTTTCTGCTTTCGGATCAGGCAAAGTGGATCACCGGTCAGATCTTCAATGTCGACGGCGGCCAGATCATGCGATCATGACTGAGCAACTGAAGCTCGGCTACATCGGCCTCGGGGACATGGGTGCGCCGATGGCCAAGCGACTCGTCGACTGGCCCGGCGGTTTGACGGTCTACGACCTGCGCCGGGACGCCATGACCCCGCTGGCGGAGGCCGGCGCGTCACCGGCCGACAGCCTCGAAGACGTAGCCAAGGCCGACATCATCAGCGTCACCGTCCTCAACGACGAGCAGGTGCGCGCCGTCATCGCGGGCGCGAACGGGCTGGCCAGGTTCGTCAAACCGGGCACGGTGATCGCCATCCATTCGACGATCAGCGAAACCACCGCCGAGGAACTCGCCCGTCAGCTCACGCCGGAAGGCATTCACATCGTCGACGCACCGATCAGCGGCGGGAAGGGCGCGGCCGAAAAGGGCGAGCTCGCCGTGATGGTCGGCGCCGAGCGTGAGGTCTATGAGCGCATCAAGCCCGCTTTCAAACTGTTCGCGTCGCTCGTCGTACACGCCGGCGAACCAGGCGCTGGGACGCGGATGAAGCTGGCCCGCAATATGTTGACCTTCATCTCCTATGCGGCTGCGGGCGAGGCGATGAACCTTGCCGACAAGGCGGGTATCAGCGTCCAGCAACTGGGCCGCGTCATCCGTCACACCGACCTGCAGAGCGGTGGTCCGGGTGCGGTCGTCGTCCGTGAGAACTCGGATGCGTTGCAACCCGATGATTTTCTGTACGGCCCGCTCGCGCATGCCCGCAACCTCGGCGAGAAGGATCTGAACTTGGCGCTCGCGCTGGGCGAATCCGTCGGTGTTGACCTACCGCTGGCGGAGATCGCGCGGAAGAACCTGGCAGCAGGCCTCGGAGTGCCGCATACGGCAGAGAGTGCGAAGGAGTAGTGATGGACGAGCAGCGGAAGCGTGGCCTCGAGAAGATGAACGAGGTCTACGGCTGGGAGATGCCCGACATCGAGGGCGATCCCTTCTTCGACCTGACCGTCGACCACCTCTTCGGCGACATCTGGAGTCGGCCCGCGCTTTCCATGCGCGAGAAGCGCCTCATGACCTTGTCGATCGTCACCGCCCTCGGCGAGCAGGACCTCGCCGAGATCCAGGTGAACGCCGCGCTGCAGAACGGCGAGTTCACCGCGGACGAGCTGAAAGAGGTCGCCGTCTTCCTCACCCAGTACGTCGGCTTCCCAAGGGGTTCGGGCCTGAACGGGGTGGTCGGCCGCGTGGTCGCCAAGCACAAGAAGGCGGCCGAGCGCGGCGAGGGCGTGGACAAGAAGGCCAACGTCAACGACGCTGTCCGCATGCACACCGGGAAGAAGCTCGATGACTAGCCGATATGCGAGCCTGTCACGTCAGCAGCTCGCCACGCTGGTGCCGGAGCTGTTGCTCATCGGTCAGCTGATCGACCGCTCCGGTATGGGCTGGTGCATCAAGCCGTTCGGTCATCCCGGCATGCTCGAGATCGCCATCGAGGAGTGGATGGGCGCAAGCCCGATCTACACCAGGCGCATGCAGAAGGCCCTCAAGTACGAAGGCGTCGACGTCATCACGATCTTCAAGGGCCTGCAGCTCGACATCGGTGCGCCGCCGCAGTTCATGGACTTCCGGTACACGGTGCACGATCGCTGGCACGGAGAGTTCCACCTCGACCACTGCGGCGCTTTGATGGACGTCGAACCGATGGGTGAGGACTACGTCCGCGGCATGTGCCACGACATCGAGGACCCCACGTTCGACGCCACCGCGGTCGCGACCAACCGCAGGGCGCAGATCCGCCCGATTCACCGCCCGCCGCGGGCGCCTGCGGACCGGCATCCGCACTGCGCGTGGACGGTGATCATCGACGAGTCGCATCCCGAGATCGACGACCACCCGGTGACCGACGTCATGCGTCGAACCCGTGCCGCCACAACAGAGCTCGATCCGATCGACACCGATGACGAAGGGCAGTCCGACTACTCGGGTGACTTGGTGTCCGATGTCGACTTCGGCAAGTTCTCCCATTCGGCCCTGGTGCGGATCGCCGACGAAGTCTGCCTGCAGATGCACCTGCTGAACCTGTCGTTCATCATCGCGGTGGGCAAGCGCGCGGGCACCGACACCGAACTGGCCAACAAGATCTGCACCAATCAGCTGACCGGTATCGCGGGCATCGCCGCCGAACGCATTCACCGTGCGCTCGGCCTTCCCGGCGGAATCGAGGGGGCGATACGCACCCTTCAACTGCACCCGCTGTTCAACCCGGCGGCGTACGTAACCGCGGATTTCGGGCCCGATGCCGTCGAGGTGCACAGGTCCTCCGCGCATGAGGACGGTGCCTGGATATCGCTTGTGGGACCGTCATCGACACGGCCACTGCAGGCTGCCGTCGCCGCCGTCGACCCGCACCTCGACGTGGAGATCGCCGGCAGCGATACGGAGTGGACGGCTCGGGTGATCGAGACCGACACGGCCGCAGAGGAATTGGTCGAGGTGTCGGTCGTACGTGTCAGCGGCGGCGCCTCGTGGGTGTTCGCCCCGCGCAAGTCGCTCCCGCTGACGGTGGTCTAGACCCACCCGACCGCGCGTCCGGCGTCGAAGTGTTAGCGCCCCGCGGCAACCGCTGAGCCGACCCAGCGGCGGAGGTATTCCCGTAGTTCCACGCCGGTGCGGGGCGGCCGACCGGGATCGGTGACGAACGACTGGATGATGCGCAGCAGGTGCTCGGCCAGCTCGTCGAGGTCCTTGTCGGTGTAGCCGAGGCTCGCCCAGTCGACGTCGAACCGGCGCACCATCGCGTGGCCGAAGTCGAGCGCGACATCACCGGTGACCGACCCGGTGTGTGGGTTCGGCCTGCCGGGCACGATGAGCAGGCCGAGATGCTTGTCCTTGGGCAGCCACTCGAGTGCGGTCGCGATGCCCTCGGTGACGGCTTCGACGGGGTCGGTGATGCCACGCAGGTGCGCCTCGACACGGTTGGCGAAGTCGTCCGCGGCGTGCACGGCGGCGGCCACCAGCAGTGCGTCGGTGCTGGGGAAGTACCGGTAGACCGTCTGGCGCGTCACGCCGAGCGTGCGGGCGACGTCGGCGATCGAGAACTCCGCACCGCGGGCGTCGATGGCCTTGCTCGCCGCATCGAGGATGCGCGCGACGGCCTCGTCGTCACTGGCGGGCGCGGCGCCAGACCAACCGTGGGTTCGCACGCGCCGAATACTACTTGCTAGCCCTGGTAGGAAACCTGCAGGTCCTTGACGCCGTTCAGCCAACCCGACCGGAGCCGTTGCGGCTCAGCGAGTTTCGAAAGGTCGGGAATCTGATCGGCGATCTCGTTGAAGATCAGTTTGATCTCCATCCTGGCAAGGTTCGCCCCGATGCAGAAGTGAGCGCCGTTGCCGCCGAATCCGAGATGCGGGTTGGGGTCGCGCAGGACGTTGAACTCGAAGGGCCGGTCGAAGACCGCCTCGTCGTAGTTCGCCGAGCTGTAGAACAGGCCGACGCGCTGGCCTTCCTTGATGGCCACGCCGCCCAGTTCGGTGTCCGCCATCGCCGTGCGCTGGAAGCAGTGCACAGGCGTGGCCCAGCGCACGATCTCGTCGGCGGCGGTGTCGGGGCGCTCACTTTTGAATAGCTCCCACTGCTGCGGGTTCTCGAAGAACGCGTTCATCCCATGAGTCATCGCGTTGCGGGTCGTCTCGTTGCCCGCCACCGCGAGAAGGATGACGAAGAAGGCGAATTCGGCGTCTTCCATCCATTCGCCGTCGACGTCGGCCTGCACCAGCTTGGTGACGATGTCATCGGCGGGACAGCGTCGGCGTTCCTCGGCCATCGTGTAGGCGTAACCCATCAGCTCGGCGTTGGCCGCGACATAGTCCGACTCGAAGTCGGGGTCGTCGGTGTTCATGATCGAGTTCGTCCACCCGAACAGCTTCTCGCGGTCGCCCTCTGGCACGCCGAGCATGTCCGCGATCGCCAGGAGCGGCAGGCGCATCGCGATGTCGTCGACGAAGTTGCCGCTTCGCTTCTGCTTCGCGTCGGCCACGATCTCGCGGGCGGCGTCAGCCAGCTTCTCCTCGAGCCCGGCGACGGCGCGCGGAGTGAACAGTCTCGACACCAGCTTGCGCAACCGGGTGTGCTCTGGGGCGTCGTGGTTGATGAGCATCGCCTTGGTCAGCTCCAGCTGATCTGGCGTGGTTCCTTCGGGCATGCGCATCACGACGCCCTTGCGGTTCGTCGACCACAGGTCGCCGTCGCGGGAGATCGCCTTGATGTCCTCGTGGCGGCTGATGACCCAGTAGCCGCCGTCGTCGAAGATCGACTCGGGCTGCTCGTTCCACCACACCGGCGCGGTCTTGCGCAGCTCGGCGAACTCGGTGACCGGTATGCCCCGTTCGAGGATGTCGGGGTTGGTGAAATCGAATCCCTGTCCGAAGGGGCAGGCCTGCGTCGTTGCCATGCCTTGACCATACATTAATCTGTCAAGTGTATGGCCGAGGATTTGGCCTGCCAGGCACTAGGGTTGGCAACTGTGCGAGTCCTGGTGATCGGATCCGGTGCCCGTGAACATGCGTTGCTGCTTGCGCTGCGCAGCGATCCCGAGGTGAACGGGCTGGCCATCGCACCGGGCAATGCCGGCACCGCGGCGATCGCCGACACCTACGAGGTTGACATCACCTCCGGCGACGCCGTGACGGCCCTCGCGCAGAAGATCGGCGCCGACCTCGTCATCGTCGGTCCTGAGGTGCCGTTGGTTGTCGGCGTTGCGGACGCCGTTCGCGCCGCGGGCATCGCCTGCTTCGGGCCGACCAAGGGGGCCGCTCGGATCGAGGGCTCGAAATCATTCGCCAAGGACGTGATGTCGGCGGCCGGCGTCCGAACCGCCACCAGCGAGATCGTCGACAACCCCGCACGCCTCGATGCGGCGCTGGACCGGTTCGGGCCGGGCAGCGGACAGGCGGCATGGGTGGTGAAGGACGACGGACTCGCAGCGGGCAAGGGCGTGGTCGTGACGACCGACAGGGAGGCCGCGAGGGCGCACGCGGCCAGCCTGCTGGACGCGGGCCATCCGGTGCTGCTCGAGTCGTTCCTCGATGGGCCGGAGGTGTCGCTGTTCTGCGTTGTCGACGGCGAGACCGTGGTACCACTACTCGCGGCGCAGGACTTCAAGCGGGTCGGTGACGGCGACACCGGGCCGAACACCGGCGGCATGGGGGCTTATGCGCCGCTGGCGTGGCTGCCCGAGGAAGTGGCCAGGCAGATGGTCGACGAGATCGTGAAACCTGTTGCCGCAGAGCTTGTCAGGCGTGACAGCTCGTTCTCCGGGCTGCTTTACGCCGGTCTGGCCATCACCTCGCAGGGCCCCGCGGTCGTCGAATTCAACTGCCGTTTCGGCGATCCCGAGACGCAGTCGGTGCTCGCCCTGCTCAGGTCACCGCTCGGCCAGTTGCTGCGCGCGGCGGCGACCGGACGACTTGCCGAGCAGCCGCCGCTGCGCTGGCGCGACGGCGCTGCGGTCACCGTCGTACTGGCCGCCGAGAACTATCCGGGCAGGCCGAGGGTCGGTGACGTGATCACCGGCGCCGAAGTCGAGGGAGTTCTCCACGCGGGTACGGCGCGCCGCGACGACGGAGCCGTCGTCTCCTCTGGCGGGCGCGTGCTCTCGGTGGTCGGCACCGGATCCGACCTGGCCGCCGCCCGCGAGGACGCATACCGCCTGCTCAAGTCGATCAAGCTGCCCGGCAGTCACTTTCGCAGTGATATCGGGCTCGCCGCGGCCGAGGGCCGGATCAGCGTCTAGTTGTCAGCCCTACGTCGTCAACAGCGGCGCGATCCACGCCAGCTCGGCGGGCAGCTGCGAGCTCCAGAACCCGCCGTCATGCCCACCCGGGGAGAAGCCGCCCGCGGGCGGGCTCGGCAGCTGCGCGATGAACTGCTGCGTCGCCGAATAGAAGGGATCGCTGTTGCCGCAGTCGATTCTGATCGGAATCGACCCGAGGGCGGGCAGCCCCCACACGCTGCTGGCCGCGTAGTCGTCGGCGCCGTCGAAGGCGCCGGGTGCGGCCGCACCCGACGACGTCCACAACGCCGGGCTGACCGCGCAGATCGCGGCCGTGCGCGCAGGCCCGAGCCGGGCGCCGAGCAGCAGCGCCCCGTAACCGCCCATCGACCAGCCGAGGAACGCCACGCGGGAGGTGTCGAGCCCCTGGGCGGCCAGCATCGGGATCAGCTCGTCGAGCACCATCGCACCGGAGTCGTCACCCGAAGCGCGCTTGTGCCAGTAACCGCCGCCGCCGTCCACGGCCACCACCGCGAAGGGCGGCAGGCCCGCATCGACCGCTTGCGCGAGGCCCTGCTCGACGCCGCCGGCCATCACCTGGGCCGCGTCGGCGCCCTTGCCGTGAAGGGCGATGACCGGTCGCAACGGCTGCGTCTGCCCCGGCGGCCGCGCGATCGCCCAATTAGTGTCGATGCCGCCGCGCGCGGCCGACACGAACGACCCTCCCGTGTACGTCGGCGCCGCAGTGGGCGCGGGTTCCAGCGGAGCGGGCGGTGCCAACGGTGCCAGTGGGGTTCCGGCGCTCGTCATCTGCACGGGCGGACCGGCAGTCGAGGGACCGGTGTCGCGCAGCGTGCCGAGCGTGAAGGCGCCTGCGGCACCGGCCGCCGCGCTGACACCAAGGCGCATCATCGCCCGACGGCTCAGCTGATTACCTCGCATCCGGGCCATCATGCCATCGGCCGTAGGCGTGCGGTCGGGCGGTGTTTCGGCAATGCATCCAATTGCGTCGGCGGACCGAGTTCCTGTGTAAAGGCCTTGCTTTAGCCGAAAGACCCATTTCGACTCCGGTCGGCTGGCAGCATGCATGCCATGACGGCAGCGGTGACTCCGAAGGGCGTACGCAGGCAGTACGTGCTCGTCGCCGCCGCGGCGGAGCTGCTGTGTGAGGGCGGCTTCGATGCCGTGCGTCATCGGGCCGTCGCGCGTCGTGCCGGACTGCCACTGGCGGCGACGACGTACTACTTTTCCTCGCTCGACGATCTGATCGTCAAGGCCGTCGAACACATCGGTGCGCTCGAAGCGCAACAGTTGCGCGAGCGGGTGGCCGGCTTGTCCCACCGGCGCCGCGCGGCGGAAGCGACCGTCGACGTGTTGGTCGACCTGCTCGTCGGCGACGATTCCGTGGTCGGACACGAACCCGATACACAGGTGAACGAGCAGTTGATCTCGCGGTACGAGCGCTACATCGCGTGCGCGCGCCAGCCGGCGCTGCGAGAGGTGCAGCGGCGAATCCTGCAGCAGCGCACAGATGCGGTCGTCAAGGCCGTCGAGCGGTCCGGCCGCTCCGTGCGTGCGGAGCTCGTGCCTGCGCTTGTGTGCGCTGTCGACGGAGCTGTGGTGGCGGCGCTCGTCGACGACGGGAACGGGCCCCGCAGCGCCGCGCGCGCCACGTTGATCGACGTAATCGACGTGCTGGCACCGATCACGGCGCCGATCTCGCCACCCGTGCTCACCGCGTCCGCAGGCTGACTCCGAGTCCCGGTTCGCATGCGCTTTGCCCCATTGCGGGTGCAGGGCGGTTGATGCTGATCGATGATGGGAATCTCACAGCAAGCCGACAGGGAGACCACATGAGCCAGCAGGCGGATACCGTCGAGCAGCAGCCTGAACTCAACCGGGTGATGGGCCCGGGACTGCTGTTGTTGTTCGTCGTCGGTGACATCCTGGGCACCGGCGTGTATGCCCTCACGGGCGACGTCGCCGCCGAAGTCGGTGGTGCGGCATGGGTTCCGTTCCTCGTCGCCTTCCTCATCGCGACCATCACCGCCTTCAGCTACCTCGAACTGGTCACCAAATATCCCCAGGCGGCGGGCGCAGCGCTATACGCACACAAGGCTTTCGGTGTTCAGTTCGTGACGTTCCTGATCGCATTCGTGGTCATGTGTTCGGGCATAACGTCCGCATCAACGGCGTCCCGGTTCTTCGCGGCGAACTTCTTCGAGGCGTTCCATATCAGCTGGGGCACCGCCGGGATCGTCGTCGTCGCATTGCTTTTCATGTTTCTGCTGGGACTGGTCAACCTGCGCGGGGTCGGTGAGAGTGTCAAGCTCAATGTCGTCCTGACCATCATCGAGATCACCGGGCTGATGCTCGTCATCGCGGTCGGCCTGTATGCGTTCACCGGCGGGGGAGACGTCGACTTCTCGCGTGTTGTCGCGTTCGACACCGCCAGCGACAAGCACTGGTTCATGGCGGTGACCACGGCGACCTCGCTGGCGTTCTTCGCGATGGTCGGCTTCGAAGACTCGGTGAACATGGCCGAGGAGACGAAGGATCCGGTCAAGACCTTTCCCAAGGTGCTGCTGAGCGGCCTGACGATCGCGGGCATCGTGTACGTCATCGTGGCCATCGTCGCGGTCGCGCTGGTGCCCGTCGGCGTATTGGAAGAAAGCGAGACGCCGCTCGTCGAGGTCGTCAAGGCGGGCGCGCCCGGGCTGCCGATCGAGGACATCCTGCCGTTCATCTCGATGTTCGCGGTGTCGAACACCGCGCTGATCAACATGCTGATGGCCAGCCGCCTGATCTACGGGATGGCGCGCCAGCACGTGCTGCCGCCGGTGCTCGGCCGGGTGCATCCCCGTCGGCTCACGCCCTACATCGCGATCGTCTTCACCACGCTGATCGCATTCGGTCTGATTCTCTACGTCACCGCATTCGCCAACAGCAAGGCGATCTCGCTGCTCGGCGGGACGACATCGCTGCTGCTGCTCGCCGTGTTCGCGGTCGTCAACGTCGCGGTCCTGGTGCTGCGTCGAGACGTGAAGGCGACGGGCGGCAACTTCAAGACGCCGACCGTGCTACCCATTGTCGGCTTCCTCACGTCGCTGTATCTGGTGACCCCGCTGTCGGGCAGACCCGGACAGCAGTACGTGCTCGCGGGGATCCTGATCGTGATCGGTAT
This sequence comes from Mycobacterium sp. ITM-2016-00318, assembly GCF_002968285.2. Lineage (NCBI taxonomy): Bacteria > Bacillati > Actinomycetota > Actinomycetes > Mycobacteriales > Mycobacteriaceae > Mycobacterium > Mycobacterium sp. ITM-2016-00318. Next base: position 4,725,600 of record NZ_CP134400.1, on the reverse strand, counting down.
CGTGCTGTTCTTCGTCACCATGCTGATCAACCGTCAGCTCGGAGTGCGCGACGCGGGTATCACCGATCCGACGCATCTGGGCGAACCGCCGCGATGACTACATCCGGTACAGCTGCTCGCGAATGGTCCTGGCCTCGAGCTGCGCCTGCGCGAGCAGCTCCTCGAGGTGTGAAAGCCGTTCATGCAGTTCGTCATTCGGAGGCGGGACCGCACGCCTGCGCGGCGCAGGGGAGAGGTCGGGCGGCAGGCTCGGGGTGACGATGTAGCCGGTGTCGAAATCGCCGTAGATGGTGATGTCGTCGGGCCGGTGATACCAGTACAGCGCGACATAGGCGCACAGCACCGCGTCGACCGGATCCTCGTCGCGGTCGAGCTGTGCGGGCCGCGTCGCGGCCTCGACCCGCTTGCGCAAGGCCACCCAGTTCATGTTGTGGTTGACGCGAAGTCGCGGTGACGCATGGTCGAGCCCCTCGATCAGCGTCATCAGCTTCAGCAGCTCGCGCTGCCGCTCGTCGAACGTCCGGCCCTGCTTGTTCTTGTACTTCAAGGTCTTCTCGAGCTCGAACAGCACGACGCTCGCCGGATGCGGATAGACCTCGATGGCGCGTCGCTGGGCGCCCGATGCGGGGTCCATGTTGAGGCCGAGCGCTTCGGCAAGCACGGCGGCGCGCGGCCGATTGAACAGCGGGTTGCCGGTGTTCGCGGGATAGGCCCCCGCGTCGAACTTCTGGAAGTCGCGGTTGAACATCGTTTCCGCGGTTCGATAACCGCTTTGGTTCTTGACGATCAGGGGCCCATCGATGGCGACGATGCAGTCGTCGCCGACATACGCGGCGATGGCGTCGATGATGCTCGCGTCGTCTCCGGCGATTCCCACGTCGAGCAGGCGGCCGCCGGAGTCGATGGCCGCGACCCCGGTCTGCTTCTTCTCGCCCCATGCGAGGTCCAATCCAACGAAGTGCATGCAGCTACCCTGCCCCATCCGGGCCGTAAGCTGTGAGACTGTGACGATCCCCAACGTGCTGGCCAGTAGGTACGCCAGCGACGAGATGGTGGCGATCTGGTCACCGGAGGCCAAGATCGTCGGCGAACGCCGGCTGTGGCTTGCGGTGCTGCGCGCGCAGGCCGAGATGGGGGTCAATGTCCCCGACGGTGTCGTCGACGACTATGAGCGGGTCATCGAGCAGGTGGACCTGGCGTCGATCGCATCGCGGGAGCGGCAGCTGCGCCACGACGTCAAGGCGCGCATCGAAGAGTTCAACGCGCTGGCCGGTCACGAGCACGTGCACAAGGGCATGACAAGCCGCGATCTCACCGAAAACGTTGAGCAGCTGCAGATCCGCCGTTCGCTGGAGCTGGTGTTCTCACACGGCATCGCGGTGGTGGCGCGGCTGGCCGAGCGCGCCGTCAGCTACCGCGACCTCGTGATGGCCGGCCGCAGTCACAACGTCGCCGCGCAGGCGACCACCTTGGGGAAGCGGTTCGCGTCGGCCGCCGAGGAGATGCTCGTCGCGCTGTCCCGGCTGCGCGAGCTGATCGACCGGTATCCGCTGCGAGGCATCAAGGGCCCGATGGGCACCGCTCAGGACATGCTGGACCTGTTCGACGGGGACATCTCGAGGCTGGCCGAGTTGGAACGCCGGACCGCGGAGTTCCTCGGCTTCACCGAAATCTTCACCAGCGTCGGGCAGGTCTACCCGCGGTCGCTCGACCACGACGTCGTATCCGCGCTGGTGCAGGTCGGCGCCGGGCCGTCGTCGCTGGCCCACACGATCCGGCTGATGGCGGGCCACGAGCTGGTGACCGAGGGTTTCGCGCCGGGCCAGGTCGGTTCGTCGGCGATGCCGCACAAGATGAACACGCGATCATGCGAGCGCGTCAACGGACTGCAGGTGGTGCTGCGCGGGTATGCGTCGATGGCCGCTGAACTAGCTGGCGCGCAATGGAATGAGGGCGACGTGTTCTGCTCGGTGGTCCGCAGGGTCGCGCTGCCCGACGCATTCTTCGCGATCGACGGGCAGACCGAGACGTTTCTGACCGTGCTCGACGAGTTCGGTGCATACCCCGCGGTGATCCAGCGCGAGCTCGACCGCTATTTGCCATTCCTTGCCACCACGCGGATCCTCATCGCGGCAGTGCGCGCGGGAATGGGCCGCGAGGCTGCACACGAGGTGATCAAGGAGAACGCGGTCGCCGTCGCGTTGGCGATGCGCGAAAAGGGTTCGGAGCCCGACTTGTTGGACCGGCTCGCCGCCGACCGTCGGCTGCCGCTGGACCGCGCCGCGCTGGATGCGGCATTGGCGGACAAGCAGGCGTTCACCGGCGCGGCGGACAGTCAGGTCGACACCGTCGCCGCCGCCGTCGACGAACTCATCAGCCGCTACCCCGAGGCGGCCAAGTACACCTCGGGCGCGATCCTGTGACACCGGCGGCTTCGTTGTCGGTGATCGACTTCACCGATCTGGACAACTTCGCCGCCGGCTTTCCCCACGACCTGTTCGAGGTACACCGCCGCGAGGCGCCGGTGTACTGGCACGAGCCGACGGAAAACACCCCCGACGGCGAGGGCTTCTGGTCGGTCGCCACCTATGCCGAAACGCTTGCGGTGCTGCGTGATCCGGAGACGTACTCGTCGGTGACCGGTGGCGACCGGCCATACGGCGGCACGCTCCTGCAGGATCTCGCTGTCGCGGGTCAGGTACTGAACATGATGGACGACCCGCGGCATTCGCAGATCCGGCGACTGGTGAGCTCCGGCCTGACGCCGCGGATGATCCACCGCGTCGAGGACGACCTGCGTGCCCGCGCACGCCGCCTGCTCGACGCCGTTGAGCCGGGATCGTCGTTCGACTTTCTCGTCGACGTGGCCGCGGAGCTTCCGATGCAGATGATCTGCATCCTGTTGGGAGTGCCCGATTCCGAACGGCATTGGCTGTTCGAGGCAATCGAGCCGCAGTTCGACTTCGGTGACTCACGCAAGGCCTCGCTGGCGCAGATGACGCCGGAAGAGGCCGGTACGAGGATGTACACCTACGGCCAGCAGTTGATCGCGGCGAAACGGGCACAGCCCACCGACGACATGCTGTCCGTCGTCGCGAACGCCACGCTGGGATCCGGGGATTCCGAGGGACTGTCTCCGGCCGTCCTTTCGGAAATCGAGCTCTACCTCTTCTTCAGCCTGCTGTTCAGCGCGGGTGCGGAAACGACGCGCAACGCCGTCGCGGGCGGGCTATTGGCGCTGGCCGAGCACCCTGCGCAGCTGGAGTTGCTGCGGGCGGACCTGTCGCTGTTGCCCATCGCCGTCGAGGAGATGGTGCGGTGGACGTCGCCGTCGCCGTCGAAGCGGCGCACCGCGACCCGTGACGTCGAGTTGAGCGGATGCGTCATCGAAGCGGGTCAGAAGGTGCAGATCTGGGAAGGCTCGGCCAACCGCGACGGGTCGGCGATCGACCGGCCCGGCGTTTTCGATATCACGCGGAAGCCGAACCCGCACTTGGGTTTCGGCCAAGGTATCCATTACTGCCTAGGCGCCAACCTCGCGCGGCTGGAGCTGCGGGTGCTCTTCGAGGAACTGCTGGGCCGGTTCTCGTCGGTGCGTGTCGTCAAGCCGGTGGAGTGGACGCGGAGCAACAGACACACCGGCATCCGGCATCTGATCGTCGAACTGGGCACATGAACTTCGAACCGCGCGTTGCCGAGCTGAGGCTGCAGCTACCGCGCGCCGCGGTTGTTCCCGGCTCTATCCGCATACCGTTCGACTGGGCGCGGGTGATAGAGAATCGATGTGTGCTCAGCGGCCACGGCGCCCTCGACGCCGACGGCGCGCCGGCAGGGCCGTTCGGGCGAGTGCCGGACGAGGTGACGTTGAAGCAGGCTCAACAGTCCGCCCGGGCTGCGATGCTCGCCATGCTGGGGACGCTGCGCAGCACGCTTGGATCGCTTGACCGGATCCGCGACTGGGTCAGTGTGAGCGGCTTCGTCAACGCCGAACCCGGCTACCAGCAGACGACGGTGGTACTCAACCCGGTGTCAGACTTGTTGCTCGAGGTGTTCGGCGACCACGGCAGGCATGCCCGGTCAGCGATCGGGTGGCCGCGCTGCCGCTGAATCTGCCGGTGGTGGTGTCAGCCGAAGTGCTCATCGGGTCGTGAGACCCGACGCGTTCGCGGCGGTGATGGCGACCGGCACCGTGTCGATCGCGGCGGCGGATCACAGTTTCGACGGCATCAGTCAGGCGCTGGTGGTGCTGGCGGCCGCGGGACTCGTCCTGCTCACAGGTGTGGGCGTGTTCGCTTGGCGCCGTCAGCCATTGGACTTCGCAGCACCAGAGACACCGATCGGGTTGTTGACGTTCGTCGCAGGCTGCGCTGTCGTCGGGACGCGGCTGAACTGGTTGACGGCGGTACACGTGTCGCTGGCTGTGCTGGCGCTCGTCAGCTGGCTGACGTTGCTGCCGTTGGCATTACGAGCGATGTGGCGGCACCCATGGACGGCCCTTCGCGACCGCGCCCGCGGAGGCGGCGAACTGGTCAGCGTCGCGACGTCGGCGCTGGCGATCGTTGCGGCGGATCTGGGCTTCACGGGTGTGGCGGTCATCCTGCTCGCATCGGCGATCTGTCTGTACGGCGCGATGACCGGCCTTGTGCTGTGGCGGGCGGCGCACGAGCCGTCGGCGCCTGAGCTCTACCAGCCCGACATGTGGATCCTGATGGGCGGTGCGGCCATCGCGACGCTGGCAGGCGACTCGATCGACACGGCGGGTTTCGGGGAGATCCGGCCGGTGACGGTTGGGACGTGGATCGTCGCCAGTGCGTGGATACCGCTGCTGGTCGCGGCGAGTGTGCGGCTTCGCGACGGCAACTGGTGGGCGATGGTGTTCCCGCTGGGCATGTACTCGTCGGCCACGTTCGCGACGGCGGTCGAAACGGGTTGGCAGTCGCTGACGAAGGTGTCGGTGGCGTTCTTCTGGATAGCACTGGCCGCCTGGCTGCTCACCTGTCTGCGATTTCGGCGCGCTCACATACGCTGAGCGTCGATCAACGCGCCGAAATCGCGTGACGGATCTCTGCGATCACCCGGTCCGGGTATTCGGTGAGGTCTAGCCACGTGAAGCGCAAGACCTGCCAGCCGGCCAAGGCGATGGCGTTTTGTCGAATGCGGTCCTGGTGGAAGTCGTCGGTGTCGGTGTGGAAAGCCAGTCCGTCGACTTCGAGTGCCAACTTCTGGTTCGGGAAGCCGACGTCGACCTTGTATCCCGCCACGGGATAGTTCGCCCTCCAACCGGTGATCCTCGCTGCCTTCAACAGTTGGATCAGGATCCGCTCAGCCTGTGAATGGGCGCCATCGGCTGCGGCTTGTAGGAGCATCCGTGCGGCGGGTGATCCATACCGCCCCTTGTTTCGCACGTGGGCACGCCACAAGCTCGGCAGATCAATACGGCGTTGCAGCGCGGCGTCAAACAGTTTGACGTTGCGTCGAGGCCGAACGGCCGCTTCGACGACCGTCAATGCCAACTCGGTGACGCGCATGCCGCGGACTTCGACGATGTCGGCCGGCTTGAGATCACGCCTGCGTACCCGGCAACCGTCATGGCATCTGCCGTGGCTGTTCCGTGGCACGGTTACCTCGACAGCATTTGGCGCAAAGTGAGTTAGTCCGTGCCACCACGCTGCGGCCATGCCGCTCGCCGAGGCCTGCTCGCCGTAGCTCCACACCGCGGCGCGTATTCGCGCCGCATCGGTGAATGGGCGATCGTCGACGAAGTACACACCCGGGGAGATTCGTCGCCACTTGCCTGAATGAACGCGACGAGAAACCGCGGCCTGGCTGAGCCCCGCTCGTTGAGCGTGAGCGAGCGTCACCACCCCGTCGTGTTGCCGCAAGAACTCGTCGAGCACATCGCGAATGACTCGTCGAGGCGCACATCGGTTCCATGGTTCGCGATTTCGGCGCGCTCACGTGCGCTCAGCGTCGATCAGCGCGCCGAAATCACCGGTGAGTGCGGGCGACGCCTGCGGCGCGCAGTTCGAGTGCGGCGAGGCCGGTGATGGTGCCTGCGTCCTGGCTGCGCCACGCGCCCACCGGATCCTCGTGCACCGCGACGAGCTTGGCCAGCGGCCGGTTCGCCAGCGCGCGCAGCGCGAGCAGTTGTTCGCCCGCGGGCGTCCTGGCCAGCGTCAGCGCCACCCACTTGCGACGGAAGAACCGCAGCCGCAGCACCAGCCACGGTCCCGCGATCGCAAGTATTGGCGGCGCGGCGACCGCCAACGCGAGCAGCCACGCCAGCCAGGTCGCCGTCGTGTTCAACTGATGGCCGGCGCCCGCGATGTCACGGGCGAAACCGCCCGCCGCCGACAGCGGGCTGGAGAGGGCATCGCCGATCAGCGGCACCTTGCTCGCGTTCTCGCCCGCCTCGTCGAGATTGCCCGCGATGCCGCTGGCCCCGCTGTCGATGTCAGCGCCGAAATCCCCGATGGCGGCGACGGCCGAGTGCACGGCCATTCCGACCACCACCCAGACGGCGATCCACACCCCGACGACGAAGTCGCTGATCAGTTGTCCGAGCAGCCGGGCGGGTGTGGTGGCGTAGGGCACGTACCTCGAAGTCATGCCTTCGATCCCAACACAGATGGACCGCTAGGCTGACCCGATGCGCCCAGCTCTTTCCGACTACGAGCATCTGGCCAGCGGCAAGGTTCGCGAGCTCTACCGCATCGACGACGATCACCTGCTGTTCGTCGCCAGCGACCGCATCTCGGCGTTCGACTTCATCCTCGACAACGAGATCCCCGACAAGGGCCGCATCCTGACCGCGATGAGCGTCTTCTTCTTCGACTACACCAAGGCGCCCAACCACCTCGCAGGGCCCGCCGACGACCCGCGGATCCCCGACGAGGTGCTCGGTCGAGCGCTGGTGGTGCGCAAGCTCGACATGATCCCGGTGGAGTGTGTGGCCCGCGGTTACCTGACCGGGTCGGGGCTGCTGGACTACCAGAAGAGCGGCGAGGTGAGCGGTATCGAGCTGCCGCGCGGCCTCACCGAGGCCAGCAAGTTCGACACCCCACTTTTCACCCCTGCCACCAAGGCAGACCTCGGCGAACACGACGAGAACATCTCCTTCGCCGACGTGATCGACATGGTCGGCGCCGAGCGCGCCAACCAATTACGCGACCTGACCCTCGCGACCTACATCCGCGCCGCCGATCACGCCTTGACGAAGGGAATCATCATCGCCGACACCAAGTTCGAATTCGGCGTCGATGAACACGGCGACCTGGTGCTGGCCGACGAGGTCTTCACCCCTGACTCGTCGCGGTACTGGGCCGTCGACACCTATCAGGAGGGTGTCGTGCAGCCGAGCTTCGACAAACAGTTCGTCCGCAACTGGCTTTTGAGCCCGGAGTCGGGCTGGGACCGTGGCGGTGACGAACCGCCGCCGCCACTGCCGCCCACCATCGTGGACGCCACCCGTGAGCGTTACATCAATGCCTACGAACGCATTTCGGGGTTGAGCTTCGCCGACTGGATCGGCGCAGGCGCGTGAGCACGCCGGTACCCCCCGTCGCGAAGCGAATCGAGCATCGCCGCGAGCATCATGGCGACGTCTTCGTCGACCCTTACGAATGGCTGCGCGACAAGTCCGACCCCGCCGTACTCGCTCACCTCGAGGCCGAGAACGCCTACACCGAGAAGATCACCGATCACCTTGCGCCGCTGCGGCAGAAGATCTTCGACGAGATCAAGGCCCGCACCAAGGAGACCGACCTGTCGGTGCCGATCCGGCGCGACGGCTGGTGGTATTACACCCGCTCGTTCGAGGGCAAGCAGTACAGCGTGCATTGCCGTTGCCCGATCAGCGATCCCGACGACTGGACGCCGCCCCAATTCGACGAGCACACCGAGGTCCCCGGCGAGCAGGTGCTGCTCGACGAGAACATCGAGGCCGACGGCCACGACTTCTTCGCGATGGGTGCCGCCACCGTCAGCATCGACGCCCACACGCTGGCCTACTCCGTCGACGTCGTCGGTGACGAGCGATACACGTTGCGGTTCAAGGATTTGCGCACGGGAGCGCTCTACGACGACGAGATCGTCGGGATCGGCGCAGGCGCGACCTGGGCGGCCGACAACCGGACCATCTACTACACCACTCTGGACGACGCTTGGCGGCCGGACACCGTGTGGCGGCACCGTATCGGTTCTGGGCTGCCCGCCCAGAGGGTGTACCACGAGCCCGACGAGAAGTTCTGGCTCGCGGTCGGACGTACCCGTAGCGACAAGTACCTGATCATCGCCGCAGGCAGCGCGGTGACATCGGAGATCCGCTACGCCGATGCAGGCGAGGGAGACGCCGAGTTCACCGTGGTCTGGCCGCGGCGCGAGCGCGTCGAGTACTTCGTGGAGCATGCCGTCGCCGGTGGCGAAGACCGGTTCCTCATCCTGCACAACGACGGGGCCGAGAACTTCACCCTCGTCGAAGCGCCGGTGGCCGATCCCACCGCCACCCGCACGCTCATCGAGCACCGCGACGACGTCCGCCTCGACGCGGTCGACGCGTTCGCAGGCCACATCGTCGTCAGCTACCGCAGTGAGGCGCTGCCGCGCATCCAGCTGTGGCCGCTCGACGCACAGGGGCAATACGGCCGAGCCGAGGACTTCACCTTCGAATCCGAGCTGACGGCAGCGGGTCTGAGCGGCAACCCCAACTGGGACGCGCCGAAACTGCGGATCGGGGCGACGTCGTTCGTCACCCCGGTGCGCATCTACGACGTCGACCTCGCCACCGGCGAGCGGACGCTGCTGCGCGAGCAGCCCGTGCTCGGCGACTACCGCCCGGAGGACTACGTCGAGCGGCGCGACTGGGCGGTCGCGGCGGACGGCGCGCGGGTCCCGGTGTCGATCATCCATCGCGTCGGCCTCCAATTCCCCGCGCCCACATTGCTATACGGGTATGGCGCATACGAATCGTGCGAGGATCCGCGGTTCTCGATCGCGCGGCTGTCGCTGTTGGACCGCGGCATGGTGTTCGTCATCGCCCACGTCCGCGGCGGCGGCGAGCTCGGCCGCCCCTGGTACGAGCATGGCAAGCTGCTGGAGAAGGTCAACACGTTCACGGACTTCGTCGCTGTCGCAGCGCATCTCATCAACACCGATGTGACGAGGCCGGAGAATCTGGTCGCCCTCGGCGGCAGTGCAGGGGGATTGCTGATCGGCGCCGTGGCCAACATCGCGCCGCAGTTGTTCGCGGGCTTTTTGGCTCAGGTCCCGTTCGTGGATGCGCTGACGACGATCCTCGACCCGTCGCTTCCCCTGACCGTCACCGAGTGGGACGAGTGGGGCAACCCGCTGGCCGACGAGAATGTCTACTACTACATGAAGTCCTATTCGCCGTACGAGAACGTCACCGCGAAGGACTACCCGCCGATCCTCGCCATGACATCGCTCAACGACACCAGGGTTTTCTACGTCGAGCCGGCGAAATGGATTGCGGCGTTGCGGCATAGCAAGACCGACGCCCATCCGGTGCTGTTGAAGACCGAGATGAGCGCCGGCCATGGCGGCATCAGCGGTCGATATGAACGCTGGAAGGAAGCGGCGTTCCAGTACGCGTGGCTACTGGACACCGCCAAGGCCAACCACGAGGGCGGCGCCTACGAAGACGAGTTGCTCGACCGTGCGTAGCGGCAACGCCGTGGTCATCGACTTCGGCGGGTCAGGCATCCGCGACGCGTAGACGTTCGCCGGGAACATCGCGATCATCAACACGGCGAGCGCGGCGGCAGCCGCCGCCCTGGTGGGCGGGTACAGCAGGCCGGCCGCGCCAAGAAGTTCGAGCACCCCGGTGACGGTGACGAGCAGGCCGCGGACGTGCGGAGCCATCGGGCCCGACGCGGGCAGCCGCGGTGGCACGATCGCGATCAGGTCGCGACGCAGCGGGTTGACGAAGTGGGCGGTTCCCGTGACCACGAACATCAGCGCCAACCCGACGGCGACGGCCGACGGCCAGGTGCTGAGGTAGTCGACGCCCAGCCAACCGATGAGCCGGGCGGCAAGCGTTCCCACGACGAGTGCGACGAGCGGCGCCATATATCGACTCCAATCTTGACAGTGGCTAGATAGACCACCGTATAGCTTATCTAGGCACTGTCAAGATTGCGGGCTATGATGGTCGCATGAGCAGCAGGGGCGCCTACCACCACGGCGATCTCAAGGCCACCATCCTGGCCGAAGCGGCGGTGTTGGTCTCGCAGCGCGGCGCCGACGGCCTGTCCCTCCGCGAGTTGGCCCGTGCCGCCGGCGTTTCCCACGCGGCGCCGGCCCATCACTTCACCGACCGGCGCGGCCTGTTCACCGCACTGGCGACCGAGGGTTTCGGCATGCTCGCCGACGCGCTGAAGGCGGCGCGGCCCGAGTTCCTCGATGCGGCGCTCGCGTATGTGCGCTTCGCGCTCGACCACCCCGGCCACTACGAGGTGATGTTCGACAAGTCGCTCTACGACGTCGCCGACCCCGACCTGGTCACCGCCGAGACGGCGGCAGGCGCCGAATTGGCCGCGGGTGTAGGGAGCTTGGACGATCCGCGTGCCAAGGACGATCCGCAGGCGGCCGCCCTCGCGGCTTGGTCTCTGGTGCATGGCTTTTCGCTGCTGTGGCTGAACAAGGCCATCCACCACGGCACCGACCCGATCGCCACCGTGCACCGGGTGGCCGGGATGCTGTTCGGCACGTAACCGGTATTCTGCGGCAATGTCGGATACGCAGCTGCGCAATATCACCCTCACCACGCTCGACGGCAACCCCACCACGCTGGCCGAGCTTGCCGACGGCGCAGCGCTGATCGTCAACGTCGCCTCGCAGTGCGGCCTTACGCCGCAGTACAGCGCACTGGAGAAGCTCGCGCAGGACTACGGCGAGCGTGGGCTTACCGTGATCGGCGTCCCATGCAACCAATTCATGGGCCAGGAGCCCGGCACCGCCGAGGAGATCCAGAAGTTCTGCTCGAAGACCTACGGCGTCACGTTCCCGCTGCTGGCGAAGACGGACGTCAACGGCCCCGACCGGCACCCGCTGTTCACCGCGCTGACGAAGGCCGCCGATGCGCGAGGCGAGGCGGGCGACGTGCAGTGGAACTTCGAGAAATGGCTGCTCGCACCGGGTGGCGACGTGGTCAAGCGGTTCCGTCCGCGCACGCCACCCGACGCTCCTGAGGTGGTCGAGGCCATCGAGGCGGTCCTGCCGCGATAGCCGAATGGACAACTGCTGTAAAAGTGCCGTAAACCGTTGCACACCTGGTGTTGCGACAATGCCGGAGTGGCTGGACAACTGATCGTCTCGATTTCCGGCATCAGTGAGCAGACGCTGCCCGACGTCGCGGCGTTCTGCGAACAACTCGACGAGCGCGCGGTGCCGTCCTCGTTGCTGGTCGCACCGCGGCTGAAGGGCGGCTACCGGCTCGAGGAGGACGCGTCGACCGTTCGGTGGCTGACTGCGCGGCGGGCCCGCGGCGACGCCATCGTGCTGCATGGATTCGACGAGGCCGCAACCAAGAAACGGCGCGGTGAGTTCGCGACCCTGCCTGCGCACGAGGCCAACCTGCGGCTGATGGGCGCCGACCGGGTGCTCGAGCATCTCGGTCTGCGCACCCGGCTTTTCGCGGCGCCCGGCTGGACGGTGTCGCAGGGCACGGTCGATGCTCTGCCGCGCAACGGGTTTCGGCTGGTCGCCGGTCTCAGCGGAATCACCGACCTCATGCGCCGAACCACCATCCGCGCGCGGGTTCTCGGCATCGGCGAAGGCTTCCTCACAGAGCCGTGGTGGTGCCGAACGCTTGTCCTTTCGGCCGATCGCACCGCCCGGCGGGCAGGCGTCGTGCGGGTCGGGGTCGCGGCGCGACATCTGCGCAAGCCCGGGCCGCGCCAAGCCATGCTCGACAGCGTTGACCTCGCCCTGATGCGCCGGTGTGTGCCCGCTGTCTACGAGTGGCGGCCGTATCCCGCGTTGAGCGACGCCGCCTGACCGACCGCTACATTGGCGGCCATGACAGATGCTGATGTCATCGTCGTCGGTGCAGGCCTCGCGGGCCTGATCGCGGTGAAGCTGCACATCCTCACCCGCAAGTCGCTGGGCGGATTGGAAACCGATCTCGACTCACGCGTGCTTCGCGGCAACGGCGACGTGTTGCGCGGGCTGTACGCGGCGGGTGAGGCCGCCGGGTTCGGCGGCGGCGGCGTGCACGGCTACCGGTCGCTGGAGGGCACGTTCCTGGGGGGCTGCATCTTTTCCGGCCGGGCCGCGGGCCGGGCCGCGACGCGCGACACCGCTTGAACCGCGGCTAGAACTGCGTGCCGTTCTCTTCCTCGAGTACCTGGAAGTCGGTGTCGGTCATCTCGGTGAGCCTGCCGTAGTAGATGCCCCGCGCGCTTGGGTCGACGATCGCCTGGTGAATCGGCACCGCGCGGTTCGGGGCAACCGCGCGCAAATAGTCAACGGCCTCAGAGATTTTCATCCACGGTGCGGCGGCCGGAGTGGCAAGCACGTGGACGGGCTCACCCGGAGTGAAGAGCGCGTCACCGGGATGCATCAGCCGGGCCGGGTGGTCGCCGTCGCCGACCAGATACGAGATGTTGTCGATCACCGGGATCTCGGGATGGATCACCGCATGCTTACCGCCGACGCCGCGGACGGTGAGTGAGCCGACGGTGAACTCGTCGCCGACGTTGACGGCCTTCCACGACCCGCCCAGCTGCGAGGCCGTCTGCGGATCGGCGTACAGCGCGGCTTGCGGATTGGCGTCGAGCAGCGCGGGCAGCCGTTCGACGTCGGCGTGATCGGGGTGTTGATGGGTGATCAGGATCGCATCGAGATCGGTGATGCCTTCGAACCCGTGTGAGAAGTTTCCCGGATCGAACAGCACGGTGGTGTTCGCGGAACCGTTGCCGAACTCGGCGAGTAGGCACGAATGGCCAAAATGCGTCAACTGCATGCCTATATTGTGCGCTCAAGGGTGGTGGGCGATGCGACTGATGCTGGCGGTGTTGTTGAGCGCCTGCGCGCTTGCCGTTGCGCCGGGCGCGATCGGCCCTGCGTATGCGGTCCCGATGGATTGCCCGCCCAACTGCGATCGTATTCCGAACTCCGCGTGGATCGACCACACGGCGCTTCCCCTGTATTCGACCTACCGCTGGCCGGGCCTGGCCGGAATCGCGGTCTCCGCGAGCAACCCTCGCTTCAGGTTCGAGGAGGCCTGCGCCTCGCCGCCCACCCCTGACGACGACCCGCGCAGCTTCGCCGTCGCCGCGCGCGCCACGGTGCCGCAGCCGGAGGGGCAGTGGCAGCTCCAGGTCCAGGTGATGCACTGGCGCGGCGAGACCTGGCGCGGCGGCCAACTCGCGACGGCCGTCTTCGACAAGGCGGCTGCCGCGTTGCGCGGCTGTCAGCTGACATCCCCGCTGACATCGCCTTCGCTGACCACCGATAGCCCCAACCGGGTAGCCGCGGTGATCAGCGGCGTGCTGCCGGGGCAGACCGTGCTACGCGAATACTTGCTGGTCAACCCTCTCAACAGCACGGTCGTCGAGGTGGCGATGTGGTCGGTGACGCCCCCGCGGGTCGATTGGCCCGCTGTCGCGGACGCCCAGATCCTCGACGCGATGGACTCGCCTTTGTGCACGGCGTACATCGATTCGTGCCGGTGAGGCGGTCCGGCCCGGGCCGCCGGTAGAGTGAACGCCGTGGCAAAGGTGGTTGTGCACGTGATGCCGAAGGCCGAAATCCTCGATCCGCAGGGGCAGGCGATCGTCGGCGCGCTTGGCCGTCTCGGCTACAACGGTGTGTCAGATGTCAGGCAGGGCAAGCGGTTTGAGCTCGAAGTCGACGATAGCGTCGCCGACGAGACCGTCGCCGAGATCGCCGAATCGCTGCTGGCCAACATCGTGATCGAGGACTGGTCTGTCAGCAGGGAGCCATCATGACTGCTCGTGTGGGGGTCATCACATTTCCCGGCACATTGGACGACGTCGACGCCGCACGGGCGGTCCGACTGTCAGGCGCCGAGGCGGTCAACCTCTGGCACGCCGACGCCGACCTCAAGGGTGTCGACGCCGTCGTCGTCCCCGGCGGCTTCTCCTACGGTGACTACCTGCGGTGCGGCGCCATCGCCAAGTTCGCGCCCGTGATGAAATCGGTCATCGACGCCGCGGCCAGCGGCATGCCGGTGTTGGGAATCTGCAACGGCTTTCAGGTGCTCTGCGAGGCCGGCCTGCTGCCGGGCGCGCTCACCCGCAACGCCGGACTGCATTTCGTGTGCCGCGACCTCTGGCTGGAGGTGGCGTCGAACACGTCGGCGTGGACGAGCCGCTTCGAGCAGGGCGCCGATATCCTGGTGCCGCTGAAATCCGGCGAGGGCCGCTATGTGGCCTCCGACGACGTGCTCGACAAGCTCGAGGGCGACGGCCGCGTGGTGTTCCGTTACCGCGACAACCCCAACGGCTCTATGCGCGACATCGCGGGCATCTCATCGGCCAACGGCCGGGTCGTCGGCCTGATGCCGCACCCTGAGCACGCTACCGAGGCGCTGACGGGCCCGTCCGACGACGGGCTCGGGTTGTTCTACTCTGCGCTCGACGCGGTTCTCGCCAACGCCTGATCACGGCGTCAGCGCTACCGAGGCTTCGGCGGTGTAGCACAGGAACGTCAACGTCTCCTGCAGGTACAGCTGCACCGTCTCCGCATCGTGCGAGAGGTATCCGATCGATACGTCGGTGCCGAGCTGTAGATCGAATCGCCGCCGCGCGTGGACAATACAAATGCGCCGTCGATCGCGGGCGCTCAGATGATGTCGCCGTCGACCAGCCGGTTGAGGTGCTCGCGGATCGGATAGCCGTGTTCGGTGGTCTCGCTCACCTTCGTGTAGACGTCGGCCGACAACAACACCGAATACGGGCCGTCGACACCGGCCAGTCGCAGCTCCGACAGTGCCTGGGCGAGCACATCGGGCATCTCCCGCGGATCGCTCGGCAGGGCCAGCGCCGGGTTCGAGCTACCGGCGCGAATCCCGCCGATCTCCCCGTCCTTGTAGCCCTCGAAGATCGCCCGGTCCTCGACGAACGCCAACTTCTTCGCGGCCTCCTTGACCGGATCCCAGTCCGAATCCTGCGAACCACGCTCGACGTCGTCGATGTCGCTGCGCGACAACGTGAACGGCACCCGCAGCCGCACCAGCGGCTTGCTCTCCCGAAGGTGAGCGATCACGCCGTCGCCGGGGGCACCCACATTCAGCAGATGTCCGGTGCTGACCGCCGCCGTTGCCGGACCGCTCGGTTCGCTGACGTCGACGACGCGCCGTCCCGCGATGTGCCGCTTGAAGGTGCGCGTCGCCTCCATCTTGATTTCCGCCCAGGCCTCCTCGGTGATCGGAGCAAGGTCGCGGTACAAGTTGTTCATCGGGTCGTTCCTCTCAGGCTGCCGATGCCGAGTGATCCGTCCCGGGGGGCGGCCGAAGCCGCTGTCGACTCAGGCTCCTCGTGCGCCGAATTCGGCTGCGGCGGTGGGTTATCGAGCAAGTCGACGGTCGGGGTGAAGAACATGCCTCCGGTCAGCGCGGTGGAGAAGTCGAGGATGCGGTCGGTGTTGTCCGGCGGGTCACCGATGAACATGTTGTCCAGCATCCGCTCGGTGACCGCAGGGCTCCGCGAGTAACCGATGAAGTACGTGCCGAATTCGCCCTTTCCGATCTCTCCGAACGGCATGTTGTGGCGGACGATTTTGAGCTCGTTACCGTCGTCGTCTTCGATGACGTTCAACGCGATGTGTGAATTGGCGGGTTTGACGGCGTCGTCCATCTCGATGTCGTCGAGCTTGGTCCGCTCGATCACCCGCTCCTGTTCTTGCGTCGACAGCGAGTTCCACGACCCCATGTCGTGCACGTACTTCTGTACGTGCACGTAGCAGCCACCCGCGAAGTCGGGATCCTCGTCGCCGATCTGGGTGGCGGACACAGCGATCGGTCCGTCCGGGTTCTCAGTGCCGTCGACGAAGCCCATCAGGTCGCGGTTGTCGAAGAACTTGAAGCCGTGCACCTCGTCGACGATCGTCACGGCCCCGTCCATCGACTCGACGAGCTTGGTGGCCAGCTCGAAGCAGACGTCCATCGACTCGGCGCGAATGTGGAAGAGCAGATCGCCCGGCGTTGCCGGGGCCTGGTGCCTGCCGCCACGGATCTCGACGAACGGATGTAGTTGGGCCGGCCGCGGCCCGGAGAACAGCCGATCCCACGCTTCGGATCCGATCGAGGTGACCACCGACAGCCGTTTCGTCGGGTCGCGGAAACCGATCGCGCGGACCAATCCCGAGACATCGGTCAGCGCGTCGTGAACTGAGGACACCGCCCGCTGGCCCTCCTTGATGGCCGCCACCAGGAAAACGGCGGCAGGAGTCAGCGGCGCAAGAACCGGTTGCGGCTGGACTGCGGGCACCGTTGAACCCTAAATCAAGATCGTGGGCGAAGATGGTGAACCATGTCCGCAAGTCCACAGGGGTTGTGCGAGTTCATCGACGCCTCGCCGTCGCCGTTCCACGTCTGCGAGACGGTCGCGCAGCGGCTGCGGCAGGCCGGCTTCGTCGAACTCGACGAACAGGATGCCTGGCCTGCCCCGGCGAGCCGCGAATCGAGCACGGCCGGCGCCTTCTTCGTCGTCCGCTCGGGTTCGCTGGTCGCGTGGAAGTCCGGTGGCGGATCCGATGCGCCCTTCCGCATCGTCGGCGCCCACACCGACAGCCCGAATCTGCGGGTCAAACAGCATCCCGACCGCTTCGTATCCGGCTGGCAGGTGGTTGCGCTGCAGCCGTACGGCGGCGCGTGGCTCAACTCGTGGCTCGATCGCGACCTCGGCATCAGCGGCAGGCTGTCGGTGCGCTCGTCCGGTGAGGTGGCCGACCGACTGGTTCGCATCGACGAGCCGATCCTGCGGGTGCCGCAGCTGGCCATCCATCTGGCCGAAGACCGCAAGGCGGTGTCCTTGGACCCGCAACGGCACGTGAACGCGGTCTGGGGGGTCGGCAGCGGCCCGAAATCCTTCCTCGGTTACGTCGCCGAACAGGTCGGGGCCGACGCCGACGAGATCCTGGGATTCGACCTGATGACCCACGACCTGACCCCGTCGACGGTGGCGGGCATCGACGGTCGGCTCGTCAGCGCGCCCCGGCTGGACAACCAGTGCACGTGTTACGCCGGGCTCGAGGCGTTCCTTGCCGCCGACCCCACCGGTTATGTTCCTGTGCTCGCGCTGTTCGACCACGAGGAAGTCGGCTCCCAGTCAGATCACGGCGCGCAGTCCGAACTGCTGCACACGGTGCTCGAGCGCATCGTGCTGGCCGCGGGTGGCGGCCGGGAAGACTTTCTGCGCCGGGCCTCAGGCTCGATGGTGGCATCGGGCGACATGGCGCACGCGACCCATCCGAACTACCCGGAGCGCCACGAGCCGTACCACCTGATCGAGGTCAACGCCGGTCCCGTGCTCAAGGTGCAGCCGAACCTGCGCTATGCCACCGACGGCCGTACCGCCGCGGCGTTCGCGCTGGCCTGCAGTCACGCAGGGATTCCGCTGCAGCGCTACGAGCACCGTGCCGATCTGCCGTGCGGCTCGACGATCGGCCCGATGACGGCTGCCCGCACCGGCATTCCGACGGTGGATGTCGGCGCTGCGCAATTGGCCATGCACTCCGCGCGCGAGGTGATGGGAGCCGACGACGTCGGCGCCTACTCCGCGGCGCTGCGCGCGTTCCTCTCGCCCAGCTGAGCCGTTGCGTCAGCCGGGCTCGACCATGTCGTAGCGAATGACGTTCTCCACCACGACGCCGTTACGGGCGCGCACCCGGTCGAGGCCGCGGATGGCGACCGGTCCGTCCGGCCCGGTGCCCTTACCCACGTAGTGCAGATACACCAACTGTTCGCCGGGTTCGGAGCCGTCGACGGTCGCACTGTCCACGAGTTCCAATGCCAGGTCGGGCATGGCGCCCACCAGCTCGGCGATCTTGGCGACATAGAGTTCCTTGCTCCGCACCGGCTTCGGGTTGCCCTGCCAGTAGCCGACGATGTCGTCGGCGAGGACGTCGCCCGCCCGGGTCACATCCGGCGCGGCCCAGAAGGCCGCCCACAACTCGGCGCTGAATGTCGGGGTGGTCTGTGTTTTGGTCATGGACCAAGCGTGCGCGGTGTTCGCGCGAAGCTCAATTACGTGCGAGGTAATGCGGGGCTGCCTGTCACCGGGCTGGCATAGGGTCTGCCCATGGCGCTGAAAACCGAGAACATCACCTTCGACACCACCGATCCCGAGAAGCTCGCCCAGTGGTGGGCCAAGGCCCTCGGCGGGCAGGTAAACCCCGTCGCCCCACCGTTTTTCGTCGTCGTGTCGGTACCCGATGGGCCTGGCCTGGCATTCCAGCAGGTCGAGGATCCCACGCCGGGCAAGAACCGCATCCACCTCGACTTCAGCACCGCCGATCGGGAGGCTGAGGTGAAGCGGTTGGTCGACCTCGGCGCCAGCGAAACCGGCAGGGGCAACTTCGGCGAGTTCGAGTGGGTCGTCCTCGCCGACCCCGACGGCAACGCGTTCTGCGTCGCGGGCGGCTAGCAAACTGCCGCGCACCGGGCACAATCGCGGCCGTGTTGGCGAACGGTGCTGTTCTGCCTGCTGGCGCCGACGGTGGTACGCCTATTGCCGGTGCTGAGCGCGATGCTCGGCTCCCGGTTCTCCTGGCCCGAACGGCTGCTGCTGGGCTGGCCGGGCCCGCGTGGCACCACGTCGGTCGTGTTCGGCCTGCTGGCGTTCAACGTGCTCATCGGCGATGACGAGCGGGCGGTGCTGATGACCATGGTCATCGCGGTCCTCGGCAGCGTCATCCTGCACGGAGTGGGCGCGCCCGCGGCTGCCCGCGCATACGACAGGTCGCAAACTAGACTGACCGGGTGACCTCCGAGCTCACGCAGACCGTCGACACGGTCGAGCACGCCGCAGCCACTGCCGACCAACCGCAACCGTTCCGCGAGCTCGGGCTCAAGGACGACGAATACCACCGCATCCGGGAAATCCTCGGCAGACGGCCGACCGACGCCGAGTTGGCGATGTATTCGGTGATGTGGAGCGAGCACTGCAGCTACAAGTCCTCGAAGGTGCACCTGCGCTACTTCGGCGAGACCACCACCGAGAAGATGCGGGCCGCAATGCTGGCGGGCATCGGTGAGAACGCGGGCGTGGTCGACATCGGCGACGGCTGGGCGGCCACCTTCAAGGTCGAGTCGCACAACCACCCGTCCTACGTCGAGCCGTACCAGGGCGCGGCCACCGGTGTCGGCGGGATCGTCCGCGACATCATGGCGATGGGCGCCCGCCCGGTCGCAGTGATGGATCAGCTGCGGTTCGGCGCCGCGGATGCGCCCGACACCCGTCGCGTCGTCGACGGTGTGGTGCGAGGCATCGGCGGATATGGAAATTCCCTTGGACTGCCCAACATTGGCGGCGAGACGGTGTTCGACGCGTCCTACGCGGGCAATCCCCTCGTCAATGCGCTGTGTGTCGGGGTATTGCGCAAAGAGGATCTGCACCTGGCGTTCGCGTCGGGAGAAGGCAACAAGATCATTCTCTTCGGTGCGCGCACCGGCCTCGACGGTATCGGCGGCGTATCGGTGCTGGCGTCGGAGACGTTCGGTGGCGACGAGGACGGGGCCGGACACGAAGCCGAAGGCGGAGCTGGACCAGCGAAGTCGCGGAAGAAGCTGCCGTCGGTTCAGGTTGGCGACCCCTTCATGGAGAAGGTGCTCATCGAGTGCTGCCTCGAGCTGTACGCCGCCGGCCTGGTGATCGGCATTCAGGATCTCGGCGGCGCCGGGTTGTCCTGTGCGACATCGGAACTCGCTTCAGCGGGCGACGGCGGCATGGCCGTGGAGCTGGACGCGGTGCCCCTGCGGGCGGCGAACATGACGCCTGCCGAGATCCTGTCAAGCGAGTCGCAGGAACGGATGTGCGCCGTCGTCGCGCCCGAGAACGTGGACGCGTTCATGGCGGTGTGCCGAAAGTGGGAGGTGCTCGCGACCGTCATCGGGGAGGTCACCGACGGCGACCGGCTGAAGATCACCTGGCACGGCGAAACAGTCGTCGACGTGCCGCCCCGCACCGTCGCGCACGAAGGGCCCGTCTACGAACGGCCCGTCGAGCGGCCTGCGACCCAGGACGCGCTCAACGCCGACACGTCCGAGACGTTGCCGCGGCCGCAGACAGGTGACGAGCTGCGCGCGACTCTGCTTGCCATGCTCGGCAGTCCGCACCTCTGCAGCCGGGCGTTCATCACCGAGCAGTACGACCGCTACGTCCGCGGAAACACCGTGCTCGCCGAGAACGCCGACGGTGGGGTCTTGCGGGTCGACGAGTCCACCGGCCGCGGCATCGCGGTGTCCACCGACGCCTCCGGCCGCTACACCCAGTTGGACCCGTACAGGGGCGCGCAGCTCGCCCTGGCCGAGGCCTATCGCAACGTCGCGGTGACCGGTGCCACGCCGATCGCCGTCACCAACTGCCTGAACTTCGGCTCGCCCGAGGATCCCGGTGTCATGTGGCAGTTCTCCGAGGCCGTCCGCGGGCTGGCCGACGGCTGTGCCGCCCTTGGCATTCCGGTCACCGGCGGCAATGTCAGCTTCTACAACCAGACCGGCGCGACGGCGATCCTGCCGACCCCGGTCGTCGGTGTGCTCGGCGTCATCGACGACGTCGGCCGTCGCATCCCCACCGGGATCGGCACCGAACCCGGGGAGACGCTGCTGCTTCTCGGCGAGACCCGCGACGAGTTCGACGGCTCGATCTGGGCGCAGGTCACCGCCGACCATCTGGGCGGACACCCGCCCGAGGTCGACCTCGCCCGCGAGCAATTGCTCGCCGAGGTGCTCGCCGCGGCATCGCGCGACGGGCTGATCTCGGCCGCACACGACCTGTCCGAGGGCGGCTTGATGCAGGCGGTCGTCGAAGCGGCGTTGACCGGTGAAACCGGTTGCCGCATAATCATTCCCGAGAGCCAAGACCCGTTCACATTCCTGTTTTCCGAGTCGACTGGGCGGGTGCTGGTCGCCGTTCCGCGCACCGAGGAGAGCCGGTTCCGGTCCATGTGCGAGGCCCGCGGGCTTCCTGTCACCCGCGTCGGGGTGGTGGATCAAGGCAGCGACGCCGTCGAGGTGCAGGACCAGTTCACGGTTTCGTTGGAGGACCTGCGCAGCACATCGGAGGGTGTGCTTCCCGGGTTGTTCGGGTGACAACCGACGCCCTCACGGACGAACCGGTCGCCGCAGGCGACGAACGCAGCCACCCACTGCTCGTCTGGGCGTGGAGCCTGGTGCGGCTCGACTTCGTCGGGATCGCGTTCGGCGCACTGTTCTTCTGTCTGTCGTTGACGCCGTCACTGCTGCCGCGCGACTGGCTGTTCCAGGGACTGATCGGCGGAACCAACGCCGCCATCGGCTACGGGATAGGTGTTTTCATCGGAAAGATGTTGCGGCGCTTCGTGTTACAGCGAAGGAGATGGTGGCCGCCGCCCAGGCGGGTCCTCTATTGGGCCAAGGCCGTCACCATCGCACTCTCGACGGCTGTGAGCCTACTGATGCTGATCCCTGCGGCCGCCTGGCAGCGCCGGGTTTCGGCGGTGATGGGCATGGAAGGGCCGGGCACGGTCGGCTACCTGCGCACCTTGATCGTCGCGATGCTCGTCACCGGCCTGTGCGTCTCGTTGGCGCGCGTCGTCATCGACCTGATCAAAACGATGGCCCGGTACTTCATCAGGCGCTGGCGCCTTCACGACGAGGTTGCGCTGTTCATCGGCACCGCGATCGTCGTCGTGCTGGCGATCACGTTGATCAACGGTGTGCTGATCCGCGGCTTCCTGGTCGGCGCGAACCGAGTGTTCCAGCCGCAGAACACAACGACCCGGGAGGCGATCACCCAACCGCTGGATCCCGAGAAGTCTGGCAGCCCAACATCTTTCGCGCCCTGGGAGACGCTGGGCTTCCAGGGCCGCAACTTCGTGGCCACCGGGCCCCATGTCGATGAGCTGACCCGGCTGAACGGCACACCCGCCAAGGAGCCGATCCGGGTGTACGCGGGCCTGCAGACGGCGGACACCGATCAGGAGCGCGCCGACATTCTGGTTCGCGAACTCGACCGCACCCGCGCATTCGACCGCAGGGTGCTTGTCATCGTCCCGACCACGGGCACGGGGTGGATCAACCCCGTCGCGGCGCGCGCACTGGAGTTGATGTACAACGGCGACACCGCGATGGTCGGTTCGCAGTATTCCTATCTGCCGAGCTGGATTTCATTCCTCGGCGACAGGGACAAGTCGATGCAGTCCGGTCGGACGATGATCGATGCGGTCCACGAGTGGTGGTCGCGGCTGCCTGCCGATCGGCGGCCCAAGCTGATGCTTTACGGCGAGAGCCTCGGCTCGATGGCGGGGCAGGGCGCGTTCGACTGGCTCCCCGACATTGCCCGAATGGGGTTCTCCTCGGTGCTGTGGGTGGGGCCGCCGAACGCGAGCCCGCTGTGGAAGGCGATCACCGTGCGACGCGATCCCGGCACCCCCGAGGTCGAACCCCGCTACGACAACGGTCGCACCGTGCGGTTCTCCCAGGCCAATGGCTCGGCCGAGATCGCCTCCGACACAGAGGCCACATGGGAGGGCACCCGCGTGCTCTTTCTGCAACACGCCTCGGACCCGATCGTCTGGTATTCGGAGGACCTTCTGTTCAACCGGCCCGACTGGCTGAAGGAGCCGCCTGGGCGGGACCGCACGCCGCTCATGCGGTGGTACCCGATCGTCACGTTCTGGCAGGTCGCCGCCGACATGACGAACGCGAGCTCGGTGCCGGGCGGGCACGGCCACAATTACGGCGAGTTCGTGCTCGACGGCTGGGCCGCGGTCGCCCCGCCGGACGGCTGGACACCCGGGGACAGCGAACGAATCAGGACGGCTCTGGAGGAGACCGAGGCCGACGACGGACCCGAGTATTAGTGCGCGCCAAGCCTATTGGAGCGATGGCGATGGCGGCGGGGCTGATCGGCTGGCACGGAATGGTCAGCCCGCGGCTGCCTGAGCGGGTACGGCCGCCGGTCAACGCGGCGCTCGGGGCAGGGCTGGTGATGGCGGCCCGCGCACCGCTCGGCCTGCGCCCGCCGCAGCTGTGGGCGGGCCTGCGTCTCGGGCTGGCCGTGGCCGCGCCGGTGATCATCGGCGTCGGCGCGTCGACGGGCGCGTCGCCCGTGCGCTCGGCGATGGCCGTACGGGATCTGCCCGCGGCGCCGGCTTCGTGGCTGGGGTTTCGGATTCCGGTCGGAACGGTGTGGTCGGAGGAGGCAGCGTTCCGCGCTGCGCTTGGCACGGTCGCGGCCGACGCCTTCGGGCCGACCGGCGGGCGACTGCTTCAGGCGCTGGCGTTCGGGCTGTCGCACATCGACGACGCCAGGGGCGCAGGAGAACCGGTGATCGGCACGATTGTGGCGACCGGTGTCGCGGGCTGGTTCTTCGCGCTGCTGCACGAACGTTCGGGCAGCCTGGCGGCCCCGATGCTCGCACACTTCGCGATCAACGAGGCAGGCGCGGTCGCGGCGATCGGTGTGCAGCGCCTCGCGCGCTAGATTCCCGCGAAATGGCATTCCGGCAGGCCCCTTCTCGCAATTCTCCTGCTTGAGCGCAATCTCGCGAGGCGGGGAGCGAACGAGTCGGTGGCGGACGTCTAAGCGATGTGAGCGAGATACTCATCGGAACCGAGGCGGTAGTCAACGGCGTCGTCACGCGACATGCACTCGCGCGCTGGTATCGGCCGTTCTATCCGAACGTGCATGCGCCGCGCCGCAGGCAATTGACCGTTAGCGACCGTGCACTCGGCGCGTGGCTGTGGTCCAAGCGGCGAGCGATTGTCACCGGTGTCGCGGCGTCTGCGTTGCACGGCGCTGAGTGGGTCGATGCAGACATCGACATCGAGGTGATCCACCGGTGCCCTAGGCCTCCCGCGGGGATCATCGCGCGCAACGAACGCATCGCTGAAGACGAGATCACCTGCGTTGACGGCATTTCCGTGACGACTGTCGCCCGCACTGCGCTGGACCTGGGCCGGTACCAATCGCGCGGGCAAGCGATCGCACGGCTGGACGCCTTGATGCGGGCCGCACCGTTCTCCAGCGAGGAAGTGTAGCTGTTGGCCAAGCGGTACCGCGGTGCCCGAGGTGTGAAACGGCTCAAGGATGCCGTGCCGCTCGTCGACGGCGGAGCGGCCTCGCCGCGAGAAACGTGGTCGCGGCTGCTCTACGTGGACGCCGGCCTACCCACACCACGGACTCAGATACCGATCTTCGATGTCGACGGGACCTTGCTGCGCACCGTCGACATGGGCTGGGAGGACTTCAAGGTCCTGTCGGAGTACGACGGCGATCAGCACCGGACGGACCGCCCGCAGTACGTCAAGGACATGCGGGTGATCCCGAAGATCGAGCGTCTCGGCTACATCGTGCAGCGCGTCATCAAGGAAGACCGGCCGGCCGCGATCGTCCGCCGTGCCTGGGATGCGCTGGTCTCGCGCGGCTGGCGTCCTTAAGTACTCGCGACACTGCATGTGGGCAGACCGCTTCTCGCGATTCTTCTGCTGGAATGCCATTTCGCGGGAAATCAGGGGTTGATGGTCGCCTCGCCGACTGTGCGGCCCCAGATGTAGTCCTGCGTCCACGGCGTCGCGATTTCGAAATGGTTGTAGGGCGCGATGCTCAGGCCGGTGTCCATCACTAGATACGGGAACGGCCAGAGATCCTTCGTGACCTTCTGCCAGCAACCGGGGCGTCCCTCGGGCCCGCCCTTAGCGTTCACCCGCGGCAGGTTGTCGGGGTAGATGAACGGGTTGCCCGGCAGCAGCACGGTGCCGAACGCCCGCAGCGCGTAGCCGTTGTCGCCGCCGAGGGTCTTCGCCAGCCTTGGGCCCACCTCGGCGTAGTTGCGTGTCGTGCAGAAAATCATCGCCCGGTAGTCGTCGAGGAGCTTCGTGGTCGGCAGCAGATCCTCGGCGGCCCGGACGAGATACGGCCCGCCGCGCTCGAAACTCCCTGTCGCGGTGTTGCTGAACCCGATCGCGGCCATCAGCGCGGCGTCGATGTCGCCCCGTCGCTCGTTGATCGTGCGCGCGGTGGTCACGGCGTTGTCGAGACCGTCCCACAGGTCGGGAGAGGCGTCGGCGTACACGTCGGCCAGGTCGGCGACGGCCTGAGTGTCGGCGCGGATCTGTGGCATCCGCGGGTTGAGGTCGTCCATGATCCGGATCGCGTCGGCGAGCGAGTCCCCGAACCGCTCGCCGAGCCCGGTGAACGCCTGGGCGGCCGCATTGAGCGTGGCGTTGAGCTTGACCGGGTCGACCTGCTCCGAGATCTCCATCACCGTCTCGAAGAGGGTGTTGAACTCCGTCGTCACCGACGACGCGTCGATGACGTCCCGGCTCGTGATGCGCTGTGTGCTCGGGTCTTTCGGCGAGCTGAACGCGATGTATTTGTTGCCGAAGACGGTCGTCGCACTGACGTCGGCGATAACGTTTCTCGGGATGAAACCCAGATAGCGCGGTTCGACGTCCAACGTCAGCTTGGCCTTGGCGGTCTCGTCGACCTCCACGTAGTCGACGCCTGCCACCTTCCCGATCTCCACGCCGTTGTAGGTCACCTTCGAGCCGGGGTCGACGACGAGGCCCGCGCGCGGGGCGAGCACCGTCAGCGGCGTCTTCTCGGTGAGCTCGCCGCGGAACTGGAGAAAAAGCAGGCTCGCCGCGACGACGGTGAGCACGACGAGGACCGCTCCAGCCGCCTTGTACGGCGGCTTATGTCGGTCGACGAACACCTTGAGACACTAAGGTATGTCCGCCCACCGCACCGCTGATCCGGCGAAGACGCGCGCAGCCGTGCTTGCACTCGCTGACTGGCTGCGCGACGAGAATCGTCCCGCACCGCAACGATCCGCGCTCGCAGAAGCCGTTCGGCTCACCGCGCGCACACTCGCCACCTCCGCGCCTGGCGCAAGCGTCGAGGTCCGAGTGCCGCCGTTCGTTGCGGTGCAATGCATTTCGGGGCCGAGGCACACGCGCGGCACTCCGCCCAACGTCGTCGAGACCGATCCGCGCACCTGGCTGCTGCTCGCCACCGGGCTCACCACCGTCGCCGATGCCGCCTCCGGCGGCCGGTTGCAGATGTCCGGCGCACGCGCGCCCGAGGTCGCCGCCCTGTTGCCGGTCGTGCCGGTGGACGGCTGACCGGGGCGTGCCATCGACACGCCAGGGAATCGACTCGCACGCCGAGATTGTTGAAAGAGCCGGCGACATGAGCGCCACGATTCCGTCATCGACCCCGCAAGACCGTAGACTGACCTCGTCACCCACCGCCTATGGGAGCAGCCTTATCGTGACCGTCGAGCAAACGGAGAACGAACCAAGAGAAGAGTGCGGCGTCTTCGGTGTGTGGGCTCCCGGCGAGCAGGTCGCCAAGCTCACCTACTACGGCCTCTACGCGCTCCAACACCGAGGTCAGGAAGCTGCGGGTATCGCCGTCGCCGACGGCTCGCAGGTGCTGGTGTTCAAGGATCTCGGGCTGGTCAGCCAGGTCTTCGACGAGCAAACTCTCGGCGCTATGGAGGGCCACGTCGCGATTGGGCACTGCCGTTACTCCACGACCGGCTCAACCACGTGGGAGAACGCTCAGCCTGTGTTCCGCAACACAGCCGCGGGCACCGGCGTCGCGCTCGGACACAACGGGAACCTTGTAAATACCACCGAACTCGCCGCCCAAGCCCGCGACGCCGGCCTCATCAACACTCGCGGAGCGGCCACCGCCACCACCGACTCCGACATCCTCGGGGCGCTGCTGGCACACGGGGCCGCAGACTCGTCGCTGGAGCAGGCCGCACTTGCGCTGCTGCCGACCGTGCGCGGTGCCTTCTGCCTGACCTTCATGGACGAGAACACGCTCTATGCGGCCCGCGACCCGTACGGTGTGCGGCCGCTGTCATTGGGGCGCCTCGACCGCGGCTGGGTGGTCGCGTCGGAGACCGCTGCGCTCGACATCGTCGGCGCCTCATTCGTCCGCGACATCGAGCCCGGCGAGCTGCTGGCCATCGACGCCGACGGCGTGCGCTCCAGTCGGTTCGCCCCGCCGTCGCCCAAGGGCTGCGTCTTCGAATACGTCTACCTGGCGCGGCCCGACAGCACCATCGGCGGCCGCTCAGTGCACAAGACCCGCGTGGACATCGGCCGCAGGCTGGCCCAGGAGATGCCCGTTGAGGCCGACCTGGTGATCGGTGTGCCCGAGTCCGGCACCCCGGCCGCCGTCGGCTACGCGCAGGAATCAGGCATTCCGTACGGGCAGGGCCTGACGAAGAACGCCTACGTCGGGCGCACGTTCATCCAGCCGTCGCAGACGATCCGCCAGCTGGGTATCCGGCTCAAGCTCAACCCGCTCAAGGAAGTGATCCGCGGTAAGCGGCTCATCGTCGTCGACGATTCGATCGTGCGCGGCAACACGCAGCGCGCGCTGGTGCGAATGCTGCGCGAGGCCGGCGCGATCGAGGTGCACGTGCGCATCGCCTCGCCGCCGGTGAAGTGGCCGTGCTTCTATGGCATCGACTTCGCCACGCCCGCCGAGCTGATCGCCAACGCCGTCGAGAACGAGGACGAGGCGGTCGAGGCCGTCCGGCACGGCATCGGCGCCGACTCGCTCGGCTACATCTCGCAGCACGGCATGATCGCCGCGACCGAACAGCCCGCGTCAAGGCTGTGCTCGGCCTGCTTCGACGGCAAGTACCCGATCGAGCTGCCGGGTGAGACGGCGCTGGGCAAGAACGTCATCGAGCAGATGCTCTCGACCGCCGCGCGCACCGGGATCCCGCTGCGGCCCGACAGCGACAACGCCTCAGCGTTGCGTCGACCCTGAAACCTACTGCGGCGCAGTGGGACTGAACCTCAACAGGTGTCGCTTTCCATCGTCTGACGCGGTGCCGTCACCCTGCAGCGCCTCGGTGACCGCAGCACGGTATCCCGTCAACCCACCCTCCGGCGGCGGGATGATCTCGTCGATGTCGTGGTTGCGCATGACGGCGTCACATTCGAGAGACTCCACCAGCGGTCGCGCCAAGCCCGACGGGATCGGTGTGACCAGGCCGACCCACCAGCTGGCGATGGTCGGCGTCAGAAACGGCAGCACCACGATGATTCGACGGCGCAGCCCCGCGACGTCGGCGTAGCCCTGCATCGCATCGCCGTACTCCATCACGTCGGGACCGCCGATGTCCCATGTCCGCGACGACGGGACGTCAGCCGTCGCGGCGCCGGCGAGGTAGTGGAGGGCGTCGTCGATCGAGATCGGCTGAATCTTGTTGCTCACCCACTTCGGCGTCGTCATCGCAGGAAGCCGGTCGGTGAGATGGCGGATCATCTCGAACGACGCGGAACCGGAGCCGACCACGATGCCTGCCTGCAACACGACCGTCTCGATGCCGGAATCGATGAGGATCTCGCCGACCTCCGTGCGCGACATCAGATGGCGCGACAACTCCGCGCCCTCCGGATGCAGCCCACTGAGGTACACCAGCCGCCGCACGCCCGCCTTCTTCGCCGCCTCGACCACGTTGCGGGCCGACTCCCTCTCCGCGGCGACGAAATCTTTCGACGTGCCCATCGAGTGCACGAGGTAGTAGACGACGTCGACGCCGTCGAACGCCTCGGTCAGCGACTCCGGGTCGGTCAGATCACCGCGAGCCACCTCGACGTCATCGCGCCATGGCGCCGTCGCCAGCTTGTCGGGATTACGCGCCAACGCCCGCACCGGCAGGCCGGCGTCGAGCAGTCGAGGCACGAGCAACCCACCGATGTACCCCGTCGCTCCGGTCACCAGGCAGCGAGTATCTGCAGCGGGCACTTCGTCTCACCTCCGTCGTGTCTCCTCAGGTATTCGGAGCCAGTCGACGGGCGGATGACCGTTTCCGGCCTCAGGCAAACCCGCAGCCGGGATCGGGCTGGTCGTCCGACAGGGGCGCGCCGGCCGGATCGATGTAGAGAATCTGCAGGACCAGCGGCCCGGGGCCGGGATTGCGGCCGATGTGCACATAGCCGGGACCGCCCTTCTCGGCGATGCTCTGGCCCGCCAGATACAGCCCGTCCATCGAGCAGTCGGCCCGGTAATGCATCAAGACGCCCTCCTTGACGACTCCGAGCAGCTCGCCGGCGTGGGAGTGCCAGCCGGTGCTGCCGCCAGGGGCGATGGCGATTTCGCGGAAGATGTAGTCCTTGCCCTCGTCGCTCGTTTGCCAGATGACGGTGCCGTCGGTGTCACGGGCAGGCGTCGCGGCCGCCACGCCGGGCGCGGCAACCGCTGCCGCCGCCATTGCAGCGGCGGCCGGCGCAAACCAACAAACTCGCACGAGTGCTCCTCGGATGCTTCGGGTCATGGTCGGTCACCTTGTCATAACCGCCGAAGTCCTGGGTTTATGTGCCGCAGAAGACGCAGAAGTGCCAGCGCATACCGTGCGGTCGCCCAGCCCGGTAGATTTGGCTGCGATGACGGATCGCGCCGCACAACACGGCATCTCCTACGCATCGGCCGGGGTGGACATCGAAGCAGGTGACCGCGCCGTCGAACTGTTCAAACCGCTGGCGAGCAAGGCGACCAGGCCCGAGGTGCGCGGTGGCCTCGGCGGGTTCGCCGGGCTGTTCGCCCTACGTGGTGGGTACCGCGAGCCGGTGCTGGCCAGCTCGACCGACGGCGTCGGCACCAAGCTGGCCGTGGCCCAGGCCATGGACAAACACGACACCGTCGGCTTCGACCTCGTCGCGATGGTCGTCGACGACCTGGTCGTCTGCGGCGCCGAGCCGCTCTTCCTGCAGGACTACATCGCCGTCGGGCGCACGGTTCCCGAGCGGGTCAGCGAGCTCGTGTCAGGTATCGCCAACGGCTGTGTGATCGCTGGATGCGCGCTGCTGGGCGGTGAGACCGCCGAACACCCCGGGCTGATGGCTCCCGACCACTACGACATCTCGGCCACCGGCGTCGGCGTCGTTGAGGCGGACGACGTGCTCGGCCCCGACCGTGTCAAACCGGGCGACGTGATCATCGGCATGGGCTCCACCGGACTACACTCCAACGGCTACTCGCTGGCCCGCAAGGTGCTGCTGGAGATCGACCGGATGAACCTGGCCGGCCACGTCGAGGAGTTCGGCCGAACGCTCGGCGAAGAGCTGCTCGAGCCGACCCGCATCTATGCCAAGGATTGCCTGGCACTGGCCGCCGAAAGCCAGGTCCGAACGTTCTGCCACATCACCGGCGGCGGGTTGGCAGGCAATCTGGAGCGCGTCGTCCCGCCCGGGCTGGCGGCCGAGGTCGATCGCGGAACCTGGACGCCCGCACCGGTTTTCGGCATGATCGCCCAGCGCGGCCGCATCGACCGTATCGAGATGGAGAAGACGTTCAACATGGGCGTCGGGATGGTGGCCGTTGTGGCGCCGGAGGACACCGACCGCGCGCTGGCGATCCTGACCGCGCGTCACCTGAACTGCTGGATTCTCGGAACCGTCAAGAAAGGCAGCAAGGACGGCCCACGCGCGCAACTCGTGGGCCGGCACCCGCGCTTCTAGGCGGGTTGACGCGGGTTACCGCCGCCAGTCGTCCTCGGACGCCCAGTCGGCGCTGTCGAGATCGCCGTCAGGCTCGTTTCCGTCCGACCCGGCCAGCTCGCGCTGCAACTGGCTGAAATCGGTCTGCGGTGAGCTGTATTTGAGCTCACGAGCAACCTTGGTCTGCTTTGCCTTCGCCCGGCCGCGGCCCATGGGGGGACCCCCTCGCGCAATAACGGAGCGGCCCAATAAACAGGCGGCTCCGATCTGTGTGTTCTTTATGTCCTGCCAACACTTTACCGTGCCCTGCCGAGCTGCGCTGGCAGGCCCTCACCCGGCGCGGATCGGCTCACCGTGTGCCGCCCCGTAGCCGCTCGACGGCCACCCGGCCGGCTCCTGTGACGTCGGCGGCGGGCATCGAGTCGGGATCGATGACGGCGGCGACCTCGGCCTCGCCGCCGGTGGTCAGCGGCGTGTCGGCGGGCAGGCCGCGTTTGAGAAGGGCCAGTGCGACGGGACCGAGATCGACGTGGTCGACGACGGTGCCCAGCCGACCGACGGTCCGCCCGCCCGCCAGCACCGGATCGCCTGCCGCGGGCCGATCGGTGGACCCGTCGAGATGCAGCAGCACCAGCATCCGGGGCGGTTTACCCAGGTTATGAACCCGTGCGACGGTTTCCTGCCCGCGATAGCAGCCCTTGTCCAGATGCACCGCGCTGCCGATCCAGCCCACCTCGTGCGGAATCGTCCGCTCGTCGGTGTCGACACCGAGGCGCGGCCGCAGCGCCGTCACCCGCTGCGCCTCATAGGCCCACACCCCCGCGCGGCGAACGCCCGCGGCGGTCAACCGGTCCAGCCAGTCGGCGGCCAGCGCGCGCGGCACCACCAGGTCGAGCCTGCTGTCGGGGCCGCAGAGCCTGCGGACGAAGCCGCCGCCGGGAAGAGCCTCGGCGGTGTTCTCCGCCGGTAGCGAAGCGAGCCCGAGGACACCAAGCACCCGGTCGTCGGCCAGCCGAGGGCCGAGCAGCGACAACACCGCGAGATCGGCCTGCTCGATCGCGACGTCGGACCAGAAGATCATCTTGCGCAAGTAGGCCAGCAACGGCTCTCCGCGCCATGCCTCGGTGTCGAGATAGGTGACGTCGCCGAGCTCGGTCTGAATCCAGTGATCTTCGACACGACCCTGCCCGTCGAGGCTCAGATTCTCGGTGACCGTGCCGTCGGGCAGGTCGCTGACGTGCTGGGTGGAGATGTTGTGCAGCCAGCTCTTGCGCTCGCCGCCTCGCAGCTCGATGACGACCCGATGCGAGCGGTCCACCACCACGGCGTCGTCGGCCGCGGCGCGCTGCTCGCCCAGCGGATCGCCGTAGTGCCAGGCGGCGCCTGCGTCGGGCCCCGATTCGGGGGCGGGAACTGCTGACATGGTTCCAATCGTACGTTCGATGCTCCTGGCCAAGCGCTCGTCGGCTGGCGCTACGCTTCTTGGCCATGGCGAGCGAACCGGGGGTTGTGGTCACGCTCGACGGGCAGTGCCACGACCCTCGGACACCGCTGCTGCACGCCGACGACCTGGCCGCGGTGCGCGGCGACGGCATCTTCGAGTCGCTGTTGGTGCGTGACGGACGGCCGTGTCTGCTCGAAGCTCACCTCGGTCGGTTGACGCAGTCGGCGCGGCTGATGGATCTGCCCGAACCGGAACTGGTGCGTTGGCGTGCCGCAGTGGCGGCCGCCACTGCCCGCTGGACGGAGATGGGCGGCGCCGAGGGTGTGTTGCGGCTGATCTACAGCCGCGGCCGCGAGAGCGGCTCGGAACCGACGGCCTACGCCATGATCGGCGCGCTGGCCGACAGGGTCGCCACCGTCCGCGCCAACGGCACCGCGGCCGTGACGCTGCAGCGCAGCCTGCCGTCGCAAGGCGCCGCCGACATGCCCTGGCTGCTCGCAGGCGCCAAGACGCTGTCGTACGCGGTGAACATGGCGGCCCTGCGGCACGCCGAGCGACAGGGCGCAGGCGACGTCGTCTTCGTCAGCCCTGAGGGCAACGTGCTCGAGGGGCCGCGTTCGACGGTGGTCATCGCCACCTACGGGGAGGGGGAGGCCGGACGTCCTTGTCTCTTCACCCCGCCACCTTGGTATCCGATTCTGCGCGGCACCACGCAGCAGGCGTTGTTCGAGGTCGCGCGCAACAAGGGGTACGACTGCGACTACCGGGCGTTGCGGCCCGCCGATCTTTATGCCGCGCAAGGCGTTTGGCTGGTCTCGAGCATCACTCTGGCGGCGCGGGTGCACACCCTGGACGGCAAGCCGCTGCGGCCGTCGCCGATAGCGGCCGAATTCGCCGAGCTCGTCGACGCCGCCATCGTCAGCGATCGCTGAGCGCCCCTACTCGGGCTTGCGGCCCGACAGCATCAGCAGCGGCAGGCCTTCGATGCGCGAGACGTCTTTGTCGACGAGGTCGATGCGGCTCGCGAGGTCGCGGGCGTCGTCGAGGTCGAGCGACCGCCCCGCGATCCAGGTGCGAAAGAACGCGAGGTTGGGCCCGCCGAGGAAGCGCGGGGTCGTGTAGTTCGCGACGAGGTTCTCGGAGTCTTCGAAGGTCGCGCTGCGATCGGCATCGGTGACCAGAAGCGGCCCGCCGGGTCTGAGCACGCGGATGCACTCCGCCAGCCCGGCATGCTGCGACGTCCAGTGCTTGATGGAGCCGTAGCTGAGCACGCCGTCGAAGGAGGCGTCAGGGAAGGCCAGCTGTGTCGCATCGCCGATTTCGAACCGGACGCGGTCGCCGTATCCGCTCATCAGCTTTGTGGCGCGCGCGATCTGCGGCTTGGACAGGTCGATACCGACGAGCTGGATGTCCTGCCGCTGATCGGCGATGTACTTGGTGAACTTGGCGCCGCCGCAACCGACGTCCAGGACGCGGGCGCCCTGGGGAAGGTGCGGCAGAAACCGCTCGTCGATCACGTGCCGGGACTCATAGACCGCAGGCGCGACGATGGTCTCGTACGTCCATGCGTGAAACGACGTATAGATCGCGGTGATCTCGTCGAACGGCGCCATCGCCATGGGTTTCGCTCCCCTCAGACCGGAGCGTTGATCATAGGTGACGCGGCTTGTTCGCTCTGGAAATAATTTCCTAGCAGCAGCTTTGGGTGAGTGGTAACTTCGGCCGTACACAGGGAAGGAGGTGGTCCGAGAAATTGATTGACTTATGGACATGTGAGGTGGCTGCGAGCTAGCAGCGCCAGGGGAGTCACCTGCGCGCGCCGGCGAATTCCCCGCAGTCACCCGGCCCCCGAGCCCCTCGGTTTTGTCCAACCAGGAACAGCGGCTCGGGGGCCGCACCATTTCCAGGGTCGGAAGACCCCTATCGGATCGAGGCCTCAAACCCATGCGAATCTCCGGGTCGAACGTGCTACTGACTGGCGCCACCGGCGGTATCGGGCACGCAATTGCACAAGCGGTCGCAGACCGCGGCGGGAAGCTGATCGTGACCGGGCGGCGCGGCGACCTGCTCGAGCAACTGGCGACCGAGTTCAAGGCACGGCCGCTCACCGTCGACCTGTCCGCGCCAGATGACGTCGTCCGTCTCGCGCAGGAAGCCGGCGACGTCGACATCCTGATCGCCAATGCCGCGCTGCCCGCATCGGGCACGCTCGATTCGTTCACCGTGAAAGAAATCGACCGCGCGCTCGATGTGAACCTGCGCGCACCGATGGTGCTCGCCCACGAACTCGCGCCGCGGATGGCCGCCAACGGCGGCGGCCACCTGCTGTTCATGTCGTCCCTTCTCGGAAAGGCCGCGATGACCGGCACCTCCGTCTACAGCGCAACCAAGTACGGCCTGCGCGGGTTCGCCGCCTCACTACGGGCCGACCTACGCGAGGCAGGTGTCGGGGTATCGGTGGTGTTTCCAGGAATGGTCCGCGAGGCGGGCATGTTCGCCGACGCCAAGGTGGATCTCCCGCCGGGCACAGGTACCAGCTCCCCGGAAGAGGTGGCGCACGCTGTCGTCACCGCAATCGAGAAGAACCGCGGCGAGATCGACGTCGCGCCGCTGACCGTGCGGGCCGTGTCGATGTTCGCGGGCCTGGCACCCGAGCTTGCAGCGGGTCTGACGCGACGCATCGGCGCGGACAAGGTGACCGCGAAGGTCGCAGAGGGTCAGCGCGATAAGCGCTGAGCCGGGGCGGCGCGTGCGATGATGCCCCGCATGCGTTCGCCGGGGCGGTTCGTTCCGCTGCTGGCCGCTGCGCTTGTCGGCTGCGCCCCGACGGCCGGGCCGCCCATTGCGGCGGGCCTGTCGCAGTGCACGAGGGATTCGCTGGACACGATGTACAGGGGCGTCTTCACCGTCGCCACCGACCAGCCCGTCTATCCGCCCTGGTACATGGGCGACAACCCGGAGAACGGCGAGGGCTTCGAATCCGCCGTCGCCTATGCCGTCGCGGCCGGGCTCGGTTATCAGCGCGACGACGTGCGGTGGGTACGGGTGCCGTTCAACGCGGCTCTGGCGCCGGGTGGCAAGGAGTTCGACGCGAGCCTGTCGGAATTCTCCATCACCGACCAGCGCAGGGCGGCCGTCGATTTCTCGGCGCCGTATTTCGACGTGACGCAAGCCGTCGTCACACGCAAGTCGTCGCCGGCTGCGGCGGCGCGCAGCGTGGCTGCGCTCAAACCACTACGGCTCGGTGTGCAAGTCGGAACGACCAGCTACTCGGCGGCGACCTCGGTGAACGGCGTCAGCCCGGTATCTGTCTACAGCACCAACGTCGACGCGAAGATGGCGTTGAGCAGCGGCGAGATCGACGCGCTAGTCGCGGATCTGCCGACTGCGTTCGCAGTGGCCAACGAACTGAGCGACGGCGTCATGGTCGGCCAATTGCCCGCAGGCGGAGACGATGTCGAGCAATTCGGGATCGTGCTGAACAAAGACAGCTCGCTGACCCGCTGCGTCTCATCGGTGGTCGACGCCCTTCGCGATGACGGCACGCTGGCCGCGCTGCAGACCACGTGGCTGGCCGAGGCGGGCAAGGCGCCGCTACTTCGCTAGGGCGCGTCGGGGCCTGGCGCGAGCGAAGCGCACGCCTGCTCGGCCTTCTTCCAGGTGGACTCGTCGGTCCCTTGGGGCGGTCCCGTGACGGGTCCCGGCGGAGCCGAGACACCGTGTTCGCGGAGGCAACTCGCGTAGCCGCCGTGACCGTTCAGGGCGGGCGACTGCGTCGACGACTCCTCTGACGGGGCCTCGTTTGACGAGCAGCCCGCGATGACGACTGCTGCGGCGACAACCGCCGCGAACCGCACTGCGCGCATCAGCCGACGAACCTCGTCAGCCTGGCCGACAGATGCGGAACCAGCCCGCCGTCGGCGTCGACGCGTTCCTCCACGTAAGCCAAATCGCCCCCCTCGACAATGCCGTACAACCGTTTCGCTCCACCGACCAGCATGCCGGATTTGCTGCGTGCCAATGCATCTGTGGCCAGTTCCCACGACGACTGGTTCAGTGGCCTGCCGTAGAAGAGTTCGACGTAGCCCTGGGAGTGCGCCAGCAGCAGTTCGATCGCCTGCGACTCGTTCGCGTCGTTCGGGTCGTCGACGAAGCGCCAGAAACCCGACTCCCGCAGGCCGGTCTTCTCGAACTCGCCGGACTCGGTCAGCCGCCAGGACCGCGCTTCCCAGATCAGATAGTCACCGCCGTCGTGTGACACCACGATCTGCTGTCCGAATCTGTAGTCGCCCTGCGCGCCTCGGCCCTCGCCCTCGCCGCGCCACACACCGACCAGCGGCAGCAGCGCAAGCAGCGCATCGTTCAGATTGGCGCCTTTGCGCAGGTTCGCGGTATCGGCGGGCGCAGGCAGATCGGTGAACACCGGGATGTTGCGCGCGGCCGTCGTCTTGGCCCGTTCTGCGGCGGCGGCAACCGCCCGGTCGCCCGACCCGTCGGGCAGGGGACTCTTGTCGGAAGTCACGATTCGTCGGTGATGAGCCGGTACAGCGCATACAGCGCGAACCACGTGATGACCACCACGCAGGCCACGAGCAGCAGTTCGTAGAACAACACCACGGTCGCAAGTCTAGTCCGCGACCGCGGCCTTCTGCCGCCTAGGCGCGGTTGATGGCGCAGCTCTCCCCCGCAAGCGGGTGGGCCCCCAGCTTGCGAGGGGAGTGCCCCCACGTCGGCTCGTGCTCCCCAGCTGGCGCGTGGGCCCACGCCGCCTTCGTCGCTACGCGACCTTGACGTCGACCTCGTGGATTCCTGCGCCCGACGGTGCAACGCTGGCGTCGCCGTTGCCCGCGGGGGATAGTGCGCGCAGCGTCCAGGTGCCTGGCGCGGCGAAGAACCGGAAGTCGCCGGTGGCCGACGCGACGACCTCGGCGGTGAACTCGTCAGACGCGTCGAGCAGGCGCACGAACGCGCCGCCGACGGACTGGCCGGCACCGTCGACGACGCGACCGGTGATCACCGTTTCCTTCTCCAGGTCGACGCCTGCAGGCAGCGTCTGTCCTTGCTTCGGTGCAGAGCACATATCAACTTCCCAACTCAATCGGGGCACCCACAAGGGAGCCGTATTCCGTCCAACTGCCGTCGTAGTTCTTTACGTTCTTGTGTCCCAACAGTTCCTGCAGCACGAACCACGTGTGCGACGAGCGCTCACCGATGCGGCAGTACGCGATGGTCTCCTTCTCACCGTCCAGACCGGCTTCGGCGTAGAGCTTGGCGAGGGCGTCGTCCGACTTGAACGTGCCGTCCTCGTTGGCCGCCTTGCTCCACGGCACGTTGATCGCGCCGGGGATGTGGCCCGGCCGCTGGCTCTGCTCCTGCGGCAGATGCGCGGGAGCGAGGATCTTGCCGGAGAACTCGTCGGGCGAGCGCACGTCGACGAGGTTCTTCTCGTTGATCGCCGCGATGACCTCGTCGCGGAATGCCCGAATGCTGTTGTCGGGCGCCTTGGCGGTGTACGAGGTCGACGGGCGGTCGGGCACCTCGGAGACCAGGGGGCGGCCGTCGAGTTCCCACTTCTTGCGTCCGCCGTCGAGGAGCTTGACGTTTTCGTGGCCGTACAGCTTGAAGTACCAGTACGCGTATGCGGCGAACCAGTTGTTGTTGCCGCCGTAGAGGATCACGGTGTCGTCGTTGCTGATGCCCTTGTCCGAGAGCAGCTTCGAGAACTGCTGGGCGTCGACGAAGTCGCGCTTGACCTGATCCTGGAGCTCGGTCTTCCAGTCGAGCCGGACCGCGCCCGCGATGTGGCCGCCCTCGTAGGCGGAGGTGTCTTCGTCGACCTCGACGAAGACGGTGTTCGGTGCGTCGAGATTGCTCTCGGCCCAGTCGGTGGTGACCAGGACATCGGAGCGAGCCATGAAGGAAATCCTTTCGATTGCTTGATTCGTGCCTATTACGCGGGAACCCGCGATCGACGCAGACGCGCG
Source organism: Mycobacterium sp. ITM-2016-00318 (assembly GCF_002968285.2). Classification (NCBI taxonomy): domain Bacteria; kingdom Bacillati; phylum Actinomycetota; class Actinomycetes; order Mycobacteriales; family Mycobacteriaceae; genus Mycobacterium; species Mycobacterium sp. ITM-2016-00318. Next base: position 4,687,514 of record NZ_CP134400.1, on the reverse strand, counting down.
ATCAGGGGGTGGAGCTGACAGCCGAGGCAGATGGCGAAGGCGGCGTTGAGGAATGCGGCGACCAATGCCAACCCGGTGGCGATCAGTCCGAGTGTGCTCAGCCCCGTCGCGAACCCGGCGGTGCCGAAGACGGCGAAGACGAAGCCGACGAGCTGCGCGAACTTCAGCGGCGGTACCGGCTCCTTCTCGGTGACCGGGGCGAGCCGGGGAGCGACGAGCTTGGCGAAGAGCAGGCCGTACGGGTGCTTGCGGGGCCCGCTGAGCGCGCCGATCGCGAAGACCACTGCCTGTCCGCCCAGGATCACCGCGGCGGCGGTGAGGCTGACGCTGGACACCAGCAGCGTCGCGACGAGGACCGCGGTGGTGACCCATGCGGCGAAGCGGGGCCCGCGGACGTCGACATGGTCGACGGTTGCGTTCGTCGCGGGCGATCGCAGTTCGGATGTCATGGAAGTCACACTCCTGTTGTTGGATACGGCTGGTTGCGAGCAGGCCACATCAGGGCTGCTCCGAGCGAAGCGCGCGAGACCGCGCAGCTGCGCTCAGCAGCTACAACAACAACAGCAGGAACCCGCAATGCGGCACAGGTCGACTGCGCGGCGCTTGGTGAGCATCACCTGGAGGCGGGCGGACACGCGGGACAGCTTACCCAATGACATGGTGATCAAGCCAACAGCGGTTCGAGCGCGGACCGCAGGTCAGCGGCAGTCGGGACGCCGGAGGCCCGGTATCGCCTTCGGCCGTCGGCGTCGAAGATGAATGTCGTCGGCAAAGACAGCACCGAAAGGCGGCGCGCCGCCTCGGGATCGGCGTCCATGTCGATCTCCACATGCGACACGGCGGGCAGCTCGGCGCAGACCTGGTCGACGACTTTTCGTACACCCGAGCACGGCCCGCACCACACCGCGCTGAAGTGCACGATCGTCGGACCGGTCGGCGAAAGGCCGAGCCCGGAGGTGTCGACCGACTCCGATTCCGCTGCGTTCGCTGTCTCCTTCATCAGGCCGGCGCGCAGGGCGATCAGCCTGTTGATGACGTAGGCGATCCCGAACGCCGCGATCAGGACGACGATCACAATGGCAATCGACGGGCTCATGACTGTGTGAACTCATTCAGCGAGACGGTTACTCCCTTGGCGATGCCTTCGATGATGACGTCGGACCCGCGGACTCCCTCGCTCGTCGGGGCGAGCCCGAACGGCAGCTCGAGCCCGGGCATCATGGATCTGAACGCGGCCAACACGGCCGCGGCCTTGTCCTCGGGCACCTCCTGATCGGCGGTGCCCGCGCCGGTGAGGACCCCCGTCGGGGTGAACACCAGGGTCGTTCGGTCGGGTCCCGCGACGGACAGATCCACCGAAATGCTCACTCTCTCGTCGTAGTCGGCTGCTCTCGGTGTACCCGTGAAGACCAGCCCCTTACTGCCCGAGATACCCGATTCGGTAGTGCCGCCGGTGGGGTTGTTCGTCTCCTTGGGCGGCGCCTCCACCAGCAGGTCGGGGATGCCCATGAAGCGACCGAGATGGGTGGAGTCGATGATGACCCGGCTTTCGACCTCGGCCACCGGAAGTTCGGAATCCGCATCGATGAGCCACGAGTCGGCCGGAACGTCGACCGAATACAAGGTCGCCTCGTAGGAGACTTCGCCCCCGACGGGGTGATCTACGCCATTGGCACGAATTTCGATCTGGCTGTAATGCCTGCCGGCGGCCTGGGAGATGAACGGGAAGCCGATGATGCCGACCCACGGGTCGAAGTTGAGTTCTGCCGCGCTGCGAACCGCCCTGGCCAGGCGATATTCGGCGTAGATCGCCGCGCCGAAGTCGACGCCGACCCCTCCGACCACCACCGCGGTCACCGCCGATATCACCCCGATCACCAGCTTGCGCACAGCGACATTCTGGCCCACCGGAGCGGCCACGCTCTGCTCGGCGCGGCCAATCACCATGGGTCGGGTTATCGTTAGTGCACTGGTAACGCCCAGATGTCGCGCACGAATCTGGGAGGTATCCGACGACAGCGATGTCCGTCAATATCTGCCCGGCACGCTGGAGGGCCCGTGGATCTACTGCTATTAACCGCCGACCCGCATCCTGAGGGGGTCCTGCCATCGTTGTCGCTGCTGGCCCACAACGTGCGTACCGCCCCCACCGAGGTGTCGTCGTTGCTGGAGGCCGGTAGCGCCGATATCGCGATCGTCGATGCGCGCACCGACCTCGCCGCCGCGCGCGGCCTGTGCCGACTGCTGGGGAGCACCGGTACTTCGGTTCCCGTCGTCGCCGTGGTCAACGAAGGCGGTCTGGTCGCGGTCAGCGTGGAATGGGGACTCGACGAAATCCTGCTGCCGAGCACCGGTCCCGCCGAGATCGACGCGCGGTTGCGTCTTCTCGTCGGCCGCCGCGGCGGCGCGGCGAGCCAGGAGAACGCGGGCAAGGTCAGCCTCGGCGAGCTCGTCATCGACGAGGGCACGTACACCGCGCGGCTGCGCGGGCGACCGCTCGACCTCACCTACAAGGAATTCGAACTGCTCAAGTACCTGGCCCAGCACGCCGGCCGGGTTTTCACCAGAGCGCAACTGCTGCAAGAAGTCTGGGGGTATGACTTCTTCGGCGGCACACGCACCGTCGACGTCCACGTGCGAAGGTTGCGCGCCAAGCTCGGTACCGAATACGAGTCTCTGATCGGCACCGTGCGCAACGTCGGATACAAGGCGGTGCGGCCCGCCAGGGGGCGTGCGCCCGCAGCGGGTGCCGACGCGCCCGACGATCTCGACGACGCGTTCGATGCACCCATGGGTCTGCCTGATGAGCTGGCTGACCCGTTGCGTACCCAGTGACCGAACCTTCGATCGGGTGGCGCACCGGGCTCGCCGAGGAGGACCGGCGCGCGATCCGCACGTTGATCGCCGCGGTAAAAAAAGTTGACGGCATCGCACCGGTGGGCGACCAGGTCCTGCGCGAGCTGTCCCACGATCGCACCCACCACCTGGTGGCGCTCGACGGCGGCGACACCGTGGGCTATCTCAATCTCGCCCCGGCGACCGGTGAGGACCCGGCGATGGTCGAGCTCGTCGTCCACCCGCGGTGGCGCAGGCGCGGTATCGGGTCGGCGATGGCGCGCGCGGCGCTTGCCGAGGGTGGGGACGGGACGCGGATCTGGGCGCACGGGAATCTGGAGCCCGCGCGGGCGACGGCGAGATCGCTCGGGCTGGAGGCGGCTCGCGAGCTCCTGCAGTTGCGTCGCCCGCTGACCGACCTGCCTCCGCTGCGGATGCCGGACGGGGTCCGGATCGACACCTACCGCGGCCCCGACGACGACGCCGAACTCCTGCGGGTCAACAACGCCGCGTTCGCGTGGCATCCCGAACAGGGCGGGTTGACCGAAGCCGACATCGCCGAGCGTCGCGACGAGCCGTGGTTCGAACCCGAGGGTTTGTTCCTTGCGTTCGACGAGGGGAGCGGCGAGCTGCTCGGGTTCCACTGGACCAAGGTGCACAACGAAGACCTCGGCGAGGTGTACGTGGTGGGCGTCGACCCGGGCGCACAGGGCCGCGGCGTCGGGGCGACCCTGACGCTGATCGGGCTGCACCACCTGGCCGACCGGCTTCGCCGAAGCTCCCAGCCGACCGTGATGCTTTACGTCGAGGCAGATAACTCGGGGGCGGTCAACACGTATCAACGGCTGGGTTTTGAGGTGTCCGGCATCGACGTGGCGTACGCCGCGAACTAGCCGCTTCATCTGCAAATCAGCTGTACCTGTTCACCGTTCGTTCACCCTCCATCCCACAGCCGTCCACCACGGCCGCATACGTTGCCGGGGAGTCTGAAGCCGTCAGAGTTCCTCGATGAAAGTGGGAGTACGTGAAGCTCAACAGCATTGGCAAGGCGTTCGGTACGACGCTCTCCGCCGCCGCGCTCGCCGCGCTGACGCTGTCCGCCTGCGGCAGCGACAACAACGCCGGAACGAGCACCTCCGGTGCGTCGGGAACCGCCTCGTCGTCTGCCGGATGCGGCGGCAAGAACTCGCTGACCGGTGAGGGTTCGACGGCTCAGCAGAACGCGATCGCCGAGTTCAACAAAGTCTGGGCACAGGTCTGCTCGGGCAAGAACCTCTCCTACAACCCGACCGGTTCCGGCGCGGGACGCGAGCAGTTCATCGCCAAGCAGGTCGACTTCGCAGGCTCCGACTCGGCACTCAAGGACGACCAGGTCAAGACCGCCGCCGATCGCTGCGGAGGCAACCCGGCGTGGAACCTGCCGCTGGTGTTCGGCCCGGTCGCGATGGCCTACAACCTCGAGGGTGTCGACAAGCTCGTCGTCAACGGCGACGTGCTCGCCAGGATCTTCCAGGGCCAGATCAAGAAGTGGAACGACCCGGCCATCGCCGCGCTGAACTCCGGTGCGACCCTCCCCGATGTCGACATCAAGCCGGTCTACCGCTCGGATTCGTCGGGCACCACCGACAACTTCCAGAAGTACCTGAAGGCCGCCGCCCCGAACGCCTGGACGAAGGATACGGGCAGCGAGTTCCAGGGCGGCGCCGGTGAGGGCGCGCAGAAGTCGGCCGGTGTGGTGCAGGCCGTGCAGGCCACCCCAGGCGCAATCGGCTACGTGGAAAAGGGATTCGCCCAGCAGGCGGGTCTGCCGTTCGCCCAGATCGACAACGGCGGGGGAGCGGTCGAGTTGACCGAGGACACGTCGAAGAAGGCCATCGACGGCGCCAAGTTCGCCGCCGAGGGCAACGACTTGGCGCTCGACCTGAATTCGATCTACGGGACCAAGGCGGCCGACGCCTACCCGCTTGTGCTCGCGACGTACGAGATCGTCTGCTCGAAGGGTTACGACGCCGACACCACCGCGGCGCTCAAGTCGTTCTTGACCGTGGCAGCCAATGAAGGCCAGGCGGGACTGTCGGCGGCGGGCTACGTGTCGCTGCCCGGTGCGTTCAAGGAGCGCCTCGAGAAGTCCATCGACGCAATCGCGTAGTTACGTGGCGTGTGCGCTCCGATGCGGGAGGATGGGTGCGGCGAACCGATGACGGATAGGCTCGATGTGACGGAAGCGGACGGGCTGCCCGATCCATCCAATGCGGGGTCGGGCGAAGTGATCGCTTCGCCCTTTCCCGAACCGGCGCCCATCTCAACCGACCCGTCGAAAGGCGGAAAGGTTCGGGTGGGGGACCGCATATTCCGCGGCCTGGCCGAGGGTTCCGGCATCCTCATCGTCGTCATCATCGCGGCCATCGGGGCGTTTCTGCTCTGGCGCGCGATCCCGGCGCTGACCCGCAACGAGGAGAACTTCTTCCTCTACAGCGGGAACTGGGTCACCACCGACACGTCGGCGATGCAGTTCGGCATCCTCGACCTGCTGCAGGTCACCGTCTTCGTGTCGGTGTTCGCGCTCATGCTGGCGATGCCGGTGGCGCTGGGTATCGCGATCTTCTTGACGCAGTACGCGCCCCGTCGGGTCGCGGGCCCGCTGGCTTACATGATCGACCTGCTCGCGGCGGTGCCGTCGATCATCTACGGCGTCTGGGGCCTGTACGTGCTCGCCCCTGTGATCAAACCGTTCGCCACATGGCTGAACCAGAACCTCAGCTGGCTCTTCCTGTTTCAAACCGGCAACGCTTCGGTGGCAGGCGGCGGAACGATTTTCACCGCGGGCATCGTGCTGGCGGTGATGATCCTGCCGATCATCACCGCGGTCACGCGCGAGGTGTTCGTTCAGACTCCACGCGGTCAGATCGAGGCCGCGCTGGCGCTGGGCGCCACCCGGTGGGAGGTCGTGAAGACGACCGTGTTGCCGTTCGGATTGTCGGGTTACATCAGCGGCGCCATGCTCGGCCTCGGCCGCGCGCTCGGCGAGACGATCGCGCTGCTGATCATCCTGCGCGGCACCCAGGCGGTGTTCAGCTGGTCGCTGTTCGACGGAGGCTTCACCTTCGCCAGCCTGATCGCTTCTGCCGCTTCGGAATTCAACGACCAGTACAAGGCGGGCGCGTACATCGCGGCGGGCCTGGTGCTGTTCATCCTGACGTTCATCGTCAACTCGCTGGCGCGGGCGGCCGTCGCCGGAAGGAGCAAGTCATGACGGCGACACTCGACCAGCCGGTGAAGGCGCCGACGTTCCAGAGGCTGAGCCTGCGCCGCAAGGTGGCTGACAACGTCGCCACGGTGTTGGTGACGCTGTCGGTGGTCATCGCGTTGGTGCCCCTGTTATGGGTGCTCTACACCGTGATCGTCAAGGGCATCGGCGCCGTCACGTCGAGCACATGGTGGTACAACTCGCAGGCGGGCATGACGGCATTCCAAGCGGGCGGCGGCGCCTATCACGCGATTATCGGAACCCTCTTGCAGGGCTTGGTATGTGCGATCATCTCCATTCCGATCGGTGTCTTCGTCGGCATCTATCTCGTCGAGTACGGCGGCGGGACCCGGTTGGGCAAGGTGACCACCTTCATGGTGGACATTCTCACCGGTGTGCCCTCGATCGTGGCGGCGCTGTTCATCTACGCGCTGTGGGTCGCCACCTTTGGCTTTCAGCGGTCGGGCTTCGCAGTGTCATTGTCCTTGGTGCTGTTGATGATCCCGGTGATCGTCCGATCCACCGAGGAGATGCTGCGCATCGTCCCGATGGACCTGCGCGAGGCGAGTTACGCACTCGGCGTGCCGAAGTGGCGCACCATCTCCTCCATTGTGATTCCGACCGCGTTGTCGGGCATCGTCACCGGTATCCTGCTCGCACTCGCCCGTGTCATGGGCGAGACGGCACCGCTGCTGATCCTTGTCGGCTACGCGCAGGCGATGAACTTCGATATGTTCAGCGGCTTCATGGGGTCGCTTCCGGGCATGATGTACGACCAGACATCGGCGGGCGCAGGCGCGAATCCGGTTCCGACGGACCGCCTTTGGGGCGCTGCATTCACCCTCATCGTGCTGATCGCGCTGCTCAACATCGGCGCGCGGTTCATCGCCAAGTTCTTCGCTCCCAAGAAGGTTTAGGAGACCACACAGATGGCAAAGCGCCTTGACCTCAAAGACGTCAACATTTTCTACGGGTCGTTCCAAGCCGTGGCCGAGGTGTCGATGGCGATCCCGCCTCGCCACGTGACCGCCTTCATCGGTCCGTCCGGCTGCGGCAAGTCGACCGTGCTGCGCACGCTGAACCGCATGCACGAGGTCATCCCCGGTGCCTATGTCGAGGGTTCGGTGCTGCTGGACGGCGAGGACGTCTACGGCGCCGGCGTCGACCCGGTCGGTGTCCGCAAGACCATCGGCATGGTGTTTCAGCGACCGAACCCGTTTCCCACCATGTCGATCCGCGACAACGTGGTGGCCGGCCTGAAGCTGCAGGGTGTGCGGAGCAAGAAGACTCTCGACGAGGTGGCCGAGAAGTCGCTCAAGGGCGCGAACCTCTGGACCGAGGTCAAGGACCGGCTTGACAAGCCGGGCGGCGGCCTCTCCGGTGGTCAGCAGCAGCGGCTGTGCATCGCCCGCGCGATCGCCGTTCAGCCCGATGTGCTGTTGATGGACGAGCCGTGCTCGGCGCTCGACCCGATCTCGACGCTGGCGATCGAGGATCTGATCGCCGAACTCAAGCAGGACTACACGATCGTGATCGTCACGCACAACATGCAGCAGGCGGCCCGGGTGAGTGACCAGACCGCGTTCTTCAACCTCGAGGCGACGGGCAAGCCGGGCAAGTTGATCGAGATCGACGACACCGAGAAGATCTACTCCAACCCGAAGGAGAAGGCGACGGAGGACTACATCTCGGGTCGCTTCGGCTGAGCACGTCCCGATCGCGAAGGTTTTCGCGCTGGATGACGTCCGCAACGCCTTCAGCGGTGCTCCGGCCCTGACTGCACGACCTAACGGGTAGGCAGTTGCTCGTCCTCGGGGAACCTGCCGGTGGCTTGGAAGATGACCCGGCGGGCCACCTCGACGGCGTGATCGGCGAACCGCTCGTAGAAGCGGCTCAGCAGCGTCACGTCGACCGCGGCGGTCACGCCGTGCTTCCATTCCTTGTCCATCAGCACGCTGAAGAGGTGGCGATGAAGGTCGTCCATCGCGTCGTCTTCCGCGCTGATCCGCGCCGCCTTCTCCGGATCCTTCGTCAGCAGCACCTCCTGGGCGCTGTTACCCAAATCCACTGCCACGCGGCCCATTTCAGCGAAGTAGCCATTGACCTCCTCGGGCAGGGCGTGCTGCGGGTGACGCCGGCGGGCGATCTTGGCGACATGCAGCGCGAGGGCTCCCATCCGGTCGACGTCGGCGACGATCTGAATCGAGCTGACGATCGCGCGCAGGTCGCCGGCCACCGGAGCCTGCAGGGCGAGAAGCACGAACGCCGCTTCTTCCGCCTTGGCGCTCATCCCAGCGATCTGCTCGTGGTCGGTGATCACCTGCTCGGCCAGCACCAGATCGGCCTGCAGCAGGGCCTGGGTCGCACGCTCCATCGCTGCACCCGCCAGCCCGCACATGTCGCCGAGCTGGTTGGTCAGCGCGTCCAGCTGCTCGTGATACGCGGTTCGCATATGCCCAGCCTAAGGGCTGATCAGCTGAATCGTCACGATGTGCCGGGTGAACGACAGGTGAATGCCGCTTGCCCGAACGGCGCGATCACTCGCAGGTGGTGTCGGCGGCGTTGGTGATCGAAAGATCTTCGGGGAGCTGGGTCGGCGTGCTCCCGGTGCCGTGCAGCACGTGCACCTGTACCGAGGAGCCGCTCGGCTTGGGCGGGCTCACCGCGGAGAAGTCCGATCCGAGCACCACCTGGACGGTGTCGCCCTTTCCGTTGACGCGCTCGATCGTCGGCTCGACAAAGGCCGACGCCACGGTCGCTGCGGCTTCTTCGTTACCGGGCGAGAAGAACACCGTCGTCTCGGTCAGCGAGCTCGGGTAGGTGTCGGGGGTCTCGACGTTGAACCCGTGCTGCTGCAATTCCGTTGCCGCAGTAGCGCCGAGGCCGTCCTGGCCCGTCGAGTTCGAGACCTGAACGGTGACCGACGTGGGATCGGTGGTGACGGCGTCGACGACCTCACCGGGATCGGCGGCAACCTCGGGAGTCTGCGCTTGGCTCGTCGGCGACTCGATAGTCTCGTTCGTCAACGACTCCGGCGTGCCGGGAACCGGTGTGTTGTCGGCGTTGCGCTCCTCGGGCAGCGGATCGTCGTTGATGATCGCGTCGAAAATGGCATTGGTGTCGTCCTCGCGCAGGTGCTCGTTGCCCCACTCGTCCATATAACCCGTGGTCGGGACGGTGAGGAAAGTGATGCGGCCTGCCGCGACGTTCTGCAGGGACTGGCCGAGGGCCACCAGGTCCTTGGTGTCGATGTTGTCGACATAGCTGTCGCTGATGAACTGGTTCACCACGTTGTTGAGCTTGCTGAGTGAGAAGAAGACTTCCTTGGAGATCAGCGAGCGCAACAGCGACGACAGAAACAGCTGCTGACGCTTGATACGGCCGTAGTCGCCGTTGGTTTCGGTGGTCACCTGACGGGCGCGCACATAGTTCAGCGCGGTGTGCCCATCGATCATCTGGCGTCCCGCGCTGGGCAGCACGGTGCCGAGCTCGTAGTCCTCCAGTGGCGTGGTGCTGCACACCTCGACACCGCCAAGTGTGTCGACCATCTTGGAGAAGCCGGCGAAGTCGACCGCCATGAAGCGGTTGATGGACAGACCCGACAGCTTCTGGATGACCTTCACCAGGCATTTGGGGCCGCCGAAGGAGAACGCGGAGTTCAGTTTCGTCTCGGTGTAGATCTCGTCGGGACCGTAGGTGCCCGTCTCCTCGTCGTACAGCGGCCCGTACTCACCGGTCTCGGGGTTCCAGGCCTCGCATTCCATGGGCTCGATGTTCAGGTCGCGCGGAAACGACACCGCCACAACACGTTCGCGGTTGGCCGGGATGTTGACCAGCATGATGGTGTCCGAACGCGCGCCGCCTGCATCCGCAGTGTCCCCCGCGCCCATGCCGGCGTTCTCGCCGAACCGGCTGTCGATGCCGACGATCAGGAAGTTCTCGTCACCGAACTGCGCATTGGGGTCGATGATGTCGCGGGAATCGGGGTCAAGCGCCGAAATACGGTTCAGCATGTTGTTCTTCGTCGACTGCCACTGCCATGCGCCGCCCGTCATCGCGAGCGCGAGCACCGCGAGAATGGCGGCAATCGAGCGGCCCGCGAACATGACGCGGCGATGCGACCTGTGCTTCTTCGGAAGATTCACGGGATCAGCCGAGGGCTCGCCGACCCGCTCGGGCGCGACCCGTTCGAGCCGTGCCCGCCGCAACCCGGCCAGGTCGGGAATCTCGTCGGCGTAGGAGACCCTGGGAATGACCTCGGTATCGGGATCGGACACGTCTTCGTGCCGCGGCTTGGGTCGCAGAGGCTTGGGCCGGCGGGTGCGCGGTGGCGGAGCCGGGGTCGGCGCCGACGGGGGAGTCGCCGCCCGCGGCTGCGTGGCGCGTGGACGTGGGGCGCTCGGGGGCGCATCGCGAGGTTCCCTCGCCGGACGCCGGAATTCGTGCTCGGGCTCAGGCTCAGGTGCCGCATGTCTGCTGGGGAGATCTGCCGGGGCACCGGTGATCTTGGCGATGAGGTCGGCGACCGTCACACCGTCGGTATGGCTGCCGGTGGCCGCCGACGTGTCGTTCTCGCCGGATTCAGCAGAAGACCCACGCTCCCACGGCGCGGCGGCTCGCGGAGGTAGAGGAGATCGAGTAAGCCACTGATTGGCACCGTCTTCATCGGCACCGTTCACATCGGACGCGCGTCGGCGACCAGGAGTGGCGTTATCGCCGTCACTCATGTCCCTACTGGCCTCCGACCGTATGAGCAGCGTGCGCGTCGGCGCGCATCGGCCGCTGCGCAGCTGCCACCTGCATTTGAAGCGGCAATATCCGCGGCCCCGCGTCTGGAGCCGATAACGACAGGCTCATATCGTACTGAGAGATCCTGAGAGACGTGATGTCGAGATGGTCTCGGTTCACCCACCGGAATGCATCACATCGGCCCCTTCGGGCACCGTGCAGTCATCCGGATCGGTCAGCCAGCCTTCCGGCAGAGCCACCGAGGCGGGTGAGCCCTGCCGCCCGCGGGGGCCGGTCGCGGCCCTCGGGAACGGCACATCGGGGTCCAGGCCGTTGAGCAGTTCGTCCAACTCGTTGCGGGTCTTGACCAGCGCCAATGCCCGCCGAAGGTCGGCTCCGGCCGGGAATCCGTGCAGATACCAGGCGATGTGCTTGCGCATGTCCCGCATGCCCTTGTCCTCACCGAAGTGGGCGCTCAGCAGCTCACCGTGTCGGCGCATGATCGCGGCGACCTCGCCAAGTGTGGGAGGTATCACACCATCGCGCCCCGCGAAAGCATCCGACAGCTCGGCGAACAGCCAGGGCCTGCCCAGACAACCACGACCGATGACGACGCCGTCGCATCCGGTGGCCGACATCATGGCCAGTGCGTCGTCAGCGTCGAAGATGTCGCCGTTACCGAGCACGGGAACGTCTGTGACGTGCGCCTTCAACGCGGCGATCTGCTTCCAGTCGGCGGTTCCGGAGTAGCGCTGCGCCGCCGTGCGGGCGTGCAGCGCAATCGCCGCGGCACCCTCCTCGGCCGCGATGCGTCCTGCGTCGAGATGGGTGTGGTGTGCGTCGTCGATGCCGATCCGGAACTTCACCGTCACCGGCACGTCCGACCCTTCGGTGGCGCGTACCGCGGCGGCCACTATCTGGCCGAAGAGCCGTCGCTTGTAGGGCAGGGCGGCGCCACCGCCGCGACGCGTGACCTTGGGCACCGGACAGCCGAAGTTCATATCGATGTGATCGGCCATTCCCTCGTTGACGATCATCTTCGCTGCCGCGTAGGTGTTTTCGGGATCGACCGCATACAACTGCAGCGACCGCGGCGACTCGTCCGGACCGAAGGTCGTCATGTGTATGGTCACCGGATGGCGCTCGACGAGCGCGCGGGCGGTCACCATCTCGCAGACGTACAGCCCGCTGACCGTGCCGGCCCGGGCGAGTTCGAGCTCGCGGCACAGCGTACGGAACGCGACGTTCGTCACGCCTGCCATCGGCGCCAGCACGACGGGGCTGGCCAGCCGAAAAGGCCCGATCCGCAGCTGCGTGCGGGATTCGGTCAGGACGGAGATGACGCCAGAACCTTCTTGGCTTCGAGGCGCTCGGCCCTCTTCGCCTCCCGCTCGAGGCGCTTCTCCTTGGCGACCTCGAACTTGTCGCAGGCCTCCTTGAGCTCCTCGATGAGCACGCCGAGGTCGTCCCGCATCCGCGCGGCTTCGCCGGTGAAGTCCTCGCGCTCGAAGATGCGCCACTTCTTGAGTACCGGCATCACGACGTCCTCGAGGTGGATGCGCGGGTCGTAGACGCCACCGACGGCGATGATCACGGCCTTGCGGCGGAACTCGGGGACGGTGAACCCTGGCATTTTGAAGTTGCGCAGCACGCGGTGCAGCGAGTGCATCGCCTGGTCCGGTGCGATGTCGAAACCGGCCTCGCTGACGTCGCGATAGAAGATCATGTGCAGGTTCTCATCGGCCGAAACACGTTGCAGCAGTTGATCGGCGATCGTCTCTTCGCACGCCTTGCCGGTGTTGCGGTGTGAGACGCGGGTGGCGAGCTCCTGGAACGTCACGTAGATCACGGAGTCGAACAGGCTCTCGGCGAACAGGTCGCCCTGCTGGTTCTGGCCCGGGCTGAAGCCGCGTGTCACCTGCTCGAGGCGCAGGGTCTCCAGTGCGACCGGATCGACGGCCCGGGTGACGACGAGGTAGTCGCGCAGCGCGATGCCGTGCCGGTTCTCCTCGGCGGTCCAGCGGTTGACCCACTGGCCCCAGGCGCCGTCCATCGAGAAGTTCATCGCGATCTCGCGGTGATACGACGGCAGGTTGTCCTCGGTGAGCAGGTTCTGGATCATCGCTGTCTGCGCGACCTCGGACAGCACCGACTGACCGGGCTCCCAGTCCTGGCCGCCGAGGGCGTAGTAGTTCTTGCCGTCCGACCACGGAATGTAGTCGTGCGGGTTCCAGTCCTTGCGCATCGACAGGTGCCGGTTGAGGTTCCTCTCAACAACAGGCTCGAGCTCGTGGAGCAGGTGCAGGTCGGTCAGGTTTTCATGCATTGGGCCTGCGTCCTCCTAAGAAGTTGGGGGCGTCCGGGTTCTCGTGCGTGGGGCCCAGATTTATCTGTACCTGTTGGTTGCAGTCAATATATCTGTGTAACTCAGACACAACAAGTTGCGGTCAGGGCGTCGAGGCGTCAGCAAGATCACGATTTTGGCGGGACGTAACGCCGCCACGATTCGCGCGAAGTACGTACCGTACTGCTCGCGGGCCGGCCTGCTCGGCGGTATTGTTTTCGCAGGCAACCTAGGGCGCCTAAATTCCCGGCAACCGTAGACCTTAGACATAGGTGGGCATGTGAAGAAGATCATCATTTCGGCCAGCACCGTGGGCGCCGCTGGGGTCGCGATGGGGCTGTTCGGGGCGGGTATCGCCGCCGCCGCCCCGGATGTGGTGGGAATGACCTACGGCGATGCGGTGTCGGCCATCGAGGAAGACGGCGGCACGGCCAAGATCGCCGTCACCGTGGGCGACCGGCAGGACGCGATGGGCGACTGCCTGGTCACCAACGCCAGCGACGCCCCCTTCGTACGGGACCTGACCGGCGAGTTCGGCCACGCCGACGGCGAGGTGCTGCTCACTCTGAACTGCAACCGCGGTGCCGCGACGGCCGGCGTTCCCGGCGCTTCGGCGGCCAGCCCGGAAGGCCGCGAGTTCACGGCCAAGGCCGAAGAGGCCGCCGCGGCCCAGCAGGCCGAAGAGGAAGAACTCGCCGCGGCCGGCGAGTGATCCGGGCGAAATCCCGAGCGGGTAATTAACGCACACTTGACTTTCCCTTCTCGATTTCTCAGCCGTTATTTGTCATGCTCAAAGCCTGCGGAAATCGCGACAACAGGTGGTGGGCAGGTGAAATTCATTGTTTCGACCGGCGCCGTAGCGGCCGCGGCGGGCGTGCTCGGAATCTTGGGAGCGGGCACCGCATCGGCAGCGCCGGACGTCGAGGGCATGACGTACGAGGATGCGGTCGCCGCGATCGAGGAAGACGGCGGGATTCCCAAGATCGCAGTGACGGTCGGTGACCGGCAGGACGCGATGGGCGACTGTCTCGTCGAGAGGGTCACCGACGGCTCGTTCGTCCGGCCGATCCCCGAGGACGTGTACTTCGGACCCGACGAGGGCGACGTGTTGCTCACCCTCAACTGCAACCGCGGCGTAGCGACGGCGACGACGCCGGGCGCCTCGGCAGCAAGCGTGTCGGGCCGCGAGTTCCAGGCCAAGGTTGAGGAGGCGGCAGCCGCGGAGGCCGAAGAAGCCGAGGCGGCCGAAGCCGAGTAGGTGTCAGAAGCTCGCGACCCGGTTGAGCACCATGTCGACACAGTGGTCGATGAACTGCTCGCGGGTGGCCGTGAGGCGGCCGTCCAGGTAGGCGATGAACAGCGCCGTCAGTGAGCCGAGCAGGCCGGTCGCGACCATCGCCTGCATGGCCGGCTCGGTGATCTCGGTGATGCGGGTGACCTTTCGTTGCAGCAGCTCGATGAAGCTCGGCATCCAGCTGGCGCCCGAGCGGGTCAGCACCGGCTCGACGGTCGGCGCGAGCAGAAGGACCCGACCTCGCGTCGGGTCGTCGACCATCAGCGCGACGAACCGCTCGACGGCATCGCGGGCGGTGGTCGACGCCGTCAGCGCTGAGACCGCTCTCGCGCACACGTCGTCGTATACAGCCCGCACGAATTCGTCGCGGTCGGAGAAGCTCTCGTAGAAGTAGCGCTCGGTCAGGCCCGACGCCCTGCATACCGCGCGCACGGTCAATGCCGGTCCGTCGGGACCGCCCAACAGGTCTACTCCCGCGGCGATCAGCTCGCCGCGGCGCAGTGCCTGGCGGTCTTCGAGCGGTACGCCCGACCACCGGCCGCGTCGTTGACCATCAGCCACATCGCTCCTAGAATCAACTGACAACGCATGTAGTCAAAATCTGCCCGACTCCAACGAAAGTGCATCAGTGACTCAAGATACGTCCGAGGTATGCCCCGTGACCACTGGGACGACGCCTGTCGCGGCCGGCTGCCCGGTTTCCGGCGGCGGATACGACACCCTGCCCGAACCACTCGGACCCGACTCGCTGACCTGGAAGTACTTCGGGCAGTGGACCGGGATGTTGCAGGGTTCCTGGGCGGGCTCGATGCAGAACATGCATCCGCAGCTGGGCGCGGCCGTCAAGGACCACTCGATCTTCTTCATGGAGCGGATGCCGCGGCTTTTCCGGTCGGTCTACCCGATCGGCGGTGTGGTGTTCGACGGCGACCGTGCGCCCAAGACCGGCGCCCAGGTACGCGATTACCACATCGGCATCAAGGGCGTCGACGATCAGGGCCGTCGCTACAGCGCGCTGAACCCCGACGTCTTCTACTGGGCGCACGCCACCTTCTTCAAATCCGTACTCCTTGCCGCGGAACGGTTCAGGGGCGGGCTGACCGACGACCAACGGCGCCAGTTGTTCGACGAGCACGTCACCTGGTACCGGATGTACGGAATGAGCATGCGCCCGGTGCCGAAGTCCTTGGAGCAGTTCGATGAGTACTGGGACCACATGTGCAACAACGTGTTGGAGGACAATTATGCGGCCCGCGAAGTACTCGATCTGTCCACCATGACCAAGCATCCGTCACTGGAGTGGATCCCCGAGTGGCTGTGGCGTATCAACCTGAAGGTGATGGAGCGCTTCCTGCTTTTCGTCACCGTCGGCCTGTACGACCCACCCGTTCGTGAGCTGATGGGCTATACGTGGTCACCGCGCAAGGAGTGGCTGCATCGCCGCTTCGGGAACCTGGTTCATCTCGTCACCAAGCTGACGCCGGGCCGCATGATGATGCATCCCCGCAAGCGCAGCGCGTTCGATCGCGCGACGGGTCGGCTCCCGTCGGACGCACCGCTGGTGGAGACTCCTGCACGCAACCTGCCGCCGGTAGGCCACCGAGACAACGGTTGGCACTACTGCCCTGTGGATGCCAGGTGAACCGTCCACACTGCACCATCGAAATACCGTAATCGCGAACGGTTGTGGGGATCCGAGTACCAGCCCGGCTGCACCGGCGGATAGCGGCCGTAGATCCCGCGCGGATCGCCGCGCAAGCTCAACCCGTGTTCGTACTCGGCGCGGGCGCGCAACCCGGCATCGCGTCGCGCGTTGACCCGACTCCGCCTGCGAAGCGCAAGGCCGAGCCACCCGAGGCCGACCAGGGCGACGAACACGTGCGCACCGCTGTACAGCAGCCAGATAGTGAGAACGACGCCCGTTGCCGCCGCCATCGGGTGGCGTTGCCAGAAGGGTCGTCGAACGCGCTGGTAAAGCATCGCCTTCGATCGTACCGACGGCCTGGCGGCCGGCCGCCGAGGGCAATATCAGCCCGCTGGGCTGCTGGCCGGGTACCTCAGCGGGCCGACGGTGCCCACCCGCTAACGTAGAGATGTGCAGGCGCCTGAGATTCTTGGCGGCCGCTACGAATTGCGGGGAATTCTGGGCCGCGGCGGGATGGCCGAGGTCCGCGACGGTTGGGATAGGAGACTGGACCGTCCGGTCGCGGTGAAGTTGCTCCATCCCGCCTTCAGCGCGGCGCCGGACAGTCGGCGGCGCTTCGAAATCGAGGCGCAGGCGGCCGCGGGTCTGAACCACCCACACATCGTCGCGGTACACGACAGCGGCGACCACGCCGGGACGCCGTTCATCGTGATGGAGCGTCTTTCTGGACGGACGCTGGCCGACGAGCTGGGGCAGGGTCCGCTGCCGCAGGGCCGGGTGCGGACGATACTCGACGAGGTCTTGTCGGCGCTGACGGCGGCGCATGCGGCCGGGATCCTGCACCGGGACATCAAGCCCGCCAACATTCTGCTCACCCCAACCGGGCAGGTGAAGGTGGCGGACTTCGGCATCGCGAAAAGCGCCGCAACGCCCGCCACGATGACCGGACAGATCGTCGGCACGATGGCGTACCTGAGTCCCAACCGGATCGCCGGACGGCCCGCTTCCGTCGCCGACGATCTGTATGCCGTCGGCGCGGTCGGTTACGAGGCGCTGTCGGGGCAGAAGCCATTCCCGCAAGAGGACCTCGTCGCGCTGGCACGCGCGATCGTGGATACCGCACCGCCGCCCCTGCAATCGCTGCGCCCGGACGTCGAACCCGCCCTGGCGGCGACGATCGAGCGCGCGATGGCTCGTGACCCGCAATGGCGATTCCCCACGGCCGAGGCGATGCGGTCCGCGCTGTACACGGCACCCCCTGTGTTGCATGACAATGCGGCCCGGCCGTCCACCCGCGTGATGGCCGAGCCGCTACCCCCGCCCGCGACGATGGCTGTCGCGCCACCTGCAGGGCGGAACCGCAACCGCACGATTTTGTATATCGCAGCGGCGCTGTTCGCCATCGCGCTCGCCGCGATCCTGATCCTGATCGAGTCCGCGTCACCGTCCCCGACACCCAAGCCGGCGACCACTCAAACGGCGGTCACGTCGTCGTCGACGACCCCGTCTGCGGTGCCGCCGCCACCGCCACCGCCGCCTCCTGCGCTTGCGCCGGTCGAACAAGGACCTCCCGGCAAGAAAAAAGGCCACGGCAACGGCAAGAAAAACAACTGAGGCCACCGGGAAGCGCAAAAATTTGTCCAACGGACGAATAGCAGAGCGATGGCCCACTAGATTCGGTGATCAATATTCCGCTCGCGCAAAGGAGCGCACGGTGGATGTTCGTGATTCCGTACTGGTTACCGGCGCATACGGGTTGGTCGGCAGGCCTGTCGTCGATCGACTCGTCGCGGACGGAATCAAGGTGACCGCGACCGCGCACCGGACCGTCAAGCCGGCGCTGCCCGCAGACGTCGACGTGCGCCGGGTCGACCTGACGGAATCGGATCAGGTCAGCGCCTTGGTCGCCGACGTCGCCCCGTCGGCCATCGTCCACCTTGCTGCCTATATTCCGCCGTTGTGCTACGCCGACCGCGCGCGGGCCCGCGCTGTCAACGTCGACGCCACTGCCGCATTGGTGCGCGCCGCGCAGGCCATGACGAAGCCGCCGAGGTTCGTGCACGCATCGAGCATGGCGGTGTACGGCAGCCGAAACCCGCACCGGCACAGAGATTTACTGACTCCCGAGACGCCGCCGCTGGCCTCCGAGTTGTACGGCTGTCATAAGCTGCTCGCCGAAAACATCGTCCGCGCATCAAGTTTGGAGTGGTCGATACTGCGGCTCGCAGGCGTCATCACGCTGGAGCCATTGGTCGACTACGGGGATTTCGACTCGTTCTACTTCGGCTCGATCATGCCGGAGGACAACCGGTGTCACTCCGTCGACGTGCGCGATGTCGCTTCGGCGTTCGCAGCGGCGATCACCACCCCTGCCATCCGGGAGGTCTTGATGATCGCCGGCGATGATTCCCACAAGGTGACGCATCGCAAGATGGCCCTCGCGGGTGCCGACGCGATCGGGATGGGCCCCCTGATGTTTCCCGGCCGTCGGGGTGACCCCGATAGCGACACTGATTGGTTTCCAATGGATTGGATGGACACGACTCGCTCGGAAGAGGTTCTGTCGTTTCAGCGGCAATCGTACTCGGACTCCTACGAGGAGATCCGTGCGCGGGCTGACTGGAAGGTACGGCGGATGCGAATGATGGCCCCCGTGCTGGCCCGTGCGATGCGACGCCGAGCGCCGTACTACAAGCAGCCCGGCCAGTACGCCGACCCGTACGGCAGGATCCGTGACAGATGGGGTGATCCCTCGCCGGACGTCTAGCGATCTCGACGACGTCAAGCGCGTCGTCAACTGTCGCTGACGTCGGCCCCCGTGCCGGTCAGCCCGCAGAGCCGCCGCACGGCGTCAAGGCCCTCCGTTGTTCCCGGCCAGTGCCTGGCAAGGGCGTCGGCGCCCGCGCGCCTGGCCGTCGAACGCAGGACGAGTACGACGATGACGGCGTCGTCGGCATAACCCAGGACCGGAATGAAATCGGGGATCAGATCGATCGGCAGCGCAAGGTAGGCGAGTAGCAGAGCGAGTCGGATGCGGACGCCGGACGGCAGTGCGCGATCGCCGGCGAGCCGTTTCAGCAGCCGAAGCACGTCGGGAAGCAACCGCATCGCGTCCTGCAGCCCGACGTCGTCGGGTCTCGACAGCCACAACGCGATGATCATGGCCAGCCAGATCAGCGCGGAGCCGCCGGCCGACCCGAGCAGAACCACCCACCATTCCGACACGCGGCCATTCTCGTGCCAAGTTCGACCCATGACCACAGTGGCGATCCTCGCGGCCGACGCGATCACCCACCTGGGCAACGGACAGTCGCCCGTCACCCGGCGTGCGTTGTCAGGCGGTCACCGGGCGACGAGGGCGGTGTACCGCGGGCAGTAGACGCTGATGGCACCCCTGAGCAAACCGACGGACTGCCCCTTGTCGAGCCCCTTCGACTTCAGGCTGCTGATGATGCCCCGAACCGTCGGCGCGGGTTCGATTTTGCCGGCGTCCATTGCCGTGCAGATTCCGCGTCCCACTTGGACTGCCTCGTCGGGCGAGGGGACCGGGATGTCGAGCTGCTTGACGATGCCGATGAATGCGTCGTCCTCGGGTGTGGCGTGCGCCGACCCGGATCCGAAGGCGATAGCAACGCCGAGGATCGCTGCCGCGATTGTCGCGACCGATGCCCCTCGCGGGAAACCGGCTGTTGGCATTGCTGCTCCTGTGATGTTGTGGTTGATCATGACGATAGGGCATCCGACCGGGTGCCGGGCGGTGCGTCGGTTCGGCTGAGACCGAAGCGATACACCCGGCGTTGTGCCGTGGCCATACGCCATGCGCGCCGAACACGATCCATTGACCGGCTTGTTGAACCGGCGCGGGTTCGTCGAGACCGTCAGCAGCCGTCTACCCGTCGGTTTTGTCGGCAGCGCCGGGGACGCTCGACGCCGCCAGCAACGGTCGTTGTTCCAGCCGTAGGTCGCGCAGGGGTTATGGATCGCACGACCCGGGAAATCCAGCTAAGGGGCAAGCGCAAATGGACTAAAGTGCGCGCCAGAGTTGTGGCAAAAAAAGGGGGGCCATGAAACGGTTCACGCGTCCTGAAGCGATGGTCTTCTTGTCGTTTGAGGCCGAGGGTCGTCCGATGCACTTCTCGGCCATGCAGCTGTTCAGACCACCGCACGGCGCTGATGCTGAATTCGCGCGCAACACCTTCGAGGCGATGCGGGCTCATCGGGACGTCGCGCCGTCCTACACCGGGCATCCTGCGACGACTCGCCACGGAACATCGCTGCTGCGCTGGGCCAATGACGATGAGATAGACATCGACTACCACCTGCGATACACCACGTTGCCGGCACCCGGTGGGCTGCGAGAACTCCTCGCACTGGGCGACGAGCTGCATGCCCCGTTACTCGATCGGCGTAAGCCTCTATGGCAATGTTTTTTGATCGATGGCCTGAACGACGGACGCTTCGCCCTGTTGTACAAAGTGCATCACGCGCTGATGGACGGCATGGCCTGGGCGAATCAGATGAACGCGGCGCTCAGTACCGATCCCGACGACCGCCGGATTCGGGTGGGTTGGGAACGGCAGCCCGAATCTCCGAAGTCCGCCCGGCCGGCCCAGACGCGGCCCGAGCGACCAGTGGGGCTGGCGAAATTCGCGGCGGACTTCCGCCGATCCGCGTCGTTGATGAAGACCGCACTGCGGGAACCGCGGTTGATTCCCGCGTTCCGCGCACCACGCACGATCTTGAACGTCACTAGCGGCGCCATCGTGCGCCGCGGATGGCAATCCTGGCCGATGCAGCGCATACAGAAGGTCGCGAATGCTGCCGCCGTGAGTGTCAACGACGTGGCGTTGGCGATGTCAGCCGGTGCACTGCGTTCGTTTCTCGATGAACTGGGCGCGCTACCTGAGGCGCCCCTGGTCGCGATGGTTCCGGTCGACTTGCGCGACGAGCAGGACGTCGACGCCAACAACATCCTCGGCATCGCCCTGTGCAACCTTGCCACCGACCTGGACGAGCCGGAGAAGCGGCTGGAAACGATTCACGCATCGATGCAATACAACAAGCAGATAATTCGTCAGCTGCCCCGGCAGGTGGCAATTCAATTGGGCGGACTCGTTTGTGCTCCGATCAGTGGGAGCACCGGGTTGCGCGCGAAGGTCCCACCGATGTTCAACGTCTACATCAGTAACGTGCGTGGGAAGGACGAACCGCAGTACCGCAACGGCGCCAGATTCGAAGCCGCCTACGGGTGGGCGCCGATGCTGCTCGGACAATCGCTGATGTTCGGAACGCACAGCAATGCCGAAACCCTCGAGTTCGGGATCGCCGGCTCCGATTGCGTCCTGCCCGATCCCGCACATCTGCTCAGCCAGTTGGACACCTCGCTGAAGGACCTTGAACGAGCGGTCGGTCTCTGAGCAGCGCTAGGAGTAGCAATGTCCGCTTCCGATTCCAGTGTCGTCGTCGACGAGGTCAGCAAGTCGTTCGGTAACGTTGTCGCGTTGCGCGACATCAGTTTTGAGGTTGGTCGCGGTGAGGTGATCGGTCTGCTCGGGCCCAACGGCGCCGGCAAGACGACCATGGTCGACATCCTGTCGACGCTGACGCGGCCGGACAGCGGTCATGCGTGGGTTGCCGGCCACGACGTCGTTTCTCACCCTGCCAGAGTGCGCCGATCCATCATGCTGACGGGTCAGCAGGTGGCCATCGACAACATGCTGACCGGCCGACAGAACCTGGTGATGTTCGGACGGCTTCAGGGCCTTGGCAAGTCGGATGCCCGTGCACGGGCGGCAGAGCTGATCGCGGAATTCCACCTGAGCGATGCTGCGGATCGTCGAGTGGATGGCTACTCGGGCGGGATGCGCCGACGGATCGACATCGCCTGCGGTCTCATCGTCCGCCCCGAGGTGGCCTTCCTGGACGAGCCGACGACCGGTCTCGATCCGCGGGGCAGGCAGAGCATTTGGGACCTGATACGCGAATTCAAGAACGCCGGCATAGCCACACTTCTGACAACTCAGTATCTCGAGGAGGCCGACGCGCTCTGTGACCGGATCGTCTTGATCAATCATGGAACCGTCATCGCGGAGGGACCGGTTGACGAGCTCAAGAATCGCACGGGAGACGGCTACTGCGAGATAACCCCCAAGGACCCGCAAGACCTGCCGGCCATGGCAGCCGCCCTGGGCTCGCTGTTGTCCGACGAGCACAGGCTAGAACAATCCACCGATTCCGGTCGAATCACGTTGCCCGCGCGCGACGGCGCGGACACCCTCGTCGAGGCGCTGCGCCGGCTTGGTTCGGCCAACATCGAGTTGGTGGACGTGGTGCTTCGGCGACCTTCCCTCGACGACGTCTTCTTCGCGTTGACCAAAGAGTCCGCGACGCGCACCAGCGACCCCGCAGCGGCCGCCGTGACGTCATGACCACGTGGACCATGGCGCGACCGCGCCCGTCGCCACTACGACAGTGGTGGGTGCTCACCGTTCGGGTAATCGCGCCGACTGTACGCAATGGCGAGCTGCTCATCGCGATCACGATGTCCGTCGGCTTCACCGCCGGCCTCTACATCCCCCTCAATCGGATCATGGCCACTGTCGTGCAGGTGAACTATGCGCAGTACCTCATGCCCGCGATTGCGCTGCAGGCGGTTTTCTTCGCAGCCATGTCGGCTGCGCTGCGATCAGCGACCGACTCGGTTCACGGCATCAACCGGCGATTCGGCGCCATGCCGATCCCTGTGATGACACCAATGGCCGCCCGCATGTCAGGCAACGTATACCGGTGCGTGGTCGCGCTGGCCACTGCGATTGTTTGTGGGCATGTGATCGGATTCCGGTTCTATCAGGGTGCCGAAAACACCGTTGGCTTCTGCGTTTTGGTGCTTCTGATCGGCGTGGTCGTGGCGGTCCTTGGCGACCTGATCGGGATGGCAGCCGCAAATCCCGAGGCGACGACCCACATTCTTCTGCTCCCGCAGATCACCTTGATGACATTGTCGGTGGGATTCCAGCCTGCAGAGCTGTACCCGCGATGGATCCAGCCATTTGTTCGCAATCAGCCATTTTCCCAGTTCGTATATGCGCTGCGCGCTTTGGCAGGCGATTCGAGCGGCTCAGCCGTCCCTTCGAGACTGTCAGTCGTCGGGCCGGCACTGCTGTGGCTGATCGGTACAGCGGCGTTCACGGCGTTGTTGTACGTCGTGGTTCAGCGGAGGCGGCGATGAGCCGTTCGGAGGGTTCTCCTCGACTGCTCTACCTGCATACCTGGGTGCAGACGCAGCGTCTACTCATCCGGTGGTGTCACGATGTGCAGACGGTCATCCAGGCACTCATCTTGCCGCCCATGTTCCTGCTGTCCATGAACCTCGTATTCGGCAAACCCGTTTCGGCGGTCACCGGTCACAGCGCGCTCTACGGCACTGTTCCGATGGCGGCGCTCGTCGGGGCCATCTTCGGATCGACGGCAAGTGGAATCTCGCTGATGCGCGAGCGCGAAGAAGGCCTACTTGCCCGCTTCTGGGTGCTTCCGGTGAACCGCGCTTCCGGTCTTCTGGCGCGCCTGGTGGCCGAGGCGGCCAGGACTCTGGTCACCACGGTGATCGTGATTTGCACCGGCGTGGCGCTGGGGTTTCGGTTCGAGCAAGGAATCCCTGCAGGCGTGGCGTGGGTGGCGGTGCCAGTAGCATTCGGGGTCGCATTCTCGTTCTTCGTCATGACTGCGGCCCTGTACCTGGTCAACACCGTGCTGGTGGACGCGACAGGAGTCGCGGTCATGCTGTTGATCTACTTCTGCACCGGGTTCGTGCCGCTGGCGGAATATCCACAGTGGATTCAGCCTGCGGTCCAGCACCAGCCAATGAGCTACGCCGTTGACGCCATGCGGGGATTGTCACTCAGTGGTCCGGTGCTGACTCCGGCGACCGGAATCTTGCTGTGGTCGGTCGGGATCGTCGTCGTGTGCGCGGTGCCGATGATCCTCGGGTATCGCAAAGCCAGCACTCGGTAGCAGACGCTTCTGTCCACATGTGGACGCGGTGTGGACGTGACTCGCCTGTGAGTGCACCCGTTGGCACGCGATAGCCGCAGATAACGCCCTGACTTGGACATTTGCGCGGTGCCCCACCAGGGCTCGAAGCTGGGACCTGCGGATTAAAAGTCTGCTTTCTTCTGCGCTTGTTATTTCGCCTTGGATTCGGCGACGGCCGTTAGGTGGCTCCACCCCGACAGACGGCGTTGGCTTGCGAACGGATCCTTCACCATCAATACGGAAGTCCTGCGGACCTCCCGCGGACTGCGACAGCACGCAGAAGTGGTGATAATGCTCCCACCCAAGGCTGATGTGCTGAGCGTCCCAGTCGGCCTACGCGAGATTCAAAGCGAATGTTGTGTCCAGTGTTATTGCTCAATCAACCCAAATTGGCGTCTGACCTGCTCAGATGCGCGGGGTTCCGCAAGAATGTTTACTCCCGGCAAGCAGAGTAGCGATCATGAACAGAACACATCTTCAGATGATCCATACCGACTGCGTGGCCGCAAGACTGCCCGACGCGGGACCGCTACATTTAGCTGACGACGCGTCCCAAGGCTTGGAGAATACGTCGAGAGCAGGAGTACGACGATGGAGCAGCGAGGGTTCGGAGACCTCGAGGCGGTGATCATGGATCGTGTGTGGAATCGCGCTGAGCCGGTGACAGTTCGCGACATCTTTGACGAACTCTCCACAAAGCGCCGGATCGCCTATACGACCGTGCTATCGACGATGGACAACCTTCACCGCAAACGATGGTTGCAACGTGAACTGAGCGGTAAGGCGTATTTGTACCGGGCGTCGATGTCGCGGGAGGAACGGTCTGCTCGATTGATGCGAGCGGCATTCGAGTCCGGCGGCGACACTGGCTTGGTGCTGGCTCATTTCGTCGAGCAAATGAGCGAGGAAGAATCCGCTCAGCTCAAAGCAGCCCTGCGCCGGGGGCGGCGGCGATGACGACAGCGTTGTGGCTTCTGGTGTACGGCGGGCTACTGACATGGCTCGCACCACCGGTGCTACAGCGACTTACCGCCACTGGTCTCAGCCCGCGCATGGGGGTGGCGGCCTGGCTCACAGCGATAGGCGCGGCGCTTGCGGCCTGGGCGGGCGCGCTAATGCTCGTACTCGATGCGGCACTGGACAGCCTCACTGATTCCTCAGCTGTCACTTTGTGTCTGGAGCTGTTCGGATTGTCTGAGCACACCCAGGTGCCTGGTCAGTTTGGTTCGATTGCGCTGCTGACCGTGGGCATACTCACTTCAACCGTGATCATTCGTCGCGTCTGGCGATCGATCACCGCACTGCGGACGCGCAGCCACGAGCACGCACACGCTGCCCGCATGGTCGGTCGCTCCACCAGTCGACCCGACATTGTGGTCGTCGATGCGCACCGCCCTGCGGCCTATTGCGTGGCCGGTAGGCCCTACGCGATTGTCGTCACCTCCGCGGCCCTGACAACTCTCGGTCGCCGGGAGTTAGCGGCCGTGCTGGCACACGAGAGTGCTCACATCGCAGGGCGCCATCACCAACTGCTCATGGTGCTTCGAGCCATAGCCGCCAACCTCCCTCGTCTACCGCTATTTCGCGGCGGAGCAGAATCGGTCGCTGCGCTGTTGGAGATGTGTGCCGACGACACAGCGGCCCGCCGTATCGGAGCGCGCCCCCTGCTTGGCGGCTTGCTGACTCTGGCAGGGCCTCACGCGCCGGTAACCACCGGTTTGGCCGCCGCCGCAACAGCCGTCGCGACCCGCGCGATTCGACTAACCACGCCCGCCGGCCGCGGGGCTCAATGGTGTCAGCGGCTCGCATTAGCGGTCACCATGCTGGTGACACTGACGGCGCCCGCGGTCATAGAACTGCTGTGTCACCACTGAACTTGTTAGCTGTGACTGGCGACTGCTGGAGTGTGTCAATGGTCACACGGCATCTCCAAGTTTGAACCCTGACAAGCGCCGCGTCGCATCTCCTTCTGCAATCAACCAGCTGCGAAGTGTCGGCGCCGCGACGCACCCATGGTCAGGCGGACAGCAGCGAAGGCCCACGGCCGCGCTCGCCGCATGTCCACTCGTCTCGCCAATCTACGTAGGAAAACCGTAGGTGAGCTGGTGAAACACTCGACGTAGTACCGTCGGCGAGCACCCGGTGCGACTTGTTATCTCTTTTGATTCCAGGACGTCTCGGGTGTGAGCGCTACTCCAGTGACGCTTTACGAATCGGCACCCTGCACGCTATCGCGGGGCGGTAACAACACGGCGTCAAGTCGGCGGCTGGATCGATTCGTTCAGATCCGCTGCTACAGTCGGAAACATTGTGAGGTACGACGACCTAGTTCCTAGGACGCGACTGCGCGCAGTCGTGGCGTTGGCACTCGCGGTTTGGATCGTCGTGTCCGGTACCGAATGGGCGGCATCTACTGCCGACGAGGTGTCCCACGGTCCGCATGCGTTGGCTGCAAGCCCACACGGCGGCTTTGCTGTGGTGTCTGATCATCCGCACTTGGGGGAAGGGTCGATGCCTGTACAACCTGATGCAATTGCGGAGGCTGTTCTGCCGCGCGCCACCGTTGCTCTGGTCGCGCTGGTGCTGGTCGCCACAGTCGCAGCTTCGGTGCTGTTCTGGCGACAGGCATCGCCAAACGGGATCCGTGGCCCGCCCCGAATACTTCTTGCATCTGAGAGTGGCCGGGTCCTGTTGACCCGGCTGTGCATCGCGCGCCGCTGACCGCGTAGCACCAGACCAAGCCCGCCATAGGGCGAGCTCGGTCGGCAACAGCTACCCGTTATCAGCGGCCGCGGTACTTGTCGCGGCTCCGAAGAGAAGCGACACATTCTATGGACCACGTCCTGTCAATCCACACACCCGACCTGGCACTATCCCGGCAACACCGGCTCCGCCGAAATGAGCGGCCGGGCTCTATGGTGGGCCACACCCCGGTGCTGCGCATCTCAGCGCCATTCACTCCTGGGGAGCGCGGCTTCTGGGCCAAACTCGAAGGCTTCAATCCCGGCGGCATGAAGGATCGGGCCGCGATGCACATGGTCGAGCGGGGGCGGGCCAGCGGTGCTCTGCGACCAGGGGCCCGCATCGTCGAGTCCACAAGCGGCACATTGGGTCTGGGTCTCGCCTTGGCCGGCACAGTCTATGAGCACCCTGTCACTCTGGTCACAGACCCGGGGATGGAGCCGATCATCCAGCGGATGCTGTCAGCCTTTGGCGCCGACGTCGAGTTGGTGACGGAACCACATCCCGAAGGTGGGTGGCAGCAGGCACGCCGCGACCGGGTGCAGCAGATTCTCGCCGCTGAGCCGCAGTCGTGGTACCCCGACCAGTACAACAATCCCGACAACGTCGAGGCTTACCGCCCGCTGGCGTTAGAACTGCAGGCGCAGCTCGGTCACATCGATGTTCTGGTGTGCTCGGTGGGCACTGGCGGACATTCATCCGGCGTTGCCCGAGTCCTTCGGGAGCACAACCCTGATCTACGGTTAATCGGCGTGGACACGATCGGATCGACGATCTTCGGCCAGCCCGCCAGCAAGCGTCTAATGCGCGGGCTGGGATCGAGCATCTATCCGGGGAATGTGGACTACGCCGCGTTCAACGAGGTCCACTGGGTGGCTCCCTCCGAGGCGGTGTGGGCTTGTCGCAATCTTGCGGCCACGCATTACGCGAGCGGTGGCTGGAGTGTTGGGGCAGTCGCGCTTGTGGCCGGTTGGGCGGCACGCACGATGCCTTCCGCTACCACGATCGCCGCAGTCTTTCCCGATGGGCCGCAACGCTACTTCGACACCGTCTACAACGATGAGTACTGCCGGGATCATGGTCTGCTGGGCGTTACGCCGTCCGATGAGCCGGCTGTCATCGATGATCCGGCTGCACAGGTCGTTTCGTCGTGGACTCGCTGCGTCAATGTCGTCGACCCGGTGGCGGTGATGCAGTGATGGCTGTGCTGACCAAGTTTCGCAGTTTCGGCTGGCCGAGCCGGCTGCTGATGATCAACCAGTTCGGCATCAATCTCGGCTTCTACATGCTGATGCCCTATTTAGCGGGATACCTGGCCGGTCCGCTCGGGTTGGCGGCGTGGGCGGTCGGGCTGGTGTTGGGGGTGCGGAACTTCTCCCAACAAGGGATGTTCATCGTCGGCGGCACGCTCGCGGATCGACTCGGGTATAAGCCGTTGATTGTGGCGGGTTGCCTGCTACGTACCGCCGGATTCGGCCTGCTGGTCGTGGCCGAGTCGTTACCGGCGATGCTTATTGCCTCGGCTGCAACGGGTTTCGCCGGTGCTTTGTTCAACCCCGCGGTGCGGGCATACCTGGCCGCGGATGCCGGCCCGCGGCGGGTTGAGGCGTTCGCAGTGTTCAATATCTTCTATCAGGCAGGAATCCTGGCCGGTCCACTGGTTGGGCTGGCGCTGATGATGTTCGACTTCCGCATCACTGCGGCGGTGGCGGCGGTCGTGTTCGCCGCCCTGACCGTCGCGCAGTTGTTCGCACTGCCGGCACGGAGCGTCGGCGCGCCGGAAGGCAGAGCGTCAGTGCTTGCCGACTGGCGTGTCGTCCTCGCCAATCGATCGTTTTTGTTGTTCGGCGTAGCAATGATCGGCTCGTACGTTTTGTCCTTTCAGGTGTACTTGGCCCTGCCGCTTCACGCCGGAATACTCGCGCCGCATCGGGAGTCGCTCGTGGTGGCCGCCGTGTTCGTCGTGTCCGGTGTGGTGGCGGTGTTCGGCCAAATGCGCATCACACGATTCTTCGGTGCGAGGTGGGGTGCGGGACGCTCCCTGGTGGTCGGCCTCGTAATTCTCGCGGCCGCGTTCGTACCGTTGATAGTCGTACCGGGCAGTGGGCGCTTAGGCCTCGTTCCTGCGGTTGTCGCGCTGTTAGTGGCCGCGGGAGTACTAGCGGTCGGTTCGGCGGCCGTGTTCCCGTTTGAGATGGATACCGTCGTCTCGCTGGCCAATAATCGGCTAGTCGGCACGCACTACGGCTTCTACAACACCATCGTCGGAGTCGGAATCTTGGTCGGGAACCTCGCAACAGGAGCGCTGATGCAGGCCGCCCGCAATGCCGGCGTCGGCGAGCTTATCTGGTTGGCACTCGCCCTGATTGGGCTGGCCTCAGCTGCTGCGCTATACCGCCTCGACCGCACCGGTCGACTACAGCCGGTACCGCAGGTCGGAGTGAGCGAAAGGGCCGCCTGACGGCAGCTGTCGGTCGGCATGGGCGCTGAATTCGACCTGCACAACCCTTTTGATATCCCTCGCGGATCCAGGAAATACCGGGCCCCCCGACGTGGCGCGCGGCCACTGCGAAGGCGTGAGGCACGACCACCGGGGTTGCGTGCGGTACCCCGTGGGGGTATGTTCAGCGGTGAGCCAGTGATACCCCCCAGGGGTATTCGCGCGGGAGCTCGATGATTGGAGAGAACATGGTCAATAGACGAGTGGCAGCTCTTACCATCGCTATGTTCGGCGCATCCAGGTTCGGAGTCGCGCCTTCGGCCCATGCAGCACCCTCTGCCGCTACATCCGCGGAGGATGTTGTTATCTCGCAGCAGCGCAACGGCTACAACGTGATTGTTAATCGCACCGGTGCAGCCCCCTTAAGGAGCACGAAGTGGAATCTGTACGGCTGGGCCGGGACCTCATCGAAATGAGCACCGTTGGCGTCGACCGTGAGGTGTCACCAGGTACACAACGGTCTACGTCGACGCCCGTTGCTGATGCATGTAACCGGGAATACTCGTCGTCCAAGCACTTCGCCGATTCGTCGACTACTAGCAAGGAGCGCAATGATGACCGTCCACCGAACGCACAATCACGATCACAGCGGCCACGCAGTTGAACTTGGCGGAAACGTCAACACCATGGCCTTGAGCGCCACGCTGCACTGCCTAACGGGATGCGCGATCGGCGAGATCGCCGGCCTGATCATCGGCACCGCGCTCGGGCTGAGCAATCTCGCCACGATCGCGCTGGCCGTAGCACTGGCTTTTCTGTTCGGTTACGCCTTGTCCACGCTGCCGCTGCTCCGCGCCGGCGTGGCGTTGGGCACGGCGCTGACTGTGGTGTTGGCCGCTGATACGTTGTCGATTCTGACGATGGAGATCGTCGACAACGCTGTCATGGCCATCATTCCCGGCGCGATGGACGCAGGATTGGTCAATGTTGTGTTCTGGGTGGGCATGATGATTGCGCTCGTCGTCGCCTTCATCGCGGCCTACCCCGTCAATCGCTATCTGCTAGGTAGAGGCAAGGGCCATGCGCTCACGCACGAGTACCACCACGGCGGTGCGACTCCGACGGGGGCGCGCAGATTCATTCCGGCCTTCAGCACAGGAGGGTTGGCGGCTGCGATCACAGCGTTCATGTTGGGCGGCTTGGTGGTATCAATCGCCGATCAAGTTGCCGGCCCTGAACCTGCAACACAGCATGCGCAGCCCTCGACGACAACTGCAGAACAAAAATCCAACTGATGACACTGCCTGCTGACGCCGCCTCCTAAGCGGAGCGGCGTCAGAGGTGATTCTGCTCCCAGCGGCCTCGTTGTTGCTGCTCGGATTCCCAACTGCCCGGCCGCCGAAAGTGACCGCACTTCTACCCGAAGAAGGTCGCCCCCCGCAGCCCGCGATCGGCCGGCATCCCTGACACGTGGAATACCCCAGGGGGTACTTGCGCCCCTGCGGCATCGACTGATAGCGTTTACTGCATATACCCCCCTGGGGTATAGAGGAAGGAGATGGCCAATGTCCGTTGTCGTGTTGATCAGACCCGCCGCCGGCTACACGACACGGCCAATTTCACCACCACCGGCCTCGGCCGAGCAGGTGCTCGCCACAGGCTTCGTCCGCGAAGAGAATACCGATACGGAGTACCGCGAACGACTGCAGATTCTGCATGGTGGTCCTCGGGTGCGTCAGCAATGACCAAGGGAAGCCAGCGATTCGAGGAAGTCGAGCGGGCAATCCGGCGACGCACCTTCGCGACGTTGTCGACGCTGGACCGCAGGGGAGCGCCCCACGCCACCGGTGTGGTTTATGCGGTGTCACCACCAGATCAGCCACTGACGCTCTATGTCACCACCAGGACCACCACAGTCAAAGTGGCCAACATCCGCACCATGCACAGGTAGCTTTCGTCATCCCAGTGCCACACCGGCTACCGATGTTCCCGCCCGCTGCAGTTCAGTTCCAGGGTATCGCGGAAGTATTGGCCGCCGAAGACGCGCGCGCGCTTCGCGCCTTCGAGTCATCTTGGTTTCATCGCCGGATTCTGGAGGCCGAGCAGCACATCATAAGCGAAGGTAGACACCTGTGCTTCCTAGCGATCCGACCTCGTCACACCCTCTCTACTTACGGCATCGGCATGTCAATCCTCGACGTGCTGCGACGACCTCGCCAAGCCATCGGCCGAGCGCACCTGCCCGAGGGGCGCTAAGAATCAACAGCGAAGTGTCTCTGTAACCGACCACCATCACCATCAGGCAAGTTCGACCGGGGCGCGACGGCGCACAGGGCAGGGGCTCAACCACCGAATAACAGGTATAAGCCGGTCAAGGTATAGGCGACCATCGTCAGCATCATGGCGAGCTGTCCGACGAGTTGATGGCCGGTCGGCAGAACACGCAACGCCTGGTCGTGAGCGGCGACCACACCGAGGACGTGCCCGATGACGACGCACGCGACCTTGATGGTCCACAGCAACGTGGGATTCAGCGATAGGAAATACACCACGTCGCCGGAGTCCAGCCCGAGCGGGTGCCAGCCGCGCCCCAAGGGGTCGGCCAGTCGCACGACGGTCTCCTGACCGCGCTCCACCAGATACGAGAGGTAGTGCGCGAAGATATAACCCACCACGATCGGAATCAGGCAGTGGGCCAACCGGCCTGGCAGTTGCCGCCGCTGCTCGCGAGTCACGCCGCCGGTCGCCCGAGCAGCGACCGAGAACGTCACTCCCACAACGACAACGAAGAACAACAGACCCACGGACCGGAGCAGGGCGCCGCCCATCGTGTCATCAACGAGTGGAACCGATGCCGCATTGCGGTCGACCCAGTTCCTGAAAGTCGGTGCCGCAGAAAAGCTGTCGAACGCGGTAGAACCCAGCAGCACCGCCAGCACCGCCAAAGTCCCCGGCCGCACCGGCATGGACGGCAGATGGTCGAGCGGGTTGCCCACCACGACGCGCCCGGTCGCACCGTTACGCCGAAAGGGCGACAGCCGCGACGCTGCCACGCTGTACACCTCGAACGGGTCGGCCCGCGCGAACCACCTCGTTCCAAACGCCGCCGCGCCGCCGAGCATCACAACGGCATACACGAGGATCCAGATCTTGATGGCCGTCAGCGAGCCTGGGGCCGGACTGGCCAGCTCCAACCAAACGAAGCCGAACAGCCCGAGCGCGGCAGGCCAATAGCCCCAACTGTTCGGATATGCGAGGCGGGGTTCACGGTCGGGGTGGCGGTTACGTCGAATCCCGAAGAGCCGGTACAGCGTGCGCGCGGGGGAGACGACTCGCCACAGCGGACCAACGGCGATCGACGCGGCGACGAGACCTACCCACAGCAGGACGTAGAACACGCCCGGTAAGGCGTTGTTGCCGTCCTGCGGGCCCCATATAGCTGCGACGGCGACCCATCCGGTGAACGCCATGGCCATCGCCGCGACGAGCCGGCGGATCGCCGGAGAGTCCACGATGCGGGTCACCCACTGCGGCAGAGCCCGTCCCGGCTTCGTCGGATCGAACTTCGGCGTCTTCCACGCGACGGCGACCACCGCGAACGTGAAAACCAACGCCCACACCGCACCGATCAGCGCGTAGGACAGCGGCACGGGCAGATCGGTCGATCCACCCACGCCGTGCGCAAGAAAAGTGATCTCAGGGCTCAAGGCAGGACTTCGAAGGTGACAACCGTTCGGTGCAGATCGTGGAGCTCCACATCGACGCGTCCGGGCACCTCGACGGTGAACTCGAAGCGTTGGTCGGGGCGCGCCTCCACGTCGAACTTCTGTTCCGGGACCGAGTGAACGTGAAGCACGTCGACCACATCACTGCTCACCTCGAGCACTATCGGCTCCCCCGCCACCGCCCGTGCCTGGTCGTTGGTGGGGGTGACCTGGTCGCCGGCGATGGTGATGTCCACGGCAGTCCCATCCGGCACCGTCGTCGCGCTCTTCGACGGAGTTGTGCCGGAGGCAGTAGCAGATTCCGGAGCTTGCGTCGTTGTCGCGGCCGGCGGTTCCGAAGCCGACCCGCATGCCGCCACGGCGGCGCCGACCAGGAGGACCAGAAGCAGATCCTTGACTGCCGTCCTCGTCCCGCCGAACCTCATTCCGCGGCGGCCGCATCCGGCGTATCGGCGTCCGCGGTGGGACGCGACCCTCTGGCCCGGTCGATGGCGAACACCCCGAGCGCCAGCGCGATGACGGAAAGGCCCAAGGCGGTCCAGGCGATGAGTGAGCTCATCCCGCCTCCGCTCGGTGCGGATCCGATGGTCACCGTGGGTTCGGGGGACTCCGGGTCGGGATTCTCTTCGGTCGTCTTCTCCGTGAACTCCCTCTTGGTGCCGTCGGAGAAGATTTGTACCGTCGGGAGGGCAAGGGTGCTGATGTCGGGCAGCGGCCCGACGTCGAGGCCGAACTGGACGAACTGCCCCAGCGGAACGCCCGGACCCGTCGCTGTCCAAGCCACCGAGTCGACGACCTCGGTAACCTGGTCGCCGTCGTCCTCGATGATCGGCGGAATCTTCTTCTTCGTCGTGTCAATGCGCCAGCCCGGCACCGGTTCCACGAGCACGGTCTTGAGGACGACGTCGTCAGGAATGCGCATCTCCACCTTCGTGGTCGCCACCGTGCCCGACTCGGTGGGCACCCGCAGCGTAATCATCGCGTAGTCCCCCGGCGCCGCAGTGCCGTCGAGGACCGCGTTGACATGGGCGGCGGCGGGTGAACTCGCCACCAGCGCCACCACCCCGACCACCGACAACGCTCCGACAAAGCGCAGAAAAGAACGGACCACCGGCCCCCCACCTTCGACTCTGGGCCGACGACGACCCGCACCTGAATGTGCCGACACATCTATGAAGAGCATCGCAACACGTCCCCATCGCTGACTTGCCCGCGTGCACTTCAAGTACTGGCCGCGCCAGTACGTACTAGCTCCAGAGAACAATAGCAGCCGCGACTTGCCCCGGCCGCTATCAACGAGTCGGTTGTGTCGGGCTGTTCGCGGCCTCACACGTCGTCCTCAACTGAACAGGCTTCCGGACCGAAAGCCTTATCAATCTGCACTTTCGGGTCACGAGATCGTTCCTTGTTGCCCCACATTCCGTCCCGCTCTTGGAAGTGTCAAGGATCAACCGAAGCGCTGTAAGGCATCAGCCGAAACACCGTCAGCCATCACTCGAAGACGAGATGCTAGGCATCAACCGAAGCAATACGACGTACTTGTGCCCCCACCAGGGCTCGAACCTGGGGCCTGCGGATTAAAAGTCCGCCCTACCTGGGAGAAATGGGATTTGACAGATTTCGACGGTGTGCGCCGGAAATCGGTGCAATCCCAACGGCAGCAGCGGCGATATCGCACATGTTGGCCGCCCAGCGGTGACACGATATTGACGTGAGCGATGCTCATCACGGCACTGGGGCAATAATTCATGGCGACCACAAGACCGCCACCGGCTTGGCGTGTAGGTCGTGCGGGGCTGAACTGCGGTCCGGCGACAAGTTCTGCCACGAGTGCGCCGCTCCAGTAGTCGCTGCCGCCAAACCCGCGGAGTACAAGCAGGTGACCGTGCTGTTCGCCGATGTGGTGCGGTCGATGGACCTCGCGGCCGTGCTGGACATGGAGCGGTTCCGCAAGATCATGACCGAAGTCGTGGAGCGGTCGGCCGCGGTGGTGCAACGCTACGGCGGGAGCGTGGACTACACCGGCGACGGGGTGATGGCGACCTTCGGCGCCCCGGCAGCGCTAGAGGATCACGCCCTTCGCGCCTGCTTGGCGGCTATGGGCATTCAGGAGGAGGCGAAGCGGCTTGCCGTCGAAGTCCGAAGGTGCGAGGGTGTGGAACTCCAGGTGCGGGTGGGACTTAACTCTGGCCAGGTGATCGCCGGTGAGATCGGTTCGGGGGCCTTGGGTTACGGCGCGATCGGTGAGCAGGTCGGGATGGCGCAGCGGATGGAATCGGTGGCGCCCCCGGGCGGAGTGATGCTGTCGGAGGCCACCGCACGGTTGGTCGAGCACGCCGCAGTCCTGAAGGACAGCGAGTTGGTGCGCATCAAGGGGGCCGACGAGCCGGTGCGTGTGCGAAGGCTGGTGGGGATCGGCCCGCGAGATGGCCAGGTCGGCCGCGCCGAGGCGGACCTCGTCGGTCGGCGCTGGGAGATGGCGGCCTTGGAGGCCCTCGTAAACTGCACGATCGGTGGCCGCGGTGGTGTCGTAAATGTGGTGGGGCCGCCGGGCATCGGCAAGTCCCGGGCGGCGCGCGAGGCCGCTGCACTGGCGGCCGGTCGCGGGGTCGAGGTGTTTTGGGTGTTCTGCGAGTCCCATGCTCGTGACGTCCCCTTCCTTGTCGTGGCTCAGCTGCTGCGGGCAGGCAGCCGAGTAGCGGACCTCGACGGTGACGCCGCCCGCGCTGGGTTACGGGCGTACGTGCCCGATGCCGACCCGCAGGATCTGCTGCTACTGGATGATCTGCTGGGCGTCGCCGACCCCGAGGTGCCGCTGCCCGCCATTGACCCCGATGCACGGCGGCGCCGGCTGACCGCGCTGGTGAACGCGGCAACGCTGGCGCGCACCGAACCGGCGCTGTTCATCATCGAGGATGCGCACTGGATCGATGCGGTCAGCGAGTCGATGCTGGCCGACTTCCTCACCGTCATTCCGCGCACCCCCGCGATGGTGCTGATCACCTCTCGCCCCGAGTACGAGGGAGCACTGACCAGGACGCACGGCGCCCAGACGATAGCGCTTGCCCCACTGAGTGATTGGGACACCGCGACGCTGCTCGATGAGCTGCTGGGTCCCGATCCCTCGGTCGGTGAATTGGCGGCGATCGTCGCCGAGCGGGCCGCCGGGAACCCGTTTTTCGCCGAGGAGATAGTGCGAGAGCTGGCCCAGCGCGGGGTGCTGGCCGGCGAGCACGGGGACTACGTCTGTCACGCAGACGTCGCCGACGTCGCGGTGCCGGCCACGGTGCAGGCGGCCATCGAGGCGCGCATCGACCGGCTGAGCACCTCGGCCAAGCGGACGGTGACCGCGGCGTCGGTGATCGGGGCCCGCTTCGGGGAGGGACTGCTGGCCGCGCTGGGCATCGATCCCGTGTTCGACGAGCTGCTCACCGCTGAGCTAATCGATCAGGTGGGGTTCACGCCGAGCGCCGAGTACGCCTTCCGCCATCCGCTGATCCGCGCGGTGGCATATGAATCGCAGATGAAATCCGATCGCGCCGAGTGGCATCGGCGCCTCGCCGCCGCGATTGAAGAGTCTGAGCCTGGATTGGTGGAGGAGAACGCGGCGCTGATCGCCGAACACCTCGAAGCAGCGGGCGAACTGCGCGCGGCGTTCGGCTGGCACATGCGCGCCGGCGCGTGGTCAACCGACCGCGATCTCGGCGCCGCCCGGCTCAGTTGGGAGCGGGCACGTCGGATCGCCGACGCGCTACCCGGCGACGAGCCCGACCAATTGTCGATGCGCATCGCCCCCCGCGCCATGCTGTGTGCCACCGACTTTTATGCCCGAGCGGTCCAGGAAAGCCGGGGCCGCTTCGCGGAGCTGGGAGAGTTGTGCAGCGCGGCCGGGGACAAGGTCTCGCTGGCGATCGCCATGACTGGGCTGGTCACCGAGCTCGTGTACACCGGGCGTTCGCGTGAGGGGTCGCGGCTGGCATCCGAACAGATGGCGCTGCTCGAGTCGATCGGCGATCCCGCCCTGATCATGGCGTTGGCGGTCATAGGGTTCGTCAACTGGGTCGATGCCGGTGAGTTCGGCGAGATCTTGCGGTGGTCGCAGACCGTCGTTGACCTGGCCGCCGGTGACCCCGCCAAGGGCGCCGGCTTCGGTGTGGGATCACCGCTTGCGTTCGCGCTGGCAGCTCGCAGCGTTGCTCGGTGGTGGCTGGGCCGTCCTGGGTGGAGTCAGGACCTCCATGACGCCGTCGCGATGGCCCGAAACAGCGACCCGACAACCGTCGCCTTTGTCGTTTCCTGGACCTACGGTGTGGCGATAACCTACGGGGTGCTTCGCGCCGATGACTCCGCGGTTCGCGCGAGCGAGGAGGCGGTGCAGACCGCCCGAACGGCCAGCAACGATCACGCAGTGGGCTTGTCCGAGTTCGCGTTGGGTGTCGCGCTGCTGTATCGGGACGCCGCTCCCGACCGTGATCGCGGGCTGGAGATCATGGTGCAGCTCCGCGAGTTTGTGCGCGAGCATGGCCCCTTCATGGTCCCGGTCACCGAGTTGTTGGCCGCCCGGGAAAGGGCCAGGCGCGGCGACCGCGATGCTGCCATTCCGGTCATGCGCCAAGCCGTGGACGAGCTGCACCGGGCAGGACGGCTCGGGTCTGGCGTTGGGTGCACCGGCGTTCTGGTGGAGACGCTGCTGGAGCGTGGCGACCAGGGCGACCTGACCGAAGCCCAACAGGCGATCGACCGGTTGGCCAACCTGACGGCGACGGAAGATTGGGCGATACTCGAGATCACGCTGCTGCGGCTGCGCGCCCTGCTAGCCCGCGCCCGCGGCGACAATGTTGCCTACCGGGACTTGGCGGGTCGCTATCGTGCCATGGCGACATCGCTGGGCTTCGAGGGGCATATGAAGTGGGCTGAAGAGATGGCGTGATGCGGACGGTCGGCACCTCTATTCGCATCTGGCTTCGATCGTCATCCAGCCGTGGATTTGGCTTCAGGTCCCCGCGCGCACGGCGCAGCACGAGCCACGCCATCATTACGGCCACCAGAGAGTTGTCGCCTTCGATGTGCGGCTGAAGATCGGAGGTGCCCCCACCCCGTTGGATGCGAGGCCCCGCACAGGGCGGTCCGTTTGAAAATTCTGCCCATCCTCTCTCCTGATGGCGGGCCGATTCAGCAGTGAAGGCAATCTGACAAGCGTCTTCACTGCGCACGACGCGCGACCGTTGCCGTGTGGGAGAGAGCAAGCGGCAGCTCAAAATTCTTGAGTAGTACCGCGACAAGTCGGGCGAATGCAGTAGGGCACTACTGAGCCCGTGCCACGGAACGCGAGTCAGGATTCCTATCACAGAGAGCAACGTCGAACGGGTGTACCACGCCGTGGCCGCCGACCGTCGTAGCGGCTCGCGAGAGGAACGACCATGAGCAACGCGATATATATCGGTCGTGTCGGCGGATTAGCGGTCGCGTTGGGGGTGGGCTTGGCGGTCGCGACAACGCCGGGGGTGGTGTGGGCCGACGATACCGGGTCGGTGACTTCGGGGGGGAGCACCGGCGCGGCGGGCGCTGCCGGTGGACCCGCCGAATCCGAGGGCACCCCGACCGCCACTGACACCACGGGCACATCGATCGCCGCGGGCTCCGCTAAGGCCTCCGCAAGGGGGTCTGGCGCGGTGAACGCGCCCAAGTCAGACGCCTCGGAGTCGACGGACGCCTCGGTGCGCCAGGCGCCGCCGGGCGAGGTGCTGGCCACCGGTGGTGGCAAGCGCTCGCCGGAGGAGTCGAGCAGCCAGGCCCCGGCAACGGTTGATGTGGTCGCGGAGCCGACGACAGATTACGCGGCCGCTCCCAAACCCGTCGCGGACTCGACGGCCACGGACCAGGCGCCGGCCGCCGCTAAGGCACCCGTGGAGCGCCCGAGGGGCGGCTCGGATAAGGGCCAGCGGCCGGTGGAGGAGCCGACCGGCGCCCCGCGCCTGGATGCCAACAGGGTCACGGCTACGGCGGACGCGACACCGTCACGGCCGGAACCGTTAGCGCGTGCCGGCACGGTCGTCGATGTCGCGGTAGACCAACGGGCCGCACGGCAGGCCGTCAATGCGTTGACGGCGATCACGAGCACCTTCTCGGCGCCGCCGACCGGACCGCTTGTCCGCCAAGCTATCTCGGCTGCCCCCGAGGAACCAACGCGCCCACGCGTGAGCGGGATTGTGTTGGGCGTGCTGGCCTCGGCAGGCTTGGGTCCGCTGACACCTGTCAACTCGCCGCTGGGGTTGGCACTGGCGGCCGTGGGCACTCGTCCCCGCCAGTTCCGGCAGCCGGTGGACGGGGAAACCCGAAGCCTACTACCCGTGAGCTCGACGCTGACCAGCCTAAGCGTCGACACGAGCACCAGCGAGCAGCGCTTCGCGATCGCCGCCGAGGCCACGACGATGACGATGACGACGGCGGCGACGAATTCGGCGCCGAGTGTTGCCGCCCAGCCCGTCGGTATCCCCGATGCGGTGACCGGGCTGGTGACCGGCACGGTGATCGCCGCCGATGCCGACAACAACCCGTTGACCTACACCGTGACCGGTGCGCCCACAGTGGGCCCGTCGCAGTGGGCCACGGCTAAGGGCACCGTCACGATCAACCCGGCGACCGGCGCCTATACCTACACTCCTACCCATGCTGCCCGGCTGGCCGCCGGGGCGACTGCCTTGGCCGACACCGACAGTTTCACCGTCGCGGTTAGCGACGGCCAGACCACCACTACCGCACCGGTATCGGTTTATGTCTCGCCGACCCAGTTTGAAACCAAGACACCGATTGCGGTGGGCAGCAGCCCCTCGGCGGTAGTGATCAGCACCGCACCCGGTGACTCCCGGATGTATGTCGCCAACACCGGCAGCAACACCGTGTCGGTAATCAACGCCACCACCGGCCAACGCATCGACGCCAATAGCAGCATCTTCTCCACCGACATTTCGGTGGGTTCCTCGCCCAGCGCCCTGGCGCTGAGCGCTGATGGCAAGCGACTGTATGTGGCCAACACCGGCAGCGGCACGGTGTCGGTGATCAATACCGACACCTACAAGCTGATCGACACCAACCCGAGCATCTTCTCGAAGGACATTTCGGTGGGTTCCTCGCCCAGCGCCCTGCTGCTCAGTGGCACTCGGCTTTACGTGGCCAACCGCGGCAGTAACACGGTGTCGGTGATCGACACCACCACCAACAAGCTGGTCGACACCAACCCCAACCTCTCTGGAACCCAATCCATTTCGGTGGGTTCTTCGCCCAGCGCGCTGGCGCTATCAACACCCACCCCAACCAGTCTCGAGGGCACGCTGTATGTGGCCAACCGCGGCAGCAACACGGTGTCTGTGATCCGCATCAACACCAGCACCAACGCCTACCAGCGGATTGACGCCGACCCCCTCAGCTCGTCTATGGACATCGGAGTAGGGTCCGCGCCCAGCGCGTTGGCGATCAGCCCTGACCGAAGTCGAGTCTATGTGGTCAATAACGGCAGCGGCACCGTGTCGGTGATCAACCCCGCCACCCACACTGTGATCGACACCGGCCCCAATGTTCCTGGAACCCAATCGATTCCCGTGGGTTCCTCGCCCAGTTCGGTGGCGC
Organism: Mycobacterium sp. ITM-2016-00318; assembly: GCF_002968285.2. Classification (NCBI taxonomy): domain Bacteria; kingdom Bacillati; phylum Actinomycetota; class Actinomycetes; order Mycobacteriales; family Mycobacteriaceae; genus Mycobacterium; species Mycobacterium sp. ITM-2016-00318. The sequence goes on along the minus strand of NZ_CP134400.1, from coordinate 4,646,857 downwards.
TCAGCCCCGACGGCAGCGTCGCCTACGTCGCCAACGGCAACGACACCATCTCGGTGATCGACACCAGAACCAACACCGTGGTCCGCACCGTGGCCATCGACCCGAACACCCCGGAGACCGGCGGGCACGTCATCGCGGTCAGCGGCACCCACATCTACGTCACCGACGCCTACGACCGCAAGGTCCGGACGCTGTCGCTGGTGACCGTCGCCGTCGACAACATCACACCCACCGTGAGCCTCACCGGACCCGCCCCCAACGCGACCGTCTCGGGCACGGTGACCCTGAACGCCACCGCCTCCGACAACGTCGCGGTGGCCGGGGTGCAGTTCCTGGTGGACGGCGTGGCGCTTGGCGCCGAGGATACCGTCGCGCCCTACAACGTGTCGTGGAACACCACCACGGCCGCCAACGGCACCCACACGCTGACCGCACGAGCTCGCGACGCCGCCGGCAACACCACCACGTCGTCTGTGACCGTCACCGTAGCCAACACCGTGACGCCGGCACGCACCGTGACTGTCATCGGCAGTGCCACCGTCACCGGCTATCCATCGGGCGCGCCGACGGCGGTGAGCGCCGACGGCACCCGCGCCGTGGTCACCACCTCCGTGCCCAGTACCAATACCACCCGGGTGGCGGTGTTCAACACCACCACAGGCACCCAGACCGGCACCACGGTCACGCTCACCGGCTCCCCTGTCTCGACGGTGTTGAGTGCCGACGGCACCCGCGCCGTCGTCACCACCTCCGTCGCCGACGCCACCGGAACCAGCACCCGGGTCGCGGTTGTCAACACCACCACCGGTGCTCAGACCGGCACCGTCCTCACCCTCACCGGCTCCGCATCGAGGTCACTAATGTTCGGCGCCGACGGCAGCCGCGCAATGATCACCACAAGCGTCTACGACTCGGTCACCAACACAAACGCCACACGGATAGCGGTGATGAATACCACAACCGGCGCACAGATCGGCACCACCCAAACGCTGCCGGGCCTCATATCAGACGCGTTACCGTTGAACATCGACGGTAGCCGTGCCCTCATCACCACCGTCGAGCAGACCACCGGATTTACCACCCGGATGGCGGTGATTGACACCACCACCGGGGCCCAGTCCGGCACCACCCTCACCTTCAACGGCTACAGCACTCCACTGTTAAGTGCCGACGGCACCCGCGCTCTGATCACCACTCAGACCTACGACTCGGCGACCAGCACCTACGGCACCCAAGTGACGATGATCAACACCACCACCGGCACCCAGACCGGCAGCACCTTGACGCTCGCCGGCTCCCCATCGGGCGTGCGGCTGATGAGCGCAGATGCCAGCCGCGTCCTGATCACCACCACCGAGGGGGACTCAAGTACCGGATTCACCACTCGGGTGGCAGAGTTCAACACCATCACCGGCGTCCAGACCGGTACCACACTCACCCTCACCGGCTCCGTATCGGGCACACCGGTGTTGAGCGCCGACGGTACCCGTGCCCTGATCACTACCTATTTCAGGGACGCCAACAACATCGACACCGCCCAGGTGGCAGTAATAGACACCAGCACCGGCACTCAAGTCTTCGCTCCCCTCACTCTCCCCGGCCAACCCGCACCATCTGCTTCAATGTTCTTGAGCCCTAACGGCAGCCGCGCCCTGATCGTCAGCGTGGTTTACGACGGGCGCACGAGCACCTCCACCACCCAGGTGAGGGTGATCAACACCTCCACCGGCGCTCAGACCGGCAACACCGTCACCCTCACCGGCTACCAAGCATCGGGACCGCCGCTTGTGACCGCCGACGGTACCCGCGCCGTAATCAGCGCAACCAGCGACGACTGGGTCACCGGCACCAGCACTACGCGAGTGGCAGTGATCGACACCACCACCGGCATGCAGGTCGGCTCTACCCTCGCCCTCACCGGCTACGGCTATTCACTACTGAGCGCCAACGGCACGCGCGCCCTGGTCACGACCGACGGCCCCACCGGCGCCCAGGTGGCGGTGATCAACACCGCAACAGGCACCCAAGCCGGCACCACGATCACCCTCACAGGCGGACTAAGAGGCTCTCCATGGTTGAGCGCCGATGGCACCCGGGCCGTGATCACCACCACGCCCACCTCCACTACTACCCGGGTGTCGGTGCTCCAGATCGCTTAGCGCGTGTTCGTGATATCCACTGCAACCACCGTCTTCCGCACCGGCACCCAGACCGGCAGCACCCTCACCCTCGACCTCGACAACGGGTACAGCGGCCTTCCGGTGCTGAACGCCGACGGCTCCCGTGCGGTGCTCACCGACAGCACCTTCGGCACGCCCTACACCAGTCGGGCGGTGGTGATCGACACCACCACCGGCAAACAGATCGGCAGCACCATTCCCCTTGCCGGCGAGCTCTCAAGGGCAAAGCCGCTGTTGGACGCCAACGGTAATCGCATCCTGCTTACCACCCACGCCGCCAATAGCGGGGGATCGATCACGTCCACCCAGGTGGCGGTCATCGACCTCACCACGGGCAGCCAAATCGGCAGAACGCTCGAGGTGCTCGGAGAAGGCTATCCGCAGTTGAGCTCTGACGGCAGTCGCACTGTGGTGACTGCTTACGTCCCCGACACCCCAGCTGGATTAGCACCACCACGAACGTGGCGGTTCTCGACAACGCGACCGGCGCTCAAATTGGCGAAACGCTTGCGATCACTGTCCCTGGCTACAGCTCTAACTCACAACCGCTGGTGACTACTACCATAAACAAGCGCGCCGTGGTCGCGACAGCGACATACAACCCGGCCATCGTCGACAACGTCACCCGGGTGGCCGTGGTCGACACCACCACCGGCAGCCAGATTGGTAACGCCGTCATAGTCACGGGCGAACCATCTGCCTCCCTGCCGTTAGACGCAGACGGTAGCCGCGTTCTGATCACCACTCGCAGCTACGCCGCACAGACCGGCGTTTACACCACCCGGGTCGCGGTAATCGACACCACCAACGGCGTCCAGATTGGTGACACACTCACCTTCAATGCCGAACAAATCGGCTCGCCGCGGTTGAACGCTGATGGCACCCGCGCACTGATCACCACACGCGTCTACGACACGGGCACGGGCAACTACGGTTTGTGGGTGACGGAGGTCGACCCGACCACGGGCAAGCAAATCGGCTCAGCGTCGCCCTACATGGAGGACCCTCAGTACTCGGTGGTGAGTGCTAACGGCACCCGCGCCATAAACGTTGCAAGTATCTTCCCCGGCGACGGCACCACCCGATTGACGGTCTTCAAGATCGTGAAGCCTGCGCCCTAGGAGACTGCTGAATTATTGCGGCGTGGCGGGGGTGCTTGTGCTGGGGTTTTCGGGATCATTAGATGGTGCAGGGTCGATCTGATGATCAGCGAGAGTTGTTGGATGCCGAGTCGGTGGCCGGGCATCTTCTGAAGTCCGACAGTGTGTTTGCGTTCCTGTCCGCACATCGGAGTGAGTTGTTTCCTGAGGAGATGTTCGCCGATCTGTTTCCCTCGCGGCGGGGTCGGCCCAGTGTTCCGGCTGAGGTGATGGCCAGCGTGATCACCCTGCAGGCGCTGCACGGCCTGTCGGATAACGAGACCGTCGACGCGGTCACCTTTGACCTGCGGTGGAAGGCGGCCTGCGGATTGCCGATCACCGCACCGGCGTTTCACTCCACGACGTTGACCTACTGGCGGCGCCGACTGGCGGCCTCAGCTCGGCCGAACCGAATCTTTGAGGCGGTCAAAGCCGTCGTCACCGAGACCGGCGTGTTGGCCAAGAAGACGCGGCGGGCGTTGGATTCCACCGTCCTCGATGATGCGGTGGCTACTCAGGACACCGTGACTCAGTTGATCGCCGCGATCCGGCGGGTCCGCCGCGAGGTTCCCGCCGCCGCAGCGGTGATCGAACAGCACTGCACTGCTCACGATTACGACGACCCGGGCAAGCCCGCGATTGCCTGGAACGACAAGGCCGCCCGTGACGCATTGGTAGATGGCCTGGTCAGTGATGCTCATCGAGTGCTCGGGCATCTACCCGAGCACGAACTCGATCCTCGGGCTGCTGAGGCGGTGGCGTTGTTGGCGCTGATCGCCGGCCAGGACGTCGAACCGGTCGAGGGCTCCGATGGCACCGACGGGCACTGGCGTATCGCGCAGAAGGTCGCCCCGGATCGGGTGATCTCCACTGTGGATCCCGACAGCCGCCACGCCCATAAGACGGTGCACCGCCGTCAGGACGGGTTCAAAGCCCACCTCGCGATCGAACCCGACACCGGGATCATCACCGACTGCGCGCTGACCAAAGCCAGCGGATCTGACAACCACGAAGCCGTCATCGGGTTGGCCCTCCTGGAGGACGAGCCGAGCCCGGTGCGAGTGCTCGGCGATTCGGCCTACGGCACCGGTGCGACTCGCGCTGCGCTCGCCGAGGCCAAGCACACCACGATCATCAAACCGATACCCCTGCGCTCCCCGGTACCCGGCGGATTCACCACCGATGACTTCACCATCGATTTCGACGCCCGCACCGTCACCTGCCCGGCCAACCACACGCTGCCGATTCCGCCCAGCGGCGGAGTCGGTTTCACAACACGTTGCCGCTCATGCCCTTTAGCGTCTCAATGCACTACCGCGGTTAACGGACGCAAACTCACCCTCAGTGAGTACGAACCGCTGCAGCGCGCAGCCCGCAGTCGAGCACGCGACCCCGAGTGGCAAGCCGAGTACCGCCAGCATCGGCCCATGGTCGAACGCTCCATCGCCTGGCTCACCCGCAACAACCGCAGAGTCCGCTACCGCGGCGTCACCCGCAACGACCACTGGCTGCACCACCGCAGCGCCGCACTCAACCTGCGTCGCCTCATCTCACTGGGCCTGACTCACACCGGAACTACCTGGGCTATCGCCTAACACAGTTGGATTCCGGCCTTGCCGACCGCGAGATCCAGTGTCACGCTCGATTTCGGCGGGGCGACCTCTTCTGTCGACCCACGGGTCTGACTTCACACCGCCGCACGACGGCTCGAGGCGCCCCGCCCCAACGCCACTAATTCAGCAGTCTCCTAGTCGCCGACAGGTAGGTGCAGGCGCGACGATCCCTAGGGCCCGCCATATCCGGAGCGTGGGCGGCCCTGGAGGCCGTTTCCCGAGGTGAGTAAGTCATCAGCGATCTCCGAAGAGGTCGTCACGAACAGCCCGCTCCCGCTCCAAACGTGCCTTCACTCCGGCAAGCCGCTTGCGGTCCTGGACCAGCTGCATGCGGCCCTCGGTGCAATAGGAGACTCCGACCTCCTGGGTGGTCACGGTGCCGTCGCGGTTACGGACGCGAGAGCCCAGAGCCCAACATAATCCTGCTGTTACTCCGTGCCCCCACCAGGGCTCGAACCTGGGACCTGCGGATTAAAAGTCCGTAGCTCTACCAACTGAGCTATAGGGGCGCGATGGGTAAGGATACTGGGTGGCCGACGGAAGTTCGTTTGAGGATTCGGGTCCCGGTAACCTAAGCTATCGAGGCTCCCAGCGTCATCGACGTTGCGAGTACCCCGGAGAGATTCGGCAGGCCCCCTTCGTCTAGCGGCCTAGGACGCCGCCCTTTCAAGGCGGTAGCGCGGGTTCGAATCCCGTAGGGGGTACACGCTGCGCGGAAACGCGGAGCAGGATGTAGGAAGCAAGGCCCTGTGGCGCAGTTGGTTAGCGCGCCGCCCTGTCACGGCGGAGGTCGCGGGTTCGAGTCCCGTCAGGGTCGCCAAACGGCGGCGAAGTACTCGCGCACGCGAGAAGCGTTACAACATCGGCGCCCGTGGGGCCAGGTAGCTCAGTTGGTACGAGCGTCCGCCTGAAAAGCGGAAGGTCGCCGGTTCGATCCCGGCCCTGGCCACAAGCTTTTGTGCAACTCAGAGGGTATAGCGCGGCAGATTGAAGCTGTCGCCGTCGAAGCAGGGACTGGATCTGTCGGTGTTGACATCGACACCGCGGGTTCGCACACGTGAGCTCATCCCATACCGCCTGAGCGACTCCGATAAATTTGCCATTCTGCTGGTCAGCAGATCCACGATGAGGTCGTCGAAGCCGACGGCAGCCGGTGATATACAGCGTCATCACCATGCTTGGCGGATCACCCCACCAGGCTGGCGACTATAGCGCCGTAATCGCCGCCGGCTATTGCGTCGATGTGGGTCGGCGCATAATCTCGCGCCATGGCGTCGGTGCCTACGGGTGGGGAAAGGACCGGCCTGCGACCGGATTTCGAGAACGTCCAGGCTCATTACGACCTGTCCGATGAGTTCTTCCGGCTCTTCCTCGATCCGACCCAGACCTACAGCTGCGCCTACTTCGAGCGCGACGACATGACTCTGGAGCAGGCCCAAATCGCCAAAATCGACCTGGCATTGGGCAAGCTAGGGCTGCAGCCTGGCATGACGCTGCTCGACATCGGTTGCGGCTGGGGCGCCACGCTGCGGCGTGCCGTGGAGAAATACGACGTCAACGTCGTCGGCCTGACCTTGAGCAGAAACCAGGCCATCGCCGTTGACCGATTGTTCCGAGCGATGGCCAGCACGCGCAGCCGGCGGGTGTACTTGGCCGGCTGGGAGGAGTTCCGCGAACCGGTAGACCGGATCGTTTCGATCGGCGCGTTCGAGCACTTCGGCAAAGCTCGCTACGACGACTTCTTCACCATGGCCCACTCCGTGCTGCCCCCCGATGGCGTGATGCTGCTGCATACGATCGTCAGAGCGAGCATGGAAGAGGTCCAGAAGCGGGGGCTGAAGCTACCGGCGAAACTGCTGAAGTTCATCTTGTTCATCATGGATGAGATTTTTCCCGGCGGAGAGCTGCCCTTGGTCGCCCAAGTTAAGCAACACGCGGTAAAAGCCGGTTTTCGAGTGGCCCGCGTCCAGCCGCTGCAGCTTCACTACGCTCGCACGCTGGACATGTGGGCGGCAACGCTGCAGAGCCACCGCGAGCAGGCGATTGCGGTTCAATCCGACGAGGTCTACCAGCGCTACATGAAGTACCTCACCGGTTGCGCCGACCTGTTCCGTGACGGCTACACCGACGTATGCCAGTTCACTTTGACGAAAAACGGCTGACCGACTGGGGCGGGCTCAGCCGAGGAACGTGTTTCGGCCGGGCACTTCAACATCGAAGGTGACCAGGCCGGCTATGCGCGCTTAGAACGCTTGGCCCAGTAGCGCTGACCGTCATTGGGCACCTTGCCGAAAGCAGCCTTGATAACGGGTGCCAGCGCCTTGACCGGCAATGCCAACGTGTGCTTCGGTTCGAAAGCCAACACCCATGTGAAGAGCGTGTCGTTTCCATCGGCTTCGACGATGTAGTCCTCGGCGAAGCGTTTGAAGATGGGCAGCGTCGACTCATAGCTCGCGAAGGCGTGCCGGGTTCCTTCCTGCCACAGGAAGAAGCGCTCGCGCATGGTTGCGCCGGCGGGCGCCACGACCTCCCGGGTGGTGCCGACACCGAACGGCCGTGGCGAAGTCCAGTTGACTTCCTTCGTTGCAGGGCCCCACGCCGCGATCGAGGCGTCCGACGTGAGCTGCTCCCACACCGCGTCGGGCGGCGCGGCGAAACGCTTTTGGTAGGTGAAAACATGCGGAGCCGACGTCAGGAAGTCCTCGTCGGCTGGCTCGAGCGAATACCAGCGGGTCACAGCTGATCAGCATGCCGTATAGGTCGGGCTATGCGCGCACGCACCGACAACAGCGTCGTTATTGAACATATGTAGAAGGGGGGTTGTCGTCGCCGGTACGGTCACGTACCGTAAGCGGTACCTTGGAGTACCAAACTTAAGGGGCGACATGGGTGAGGCCACGAAGGACCCGGTTCGGCTGCCGCCGGGACCGCGGATACCGAAGGCCGTCATGGGCGTGGCCTTCCTCACCGCGCGTCACCGTGCGGTGGCCTTGATAGGCCGGCGCTACGGCACCGCGTTCACGGTGAATCTGCCGATCTTCGGCGAAACCGCCGTGGTCAGCGATCCGGCTCTGGTCAAGGACCTGTTCACCACGAGCAGCGACCTCGTCGGCCGCGCCTCCAACCTCGGCACCGTCCTCGGCCCCGGCTCGACGTTCAGCCTCGACGGCGACGAGCACCGGGCCCGCCGAAAGCTGCTCGTGCCGCCGTTTCACGGCAAGCGCATGGCCGGCTACGAGGCGATCGTCGAAGACGAAGTCATGCGCGAGATCGCGACCTGGCCAGAGGGTCGCGAGTTCGAGACGTTGCAGCCGATGATGCGCATCACGCTGAACGCCATCCTCCGCACGGTGTTCGGCGCGCAGGGCAGCGCATTCGACAAACTGCGGGAGCTGTTTCCCTCGATGATCCCGCTCGCCTCCCGACTGGCGGTGATGCCCGCGGCTTTTCGGCGCGATCTCGGGCCGTGGAGCCCATGGGGACGGGTCCAGCGGTACCGCAGGCGCTACAACGAGATCATCGCCGAACTCATCGCCGAGGCGCGCAACGATCCCGCATTCGGAGAACGCAACGACGTGCTCGCCCTCATGCTGCAGGCGCGCTACGAGGACGGCTCGCCGATCTCCGACGATCACATCGCGGACGAACTGCTCACACTGCTGTCGGCGGGCCATGAGACCACCGCGACGACGTTGGCGTGGGCGGTCGAGCGGTTGCGCAGGCATCCGCGTCTGCTCGCCCGGCTCACCGCGGGGGCCGACGCAGGCGGAACCGAGCTGCTGCAGGCGACGATCTGGGAAGTGCAGCGCGTCCGCCCCGTCGTCGAAGCCACCGTCAGGGTCGCGCGCCAGCGAATTCGGCTGGGCGAGTGGGTCATTCCCGAGGGGCACGCCGTCATCGCGAGCATCACGATGTCGCATTCGTCAGAGCAGAACTTCGCCAACCCGACGTCGTTCAACCCGGACCGCTTCCTCGGGGCCAGTCCCGATACCCACACGTGGATCCCGTATGGCGGAGGCATCCGCCGGTGTATCGGCGCCGCCTTCGCGAACATGGAACTGAACGTCACGCTGCGAACGCTGCTGCGGGAATTCGAGTTCGGCACAACGTATGCCGCGGGCGAGCGCGTTCACTCACGCGGCGTGGCCACAGCACCGGCACGCGGTGGGCGGGCCGTTGTCTACCGACGAAAGGTGGCATCGACATCAACAACTCGCAGCGATTCGGAGAGGGTGCCGGCATGACGGAAGCCAACCAGACAGTCGCCGACGTCGGCCGCGGCATCGAGTTGTGTTACGAGCAGGTCGGCGACCCGAACGATCCGCCGATTGTGCTCATCGCGGGCTTGGGGCAACAGCTGCACGGCTCCTGGCCGATCGAGTTCGTAACGGCGTTGGCCGCTCGCGGCTACCGCGTCACTCGGTTCGACAACCGCGACGTCGGACGATCCACTCACATGAAATTCCCTCCGCCGAAGCCGCTTTCGATTCTGCGCGGTGGCAATCACCCGCAGCAGTACCACCTCGGCGACATGGCGCGAGACACTGTCGGGCTGCTCGACGTGCTCGGCTATCGGGACGCGCATCTGGCCGGTATCTCGATGGGCGGCATGATCGCCCAGACCGTTGCCGCGCACTACCCGGGCCGGGTCCGCACGCTGACGTCCATCATGTCGACCACCGGTGCTCCGCGGATCGGCCGTCCGGCCGTGTCGACATGGTGGCGACTGGCGACGTCCAAGCCGCCGCGTAGCCGCGACGCGGCGATCGCACGCGATATCGCGATCTTCCGCCACATCGGCTCGCCCGGCTTCCCGTTCGACGAGCAACGCGTGCGCGACCGGGCAGCGATCGCGTGGGAGCGCGATCAATCGAGCGCTGGCACCCCGCGTCAGCTCGCGGCCGTCTTCCGATCCGGTGACCGCACCCGCGAACTGGCCCAGATCGACGTTCCGACGCTGGTGATCCACGGCAACCGCGACCGGATGGTGAACCCGACCGGGGGCGACGCAACGGCGCGTGCGATCCGCTGCGCCCGCCTGGAAACCATCGCAGGGATGGGCCACGATCTTCCGAGCGGGGTGTGGGAACGCGTGCTCGATCTCCTCACCGACCATGTCGCGTCGGCCCCCATCGACACCACGGAACTCAAGGAGCACTCATGAGCACTCGCAGACGAATCAGCGGCCGCACGGTCGTCATCTCGGGAGCGGCGTCCGGTATCGGTCGCGGCCTGGCGCACCGTCTTTCCAGTCACGGCAGCCCGGTTGCGCTCGTCGACGTCGACGAGGTCGGATTGAAGGAGACCGAGGCGGGCCTTTCGGGTCCCAGCCTGACGCGAGTGCTCGATGTTCGTGATGCCGACGCCCAGCGCGACTTCGCGGCCGAGGTGCAGGACTGGGCACCCGCTCCGCTGGCAGCGGTGTTCAACAACGCCGGCGTCGCCGTCGCCTCGAGCGTTCTCGATTCCAACGTCGATGACGACAACTGGTTGTGGGACATCAACTTCCACGGCGTCGTCAACGGCACGCGGGCGTTTCTGCCGATCCTGGTCGAGCAGGATTCCGGGGTGATCGTGAACACCTCGAGCGTGTTCGGGCTGGCCGGGATGCCCAACCAGAGTGCATACTGCTCGGCGAAGTTCGCGGTTCGGGGTTTCACCGACTCGCTTCGTCAGGAGCTTCGCGGCACCGGGGTGACCGCGGTCAATGTCCACCCCGGCGGCATCAACACCAACATCGTGCGCAATGCCCGGTTCCGCAAGGATCCGGAGGGGCGCGGCCGAACCCATGAGCAGATGGCGCAGGAGTTCGCCGCAATCACGATGACGCAGCCGGACAAGGCCGCCGAAATCATCCACAAGGGGGTCGAGCGCGGCAAGGCGCGCATCCTCGTCGGTCCCGACGCCTATCTCTTCGACATCCTGACCCGGGTGGCGCCCACCCATTACTACGACCTGCTCGGCGCGGTCGTTGGGCGCCTCCGGAGTCGCGCACAACAGCCTGCCGACGCGAAGGTCTGACCGATCGTGCGCGCCGTCGTCATCACCAAACACGGTGACATTTCGGTACTGAAGGTCGCGCAGCGACCGGACCCGCCGCCACCGTCGACGGGCCAAGTGCAGATCGCCGTGCGGGCCGCGGGGGTGAACTTCGCGGACCATCTCGCACGCGTCGGCCTCTACCCCGACGCGCCCAAGCCGCCCTGCGTCGTCGGTTACGAGGTGTCGGGCACCATCGAGGCGGTCGGTGACGGTGTCGATCCAGCACGCATCGGCGAACGGGTCTTCGGCGGAACACGATTCGGCGGCTACGCCGAAATCGTGAACATCTCCGCGCAGGACGCGATTCCGCTGCCCGAGTCGCTGAGTTTCGAGCAGGGCGCCGCGATACCGGTCAACTACGCCACGGCGTGGGCGGCACTGCACGGGTACGGCTCGTTGCGCGCAGGAGAGCGGGTGCTGATCCACGCGGCGGCAGGCGGCGTGGGGATCGCGGCGATACAGCTGGCCAAGGCCGCTGGCGCCGAAATCCACGGCACCGCCTCGCCGGGGAAGCACGCCAGGCTCGTCGAGTACGGCGTGGACCGCACCATCGACTACCGCAAGGACGGTTGGTGGAAAGGTCTGCCGCCCTACGACATCGTGCTCGATGCGATGGGCGGAAAATCACTCAAGCGTTCCTACGAGCTCATTCGGCCAGGCGGGCGCATCGTCGCGTACGGCTTCTCGGCTATGCAGCAGGGCGAGAAGCGCTCGCTGCGCACCGCGTTGCCGCAGCTGCTGCCGATGCTTCGTGGCTTCAACCTCGTCAACCAGTTGTCGGACAGCAAGGCCGTCATCGGGCTGAACATGCTCAAACTATGGGACGACAGAGGCACGCTCGAGCCGTGGATCGGGCCGCTCACCACCGCCCTGACCGACGGCATCGCCGTGCCGGTGGTGCACGCAGCGGTGCCGTTCGCGAACGCCGGTGAGGCGCACCGGATTCTGGCGGCACGCGAGAACGTCGGCAAGGTGGTGCTGGTGCCCTAGGAGACTGCTGAATTAGTGGCGTTGGGGCGGGGCGCCTCGAGCCGTCGTGCGGCGGTGTGAAGTCAGACCCGTGGGTCGACAGAAGAGGTCGCCCCGCCGAAATCGAGCGTGACACTGGATCTCGCGGTCGGCAAGGCCGGAATCCAACTGTGTTAGGCGATAGCCCAGGTAGTTCCGGTGTGAGTCAGGCCCAGTGAGATGAGGCGACGCAGGTTGAGTGCGGCGCTGCGGTGGTGCAGCCAGTGGTCGTTGCGGGTGACGCCGCGGTAGCGGACTCTGCGGTTGTTGCGGGTGAGCCAGGCGATGGAGCGTTCGACCATGGGCCGATGCTGGCGGTACTCGGCTTGCCACTCGGGGTCGCGTGCTCGACTGCGGGCTGCGCGCTGCAGCGGTTCGTACTCACTGAGGGTGAGTTTGCGTCCGTTAACCGCGGTAGTGCATTGAGACGCTAAAGGGCATGAGCGGCAACGTGTTGTGAAACCGACTCCGCCGCTGGGCGGAATCGGCAGCGTGTGGTTGGCCGGGCAGGTGACGGTGCGGGCGTCGAAATCGATGGTGAAGTCATCGGTGGTGAATCCGCCGGGTACCGGGGAGCGCAGGGGTATCGGTTTGATGATCGTGGTGTGCTTGGCCTCGGCGAGCGCAGCGCGAGTCGCACCGGTGCCGTAGGCCGAATCGCCGAGCACTCGCACCGGGCTCGGCTCGTCCTCCAGGAGGGCCAACCCGATGACGGCTTCGTGGTTGTCAGATCCGCTGGCTTTGGTCAGCGCGCAGTCGGTGATGATCCCGGTGTCGGGTTCGATCGCGAGGTGGGCTTTGAACCCGTCCTGACGGCGGTGCACCGTCTTATGGGCGTGGCGGCTGTCGGGATCCACAGTGGAGATCACCCGATCCGGGGCGACCTTCTGCGCGATACGCCAGTGCCCGTCGGTGCCATCGGAGCCCTCGACCGGTTCGACGTCCTGGCCGGCGATCAGCGCCAACAACGCCACCGCCTCAGCAGCCCGAGGATCGAGTTCGTGCTCGGGTAGATGCCCGAGCACTCGATGAGCATCACTGACCAGGCCATCTACCAATGCGTCACGGGCGGCCTTGTCGTTCCAGGCAATCGCGGGCTTGCCCGGGTCGTCGTAATCGTGAGCAGTGCAGTGCTGTTCGATCACCGCTGCGGCGGCGGGAACCTCGCGGCGGACCCGCCGGATCGCGGCGATCAACTGAGTCACGGTGTCCTGAGTAGCCACCGCATCATCGAGGACGGTGGAATCCAACGCCCGCCGCGTCTTCTTGGCCAACACGCCGGTCTCGGTGACGACGGCTTTGACCGCCTCAAAGATTCGGTTCGGCCGAGCTGAGGCCGCCAGTCGGCGCCGCCAGTAGGTCAACGTCGTGGAGTGAAACGCCGGTGCGGTGATCGGCAATCCGCAGGCCGCCTTCCACCGCAGGTCAAAGGTGACCGCGTCGACGGTCTCGTTATCCGACAGGCCGTGCAGCGCCTGCAGGGTGATCACGCTGGCCATCACCTCAGCCGGAACACTGGGCCGACCCCGCCGCGAGGGAAACAGATCGGCGAACATCTCCTCAGGAAACAACTCACTCCGATGTGCGGACAGGAACGCAAACACACTGTCGGACTTCAGAAGATGCCCGGCCACCGACTCGGCATCCAACAACTCTCGCTGATCATCAGATCGACCCTGCACCATCTAATGATCCCGAAAACCCCAGCACAAGCACCCCCGCCACGCCGCAATAATTCAGCAGTCTCCTAGCTGCCGGCCTGGGCGGTCTCCTTGGCGCGCTCGAACAGCGCCAGGTCGTGGGCCGGGGCGATGATCAGGTCCGGCTCCTGCCTTCGGTAGAGCTCCGAAAGGCGCCGATGGGTGTCATTCACCTTCTTCCGGTCGAATGCGACGACCGTCTCCATGGTCCACAGCGTGCGCGGGATGTGGGATCCGTCGAGGGTGCCGTAGTGGTAGAACGCATCAGCGCAGTGCAGGACCCATCGGTGACCCGCGTCGACCGCGATGCACGCGTGCCCGCGGCTGTGGCCGGGCAGGGAGATCAGCACGATCCCGTGCGCAATCTCGGTGAGTTCTTTGGCGGCCGGGAAGCCGCGCCAGGATTCACCGTTGGCACTGTGCTCGACGATGTCGTGATCTTTCACCAATTGCTGTCGGCCGTACCGAACCTTCTCCGCTCGAGTGGGAGCGGTAAAGGCCGCGAGGGCTTCGGCGGACGTGACGTGCAGCCGTGCGTGCGGAAAGTCCGCCGCGCCGCCGACATGATCGGAGTCCAGGTGAGTCAGCACGATGTGGCGGACGTCCTCGCGGCGGAAGCCGAGGCGGTCGAGTTGGTGTGCGGCGGTCTCGGTCTCGCGGAACTCGGGACGGGTGACGAACCGCACCGGCCCGATGCGCGCGTTCGGGTCGGCGCAGTCACCGGTTCCGAAGCCCGCGTCGACCAGGACGAGGCCGCCGTCGGTTTCCACCACGAGGACGTGGCATACGCACACCGGCCCCTTCGGCGGATGCATGGTGCCGCAGTTGAGATGGTGGACCTTCATGGGATCGTCGGTTCCTCGCGTGTGCCGTCCTCGCCTACCAGGGCAAGGATTTCGCCGCGGCCGATCTGTGTCACCAAGCTTGCGGAGTCGAAGTACACGCGTTCGTTGACGATGCGGTCGCCGTCGAAGAAGAACACCGCGATGATCGGCACCCGAAATGACTTTCCCGTCGGCGGGAGGCCGTAAAACTCACCGAGATTGGTTCCCAGCAAGTCGAACTCGACGATGACCGTGTCGTCGGTGACGTGGTAGCGGACATTGTCGTGGCGCTGGTCGGGAAACGCGGTTCTAGTCATACGGTAGTAGCCCATGACCTCCTCGTCGCCGTCGAAGACCTGGCCCGTCGGCATGATCTCGTAGCGCGGGTGGCCGTTGAAGGTGGCCAGGGTCCGGTCGAACTCCTGGGTCACCTCGGTGTCCATGTGCTCTGAGATGGTCTCGAGGCGGCGCTGCCGCAGATCGTCGGCGATCATCCTGCAACTGTAAGCCGATGCCGAACCCCGTCAGGTGCGGACATCGACGGCACTAGTGTTGAATTTCAGTGAGCATCGAGGCGACGGCTGTCGTATGAGCAACGAACATCTGATTCATGAATTGGCGCCGTACTGGAAGCGGCTGGACTTTTCCACGTAGTTGTCGCGCCCTGCGGCCTTCCTGTCGATCGCTCAGAACAATTGCGTCTACACACCGGGCGGCAAGCTGTACGGCGAGCGCCACGATCTGCGCGGCAGCCTGCCTGCGACGGTCCGCGCGGTGCGGGCGGCACGGAAGCGGATCGAAGTCATTGATCACCGGGACCCATCTGGACTGGTGTGTGGAAGGAAACGTCCGCGCCGCACGAGATTGCGGCTACGTGCCGATCGTCATCGGCGATGCCACCGGCGCCGAGACGGTCGAACAGGAGAAGGCCGCGTTCGAGCGGATCAACCGATACTTCGCCCCGGTGATCACGTCGCGTCAGTTCGTCGACTTTCTCGGCTTCGATGATGACTCGTGACAGCCAGCGCCACTCAGGCCACGGCGTCGACCGGCGAGGTGGCTAGCCTATGCCTGCGCTGCCGCTCGATCGTCGCGAAGTAGAAGGCGAACGCGAACACGCAACTGGTGAAGAGGCTGGACACGAAGAACAGCCACGGGCGGCGAATTCCGCGTCGACGGCCGTCCACGATGGTGAACAGCGGCAACAGGACCACGTTGATGATCGTGTAGTCCAGCACCTGCGAACTGGAGGCAGGATTGGCGTACCCCAGCGCGATGAACTCCGACCAGTTCGGTTGGCCGATCATTGGATTCGGTGCGTACTCGTAGACGTAGCGGATATTGAAATACCAGCACAGCGGCAGCGAGACGATCCCGATGACCCAGTACGCGATCTCCAACGCCGACAGCTGCGGGCCTGTCGCGGCGCGTTTGAACACAGTCGGATTCAGTTTGACGACGGATGCGACGACGACGATGCCGAGGAGCGCGTGGACGATCAGCGAAATCATGAGCGGAGTCTTTCGGCCGTTTTCAGTTTTGTCAATATTGACATAACCGCTTTGCGGTAACTTACGGCCATGGTCCGACCTGCCCAGACGGCGCGCAGCGAGCGCACGCGCGAAGCGCTCCGGCAAGCGGCGGTGGTTCGATTCCTGGCCCAGGGTGTCGAGGAGACCTCCGCCGAACAGATCGCCGCGGATGCCGGGGTGTCGCTGCGGACCTTCTATCGGCACTTCGCATCGAAGCATGACCTGTTGTTCGCCGATTACGACGTCGGCCTGCACTGGTTCCGGTCGGCGCTGGCCGAGCGATCGCCCGACGAGTCGATCATCGAGGCCGTCCAATCGGCGATTCTGGCGAGGCCCTATGACGATTGGGCCGTCGCGAAGATCCCGTCGTTGCGCGCTCAGGAACTTGACCCCGGCCGGATCGTGCGGCACGTCCGCCAGGTCGAGACGGAGTTCGCCGAGGTCATCGAGGAACGACTGGGTGGCGACGATCCGCCGCAACCGGGGACCGACGACCGGATGCGGATCACCGTGATCTCGCGGTGCATCGCCGCCGCGGTGTTCGGCGCGATGGAGGTGTGGATGCTCGGCGACGACCGGTCACTGCCGGAGTTGACGCGGCTGACCCGGGAGGCGCTGCAGACCCTGCAGAAGGGGATCGCGGATTCCATCTAGGATCAAGTTTCGTCAATATTGACAAAACTTGCGCTCCGTGTCAGCCTCAGCCAATGGCGGACTTTGACGCGATCGTCGTCGGCGCGGGCCACAACGGGCTGACCGCGGCCGCGCTTCTGCAGAAGGCCGGGCTGCGTACGCTGTGCCTGGACTTCAAGCTGTATGCCGGCGGAATGGCCTCCACCGTCGAGCTTTTCGACGGATTCAAGTTCGAGATCGCCGGCTCGGTGCAGATCCCCACGTCGGCGATCGTCAGCCGCGAACTCGGGCTCGACACGCTCCCGACCGTCGACCTGGACGTCATGTCGGTATCCCTGCGCGGCGTCGGCGACGAGCCGCTGATCTACTACACCGACCCGGTGAGGCTGCTGACGCACATCAACGAGGTGCACGGTGCCGAGGCGGTCAACGGCATGGCCGGCCTGATGGCGTGGTGCCAGGCGCCGACGCGTGCCCTCGGGCGCTTCGATGCCGGCGCGCAGCCGAAGACGCTGGACCAGATGTATGCCTGTGCGACAAGCGAATTCGAGCGCTCGACGATCACCGACATGTTGTTCGGATCGGTCTGCGACGTGATCGACCGCTATCTGCCGGACAGGGAGAAGAACGGCGCCCTGCGCGGAATGCTGTCGCTTCTGGCGTGCAACACCACCTACCGCGGACCCGCTACGCCTGGCACTGCCGCGGCGCTGGCGTACGGGTTCGCCGTTCCCGACGAGAATGCGCTGCTGGTCAAGAAATTGCAGGGTGGCATCGGCGCGCTCACCGCGCATCTTCAGCAGCTGTTCGTCTCCCACGGCGGCGAACTGCGGCTGCGCAGCAAGGTCGACGAGATCCTGGTGTCCGACGGTCGCGTCACCGGGGTTCGCCTCGAGGACACCTCGACGATCACCGCGCCGATCGTCATCTCGGGTATCGCACCCGACCTGACCGTGAACGGCCTGATCGACTCCAACGCGGTGCCCGCCGACATCCGGGAACGGTTCTCCCGGTCGGACCACCGCGGCAGCTATCTGCAGATGCACTTCGCGCTGGACGGCATCCCCGAGTTCGCGGCGCCCTACCAAGTCCTCAACGAGCCCGAAATGCAGTCCAACATCGGCATTTTCAGCACCCCGGAAGAATTGCAGCAGCAGTGGGAGGACGCCAGACGCGGCATCGTGCCCGCCGACCCGTCGATCGCGCTGCAGATCCCCTCGGTCAACGATCCCGGCCTCGCCCCCGACGGTAAGCACGCGGCGTCGGCGTTCTCGTTATGGTTTCCCGTGGAGTACAGCGAGGCTAGTTACGGCGACATGAAGGTGGAGATGGGGCAGCGGGTCATCGACAAGATCACCAAGCTGGCCCCGAACTTCGAAAGCCTGATCATGCGGCACACCACGTTCACCCCGAAGCACATGGGCACGATGTTCGGTGCTCCCGGCGGCGACTACTGCCACGGCTTGATCCATCCTGACCAGATCGGCCCGAACCGACCAGGCCCGAAAGGCTATGTCGATCAGCCGATCCCGATTGACGGCCTGTACCTCGGCAGCGCCGGCTGCCATGGCGGACCTGGTATCACCTTCATCCCTGGGTACAACGCCGCCAAGGCGGCCCTCGCCGACGTCTGATCCGCGTTTCGCGTGCCGGCCAGCGGGAAACCACTCCTACATGGGGTGGACGGTTGCAGTAACGGGTCCGACAGGTGAGATCGGCATTTCGGCGGTGGATGCACTCGAGGCGCATCCCGACGTGGACCGCATCATCGGCATGGCCCGCAGAGCCTTCTCTCCCGACGCTTATGGTTGGACGAAGACCGAGTACAGGCAGGGTGACATCCTCGACCGCGAGGCCGTGGACGCGTTGGTCGCCGATGCCGACATCGTCGTCCACCTGGCCTTCATCATCATGGGTACGCGCGAGGAGAGCGCTCGGGTCAACCTGGCAGGCACCCGCAACGTGTTCGAGGCGGCGGTGGCGTCTCCGCGGACCAGGCGGCTGGTGTACACGTCGTCGGTCGCGGCCTACGGATACCACTCCGACAACCCGGTGCCGATCACCGAGGATGTTCCGCCCCGCGGCTCACCGGAGCACTACTACTCCGAGCAGAAGGCGGCGTGCGAAGCGGCGCTCGCCGAGGTGACCGCGGACTCGTCGCTCGAGGTGTACGTCCTGCGGCCATGCATCGTCGCAGGCCCGAAAGCGCCGGCGCTCGCCGAGGCGATGCCATGGACCCGGCTACCGGACGGGGTTCGCAAGGTAACGGGGGCATTGCCCCTGCTGAAGCCCCCGTTTCCCGACCCGGGGACACCCGTTCAGCTCGTCCACCATGACGACGTCGCTTCCGCGATCGCCCTTGCGGCAACCACTTCCGCGCCGCCCGGCGCCTACAACCTGGCCGGCGACGGGTTGCTGACGATGTCCGATGTGGGCCAAGCGCTCGGTGCCCGACCGATCAAAGTGCCCCATGTCGCGGCGAGGATCACCTCGGAGCTGATCGCTCGCCTGCCGTTCGTCCCATCGGGACTGGAGTGGCTCCACGCCGGACGCGCCTCGACGGTGATGGACACCGGCAAGGCGAAGTCACAGCTGGGCTGGACACCGAAGTACACGGCCGCCGAGACGCTGTCGGGACTCGCCGAGTCGATCTGACTACTGGGTGTGGTCTCCGGTGTCGGCGGGCCCACCCGGCGTGGCACCGCCCTCATCGGACCAGTCGCCGCTGCCGCCCGCGCTCCTTGCCGGGTCGCTGACCACATCGTCGCCGGCGTTCTCGGCGCCAGAGTCCGATTCGCTGGTTTCGGGCTTCTCTTTGTTCACGGCGAGGGGTTACCCGGTGACCACGGCTTTCACTCAGGGACTGCGACGGCGCAACTGGTCGGACCAGTCATCGGGCACCCTGCCGCGCGGCCCGGGCACGGTCTCGTCGGTGGGCCTGCACTCCGGTGCCGCGAGCTGCGGGCCGTCGTAATACTCGTTGGTTCGGTAGTTCCAGAACCAGTCCTCGCCCGGCTCGAACGAGCGGATGATCGGGTGACCGGACTCGCGCCAGTGCGCCGAGGCGTGGCGCTCCAAAGAGTCGTCGCAGCAACCGATGTGGCCGCAGGCCGCGCACCGACGCAGGTGCACCCACCATCCGCTAGAAGCGTCGCACTCCACGCATCCGGTGCCGCTCGGTGGCGCGGTGGGATCGACGTCGGCGCTCATAGCGAGCAGCCTACAGCGATCAAGAAATGTGTTTGTTGCGGACAAGTGCGAGTAAACGCCGCAACAAACGACACAGTCGGCTTAGGGTCGCGCCATGGCTATAAGCGATTCACGCGAGGTCGTCATCGATGCGACGCCGGAAGAGATCCTCGACGTCATCGCCGACGTCAAGTCGGCACCGGACTGGTCGTCGCAACACCAGGGTGCCGAGATCCTGGACACCGACGACAACGGCAGACCCGGTCGGGTCAAGCTCAAGCTGAAAACGATGGGCATCTCCGACGAGCAGGTGGTCCAGTACACGTGGACGGACAACTCCGCAGGCTGGACCCTGGTGAGTTCCGGCCAGTTGAAAGCACAGGACGCCAAGTACACGCTGACGCCCGACGGCGACAAGACCAAGGTCAGATTCGAGATCACCGTCGACCCGGCCGTACCGATCCCCGGCTTCGTGCTGAAACGGGCGATGAAGGGCGGGTTGGAGTCGGCCACCGACGGACTGCGCAAGCAGGTGCTGAAGCTGAAGAAGAAGGGGTAGTCGGGCAGGTTTCGCGATTCCCGGCCGTGGGCATCGTGCTTGCATGGCCATCACCGAAGCTCGCGACGTCACCATCGAGGCGTCGCCGGACGAGATCATGAACGTTCTGGTCGACCTCGAGTCGCTGACCGAGTGGTCATCGGCCCACCAGAAAGTCGAAGTGCTCGAGCGCGATGACGAGGGACGTCCGACCAAATCGCGTCAGGTCGTCAAGATCGTCGGTGTCAGCGACGAGCAGGTACTGGATTACACCGTCCGTGACGACGGGGTGAGTTGGACGCTGGTGAGCTCGAAACAGCAACGGGCGCAGGAGGGGCGCTACACATTGACGCCGAACGGCGACAAAACCGACGTGCGCTTCGAGCTGACCGTCGACCCCGTCGTGCCGTTGCCCGGTTTCCTGATCAAGAAGGGCGCCAAGGGCCTGATGGACACCGCCACCGACGGCCTGCGCAAGCGTGTGCTGAAGGTCAAGAAGGGCGGATAGCCGCCAAGTCGGCATAAGCGACGCGGGGGGCCGCTCCTGCTCCTAGGCTCACGTGCGTGGACCTGTCGTGGCCGCTGACCGGCCGCAATTCGGAGATGCGTTCCATCGAAGCCGCCATCTCCACTCCCGGCGTCGGCGGGATACTGATCTGCGGCGCTGCTGGTGTCGGAAAGAGCCGGATCGCCCGCGAAGCGTTGACCGCTGCCGCGGCGCGCGGCTGTGAGACCCGTTGGACAGTCGGCGCGTCGTCGGCTCGGGCGATTCCGCTCGGCGCGTTCACGGCATGGGCGCCGGTGGGTGCCGCCGACACCGTTGCGTTGGTGCGCGGCGTCGTCGAGTCGCTGACCGCTGCTCCTCCTGGTGCCGACGTGGTCATCGGTGTCGACGACGCTCACCTGCTCGACGATCTGTCGACGTTCGTGGTGCACCAGATCGTTACGCGCGGCGCGGCGAAGGTGATACTGACCGTCCGCGATGGCGCGCCGCTTTCGACTGCGCTGCAGGAGATCTCGAATGCTGGTGGATTCGACCGGCTCGACCTGCATGCCTTGCCGCCCGACGACACCGCGACATTGTTGTCAGCCGCGCTGGGCGGATCGGTGGCGCCGGACGCGGCGCAGCGGCTGTGGAAGCTGACACACGGCAATGCGCTTTATCTGCAGAACATCGTCGAGCAGGAGATCGCAGACGGGCGCATCGCTCGCGAGCGGGACTGTTGGCGCTGGACCGGCGAGCCACGGTTGCGGCCGGGGCTGGCCGAATTGATCGAAACCCGCATCGGTGACCTGCCTGCCGAAGTCGGGGACGTCATCGACGTGCTGGCGGTCGGAGAGCCGATCGAACTCGCGACGCTGTCGCGGATCACCGAAGCCGACGCCGTCGAGCAGGCCGATGTACGCGGCCTGATCACGCTCGAACCTGCAGGCGGCGGCGTGGAGGTTCGCGTCGCGCATCCGCTGTACGGAGAGGTGCGCCGAGGGCGAGCGGCGCCGACGCGGTTACGACGTCTGCGCGGACTGGTCGCCACCGAGCTCGCGGCCGCCGACGACGGTGACGACGTCCGGGTCGTCGTGCGCCGCGCGGCGTTGAGTATCGACTCCGACCTCACACCCGACGCCGACCTGCTCGTCAGGGCGGCACACGGCGCTGTCTGGCTGGCCGACCTCGCTCTGGCGGACCGACTGGCGGAAGCGGCCGTCAGGGCGGGTGGCGGCCCCGAGCCAAGTCTCATCCGGGCGCACGCATTGTCCTGGCTCGGGCGCGGGCAGGAGTCGGAGGCCGTATTCGCCGGCATCCGCGCGGCGGAGCTGACCGATGAACAGCGGGCCAGATTCGCATTTCTGCGGTCGAGCAACCTGCTGTGGGCCCTCGGTGACCCGGTGCGGGCCAAAGCGACCATCGACGAGGCGGCGCGCGACGTTCCGGCGGACGCCCGCACGTACATCGACGCCTTCCTCACGGTGTACTGGTTCGCCATGGACCAGCCGCAGGCGGCGCTGCAAGCCTCGAAAACGCTTGCCCTGAACGATATTCCCGTCGTCGGCGCGGAGGTCGCGTGGGCGCTCACGCAGATCTCGGCGGATGCGGGCCGCACGTCCGCTGCCGTCGACGTCGCGGAGGCCGGATACGACGTTGCCACCCGCACTCTCGACGCCCCGCACATGAGATTCAACATCGCCGACGCGCATGTCAGCGCTCTGTTGCTGGCCGGACGTATCGCCGATGCAGCCGAGGTGGCCGATCGCATCCGCACGCAGGCCGACGACCTTCCAGGAGCGGCAGAAGTTCTCGGCGCAGCGGTAGCGGGACGGGCCGCCCTCGGCGCCGGCGACTTGCAGAACGCGAGCCCGTTGTTGGCAAGGGCCGCGCAGGGGCTGTCGGCGTCATATGCAGGCGGTTGGGGATACCGCTACCGGGTCGCCCATGCGACCGCACTTGCCATGCGCGGGTCGAGCGCCGAGGCGGCGGCCGAGCTGAGGTTGCTTGATGGAGTGCAGCGCCGTTTCCGGCAGCTTGACTTCGAACGCGGCCTGGCCAGCGCGTGGCTCGCCGCGAGCCAAGGGGCGATCAGCCAGGCGACCGCGATCGTGCTGTCGGTCGCCGAGAAGGCGGGTGCGCTCGGGCGGTTCGCCGAAGAGGTGATGTGCCTGCAGACCGCCGCGCAGTTCGGTGACCCGTCGGGAGCGGCGCGATTGTCGGAGCTCGAGTCGAGCGTTGAAGGACCCCGGGCAGGGACAGCCGCCAGATTCGCATCCGCCCTTGCTGACGGCGACGGGGCAGGCCTGGCGTCGGTCTCCCAGGAGTTCGAGGCAATCGGCGACGCGGTCGCAGCCGTGGATGCGGCTGCACACGCCGCGATCGCCCACCGCCGGAACGACAAGCGGGGGTCGGCGCTCGGTTGTTCCACGCGTGCCGACACCCTCGCCGCGCAGTGCGGCGCTGCGACGCCTGCCCTTCGCCAGGCGACCGAAGCGCTGCCGTTCAGCGACCGCGAAACCGAAATCGTGATGCTGATCGGCGAGGGCTTGTCCAACCGCGCCATCGCCGACCGGCTGACGCTGTCCGTCCGCACTGTCGAGAGCTATGTCTACCGCGCCATGTCGAAGACCGGGACGACCAGTCGCGACCAGCTCGCCGCGCTGATGCCCCGTCGGCGAGGCAACCGGTAGTACTCGTTTGCTGATATTGCAGTGGCGCGGTACTGCGCTCCTCCGGAAGACAGCGAGTGATGATCTCGGGGTGAGAACTGCGGTCCGAGTCGAACGGAGCACCCATGGCCGATCCACCGGGGGGCACTTCCCCCGCAAGCGGTGGGCCTTCCCGCTTGCGGGGGACGGTGCCGTGGGTCCTCGCGGCATTGTTCAACCACCGCGCGGTTGCCACTGAGGCGGCCGGACGGACGGTTTTCGTCTTTGCCGGGCACGGCTCGCGCTGGGCCGACATGGCGAAAGAGATCCTGGGTTCGGCACCGGCCTTCGCCGCCGAGATGCGAAGGTGCGATATCGCGTTCTCCGAACACTTCGACCGGTCACTGCTCGACGTCATCCGCAACGACAGCGTGCCGAGGTGCCGGGATGGGATCGATGTCGTGCAGCCGATTTCCTTCGCTGTCATGGCTTCGCTTGCCGCGCAATGGCGGGCTCTGGGGATTCATCCCGACGCCGTCCTCGGCCACTCGCACGGCGAGATCGCCGCCGCCTACGTCGCGGGCGGCCTCTCGCTGCGGGACGCGGCCGCGGTGGTCGTGCAGCGCGCCGTGGCCGTCGGCTCCTTGGCGAAGACGGGTGGCATGGCCGCGATCGCGTGGCCCGTCGATCGAGTGCTGGCGCGCATCGAACGATGGGGTCATTCGATCTTCGTTGCCGCGTACAACGGTCCGTCGTCGACATTGGTGACCGGAGCTGCCGTGGCGGTTGACGAACTCATCGCCGCACTCGCCCGAGATGACGTGCCGGTCGCTCGGGTTCCCGTTGCGTACGCCCTGCACTCCGCGGCGATCGACGAGCTGCAAGCGACACTGCGTGAGTCGTTGTCGGATCTGCAGCCGCGAGCGGCCGAGGTACCTTTCATATCTTCGGTCACCGGCGCGGGACTCGACACCTCGATCCTCGACGGTGACTACTGGTTCGCCAATCTGCGCCAACCGGTGCTGTTCGAGCAGGCCATTCGATGGTCGTATGAGCACGGCTACCACACCTTCATCGAAGCCAGCCCAGAGCCCGTGCTCACTGCGGGTATTCAGGACTCGCTGAATGGATACAGCGCTCGCACCCATGCCTGAGGGCTGCTCCGGTGGAGGGGCCGGGGCTGCCCTGGGCACGGCGAGCTAAAACTCTGCGGCGCGATCGATATCGATCGCAGTAGCGCTCTACTGCGCTCTGTGCGAGGCGGGTGAGTGACGCTTCCAGGTGCGGAGCGCTACACCAGATCCGGTGACCGTCGTTTCGCAGGGTGAAAGGAACGACGATGAGTTACGCAGGCACATCGGTCGCGCCGGGCTCATTCCCGGGCGTTCGCCGAAGGTTCACCACTGGTGTCGCCGTCGCAGGCGCCGGCATCCTCGCGTTGGGGTTGGTCGTGGTGCCGCCGGACTTCGACGATGCGAGAACCGATCTTCGTACAGTGCAGTACGCGTCGTTGGCACTGCCATCGGCGCTGCCGTCGCCAGCCGAAGTGGAGCGATTCCTGACGAATGTGGTCGCTACGCAAGCCCGTAAACCCACGTCCGCTTCCAACGGCGACATCTCGGGAATTACGACGACCTCCACCACCAGTCCCGAGACATTGGGAGTGACGGTCGATCCTTCGACCAGCACTGTAGAGGTCAACAACGCCGATGTGGGATCTGCCCTGGGCCTCAACGACTTGGTTTCTATCCCCGCGTTCGTGTTGGCCGCTGCGTTTGTAGCGTTTTTCTTCGGTGTGGCGATTCCCGCGGGCCTCGTGTTCGGCTTCATCGGCTACAACGTGATCGATCCGATTCTCAACTTGCTGGGTGCCGGAGGAACTACTACCTCCAGCGCTGGTGAAAACCTCGCCGCGGCAACACTTGCGGCGGGTGACAAAGTTCTGACAGCGGATGCGGGGACCTTGCCGGAGCCCGACAGCGGACAGGTGAACAACGCCGCTCTCGCGGAAACGCCTACTGGCGGTTCGATACTTGACCCGATACTGCCCATCATCGGGCCCCTCATCTTGTTCGCGCCCCTGTTCATCATCCTTATCCCTGTGCTCCCTCTGCTGCTGCCAGGAGCGATCTTTTTTTGGATTCAGTCGGCCGCGCTTTCCCTGAGCGAATTGATATCGCCGCCGCCGGATCCTGCCGCGGCACCGAGCGCAATAGTCGAAGCGAACGCGGCGGTGGCGAGCGACCGGCTGCCGAGCGATTATGGCCTCGATGCGCTGACGACGAAGCATCAGCCGAAGGGCACGCCAGGGACCGAAAAGGCCACGGAAGAGGCACCTCCGGCTGTCGCGGCGGCAGCGTCCTCGTCCGCGAAGGAGCAGACCCCGACCGAATCGACAGCTTCCGCCGGGGATGTGGTCAAGCCTGCAAAGGAAATCCGGTCGCCCGAGTCACAGAAGCCAGCCATCCGACCTACGAAGAATTCGTCAGTCGCGCGTGGGTCGACCGAGGGCAGTGAGCGAGCGGCCGATCCGGTCCAGGGTCGTTCGACCACCAAGTCTGCCAACGGCGGCAAGAAGGCTGAGAGCCAAGGCGCTTCGGCCGCAGGTGTTAAGCATCCTTCCAGGGACGGTCACCGTGAAGGCGCCAGCACATCAAACGATAAAGACGACGCTTCCTGAGGATTTGACCGGGTTCAGCGCCGCCCGCGTACTCAACCGGTCGGCGCTGAACCACTCCTTGCTCATATCGCGCGAGCGAAGCACCGTAGGCACTGACGCGGGCAGCTCCGGTCGAGGGCTTCGGGGCTGTCCTCGCCTAAGCAGATGTCGTCACTACCTGACCAGCGATACCTCCTCGAAGCCAAGCGGTTCCGCCATGCTGCTGTATTGAGAAAGGAAGTCCTGACACGCGATGTGGTCACCGTGGGCATCGGCCAGCAGCGCACGCAGCCGCAGCACGATGGCATCGCGTATCGCCCAATTCCGTTCCGGCCGAAGTGTCTCCAAGCGATCGACCAACGATTGCGCTTCGCCCAGATCACCCGGGGCGCCCCGCTCGATCAGCGTTTCCACGAGAAGCTCTGTGCACAACACGCCGTACGCGGGTCTTTCCGCCAGGTAGAGCTCGTCGGTCGACGCCCGCATCACCGGGATGGCGGCATCGCGGTCACCACGTCGTGCCATTTCGCGCGCGATCCACGCGTCGGCGACGGGTATCAGGAAGTAGGCACGTTCGCGATCACATACGTCGCGCGTCTGCTCCATCAACTCCACGCCGCGTTGACGTTTCGTTTCGTCGTCGCACCGCAGCAGGGCACCCGCGAGCGAGTACACAGCGATCGCGACAATGGTGTCGTTGCTGGATGCCTCGGCGGCCTCGAGCGCATCCTCCATCACGTCGAGTGCGGAGTCGTCCACGGAGATCATCCCGTAGTGAACCGGCGAATTGGACCACGTGACAACCGCGGCGTAGGTGGTCGGGTCGACATTTCGGGCCATCGCGACGGCGTCGTCGCGGTCTGCACGCCAGCCGGGAATGCCGAGCGAAAGTCGGGCAGTCGAACGCCATGCCAACGCCACGGCCAGTGGTGAGCCGACGCCGAACGCGGCACCCATGGCGGGATCACCGGCCGCGGCATCGATGATCATCTGCGACCGGTCGAGGATCTCGGCGAATTCGCCGCAGTCGAAACAGATGCAGAACAACACGTATGCCAGGCCCATGGCCGGGGTCGGATCGCCGATCGAATCCAGCAGCGCCAGTTGTTCCCTCACCAACCCGGGGCCTTCGGCGGAACGTCCCGCATAGAGAAGTTCACTCGCCAGGGCGGTCATCCCGATGGCCACCGAGAGCTTGTCTCCTGCGGCCGCGCAAAGCTTCTTCAGATCCTCGAATCGATCCCGGCTCTCTTCGACTTCGCGCCATGAGGTGGCGCACAGCATCGTTCGGGGGGCGATACGCATCGAGAGGTGATTCGGATCGTCGTCGGGCAGTCGGTCGGCGATCTGGCGTGCTCGCTCCCAGCTGAGGCGGGCAGAGTCGAGATCGCGGTTCATGGACCACGCGCCTGCGCGCATGTGCCAAGCGTATGCCGCGTGCAGATCACCCGCAGCCTGCAGGTGCTCGGCGATCAGCGCCGCGTTCTCCTCTGTCGATGCCGGATCGCGGTCTCCGATTATCATGGCGAGGCGTCGATGTGTTTCTGCGCGATCGGATTTCAGCTGCGACTCATAAGCGACGGCGCGAATAAGTGGGTGGCAGAACACGTATTCGGCCTCCGGTGTGAACCGCACCTGATCGATGAACGCCGCGGCGAGCAGCTCCTCGAACACCGGCTCGATGCCGAGTTCGGTCAGAAGCCCCGTCCTGAAGCGCGATCCGATGACCGACGCCGCGCTCAACGTTCGCTTGGCTGGTGTGTCGAGGCGGTCGATACGAGCCTCGATCGCGGCTTGCACTGTGGCCGGTACGCGGATCTCGGCGATGTCGGCGTCACAGACGTACCGTCCGTCATCACCGGTGAGCACGCCACGCTGGACGAATTCGCGCACGATCTCTCCGGCGAAGAACGGGTTCCCGTCGGCCCGGTCGGCGATGATCTTCACCAGTTCGCCCACGGACGAGTCGGAGCCCAACATCTCGCTGATCAGTACTGCGGTATCCGAGTCGGCAAGCGGTGCAAGGGCTATCGCCTGCCCGCCGCGGACTCGGCTGAGCGCTCCGTTGTATTCGGGTCGACCCGTTATGAGCACCACCGTCGGCGTTCGGGGTACGACGGTGAGAAACTGGCCGAGCAAGGATTCACTGGCGCCGTCGATCCAGTGTGCGTCCTCGATGACGTAGAGCGCAGGTGAGCTCCGCGTCAGCGATGTCGAGTTGATCAGCGCAGTCAGTCGACGCCGTCGTGCGTCCGGATCGACCTGCGGCAATGGTATTTCCGGGTCGGCGATGCCGAGGAGGTCATCGAGCAGCAACAAATCCTGCGGATCGGCATCCGGCGGAACCGCCTCCCGCAATCGAAGACGGGCGGCCTGCCCGTCGAGGTCGGCGATACCGACGGCCGCGCGAAGCAACCTCGTCACAGCGTGGAAGGGCACATCGCGGGCATGCGACTCGCAGAAGGTCCAGAACACGTCGACGCCTCGCTCTGCGGCCAGCGCGGCGGCTTCGCGGGCCACCCTGCTCTTGCCGATGCCCGGCGGCCCCCCTACATTCACGACGCCGCCACGTCCGCCGACGGCCCGCTCGATGATGGCGTCGAGAGCAGCCATCTCCCAGCGTCGACCGACCAGACCCGCTTCCGCTCGCCCGATCTGCCCGTCCCGCGGGGCGATCGCCAGCAGTCGGCGGGCCGGCACCGGGTTGTCTGAGCCCTTGATATGCACCCACTCCTGGTCGGACAGCAGCGCGGCGTGCTCGACCAGTCGCGAAGTCGATTCCGAGAGCAGCACGCCGCCGGGAGGCGCTGCGGACTCCATCCGCGAAGCGAACCCGACCGTCTCGCCGGTCGCGGCGTATCCCAGTGCCCCCGAACCAATCTCGCCGACGATCACGCGTCCCGAGTTCAAACCCACCCGTAGTTGAAGCGAAACGCCGTCGCGGCGCAGCACCGCGTCGGCCATCGCCTTGGCCGTATCCTGGAGGGCGAGCGCCGCAAGGCAGGCTCGAAAAGCATGGTCTTCCAAAGCGATTGGGGCACCGAAGAGCGCCATCACCCCGTCACCATTGTATTCCGCAGTGCCGCCGAAGCGCTGTACGACCGCCGCCGATCCCTCGAGCAGCTCGGTCATGATTTCGCGTAACCGCTCGATATCGATGTGGGCCGCGATGTCCATGGATTGCACGACGTCCGAGAAAAGCACAGTCACCTGTTTGTACTTCGCGGTTTCCCCAGTGCTCGACGTCGCTGTGCCGCATTCGTCGCAGAACTTCGCATTCGCGCGCAGCGCCGTGCCGCATGAGCCGCACATCACGCCAGCCGCCATCTTCCAGTACCGCCGATTCTTGACGATTCCAACCCCCGTACGTCCACAGGATAGGACCCTCGACAGGACAGAGCAGCACAATTGACACAGGGGTCAACCACATGCGTCACAGCCGCGGAGCCGCCGGTCTGTGCAGCGTTCGTCACCCAATCGGTCTTGTCCCGCGACTCGTGCAGGTCGGACGGTGTGCCGCGCTGCAGGAGCGTCTGTGGCACGGTCCCGCACGACCGGCACACCGCTGTAGTCGACGCCACCGCATCCTCCGCTGAACGTGCGGTCCGACGGACTGCCCGATGGCGTCAGGGTAGGGGGTCGAAACGGCACCGATGCCTGGAAACGACGATATTGACAGCGATGACACAACGGCTCGAGGACGGCCCTGTGAGCGTGCGTGCGCCGCTAGTAACGTCAACCCGCATGGCCAACACTGGGCCCCTGGCAGGGGTGCGGGTGATCGAGCTCGGCGGCATCGGCCCTGGGCCGCACGCGGGGATGATGCTCGCCGACATGGGCGCCGACGTCGTGCGCGTCCGTCGGCCGGGCGGTTTGACGATGCCCGCGGAGGACGTCGACCTGCTGCACCGCGGCAAGCGCATCGTCGACCTCGACGTCAAGAGTCAGCCGCAACGACTGCTCGACCTGGCGGCCAAGGCCGATGTGCTGCTCGACTGCTTTCGGCCCGGCACCTGCGAGCGGCTCGGGATCGGGCCGCAGGAGTGCGCCGCCGTCAACCCGCGGCTGATCTTCGCGCGCATCACCGGGTGGGGCCAGGACGGTCCGCTGGCGTCGACCGCGGGCCATGACATCAACTATCTGTCGCAGACAGGTGCGCTGTCGGCCATTGGCTACCGCGATCGCCCGCCCGTTGCCCCGCTCAATCTGGTCGCCGACTTCGGCGGTGGCTCGATGTTCGTCGTAGTCGGCATCGTCGCCGCGCTCTACGAGCGCGAGCGGTCCGGCACGGGGCAGGCGATCGACGCCGCGATGGTCGACGGCGTCAGCATCCTGTCGCAGATGATGTGGACGATGAAAGCGACGGGGTCACTGCGCGACGAGCGCGAGTCGTTTCTGCTCGACGGCGGCGCGCCGTTCTACCGCACCTATGAAACGTCCGACGGCAGGTACATGGCCGTTGGCGCGATCGAACCGCAGTTCTTCGCGGAATTGCTGAGAGGGTTCGAGCTGACCGCAGACGACGTACCGAGTCAGTTCGAGATCGGTGCCTACCCGACGATGCAGAAGATCTTCGCCGAACGGTTCGCAACCAAGACCCGCGAAGAGTGGACGCAGGTCTTCGCCGGCACCGACGCATGCGTGACGCCTGTGCTCACCTGGACGGAGGCGGCGGAAAACGAACATCTCAGAGCGCGTTCCACCGTGCTGGACAACGACGGCGTCGAGCAGGCGGCACCTGCGCCGCGGTTCTCCAGAACTCCGTCCGGTCCGGTCGGAACACCGCCGAAGAACACCACCGCGCTCCAGGAAATCGGGTGGTGACGCGAGTCGGCTGACGCCTCGCGGCAAGAGGATTACATTTGCCAACATGGCTGTTCGAGCGTCGCGGGAGGTCGTCTTCGACGCCCCAGTCGACACCATCCTCGACGTGCTCGCAGACATCGACTCGGTGCCGTCCTGGTCCTCACTGCACAAAAGCGCTGAGGTTCTCGACCGCCATCCCGACGGCAGGCCGCACCACGTGAAGGCCACGTTGAAGATCATGGGCGTCACCGACAAGGAGATCGTCGAATACAACTGGGGCGACCGGTGGATGGTGTGGGACTCGTCGGCGACCGCCGCACAGCGCGGACTGCACGCGGAGTACAACCTGACGCCCGAGGGTGAGGACAGGACGCGGGTGCGCTTCGACATCATCCTTGAACTCGCCGCACCGGTGCCCAACTTCTTGATCAAGCGGGCCAAGAAACAGGTGCTCGACGTTGCGACGGAGAGCCTGCGTCAGCGCGTCGCGCAGATCGGCCACTGATATTCGGCCTTGGCGACGAGCGTGTAGTTGTTGAACGCTTCACCTGCGGAATGTGAATAACTTCTGCACGGTCGTACGAGGTGTCGGTCTACCGCCCGACCATGCCTGCATGCGAGACAAGATCGTGGTCGCGAGCGAGGCGCTCGCTTCAGGCAGGCTGACACGGCGCGAACTCAGCCGCGGGTACACGAAGCTGTATCGCAATGTGTATGCCGACAAGAGTGCCGAGCTGTCAGCGAGGGACATGGCCGTCGCAGCATGGCTGTGGTCTGGCAGGTTGGCAACGGTTGCAGGATGCAGCGCCGCCGCCGTGCTGGGCAGTCGTTGGCTCGACGCGTCGGAGCCGGCGGAGCTGATTCGGTCCAATCGCCGGGCCCCTGAGAAGATCCGTGTGTACAGCGATTCGCTCTGCAGTCGCGATGTCTGCCGCGTGGGGGATATGCGGGTGACAACTCCTGCGCGTACCGCCTTCGACATCGCCCGGCGTCTGCCGCTGCTTGTAGCAGTTCCGAAAATTGACGCGGTGCTGCGGGTGAGCGGCTGCTCTGCGCTCGACGCTCAAGCGGTGTTGAACCGCAACCCTGGCCTGCGGGGTACGCGAAATGCCGCTATAGCGCTGGGCCTCGCAGACGCAGGTGCTGAGTCCCCGCCGGAGTCTTTAGTCCGGTTACTGGTTCTCATGGCGGCCCTGCCGCGGCCGGCCACCCAGATCGTCGTTCCAGACGATTACGGGAGTCCGCTCTACCGCCTCGACCTAGGCTGGCCGCAGCACAAGGTCGCGATCGAGTACGACGGGGCGCAGCACTGGACCGATCCTACTCAGCGTGCTCGCGATATCGAACGCCTCGAATTCCTCGCCGCGCAGGGCTGGACGATTATTCGTCTCAGCTGGGTGCAGCTGCGCGATCAGCCGATATCTGTTGTCAACCGCGTCGCAAGGGCACTCGGCGCGGTACCGAACGTGACGTTGATGCACGCGTTCCTCGACGACTGGGTCCAACAACTTCACGTTCGACGCGTGAGCTAGCGACGAAGCACGGCCAGCCGTCGAATCGCCTCGTCGAGGGTGTCGTCGCGTTTACAGAAGGCGAAGCGCGCCAGGTGATTCCACTGGTTGTCGGTCGACTCGCAGAATGCCGCCATCGGGATGGCGGCCACGCCCGCTTTCTCCGGCAGGTCGGCACAGAACGAGGTGCTGTCTTCGTAGCCGAGCGGCCGCGGGTCGGCGCACAGGAAGTACGTGCCGAAGCTGTCGTGCACCTCGAAGCCCAACTCGTCCAGCGCAGTGCCGAGCCGGTCGCGCTTGGCCTGCAACGACCCCCGCAGACCGGCAACCCAGGCCTCTTCCGTGTTGAGGGCCTGGGCCACAGCGGGCTGGAACGGCGCGCCGCCGACATAGCTCAGATACTGCTTGGCCGCGCGCACGCCCTTGATGAGATCAGCTGCGCCGCAGGCCCAGCCGATCTTCCACCCCGTGACGTTGAACATCTTGGCCGCGCTTGAGATCGTGATCGTCCTCTCGGCCATCCCCGGATAGTTGGCCAGCGGTAGGTGCCGGTGGCCGTCGAAGACCAGGTGCTCGTACACCTCGTCGGCGATGACCAGCAGGTCGGCCTCCACCGCGAGCTCGGCAATCGCGGCGAGTTGCGCGTCGGAGGCCACCATCCCGGTTGGGTTGTGCGGTGAATTGATCATCAGCGCCTTGGTTTTCGGCGTGACGGCTCGGCGCAGCGCGTCGACGTCGATGGCGAAGCCGCGACCGTCGGCCACCATCGGCACGACGCGCCGCTCACACCCGGCCATCGCGATGACGGGTGAGTACGAGTCGTAGAACGGCTCGATCAGCAGCACCTCGCTGCCCGGCTCGACGAGTCCGATGACCGACGCCGCGATCGCCTCCGTCGCACCCACGGTGACGAGCACTTCGGTGTCGGGGTCGTATTCGGTGCCGAAGTTCCGCTTGCGCTGCGCGGCGATCGCCTCGCGCAGCGGCGGGATGCCCAGCCCGGGTGGGTACTGGTTGACGCCCTCGGCGATCGCGTTCTCCGCGGTCTTGAGCATCGCAGGCGGGCCGTCCTCGTCGGGAAATCCCTGGCCCAGGTTCACCGCGCCGATGCGTGCTGCCAGCGCCGACATCTCGGCGAAGATCGTCACCGCGTAGGGCTGCAGCCGCTTCACCGTCATGGGTCGCAAGCGTAGGGCAGGAATGAACGCCCGCTGCCGAGCGCTGTCAGCGGCATGGCTTTCACCCTCGACGATAATTCAGCGCTTCTGCGGCCCGCGACGATCGGCGACGTGTCGACCGACAACCGGTTGTTCATGGCCCCATTGACGCGTTCCCGCGCAGAGGCCGATGCGACACCCTCGGAGCTTGCCGCGCTCTATTACGGGCAGCGCGCGTCGGCGGGTCTGATCGTCACCGAAGCGACGGCAATTTCCAAGGCAGCCAACGGCGCATACCTCAACACACCGGGGATGTTCACCGACCGGCATCAGCGGCGGTGGGCCGACATCGCCGGCGCCGTGCACGGCGAAGGCGGCCGCATGTTCGTGCAGCTGTGGCACGTCGGGCGGATGGGCCATCCGGAGATCAGCGGCGTGGAGACAGTCGCCCCGTCGGCGATCGCCGCCGACATGACAGCGCACACGCCGACCGGTCGTAAGCCGTTGCCTGTGCCGCGCGCGCTGCGCACCGACGAGATCCCTGCCGTCGTCGCCGACTTCCGCTCCGCCGCCCGCCGCGCCGTCGACGCCGGGATGGACGGCGTCGAGATCCATTCGGCCAACGGGTATCTGCTGCACGAATTCCTCTCCGACGTGACCAATCGGCGCGACGACGTCTACGGCGGTTCACCGCAGAATCGGGCCCGGTTGACGGCCGAGGTGGTCGAAGCCGTCGCCGCGGAGATAGGCGCGGGCCGGGTGGGGCTACGGATCTCGCCGGGAAACGATGCGGGCGACATGCGCGAGGTCGACGAGGTGTCGGCCTACGAGGCGCTGCTGAACCGCATCGCCCCGCTCGGGCTGGCGTACCTGCACCTGGTCATCGAGCCGACACAGCTCGCGTTCGCGGTCATCCGCTCGGTGTGGGAATCCACGCTGGTGCTCAACACCCCGCGGGGCATCGACACCAACTTCTGCGAGCTGGAGAACCTCGTCGACTGGGGTGTCGTCGGCGCGGTCGCGGTGGGCCGCGCGTATCTCGCGAACCCGGACCTGATCGAGCGCCTGGCCCGAGGCGCCGAGCTCAACGAGCCGGATGTCGCGACGTTCTACGCACCGGGACCCGTCGGCTACATCGACTACCCGACGCTCGCCGAGGCCGACTCTCTCGAAGTGGCCTGAGTCGCGCCGAGATCGACATATTGGCGGGATCCATTCGCGCTTTCCCGCCTATACGTGAGTTTCGGCGTTATGGGGTGTGTGGGGAAGCGAGGGTGATGTACCTCCCAACCAACAGGTTGGCCGAGGCTGTAGGCTGGCGCAGAGGACAACCGCCCATGCGGGCAGGTCTCCCACCTAACCCCATCTGAACAGGAACTATCTTCATGTCTGAAGAAGCCTTCATCTACGAGGCCATTCGTACGCCTCGCGGCAAGAACAAGAACGGCGCCCTCAATGAGGTCAAGCCCGTCAACCTGGTCGTCGGTCTGATCGACGAACTGCGCATGCGCTTTCCCGACCTCGACGAGAACCTGATCTCCGACCTCATCCTCGGCGTCGTGTCGCCCGTCGGCGACCAGGGCGGCGACATCGCCCGCACCGCGGCGCTCGTCGCGAAGCTGCCCGAGACCACCGGCGGCTTCCAGCTCAACCGCTTCTGCGCGTCGGGCCTCGAGGCCGTCAACACCGCCGCGCAGAAAGTCCGCTCCGCTGGGACGACCTTGTGCTCGCCGGCGGCGTGGAGTCGATGAGCCGCGTCCCGATGGGCTCCGACGGCGGCGCGTGGGCGACCGATCCCGAGACCAACTACCGCATCGGCTTCGTCCCGCAGGGCATCGGCGCCGACCTGATCGCCACCATCGAAGGCTTCAGCCGCGAGGACGTCGACCGCTACGCGCTGCGCAGCCAGGAGAAGGCCGCCGCGGCATGGTCGGGCGGCTACTTCGCCAAGTCCGTCGTCCCCGTCAAGGATCAGAACGGCCTGGTCATCCTCGACCACGACGAGCACATGCGCGCCGACACCACCCTCAAGGGCCTCGGCAAGCTGAAGACCGCGTTCGACGGCGTCGGCGCCATGGGCGGCTTCGACGATGTGGCGCTGCAGAAGTACCACTACGTCGAGCGCATCAACCACGTGCACACCGGCGGCAACAGCTCCGGCATCGTCGACGGCGCCGCGCTGGTGCTCGTCGGATCCGAGAAGGCAGGCACGTCGCAGGGCCTGACCCCGCGGGCCCGCATCGTCGCCACCGCCACCAGCGGTGCCGATCCGGTCATCATGCTCACCGGCCCGACGCCCGCCACCCGCAAGGTGCTCGACCGCGCGGGGCTGACCGTCGACGACATCGACCTGTTCGAGCTGAACGAGGCCTTCGCCTCGGTGGTGCTGAAGTTCCAGAAGGATCTGAACATCCCCGACGAGAAGCTCAACGTCAACGGTGGCGCCATCGCGATGGGCCACCCGCTCGGCGCCACCGGCGCGATGATCACCGGAACCATGGTCGACGAGCTCGAGCGCCGCAACGCGCGCCGCGCGCTCGTCACGCTGTGCATCGGCGGCGGCATGGGTGTCGCGACCATCATTGAACGAGTTTGAGAGAGGGTCCTTCAGAAATGGCAGAGAACACGATCAAGTGGGACAAGGATGCCGACGGCATCGTCACCCTGACGCTCGACGACCCGACCGGTTCGGCGAACGTGATGAACGAGCACTACAGCGAGTCGATGCACAACGCGGTCGAACGCCTTGTCGCCGAGAAGGATTCGATCAGCGGCGTCGTCATCGCCAGTGCGAAGAAGACCTTCTTCGCGGGCGGTGACCTCAAGGGCATGATCCAGCTCGGCCCGGAGAACGCAGGCGAGGCGTTCGACACCGTCGAGTCGGTCAAGCGCGATCTGCGTGCGCTCGAGACCCTTGGCAAGCCCGTCGTCGCCGCCATCAACGGTGCGGCTCTCGGCGGCGGCCTCGAGATCGCGCTCGCGGCCCACCACCGGATCATCGCCGACGTGCCAGGAGCGGTCGTCGGGTTCCCCGAGGTGACGCTCGGCCTGCTGCCCGGCGGCGGCGGCGTCACCCGCAGCGTCCGGATGTTCGGCATCCAGAAGGCGTTCATGGAGGTGCTTTCCCAGGGCACCCGATTCAAGCCCGGCAAGGCCAAGGAGGTCGGCCTCGTCGACGAGGTGCTGCCGACCGTGGAGGAACTGGTGCCGAGGGCTAAGGCTTGGATAAAGGAGTTCAAGGCCAATCCCGAGGCGCACACCCAGCCGTGGGACGCCAAGGGCTACAAGATGCCGGGCGGCACGCCGTCCAGCCCGGCGCTGGCCGGCATCCTCCCGTCGTTCCCAGCGTTGCTGAAGAAGCAGCTCAAGGGCGCGCCGATGCCGGCGCCGCGGGCCATCCTGGACGCCGCGGTCGAGGGTGCACAGGTGGACTTCGACACCGCCTCGCGCATCGAGAGCCGCTACTTCACCACGCTCGTCACGGGGCAGACCGCCAAGAACATGATCCAGGCGTTCTTCCTCGACCTGCAGCACATCAACGGCGGCGGTTCGCGGCCCGAGGGCATCGCCAAGCAGGAGATCAAGAAGATCGGCGTGCTCGGCGCGGGCATGATGGGCGCGGGCATCGCCTATGTCTCGGCGAAGGCCGGGTTCGACGTGGTGCTCAAAGACGTCAACATCGAGGCCGCGCAGAAGGGCAAGGGCTACTCCGAGAAGCTCGAAGCCAAGGCGCTGGAGCGCGGCAAGACGACCCAGGAGAAGTCCGACAAGCTGCTGGCCCGCATCACGCCGACCGCAGACGCCGCCGACTTCAAGGGCGTCGACTTCGTCATCGAGGCCGTGTTCGAGTCGGTTGAGTTGAAGCACAAGGTGTTCGGTGAGATCGAGGACATCGTCGAGCCCAACGCGCTGCTCGGGTCGAACACGTCCACGCTGCCGATCACCGGTCTGGCTACCGGAGTGAAGCGCCAGGAGGACTTCATCGGTATCCACTTCTTCTCCCCGGTCGACAAGATGCCGCTGGTCGAGATCATCAAGGGCGAGAAGACCTCTGACGAGGCGCTGGCCCGCGTGTTCGACTACACGCTGGTCATCGGCAAGACCCCGATCGTCGTCAACGACAGCCGCGGCTTCTTCACCAGCCGGGTCATCGGCACCTTCGTCAACGAGGCGCTGGCGATGCTCGGCGAGGGCATCGCGCCCGCGAGCATCGAGCAGGCGGGCAGCCAGGCCGGCTACCCGGCGCCGCCGCTGCAGCTGTCCGACGAGCTCAACCTCGAGCTGATGCACAAGATCGCCGTCGCCTCCCGCAAGGGTGTCGAGGACGAGGGCGGCACGTATGTGCCGCACCCTGCCGAGGCGGTCGTCGAGAAGATGATCGAGATCGGGCGGCCCAGCCGTCTGAAGGGCGCCGGTTTCTACGAATACGCCGACGGCAAGCGCACCGGTCTGTGGCCGGGATTGGCCGAGACGTTCAACTCCGGCTGCACCGAGATTCCGCTGCAGGACATGATCGACCGGATGTTGTTCGCGGAAGCGTTGGAGACCCAGAAGTGCCTCGACGAGGGTGTGTTGACGTCGACCGCCGACGCCAACATCGGCTCGATCATGGGTATCGGATTCCCGCCCTACACCGGCGGCAGCGCGCAGTTCATCGTCGGCTACCAGGGAGCAGGCGGAACCGGCAAGGAGGCCTTCGTGGCCCGTGCCAAGGAGCTGGCCGCCCGTTACGGCGACCGCTTCAACCCGCCGGCTTCGCTGAACACGTAACGCTGGAAACGAAACAGCCCCCGGGGCAGGCCAAGTGCCTTCGGGGGCTTTTCGTATCGTGGGTTCAGTGAGTGCCGAAACTGTCGACGGAGTCGGGTTTCGGTCGGAGCGAGGACCCGTCCTCGTCTCGATCATGGTTTCCCTCAGCCTGGTCGCGCTGGACGCGACCGTGCTGGCCACCGCGATCCCGACGATCGTCGGCGAACTCGGCGACTTCGCGCTGTTCCCGTGGTTGTTCTCCGGCTACCTGCTCGCGCAGGCGGTGACGACGCCGCTCTACGCGAAGCTGTCCGATCTGTTCGGCCGCAAGCCGGTCATGCTGGTCGGCATCGGCCTCTTCATGGCGGGCTCGGTGCTCTGCGCGGTCGCGTGGTCGATGCCCGCGTTGATCGTCGCCCGCGCTATCCAGGGAACGGGTGCCGGTGCGGTGCAACCGATGTCGGTGACGATCGCAGGCGACATCTACACACTGGCCGAGCGCGCCAGGGTGCAGGGGTACTTCGCCAGCGTGTGGGCGATCGCATCGGTGATCGGGCCGACCCTGGGCGGGCTGTTCGCAGAGCTGGGCATCTGGCGGTGGGTCTTCGTGATCAACGTGCCGCTGTGTCTGTTGGCGGCCTGGATGATGATCCGCCGCTTCCACGAGGACGCCGATCGCGGCGACAGATCTGTCGACGTCCGCGGCGCGGTGCTGCTCACGTCCGGATTGACGCTGCTCGTGTTG
Source organism: Mycobacterium sp. ITM-2016-00318 (assembly GCF_002968285.2). Taxonomy (NCBI): domain Bacteria; kingdom Bacillati; phylum Actinomycetota; class Actinomycetes; order Mycobacteriales; family Mycobacteriaceae; genus Mycobacterium; species Mycobacterium sp. ITM-2016-00318. The sequence continues at coordinate 4,607,697 of NZ_CP134400.1, read as the reverse complement.
GGGATTCTCGGCGGCGGACAGGCCTGGGCCTGGAGTTCGATGGCGAGCATCGGCGTGTTCGGCGCCGGTGCCGCGCTGCTGACGGCATTCGTGGTCGCCGCCCGCCGGGCGGTCGAGCCGATTCTGCCCGGCTTCGTTCTGACGCGGCGACTGCTGCTGACCACGACGCTGATCGGTTTCGGTGTCGGGGCCATCCTGATCGGGCTGACGTCCTACGTGCCGACCTACCTCGAGGGATCTCTCGGCGTGTCGCCGGTCGAGGCGGGTCTGGCGCTGACGACACTCACCATCGGCTGGCCGTTGACCGCGGGGCTGGCCGGGCGGATCTACCTTCGGATCGGCTTCAAGAGCACCGGGCTGATCGGCGCCGTTCTGGCGCTGCTCGGCACCGGCGGGCTCGTCGCGACTGCGCATCAACCGAGCATCGTCGCGATGGCGGCGCTGTGCTTCGTGACCGGTTGCGGGCTCGGCCTGTTGGCATTGCCTGCCCTCGTCGCCGCACAGTCCAGCGTGGATTGGGACGAGCGAGGCGTCGTCAGCGGCACGCACATGTTCGCGCGGTCGCTGGGCAGCGCGGTCGGCGTCGCCGTCTTCGGGGCGATCGCCAACTCGGTGTTCGGTGAGGGCGACGTGCATACGCTTGGCGCCGCGACCATTCAGTCCGGCACGGCGGCCGTCTTCGTCGGGGTGCTGGTGGTGGCCGTCGCCTCTGCCGCCGCGGTCATTGCGATGCCGTCGACGCCACCTCGCACCGAGCCGTAGCTACGCGGCCAGTTCCTCGGCGGGGTGAAGTTGCGGGTTCGCCTCAGGGTTGGCTTCCAGCGCGTCCAAGACGATGGACCAGACCTGCGGGCTCAGCACGACGCCGAGATGTCCCGCCGGGTATCCCGGATACCGTTCGTGCAGAATGATATTGGTGACGTTGTCGCCTTCTAGAGCTTGCTGGGTGTACGGCGTGACGATCTCGTCGTTACGCGTGATGATGTTGGTGTATTGGACGCGGGGGTCGGTCTCCTGTTCGCCGTACACCTCCTGCTGAAAGTCCGAACCGACCGTCTGCTGAATGAAGGCGGGCCCGAGCAGGTTCACGAACGAAGCGACCAGAGGTCCCGCGACCGGGACGCTCAACAGACCGGCCAGGCCGTTGAAGTCGGTGCCGTGATTGCTCGGGGCGATGCCGATGACCTGAGACACCTTGTCGGCGCCGCCTTCGACATTGTTGATGTAGTACGCGGGCAGGATGCCGCCGCCCTGCGAGTGGCCGATGAGGATGACCTTCTCCGCGCCGGTTTCCGCGAGCACCCTGTCGATCTCGTCGTCCAGTTCTTCGGCTGACTTCTCGATGTCGCCCGTCGCCTGGATCGGTGAATTGGGGTTCCCGGTGACGTTGCCGTAGTTGAAGGTGTAGACCTTGTATCCCGCATTGGCGAGGACCGGCGCTCCGACGGACCAATTGGTGCCCTGGGTCGCCGTCGTCCCGTTCACCAGGATGATCGGCAGCGGGTGCTCGTCGGTGACTTTTATGCTCGGGTCGTTCGCGCCAGGCGGCGGCTTCTGCGGATTGAAGAACGACAAGCCGTCAAGCACCCCGTAGGTGACCGGGAATCGGCCAGGGCTGGATGCGTCGAGCGGGGCGCCGATCAGCGTTCTGCTCGCGGCCGCAGCCGTATTCGCCAGCGCCGTCGCAAGCGCATAGGGCACTCCCAGAAAGTCATTCGGCCCGAACACTTGCGCGAAGGTGTGCGCGACCGTGTACACCACCGACGCCGTGACCACGCCGACATCGGAGGCGAGCCCAACGCCTTGACGGCCGAGTTGCGGTATGTCGATCGCGCCGGGGCCTGGGAAGGTTCTCGGCGCTTCTGGTCCGGGAGGGTCCACTGAGGCGATGGCGGCCGCCGATGGCGTCGGGTCCACCTTGCGCACCGATACGTCGGCGAGGGGGGAACGCTCGGCAGCGACGACGATCGGGTTGCGCGGCTTGATCGGATCCACCGCGGTGGAGATCAGGTCGAGGCGGCGGTCGCCGTGCAATGCGCGCGGCGCCTCCCACCGGCGTGGCTTCGCGGCGGCAACCGAGGCCGTAGGCGGCTCCGGGGTGGCGATCGCTTCTTCTTCGTCGACGGGTGTCGCGGTTCCGCTGTCTCGCGCGGAGTCCCGGCGTGGCGCGGTGGAAGTGGTGAACTTCTTGGTGTCGTCACGCTGGGTGGCCCGAATGCGGTTCTCGGGTCGGAGATGTCGCGTCAGCCGGTCGCGCAGATCAGTTGGCCGCTTCGACGACTCAGGCTTCGACGATTCGGGCGTGCCTGACGGACTCGCGTGCCCGCTGGGCGCACCTTCTGACGTCGGGCCTGCATCCGACGGTGGCGGACTGTCGGCATGGGCGACGCCACCGGTCACCGCGACGGTCATCCACGCGGACAGGACAAACGCAGCCACCGCCACCCGCAACCACCAACGAAGCGCCGACCTGCGATTCGATCCCAACTGAAGCCCTTCCCCCAGCCGCCGAGGTCTGCACTTTAACCAGATCGAGGTGAAGGATTTCTGCTTTTCCGCAAGGCGACGGTGGACGGCGCCATGGCCGCTTTGGATATGTGACGGCCGGCGGTTGGCTATCGTCGATGCGTGACCGAACCCTTCACCGAGAGGTTCGCGGCAGGGCTGGCCGGCTACGGCGACGGGCAGTGCATCGAGTACGAGGGCCGCTGGTACACGGGCAACGAGGTGATCGCGTACGCAGACGCGATCGCATCGCTGCTGCGGGATGCCGGGGTCGCCGACGATGCGCCCGTCGGCCTCGTGGTCCGCAACCGGTTACCGCATGCCGCGGCCATCATGGGGTTCATCGCGGCCGGCCGAACCGTGTCGATGATCTACTCGTTCCAGTCGCCTGACGCGATCGCCCGCGACATCGAGAACCTCAACCTGTCGGCGATCGTGGCCGGCGAGGAGGACTGGACCGACGCCGTCATCACCGCTGCCAAGCACGCGGGCAGCGCGGGCGTCGCACTCTCGATGCGGTCGCCGACCGTCGTCCCGGTCGCGGGACTGGAGCGCCGCGATGAAACGCGTAACCACGCTCGGCCGGAAGCCGGCGTGGCGCTGCAGATTCTGACCAGCGGCACCACCGGGCCGCCGAAACGGCAGTCGATCAAGACGCGGGTACTGGAACGGACCGTGTTCAGCGTGACCAGTGGTGAAGCCGCCGCGCCGGGCGCGCCGCCGGAGTTCTCCTACTGGCAGTTCGGCGGCATCGGGGTCTGCCAGCTGATCGCCGGTGCCTACAACGGCAGACGGATCGTCATCCTGGAGCGGTTCACCGTCGATGGCTGGGTCAATGCCGTCAAGACGCACGGCATCAAGCGATCAGGCGTGCAGCCCGCCGTCATCCGCATGCTGCTCGACGCCGACATCGCCAAGGAGGACCTGGCATCGCTGGACTTCCTGATCAGCGCGTCGGGTCCGCTCGATCCCGAGACGCGCGACGAGTTCGAGGCCCGTTACGGCATTCCAGTCAAATTGGCCTACGGCGCAACGGAATTCGCGGGGTCACTATGTGCGTGGACACCCGAGATGGACCGCGAGTTCGGCGCATCCAAGCGCAACAGCGTCGGCAGGGCGCTGCCGGACACGGCGCTGCGCATCGTCGACCCGGACACCGGCGCCGAACTCGCTGTCGGGCAGCGGGGGCTCCTGGAGGCGAAGATCACCGCGATCAGCGAGGACTGGATTCGCACCACCGACATCGCCTCGATCGACGACGACGGATTCGTCACTCTACACGGCAGGGCGGACGGTGCGATCAATCGCGGCGGTTTCAAGGTTCTGCCGGAAACCGTTCGGAGGGTGCTGATCTCGCATCCCGCAGTGCGCGATGCATGCGTGGTCGGTGTGCCCGACGCCCGGCTGGGGCAGGTGCCGTTCGCCGCCATCGAGGTCGTGCCTGGCGAGCCCGTGCCTGCCGAAAACGAACTCAAGGACCTGGTCCGGCAGTCGCTGCCGGTCTACAACGTGCCCGTCGCGTTCACCGTCGTCGACGACCTGCCGCGCAACCCCGCGCTGAAGGTCAGCATCCCCGCTGTCGCGGCGCTCTACGAGGCGCGCGCAAGCAGGTAGTACCTGACGGGATCCTTACCGTTGTGGTCCATGGCGGGCTCGCTGCCCGACGACAGCAGCGTCCACGGACCCTCGAATCGCTCTGCGACCTCCGAGGGTTCGATGCCGGGCACTCCGTAGGAGCCGCCGGGAATGAACTCGACGAGGAGGAGTCGGGCGCCGGGCGCCGCCGCCGCCGTCACCTCCCGCACGTAGTCGTGTCGGTCCTCGTCGTTCATCCCGTGCAGGCAGCCGTTGTCGACGATGAGCGAGAAGCCCGATCCGATGTTCTCCTCGCACAGCCGGGTGACATCGGCCTGCTCGAACCGAACATCGACGCCTTTGGCCAAGGCCTTCGCCCGTGCCTTGTCGACGGCCTTCTGTACATAATCAACGCCGGTGACCTGCCAGCCGTGGTCGGCCAGGTAAATGGAGTTGTCGCCTGTGCCGCAACCGATGTCGAGCGCCGTTGCGGGAGTCGGCGACCGGTCGCCTTCAATCAAATTCGCCAGGCTGGTCGGCAGCGGATGACCGTCCCACGGGGTGAAACCGAACCGGTAGAAGGTCCGGAACAGCAGCTGCCGGGAGCTCATGTCAGAAGCCGCCGAGGTCGGCCGAGAGCCAGTGCTCCGGCTTCATGTGGATGACCACGGAGGGGCCGTGTTCGCGACGGGCGATCTCGAGGTAGGGCTCCACCGCCTCGGGCGGCAGGTAACGCTTGGTCACCTCGACGAGGAGTTCGTCGGTGCCGGGTTCGATGCGGCTGACTGGACCGTCCACCGCGACGTAGCGGACGGTGGGGTCGAGGCGCTGGACCATCAGCGTGAACTCGCCCTGCGTCTCTATGAGCCGGTGCTTGCGGGAGCCTTCACCGGTGAGCACCCACGGCTCGCCGCCGGGTGCGTACTGGTACCAGACCGGCACCGTCAGCGGGCCGCGCTTGTCGCCGGCGCTCACCGACAGCGCCGCGGTATGGGGTTCGGCCAGAAACTGCTCGCGTTCTTCCTTGGAAAGAGCCATGAGCTTCAAGGTAGTCACCTAAGCCGACGTCCGACTCCACATCGAATTCTGCACGAGGGCTGCGATCGCGGTGCGAGGCACAACCGAGCCGCAGAATTCGGCGGTTCAGGCGGAGGCATAGAGTCGAACGTCATGGACTTCGGACTGTTCATTCCGCAGGGCTGGCGCCTCGACCTCGTCGACATTCCCACCGAGAACCACTGGCAGGTGATGCATGAACTGGCCACCTACGCCGACAACGGCGAGTGGGATTCGCTATGGGTGTACGACCACTTCCACACCGTGCCCGTGCCGACGGACGAGGCGACGCACGAGGCGTGGTCGCTGATGTCGGCATATGCGGCGAGCACATCGCGGATCAAGCTCGGGCAGATGTGCACCGCGATGAGCTACCGCAACCCGGTGTATCTGGCGAAGGTGGCGGCCACCGCGGACATCATCTCCGGCGGCCGCGTCCAGATGGGCATCGGCGGCGGCTGGTATGAGCACGAATGGCGCGCCTACGGCTACGGGTTCCCGTCGGCGGGTGAGCGGCTCGGCCGACTCGACGAGGGGGTCCAGATCATGCGCGACGCATGGCGCGACGGCCGAGTCACGTTGCAGGGCAAGCACTATCAGGTCGACAACGCGATCGTCGCGCCGAAGCCGTTGCAGGACGGCGGCCCGCCGCTCTGGATTGCCGGCGGCGGCGAGAAGGTGACGCTGAAGATCGCCGCGAAATACGCGCGCTACACCAACTTCAGCTCCGAGCCCGACGTCTTCGCGCACAAGTCCCAGGTGCTGGCCGATCATTGCCGCAACGTCGGTACCGAATACGACGCGATCGTCCGCTCGGCCAACTTCAACGCCGTCATCGGCGACACGGAGGCCGACGTGTCCGACCGCATCGCGAGAATCCGGAGCAAGCAGGTAGCCGTCGCCAACGAGCAGGCGGTCGACTCGATGCTGAACATGGTGAAGTCAACCGATTCGCTTGGCTGCACACCCGAACAGGCCGTCGAGCGGCTGAAGCGGATGCGCGACCTCGGGTGCGAGTACGCCATCCTCTACTTCCCCGAGGCGGCCTACGACCGCTCCGGCATCGAGCTGTTCGAGCAGAAGGTCATCCCCGAGCTGAGCTAGCTCCGGCTAGGGGATCGGCGTGATCGGCACCGTGCCCGGTGCGGGTGGCGGTGCGTCGAAGTACCCGGGCGGCGGTGGACCGGTCAACGGGTAGTAGCCCTCGGGCAGCGGCGGCCCGCCGGAAGTTTCCGCGCTCGGCGGGGCTTCGGAACCGGGTGCGTTCAGCGACGTGAAGCCGGGCGGCAGCTGCGGCGCAGGACCGGCACCCGGTGGCGGGGGATGGCCGCCGGGCATCTGGCCTTCCGGTGTCTCGGCGAAACCGTAGGGGTCCTTGGCCTGATTCCAGGCGTCCTTGAGGAACCCCAGCGGGCCACTCGAGTTCCCTGACCCGTACTTCGGGTTCTGGATTTCCGGCACCATCGGCGGCCCGACCGGCGGCGGCGCAGGCGCGGCGACGACATCGCCTTCTGGAATCACGAACACGGGCTGACCTGGGGGAATCGGCTCGCCCGGCGCAGGAGGAGGCGGTGGCGGTTCCGCGTTAGCGTGGGCTGCCAGGCTCAACGCGCCGAATCCGATGACCGTCCCTGCGATCGCCGCGGCGGCGATTCTTCGCGTCATGAAGAACGAGGCTAGCCGATTCGCGACGCAGCGGCGCGGAGAGAGCGATGCCGATGCGCACTCCACCGAAACCCCATCCCGACATGTGCGGTGAATGATCGGCGAGGTGGTCGAGCATCGAGGTGACGGCGGTGACGAACACGACCGCGCTGGTATCCGGCGTAGTTCGCGGTTGCCAGTTGGCCTGCCAGTGCGGGGGCGATTGCGGCCTGTGTGGTCATCAGCGGCAGGATCGGCGTGTAGGCGAAGCGCCCGATTCCCATGGCGGCGCCCATGGCCGCGGCGCCGCGTCCGACGTGAGCCCAGTGCGGGTGCATCAGCCGATGGTGCGTCGGAGGTGGGCAGGTATGCCACGACTAATTCGCTTCCAGCTGAGAGGCTTCGCCTCAGACGCCCGTTGGCGACTTGCCGCTTCTACGAAGGACGAGAATGGTGGAGTAGGTCATGGTTCGGCTTGCCAGCCCAGATCGAGGCGGGTCATGGCATAAGCGCCCGATTGCATGTCCGATCGTCTGACGAAGGATGCCGAATATATGAACAAGGTTTCTCTCACCGCGCTTGCGCGTGAGCATCTCGAAACGGCACGTGCGGCCAGCAGCGGTCGCAGCTCACACACCGTCTACGGCGGCCACGAGCATTCGTTGCGCCAGACTCTGATCGCGCTGAGGGGTGGCAGCGGTCTCGACGACCACGAGAGCCCGGGCGAGGCGACGCTGCAGGTCCTGCAGGGGCGGGTCCGGGTCACCAATGCGGACGCGAATTGGGAGGGCTCGCCGGGGGATCACATCGTCATACCGGCGTCGCGGCATGGACTGCAGGCGCTCGAGGACGCCGTTGTGCTACTGACCGTCGTGAAACCTGTTGGGCCGCACGTCTAATTTCAACGTCGATGACTCAGTACGTTGACGACGTTGCCTGCTGGATCCGCGAAGAAAAAGCGCCGAACACCCCAGTCCTCGTCGCTGAGCGGATGCACGATCGTCAGTCCGGCGTCGACCGCGGCGCGGTAGGCGGCATCGACGTCGTCGACCTCGATCGAGACGTTCGGGTTGACCGGCGCCGTCGCATCCCTTGTCATCAAGCTCACCTGGTGGCGGCGATCGTCGTCGGCGAATGTGGCGATCCAGCCGAGGTTCATCACCTCGCATAGCCCCAGCACCTCACGGAATGCGTACGAGGCCGCAGTGACGTCGGCGACGCTGAGAACCGGCATGACGCGGCGAACTCGTTGGGTCGACCTCCTCAACGCGGACTCGTTCCTCGCCGCTTGATCGTCGCTCGACGCCGTCATATCGCGGGACCCAGCAGATCGTCGGCGTCCTTGATGACGTACCCGTAGCCCTGCTCGGCGAGGAAGCGCTGACGGTGCGCGGCGTATTCGGCGTCGAGGCTGTCGCGCGACACCACCGAATAGAAGACAGCACCTCCACCGTCGGCCTTGGGTCGCAGCAGCCTGCCCAGCCGCTGTGCCTCCTCCTGACGCGATCCGAACGTGCCCGAAACCTGCACCGCGACACTGGCTTCGGGAAGATCGATGGAGAAGTTGGCGACCTTCGACACCACCAGCGTGGTGATCTCCCCGCGGCGGAACGCGTCGAACAGGGCCTCGCGCTCGGAGGTCTTCGTCGACCCCTGAATGACCGGGGCGTTGAGCTCGGCACCCAGTTCGTCGAGCTGATCGAGATACGCGCCGATCACCAGCGTCTGCTCGCCGGGATGGCGCTCGAGGATGGACTTCACCACCGCGATCTTGGAGTGCACCGTCGAGCAGAGCTTGTAGCGTTCGTCGGGCTCGGCGACGGCGTAGAGCATCCGCTCGTTGTCGGTCATCGTCACCCGCACCTCGATGCACTCCGCAGGCGCGATCCAGCCCTGGGCCTCGATGTCCTTCCACGGCGCGTCGTAGCGCTTCGGCCCGATGAGCGAGAACACATCGCCCTCGCGGCCGTCCTCGCGGATCAGGGTCGCCGTCAGGCCGAGCCGCCGCCGGGACTGCAGGTCAGCCGTCATCCGGAAAACCGGCGCGGGAAGCAGGTGCACCTCGTCGTAGATGATCAGGCCCCAGTCGCGGCTGTCGAACAGTTCGAGGTGGCGGTACTCGCCCTTGGTGCGACGGGTGATCACCTGGTATGTGGCGATGGTGACCGGGCGGACCTCCTTCTTCTCGCCGGAGTACTCGCCGATCTCCTCCTCGGTCAGCGACGTGCGATTGATGAGCTCGCGCTTCCACTGCCTGCCCGCGACGGTGTTGGTGACCAGGATGAGCGTCGTCGCGCCTGCCTTGGCCATGGCGGCGGCGCCGACGAGCGTCTTGCCCGCGCCGCACGGCAGTACGACCACGCCCGAGCCGCCTTGCCAGAACGAATCAGCGGCCATCTCCTGGTAGTCGCGCAGATGCCAGTTCTTCTGGTCGAGGCTGATCGCGTGCTTCTCACCGTCGACGTAACCGGCCAGATCCTCTGCGGGCCAACCGATCTTGAGAAGCATCTGCTTGACGCGGCCGCGCTCGCTGTTGTGCACGATCACGATGTCGTCGTCGATGCGGGCACCGAGCATCGGGGCGATCTTCTTGTTGCGCAGCACCTCCTCGAGCACCGCGCGGTCGAAGCTCACCAGCGTGAGGCCGTGGACCGGACTCTTCACCAGCTGAAGGCGGCCGTAGCGGGCCATGGTGTCGACGATGTCGACCAGCAGCGGCTGCGGCACCGCGTAGCGCGAGAACGAAACCAGCGCGTCGACGACCTGTTCGGCGTCGTGGCCCGCGGCGCGCGCGTTCCACAGCGCCAGCGGGGTGATCCGGTAGGTGTGTACGTGCTCGGGCGCGCGCTCGAGCTCGGCGAAGGGCGCGATCGCCGCGCGGGCAGCGCCCGCTTGCTCGTGGTCGACTTCAAGCAGCACCGTCTTGTCGGACTGCACGATCAGGGGGCCGTCAGTCATTCTCGACTCGCGGTCGTCTTCGGTCGGTCATTTTGTCCATTATCCCGATGGCCCGGACACGCAGTCCATCGAGCATGCGTGAACTGTTGGTTTGTGGCGGCGCGTCGACTGCATACGCACAGGCGCGCGAGGGAACGGCAGAGGTCAGGCCTCGTCGTTGTCGGCGGATACGACGGAGGTCACGCGGTGGATCGCGAAATCCCTGACCCGGCCGGTGGCAGGATCCCAGGCGGTCAGCTGACCACCGCGGACGCTCACCGGCGCCACCACCCGCTGAGTCGCCACCCCTGCGGGGTCGACGTAGCCGATCACCACCGAGGACTGCATCCGGGCCGCCTCCTGCAGCTGCGAGATCGCCACCGCAGGATCGATCCGCATATTGGCGAACGGTTGCGAGGCCACCTTGCGCAACACCGCGACGATCGCGCTGAGCGTCTGTCCTGCCGGGGGTGTCAGCGGTCGCGGAACCCGACGGTTCGCAGGCGGCGGGACGCGGGCCCCCCTGGCGCGGATGTCGACGATCGTGCCGGTGGAATCCTCGGCGGCGGGGGCGAAGCCTGCGGTGCGCAGTGCCGCGAGCACCTCCGAGATCGGCGCCTGCGACACCGCGACGGTCGGGGCGAGCAGTCGCATCTCCAGCGGCTCGGCGGCGGGGGCGCCGACCGCCTGGGCGAGCAGCGCCGGATCCTCGCAGCGGACGAACGACGCGGCCATGCCGACCCGCAGCTGGCCGTGGCGACGCGCAACGTCGTCGATGAGATAGGTGAGACCCTGCGGTACAGGTGTTCTCGAATGGCGTTCGAACAGCGCGTGCAATTCGCTTGCGGTGCGGCCGGTGTCCAGTGCCCGGCGGATCGACGCCTCGCTTATCCGGTACACCATGGCCGCGCCCGCCGACTCCACGGTTGCCACCGACGCCAACTGGTCGGCGAGGTCGCGTTCGAGCGGGCCGGGGACGATGACGGTCAGGTCGGCCTGCAACAGGAAGTGGTCGATGGGCTCGGGCAGCACCTTGGCCATCGCGTCGACGGCACCCACGTCGCCCGCCAGCAACTTGCGCCCTGGACTGGTGATGGCCCCGCGGCCGACGATGCCCAGTGCGTGAGACTCGGTCAGCAGGTCGCCGACGGGCTGCGGCTGGAGCCGCACCGCCCAGCGCGGGCGCCGCCAGATCATCGCCCGAGACGCCTCGGCCGCATTCACACCTGCGCCGTCGGGCAGGTCGGCCAGCACGCTCAACAGCAATCGGCGGTCATGCGGAGCGGCCGTCGAATACAGCGAATCCGATAGCGCCGCATAGGGTTTGCCGTCGGGGCCGCGACCGCCGATCAGTCCCGGCCTGCCGGGCAGGTCGAGCCAGGTGGACGCCAGCTGATGCCAGCGCACGGCGACGGGGGACTCGACGAAGCGGTCAGCCGCCACCGTCGGCGCCCAGAACGGTCCGGTGCCGTCGACCGGTTCTGGGTCGGGCAGTCCAGCCGCGATCAACCCCGCTGCCGCCGACAGTTCGAGGATCAGCCCGAGCCGCGGCTCGTCGATGCCGGTGACCTTCGTCAACCGCTTGACGTCCCGGACGCCGAGGCCGCCGCTGCGTAGCTCGGGAATCGGTGTGGCCCCGAGTGTTTCGAGCACCACCTCGACTTCTCGCAGCAGATCGATGACGGCGCCTGCCGCCACCGCGTCGACATCCTTGGCGGTTGTCGTCGACACCACGGGATCCGGTGGCGTCAGCTCGACCGGTCCGGGGATCTCACCGCGCAGCACCTGGCCGACCTGTCGCGGCAGGATCACCGTTTCGGCGTCGACCTGCCGCAACAGGCCCGCCGCAAGCAACCGTTGCACCGGCCGGTCCGCGGGCGTGCCCGGTGCCGCGTCCCGCGTGCGGCCCATCGGCGAACCCTCCATCAGGCGCCGCAAGAGATCGCGTTGCGCGTCGTCGATGTCGGGAAGCCGGTCGGCGATCTCAACGCCGGTGGGTTCGGCGCCCTCGAGCACCGCCTGGCCGGGATACCACGGCAGGCCCGACGAGGCTTCGGCCGCGACCCGGACCTCGGAGTCACCCCATACCAGCGCCCGCTCGCGCAGGTCGTCGACCGCTGCGGCGATGGCCTCCTCGTCGGCGCGATCCCCGAGCAGCGCGGTCAACTTGGTCAGGGGCACCGGTGTCGTGTCGGCGTGCAGGGTCAGCAGCGCGTCGAGTGCCGCCAACCGCAGAAAGTCCAGCTCATCGGTGGCGGCCTTGACCGATTGTCTGGCCTGCGCTCGCGCGGCGAGCGCCGCGATGCTGCCCGGCGGCGGCTGAGTCAGGTCGGGTCGCAGCTCGAGCAGCCGAATCAGCCGCTCGTCAGGCAGATCCGCTAGCCAGGCGCCCAGCGGCACGCCTGGGTTGTGTTCGGACATTACTGACCAGCGTAAAGCAGGCTTACGCCTGTCTCGCACCTCGCGTCCGCGCCGGTCTCGCCACCGGTCGCGGCGCCTGCCACAATGTGAAGCGTGGCAGACAAGAAGAAGAAGGCCCGCTACGTCGACAACGGGTGGCCGGCGACCGGCGAAGACGATCACGCGGTCAGCGAGGTGGCCGCCGACCGGACAGGCGCGCTGTCGCCCTTCGGCGACCTGACGTTCCCGCTGCCTTCCGACGAGCTGCCATATACGCACCCGGTCACAGTCGTCAACCGGTAGTCGTGGCCGGCGCCGATCATTCCGGCCCGGCCGGCCCCACTCTGTCGCACCTCGACGACACGGGTGCGGCGCACATGGTCGACGTGACGGGCAAGGACGCCAGCAAGCGCACCGCCGTCGCGGCGGGCACCCTGCGTACCCGCGCGGACGTCGTGGCCCTCATCGCCTCGGGCGGTCTGCCCAAGGGTGACGCCCTGGCCACCGCGCGCATCGCGGGCATCCTCGCGGCCAAACGCACCAGCGATCTGATTCCGTTGTGCCATCAGCTCGCCTTGACCGGCGTCGACGTCGACTTCGAGATCGGCGACACCGAGGTCGGCATCACCGCCACGGTGCGCAGCACCGATCGCACCGGCGTGGAGATGGAGGCGCTGACGGCGGTCAGCGTGGCGGCGCTGACCCTCTACGACATGCTCAAGGCCGTCGACCCCGCAGCCGGCATCGACGACATTCGGGTGCTGCGCAAAGAAGGCGGCAAAACGGGGCTGTGGACGCGGCCGTGACACGGACCGGACGAGTCGTCATCGCGTCGACCCGCGCGGCGGCCGGTGTCTACTCCGACCGCACCGGCCCGATCATCATCGATTGGCTCAACCGCCGCGGCATCACGACGCCTACTCCGACGGTGGTCGCGGACGGCGCCGATGTGTACAACGCGCTGACGGCAGCCATCGGCGAGAAGCCGGACGTGGTGATCACGTCCGGCGGTACCGGTATCTCGCCGACCGACCGGACCGCCGAAGCCACTGCGGGCATCGTCGACTATCAGATTCTCGGCCTCGCCGACGCGATCCGGCGGTCGGGGCTGCCGCACGTGCCGACATCGGTATTGTCGCGCGGCGTCTGCGGCGTGAAGGACCGCACGCTGGTGGTGAACCTGCCGGGCTCCACCGGTGGCGTCAAGGACGGTCTCGGTGTCCTCGACGACGTCCTCGAGCATGCTCTCGATCAGCTCGCTGGTAAGGACCACAGACAATGACCGCCGTCGTGCTGCGTGCAGATCTGACCGAGCAGACCATCGAGCTGTCCGAGCACGAGGACGTCGTCGGGCATCAGGCCGCAGGGGCGGTCGTCGGCTTCGCCGGTGTCGTGCGCGATCACGACGGCGGGCGCACGGTGACGCGGCTGGAGTACTCCGCGCATCCGAGCGCCCAGCAGACCCTGGCTGAGGTGGTCGCCCAGATCGCGGCCGACTCCGACGGCGTGCGAGCGATCGCGGTCAGCCACCGCATCGGCAGGCTCGAGATCGGTGACGCGGCCTTGGTGGCCGCCGTCGCGGCCGATCACCGACAGGCCGCGTTCGACGTCTGCGCCCGGTTGGTCGACCGCGTGAAAGAGCGGCTACCGGTGTGGAAGCACCAGTTCTTCGCCGACGGTTCCGACGAGTGGGTGAACTCCGCCTGAGCGGACCGGATCAGGCGGGCGGCAGCGGAACTGCCGGAACCGCGGCACCGGGATCGGGGATCGGGGCCTCGGCGCCGAGCGGAGCAGGCGGGACGTTCGCACCGGGAACCGGCGCCACTCCGGGGGTGTTCAGGTTTTCCGGTCCGGGTGTGCTCAGCGGGCGCTGGGTCAACGCCAGCAGCGCGTCCTTGCCCGTGATGTCCTGAGTCTGAATCGCGTGCCACAGCTCCTTGAGGTACCCGACGTTGGCGCTCTCGGCAGGTACTGCCGCCGCGTCCAGAGTGGTACCGGTCGGCAGGTTCTCCGGGCTGACCAGGTGCGGAATCTCGGCGGGCACCACGGGCAGCTCACCGGTCATCGCCTGGTTGGCGGCGTCGAAGGCGGGCTGCGGGATGTCGACGGAGTTGACCATCGCCAGCGGATCGGGCGCCGCCGCCGGTGCCGGGGCGGGCGGAACGACGGGTGCGGGCTCGAGCGGCATCGGCGTGGTGTGCAGCGACCACCGCTGTGGTCCGTCCGCAGGCGCCTCGGCGACATCCCAGTCCGGCGCGGGCTGCTGCAGCGAGGCGTCGACCACCGATGCCTCTGCAGGCGCGGCGTCGGGGTGCGGGGTCTCCAGCAGCACCGGAGTGGTCGGCATCGCCGAGGGGTCCAGGGCGACGACGTCGACGGCCTCGGGAGCCGGCGGCGGCGGAAGCTCCGGAGCGGGCGGCGCTTCGGGCAGCGGCGCGTCGAGCGCGACAGCCTCTGGGGCCGGCGGCGGCGGAAGCTCCGGAGCGGGCGGCGCTTCTGGCAGCGGCGCGTCGAGCGCGACAGCCTCTGGGGCCGGCGGTGGCGGAAGCTCGGAAGCGGGCGGCGCTTCTGGCAGCGGCGCGTCGAGCGCAACAGCCTCGGGGGCCGGCGGCGGGGGAGGAAGTTCGGGGGCGGGCGGCGGCGGGGCGGCCATCGCGTCCACCGGGGCAGCGTCAGGCGGCGGCGGTGCGACGGGATCGACCGGCGGAGGCGGCGGCAGTTCGCCGTTCAGGCCAACGGCGTCCAGCGCGTTGTTCACGCCCTCCTGGACATCCTCGACGACGTTGCGTGGACTTGCGCTGGACAGCCCGCGACCGCAGGTCGGCCACGCGCCGCGACCCTGGCTGCCGAGCACCCGCTCGGCGACCGCGATCTGCTCTTCCTTGGAGGCGAGATGAGCAGCTGGCGCGTACTCGCCACCGCCGTGCCCGCTCCAGGTGCCGGGCGAGAACTGCAGTCCGCCCTGATATCCGTTGCCGGTGTTGATGGCCCAGTTTCCGCCTGACTCGCAGGCTGCGACCTTGTCCCATTCGCCATCGGTGGCGGCGCCGGCTTGCCCGGCGAGGGCGAGGCCCCCGGTACCGATGACTGCGCCCGTGAAGGCGACTTTTGCGACTGATTTGGCCGATGTAGCGGGCTTACGATGCCGTCCACTCATAGGTGCGTTGATTCCTCTCTGATGCGCCCACGAGGTCAGCTGTCGGGTTCGGGCTGGAGAGGTTGCCCGGCCGACCGTCGGTGAGAACGGTTCGGCTTCACCCCAAGGAGCCGCAAGCGGCTCCTGGTCCTTTTAGTTCGGTGGACCGGTGGGTCCCCCGCCTCCATCCCTGTTGTTCGTCGTTTCCCTGCCCGACGGATGGAGCTCGGCGCTATCGGACAGGAAGGGCTAGCCGATTAGGGTCGACTGGCTTGGGGAAGAAGCTAGCGGCTCGGCACGTTTTATTCATCTTTTGCCACCTGCGGCGTTTCGCCCGATGGCAAATCCTAATGGGGTTCTAAAAGCCCAGGAATCCCGGGCGTTTCTGCTGGTCTATCTTCTAGGTCACGGAGCCGTAGCCAGTTCGTGACCATTTCGTGATGTGACGGAAATCACTTTTATCCGCCGGCAAAGGGCGGAAGCACATCGACAGTCTGGCCGTCGAGCAGGTTTAGCCCCTCGTCACGGACCGCGATCCCGTCGCACAGAAACGAGCACCGTTTGAGCACCCGGGCAAGTTCCGGGTCGCGTGCGGCGAGGGTGTCGACGAGCGCGGCGACCGTCGTGCCCGGAGCCACCCGCACCGTCTCGCTCTCAGTGCCCGCAGCCGCGCGTGCCGCGGCGAAATAACGGACGGTCAGCAGCAGGCTCGCCGTCGACGTCGTGTGCACTGTTCGATCTGCTCCTCGTGTGCGCACTGTTGTATCTGCTCCTCGCGTGCGCACCGTCAGCCGCCGATCGCGCTCATCGGGCGGTCGGGCTGCACGAAATCCGGATCGTTGATGCCGTGGCCCGCCGGCTTGGCCCACATCGCCGCGCGCCATGCCGCCTCGACGGCGTCGTCGTCGGCGCCCGCGCGCATCAGGCCGCGCAGGTCGGTTTCCTCGCGGGAGAACAGGCAGCTGCGGACCTGGCCGTCGGCGGTCAGCCGGGTGCGGTCGCAGGCCGAACAGAACGCGTCTGACACCGACGCGATGACGCCCACGGTGGCGGGTCCGCCGTCGACCAGCCACAGCTGTGCCGGCGCCGAGCCGCGCGGAGCGGGATCGGGCGTCAGCCGGAATTGGCGCTGAAGGGCCGCCAATATGTCGCCGGCGCCGAGTGCGGTGCCACGCGACCATGCATGGCCGGCGTCCAGCGGCATCTGCTCGATGATGCGTAGCCGATAGTCGTGGTCCAGGCAGAAGCGCAGCAGCGTGACCGCGTCCTCGAGCCCGGTCTCCGGGTCGAGCACGGCGTTGACCTTGACCGGCCGCAGGCCGGCCTGATGCGCGGCGGTCAGCCCGGCCAGTACATCGTCGAGCCGGTTGCGTCGGGTGATGTGGGCGAAGCGCTCGGCATCGACGGTGTCGAGCGAGACATTGATCCGGTTCAGCCCGGCGCGCTTGAGACCTTCCGCGCGACGGTCGAGCCCGATTCCGTTGGTGGTCAACGTGATTTCTGGCCGAGGCTGCAATGCGGCAGTGGCGGTGACCACGTCCTCTAGTCGTTTGGCCAGCAGTGGCTCGCCGCCGGTGAAGCGAACGCGGGTGACCCCGAGCCGCGTCACCGCGATGCGAAGCAGCCGAGTCAGCTCGTCGACGCCCAGCAGTTGGTCACCGGCCATCCAGTCCAGCCCCTCTGCGGGCATGCAGTAGGTGCAGCGCAGATTGCAGCGGTCGGTCAGCGACACCCGCAGGTCCGTGGCGACCCTGCCGTAGGTGTCCAGCAGCGGCCCGTCGGTCGGCGCGGGCCCCACGGGCCGCTTGACCGACGGAAGACCGAGCGGGGTGACCGTCACGCGGCGGCTCGCACGGGGGCGTCCAGGGAGTCGGCCGGCACGATCTCTTTGCCCAGCGGCACGAGCGAGACCGGGATGAGCTTGAGGTTGGCCAGCGCCAGCGGGATACCGATGATCGTGATCGCCATCGCGACCGCGGTGATGACGTGGCCGATGGCCAGCCAGATGCCGAACAGCAGCACCCAGATGACGTTTCCGACGAGCGCGCCCGGCCTGGTGCCGGGTTTGTCAATCACCGTGCGGCCGAAGGGCCACAGTGCGTAGGAGGCGATGCGCAGCGAGGCGAACCCGAACGGGATCGTGACGATCAGGATGAAGCAGATGAGCGCCGCCAGCAGGTAACCCAACGCCAGCCACAGGCCGCCGAAGACCAACCAAATGATGTTCAGGATCAGGCGCATCTCTTCCTCCAGCTGTGGTTTCAGCCTACCGAGTAATGGGGGTGCTGGTCGCGGCGGCCTCCGAGTAGGATCACGCATGCGCGTCCCAGCGGAAACGGCGGGACGCTTTCCTTATGTAGATACGAGATTGCAAGCGGGTGAGACCAGTGCCGACCGGCCGGGTTAAGTGGTACGACGCCGACAAGGGCTTCGGCTTCCTTTCGCAGGAGGAAGGCGAGGACGTCTACGTCCGCTCCTCGGCCCTGCCCGCAGGTGTCGAAGGACTCAAAGCGGGGCAGAAGGTCGAATTCGGCATGGCCGCAGGCCGACGCGGCCCGCAGGCGCTGAACGTCAAGGTGCTCGACCCGCCACCGAGCCTGACCCGCACCCGCCGCGAAGCCGCTGCGGCCGAGCACAAGCACTCGCCCGACGAACTGCACGGCATGGTCGAGGACATGATCACGCTGCTGGAGGGCGCGGTGCAGCCCGAGCTGCGCAAAGGCCGTTACCCCGACCGCAAGGTTGCGCGCCGGGTCTCCGAAGTGGTGCGCGCCGTCGCCCGCGAGCTCGACGGCCAGGCTTAGCCCTCACTCATTCGCGCGGACACGGCGTTGAGTCCGCGCTGAGGGCGCAAGTTTCTCGGATTCGCGCCCGGGCCGCAGAGTCAACGGAGGAAAGCGGGCATGCTGGGGGCGTGGCATACGTCTCCGGCGGCGGTGAGTTCAACCGCGACACCAAGTACATCGAAACCCGCATCACCGCGGACGGTCGCGACGGCTATCCCGTGGAACCCGGCCGCTACCGGCTGATCGTCGCGCGGGCCTGTCCGTGGGCCAACCGCGCAATCATCGTGCGGCGCCTCCTCGGGCTGGAAGACGTACTGTCCATCGGCTTCTGCGGGCCCACCCACGACGAGCGCAGCTGGACCTTCGATCTGGACCCCGGCGGCGTCGACCCGGTGCTCAAGATCCCGCGGCTGCAGGACGCCTACTTCGCCCGCTTCCCCGACTACGAGAAGGGCATCACGGTTCCGGCGATCGTCGACGTGCCCACCGGTCAGGTGGTCACCAACGATTTCCCGCAGATGACGCTCGACTTCTCGGGCGAGTGGACGCAGTGTCACCGCGACGGCGCACCGCAGCTGTATCCCGAAGCGCTGCGTGACGAGATCGACGAGGTCGCCCAACGCATCTACACCGAGGTCAACAACGGCGTGTACCGCTGCGGTTTCGCCGGTTCGCAGCAGGCCTACGACAGTGCCTACGACCGGCTGTTCACCGCGCTGGACTGGCTCAACGCGAGGCTGGAAAATCAGCGATATCTGGTGGGGGACAACATCACCGAGGCCGACGTCCGGTTGTTCACCACGCTGGCCCGCTTCGATCCCGTCTATCACGGGCATTTCAAGTGCAACCGGTCCAAGCTCGACGAGATGCCTGCGTTGTGGGCCTACGCGCGTGACCTGTTCCAGACGCCCGGCTTCGGCGACACCGTCGACTTCGTGCAGATCAAGCAGCACTACTACATCGTGCACACCGACATCAACCCGACGCGCATCGTCCCGAAGGGGCCTGACCTGTCCAACTGGTTGACCCCGCACGATCGGGAAGCCTTGGGCGGCAGGCCGTTCGGCGACGGTACGCCGCCGGGGCCGACGCGGGACGGCGAGCGGGTACCGGCCGGGCATGGAGCGGCCTAGGACCAGGCAGTCTTCACCGACCACTCGGCGTGCGTCCACGGGAACTCGTTGCCCTGCTCGTCGCGGACCAGCGTGGGTAACTGCACGGCGAACCCGAAGAGTCGCCCGCGACGCGGGTCCATCGTGGGGATGGTGACCGCGTGCGTGGTGGCGGGCCGGAACTCGTTGACGACGTCGGAGTCCTCGTAGGTGCGTACCAGGATCCAGGGCGCGTCGGCGATGGCGGGCGGCACCGACAGTTGAATGGGATCGGTGTGTCGCGGGTCGACTGCCAATTCACCGTCGGCGCGCGGGGTTTCACAGTCCGTGGGGTTGAGCACCGCGCAGTACTGGTACGGGCCGATGCGCACCAACTGCCCGCGCGTGTAGGCGCTGATCTCCGGATGCTCGGACGCCGGGTGACGGGTCAACCGCCAGATGAGTACGCCGGTCGCGACGGACGCCAGCACGACGACGGCTGCGAGCACCGCCAGACCTTTCCTCACTCGCGGGGCACCCCAGCCGGATCGTGCCAAGCACCCTCCTGGGCCGCGAGCACGGGCCGATTACCGCCGAGGCCCGGAATGAGGGAGTCGCCGCGATAGCTCACCAAAGTCTGCGCCAGACCGAGGATCAGAATCGTCGAGATCACCGTGAAGCCAATGTGCAGTTGGGTGTACACGAGCACCCCCGTCGCGCCGCCGGCCACCCACGCCAGCTGCAGCAGCGACTCCGAACGACCGAACGCCGAAGCGCGCGACTCCTCGGGCAGGTCGTCCTGAAGTGAAGCGTCGAGCGAGGCCTTCGCGACTGCTGCCGCCGCCGCGGTGACGAGCGCCGCCAGTGCCGCCACCATCAGCTTGCCGGTGAGTGCCGTCGCCAGCGCTGCCAGGGTGACCGCGATCGTGCTGCGCACGACCAGCTGCGCCGGACGGCCGAGCTGCAGCCGTGCGCTGGCGTAGTTGCCGCCGAAGTTTCCGATCGCCGCCGCGGCCCCGATCAGGCCCAGAATCATCAACTGCTCCCAGCCGCTCTTGTCGTGCGACTTGGCCACGAACGCGGGGTAGAGGAACAGGAAGCCGACCATCACCTTGATCGTGCAGTTGCCCCACAGCGAGGTGATGATGTTGCGGCCCAACGGCTGTCGGGCTTTCCCCTGTTCTGGTGAGCGCTGCGGATGACGCCGCAGTTCGTCGTCCCCGCCGTGATAGCTCAGCGTGGTGGGCACTTCACCCTCGGTGACCTCGACCCATTTGGGGATGCGCATCGACAGCGCGGCGCCCGCCAACGTGAGCGCGACGATGACATACAGCGCACCTGGCATGCCGAAGAGGTTGAACAGGTACTCGGCGCCGACGGCCACCCCTCCGCCGACGATGGTCCCGCCGAGCAGCCCGAATACGGTGAGCCGCGAGTTGACCCGCACCAGGTCGATGGTCGGTGGCAGCACACGCGGCGTCACCGCGCTGCGCAACACGCTGAATGACTTGGACAACACCATCATTCCCAGCGCACACGGGTAGAGCACCCATGACGGGTAGCCGCCCGTCGCGCCGTCGTAATTGGCGATCAGGACCACCACAAGCACCGTGCGCAACGCGAACGACATGGCCAGCGCGAGCCTGCGGCCATGCTGCAACCGGTCCAGCGCGGGACCGATCAGCGGCGCGATGATCGCAAAGGGCGCGATCGTGATGAGCAGGTACAGCGCGACCTTGCTCTTGCTCTCCCCGGAGGCGGCGGCGAAGAACAATGTGTTGGCCAGCGCGACGGCCATCGCCGCATCGACGGCGAAGTTGGCCATCACCGGATAGGTCAGCGCGGTGAGCCCCGACTTGTCGGCGCCGTCTGCGGTCGCAGCCCGGTGAAACAGGCCGTACATCTTCGAGCCCATCTCGCGGCTGCGCTGGGCTGCACCGCGTGGGCCAGGCGGCTTCTGCCCGAGACCCTCTCCGATGCCGGGATCGCTGCGGGCCGACGCCCGCTCCTCGAGCGGCGGCAGATAGCGGTTCGCGCTCGGTGGGGAACGTCGCTGACGCCGGTGATCCACCCCGTCGCTGGGGTAGTTCGCCATGCCGGGGTGTTCGTCGCCACGGGGGCGGTGCCCCCCATCACCGTGGTCGGCGGGCGGGCGCGGCGGGTAGTACCGGGGATCACGAGCGCCCGCGCCGTCCCTTGGGTCACGCCCCGATCCGCTCACAATGAGATTCTCCCCCATCACGGGGACGGCGTCGTGCAGCCGACCGGGTGTGGCTGCGCACAGACCGGTCGGGCACTATTAAGTTCGTGGACAGCGTGACGGAATCCACCGAGGACAGCTCGGCGACACCGGCGACCGAGCGGTCGGCGGACCTGGAGGCGGTGCTGATGGGCGCCGTCGACCTCGCGCGCGCGGCGATCATCGAGCACAGCGGCGACACCGTCGGCGACTATCTGGGCGCCACGTTCGACGACTCCACCGCCGCCACCCATCGTTTCCTGGCCAACCAGCCCGGCTATCAGGGCTGGCAGTGGGCGGTCGTGGTGGCGGCGCATCCCGGTGCCGACCACGCGACGATCAGCGAAGTGGTGCTGGTCCCGGGGCCGACGGCGCTGCTGGCGCCGAAGTGGGTGCCCTGGGAAGAGCGGCTGCGGCCTGGCGATCTCGGCCCCGGCGACCTGCTGTCCCCACCCGTCGAAGACCCGCGCCTGGTGCCCGGCTTCGCCGCGACCGGAGATCCCGCAATCGACGACGTCGCCTACGAGCTCGGGCTGGGTCGGCGGCGCCTGCTCAGCCGGCTGGGTCGGCTCGACGCCGCTGAACGCTGGCACGACGGCGACTACGGGCCTGGGTCGACGATGGCCAGGTCCACCCGAAGGGTGTGCCGCGACTGCGGCTTCTATGTCCCGGTGTCCGGATCGCTCGGCCTGATGTTCGGCGTCTGCGCCAACGAGTTGTCGGCCGACGGCCACGTGGTCGACGCCGAATACGGTTGCGGCGCGCACTCGGACACCCCCGCGCCGCCGGGCACCGGCTCACCGCTGTACGACCCGTACGACGACGGCGTCCTCGATGTGGTCGAGCCACCGCCGCCCGCCGAGGATGAGCCGCCCGCGGCCGCCCAGGACGAGCCGCCCGACGAGCAGCCGACCGACGATCCGCAGGCTCCGACCGACGAGGCCGATCAGAACCCGACGTAGTCGGCCAGGTGCTCACCGGTCAGGGTTGACCTTTGGGTGGTACCTGTTATGCCGCGCTGCGTTGTCGCTCCGCTCCTCGCTCCTTCGTCGTCCCCTGCCCTGCGGGCGTGGGCCCAGCATGCTCACTCCGCCTCGCCGCGGCGACCAACTCGGCGGGTGTGCCTTCGAAGACCACCGTGCCCCCGTCGTGGCCGGCTCCCGGCCCAAGATCGATGATCCAGTCGGCGTGCGCCATCACCGCCTGATGATGCTCGATGACGATGACGGACTTACCGGAGTCGACGAGCCGATCCAGCAGCCCGAGGAGCTGCTCGATGTCGGCGAGGTGCAGACCCGAGGTCGGCTCGTCTAGGACGTAGACGCCCGCCTTGTCGCCCATCTGGGATGCCAGCTCCAGCCGTTGCCGCTCGCCGCCGGACAGCGTGGTCAACGGTTGGCCCAGCGTGAGGTAGCCCAGCCCGACGTCAGCGAGCCGGTTCCGGTGGCTACAGCTTAGGCCGGAGCGCCGATCAGCGGGACGTACAACAAAGTCACGGTGGATAACCCTGACGACACAGCCCGGTGGACGTTTACCCCCTGCGGGGACAATTGCCTAGACGTGACCAGTGATGGCGGCGAGACCGGCCAGGGGTGGACCGTACGCGCCAACCCCGTCGGTGCCACCGCGTGGGAGTGGTGGCGGGAACTCCCCAGTAACGTCACCTGCACGGATACTCACGCCACGCACCCGTCAAGATGTACTACCAAGTCGACCCGGTGTCATTGACGGGCTGGTTCCGGGAGGTCATACCGGACAACACTTGCGACAACGTAGTGAAGGCCCCCGGAGAGTCGCACAACATCACGCTGGCCCCGGCGTAGTAGTGAACCGGCTGAGCTGAAGCGCGGTCCGGCTGTTGTGCCTGACCGCGCTTTGGGTCAACACCGCTGCGATGGATGTGCGCTGCCCGGGTCCGGGTGACTACCACCAGCCCAGTTGGACCATGGTTCGGGCGTAGGAACACATCTACGCCCCAGTTGCACTCTGGTCCGCAAGTAGGTGAAGCGGTGCCGACGGGTGATCTCTGCTCGTCGGTGCCGCCGCCCTACGCTTCACACGGTTCTTCAATGGGCGAGGTGAACTCCTGAAACACTGGCTGCAGGGTTAGTGAAGTGACCGAAGGAGGCGATGGTCCATGGTTGGTGTGGGTGCAATCGTGACAGGTGTGGCACCGCTAGCCGGTGGCCTTCTGCTCGGCGGCATGGCGGGCAAATCGGGACCGAGTGGTGCAGACTTGCGCGCCGTCATCATTTCGGAACTGGACTTACTGCAGCGGATTCCGGAAGACGAGGTGGCCCGTCGAGCCGCGTTCAAGCGAGTGATCGCAGAGCACGTCGAAGCCCTCCTCGTGGCTCAAGAGAAGAGTCGGGAGTTTAAGAGGAAGACCAAATATTTCACCGAACACTGGCGCGACATCGTGGTGTTTGTCACGACCCTGTTGTTCATGGTGGTTATCTGGCATGCCGACCACTCTCGTCCGATCTGGCTTCCGCTGGTAGTTGCCACAATTGTGATGTCCGTGGTGACGGCTACCCCAGTGGTGCGCGGGTTCTTGGCTAGCGTTCGGTCCAGTGCCCCTGATGAACGACCATGACCGGCGCGACCGCGACCGCGAGTCGGATGAACCTAATGGAACGACCTTGACGTTTGGCGATTGGCCCACGAGGTACACCTCTATGTCACCGACTCGGCCAGCAGGCCGATTTTCCCGGTGAGAAGGAGAAGTTCCCATGAGCGGTACGGATAAGGCGAAGAACCAGGGCCAGGGCCTTCTTGGCAAGGTTAAGGAAGCGTTCGGCAAACTCACCGGTGACAGAACCATTCAGAATCGGGGCAAGTCCGACCAGACGAAGTCCGACCTCAAAGGCGCTGGTGAGAAGGCCAAGGACGCCTTCAAGAAGCCGTAATTCCACGACCGAACCGGCGGAGGGGTTTCGCTTTCCCGGCAGCTAGATTGCGAAGTTGCCGCCCTACGACCCTTTCCGGTACAGGGTTCGGTGACGCCCAGGTCAGCTCGTGCGCCGCAGGCGGGCGAACCGCTCCCTTCTCATTCATCCTGCCCAAGCTTTCTAACGAGACGGGTCGAACTGAGGCGGGCGGCGGCGCTCTCGTCTCCAGAGGCTGTGGCCCACGCGGCAACGCCTTCAACGGCTGGGTCAAAGGGGGTTTTGATCACATCGCCGACGGGGCCGAGGTCGACGGGCACAGGGTTTCGCCTGAGCAAGCGATCCGCATCGCGTTGGTGGCCAGGTCAACTCTTCTCAGTTCCACTCGGCCAGCCAGAGATGTGCTTCGTTGTCACGGGACGTACTGACAGGTTCGTCCGTTTCTTACTCGGGTGCCTATAGGTCTACTGAAATCTTGGGACAAATAGGGCCAATTCGGCTGTGTTTGCACTATTGCCGGGATATCGCCGCTGCTCAGTCATTGGGTTGCTGAGAGACCGACGATTTGATCTGGATCGCCGGCCACACCGGTGATGACCGTCAGCACCCCCAGCGGGATATCGACGTCGACGTCGCGCAGGTTGTTGGTGTCGGCGCCGCGTACCTCGAGCGCTTCGGACCACGGGCGAACCTTGGCCTTGAGCGTGGCGCGATCGCCGAGATGACGGCCGGTGACGGTACTGCTCGTGCGAAGGTCGCCGACGTTGCCCTCGAACACCACTTCGCCACCGGCGGTGCCGGCCCCTGCGCCCAGATCGACGACGTAATCGGCGATTTCGATGACCTCGGGCTTGTGCTCCACCACGAGCACGGTGTTGCCCTTGTCGCGCAAACGCAGCAGCAGGTCGTTCATCCGGGCGATGTCGTGCGGATGCAGGCCGACCGTCGGCTCGTCGAAGACGTAGGTGACATCGGTGAGAGGACCCGAGGTGGCGGATCATCTTGACGCGTTGCGCCTCGCCGCCCGACAGTGTGCCCGCTGGGCGGTTCAGCGACAGATAGCCCAGCCCGATCTCGACGAACGAGTTCAGTGTGTGCCGCAGCGCCGCCAACAACGGCGCGACTGACTCACCCTCGACGCCTTCCACCCACTCGGCGAGATCGCTGATCTGCATGGCGCAGACGTCGGCGATGTTGACGCCGTTGATCTTCGACGAACGCGCCGTCTCCGACAGCCTGGTGCCGTCGCAGTCCGGGCATGTGGTGAAGGTGACTGCGCGCTCGACGAACGCTCTGATGTGCGGCTGCATCGCCTCGACGTCTTTGGCCAGAAACGACTTCTGGATCTGCGGGATGAGCCCGAGGTGAGTCAGGTTGATTCCGTCGACCTTGATCTTGGTCGCTTCCTTGTACAAAAGCGCGTCGAGTTCTTTCCTGGTGAACTCATTGATCGGCTTGTCGGCGTCGAAGAAGCCGCAGCCACGCAAGATTCGGCCGTGCCAGCCCTCCATGCTGTAGCCGGGGATTGTCAACGCACCTCCGTTGAGCGACTTGGTGCCGTCGTACAACGCGGTCAGATCGATGTCGTTGATCGAGCCCCGCCCCTCGCACCGTGGGCACATGCCGCCGGTGACGGCGAACTCGCGACGTTCCTTGACGGTCCGGCCCGCCTTCTCGATGGTGACCGCGCCCGCTCCACTGATCGAAGCGACATTGAACGAAAAGGCCTGCGGTGAACCGATGTGTGGCTTGCCGAGCCTACTGAACAGGATGCGCAGCATCGCTCCGGTGTCCGTTGCGGTGCCGACGGTCGAACGGGGATCGGCACCCATCCGCTGCTGGTCGACGATGATCGCCGTGGTCAGTCCTTCAAGGACGTCGACCTCGGGACGCGCAAGGGTGGGCATGAAGCCCTGCACGAACGCGCTGTAGGTCTCGTTGATGAGCCGTTGCGACTCCGCGGCGATGGTGTCGAACACCAGCGAGCTCTTACCCGATCCCGAGACACCGGTGAACACCGTCAGCCGCCGCTTCGGCAGCTCGACGTTGACGTCCTTGAGGTTGTTCTCCCTGGCGCCGGTGACCCGGATCAGGTCGTGGCTGTCGGCGATCTTGTCTCGACTCATAGTCGCTCCGGTCCTCGCTCGTGCCTCGCTGCGATCCTCACTCCTAATTAGTCTTCGGCGATAGTCATGCGACCTGTTGGATGCGAACCGTGTTCCCGGCGGGGTCGCGGAACGCGCAGTCGCGCGAGCCCCACGGCTGATCGGTGGGCTCCTGCATGACATCCGCACCGCTGGCCTGCGCCCGTTCGAACACGGCTTCGAGGTCGGTGGTGGCCAGCATGATGCTCGCGTAGGTGCCCTTGGCCATCATCTCGGCGATCACCCGGCGCTCGTCGTCGGTGACTCCCGGATCGGCGGCGGGCGGCGTCAGCACGATGTTCATGTCCGGTCTGCCCGCAGGCCCGATGGTGATCCAGCGCATCTTGTCCCGGCCGACGTCCTTCCGGACCTCGAAGCCGAGAGCGTCGCGGTAGAAGGCCAGGGACTGTTCGGGGTCTTCGTGGGGAAGGAAACTCGCGTTGATCGTGATGTCCATGACGATCACGCTAGGTGCAGCCGCGTGGCGGGCGCTTCTCGATTCCTGATCGGTCGGGTCACCTGCTTCTCGACACACGGCGGCATCCCCTGCGTCGCGCCGACGGCCTGCTCCCGGTAGGCGCTCGGCGGCATGCCGACGAGTTCGGTGAACCGGGTGCTGAAGTTGCCCAACGACGAGCACCCGACCGCGAAGCAGACCTCGGTCACCGACATGTCGCCGCGCCGCAGCAGCGCCATCGCACGCTCGATGCGCCGCGTCATCAGATAGGAGTAGGGGGATTCGCCGTAGCGAGCTTGAACTGGCGCGACAGATGTCCCGCCGACATGTTCACGCCGCGCGCCAGCGCCTCGACGTCGAGTGGCTGCGCATACTCGCGATCCATCCGGTCGCGTACCCGGCGCAACAGTTTCAGGTCGCGCAGGCGCTGCTCTTCTGTGGAGGTGCCGGTCAACTCGAGGGTTTCCTGCCGTTAGCGCACCGAATTGTATTTGCCGACGCTGACAATCAATCACTCCGCATGATGTTGTCGGTGTTCATTCGAAACGTCGTCTCGTTCCCGGAAATGAGTCGGTGATGACGCTCCTTACCCGACACAACAGATATCCGGCGTCGGTCGCGGGGGCACATGCGAAGCGGACGAAGTGTCCCCATCGAACGGCACCGCGGGCTCGTGCGCGCATCGAGCGACATCACCAGTCCAATTCCCAACCCTTTGCCAGACAGCATCGGTATATATCTGTGTCCGCCACCGCGGCCCTAGCCACTGCCTCTCCTCGCTGACGTGTTCTCGGGTTAGCTGAGGCCGCTCTGGGCGCCGCGGGATCCGCGGCGAACTGCGCGGCGCTGCAAAAGAAAAATCGATGTCCCGAGGACACCGACGCCGAGACCGGCCACGGCGACGGGCCGCCATTCGTGTAGCCCTGCGATCGTGAAGGCCAGGATCGTGGCGACCAGCCAGCCGACCGCGATCACGATGATGACCGGCCACGGTTCCAGCAGGATCGTAGGCAGGGCAGGGGGTTTAGGCTCCGCGGGTGCGGGCGGTTCCTGGCTCATCGACTTCCAACCTAGTCCTCGAACCCCCCGACGAGGAAGCCCAACGTGTTTTGCTGCGCATCGAACGAATTGCTGGCTATTCTTTGACTTGTGAAGGACGCTGATTCCCGGTTGGCAAGCGACCTGTCGCTGGCCGTTATGCGCTTGGCGCGCCAATTGCGTTTTCGCCGTCCGGAATCGTCGGTCTCCTTATCGCAGTTGTCGGCGCTGTCGACGCTTGCCAAAGAGGGTGCGATGACACCCGGCGCACTGGCGCTGCGGGAACGAGTTCGGCCACCGTCGATGACGCGGGTAATCGCCTCCCTCGCCGAACTCGGATTCGTGGCGCGAAGCGCGCATCCGGTCGACGGCCGTCAGGTCTTGGTATCGGTTTCACCGTCGGGAACGGAATTGATCGAAGCGGAGCGCAAAGCTAGCCAGGAATGGCTCAAAGAACGGCTTGCGCACTTCAATGCCGAACAGCGCAGGGCTTTGCTGATAGCTGCCGACCTGATGTCGGCGCTCGTTGACCAAAACACCTGAGCCAGGCGTCGCGTAGCTTGCGGGCATGAGTGCCGTCGTCGACGTCGACGATCCCGCCGACCCGCGGCTGGATGATTTCCGCGACCTCAACAGCATCGACCGCAGGCCCGATCTGCCGTCGGGGAAAGGGTTGGTGATCGCGGAGGGCGTGCTCGTCGTGCAGCGGATGCTGGCGTCGCGGTTTCGTCCTCGCGCGATGCTGGGCACCGATCGCAGGCTGCGTGAGCTGGCTGACGACCTCGATGCCACCGACGCGCCCTATTACCGGGTGTCCGCCGAGGTGATGGCCGACGTCGTCGGGTTCCATCTCAATCGCGGAGTGCTCGCCGCGGCCTCGCGCCCTGGTGAGTTGTCGGTAGCCGATGTGCTCGACGGCGCACGCACGGTCGCGGTGCTCGAAGGCGTCAACGACCACGAGAACCTCGGCTCGGTTTTCCGTAACGCCGCGGGCCTCGGTGTAGATGCGGTGGTGTTCGGTACCGGCTGTGCGGATCCGCTGTACCGCCGCGCCGTACGCGTGTCGATGGGACATGCCCTGCTGGTGCCGTATGCGTGGGCGGCGGCGTGGCCTTCGGATCTGACTGTCCTGCGCGACAGAGGTTTTCGGGTGATGGCGATGACGCCCGACGCCGGTGCCGCGACCCTGGCCGAGGCGATGGCCACGGTGACCGACGACCGTGTCGCGTTCCTTGTCGGCGCTGAGGGGCCCGGCCTGACCGAGACGGCCATGCGCGCCAGCGATATCCGGGTGCGGATTCCGATGTCACGGGGCACCGACTCGCTCAATGTGGCGACGGCTGCCGCGCTGGCGTTCTACGAGCGGGCTAGATTTGGCCCGTGACGGACGACGCGACGCCGTGGGGAACCGGTCTGGCCGTTGCGGCCTTCGTCGCCGTCGTGACCGCGGGCGCGGTGGTCGTGTTGAGCATCGGATTGATCCGGGTCCATCCACTTGTCGCCGTCGGGCTCAACCTCGTGGCGGTTGGCGGACTTGCGCCGACGGTGTGGGGTTGGCGGGCGACCCCGGTGCTGCGGTGGTTCGTGCTCGGTCTCGGCGTCGGTGTGGCAGGTGCGTGGCTGGCCCTGCTGGCGTTGACGTTGAGCTAGCCGCCCTGACCGCTGGAGCGCACCCCTAGGAGCACGTCTTCCCAGGCCGGTACCGGTGGCTTGGCCTTGCGGGCGCGCGGCGTCCGCGCCGGCTTGGGTGGTTCCGGCACCTGCTCGACCTGCACCGGCGGTTCGGGCTCTTCGACCGCCATCTGAGCGACCGGCGCCACCGGCCGCAGCGGCGGCCTGGCGAAATCGGGGTCGATCAGCTCGCACGCCGCATCGTCGAAGGCGGTCACCGTGCCGCCGTGCGCGCCGGGTGTGAACCGGAAATGCGCTGCGTTCTCGGAATGACCCGCCTGCCAGGACAGCTGCACGGTCCAGCGGCCGTCCTCGTTGCGCCACGCGTCCCAGTTGACGGAGTCGGGGTTCAGTCCGCGGGCGATCAGCGCCGTCGTTATGGTCTCCAGCAGCGTGAGCACCGCAGGGCCGTCGGCGAGCACGGGGTGTGCCGCAGTTGCCAGTTCGGCCGCGCGAGAGCGCTCGAGCAGCACAGGGTGAGCGAACCGCTCGACCCGGGAGACATCAACGCCCGCCGATTCGGCGACCTGCTCGATGGATGCGCCCGCGCGAATCCTGGCTTGAATCTCCTTGGGGCTCAGCACGTTCGGAACCTCAGTATCGGTTTGAGTTTTGCTGACGCCGGATTTGTCGCCGCGCACGGCGGCCCGCAACCGGTCGTCGGCACGCAGAATGAACTTCTCGCCTGGGTCGTCGCTTTCGCAGATTATGCGTTTGCCGTCAACGTCTAGTCCGACGACTCTGAGTTCCCGCATGCCGACCTCCTTCGGGCTTGGATGGCGCCTGGACGCCGTGCCCGATTAGCAGCCCACCCTACTGCGTCATCGGCTTGTTACCCGGCCGACACGCCCGAGGTCAGAGGCGTTCGGTGACCCAGTCGATGCACTGTGTCAACGCGCTCACGTCATCCGGATCGACGGCCGTGAACATGGCGATCCGCAGCTGGTTGCGGCCGAGTTTGCGATAGGGCTCGGTGTCGACGATGCCGTTAGCCCGCAGCGTCTTGGCGACGGCCGCGGCGTCCACGTCGTCGGAGAAGTCAATGGTGCCGACGACCTGTGACCGGTGCGCGGGATCGGCGACGAACGGCGTCGCGTACGCCGACGCCTCTGCCCACGAGTACAGCCGCGCAGACGAGTCCGCGGTGCGTTTCACGGCCCAGTCAAGGCCGCCGTTGGACAGCATCCAGTCGAGCTGCTCGGCGAGCAGGATCAGCGTGCCGATCGCCGGGGTGTTGTAGGTCTGGTTTTTCAGGCTGTTCTCGACCGCGATGGGCAGCGAGAGGAAGTCGGGCACCCAGCGGCCCGATGCCGCGATCGATTCAATCCGCGCCAGGGCGGCGGGGGAGGCGACCGCGATCCAGAGCCCGCCGTCGCTGGCGAAATTCTTCTGCGGCGCAAAGTAATACGCGTCGACGTCGGTGATGTCCACGGGGAGGCCGCCCGCCGCCGAGGTGGCGTCGATGACCACCAGGGCGTCCCCGGAGCCCTCCGGACGCTGGACGGGCACCGCCACACCGGTCGACGTCTCGTTGTGCGCCCACGCGATGACGTCGACGGACGGGTCCGACTGCGGTTGCGGGGCACTGCCAGGATCGGCCTTGATAACGACCGGGTCGCCGACATACGGGTTCTTGCTCACCGCCGAGGCGAACTTCGCGCTGAACTCGCCGTAGGTCAGGTGCAGGGAGCGCTTGTCGATGAGCCCGAACGCAGCGGCGTCCCAGAACGCCGTCGAGCCGCCGTTGCCGAGGATCACCTCGTAGCCGTCGGGTGCGCCGAACAAGTCCCTGACGCCGTCGCGGACCCGGCCGACAAGGTTCTTCACCGGCGCCTGCCGATGCGAGGTGCCGAACAGGTCGCCTGCGGCGGCAAGCGCGGCCAACTGCTCCGGCCGCACCTTCGACGGCCCGCAGCCGAAGCGGCCGTCGGTGGGTTTGAGATCGGCGGGAATCGTCAGCTCAGCCATGCGGCCAAGCGTAGTGACCGCACTTGTGCCCTCCCTGCGGGGAGGGTCGGGCATAAAACTCTGAGAAGTTGATTAAAGGCCCCATTAGGCGATATCCGCGGGGTTCATAATGTGACTCGTCGGGGACCGCAGCTAGCCCAGGAGTTGAGGGGCACGTGGTCACTAGAGGAATAGCGTCAACGCTACTTTCAGTATGCGCGGCAACGACGGCCGCCGTCGGTTCGGTAACCGCTGCGGCTCCAGCTCTTGCCGACGGCGATCAGGGCGGAACGGTCCTGTCCGAGATCAACGCGACCCGCGCGGCGAACGGCTGCGGGCCTGTCGCGGCGAACCCACAGTTGACCGCGTCGGCCGCGCGGCACGCGCGGGACATGCTCCACAACGGCGTGCTGGCCCACACCGGCTCGGACGGCTCCTCGCTCACCCAGCGCGTCACCGATGCCGGCTATGCGCCGTACGCCCAGCTGGGCGAGATCGTGTACTGGAACACCGACCCCGGCAGCGCCCCCGGTGCCGCGGTCGCCTGGTGGATGAACAGCCCCGACCACCGCGCGATCATCACCGACTGCGCACTGACCGAAGCCGGCTTCTCGGTCGTCAGCGACGGTGACGAGATGACCGCGGCAGGGGACTTCGGGACGCGCCAGTAGGTGAGCACGAGCGGCTTTCCGCCGCCCATGTGTGACCTGAATCACATCCTCGACTGCTGCCCCGGCTGACCACAGTGGTTAGATCAGGTCTATTCAATATGCGATACCTCCGGTACCGTCGTTGGACATAGAGCCACTAAATGTAAACCTCAGGGGAGGCTTCTGATGGCTAGGACTCGCACGGTCAGGCGCTGGCGTCGCAACATGGATGTCACCGACGACACCGCATACGTCGACATGCTCACCACATTGTCCGAGGGTTCGGTGCGGCGGAACTTCAATCCCTACACCGATATCGATTGGGACTCGCCGGAATTCGCGGTCGTCGACAATGACCCCCGGTGGATCCTGCCCAACACCGACCCGGTCGGGCAGCATGCCTGGTACAAGTCTCAGCCGGTCGAGCGCCAGATCCAGATCGGCATGTGGCGCCAGGCCAATGTCGCCAAGGTCGGCCTGCACTTCGAGTCGATCCTTATCCGAGGGCTGATGGAATACGCCTTCTGGACTCCGAACGGCTCCCCGGAGTACCGCTACTGCCTGCACGAGGCCGTCGAAGAGTGCAACCACACAATGATGTTCCAGGAGATGGTGAACCGCATCGGCGCCGACGTGCCGGGGATGCCGCGGTTGCTCAAGTGGGTCCAGCCTTTGATTCCGTTGGTGGCGGGCCCGCTTCCGATTCCGTTCTGGTTCGGCATCCTGGCCGGTGAAGAACCGATCGATCACACGCAGAAGAACGTGCTGCGCGAAGGCAAGACGCTTCACCCGATCATGGAGCGGGTGATGGCCATCCACGTCGCCGAGGAGGCGCGGCACATCTCGTTTGCGCACGAATATCTGCGCAAGCGCGTTCCGCACCTGCCGCGACGGAAACGGTTCTGGTTGTCGCTCTACGTCCCGCTGACGATGCGCATCCTGTGCTCGGCGATCATCGTTCCGCCGCGGTCGTTCTGGAAGGAATTCGACATTCCGCGATCGGTCCGCAAGGAGATCTTCTTCAAATCACCCGAGTCCCGGCATATGCTGCGCGATATGTTCGGCGACGTCCGCATGCTGTGCAAAGACACCGGGCTCATCAACCCGGTTGCCAAGTTGATGTGGTGGATCTGCCGGATCGACGGCAGGCCCAGTCGCTACCGCAGCGAACCCGCCCGGCAGCATCTGGTGCCGGCCGCCTAGTGTCCTGAGTCGTTAATTCGTTGGCAGTAGTTGCCGATGCTGGCGAGGATTTGGTCGGCGGTTTTGGTCCAGACGTAGGGCCGGGGGTTGTCGTTCCAGGTGTCGATCCAAGCCCTGATGTCGGTGTTGAGTTGGCGCACCGAGGTGTGGGTGCCGCGACGCAGTTTCTTGGTGGTCAGTTCGGCGAACCACCGTTCGACCAGGTTGAGCCATGACGAGCTGGTCGGGGTGAAGTGCAGGACGAACCGCGGGTGCGCCAACAGCCAGCGCTGGACTGCCGGCGTCTTGTGGGTGGAGGCGTTGTCGAGCACCAGGTGCACGTCCAGGTCGGTGGATACGGAGGCGTCGATGGTCTTCAAGAAGGCCAGGAACTCGGTGGCCCGGTGGCGTGTGTGCAGCGCACCGATCACCTTTCCGGTGCTGAGATCCAGTGCGGCATAGAGGCTTGAGGTGCCGTGGCGGACGTAGTCGTGGCTGGCTCGCGCGGGGATTCCGGGCAACATCGGAAACACCGGCGCAGTGCGATTGAGCGCCTGAATCTGGGTCTTCTCATCAACACACAACACCATGGCCCGTTCCGGTGGGTTCAGATACAGTCCGACGACGTCGCGGACCTTGGCCACGAACAACGGATCCTTGGACAGCTTCCAGGAATCCTGTTTATGCGGTGCCAGGCCGAATGCCCGCCACACCCGCGACACCATCGACTGCGACAGTCCCAGGTGCTCGGCCATCGACCGGGTCGACCACTGAGTGGCGTTTCGGGGGGCCGTCTCCAGCGTGGCAGTGATCAGCTCCTCGATGCGGGCATCCTCCACGACGCGGGGCCGGCCCGGCCGCGGTTCATCGAGCAAGCCGTCGAGGCGATCAACGGCGAACCGGTTGCGCCATTTGGTCACCATCCCGCGGGTCACGCCCAGCTCCCGCGAGATCTGCGTATTACTCGAATCACCTTCACAGGCAAGAACTATGCGAGAACGCAGGGCCAGCGCCTGAGCGCTCTTAGGTCGACGCGCCCAGGCCTGCAACTGCTCACGCTCATCGTCGCTCAACACAACGCTCATCGCTACTGGACTCGGCATGATCCCAGTCTAGCGGCTGAGCGCGGATTAACGACTCAGGACACTAGGGAGTTATGCCACACGTCATCACCCAGTCGTGCTGCAGCGACGGGTCTTGTGTCTATGCCTGCCCGGTGAACTGCATTCATCCGTCACCGGACGAGCCGGAGTTCGCCACGGCTGAGATGCTCTACATCGACCCGGTCGCCTGCGTGGACTGCGGTGCGTGCGTCTCGGCATGTCCGGTCGGCGCCATCGCGCCCCACACCAAGCTCGAGCCCGAGCAGCTGCCGTTCGTCGCGCTGAACGCGGCCTACTATCCGCAACTCCCCGATGGTCAGAAGCTGCCCCCGACGTCGAAGCTGGCGCCGGTCATCGAAGCACCCAGAATCGATGCGCGCGAGGCTCATCCGTTGACTGTGGCGATCGTCGGTTCCGGCCCCGCGGCGATGTACGCCGCCGACGAACTGCTCACCCAGAAGGGTGTGCGGGTGAACGTCTTCGAGAAGTTGCCGACACCTTACGGTTTGGTGCGTGCGGGTGTGGCGCCCGATCACCAGAGCACCAAGCGGGTGACCCGGTTGTTCGACAAGGTGACGCGGCTCCCCGGTTTCACGTTCTTCCTCAACGTCGACGTGGGAGCGCACGTCTCGCATGCCGAACTGCTCGCCCATCATCACGCCGTGCTGTACGCGGTCGGTGCGCCGAACGATCGCAGGCTCGACATTGCCGGGATGGGCTTGGCCGGTACCGGCACGGCCACCGAGATGGTGGCGTGGATCAACGGCCATCCCGAATACACCGATCTGCCCGTCGATCTCGGGCACGAGCGGGTGGTCATCGTGGGCAACGGCAACGTCGCCTTGGACGTCGCTCGGATCCTCACGACCGACCCCGACGTGCTCGCGCGTACCGATATCTCCGACCACGCGCTGGCCGCGCTTCGGCAGTCCGAGGTCGCCGAGGTGGTGATCGCGGCTCGCCGCGGTCCCGCGCAGTCGGCGTTCACTCTGCCCGAACTCATCGGCCTGACGGCGACCTGCGACGTGGTGCTCGACGCCGCCGACCACGAACTGGTGCTCGCCGACCTGGCCGTCGAAGACGACCCGTTGACGCGCAACAAACTCGAGGTCCTCAGCAAGCTGGGCGACGCGTCGGTGCCCGCGACGCGTCCGCGGATCCGGCTGGCCTATCGCCTCACGCCGGACCGCGTCCTCGGCTCGGACCGGGTCACCGGCATCGAGTTCGCCGTGACCGGCACCGACGAGAGGCGGCGCCTCGGCGCCGGCCTCGTGCTGACGTCGATCGGCTACCGCGGCAAGCCGATTCGCGATCTGCCGTTCGACGAGACCACCGCCGCGGTACCCAACGACGGCGGCCGCGTCGTCGACCCGAAGACCGGTCGGCCGGTGCGCGGCAGTTACGTGGCCGGCTGGATCAAGCGCGGACCCACCGGCTTCATCGGCACCAACAAATCGTGCGCGCTGCAGACTGTGCAGAGCCTCGTCGACGACTTCAACGCCGGCCACCTCAGCGGTCCGGCGGCCAAACCCGCCGCGCTGGACAAGCTGGTCCGCGACCGCTGTCCCGACATGGTCGACGCAGCAGGTTGGCAAGCCATCGACGAGGCCGAGATCGCGCGCGGCGGCGAGCACCGGCCGCGCGAGAAGTTCACCTCGGTCACCGAGATGGTCGCGGTCGCCGCCACGGCACCTTCGCCGTCTCTGCGTCAGCGGTTGCTGGCCGGATTGCGGCGCTGAGTAGAGGTTCGACTCGAATGCCCAACCCGATCGTGACCCTGCCCGGCATCTAGACCCAACGCTACTGCTGCGCGTACTTCTCGATCTCGTCGATGCTGACCTCGCGCACGGGCTGACCCATCGACCACTGATGACCGAAAGGATCCTGGAGCACGCCGTAGCGGTCACCCCAGAACTGGTCCTCGACCGGCATGACGACGGTCGCGCCCGCGTCGATCGCCTGCTGGAACTGCTTGTCCACATCGGTGACGACAAGGTGGATGGTGATGGGTGAGCCGCCGAGCGCCTTCGGCGTCATCGACTTGCCACCGCTCATCTCCGGGAAGTCGTCGTTGAGCATCACCGTCGAGCCGTTGATGGCGAGTGCGGCATGGATCAGCTTGCCGTCGGGACCGGGCACCCTCCCGTGCTCGACCGCGCCGAATGCCTTGGTGTAGAAATCGATCGCAGCCGCGGCGTCGTCGACGACGAGGTGGGGCAGCACTGCGGGTTGAACTTCGATTGCCATGATGAGCTCCTCTTTCAGGGGTGGTCAGAATTATCGACCGTCCCTGGCGCAGAAACTCATCGGTCAGACGACGGTGAACGACGGTGGCAGGGTCTCGCGGCCCGTCAGCGACATCAGCAGCGTGTCGCCGCGACCCGTCGCGACGCCGATCTTGGCGGCCAGCACAGTCGCCTCTTCCAGCACGTCCGTAGGCAGTTCGAAGGAAAGCCCGGCCGCCCGAGCGATGTCGAGCCCGTGCACCGCCAGCTCGAACGTCCGCGTCGGCAGATAGGTGTGCAGCCGGATGCCGAGGCCGCCGATGACCTCGATGAGCGGCTCGCCCGCGGCCGCGAGCTCGGACATCACCCGCTCGATCAGGCCGTCGATGGTGCCGACGGGGTCGGCGCCGAGGTCGCGGCCCGCCTGCCGACCACGCTCGGTGATGGCCTCGGCGCCTGCCTTGGTCGCGTAGTCGGCGATCTGCACGTAGTACGCCTGCGGCGTCGTGACGTCCTCCCGGTCGGCTTGGGTGTGCAGATAGGTGCTCACGGTGATCAGCGAGCGCGACGCGTGCCCGACCAGTGCACGCAGATCCCAGTCGCCGAGTCCCGGCC
This sequence comes from Mycobacterium sp. ITM-2016-00318, assembly GCF_002968285.2. Classification (NCBI taxonomy): domain Bacteria; kingdom Bacillati; phylum Actinomycetota; class Actinomycetes; order Mycobacteriales; family Mycobacteriaceae; genus Mycobacterium; species Mycobacterium sp. ITM-2016-00318. The sequence goes on along the minus strand of NZ_CP134400.1, from coordinate 4,570,408 downwards.
CGTCCCAAGCGGTGTCGGGGATGCGGCGAACCAGGCCCGCGAAGGATCGCGCCGCCGACTCGAACGTGGTGTCCGCCGTGGACGTGAGGAGCATTGGAGGTTCCGCCGCCACCGGAATCACCCCTTGGTGATCTCGCTCCAGCCCTCGACCGTCTCGGGGCTGCGCGGGCCGGGGCCCACGTAGACGGCCGACGGGCGAACGAGCTTTCCGAGCGCCTTCTGTTCCATGATGTGCGCGCACCAACCGGCGGTGCGGCCGCAGGTGAACATCGCGGGCATCATGTTCGTCGGCACCTCCGCGAAGTCCAGGATGACCGCGGCCCAGAACTCGACGTTGGTTTCGATGGCGCGGTCGGGGCGACGCTCGCGCAGCTCGGCGAGCGCGGCTTGCTCCAGTGCGGCGGCGACCTCGAAGCGCGGCGCCCCGAGTCGCTCGGCCGTCGCCCGCAACACCCGCGCACGCGGATCCTCCGCGCGATAGACGCGGTGGCCGAAGCCCATCAATTTCTCTTTGCGGTCAAGCACCCCGCGCACCACCGCGGCGGCGTCGCCGGTTTGCTCGGCCTCTTCGATCATCGGGAGCACGCGCGCGGGCGCGCCGCCGTGCAGCGGTCCGCTCATCGCGCCGATCGCACCCGACAGCGCCGCGGCCACGTCGGCACCCGTCGACGCGATGACCCTGGCGGTGAAGGTGGAGGCGTTCATCCCGTGCTCGGCGGCCGACACCCAGTAAGCGTCGATCGCCTCGATGTGCCTCGGGTCAGGCTCGCCTTGCCAGCGAGTCATGAAACGCTCTGTGACGGTGATGCATTCGTCGATCTTGCGCTGCGGAACGGCGGGGTGGTAGATGCCGCGCGCGGACTGTGCGACGTAGGACAGCGCCATCACCGACGCGCGGGCCAACTGCTCCCTGGCGGTGGCGTCGTCGATGTCCAGCAGCGGCTTGTAGCCCCAGATCGGCGCCAGCATCGGCAAGCCCGCCTGCACGTCAACACGCACATCGCCGCTGTGGATCGGCAAGGGGAACGGTTCGGCGGGCGGCAGACCGTGGCCGAATCGCCCGTCGACGAGCAGGCCCCACACGTCCCCGAAGGTGACCCGGCGATCGACCAGATCCTCGATGTCGACGCCGCGGTAGCGCAGCGAACCGCCGTCCTTGTCGGGCTCGGCGATCTCGGTGGTGAAGGCCACCACGCCTTCCAGGCCAGGTACGAAATCCTCAGGCACCGCAGTCATGCGCTGATTCTCGCACCAGCCTGGCCTGCCCTTGCTACCGGTCGGTAACACGTCGCCGAACTGCTGGGGCGTAGCGTTGGCGCGGTGGCTACCGAGGACAACGAACGCTTGGCCGCAATGCGCGTCGAGTACGGCTCGGTCGAGAAGGACGGCAGTCCCGACCTCGACGCCGACTGGCTCGCCGACGGGTGGGTTGCGCTGCTGCGCAAGTGGTTAGCCGACGCCGAGGACGCAGGCGTGGCCGAACCCAACGCCATGGTGGTCGGCACGGTCGATGCGGTTGGAAGGCCGGTTACCCGCACGGTCCTGTGCAAGAGCGTGGACGACACCGGGATCACCTTCTTCACCAACTACGACTCCGCCAAAGGCGAGGACATCGCGTCGACGCCCTATGTGTCGGCGACGTTCCCCTGGTTTCTGCTCGGCAGACAGGTGCACGTCCGTGGCCCGGTGACCAAGGTGTCCGCCGACGTGACAGAGGACTATTGGCGACACCGCCCGCGCGGATCACAGCTGGGCGCCTGGGCTTCGCAGCAGTCCCGCCCGATCGCTTCACGGGCAGCGCTGCTGAGCCAATTGGCTGATGTCACGCAACGTTTCGCTGATCTCGACGAGGTTCCGGTGCCGCCGAATTGGGGCGGCTATCTCGTTGCTCCGGAGGTCGTCGAATTCTGGCAGGGTCGGGAAAACCGAGTGCACAACAGGATCCGAATCACAGGGGGTAACGTCGAGCGGCTTCAGCCGTAGTGGCGGGGTTCTTCGCAGACATCACCCCGCTGCGAACGCCGGACTTCCGACGGCTGTTCGCCCCGGGCTGATGTTGTGGATTGCCCTGTCGTTCTTGGCGATTGGCGGCGCCGCTGACATGGTGTCGTCGGCGTTTCGCAACACGATTCTGCAAGAAGCGGCGACCGACGACGTCCGCGGTCGGCTACAGGGGGTATTCACGGTCGTGGTCGCGGGAGGCCCCCGGGTGCCCGATGCGGTGCACGCGCGGCAGCGGCAGCCGTCGGCACCACGATCGCTGCCGCGGGCGGCGGCGCGCTCGTGCTGGCGGGTGTGGTGATCGCGGCACTTCTGGCGCCCGTGTTCGTGCGATACAGGGTCAGCAGGCCGAATGTCGGCGAACCGGACGCGGTCAGCGAACACGCGCCGAATGACGACAAACTCTGATCCGCGGCAGATTACGATCGCCGACACTTTCCTTGGCAAAGATAAGCGGTCGGGTTAGCATCCTGAAATGCCTGCGGACTCGGGGGATTCGGCGGCTCCCGGTTTGCGCGAGCGTAAAAAACAGCGAACCCGAGCCACACTCATCGACGCCGCCATCGAGCTATGCGAGCGCCAGGGTTTCGAGCAGACCACCGTCGAGCAGATCGCGGCCATCGCCGACGTGTCGCCGCGCACCTTCAGCCGCTACTTCGCCACCAAGGAAGCGGTGTATCTGGCGTTGGCCGACGATGCCATCGATGTGGCCGCCGTCGAGTTGTCCCGGCTGCCGGAGGACATGAACCACCTGGACGCGTTGTACCGGGCGTGGGTGACGATGTACCGCAACACCAAGAGCGCGGGCATCGGCGAACTGAATGCGCCGCGGCTGCTGTGCACGCTGCGGATCATCACATCGTCGTCGACGCTTCGGCAGGCGGTGATGGAGTTCCGGCCACATGCGGTCAACGTCGAAATGGCCCGGCGAATGGGCGTGGGCTTCACCGATCGTCGACTGCAACTGGTGGCCGACGTGTGGGCGGCGATCAGCATGACCGCGCTCGCCGACCTCCGCAGGGAGACCGGATGGCATGGCGTAGACATCGACGACGCCGTCGACCGGATCGACGCCACGTTCGCCCAGTTCACGGGCCTGATCGACGGCGTCGTCCAGCTGGTGTGAACCCCTGCGCACCCCGCGCGGGCGCGATTGCCACAATGGGACTACCTTTTGAAGAACAGACGTCGGGTCGTGGCGAGACGAAGGGATTCTCCGTGGCAGAAAAAGACGAGCACGCCACCATCTCGTACCCCGGTGGCGAGCTCGACCTCGATATCGTCAAGGCCACTGAGGGCTCTGACGGCTTCGGCCTGGGCTCGCTGCTGGCGAAGACCGGCTACACCACGTTCGACGAGGGCTTCGTCAACACCGCGTCCACCAAGAGCGCCATCACCTATATCGACGGCGACGCAGGCATCCTGCGCTACCGGGGCATCCCGATCGAGCAGCTGGCCGAGAAATCGAACTTCATCGAAGTCAGCTACCTGCTGATCTACGGCGAGTTGCCGACGAAGGAGCAGCTGGACAGATTCACCGGCCAGATCCAGCGGCACACGCTGCTGCACGAGGATCTCAAGCGGTTCTTCGACGGCTTCCCGCGCAACGCGCATCCGATGCCGGTGGTGTCCAGCGCGGTGAACGCGTTGAGCGCGTACTACCAGGACTCGCTCGACCCGTTCAACCAAGAGGAAGTCGAGCTGTCCACGATCCGGCTGCTGGCCAAGCTGCCGACCATCGCGGCGTATGCGTACAAGAAGTCGGTCGGGCAGCCGTTCCTGTACCCGGACAACTCGCTGACGCTGGTCGAGAACTTCCTGCGGATGACGTTCGGGTTCCCCGCCGAGCCCTATGAGGTGGACCCGGAAGTCGTTCGCGCGCTTGACCTGCTGCTGATCCTGCACGCCGATCACGAGCAGAACTGCTCGACGTCGACGGTGCGGCTGGTCGGCTCGTCGCAGGCCAACCTGTTCACCTCTATCTCGGGTGGCATCAACGCCCTGTGGGGCCCGCTGCACGGCGGCGCCAACCAGGCCGTCCTGGAGATGCTGGAGAAGATCCGTCAGGCCGACGGCGACGTGCACGACTTCGTCAAGAGGGTCAAGAACAAGGAAGACAAGGTCAAGCTGATGGGCTTCGGCCATCGGGTCTACAAGAACTACGACCCGCGGGCACGGATCGTCAAGGAGCAGGCCGACAAGATCCTGGGCAAGCTCGGCGGCGACGACGAACTGCTGGACATCGCCAAGGCGCTGGAGGAGGTCGCGCTGACCGACGACTTCTTCATCGAGCGCAAGCTGTACCCGAACGTCGACTTCTACACCGGCGTGATCTACCGCGCGATGGGCTTCCCCACCCGGATGTTCACCGTGTTGTTCTCCGTGGGCAGGTTGCCGGGCTGGATCGCGCACTGGCGGGAGATGCACGAGGAGGGCAGCGGGAAGATCGGCCGTCCACGCCAGATCTACACCGGCTACACCGAGCGCGACTACACCGCGCTCGACAGCCGCTGACCGCTACTCCTTACGCCGAAACCAACGTTCGGGCGAATTTCCTCGAGTAGAACGCGCCATTTCGTCGTCCTCGGCGACCGGTTGAGAGGCATTTCACTACCGCGTGCCTTGCGCGCGAATAGTTGTAGTTTCACAATAGTTGTGTGAATGAAACTATCGTCCGGTCACTGAGCGCTCGGCGCAAGGCCATCATCCTGGTTTCCTGCTGTCTGAGCCTGCTGATCGTGTCGATGGACGCGACCATCGTGAACGTCGCCATTCCGAGCATCCGCGACGACCTCAACGCGTCGGCCTCGCAGATTCAATGGGTCATCGACGTGTACACGCTGGTCCTAGCCTCGCTGCTGCTGCTCTCCGGTGCGGCGGGGGACCGGTTCGGCAGGCGCCGCACATTCCAGATCGGCCTGACGGTGTTCGCCGTCGCGTCGTTGATGTGCAGCCTCGCGCCGAACATCGAGATGCTGATCGGCGCCCGCTTCCTGCAGGCCATCGGTGGTTCGATGATGAATCCCGTCGCGATGTCGATCATCACCCAGGTGTTCCGCGGGCGGGTGGAACGCGCCCGCGCGATCGGGGTATGGGGCGGGGTCGTCGGCATATCGATGGCGCTCGGTCCGATCGTCGGCGGTGCGCTCATCCAGTACGTCGACTGGCGCGCCGTGTTCTGGATCAACCTGCCGATCTGCGCCGTCGCCATCCTGCTGACCGCCATTTTCGTGCCGGAGTCGAAGTCGGCGACGATGCGCGACGTCGACCCGGTCGGGCAGGCACTCGGGATGGCGTTCCTGTTCGGAGTCGTGTTCGTGCTCATCGAGGGCCCGGGCATGGGATGGTCGAACGTGCGGACAATCGCCGTGGCGGTGCTCGCCGCGGTCGCCTTCATCGCATTCCTGCGCTACGAGTCTCGACGCCATGACCCGTTCATCGACCTCCGGTTCTTCCGGAGCATCCCATTCGCCTCGGCGACGATGATCGCCGTGTGCGCCTTCGCCGCCTGGGGTGCGTTCCTCTTCATGATGTCGCTGTACCTGCAGGGCCAGCGTGGGTTCTCGGCCATGCACACCGGTCTGATCTATCTGCCCGTTGCCGTTGGCGCCCTGATTTTTTCGCCGCTGTCGGGCCGGTTGGTCGGTCGATTCGGCAGCAGGCCGTCACTGATCGTCGCGGGCACCCTGATCACGGCGGCGACCGTGATGCTGACCCGGCTGACCGCGACCACGGCGGTGTGGCAACTGCTGGTGATCTTCGCCGTGTTCGGCATCGGCTTCTCGATGGTGAACGCACCGATCACCACGGCGGCGGTCAGCGGTATGCCGACCGATCGCGCGGGCGCAGCCTCTGCAGTGGCGTCGACGAGCCGACAGGTCGGCGTCAGTCTCGGTGTGGCGCTCTGCGGTTCGGTCGCCGGCTCCGCGCTGGCGGGGACGGGTGCCGACTTCGCCGCCGCGGCCAGACCGCTGTGGTTCATCTGCGCAGGGCTCGGTGTGGTGATCTTCGCGCTCGGCCTGTTCTCGACCTCACCGCGGGCGACGCGCTCGGCTGAGCGGCTCGCACCACTGATCGATGCATCGCAATGGGAGGGTGTGCGTGTCCGGTAAGGCTCTTCGCACACGCGGAGCGGAGAATGCTCTGGCAGACGATGTGTGGCGCGCGATGGCATCGCTGGTGATCGACAATCACGACAGCTGGAAGCGCGCGGTTGTCGAGCGGACCGGCCTGCCGTTCAGCCGGGTTCGCATCCTCAGCAGGTTGGCCAAGCAGCCGATGTCGGTCAAACAGATCGCGCAGGCGGCGACCGTCGATGCACCGGCGGCCACCGTCGCGGTCAACGATCTGGAGCGTCGCGGGCTCGTCGTCCGCGAAACCGATCCCGCCAACCGGCGGTGCAAGGTGGTGTCGTTGACCGACGCGGGACGTGACATGGTGCAGACGATCAATTCGACCGACGACCCCGCGCCGGCTGTCCTTGCGGGTCTCGACGCGGCCGAGTTGGGCAAGCTGAAGGCCATCCTGGCCAAGCTCTCCGGCGCATAGCCCACGCGCCATATCCTGTTTGGCAGTGGCCACGTCGTGCGGTGCATGCGGCGCCGGACTGAGGGACGGCGCCCGGTTCTGCGACGCCTGCGGCACACCCGTCGCCGCGGAAAGCAGGGCCGAGTACAAGCAGGTCACTGTCCTGTTCGCCGACGTCGTGCGGTCGATGGACATCGCGGCCGCCGTCGGCGCCGAGCGGTTGCGCGAGATCATGGGTGAGGTGTTTCGCCGATCGTCGGTGATCGTGCAGCGCTACGGCGGCACGGTCGACAAGTTCACCGGCGACGGAATCATGGCCGTATTCGGCGCACCGATCGCACTCGAGGACCACGCCGTACGTGCATGTCGCGCCGCCCTCGACATCCACGCGGATGTCGCGCCGTTGGCAGAGGACGTCGAATCCCGGGACAAGACAACGCTGAGACTGCGGATCGGGCTGAACTCCGGCGAGGTGATCACCGGCGAGATCGGCGCCGGGCCGACGACATACACCGCCATCGGCGAACAGGTCGGGATGGCCCAGCGCATGGAGTCGGTGGCGCCGCCGGGCGGTGTCATGGTGAGTGAGTCGACGGCACGTCTGGTCGACACCGTCGCGATGCTCGGCGAGATCGAACAGGTGAGCATCAAAGGGGCGGCGAATCCAGTTCCTGCGCAACGTCTCCAGGGCATGGCCAGCGGACCGCGGCCGGACAGGCTGGAGCCGACGTTTGTCGGGCGGCAATGGGAGATGAGCGCGCTCAACGGTGTCCTGGAACGGTCGATCAACGGCAACGGCAGCATCGTCGGACTGGTCGGACCACCGGGAATCGGTAAGAGCCGCATCGTGAGTGAGGTCACCGCGCGGGCGAAGGCCGCAGGCGCGGAGGTGTTCGCAACCTACTGCGAGTCGCACACCACGGAGGTGGCTTTCCAGGCCGCCGCGAGCCTACTGCGTTCGACGATCGGCACCGACGGGTTGGCGGACGCGGACGCCCGGCAGCAGGTGCGGGCACGCTTCGCCGACGCCAACGAGGAAGATCTGCTACTGCTGAACGATCTGCTCGGCATCGGTGATCCCGAGGACCCGTTGCCGCAGATCGATCCCGACGCCCGTCGACGACGGGTCGCCGCGGTGGTCAAGGCCGCCGCCCTGGCGCGCAGGACACCGGTCGTCTACGTCATCGAGGACGTCCATTGGATCGACGGAATCAGTGAGTCGATGCTCGCCGAGTTCCTCACGGTGGTGCCGCAGACGCCGTCGTTGGCTCTGGTCACCTACCGCCCGGAATACCACGGCGCATTGGCCCGTGCGCCGCGGTCGCAGACCATTGCTCTTGAACCGCTGGATGATTCGCAGATGCGTGCGCTGGGTGCAGAACTGCTGGGGGAGGACAGGTCGGTCGCCGAGCTGACCGATCTGGTCGCCGAGCGCGCGGCGGGCAACCCGTTCTTCGCCGAGGAGATCGTGCGAGACCTCAGCGAGCGCGACGTGTTGCTCGGGGGTCGCGGCTGCTACCTGTGCGCCGAGCCGCTCGGCGAGATCCACGTGCCGCGAACGCTTCAAGCCGTGATCGCCGCGCGCATCGATCGCCTCGATGCAGCCGCGAAGCGCACTCTCAACGCGGCTTCGGTGATCGGGTCGCGGTTCACGCCGCAGATGCTCGAGTCGTTGGATGTCGACGCCGCCCTCGATGAACTGGTGGCCGCCGAGCTCGTCGACCAGGCGGCATTCGATCCTGGCCCCGAGTACTCGTTTCGTCATCCTCTCGTTCGCGCGGTCGCCTACGAGTCGCAGCTCAAATCCGACCGCGCACAACTGCATGGCCGTGTCGCCCGAGCGATCGAGCATACCGACCAGAACGCCGCACTGATCGCCGAGCATCTTTACGCTGCAGGCGATCTCGCTGCTGCCTATGACTGGCATATGCGGGCAGGCGCGTGGTCGGCCAAACGCGACATCGCCGCGGCGCAGCTCAGCTGGGAGCGAGCGATCGAGGTGGCCGACGCGCTGCCGCACGATGTGCCGAACCGAATGGCTGTGCAGATCGCGCCACGCACGCTGCTATGCGGAAACATGTGGAAGCGGTTTCACCCCGACATCTCGCCACGTTTCGAGGAGTTGCGCGACCTGTGTACGGAGGCCGACGACAAGGCGTCGCTGGCGGTGGGGATGGCGGGCATGACCATCGAGCATGTGCTGCACGGACGCGTCCGGGACGCGTCAGCGTTGGCGTCGGAGACGATGGCTTTGGTGGAGTCGATCGCAGATCCCGGCTTGACGATCGCGCTGTCGTTCGCCGCCGTTGTGGCGAAGCACGAGACGGGCGAGACCGCAGAATCCCTGCGGTGGACCCAGAACGTCATCGACTTGACCGCAGCCGACTTCGAACAGGGCAGGCTCATCTTCGAATCGCCGCGCGCGACGGCGCTGGCGTGGCGAGGTGTGGCCAGGTTCCGTGCGGGTATGCCCGGCTTCCGCGAGGACTTCGACGAGGCGATGTCCATTGCGGAGAAGTCCGATACGTTCTCGCAGGCAGCCATCCTCACTTACAAGTATGCGGGGATACCGCGCGGGGTATATCTGGCCGACAGCAAGGTCCTGGGTGAGATCGAGTCCGCTTTGAAGCGAGTCGAGCGCTCAATGGACGACATCACGATGATCATGCTCCGGCTCACGTTCGGGATAGCCTTGATACACAGCGGCGCGGATCCCAAGCGCGGTTACGACGAATTCCGAGCCCTGCGCGAAATCTGCATCGAACAATGTTTCGCGATGAACATGCTTCCGGTGTTCGATGCCTACCTCGCCCTCGAACGGGCGCAGCAGGGCGACACTGACTTCGCGATGCAGCAGTGGCGCAACCTCTTCGAGGATATGGAGCGGACCGGCCAACTCAGCAACATCGACATTCCGCTCATCTTCATGGCAGGACAATTGCTGTGCCGCGGAGATTATGACGAAGCGGACCGGGTGATCGACCGGCTCTTGTTGATCGGCACGAAGCATCAGTGGCGCTCACGAGAAATCTCCGGGCTACAGCTACGCATCTTGGTGGCCGAAGCGCGAGGTGAGCACGATGCCTACCGCGAGTTACGCGACCGTTACCGCGCCATGTCGAACGAACTCGGCTTCGAGGGGCACATGAAGTGGGCCGCAGAAATGCGCTAGCTTTCCAGCACCGCCATCGCGGCGCTGTGACCGCCGAGGCCGGATACCCCACCGCCGCGCCGGGAACCAGCACCGCACAACAAGATCCGGTCGTGTGCCGTCGCCACGCCCCAGCGTCGCGCCGGCGTGTCCAGTGGTTCGTCGTTCTCGGCGAACGGCCAGCTCAATGCGCCGTGGAAGATGTTGCCTGCGCTCATGCCCAGCGTCCACTCCAGGTCCAGCGTGGTTTTCGCCTCGATGCACAGCCTGCCGGAGGCGTCTTCCATCAACACGTCTTGAATCGGTTCGGCCAGAACAGAATTGAGCGAGTGCAGAACCGCTGACGTCAGGTCCTCCCGTAACCGGTCGGGATCCGCACCTTTCGTGAGCGTGTGCGGTGCGTGGAGGCCGAACACCGTCAGCGTCTGTGCGCCCGACTTCTGGAGTTCGTCGGACAGGATGGACGGGTCACTCAGGGAGTGGCAGTAGATTTCGCACGGCAGCGGGTCGGGGATCGCGCCGCCCGCCGCTCGCCGGTATGCGGTGTCGAGTTGACTGTAGTTCTCGTTGATGTGGAAGGTTCCGCCGAAAGCCTGCTCCGCCGTGACAGTTTCGTCGCGCAACCGTGGTAGCCGCTTCAACAGCAGGTTCACCTTCACCTGGGCTCCCGGTGCCACCGTTGGCACCTGGTCGCCGACAAGCGCCGCCAGCACCGTGGGCGTCACGCCGGACAGGATGTGCTCGGCGCGGATACGGCGCTCCTGACCGTCGAGCGTGTAGGACACCTCGCCACCCGGGTCGATCGCGTCAACCTCTGCGTTGGTGATGATTTCGGCGCCGAAGCCGGTCGCTGCAGCGGCGAGGGCTCCGCTCACCGCACCCATGCCGCCGATCGGCACGTCCCAGTCACCGGTGCCATCTCCCAGCAGGTGATACAGGAAGCAGATGTTCTGCCGCAGCGACGGCTCGTCGACGGCGGCGAACGTGCCGATCAGCGCATCGGTCGCCATCACGCCGCGGACGAGGTCGCTGTCGACCGCTTCTGTGATCGCGTGCGCGATCGGTTGGCAGATCAGCGCCTGCCACACGTCCTCGGCTTCCCGGTCGCCGCCCGTGAGCACAAGCTTGTGCGCATCGTCTCGGGATTTCAGCGGCGCCGTCATCGTCGGCCACAGCCGGGTGGTGACGATTTTGGCGCGCCGGTAGAACGCGGCGAACGCCTCCGCGTCGCCTTCTGCGTCGACGGCGCCGAAGGTCGAGACCGGGCCGATGAGCAGGCCCGTCTCGCCGCCGTTCTCCGGATCCGGCGTGTACGACGAGTATCGCCTTCGGGCCAGCCGCACCCGCACGCCGAGGTCGTCGATGATGCGCTTCGGAAGCAGGCTGACCAGGTATGAATATCGCGACAGGCGAGCGTCGATGCCCTCGAAGGCGTGTGCCGACACCGCCGCGCCGCCGACATGGTCGAGGCGCTCCAGCAGCCGCACACGGCGCCCGGCGCGGGCCAGATAGGCGGCGGCGACCAGTGCATTGTGGCCGCCGCCCACTATGACGACATCGGTGTTTTGATCAGTGATCAATTCAGGTAGCCCTCGACCTCGTCGGGCGGGCGCACCTGCGCTTCGCGTGGGTCGCCCCCGGTCTCGCGCAACGCGCGGCGCTGTCGAAGCAGGTCCCAGCACTGGTCCAACTGCACCTCGAGGTCGCGCAGGCGGGCGTGCTCCTCTTCCGCGCTGATCTCTTTCCGCTGCAGACGGGCTCGCAGTTCCCGTTCTTCGTCGACGAGTTCGTGGATGCGGGCCAGTGGATTGTCTTCAGATGCCATCGCACCAGTGTGCCCGTTATGGGTCAGGACTCACCTGAGATTGGGGCGTAACGTAACCGACCGTGGCGACTAAACCCGAGGTTGAATTTCCCGACGGCCCCGCACCGACGGGGCTGGTCATCGATGACGTGGTGGTCGGCGATGGCGCCGAGGCGGTGCCCGGCGGAACGGTGACTGTGCACTACGTCGGCGTCGAGTACGACACCGGCGAGGAGTTCGACAGCTCCTGGAATCGCGGCGAGTCCATCGAGTTCCCGCTGCGCGGTCTCATCGCGGGCTGGCAGGACGGGATCCCCGGTATGCGTGTGGGCGGTCGTCGGCGACTCGTTATCCCGCCCGAACAGGCCTACGGGCCTGCGGGCGGCGGGCACCGATTGTCGGGTAAGACATTGATTTTCGTCATCGACCTGCTGGACGTTCGCTGATCGATCGGGGAGGCCCATGCAGGATCGCTTCTACCGACGCCCGCCGGGAGCGGCCTGGCTAGTGGCGTTGCTGGCAATCCCGCTGCTGCTGGCCGCGATCGGGTGGGCGCTGCAAAGACCGCCGGACACGGATTTCGATGCCGCCACGCCGGGGGTGAACCCTTCGGCAACGTTGACGGCACCCGGCAACAACAACGAAGAGACCACCGCATCGAATGCGACCGCGCCGGAGATGAATTTCGCGCCGCTGTCCATTGCGCAGACGGGCGAAGGCTTCACGCTCGGTGGCGAGCTTCCAAACCAGGAAGCCAAGGCGTCGTTGTCCGAGAGTCTCAGGTTGGCCTTCGGTTCCGGCATAGAAGTAACCGACAACACCAGCGTCAAGCCAGGCGTCAACGCACCGGATTTCGCCACCCTCGGGTCGATCCTGGGAGCCGCCGTCGGCGTCGCCGACTTCAGGTTCGATCTCAAGGGTGACACGGTCACGCTCACCGGCAAGGCGCCGACCGATGATGCGAAGACGGAGGTCCAGTCAGCAGTGACGGCGGCTTGGCCGAAGATGAGGGTCCTCAACAACATTCAGGTGAAGTAGGTGGCATCCTTGATCCCGCAGCCAGGTGAGGAGATTTGACATGGATTTCGTCATCCAGTGGTTGTGGTACCTCGCGGCTTTCGCGGCCGGTTCGCTGGCCGCGTGGCTGATCGCCGTTGTCGCGACCAAGACGACGACCGGCAAGCGATCTGTCGCCGGAGAAGATGAGTCTGCACCGTGATGCACGACGTCAATTGGTGGTTGATGGCCGTGGCGTTCGTCCTCGGCCTTGTCCTGACGCTGTTCTCGATGATCGACAGGTCGCGGAGCGGAGGGCCACCCGAGCGGCCACCTGACGACGCCCAGTAGCCTAACGCGGCCCCGGCAGGCGCAGAAGCAATCGCGCGCCGCCAAGCGGGCTGGCCTGCAATGACGCAGTGCCGCCGTGTAATTCGGCCTGCTGGGCTACCAGCGCCAAGCCAAGACCCGAGCCCGACACCGATGCCGTGGAGCCCCTGGAGAAGCGCTCGAACACGATGTCGCGCTCCTCTTCGGGGATACCGACGCCGTCGTCGTCGATGGCGATCTCCACTCCTGCGCGGGAGCTCACCGCCGACAGCTGCACCCTGGTGGCTCCGCCATGTTTGACCGCATTGGCGATCGCGTTGTCCACCGCCAGGCGCAGGCCCGCGGGCAGGCCGACGATGATGATGGTAGGCGCGGGCACCAGCGACACGTCGAGTTCGGGATAGACGCGCATCGCGTCGTGCGCGGCCCGGTCGAGCAGCTCGGTGATGTCGACCGGTACGTGATCGTCAGACGTCGAGAGTTCGCCCTGGGCAAGGCGTTCCAGTGCACCAAGGGTCTCCTCGACGCGGGACTGCGTCCTGATGACGTCGTTGATGACCTCTTTGCGTTGCTCGTCGGGCAGGTCCAGCGTGGAGAGCACCTCGAGGTTCGTTCGCATGGCGGTCAGTGGAGTGCGCAGCTCGTGCGCTGACACCGCCGAGAAATCACGCGCCGACGCCAGCGCCGCCTTCGTGCGGTCCTGTTCGGTCCAGATGCGTTGCAGCATGCCCTTGATCGCCTCGGCGATCTCGACGGCTTCGGTGGCGCCGCGCACCTCGACATCGGGGGCCGCGTCGCCAGCGTCGATCTGGCGGGTCTGCTGGGCGAGGTGCTTCAGCGGCCGCACCGCGAAAGCGGCAAGCAGCCAGCCCGCGAATGTCGCGGCCCCGATCGCGAACGAGCAGATGATCAGGACGCGGCGATGCAGGTTGTTGGTGTCGGCGATGGTGGCGTCGTAAGTGGCGCCGACGGCCACCGACATCGGCTCGGGCACCCGGATCTCGACGGTGCGAACCCGGTAGCGCACGCCGTTGACGTCGGTGTCCGCGTAGCCTGCGGGCAGCTGCGGCAGCACGACGTCGGCGTTCGACGTCACCTGGTCGCCCTTGCGGACGGTGATGACGGCGTCCTGGTCGTTGGGTGACTTCGGGATGTTGTCGAGGCCGCGGGGGAGGAACGGAATCGCGAACCCGGCCGCCTCGTCCAGTCTGCGGTCGAGGCGCTCCTTGCGGTCGTTGGTGATGCCGACCCACACCACGGTGCCGACGATGCCGACGACGATCGCCGCGGCGATCGCTGTCGCGAACGCGACGCGGGTGCGCAGCGACGGGGTCCGGCGAAGGAACCGCGACAGCGGGGCCATGGAACTACTGCTGCCTCAGCACAAACCCCACGCCGCGGACGGTGTGCAGTAGCCGAGGTGCGCCACCCGCCTCCAGCTTGCGGCGCAGGTAGCCGATGAATACGTCGACCACGTTGGTGTCGGCGGCGAAGTCGTAGCCCCACACCAGCTCCAGCAACTGAGCGCGCGACAGCACCGCGGTCTTGTGCTCGGCCAGCACGGCCAGCAGATCGAACTCCCGTTTGGTCAGGTCTACGTCGACGCCGTTCACGCGGGCGCGGCGACCCGGAATGTCGACCTCGAGCGGACCGACGGAGATGGTCTCCGACGAGAACGTGGCGGTCGCGCCCCTGCGGCGCAGCAGGGCCTTGACCCGGGCCACGAGTTCCTGCAGCACGAACGGTTTGACCAGGTAGTCGTCGGCACCCGCCTCGAGTCCGGCGACCCGGTCGTCGACCGAGCTGCGCGCCGACAGCACGCACACCGGCACATCGTTGTCCATCGCCCTGAGCGCCGTGACGACGCTGACCCCGTCGAGAACAGGCATGTTGATGTCCAGCACGATGGCGTCCGGACGGGTCTCGGTGGCACTACGCAGCGCTTCTGCCCCGTCCCTTGCCGTCGAGACGTCGAATCCGGACAGCCGCAGACCGCGCTCCAGGGATGCGAGTACGTCGTCGTCGTCATCGACAACGAGCACCCGAGGTGAAACGGCAGAACTGTCCATGCCGCCATCTTGCCTGATCGACCACTGCGAATGGGATAGGCGCGGGACGTCGGTGCTATCACCTTCGCGGCGGTCTCATCACTGGCGTGTCACAGCGCCGTCTGGGGGCGCTAGCCGCCACCGCCGCAGCCGCCTCCACACCCTCCGCCGCAGCCACCCCCGCTACAGCCATCACCGGCGGAGTCGCCGCGGGATCCACCGCAGCCTGCACCGGAGAAGCCACCCGTCGCGCCCCATGCCGCTGCGCCCGCCGAGCCGATTCCCGCCGCACCGTATTTGCCGCTATCCCAATCGCGCTGACGCTTACGGTCATGACGCCTGTTGATCAAGAAACCGAACACGAGGATCAGCGTGATGGTTGCCACCACCGCGAGTACCGGCACGATTGCGTCCATCAGTTAGCTCCCGCCGCCGCCGCAGCCCCCGCCGCCGCCGCAGCCCCCGCCACCGGCGCTGCAGCCGCCGCCCCCACCGCAGCCGCCGCCGTCGCCGCCTGCTTCGCCTCCGCCGCCGGGACCGTCGACGCCGTCACCGGCCGTCTCTTCGGGCTGCACGAAGGACATTGGGCCTGCGCCGTCGGGCCCAATGGCGATAGTTCCGGCGCTCCAAACTGCACCGTCGCGGTATCGCCGCGACCAAAACTCCCTGCGGCTCTTCGGCTTGCGAGCGAACCTGGCGTTCATGGACAAATGCTAGGACTGTTTGCCGCAACGGAATAGAGTATGGGCATACGTCACCGCCGCATGAATTCATTTGATCGGGCGAACGCCGAGGTCGCAGCGCTCGATCTACCTCAAGCTGTCTACAAGACATGCCCTTGGGAACCGCGCGAACTGGTCGAAGCAGGTTTGCGGCAGTGGTTGCGCTGCTGCGCGGCAGCACTACGCGACAAACAGGTGATCGGGATGCCGTCGCATGCCGTCGACGAGGCTTGGCACGGATTCATTCTCTGCACCGCACGGTATTCCGCGTTCTGCGACAGGGCATACGGACGATTCCTGCATCACCACCCCGAGGGCGGCGCCCAGGAGAACACCGCCGCGACCGCCGATCCGATGCACGAACAGCTTCGCCGGACGGTTATCGCATGGTCGATGGTCGCCGAACCCGGCGAACAGTGCGTGCTGTGGGACCTCGACGAGCACGTGGGTGTCGACGAGCCGTGGGGCATCGATCCGGCGAGGGTCGCCGGCATCGAGGCCGACCTCGCGCGGATCAGCCAGCGGGTTTAGCGCTCCGACCTGTCGGGAAGTCGTTGACCTCATCCATTGTTGAGGTTTTACGGTGAATCTATGAGCTTTGAGACGGTAGCCCGGCAGTCGCTGTACCGGCAGACGCATGGCAAGGGCGGTGACCTACGGTCGCTGGTCGACCGCACACTGCTGACCAGGATCTGGCGCTTCGCCGCCCGGCACCATCGCAAGCTGGGCATCTTCGTCGGGGTCAGCGTGGTCAGCGCAGTGCTTGGACTGGCCACGCCACTGCTGGCCGGCCGGGTCGTCGACGAGATCGGCAGGGGTGCCATCGGCGTGGTGGTGATGCTGGCCGTGGTGATCGCGGCCGTCGCCCTCGCCGAGGCGGGTGTCTCGCTGGTGACGCGGTGGCTGTCCTCGACGATCGGCGAAGGCCTGATCCTCGATCTGCGCACCGCGGTCTTCGACCACGTCCAGAAGATGCCGATCGCGTTCTTCACGCGGACCCGCACCGGCGCGCTGGTCAGCAGGCTCGGCAACGACGTGATGGGCGCGCAACGCGCCTTCTCCGACACGTTCTCCGGCGTCATCACCAACGTGGTGACACTCACGCTGACGCTGGTGGTGATGCTGCGGATCTCGTGGCAGGTCACCCTGCTCTCGCTGCTTCTGATGCCGCTGTTCCTCTTGCCCGCCCGCTGGATCGGGCGGACCATGGCGCGGCTGTCCCGAGAGGCCGCGGTGCACAACGCGACGATGAACACCCAGATGACCGAACGCTTTTCGGCGCCGGGCGCGACGCTGGTGAAACTCTTCGGCAGTCCCACCACCGAGTCGCGCGAGTTCGAGGTGCGTGCCGACCGCGTCCGCGACATCGGCGTGCGCACCGCGATGCTGCAGTCGGTGTTCATGAACTCGCTGACGCTGATGTCGGCGCTCGCGCTGGCCCTGGTGTACGGGCTCGGCGGCGTGCTGGCCATCGGCGGGCACCTGCAGACGGGGGCGATCGTCGCCCTGGCGCTCCTCCTGACCCGGCTGTACTCGCCGCTGACCGCCCTGGCCAACGCGCACGTCGAGATCGCCAGCGCGCTGGTCAGCTTCGAGCGTGTCTTCGAGGTACTCGATCTGGAGCCGCTGATCCAGGAGAAGCCCGCCGCAACGCCGGTGGCCGACGGGCCGGTGTCGGTGGAGTTCGACGACGTCCGGTTCTCCTACCCGTCGGCCGACAAGGTGTCGCTGGCGTCGCTCGAAGAGGTCGCGGTGCTCAGCGATACCGACATCCGCGGGGGAGAGGAAGTGCTGCACGGCATCTCGTTCACCGCACAGCCGGGCGAAATGATCGCGCTGGTCGGTTCCTCTGGAGCGGGCAAGTCGACGATCGCGTCGCTGCTGGCCCGGCTCTACGACGTCGACTCCGGTGCCGTCCGGCTCAACGGGGCCGACGTCCGTGATGTCTCGTTCGCGTCGCTGAAGGAGACCGTGGGCATGGTGACCCAGGACGGCCACCTGTTCCACGAGACGATCGCGTCGAACCTGCGGCTGGCCGCACCCGACGCGACGGACGAGGAGCTGTGGCAGGCGCTCGAGCGCGCCCGGCTGGCCGACGTCATCGCCCAGATGCCCGACGGCCTCGACACCGTGGTGGGGGAGCGCGGCTACCGGCTCTCCGGCGGTCAGCGCCAGCGGCTGACGATCGCCCGGCTGCTGCTCGGCCGGTCCAGGGTGGTGGTGCTCGACGAGGCCACCGCATCGCTGGATTCGGCGTCGGAGGCCGCCGTTTCGCAAGCCCTCGGCGAGGCTCTCGCCGGTCGGACCTCGATCGTGATCGCCCACCGGCTGTCCACCGTGTGTGCGGCCGACACCATCCTGGTCGTCGAGGACGGCCGTATCGTGGAACGCGGCAACCACGACCAGCTGCTCTCACTCGAGGGCCGCTACGCCGAGCTGTATGAGACCCAGTTCGGCAAGCAGGCAGCGGCGGAAGATGTCGTCGCCGCGTGAGACCCTGGAAGCAACCGATATTGATTTGCCGCTTTGGCGATAATTGGAATTACTTTGACTGAACCGAACCTGGATACGCTGCGCGCGGCGTCCGCAGTGGCGCCGCCACCGGCTCGCAAGCGCACCAGCTCGGACCTCTGGCGGCTGCTGCCGTATCTGATGCCGTATCGGGTGCGCTGGATCGCGATGATCTCCGTGGCGCTGCTGAGCCTCGTCGCCACCGTGGCGATCCCGCTGATGACCAAGGCCGTCATCGACGGGCCGGTGCGCCATCAGGATCAGCGCGGTCTGTGGCTGCTCGGCAGCGCCGCGATGGGCATCGGCATCTCCGAGGCGGTGCTGTGGTTCATCCGCCGTTGGCTGGTGGCCCGCGGCACGATGGGGGTCGAGGCCGACATCCGCAAGGACCTCTACGCCCGACTGCAGATTCTGCCGATGTCCTTCCACGGACGCTGGCAGTCGGGCCAGCTGCTGTCGCGAATCATGAACGACCTGAGCACGATTCGCCGCTTCATGTCCTTCGGCATGGTCTTCCTGCTTCTCAACGTCATCCAGATCACCGTCGTAACGGCCATCCTGCTGGCCATGTACTGGCCGCTCGGCGTCGTCGTGCTGGTGTCGATCGCGCCGATCGCGGCGACGGTGCTGCACTTCCAGAAGGAGTACACCCGGCTGTCGCGGCTGGCGCAGGACCAGTCCGGTCACGTCGCCACGCACGTCGAGGAATCGGCGCTCGGCCTTCGGGTGGTGAAGTCGTTCGGCCGCGAGGAGTACGTCTACGACCGGTTCGACGACCAGCTCAACAACCTCTACGACACGCAGGTCAGGCGAGTGTCGGTGTCCGCGAAGTTCTGGACGCTGCTGGAGATCATCCCGAACCTGACGCTGATCGTGGTGCTGGGCCTGGGGGCTTACGCTGCGGGCCACAATTACGTGACGATGGGCACGCTTGTCGCGTTCATCACGATGATGCTGTCGCTCGTCTGGCCCATCGCGTCGCTTGGCTTCCTGCTGTCGATGACCCAGGAGTCGTTCACCGCGGCGAACCGCATCGCCGAGATCTTCGACGCGCCACTCGAGATCGAGGACGGCGCACGGGATCAGGCATCGGGCAAAGGCCGGTTGGAGCTGGTCGACGTGGGCTTCCGGTTCCCCGACGGCGAGCCGGACCAATGGGCGCTGCGGCACGTCAACGTCACCGTCGAACCCGGCGAGACGCTGGCCCTCATCGGCGCCACCGGATCGGGCAAGTCGGTGCTCGCGAGCCTGCTGTCACGGCTCTACGACGTGACCGAGGGGGCCATCCGCATCGACGGCACGGACATCCGCGATCTGTCGCTGCCCGCGCTGCGCCAGACCGTCGCGACCGCGTTCGAGGACCCGACGCTGTTCTCCATGTCGGTCGCCGAGAACCTGCGCCTCGGCCGCCCGCGTGCGACCGAGGACGAGATGGCCCGAGCCATCGAAGTGGCGGCAGCAGAGTTCGTCTACGACCTGCCGTTCGGCCTCGACACCCGGATCGGCGAACAGGGCATGAGCCTGTCCGGCGGTCAGCGGCAACGGCTTTCGCTGGCCCGCGCGATCCTGTCGGCGCCGAAGATCCTCGTGCTCGACGACACCCTCTCCGCTCTCGACGTCCACACCGAGGCGGTCGTCGAGAAGGCGCTGCGACGCGTGCTGCACGCGGTGACGGGCATCGTCGTGGCGAACCGCGCGTCGACGGTTTTGCTGGCCGACAAGGTGGCGCTGCTCGAAGACGGCACCATCACCCACGTCGGCACGCATTCGGAGCTTCTCGCGACGGTGCCTCAGTACCGGTACCTGCTTGCCGCCGACGACGAGCTCGACGACGGCGTCGAGCGTGCGTGCCCATGGGAGGACGACGAGAACCGCAGCAGGCTCGGCAAGGCCTATCAGGAGCACGAGGCCACCGACAGAGCGTGCGAGGCCCGCGACCGCGAGTTCGTCACGAGTGAGGCCGAGGGCCGATGACCGCCACTGACACCGCCCCGGTCGACGTCCCCGAGGATCCCGACGAGCAGCGCATCGAGCGCTGGCGTGGCCGGCTCGACGAGCAGCGCGACGACGACCTGCCGATCGACGAGGCGCTGCCCCGCAGGCGTGAAGCGCGTGCCTTGCTGTACTCGCTGCTGCGGCCGTACCGGTGGACGGTCGCGTTTCTCGCCGTCATCGTCGTGGTGGAAAACGCTGCGCGGCTTTCGGTCCCGCTACTTGTACAGCGCGGCATCGACCACGGCATCCCGCCGATCATCGACGGCGGGCCAGCCCACACGCTGATGGCGGTCGTCGGCGCGCTCTGCGTGGTCGTCGTCGTGCAGGCCTTCAGCCGGATGTTCTTCCTGCGCCGTTCGGGACGCATCGGCCAGAAGGTGCTGCTCGAGTTGCGGCGCCGGGTGTTCCGGCATTTCCAGCGCCTCGACATCGCCTTCCACGACCGCTACACCTCCGGTCGTGTCGTCAGCAGGTCGACCAACGACGTCGAAGCCATCCAGGACATGCTCGAAACGGGCTTCGACAGCCTGATCACCGCCGTTCTCACGCTGGCGGGTACGTCGATCCTCCTCATCGCACTCGACGTGCGCCTCGGGCTGATGTGCCTTGTGGCGTTCCCGATCCTCGTCCTGCTGGTGTGGTGGTTCCGCAACGAGTCGGCCAAGACGTATCGCCGGGTCCGTGAAAGCGCGGCCCTGGTGATCGTGCAGTTCGTCGAGACGATGACCGGCATCAAGGCTGTGCAGGCCTATCGCCGCGAACCGCGCAACCAGCAGATCTTCGAAGACATCGCCGACCGCTACCGCTCCGACAACGAGCGCACGTTCAAGTTGTTGGCGATCTTCATGCCGGGTGTGAAGCTGGTCGGCAACATCACCACCGCCGTGGTGCTGCTCTACGGCGGCTACCGGGTGCTGCACGGGCAGATGACGATCGGCACGCTCGCTGCGTTCCTGCTGTATCTGCGTATGTTCTTCGAGCCGATGCAGGAGATCTCGCAGTTCTTCAACACCTTTCAGTCGGCGGCTTCGGCGCTGGAGAAGCTGGCGGGCGTACTCGCCGAGCGTCCCGGTATCGAGGATCCCGAACATCCGGTGAGGCTGGACTCGGTGCGCGGCGACGTCGCTTTCCGCGACGTGCACTTCTCGTATGTGCCCGGGCGCGAGGTGCTGCCGGATCTGAACCTGACGGTCCCCGCCGGGCAGACCGTCGCACTCGTCGGCACCACCGGCGCGGGCAAGACGACCATCGCCAAGCTCATCGCGCGGTTCTACGATCCGACATCGGGTGCGGTGACGCTGGACGGCATCGACCTTCGTGAGCTGTCGCAGAGCGAGTTGCGCCGCCACGTCGTGATGGTCACCCAGGAGAACTTCATGTTCGACGGCACCGTCGCCGACAACATCCGGTTCGGGCGGCCTGACGCCACCGACGACGAGGTGCAGGGGGCGGCGGCCGCCGTCGGCGCGGACCGGTTCATCGAAAGCCTGCCGGAGAGATACGACACCGATGTGGCCAAGCGCGGCGGTCGGTTGTCAGCAGGGCAACGGCAGCTCGTCGCGTTCGCGCGGGCTTTCCTCGCCGACCCGGCCGTGCTGATCCTCGACGAGGCGACGTCGTCGCTGGACATCCCGAGCGAGCGCATGGTGCAGGGGGCGCTGGATACCGTGCTTGCCGACCGCACGGCCCTCGTCATCGCGCACCGGCTGTCGACGGTGGAGGTGGCCGATCGCGTGTTGGTCCTCGAGCACGGCCGCATCGTCGAAGACGGCCCGCCCGCCGAACTGATCCACCGCAGCGACGGCAGATACGCCGCGCTGCACCGGGCGTGGATCGAGTCGCTGGCCTGACGGCTCGCGCGCGAGACGGCAGTGGTGGCGAGGAAGTGCGAGTAGGCCTCGCCGTCAGCGCAGTCTCGATGCGCCTGGTGCCTACGCCAGCAGAGCTTCGAGCTTGTCGTTGGTCTTGCGCAGCTGCGCGCGCATCACCCCGATGATCTTCTCCCGTGCGCGCGGGCTGACCGACGCCGTCGAGTGGCTGAGAATGTTGAGCCTGGCCGAATCGAGCCATGCCATCATGTCGGGTTCGTCGAACCACCGGATTTGATTCTCGTTGTAGATCCGCATCATTCGCAGCCAATCCAGCGGAACCTCCGGATTGGGGATCGGCAGGCAGAGCGAGTTCTTGGCGCCGTTGTCGCCGTAGGTCGCCTCGACATGCCCGATCAACGCCGCGCTGAATACCGGCTGGCAGGTGCGCACCGTCTGCAGTGTGATGCGGTCGTCGTCGAATACCGCGGTCACGTCGCCGCGGCCCAAACCCACTGCGGTGCAGTCGATATGCAGCGCCGATGCGGCCACCGGCACAGTGCCGTCGTCGAGCACGACCCGGCCGGGCTCGATCGATTGCACGTGTCCCATCCGAACGACGTCGGTGATGCGGCGCAGTTGCTCGAGTTCGGCGAGCGACACGATCGCGCAGCGATACATCTCGGGTCGCACCGACTCGTCGATCCGCAGGAGCGACTCGGCATCGGCAAGCCGGGCGAACAGGTCGTCGATCGATTCGGCCTTCTCGACGGACTTCAGCTGGGCGGTGACGTCGGCGAGCACCTTCTTGGTGAACTGCGGCCCCGGCTGGACGTTGGCGCGGTTGAGCAGCCAGGAGTCGCGGGGCTTGATCCAGGAGAGCCGCTCGGGCGCGATGCCGTGCCGCAGCAGCCACAGGCAGGTGTCCATTGCGGTCTTGCCGGCCCCGACGATCACATAGCGATCGCGGGCCTTGTGGCGGGGCAGTTCGTTGGGCGGAATGCAGTCGACCCCGGCTGCCACGTCGTAGGGCGGGCGCCGCATCGACGGCACCGTGATCCCGACGAACGTCGAGTCGACGATTTTTCGGGCCGCCACGTCGACGTCGTCGCCGCCGAGGGTGCGGACGCGGCCGTCGCCGACGTACTCGCTCATCGGGAAGTACTTGACCTGGCCGGTCGGCAGCAGCTGCTGATGCATCACCGCGTCGAAGTAGGCGCACACCTCCGCGCCGCCTGCCAGCTCGTAGTAGCCCTTGTTCGGCCCGGTGCTGTCGATGGTGTCGCTGCCGAGCCGCCGCGAGTTCACGCCGTAGTAGGCGGAGGGCTGGTGCAGTCGCACGAAGGGATAGGCAGCGTTCCAGTGCCCGCCGGGGGAGTGGTTGCGGTCCACCATGACGACGCGCGCGTCGCTCTCGTTGACCAACGTGTCGACGAACGCCATCGCCGTGGCACCCGCCCCGATCACCAGATAGTCGGCTTCGATAGTCGCCAAACTGCTGCCTCCCGGAGGCGATGCTATCGGTCAGCGGTAGACGAGTCCGCTCAGCCGCATCGCCAGCGCCCGCTGGACGAAGGGGAACCGTCCTGCCAGGCCGATCGCGAGATTGCGGATCGGACGAGCCATGCGGGGCATCGTCGCCAGCCGGGTGAGCCGATCGGTCAATGAGACGACATCGCGGGCCATCGGGCGACGGGCCGCGCTGTAATCGTCGAGCAGTGACTGGGTGCCGCCGCCAAGGACAGCCGAAAGAGCCTCACTCAGCGCGACGGCGTCCTGGATGCCGAGGTTCATGCCCTGCCCACCCGCGGGACTGTGTACATGCGCGGCGTCGCCCGCGAGCAGCAGGCGTCCGGCCCGGTATGTGTCGGCGACGCGATGGTGGATGCCGAAGCGCGATCCCCAGACCACGTCCGCGACGACCATTCGTCCGGCGCCGAGGCCGCGTTCGTCGAGCAGTCGCTGGACGAACTCGACCGACGGATGCTCCGGCGCGTCGGCGACCGGCGCCACGACGCGGTAACTGCCGTCCGGCAGCGGCGCGACGACGGTCAACCCCGCGGTCGCCCAGAACAGAAGGACCTCGTCGGCGGGGACCTCGCCGGACAACAGGACATCCGCCAGCACGAAGGACTCCTCGTACCGGCCGCCCTCGAAGCCGATGCCGGCGTGTTCGCGCACCCCGCTGTGCATACCGTCGGCGCCAACCAGATAGCGCGCACGGATGACGTCGCCGTCGTCGAACGACGCCGTCACGCCGTCGGCGTCCTGCGCCAGAGACGTCAGCGTCTTGGGTCGGATGACGGTGCCGCCGAGTTCGACCAGACGGTCTCCCAGCAGCTTCTCGGTCGTCGATTGGGGCACCATCAGCGAGTAGGGATAAGCGGTCGGTAGCCCGCTGAAGTCGATCTCGATCAGAGTGTGCTGCCGATCGCGAATGGTGAACACGGGCGCCGGTATGCCTTCCTTGACCAGGCGACGCGCCACATCGAGGCCTTCGAGCACCTCAAGGGATCGCGCATTCACGACGGCTGCCCGCGAGGTGTTCGCGCCGGCGGCCTGCCGGTCCACGACGGTGGTCGCGATGCCCCGCGCAACCAGGGATGCGGCCAGCGTCAGACCTGTCGGACCCGCGCCTACTACCAGGACGTCGGTGTCATATGTGCTGTTCATCGTGGTCTCCTTTGCCAACACTTGTTGGCATAACTATGCGCTAGCCGGAGGGTGAAAGTCAACAGTTGTTGGCATACAGTTGTTGGCATGCGTAGATCCTCTACAGAGACCAAGGCGGTGATCCTGGCTGCGGCCAAGGAGCGGTTCGCCCAATCGGGCTTCGAACGCGCCACAATCCGCGCGATCGCCGCCGACGCCGACATCGACCCCTCGATGGTGATGCGGTACTTCGGCAGCAAGGATCAGCTGTTCGCCGCGGCAGCCGACTTCGACCTGCAGATTCCCGACCTCTCCGGGGTGGCCGACGCGGACGTCGGCGCGCGCATCGTCGACTACTTCATGGACCGCTGGGAACGCGACGAGGCGCTCGTCGTGCTGCTGCGATCAAGCACGTCCAACGACGTGGCCGCCCAGCGGATGCGCGAGATCTTCGCCGGGCAGCTGATCCCTGTGATCGCCGCCATCGATCCGGTGCGTCCCGAGCGCCGCGCCAGCCTGGTGGCGTCGCAGATGCTCGGCCTGGCGCTGTGTCGCTACGTGCTGCGGCTGCCGCCGATCGTGGCGATGTCACACGACGAGGTGGTGGGGTGGCTCGGACCCACGATTGCGCGGTACCTGTTCCAGTAGTGCACGACAATGGCGGGATGCCCCTCGTCGCGCGGCGGATCGCAGCGTTGCTTGCTGCGATCTCGGCCGCGCTGCACGCAATCATGCTCAACCATGTGGGCAACGTCGCATCGGCGGTGCTGATCGCCGGCATGGCCATCGTCTGCCTGTATTGCGCACGGGAATGTGGCTCTCGGGGTCGACACGGGCCTGGACGCTGGTCGCCGTGATGAACCTCGCCATGGTCGCCGTGCACCTAACGGTCTCCGGCGCCCATCACGTCACCCACGAGTCGGTGGAAGCCGTTGTACCGCAGTCGATCGTCATGACACTGACGATGGGCCTGTCGATGATCGAGGTGCTGATCGCCGTCGCGGTGCTGTGGCTCCGCAGCCGCGGCAATGCACGCGCGGTCGGCAGACCGGAGTAGGGGCTTAAACCCGTTCATTACCGGGCATAGCTAGGCCATGAGTGACGATCCGGGCGCCGCGCCCCAGGAGAACCCGCAGAAGGACCGGTCGGACTGGGCGACAGGGGACGAGCCGATGACCGGCCCGCAACGCAGCTACCTGAACACCCTCGCGCAGGAGGCCGGCGAACAGATTCCGGAGAACCTCACCAAGGCCCAGGCCTCGGAACTGATCGACCGGTTGCAGAATCAGACCGGGCGGGGGAACTCGTGATCTCCGCCGATGACGTGCGACGACTGCTCGAGCACGACGACCCCGAAGCGGTGCTGGTCCTGATCGAGGGACGAATCGAGGTCGTCTCGCCGCGGCAAACAGAATCACCGGAGTACCGAGGCGCGTTGCAGGTGATCTCCCGCGACGATCTTCTGCAACGAATCGGTGCGCAGGACCTGTCAGACCGCGTCATCGAGGAGCAGGCGGCGATTCTGGAGACGACGGTCGCCGAACTCGGCGGTTAGCCGCCCGGGAGCCCGATGCGGCGGTACCGCTCGAATCGGGCGGCCATGCGCTGCTCGTCGGGAACCGCGCGCAGCCGGTGTAGCTCACCCGCGATGGCCGCCGACATCCTTTCGATGAACTCGACAGGTTCATCGGCGGCGTCCGGGAGCTCACCGACGACGACGTCGACGATGCCGTCGCGCAATAGGTCGGCCGACCGGATGCCCTGCGCCGCAGCAAGTTCGGGAGCGTGGTCGACATCGCGGAACACGATCGCGCTCGCGCCCTCAGGCGGTAGCGGCGCGAGCCACCCGTGCAGCGCCGCCAGCACCCGATCGGCGGGCACCATCGCCAGCGCGGGACCGCCGCTGCCCTGCCCGAGCAAGACCGACACCGTCGGCGTATCGAGGGTGACCAACTCGGCAACGCAGCGTGCGATCTCGCCGGCCAGACCGCCCTGCTCGGCCTCGGCCGACAATGCCGGCCCAGCCGTGTCGATCACCGACACCAGCGGCAGCTTCAGCCCCGCGGCCAGCGCCATACCGCGCCGCGCTTCGCGTAATGCGACCGGCCCGACGAGACCTTCTTCTCCTCCTCGCGTGCGGGTCCCCCCGACCAGCCGCTGTTGCCCCAGCACCACCGCCGGTTGGCCGCCGAACCGGGCCAGCGCCAGCAGCGTCGTGGCGCCCTCACCGAAGGCGGTGCCCGACAACAAGGCCCATTCCGTCGCCCCGTGGCGCAGCAGCTGCGCGACGCCGGGGCGGTCCGGCCGTCGCGAAGCCACCACCGAATCCCACGCGGGCACGTCGGGCTGGGGTTCGGTCGGTGGTGCGGGCGGCGGCGGTTCTGGAGCGTCGGCGACGACCTTGAGCGCGCGGTCCAGCACACCGCGAAGGCGGTCCAGCGGGATGACGGCATCGATGACGCCGTGGCGCTGCAGGTTTTCCGCGGTCTGAACGCCGGACGGGAACGGCTCGCCGTAGAGGTGCTCGTACACGCGCGGGCCCAGAAAGCCGATCAGCGCACCCGGCTCGGCGACCGTGATGTGGCCCAGCGAGCCCCACGACGCGAACACTCCGCCGGTGGTGGGGTGGCGCAGGTACACGAGATAGGGCAGATGGGCCCGCTTGTGCAGCTCGACGGCCGCGGCGATCTTGACCATCTGCAGGAACGCGACCGTGCCCTCCTGCATGCGGGTGCCACCCGAACTGGGCGAGGCCAGCAGTGGCAGGCGTTCGGCGGTGGCCCGGGCCACGGCGGCGGTGATGCGTTCGGCGGCGGCCACCCCGATCGATCCGGCGAGGAAGTCGAACTCGCACGCCACCACCGCCACGCGCCTGCCCAGAACACGGCCCTCGCCGGTGATGACCGACTCGTCGAGACCCGTGGCAGCCTCGGCGTCGGCCAGCTCGCGGCGGTACGAGTCGCTGCGGGCGATCGGCACCGGCGGGGAGTCCCAGCTGCGGAAGGATCCCTCATCCAGCACGGCATCCCGCAGCTCGAGGGCACCGATCCGGCTCACAGCCTGACCCTATATAGGCTTGGGCCCATGATTGGAGTGACCCGCAGCGGCCACGTGATGACTTTGGAGATGCAGCGCGCCGAGCGCCGCAACGCGCTCAACAGCGCTCTGGTCGACGGGCTGCGCGAAGCGATCGAGAAGGCCGCAAGCGAGGACGTCCGCGCCGTCGTGGTGACCGGCCAGGGCCACGTGTTCAGCTCGGGTGCCGATCTCAGCGACCCGTCGAGCGTCGCCGAGGAGCTTCCCGACAAGGCGAAGGCGCTCAACCTCGCCATCGACGCGGCGCCGGTGCCCGTGATCGGCGCCATCAACGGGCCCGCGATCGGGGCCGGTGTCATCCTGTCGTTGATCTGCGACCTGCGCGTCGTCGCGCCAGACGCGTACTTCCAGTTTCCCGTCGCGAAATACGGCCTGGCGCTAGACAACTGGAGCATCCGCCGACTGACCTCACTGGTCGGTGCGGGCCGGGCGCGAGGCATGCTGTTCGGAGCGGAACGGCTGACGTCCGACGTCGCGCTGCAGACCGGCATGGCCAACCGGATCGGCACGCTTGCCGACGCGCAGGCGTGGGCTGCTGAGATCGCCGGGTTCGCGCCGCTGGCACTGCAGCACGCCAAGCGAGTGCTCAACGACGACGGCGCCTACGAGGAGCCCCGGCCCGTGCATCAAGAACTCTTCGACAAGGCGTGGAGCAGCCAGGACGTGATCGAGGCGCAGATGGCCCGGATCGAGAAGCGGCCGCCGAACTTCCGGGGGGCCTGACGCATGCTGGGCGCCGCGCTGCGATTCGCGATCGGGACCGCCACCGTTGCGGCCAGCGGGTGGGTGCTGCGGGCCTTGCAGGGAAGCCCCACCGCGGTCGGCGCCCGTCCCGACGAAATCTGGCCCGTCGCCCGGCGATCGCCGAACTATCAGGACGGCGTGTTCGTCAACGTCGATCCCGCGTCGCAGATGAACCTCGAGGCCGAGCAGCGCAACCTGCTCATCCGGGAACTCGTCGGCTCGCGCGACGCCACGCGACCGCACAAACCCGTTCCGCTCGCCGTGCCGGCGAAGGTAGACACCACACCGCTCGACCTCGCCGCCAGCTGGTACGGCCACTCGATGGCGCTGGTCGAGGTCGACGGCTACCGCGTGCTCACCGACCCGATATGGAGCAGGCGGTGTTCGCCGTCGCGGACTGTCGGGCCCGAGCGGATGCACGACGTGCCCATTCCGCTGGAGGCGCTTCCCGCGCTCGACGCGGTGATCATCAGCCACGACCACTACGACCATCTGGACATGGACACCGTCGTCGCGCTCGCCCACAGCCAACGGGCGCCGTTCGTCGTTCCGCTGGGGGTTGGCGCACATCTGCGAAAGTGGCGGATCCCCGCGCACCGCATCGTCGAACTCGACTGGCACGAGAGCCATACGATCGGCGACCTGACGCTGGTGTGCACGCCGGCCCGCCATTTCTCCGGACGGTTGTTCACCCGCAACACCACGCTGTGGGCATCGTGGGTGATCATCGGCCCCCGGCACCGGGCGTTCTTCGGCGGCGACACCGGTTACACGAAGAGCTTCGCCGAGATCGGGAGGGATCACGGGCCGTTCGACATGTCGCTGATGCCCGTCGGCGCGTACCACCCGGCGTGGCCAGACATTCACATGAACCCGGAAGAGGCCGTACGGGCTCATCTCGACATCGCCGAAGCAGGGAAAGGCTTGCTGCTGCCGATCCACTGGGCGACGTTCCGGCTCGCGCCGCATCCGTGGGCCGAGCCCATCGAGCGACTGCTCGCCGCCGCGGAGCCGGCGGGAGTCGAGGTGATCGTGCCGCGCCCGGGCGAACGAGTCGACCCCGCGACACCCAGCGCGCCGTCGACATTCAAGCCGTGGTGGCAGTGATAACCCGCTAGCGTGCTGGCTGTGATCACAGCCCGCCTCGCGTTTGCCCCCGCGCTCGTTCTCGCCGCGACGATGTCGATGGTGGCGGCCTGCGGCTCCGGACCCGCCCAGGACACCAAGCCGTCGGCGCAGGAGACGGCGCCGACGCTGTCTGAGATCCCGCCACCGCTCGTACCCGCCATGCCGTTGCCGGACAACGCGATCGAGAACGCGATCGCCAAGATCGACGGCATCGCCGACGGCCTGATGAAGAAGTCGGGCATCCCGGGCATGGCCGTAGCCGTCGTTCATGGCGGGAAAGCCGTCTACGCCAAGGGTTTCGGTGTCAAGGACATCAAGAAGGGTGAAAAGGTCGACTCGGACACGGTGTTTCAGCTGGCGTCGCTGTCCAAGTCAATCTCCTCGACCGTGGTGGCGCAGCAGGTGAGTGAGAAGGCGATCGGCTGGGATACGCCGGTCGTATCGAAGCTGCCGTGGTTCGCGCTGTCGGATCCTGTGATCACCAAGATGGTCAGCGTCGGCGACATGTTTTCCCACCGGTCCGGGCTGCCCGACCACGCCGGCGACATGCTCGACGATCTGGGGTACGACCGGCGCTACGTGCTCGAGCGGCTTCGCGACCAGCCGCTGGACCCGTTCCGGATCTCCTATGCCTACACCAACTTCGGCCTGACGTCGGCGGCCGAGGCGGTGGCCGTCAACGCGCGCAAGTCGTGGGAGGACCTCGCTGACGACGTGCTGTTCAAGCCGCTCGGCATGGCCTCGACGAGCTTTCGGTTCGCCGACTTCGAAGGCCGGAAGAATCGCGCGCTCGGGCACATCCACATCGACGGCCGCTATGAACCGCGCTATGTCAGGGACCCTCAACCGCAGGCGCCGGCGGGCGGGGTGAGTTCGTCGGTTAACGACCTGACGCACTGGCTGGCGCTGATGTTGGCCGATGGCAGCTACCAGGGCAAGCAGATCGTCGACGCGAAAGCTCTTCTGCCCGCAGTGAGTCCGCAGATCCTGTCGAGCCCGCCGAGTGAACCGGCGATGCGCAGCGGTTTTTACGGCTTCGGCTTCAACGTCGGTACCACATCGGCGGCGCGCACCTCACTGAGTCACTCGGGCGCGTTCGAACTCGGCTCCGGGACGAACTTCGTGATCATCCCGTCGGCCGATGTGGCGATCGTCGCGCTCACCAACGCCACGCCGTCGGGAGTTCCCGAGGCGCTCACCGCCGAATTCGCCGACCGCGTGCAGTTCGGCGAGGTTCGCGAGGATTGGTACACGTTGTACAACAACGTATTCAAGCAGATGGAGGAGCCGGTCGGCTCCCTCTCCGGTAGAAAACCACCCGCGAACCCGGCGCCGTCAGCGCCGCGCGCGTCCTACGTCGGTACGTACAGTAACGCCTACTGGGGCCCAGCAAGGGTCAGCGAGAAAGACGGCAATCTGCACCTCGAGCTGGGGAAGAAGTTGTCTGTGCCGCTGATGAATTGGGACGGCAACGTGTTCACCTACGAGTGGGTCAGCGAGAACTCGCCACCCGGGTCGGTCGGCAAGGCGACGTTTGATCAGAACAAGCTGACACTGGAGTACTACGACGAGGACGGCAAGGGGACATTCACCCGATGACGATCGCCGTCGTCGCCGGTCTGTCCGACGCCGAGGTTGCCCAGCGGGTGGCCGAGGGCCAGACCAACGACGTCCCGACACGAGCCGCGCGCAGCGTCTCGGAGATCGTGCGCGCCAACGTGTTCACGCGGATCAACGCGATCCTCGGCGTGCTGCTGATCATCGTGCTGTCGACCGGTTCGGTGATCAACGGCGCGTTCGGGCTGCTGATCGTCGCCAACAGCGCGATCGGCATCATCCAGGAGCTGCGCGCCAAGCAGACGCTGGACCGGCTCGCCATAGTCGGGCAGGCGAAACCGATGGTGCGCCGAGTGTCCGGCACCGAGCCGCGCGCGCCGAGCGAAGTGGTGCTCGACGACATCATCGAACTCGGTCCCGGCGACCAGATCGTCGTCGACGGCGAGATTGTCGAGGAGGCCAACCTCGAGGTCGACGAGTCGCTGCTCACCGGCGAAGCCGACCCGATCGCCAAGGATGCGGGCGAGCGGGTGATGTCGGGTAGCTTCGTCGTCGCGGGCAGCGGTGCCTACCGGGCCACCAAGGTGGGCCGAGAGGCTTACGCCGCCAAGCTC
Organism: Mycobacterium sp. ITM-2016-00318; assembly: GCF_002968285.2. Lineage (NCBI taxonomy): Bacteria > Bacillati > Actinomycetota > Actinomycetes > Mycobacteriales > Mycobacteriaceae > Mycobacterium > Mycobacterium sp. ITM-2016-00318. The sequence continues at coordinate 4,538,724 of NZ_CP134400.1, read as the reverse complement.
GCCGAAGAAGCCAGCAAGTTCACGCTGGTGAAATCCGAACTGCGCAGTGGGATCAACAAGATCTTGCAGTTCATCACCTATCTGCTCGTCCCGGCAGGCCTGCTGATCATCTACACCCAACTGTTCACCACCGATGCCGGTTGGCGGGATTCGGTGCTGCGGATGGTGGGCGCACTGGTGCCGATGGTGCCCGAGGGCCTGGTGCTGATGACGTCGATTGCCTTCGCGGTGGGCGTGATTCGGCTCGGCAGGCGGCAGTGCCTGGTCAACGAGCTGCCCGCTATCGAGGGCCTGGCCCGCGTCGACGTGGTCTGCGCCGACAAGACCGGCACGCTGACCGAGAACGGTATGCGGGTGTCGGATCTGCAGCAGTTGGACGAGGGCGACGTCGAAAACGTGCTCGCGCAGATGGCCGCCGACGACCCGCGCCCGAACGCCAGCATGGCCGCCATCGGTGAGGCCTACAAGATGCCGCCGGGCTGGACCGCCAGTGCAAGCGCACCGTTCAAGTCGGCGACCAAATGGAGCGGGACGTCTTACGGCGACAACGGGAACTGGGTGATCGGTGCGCCGGACGTGCTGCTCGACCCGGCGTCTGCAGTCGCCGAGCAGGCCGAGCGGATCGGCAGCCGAGGCGTGCGGGTGCTGCTGCTCGGGTCGAGCGACCTGCCCGTCGACCACCCGGGCGCACCGGGCACGGTGACACCCGTCGCGTTGGTGGTGCTCGAGCAGCGGATCCGGCCCGACGCCCGCGACACCTTGGATTACTTCGCCTCCCAGAACGTTTCGATCAAGGTCATTTCCGGTGACAACGCGGTGTCGGTCGGTGCGGTAGCGGGTTCGCTCGGCCTGGCGGGCGCGACCATGGACGCCCGCGAGCTGCCGTCGGAGCCTCACCAACTGGCCGACGCACTCGAGGAGTGCACCACCTTCGGCCGGGTGCGGCCCGATCAGAAGCGCGCCATGGTCCATGCGCTGCAGTCACGTGGACACACCGTCGCGATGACCGGCGACGGCGTCAACGACGTGCTGGCGCTCAAGGACGCCGACATCGGCGTCGCGATGGGCGCGGGCAGCGCGGCATCACGTGCGGTGGCCCAGATCGTGCTGTTGGACAACAAGTTCGCGACACTGCCCCATGTGGTCGGCGAGGGCCGCAGGGTGATTGGCAACATCGAACGCGTCTCGAACCTGTTCCTGACCAAGACGGTCTACTCGGTTCTGCTCGCCGTCCTGGTCGGATTCGCGGGGCTGGCGTCGAAGTTCTTCGGCTCCGACCCGCTGTTGTTTCCGTTCCAGCCGATTCACGTCACCATCGCGGCCTGGTTCACCATCGGCATTCCTTCGTTCATCCTGTCGCTGGCGCCCAACAACGAGCGGGCGCACCCGGACTTCGTCCGGCGCGTGATGACGCAGGCGCTGCCGTCCGGGGTCATCGTCGGCGCCGCGACCTTCGCGTCCTACCTGGCGGCCTATGAGGGCCGCGAAGCAGGAGCACAACAGCAGACGCAGGCCTCGACGGCAGCGCTGATCACGTTGCTGGTGACCGCGCTGTGGGTGCTGGCCGTCGTGGCCCGCCCCTACGAGTGGTGGCGGGTGGCGCTGGTCGCCTTCTCGGGTCTGGCGTATCTGGTGATCTTCTCCATTCCGCTAGCTCAGAAGGTATTCATGCTCGATCCCTCGAACGTCGCGGTGACCACTGTTGCGCTGGTGATCGGGGTCGTGGGCGCGGTTGTCATCGAGATGTTGTGGTGGGTTCAGGGCGCGTTCATCGGCGAACGACGACGGCTCTGGAGGTAGCGGTAGGGTGACCCCATGGGATTTCTAGACAAGGTAAAGGGCCTGGTAGCCAAGAACGCCGACAAGGTTGACACCGCGATCGACAAGGCAGGCGACATCGTCGACAAGAAGACCCAGGGCAAGTACACCGGCCACGTCGCCAAGGTGCAGGACGCTGCGAAGAAGGCCGTCGACAAGACAAACCCGCAGACCCCGTAGATCTATGGCCAAACTGTCCGTCTCCGTTGACGTTCCACTGCCGCCGGAGAAGGCGTGGGAGTGCGCATCTGACCTGTCCCGTTTCAAGGAATGGCTGACGATTCACCGGGTGTGGCGCAGCAAGCTGCCCGAAACCCTGGAGAAGGGCACGGTCATCGTGTCCATCGTCGAAGTGAAGGGCATGCCCAACCGGATCAATTGGACCATTGTCCACTTCAAGCCGCCCGAGGCGATGACGCTCAACGGCGAAGGCGTCGGTGGCGTGAAGGTCAAGCTGATCGGCAAGGTCAAGCCGTCCGGTGACGGGTCCACCGTCACGTTCGACGTCCACCTCGGCGGGCCCGCGTTGTTCGGCCCGATCGGCATGGTGGTGGCCGCGGCCCTCAAGGGCGACATCCGCGAGTCGCTGGACAGGTTCAAGAGGGTTTTCGCCGGCGCCTGAAGCGTTTGGCGACGAGCCTGCCGAACTCCACCGTCGACCGACGGACCGATTCGAGTTCCAGCGAGACGAACAAGGTGTCGACCATCGCGAACGGCAGCGTCGTCATCACCGCCCCGCGGCCGTATTCGATGTGGAACGAGCCGGGCGCGATGGTCAGCCCGCGCGCCCGGCCCCTCTCAAGGCAGGTGTGCTCGCCCGGACGAAGTGTCATCGGGGTCAGGTCGTCTGATTCCAGGTCGTAGGAATCGATTTGGCCCGCGATCAGGAATTTGTGGATGTCGACGTGCTTGTAACGGCCCGAAAATCCCTGTGTGCCAGTGGGAGACCCGAACATCACGACATATTCGCGTGGGCTGAAGTACAGGAAGCGCACCTTGCCCAGGATCCCACCCGCCTTGCTGCCCACCCAGCGGCCAGGCGTTGCATCGATCAGATCGGGATATGCCGCGGCAAGTAGCTCCGTCGTCCGCGTGATGAGCTCGCCACCCGCCAAGGGTTGTGCGGCGACCTCTTTGGCGACCGCGGCCAGCACATCTTGGTCGATCTTGTACGACATCGTTAGAGACTAGGCTGCAACGATGGCCGGGGAAAAGTACGCATACGGCATCGATTTCGATGCCGTCGACGCAATCGACATCCACGCTCACATCGAGGCCGATGACCACGGCCACTGCGCGTACGACGACGAGCTGATCACCGCGACGAAGCAGTACTTCAAGCTCGACTCCGAACCGACCACCGTCGACTCCGTCGCCGACTACTACCGGCAGCGCAACACCGCTGCGGTGGTGTTCACCATCGACTCCCAGACCGCGTCCGGTCGTGAACCCAACTCCGTGGAGAACCTCATCGAGGGCGCAGCGCGCAACAACGACGTGCTGATCCCGTTCGGCTCCGTCGACCCGCTCACCGGTGGCCGCGCCGTCGCCGGGGTGCAGCGACAGATCGAGTTGGGCGTCAAGGGCTTCAAGTTCCATCCGAGCCTGCAGGGCTTCGAGCCCAACGACCGTGTCCACTACCCGATCTATACGGCGATCGCGGAGGCAGGCGTGCCCGTGCTCTTCCACACCGGCCAGACCGGCATCGGCTCCGGGCTGCCCGGCGGGCACGGGGTCAAGCTGCGCTACTCCGACCCGATGCTGCTCGACGACGTCGCCGCCGACTTCCCCGAGTTGACGATCGTGATGGCTCACCCCGCGGTGCCGTGGGTCGACGCGCAGATCGCCATCGCCCAGCACAAGGCGAATGTGTTCATCGACCTGTCGGGCTGGTCGCCGAAGTACTTCCCGCCGCAGTTGGTCCGCGCGGCCAACCGGGCGCTGAGCGGCAAGGTGCTGTTCGGCACCGACTACCCCTACATCGAGGTGGACCGCTGGCGTCGCGACTTCGAGGCGCTGGACATGAAACCCGAGGTGCTGCCGCTGATCTTCAAGCAGAACGCCCTTCGCGTTCTCGGGGTCACCTCTTAGCGCGAGCTGGGCCCACGCGCCAGCTGGGGAACGCAAAAGGACCCGACACGCCGGAGGAAAGGGGCTTTTACGTCTCAGTGTCAGCAGTGAAAATATTGAACCCAGCGGTGGAGAATGGGGGCATGCCACGGCTCGTGAGCTACCTCAAGGCATGCCTCAACGGTGCCCGCACCCCGGATCAGCACCCGAATCTGCCGGTGAGTCCCGACCAACTCGCCGCGGCGGCGGTCGACGCGCACCGGGCGGGCGCCAAGGCGGTGCACGTGCACCCCAAGACCGTCGACGGCGTCGACTCGTTGCAACCCCAGGTCGTCGCGGCGGCGGTCGACGCGGTGCGACACGCTATGCCGGGCTTGCCGCTCGGGGTGACGACGGGCTTCTGGGCGATGTCGGATCCCGACGAACGGCTGCGCACCGTGGAGGGCTGGACGGTGTTGCCCGATTTCGCGTCGGTGAACTGGCACGAGCCCGGATCTGAGCCGTTGGCGCACCAGTTGCTGCAGATGGGCGTCGGCGTCGAGGTCGGCATCTTCCACGCCGAGGCGGCTGCGGCGTGGGCGAAGTCGGAGATGGTCGCGCACTGCATGCGGGTGATGGTCGAACTCGGTCCCGACGGCGACACCGCCACCGCCGACGCCGTACTGCGCGAGGTGCTGGCGGCCGGTTCGCCGGCTCCCGTCCTGCTGCACGGTATGAACGAAAGCTGTTGGCCGCTGCTGGAACACGCGGGCGCACGCGGCTTACAGACGCGGATCGGGCTGGAGGACACCCTGCTGCTGCCCGATGGCTCCACCGCCCCCGACAACGCCGCACTGGTTTCGGCGGCGGTACGGCTGCTCAGTCGGTAGGAGCGCCCAACGCGAAGTCCGCGAAGTCGAAGCCGGGCACCACGACACAGCTGACCAGCGACGGCTCGTCGTCCCGCGGACGGGCGCGTTGCCAGTGCCCCTCCGGGACGACAAGCTGCGGCCCCTCGCCCGCTGCGATGTCGGCCCCGAGCAGATGCGTTGTCGCAGTCGATTGTTCGGCGCCGACCTCGAGCAGCAGCGGACTTCCGCGGTGATAGAGCCACAGCTCCGCGCTGCGCACGGTGTGCCAGGCCGACTGCTGGCCGGGCATGAGCAGGAACAAGATTGCGGTTCCGGCGCTGCGCGCGCCGGCGTAGTCGGGCGGTAGCGCCGACTGCGGCATCGTCAACCCGCTGCGCCACGTCTCGCGGTACCAGCCACCCTCGGGGTGAGGTGACAGATCGAGCCGCTGCGCCCAATCGGGTAATTCGCTCATCGCATTACCGCCCTCAATGTCGTGTCAAAGACCCACACTAGAGACGATGTCGAATGTCGCGCCGCCGATTGTGCTGATCCACGGGCTGTGGTTGTCGGCCGATAGCTGGCAGGGCTGGGTCGACACGTATCGGGCGGCCGACCGCATCGTGCACGCACCGGACTGGCCCGCAGACCCCGGTATCGGATTGGCCGCGGCCACCGACCACTTCGACGCGTTCGTCCGCTCCCTGCCCGACGCACCGATCATCATCGGGCACTCAATGGGCGCACTGGTCACGCAGTTGCTGCTCGACCGCGGGCTGGGCGTGGCGGGGGTGGCCATCGCGCCGTCGAAGCCGCGCGGCGTGCTGCGGGCGCCGCTGTCGATGTGGCGGTCGGTATGGCCGTGGCTGCGCGATCCCCGTAACCGGGGCCAAGCCGTGCCGATCAGCCCGTCCCACTTTCACTACGTGTTCGCCAACACGATTCCGCGTGCCGACTCCGACCGCTGGCACGAGAAGCTGGCGATCCCCGCTCCGGGCAGCGTGCTGTTCGACGTGGCCGCCGCAGACTTCCTCCCGAGGGCGCGAGCGGCCAGTGCGATCGACTTCGCGAATTCCGACCGCGCGCCGCTGCTGTTGATCGCGGGCGACCGCGACCACGTCATTCCGGAGTCGGTGGTCTATGAGAACTTCAATCGGTACCGGCGCTCGTCGGCGCCGACGGACTTCAAGGTGTTCCACGGCAGGCCGCACCTCATCACGGTGCTCGACGGCTGGCAGGACGTCGCCGATCACGCACTGGCCTGGACCATGCGCCACACCCGATAGTGTCGACTCATGCTTCGACTGAGCCCGGGCTGGCTGGTGGCGTTCTGTGCCGCCATCCTCGCGGTCGTCGTGTGGCTGCCCTGGCTGACCACGCAAGCAGCCGGCGGCGGTCGCGCCAATGCCGTCGGCGGGGTGCAGGGGAATCTGACGCTGCCGCCCCACTTCAGCGCGGGTCAATTGATCGCACTTCTGGCCTCCACGCTGCTCGTCGCGGGAGCGATGGCGGCGCGCGGATTGTCGGCTCGCGCGGCATCGTCTGCGGCCCTGGCGATCTCGGTGCTGATCGCGGTTCTGACGTTGTGGTATTACCGGCTGTATGTTCATGGGCCGGTGTCCGCAGCCTACGGCTTCTACATCAGCTCGGCCGTGACCGTCCTTGCCATCGCACTGTCGGTGTGGACGATGGTGGCGGCGTGGTCATCGGTCGGGCGGCGGCGATGAGCGGCTTCATCGAACCGGTGACGTTGACGGGTAAACGCTGGGTGAGGCTGGAACCCCTTAGCCGTGAGCATGTTCCGGAGATCGCGTCCGCGTCGGCCGACGGTGATGTGGGCGCCCTGTGGTTCACCGGCGCACCGTCGCCGCAGACCGCCGCCCAGTGGGTGAACATGCGGCTCGGGCTGCAGAGCCCGGACACCGGGGTGACGTTCGTGGTGCGCCGCCTCGACGGCACTCTGGTCGGCTCGTCGAGCTACCTCAACGTCGACCCGCCCAACCGTAGGCTCGAGATCGGCAACACCTGGTACGGCGCGTCGGCACGTCGCAGCGGCATCAACTCAGAGACCAAGCTGCTGATGCTGACCCACGCCTTCGAGGTATTGCACTGCGTGGCAGTCGAATTCCGCACCCACCTCTTCAACTTCGCCAGCCGAACAGCGATCGAGCGGCTGGGCGCAAAGCTCGACGGCGTGCTGCGCAGCCACCAGTTGGTGCCCGACGGGACGCGGCGCGACACCGCGGTGTACTCGATCCTGGATGTCGAGTGGCCCACCGTTCGAACGCATCTGCAGTTCCGGTTGGACCGCCACGGCTAGCGCCGCGACCCGTCGCAGCAGCGGTACTAGTCGGCGTCGACGGTGATGCTCTTCTGGGCGCCACCGTGTGCGACGTCGATCTTGCGCGGCTTCGCGCGTTCGGCCATCGGGATGGTCACCGTGAGCACGCCGTTCTCGTAGGTCGCCGAGATGGCGCTGGTGTCGACCCCCTCGCCGAGGGACAGCTGACGCCGGTACTTGCCGAAGAAGCGTTCATTGGTCAGCCATTGAGCGGAGTCGTCGCTGCGTGCCGTGCGGTGTGCCGAGATCGTCAGCGTGCCGTTGTCGACATCGACGTCGACCGAACCGGGGTCGACACCGGGCAGGTCGGCGGTCAGCACGTAGTGGTCGTCGATCTTGCACAGGTCCATCGGCATGAACCGAGGAGTGCGGTTTGATCCGGTCTGGCTGGTAAGGAAGCCCCGGGTCAATGCATCAAGGTCACTGAACGGATCAAAACGAAGCACAGCAATTCACCTCCCACGTCGTCTCAAGAGCCCGCCACCCTGGCGGGCAGCCAAATCACTGTGCAGCGCCGATATTAGCACTCTCGCCTGACGAGTGCTAGTGCGAAACCGCTGACAGATCGCTTTTCGGCGCATTTTTTCAAGGCGCGGGGCTACCGGGCCGCGACCTCGGCGCCGTGCAGCGGCCGGGTGCACTGGTCGCAGGTGACGACTGCGGTGAAGCGTCTGCCGCACGCCGTGTGTGTCAGCAGAACCGCCGGTCCTTCCGGCGCAGGGAACCAGCGCTGGGCCCACTGCAGCGCGGCGATGAGAACGGGGAAGAGGGCACGGCCCTTCTCGGTGAGGCCATAACGTCCGTCCGCTGCGATGAGCACCCCATTGGCGACGAAGAGGGAGAGTCGGTCGGCGAGGGACCCGGGCGGGGCACCGAGCTGGGTCTGGAAGTCGGTGAACCGGCTCATCCCGACGAACGCGGCGACCAGCAGCGCGAAGCCCCAGCGGTTGCCGAGCACGCTCATCGTCTGGGGGAACAGCCCGGCCTGGCGTTGATCCGATCGTCGCCTGGTCGCCGACGTCGGCACCGAGCGCGGCCAGGAACCGCTCGGACCCCATTGTGCGACAACGTCTTTGTCGTTGACGGCTTCGCCGCATGCGCGGCAGGTCAGCTGCGGGGAGAACTCGGCCTGGCAACCGGTGTGCCGCATCGCGGGCAGGGCGCCGGCGTGCTCGGGCACCCAGCGCCGCTCCCACTCCCAGATCGACACCAGCACAGGCCACACCGAGCGGCTCCGCGCGGTGGTCAGGTACTCGAAGCGCGGCGGGTTCGTCTGATAGACACGGCGTTCCAGCAATCCGTCGTCGGCCAGCGACTTGAGACGGTTCGACAGGACCGAATGCGAGATCGGCAGGCGCGACTGGAAATTGCCGTAGCGGGTGGCGCCCGTCAGGGCCTGCTGGAGCACCAGCAGCGTCCACTCGTCGCCGAGCACTCCGAGCATCCTGGCGACAGCGTTCGGCTCCGAACGCACCACCTACAGCCCGATCGCCGCGGCTGCGTCGTCGGTGTCGTGCCAGCGCCGCAGCGATGATCCGTCGGCCCACGTCGAGTGGGTGCCGCTGGAAATCCGCTCGGGCAGTTGTAGTCTGCACACTGGGCCGTCGGTTACCCTGGCCGCGTCGAACACCAGACAATAGGACGCGTCGTCGTTCATATCGGTGGTCAGGGTCACCAGATATCCGTCGTCCTCGCCCGTGCTGCCGACGCGCGGCGCCATCGCCGTCTCGCTGCCGTAGACACCGTCGTCGAATGAGTAGCGCTCCTCGGCGCCGGTCTTCAGGTCGTGCTTGACGAGGCCGTCGAACAGGAACCAGCCCGGCCGGGCCGAGGCGGCGTAGGTGTAGCGGTAGTCGAGCCCGCCGTAGGCCGAGTTGATCCTGCCGAACTCGGTGATGGTGTCGGTCAGTTGCTCCTCGGTGCTGGCGCCGGTGACGAGGTTGAACCGCCAGCGACGAAGCCGGGTCTGCAGCCGGTCTAGCGCGAGGAAGCGGAAGGCTTTCTGCCAACGATCACCGGTCAGGCTGTCGACCGGTGCGGGATCGCCCTCGTAGAAGCCGTCGAGCACGATCTCGTCGACGTCCTCGTAGGCGTTGGTGAAGTGCAGCACGAACGTCGGGTCGGCCTCGAACCACCTGATGTCGTCCGGCCCGCCGCGACGCGGGATGACCGCGAACCGCGAGGGCATTTCCGGATGGAAGCCGGGCAGGTGGATATCGGCTTGGAGCAGCCTGGGGTCCCAGAACATCGGAAAGTCGTTCAGGATCGCGTAGTTCGGGGTGAACGCCATGTCGTGGGGCAGCCGCGGGCCGGGCAGTGGGATATCGGTGAGATGCACCAGGTCGTTGCCGGCGTCGACCACGCCGTAGCGCATGTACGGCGCCTGCTTGCTGTAGCTGAAGAACAACAGTTCGCCGGTGGCGTCGTCGACCTTCGGATGTGCTGACACGCCCCACTCGGTCGGGAAGCCGCCGTTGAAATCTTCCTTGCCGACGGTCTCGGCTGTCAGCGGGTTGACGCGGTAGAGGTCTCCGCATTGGTAAAAGCTGGTCAGTGCGGTGCCGCGGTGCACGATCACGTCGGTGCTTGAAGCGTCCTTCATCAGGGTCCGCGCACCCCAGCCGTAGTCACGCTTGGCGGCCTGCACAGGCTCGGCGAGACCCGGCCACAGCGCGCCGCCTGCTTCATTCTCGGCCAGCAACCCGTCGGTACGGATGAACCTGTTGCGGTAGAACGCCTTTCCGTCCCTAAAGCCGACGACGTGGATCATGCCGTCGCCGTCGAACGGGTGGTAGAACTTCAACGATGGATGCAGCGGGTTCTCGGTGTTGCGTAGGTACACCCCGTCCAGATCACACGGGATCTCGCCGTCGACGACGGTGAGATCGCCGGCATCCCACTCGGTGGTCTGCGGCCGCCACGGGCCGGTCCGGTACGGATGGTCGTCGTCCTCGGGCAGCGTCGACAGGTACTTGCCAACCACCTCGACATCCATCAGAACTCCTCTGCCGATCCGACGACGAAGCTGACCGTGGTGGCCGTACTACCGCCGAAGTTCAACGTGCCGAACGTCTTTGCGCCCTCGACCTGATAGCCACCGGCTTTGTCGCTGACCTGCTTGGCCGCGTCGAGCAGCATCCGCACCCCCGATGCGCCGACGGGGTGGCCGCCGCCGATGAGCCCGCCGCTGGGGTTGATCGGCAGCGCCCCGCCGATCTCGATCTCGCCGTTCTCGATCGCCTTCCACGATTCGCCCGGGCCGGTGAGCCCGATGTGGTCGATCGCGAGGTATTCGCTCGGCGTGAAGCAGTCGTGCACCTCGAAGCCGTCGACGTCGTCGAGGCCGACGTTGGCGCGGCCGAACGCGTCGAGCACGGCGCCGCGGACATGTGGGAGCACATAGGGCTCGTCGGAGGAGCGGTCCAGCTTCTGCTGCAGGCCCAGCCCGACGGTGCGGTGCCCCCAGCCGTCGATCCGCCCGATCGGGCGGGCGTCGGGGTGGTCGCGCAGGTAGTCGTCGGTCACCAGGACCACACCGGCACCTCCGTCGGTCATCTGGCTGCAGTCGAACCGACGCAGCCGGCCGTCGATGACAGGGTTGACCTCATCGTCTGTGCCCGCGCGCAGATCCGGAACGTTCCAGCCGCGCGTCTGGGCGTTGGGATTCGATCGTGCGTTGCCGAAGTTCAGGCAGGCGATCGCGCGCAGATGGCTTTCGTCGAGACCGAACCGCTTGTCATACTCGTCGGCGACGCGGGCGAACATGCTGGGCCACATGAACTTCGCGTCGGCGCCTTCGTGCCCGATCCAGCCCGCCGCGCCGAGGTGTTCGGCAGCGGTGTCGCCCGGGACGGTCTTCTCCAACTCGATGCCGACCACCAACGCGGTGCGGTATGCGCCGGAGCGCAGGTCGGCGATCGCGGCCAGTGTCGCGACGCTGCCCGAGGCACAGGCCGCCTCATGCCGCGACGACGGCGTATCCCAGAGCCCTTCGTGCACCGTGGCGGGCATCGCCCCGAGGTGAGCCTGGCGCGCGAACAACTCGCCGAACGCGTTGGCGACGTGTACGACGTCGATCGCGTCGGCGTCAACGCCCGCGGCGTCAAGGGTCGAGGCGACCACCTCGGTGGTGAGGTCTGCGAAATCGAGGCCTTCGCGACTCAGGTTGCGACTGAAGTCGCTCTGGTAGCCGCCGAGAATCCAGACGTTGGAGGACCCCATACGCCGCGACGATACTACAACTAACAGAGTGACTGTGGGGAGCGGGCACCGCGGTAGGGTCGGCCCCGCCGGCTTCTGGTCTGAACCGACGAGACCTCAGTGAGCGCAGCGGTCGACCGCGGCTCTCACCTGACCCGCAGCATTGCCAAGCACAGCGAAGAACAAACGTTGATCAGCCAAGAGCCGACAGACGGTATAACCCCGGCGGTGTGCGGAGGGGCTGCATGGGGAACACTTCAAGTCATGACCGAGCAGCAGGACCACGATCTGGCTGTGCGGATGGCCGATTTGGCCCGCACCGTAGCGGGGCCACGCAGTGTGAACGACGTGCTCTCCGACGTCACCACCGCAGTGATGGAACTGATCCCGGGCACTGACACCGCCGGGGTGCTGATGATCGGCAAGGGTGGGAAGTTCGAGTCGCTGGCGGGCATCACCGAGTTGCCGCACAAGCTCGATGAATTGCAGATGACGTTCAACGAGGGGCCGTGTGTGCAGGCGGCCCTCGACGAAGTGATCGTGCGTACCGATGATTTCCGCACCGAGAACCGCTGGCCGAAATACTCGCCGGCCGTTGTCGAGCTGGGTGTGCTCAGCGGGGTGTCGTTCAAGCTGTACACCACCAGTCGAACCGCTGGCGCGCTGAACTTGTTCTCGTTCAAGCCCCACGCGTTCGACGGGCAGGACGAGACGATCGGCACGGTACTGGCGGCCCACGCGGCGGCGGCCATCCTGGCCAGTCGCGAGGGGGAGGAGCTTCAGTCGGCGCTGAGCACCCGCGACCGTATCGGCCAGGCCAAGGGCATCATCATGGAGCGCTTCAACGTCGACGACGTCCGGGCCTTCGACATGTTGCGCAAGCTGTCCCAGGACAGCAACACCCGGCTGGTCGATATCGCCCAGCGCGTCATCGACACCAGGGGTGACGGCGCTCGCTGAGCAGGCGCGCTAGCTTTCTGCGTCGCGAGGAACCACCAGGACCGGCACCGGGGTGTGCCGAATGATCTTGGCGGCCCGTGAGCCGAGGAAGACTCGCGCGACGGGTCCCGACTCGCTCGAGCCGATCAACAGCAGGTCCCCCTCGTGCCAGGTGATGTCGTCGAGTGCGGTTTCCCAATCGTGTCCCTGTCCGATGGCCACACCGGCGTCCGGATCCTTCATGTCGCCGAGCACCCGGCGCGCGGCAGCCTCGATGGTGGCGGTCCACTCGGCGAGCACATCGGCTGACTCGGCGCGGAACATGGCGGTCACCGGCGGCGCGGGCTGGACGGCGAACGACGCCAGCCGCATTTTCGTATGGAGCTGGTCGACGAGATCCGCCGCGGAGCGCAGTAGCGAATCGCACTGCTCGGTTCCGGTGTAGGCCACCGTGACGCGATCCACCTTGGCTGTGTCGTCGGATCGAAAACCGCGGGGCGCCAATGCAATCGGAATAGGCGAGCTGTGCAGCAGCCGATCGGCAACGCTGCTCATCGAGATGCGGCCGAACAACCCGGCAGCCGACGAACCCACCGCGATCAGGCTTGCCTGGTGCCGTTCGGCGACCTCGAGCAGGCCGGTCGGCGTCGACCGCGCCTTGACCGTCGTGAATTCGGCCGTGACATCGGCAGGCAGCTCCGCGCGGGCCTGCGCCAGCGCACCGTCGGTCATGTCATCGATCTGCTGCTGATACGCCGCGTCCTCCCTGACCACGCCGGGCAGCCAGCGCGGCGGCGCGACCGTGCACACGAGGAGATCGTCGCCACTGGAACGCGACAGCAGCGCGGCCAGGTTCAGAACCGCCTTACCCCTCCGGTTCGGGGGATAGCCGACGACGATCGTCACGGTTGGTTGTCCTCACCGGCGAGGCCGACGTGCTCGTGGCGGCCCAGATGGGAGTGGTGACGCGAGTAGAAGAAGTACCACACGAAGGCCACCGCGACCCAGATCAAGAACACGTAGATGGTGATCGGCCGCAGGCTGAAAATGATCCACAGTGCGCCGGCGATCGACAGGATCGGGGTCACCGGGAACAGCGGAACCTTGAAGCTGCGCGGCAGGTCGGGGGCGCGCTTGCGCAACACCATCACCCCGATCGAGACGGCGATGAACGCCACGAGGGTGCCGATGCTGGTCATCTCGGCCAGGAAGTTGATCGGGATCAGCCCGGCCATCAGGCCGATGACCACAGCGACGATGGCGGTGTTGTGGATCGGGGTGAGCGTGCGCGGGTTCACCCGGTGGAAGATCTCGGGGATCATCCCGTCGCGCGACATCGCGAAGAGAATTCGAGTCTGACCGTAGATCGACACCAGCGTCACGCTGAAGATGGAGATGATCGCCCCTGCGGCGAGCACTGTGCCCGGCCACGACGAGCCGACCACATCTTCGAGGATCTGCGCCAGCCCGGCCTCCTGGCCTTCGAACTTCTCGGTCGGCTGGGCCGCGACCCCGACGAGCGCGGTGAGCACGTACAGGACCGTGACGGTGCCGAGCGCGATCATGATCGCCAGCGGGAGGTTACGCCTTGGGTTCTTGGCTTCCTCACCCGCGGCGGCGACGCTGTCGAGTCCGACGAAGCTGAAGAAGATGACACCTGCCGCCGCCGAGATTCCAGCGAAGCCGAACGGGGCGAAGTTGGCCAGGTTGTCGGAATTCCAGCCCTGCACACCGATCACGATGAACATGATCAGCACGCAGATCTTGATGACCACCATGACGGCGTTGGTCTTCGCCGACTCGCTGACGCCGCGGATGAGCAGGAGCGCACACATGATGATGAGGATCACCGCGGGCAGGTTGATGATGCCGCCCTGCTCGGGAGCGTTCGAGATCGCCTCGGGGAGTTGGACGTCGAACACGTTGCCGATGAATTGGTTGAGGTACTCCGACCAGCCCACCGCGACGGCCGCGCCCGCGACGCCCCATTCGAGAAGCAGGCAGGCGCCCACGCCCATGGCGACGAACTCGCCGAGGGTCGCATAGGTGTAGGAGTATGACGACCCGGCGACCGGGACGGCGCCGGCGAGTTCGGCGTAACACACTGCGGTCAGCCCGGCGACGAGTCCGGCGATCAGGAACGAGAAGACCACCGCGGGCCCGGCCATCGGTACGGCCTGGCTGAGGATGAAGAAGATGCCGGTGCCGATCGTGCCGCCGATGCCGATCGCGGCGAGGCTCCAGAGGCCGATCGTGCGCTTGAGCTCACTCTGTCCGGTGTCGGCGCCGGTTTCGGCCGCCATCTCCTCTACCGGCTTGCGCCGCAATACCTGTTCACGAAGTGCTGGCATGAGCTCCTCCTCGGGTCATTTTGATCATGACGCTTCAGAGGCGATCCCAGCGTGGAATGGAGAAGCCGACCCTCGCGCATCTTGCGCATCTATGGTCCTCGTTGCCGAAGATCGCGGGCAGTCCAGACCCGGTCACACACCGCCCGCCGATGCCATTCCCCCAAACCGGTCTGCGGCCGATCGCACGGGGCTGTTGCTCGAGCCAGCCGAAGCGTAGCGTCGAGGCCAGGTATTGCGAGGTGGTCGGCCATCCCGCCGACTTAGGTCTCGCCGGTTCTGCAGAGCAGCCGGCGAGACTGCTTCTTCCGCCCCCATTGATGTGACTGACGGACGGACTTCGTTGGCCCCCAACAACAACGCCTGACGTGCACCCGGCAGGTTCGAACTAACCGCTGTCGCGGATGGCTAACTCGTATATGGCGGCATTTCACTTTGCGTGCAGGGCTGGAAGCTGCTGCGTGAGCGTGGGTCTGCCTAAGTACGGTGGAAGCGCCGACGAAGGTTGTCGGCGATGCTTCTGTAACCCTTACAGAACCCGAGACGCTATGCCCCTTGGGTGTCCGGGCAGCGCGGCTGGGAGCCTCCTCCCACGGTTCGATCAGAAGAAGTAGCCGACTACTGACGGCACCCGCCTTCTGCGCCCCTAACGTCGCGCTCAGCACGCGAGTTCTCGATAACGGAAATAGTGAGGGGCACTTGTTATGGCCCCCATGATGCGCGGCCAGCGATGCGCACGCGAATAGCAGTCGGGGCGGTGCTGGCGGCCAGCACCGTAGTTTTAGTCGGTCCTGCCGACGCCGCGCTTGCGGACTCCGGTGCCATTACCTCGTCCGATGGCCCTACCCAGCCGACCATTAAGAACGAATCGGCCGCCGTCATACGGGAGATTAACCTCGAAGCGAGTTTGGAGCATTACATAAGCAGCGCGGCGAAGCTGATGCGTGGCGACGTGCATGCGGATATCACGCGTTTGAGTCAACAACTTCAGAACCTCCGTGAGCAGCGCGAGGCGTGGAGGGCGCGTGTGCATCCCTGCGACGACTGTGATGACTGACATGGGCGTCGTATCTGTCCTTTGGTGTGGGGCAGCGGCGGCGCGGTGCGACCGATCCACCAGCCCCTCAAGACCCTCGGCCTCATACCGGGCCAACCACGAGTGCAGCGTCTGACGCGACACCCCCACCTTCGAAGCGACCTGCGAAATCGACAACCCATCACCGCCAACACGGCCTGATACCGCTGCGCGGCGACGCTCAACTCCCTCATCTAGGGAGTGTCAAGGATCAACCTGGAGTGAGGCGGAAACCGCCTGAAACAAACGGTTTGTTGCCTGCCGAGTTGACTGATCGGCGGGTGTGGCCGCTGTGCCCGACGAGCCGTTCGATGGGTCGCAGATCCACAGCTTGCAGTAGCCGACTACTCCATGCGCTCCGGATCCCAGTAGTCGACTACTGAATGCGGCCCGGTCGGCAGGCGTGAGGATCGGTGACGTGAGCGGTCGCGCTCGCAGCCATTGGGAGGAAAGCACATGCGAAAGAAATTGTTCGTCATCGCCGCCGCTGCGGCAGCCGTATCTGTTCCCCTTGCCGGGGTGGCATCAGCACAGCCACCATCGAACTCAGGCTCCGACGATAACGTGATAGTCGCCGGTTTGGACGTACCACCGCCGGAAGACCTGTCGACCTTGCCGCCCGGGTTCCGCATCGTCGAGCGCCACCTCGCCAACCTCGGCGAGGACGGCGAAATGACCGAAATTGAATCGATGCGGATGCAGATGTATATGGATCGCAGGGCCAAGGCGGTCGGCACGATGTCCAACATGCTTAAGAAGGCAAGCGACACGGCGGTGACCATCACCCAGAACATCAAGTAACGCGCCGCGCCCAGCGGTGACGGCTGCGGTTCGGGAGGCGCCAACCCAGACGGCATACCGACAGGTGGCACTGATGGCGGTGGCGGCAGCGACTCCTGGACGCCGGATCGGTACCTCTTGCTGTGTTGGGTGTTGGCGTTTGATCTGCCCCCCGGCGTCTTGGGATAGCCGGAGTAGGCCGCTCGCGCTCCCAATTTAGTTTCCTAGTTTGTGAAGCCAGTGAATTCTCGAGCGCGATAAACGGTGGTAGACGGCGTTTCAGTGAAGCGGGACACTTCACTAGATAGACACCTGTCACCGATGTCCCGAGACATCACAAAAGTGCCCCCGGCAGGATTCGAACCTGCGACACCGGCTTTAGGAGAGCCGTGCTCTATCCCCTGAGCTACGAGGGCGGAACGCTGGGAGCTTACCGTGGCGCCAGGTTTCTCCTGATGCGCAGCGGAAACACTGCATCCATGAGTGCAACGCGGAAAGCCAAGAACGAGTTCAACCGCATTGTCGGCCGGGCCAAGAAAGAGATCGGCGAGGCTACGGGGAACGCGCGTATGCGCGACGAGGGCCGGTCCGATCAGATGCGCGCCCGGGTACGCAAGACGGGTGAACGCGTCAAGGACAGGCTGCGCGGGCGCAGGTACTAGTTCGCAGATCGAGGTCGCTGCTCGAGCAGCGAACCTTCCTGTCCACACAACGCGACCAGTGCCACGTGGCCGCGTCTGGGCGCCCAGTCCGGATAGACGGCGCGCAGCCAGCAGGCGAAGGTGTCCGGGCAGTGCCATACGCCAATGAGAGCTCGTCGGGTGTGCGCGGCGGCGCGTTGGATCATCGCGATACCACCTCCCCCTCCAACAGAAGTCCCCACTCATAGCGGGCGGCCTCAACCGAAGGTGCATCGTCATGGCTCACGCCTTCGGCGAGTGCCACCAACGCCCGCGCGATCGCCAACGGCGTGAGCCGATGTCGCTTGGCGGCGTCGAGCAGTTCGTCCGATGCCTCATCGAGAGCGCACCGCCGCAGGGTGACCAGCACCCCGACTGCGCGATCGATCTCCATGAGAAGTTGCTATTCCCGCAATACGGGCTTTCAAACCTCGTCGCGGCGACGTGATCAGTGCAGTTCAGCAATGACTTTCGAGAACGCCTCGGCGTGCTTGTCCTGAACGATCAAGTAGCTCACGCCGTAGGTGTCGCGGTAGCCGCGAATCGTGTCGGCGATGTCCCGCGTCGACCCCGACAGCACAGCAGGCGTCGCGAGTAGTTCCTCGTCGGACATGTGCGGAAGCGCCCTGCGGGTGATCGAGAGGTCAGGGTGCCCGGACCCGTCACGCGGCAGCGCGGTGATCGCGATGTTGAACTCGAGATCGTCGAAGCGGTCACCGGCGGCACGCCGGACGAACTCGACGCGCTCGGCGAGCGGATCGGCCGCCTCGGTGATCGGCTGACCTCCGGTGAGGCCGATGATGTCGGCATGCCGCGCCGCCACGGTCAAAAGTCTGTCGCCGTTGCCCGCGATCAGCACCGGCACATCCGGCATGTGCTCGCCCATGTATTCGGTGACGTGTCCTACATATTCGACGCGCTCGCGGGCGCTCGGGTACCGCAGTTCGGCGGCCTTGAACTCGTGCTGCGCGTAACCCGCGCCAAGGCCCAACTCGAACCGCCCGCCGGAGAGGTCGCGCAGCGCCTCTACATCGCGCGCCAGCAAGGCCGGCTTGTAGAAGCACGCGTTGAGCACGAAGGTGCCCATCCGCAACCTCGTCGTCGCCGTGGCCGCGGCCATCAGCGTGGGGAAGGGGGCGGGCGCGCCGATGTGGTCGGGCAGATGCAGCACGTCGAAGCCGAGGGCTTCGGCGCGGCGGGCCTCGTCCTGCACCGACGACAGCGACTTGGCGGCGCGCAGGCCCACCCCGAACCGGAAGTCCTTGGTCATCCCGCGATCCTAGGCCGGTCGAAACACCCAATGAGATTCGATGTTTGGCAGTCGGCGGTTCGGGCAATTTAAATCCCCGCCAGACTTGTCGGCCCAGCGGACTCACCGCACAGGAGCCACCGCGCGATCCGGCCCGTCGTGAAACCCCTTCCGACGGGCCGGATCAATATTTTGGAGGCACCGTGCCCGTCAATCCCACCGTCGGTGTCGAAGAGGAGTTCCTTCTCGTCGACCGCGACACCGGTGCACCTGTCGCCCGCAACGAAGCCGTCGCCAGCCATGCCGAAGCGCGTGGGGTGAAGCTGCAGCTGGAGTTGACCAGCTGCCAGGTCGAGACGACGACCGAGGTCGCCGATACCAGCGACGAACTGCGCTCCGAACTGACCAGGCTGCGTCGCCTTGCCGCCGAGGCCGCAGAGGCGGGCGGCGCGCGGCTGCTCGCCGTCGGATTGCCGCCGACGGTGCCGCACGAGTTCCCGATCACCGACAACCCGCGCTACCGCCGCATCGCGGAGCGGTTCGGGATGATCGCCCACGAACAGGGCATCTGCGGTTGCCATGTGCACGTCGCAGTCCCCGATCGCGAGGCCGCGATTCATGTGAGCAACCGGCTGCGACCGTGGCTGCCGCTGCTCTTGGCGGTGACGGCCAACTCGGCGATCTACCGCAACACCGACACCGGCCATGCCAGCTGGCGCAGCATCCTGTGGCAGCGCTGGCCGAGCGCGGGGCCGCCGCCGCACTTCGATTCCGCCGACGAATACGACGCTGTCGTGCGGATGCTTCAGGACACCGGTGCCATGCTCGACGACGGGATGGTCTATTGGGACGTGCGCCCGTCGGCCAACTTTCCGACGATCGAGGTGCGTGTCGCCGACGTGCCCGCGACGGTGGCCGAAACGGTTCTGTTCGCGGCCCTGGTGCGGGGCGTCGTGATGACGGCGTTGGACGATGAGCGGCGAGGCGAACCGCTTGCGCCGTTGGCGCCCCACGCGCTGCGGGCGGCCTACTGGAAATCGGCTCGCGAAGGCCTCGACGGCGACGCGATCGACCTGGCCGAAAGCCACGCGTCGGTGCCCGCCATCGACCTGCTCGGCGGCCTCGTCGATCGCATCCGGTCCGCGCTGCAACAGGTCGGCGACTACGAGATGGTGCGTTCCGAACTCAGCCGCGTCGCCGAGCATGGCAACGGCGCGATGCGGCAGCGCCGCGCATGGCAGCGCGGGCACGACATCGACGACGTTCTGGCCGAGGCGGCCATCGCGACGCTGGAATAGCGACGCCCGCGCGGAATGGGCACGAAAGCTCGTCAGGCCAGCGGCAGTTCGGCGAACGCAGGGCCCGTCGGTTGGTTCGAGCCGGCGCCCGGTTCGACGGTGAAGGCCAGCGTGCGGGAGGTGCCGAGATCGGGCAGCACCGCCGTGGTCGAGGGTGCGACGGACTTCGCGTCCATCGTCCCCGCCGACTTGGGCGAGCCCTCGCCGACCAACCACATCTGATACACGGTGCCCGGCTGTGGCGGCGGAACGTTGTTCATCACCAGCACGCCCGCATCCTTCTCGTGGGAGAAGACCAGCGTCGCAGTGCCACCGGTCGGGATGGGGCCCGACACGGTCTGCACGTCGGGCGCCGCGAACACCTGCTCGGCGGTGGACACCGTCGGCGCAGGCCGCAATGCGATCCCGACCCCCAGGGCACCCAGCCCGATTGCGAGCACGGCGGCTGCGGCGAGAACTGTTGTGCGCCAGCGATTTGCGCGCTTCAGCGGAAGCTGTTGGACCGGCGGTTCGTCGTAGGCGACGGTCGCCAGCAGCCGGTCGCGCATGCTCGGGGGCGGCTCGAGGGCCGTCGCCGCGGAGATCACAGCCATCGTCTCGTGCACGGCGCGCACCTGCGCGTAGAACTCCTCGGCCACCTCGGGTGGCGCGGCGCTCACCCGGCGTTCGATCTCCGCGCGTTCGGCATCGGTGATCGAATGCAGCGCGTAGGGCGTCGCCAGCGCGACGACATCGGGACTCAGTGGTTCTGTCATGCGAGCCCCAGACATCTGCGAAGTCCGCGGATGGCGTCGCGCATCCGCGACTTGATCGTGGCGAGGTTCGCCGACAGCCGCTCCGACACCTGCACGTAGGTGAGCCCGTCGTAGTAGGCCAGCTGGATGGCTTCGCGTTGCACGTCGGTCAGCGAGCCGAGGCAGTCGGTGACCTGCTGGCGTTCGTCGGCCAGGATGACCGTTTCCGCGACGTGGTCCGCCGGCGGGTCGACGTTGGCCGACCCGTACCGGGACTCGCGCTGGCTGGCCGCCTGCTCGGCGCGCACGCGGTCCACCGCGCGCCGGTGCGCCACCGTGAGCAGCCATGCGAGCGGCGAGCCCGCGTTCGGGTCGTAGTTGGCTGCGGAACGCCACACCTGCAAATAGATGTCCTGGGTGGTCTCCTCGCTGTACCCGGGGTCGCGCAGCACGCGAGTCACGAGACCGAAAACCCGGGACCGGGTGAGGTCGTAGAAGGTGGCGAACGCGTCGACATCCCGCTGGGCCACCTGGCGCAACAGCGCAGCCAGATCGGTGGTCACGAGGGGTAGCCTAACCACCCGGGCGGGCGCCAGGGTCACAGCTGCCCAACCGTCTGTCTTTGTCTTTCGGGAACGACCGACTCCGGGAGCACCGGAACTCCTCTCAGTCGCAGCGTCAATCCCTGCGCCCACATACCGACTTTCGCCATCAACGGCGCCAGTGGAGCCACCATCTGCAACCGCACGAGTTGGGCGGCGGTGGCCGGCAGCCGGGTACCGCGCAGCGTCGCGACGAAGGCCGGCTGGTCGTCGCGGTGCAGTGAGATCGTCACATCCAGCTCTGCCTCGGGTCGGGGCGCCCGGACGAGATAGTGACCGCCCTCGCCGTTGAAGGGCGAGGCGTAGAGCCGCTTCTGCACGATCGTCGGCTCGCCGGAGTCGGGCGGTAGCAGATAGGTGTGTTGGCCCCCGCGTGGGCTGTGCACCTCGGCGAGGACGTGGCGGAGTACACCATTGGCGTCGTGGCACCAGTACAGGCTCAGCGGGTTGTAGACCAACCCGAGCACCCTCGGCTGTAGCAGCGCCGTGATGGTGCCGCCGGGCAGTTCGATGTCGCGCGACGCGAGGAAGCGGTCGATGCGCTGGCGAAGCGTGTCGCCCGGTTCGCCGTCGAAGTGGTCGACAGCCTCGAAACGGGCGAAGGACTTCAACCACTGCGGCACCTCTGGTAGTGCGTCGACGTCGACATACCAGCTGTAGCTGCGATGCTCGAAATAGTGGTGAACCGGAGCTCGACGTAGGTGGGTGATCCGGGTTCGATAAAGCGCCGGTGCGTGGGCGCGCCAGTCCGTTCGTTGCACATCCGGTATTCGGGGCAGGCGGCCGTGCGGATGGGTCTCGGGTGTGCAGAACTACGTGGCCGTCAGCTCCCAGCTGTGGGCAGCCGCCACCAGCCCCCGGATCAGCGCAGACGTCGGTGCGGAGAGGCCGTCCTCCTGAGGCGGCGGCGCGCTTCGGTGGCTGATCCCGCGCAGCCGGGGTGAGAGCTCGAGTTGGGTGCCTCCGGCGCGGGCCCGGTTGACCGGGTTGTCCGGATGCAGGCCGTGCAGCTCGCGGGGCATCGCGTCGAGATCGGTGACGACGGTGTAGCCGGCAACGTCGAAGTGGCAGGCGACGTGCTCGGCAAGTGCCCGGTTGCCGCCTCCGGCGAGCAGTTGGGTGCTGCGGCCCAACCGGCCGTAGCCGTGTAGCGAGACGATCACCTCGACGTGCTCGAGGAACTCGGCGAGCCGCTCGGACTCCTCGGCCACGTAGAGCCTCGACGGCAGGTGGTGCGGGTAGTCCGCGGGATGACGCAGCAGATACACCGATGCGCCCGCCGCGTCTGCGGCCCGTTCGGCGATGACGTCGGTCATCTGCTCCAACCCGCCGCCGTGGATCGCCATGAAGCCGAATCGCGAGCGCAGTGTGCTCTCCTCGCGCACCGCCGGATCAGCCAGTAGCTCTGAAAGCGATTGCGGCGCACCGGCACCCGCGTTGTCTTTCGGGACCGGCCACTGCGACGGATCCCACCGGCGGAGGAACTCGACCCAGCGGTGCGGCAGCCCGTGGTGCTGCGCTCCGTCGATGATTCGCTCGAGATAGCCCGGCCGAGGAGGGCCGGGATCGACGCGATGATCGATGTAGACCCACGCCTGAGACGGCCCCGTTTCGGTGTGCACGGTGAGCCGGTCGCGGCGATACCGCACCGGTACGCCCTCTGCGCTGTCCAAGGTGGCGAGGTCGTGGTCGTCGAGTTGCCACACCACACCATGAACCTGCGACCCGTCGAACGGTTCGACCGTCGCGACGCCCCGCTCGTTGATCAGCCAATCGTGGTCGGCCAGCGTCGCAGGCCGGGGGTCAGCGGCGTTCGGGCAGCGCCGCGCCATCTGGTCGACGCACAGGTTGGACCCGTACGCGAAGTAGGTGTGGCCTCCGGCAAGCATTCATCCCAGGATATAGGGCCTTACGCGGACGTCCCGCCGCAGCGCGTCAGCCCGCGACGTGCGCGGGCAACAACTAAGCCGGCTCAGCCGAGGTCTATCCAGATAGTCAACAGCGCGGTCAAAATCGCCACCACCGCCAGCAGGACCGTGTCTATTGCGCGAAGGCCGGACGTATCGGACTTGTTGACCTGTAGTTCGCGTGCGATCAGAAAGGCGGGAAACGCCGCACTGATCGCAACGGCGTATGACGCCGCGACATATAGCCACACGAACTTGATGCCCTGCTTGCGGGCCTCCACCACCATGAAGATCACAGCGGCAAGGCCGAACAGCATCAGGTCGGAAGTGAGCGCCCGGGACGCGGGCAACATCCGGGCGTCTTGCCAGAAAGCGAGTAGCGACCCGGCGCCCTTGTCCGAGTACGGCAGCATCTGACTGAACGTCGCGATGAGCGCGACCACAGCGATAGCGCCGTAGACGGCACAGAGAAGTTTTCGCGAAGTAGGCATGGATGAGGCGCGGTTGGCCTGGTCGACCGTTGTCATGTCGGCACGATAACCAGCGCATCCACGCGCCGAGCGATTTCTACAGTCCTGCCCGTGACCGGCCATGGCCACTATCCGGACACGTTCAAAACGGTTTTCGGCTAGCCGCGGACGGTCAGGTAGATCAGCACCACGTTGAGGCCGATGATCAGCGCCGCGACGACCCAGCCGAGCAGCGTGGTGATTCGGTGGTTGGTGTCGTCGCCCATCAGCGCCCGGTCGCCGGTCAGGCGTATCAGCGGAATCAAGGCGAACGGTATCCCGAACGACAGCACGACCTGCGAGATGACCAGTGCGCGGCTGGGATCGACGCCGATCGCAAGGATCACCAGCGCCGGTATCAGCGTCACCAGGCGGCGCACCAGCAGCGGATAGGTGCGGTGCAGCAGGCCCTGCATGATCATCGCCCCCGCGTAGGCGCCGACCGATGTCGACGCCAGACCCGAAGCCAGCAGACCGATGGCGAAGAACAGCGCGACGGTGGGCCCGAGCGTGTCGCGAACGGCCGAGTGCGCACCTTCGATGGAGTCGGTGTCGTCCCGGCCCTGCAGGTTGGTCGCGGCGACGAGCACCATCGAGAGGTTCACCGTGCCCGCGACCAGCATCGCCAACCCGACGTCGATGCGTGTCACCCGGAGCAATAACCGGCGCCGTGGCCCGGGTTCGGGGTGGCCGTGCCGGTCGCGGGCGAGGCCGGAATGCAGGTACACCGCGTGCGGCATCACCGTCGCGCCCAACATCGCGGTGGCAAGCAGGACGCTCTCGGCGCCCTGGAAGCGTGGAACCAATCCTTCTGCGGCGTCCGCCAGCGGCGGCGGTTCGACGAACAGGCTGGTCAGAAATCCGATCGCGATGACGAGCAGCAGGCCGCTGATCACCCGCTCGAACACCCGTTGACCGCGGCGGTTCTGCAGGGCCAGCAGCAGCAGCGACACCGCGCCGGTGATGATGCCGCCGACAAGAAGCGGAAGCTCGAACAAGAGGTTCAGCGCGATCGCGCCGCCGACCACTTCGGCGAGATCGGTTGCCATGGCGACCATTTCGGCCTGCAACCAGTAGCCGATGCGAGTGGGGGTCCGGGTGTGGTCGGCGACGGCTTCCGGCAGCGTCCGTCCGCTGACGAGTCCGAGTTTGGCCGACAGATACTGCACCAGTCCCGCCATCGCGTTGGCCAGGAAGATGACCCAGACAAGAAGGAAGCCGAACTGCGCCCCGGCGCTGATGTTGGCCGCGACGTTGCCCGGGTCGACGTAGGCGATTGCAGCCACGAACGCCGGGCCCAGCAACAACCAGCTTGGACGCAACCGCGTCTCGGAATCGCGCAGCAACTCACCACCCTTCTATCCGGGCCTTCGAATAGAAAAGTTAGGTTAGCCGAAACGCTGGCGCGGTCGTTAGGCCGGGGTCACCAACCGAAGCCCCACCCGCCGAAGCCGATGATCGGGAAGCCCCAATACCCGTAGTTGTTGTTGGGCGGGGGCGACGTGACGATCTGCGAGCTTCCGTTGGTTTCACACTGCGTGGTGTTGGGGCCGGTGTTGGTGCACTGCGGCGCGGCTGCAGCGACGGGTGCCACGGCGATGGCGGCCGAAACGCCCGCCGCTGCGAAAAGTATTGTCAGAGAACGAGCTTTACTGCTCATGGTTGGCCTCCTCGATGGGCCAAGAAAAGATGCGGGCTAGCGGTGGCCGCCGCCACCCATGCCGTGGGTTCCCCATGCGCCGCCGCCCATGATCAAGGCAGGACCGTAGAACTCGTCATCCCACGGGTAGGCGTAGGCAGGCACGCTAGGAGCGGTGGCATTGAGCTGTACGTTGCCCGGCGTCGCGCACTCGGTCGTCGCGGTGCCGACGTCCTGATCGCCGCCGACGGCGGTGCACTGGGGCAGGGTCGAATCGTCTGGATCGGCTGCCGCGACGGGCGCGGCAGCGACAGCAGCAGCAGCAGCGCCGGCCACTGCCATAACCGGTAACAGGTAGCGCAGGGGCATCCCCATAGGCAGCGTCCTTCGGTTGTTCAGCCCGACTCACCGCCAGCGTACAACCCATTGCCGGTAATCAGGGGCAAGTCAAGCGTCGTCCTGACACCCGGCGGAGCGGCGATGACGGCGGGGATGGCGTTGACGACTCTGGCGGCCGTCGCGACGAGACCGGCATGGTTGTGGTCGCCGTTCGGGCTACTGAGGCAGAGGTCAAGAGCGTAGGTCGGCTCACCGGTGATCTCGATGCGGTAGGACCCGCCGTCCTGGGCCGGTTGCGGCCACTCCGGGCACAGGTCGTTGCGCAGCCGGGTGACGTGTTCGAGCACGACGGCGGCCTTGCCGTCGACCATTCCGCGCACCTCGAATCGCAGCGCGGCAGCGCTGCCCTTCGCGATGTGACCGGACGCAATGTCGAAGTCCTCCGGCGCCGGCTCGCGTTCGTAGGTTTCGTTCACCTCGTCGAGCGAGATGCCGAGGCCTGCCGCGAGCTGACGGACCACCGAACCCCACGCGAGGCTCAGCACGCCCGGCTGCAACAGCATCGGAATCTCGTCGAGCGGCCTTCCGAAGCCCATTACGCCGACCATGACGTCGGCGCTGTCGTAGGTGTCGTAGTTGATGATCTCCATGCAGCGAATCTGGTCGATGCTTTGGCAGGTGCCCGCAAGGGCAAGTGGCAGAAGGTCATTCGCGAAACCTGGATCGATGCCGTTGACGAACACGCTGGCTTGGCCCGCCTCCGCGGCGTCCTCGATCGGCTCGAGCAGTTCGGCGGGAATGACCTGCCACGGATACTGCAGCAACACCGCGCTGCTGCCGACGACGTTGACGCCTGCGGCGAGGATGCGCCGGTAGTCCTCGAGCGCCTCGGGTAGCCGGTTGTCGGCCAGCGCGGTGTAGACGGCGCACTCCGGATCGGTCGCGAGGATCGCGTCGAGGTCGTTGGTCGCCTTGATGCCGGTCGAGCCGTCGAGGCCCGCTAGCTCGGCGGCGTCCTTGCCGGCCTTGGCCTCCGAGGAGACCCAGACGCCGGTCAGCTCGAACCGCGAATCGTTGATCAGCTGGACGAGCGCGGGCTTGCCGACGTTGCCGGTGCCGATCAGCGCGACACGTATGGCCATGTAGTACTTCTCCTCAGAGGTCGGGGATTGGGATATCGAGGTTCGGGTAGGTCAGCCCACCGTCGACCTCGAGTGTCTTGCCGGTCAGGAAGCTGCCCGCAGGCGACGCGAGATAGACGGCGGCGGCGGCGATGTCGAGCGGGTCGCCGAGGCGCCGCATCGGCGTCGCCTTCTCCATCGGCTCGCGCAACTCGTCGTTGGAGGCGACGATGTCGAGGGCGGAGGTGAGGATCGAGCCTGGCGCGATCGCGTTGACCCGGATCCGCGGGCACAGGTCGAGTGCGGCCAGCCGCGTGTAGTGGGCGAGCGCAGCCTTTGCGGTGCCGTAGGCCGCGAAGCCACGGGCCGAAAGGCGACCCATGGTCGACGTGATGTTGATGATGCTTCCGCCGCCGGAGTGTTCGAGCATCAGCGGTACCGCTGCCGTGGTCAGCGCGTGCGCCGTCGCGACATTGAACGTAAAGGCGTCGCGCAGATCCTTGGTTGATGTGGTCAACAGCGTGTTCGGCATGGTGCCGCCGACGTTGTTCACGACGATGTCTAGTTTGCCGAACGCCTCGATCGCGGTGCCGGCGAGCGTGGCGGTGTCCTCCGGGTGGGCGAGGTCGGCGGTGACGATGTGCGCACGCCGCCCGACGGCCTCGATCTGCTCGGCGACCTCTTCGAGTTGAGACCGAGTCCGCGATGCGATGAGCACGTCGGCACCGGCTTCGGCGAATGCCAGCGCCATCGCCGCACCGAGCCCGCGGCCCGCTCCCGTCACCACCGCGACCTGGTCGTCCAGCCGGAATCTGTCGAGAATCACGTCAGCCTCTCTTCCCTCGCCGGGCGACACCGTAACAAGGCCGGGTCCACGACGTACCGCGTTTCTGAAACACGTTCTAGTTTCTTACCAGGGTCTCAGCCGCGAGGTCTGCTCCAGGGTCGTCGATCGTCCGTGACCGCGACCGTGGTGCAGAAGTCGCGGCCGCTTGTTGTGAGCGGGGTCCAGTTGGTTAGCGAAGTTAATTTGGTCACAGGCAAACGTAAAAGCCCTGCTGACCGGGTTTTCACAACGAAATTAGTGTTAACGTTAAATAACTGCGACGGAATCCGTAGCCTTCGCATCCTGGATAGGAGCAAATCGCGTGGCCAAGCAAGCTGAAACCGCATCCGGTTCACCGCGCACGCGAGGAGCGGAGAGTGCCAGGTGGGTCACCGGGGTGTTCACCCTCGGCGCTCTGTCCGCGGTCGCGGCTACCGGCCTTGCGGCGCCCGCGGCCGCCGACGGCGGCACCTATCTGGAAGCCCTCCAACCCCGGTACACGTCGATGAGCGCGTCACAGCTGATCTCGGCGGGCAACTCGGTGTGCTCGGCCGCCGCTAGCGGTCTGCCCGCCTCCGACATTGTCCCGATGCTGGTGAAGCACTACGGCATATCCGCTTCTGCGGCCTACGAGATCACCATCACCGCGATCAACCACCTCGGCTGCTGACGCCGCGCTGATCGCTACTTCTTGGCCGCGGCCTTCTTGGCTGTCTTCTTCGCAGGCGCCTTCTTGGCGGCTTTTTTGGCCGCCTTCTTCGCGGGCGCTTTCTTGGCGGAACTCGACGTCGCCGCTTTCTTGGCGGCCGACTTCTTGGCCTGACCGTCGTCCGATGAGCTGCCGCCACCACGGCGCGCCTTCACGCTGGCTTCCAGCTTGGCAAGCAGATCCGAGACGTCCTCGGTTTCGTCGAGTTCCTTGGGCTCGGCGTCTTCGGTGGTAAAAGCTTCTCCGCCTTCGAGTTTCGCCTCGACGAGCTCCCTGAGCTGCTCCTGGTAGGTGTCCTCGAAACGTTCGGGGTGGAAGTCGTCGGTCATCGACTCGACCACCTGTCCGGCCATCTTCAACTCGGCCGGCTTGATATCGACTTCCTTGTCCAGCACGGGAAAATCGGGCTCGCGAACCTCGTCGGGCCACAGCAGCGTGTGGATAACCATCACGTCGCGCTTGCTGAAGTCCTTGACCCGCAGCGCCGCAAGCCGAGTCTTGTTGCGCAGCGCGAAGTGCACGATCGCCACTCGGTCGGTCTCGGCCAGGGTCTTGGCCAGCAGCACGTAGGACTTCGACGACTTGCCGTCGGGCTCGAGGAAGTAACTCTTGTCGTACATCAGCGGGTCGAGGTCGCCGGCGGGAACGAACTCGACGACCTCGATCTCGCGGCTACGCTCCTCGGGCAGTGTCGAGATGTCCTCGTCGGTGATCACCACCATGTGGCCGTCGTCGGATTCGAAGGCACGGGCGATGTCGCGGTACTCGACGACCTCGCCGCAGACCTCACACACCCGCTTGTAGCGGATCCGTCCGTTGTCCTTGGCGTGGACCTGGTGGAACTTCAGGTCGTGGTCTTCGGTCGCGCTGTAGACCTTGACCGGGACGTTCACCAGTCCGAACGAGATCGAGCCCTTCCAAATGGACCGCATTTCCCCAGTATTCCCTAATCAGCTAGTCACGATACGTCTGCGCGTTCGTAATCTCGGCGGCCGCCGCATCCCGCGTCGCCCGATCCGGTAGATCGGCCCCCGCCCGCGCGACTGTCAGCGCCGATGACAGCGCCGCGGTCTGCAGCGCTCGCGTCAGTGTGTCGACGGCGACGCGGCGGAGGTCCCGACGATGCCCGGCGCCGAGCAGACCCAACGACCACAGTGCGTCGATCAGCCCGGTCATGAACGCGTCTCCTGCGCCCACGGTGTCCACGACGTCGACGCGCCGCGCCTGTACGCGCGCGATCCCGGCCTCGCACAGGGCGAACGCGCCGTGCTCGCCCATAGTCACCGCGACGACCGCGGGGCCCAGGCTCAGCCATGTGGCGGCGACCTGTTCGGGTGTGCGGTTCGGGTCGATCCAGTGCAGATCCTCGTCGCTGACCTTCACCACATCCGATCTCTCGACAAGCCGGTCGATGCGGGTGCGCGCCTGCTCGTCGTCGGAGATCAGCCCGGGACGCACGTTTGGGTCGAAAGATATTGTGGCCGAGGGGTGATAAGCGTCCAGCAGAGCTGCCGTAGCGCGGCACCCCGGCTCGAGGATGGTCGCAATGGACCCGGTGTGAGCCGCCAACGGCGGCGACACCTCGGGTGTGCCCGACAACTGCCAGTCGATGTCGAAGGTGTACTGCGCCTTGCCGCTCTCGTCCAACGCTGCCAGTGCGGTGGGCGTGCGCCCGGCGGTGACGCTTCCTGCGACGAGGTCCGCGCCCGCACCCGTGACGTAGTCGGCGATGCGATGGCCGCGGGCGTCGTCGCCGATGTGGGTGAGGAAATCGACGCCGCGTCCCAGCCTCGCCAACCCGACCGCGACGTTGAGAGGGCTGCCGCCGACGTGCTCGCCGATGAGCTCACCGTCGCGCTCGACGATGTCGATCAGCGCCTCGCCGATGACGAGCGCGCGCTGCGGTGCGCCGGGCGCGCTCATGCCGACTCGTCCTTCATCAACGCCTCGAGCGTCGCCCTCGCCCCGTCGCGATGCAGCGAGTCGAGGGTCCATCGATACGCCTCGACGAGCCGGACTGACGTGGCGAGATCGCCGAATACATCAGTGTTTTCGATGAACGCCGTCGGATTGTCGCGCTGTGAGCGAGCCAGCGGAACAAGCGTGTCGGCCAACTGGTCTTGGACGTCGATCGGCTCACCCTGCTCGTCGACGCCTTCGGCGTAGCGCGCCCAGCTGGCCACCGTCGCCGCCGACAGCCGGATCGGCCCGTCGGTGGCCAGGTTCGCCCGAATCACCGGAAGTAGCCATTTCGGGATGCGGTCCGACGAGCCGAAGCAGAGCCGGACGATGGTGTCGCGCACGCCGGGGTTCGCGAACCGCTCGATCAGGGTCTGTTTGTACTCGGGGAGATCGATGCCCGGGACCGGCAGTAGTGTCGGCGTCGCCTCGGTGTCCATGTACCGCATCAGGAAGTCGGCGAAAAGCGGATCGCCCGCTGCATCGTGCACCAGCCGGTAACCGGCGAGATAGGCGAAATAGCAGAGGCTTTGGTGACTGGCGTTGAGCAGCCGCAACTTCATCAGCTCGTAGGGCCGCACATCGTCGACGAGAAGCACGTCGACGTCCTCGAACGGCGGCCTACCGTCGGAGAAGTCGTCCTCGAGCACCCACGAGGTGAACGGTTCGGCAACGACGGGCCACTGATCCTCCACTCCGAATTCGTCTTTGAGCTTCTCGATGACCTCGGGTGAGGTGGCGGGCGTGATTCGGTCGACCATCGAATTCGGGAAGCGCGTGTTGGTGGCGATCCACTCCGCGAGCCCGGGGTGCACACGCTCGGCGAAGCTGGTGAACGCCTGCCGCGCGACCTCGCCGTTGCCCTCGATGTTGTCGCACGACACGATGGTCGGTGACGCGATGTTCCTGTCGCGGCGTCGCGCCAGCGCCTCGGCCACCAGGCCGAACACGCTGACGTCGCCGGGTTCGATCGTGTCGACGTTGTAGCCGCCCTCGGTGATGGTCAGCGAGATGATGCGGGTCGTCGGCGCGGCCAGCAGCTCGATCACCGACTCCGCGTCGTCGGGGGCGTAGCGGTAGTCCACGATCGACCCGATCACCCGCGCGTCACGGCTGCCGTCCGGATTCTCGAGCACCAGCGTGTACAGACCGTCCTGAGCGTCGAGGACGTCGGCCATCTTGCGGTCCGACGGCATGACACCCACGCCGCAGATGCCCCAGTCCGTGGCGGTGCCTGCCGCCAACAGCCGGTCGACGTACATCGCCTGATGGGCCCGGTGGAAGCCGCCGACGCCGAAATGAACGATGCCAACGCCGATTTCAGCGCGATCGTAGTTCGGCTTGCTGATCGGTATCTGCGCCAGCGTCGAGCTGCACAGCTTCATGACACGGCCACCATCGTCTTGACGCTACCCGGCGTGCGGTCGGAGTCCAGGGCCTCTGCGGTCCGCTCGAGCGGGAATCGTCCGGTAACCATGGAGTCGAGATCGACTCGGCCGGACTCGACGTGCGAGATCGCCTCCGGCCATGTGTTGGCATAACGGAACACGCCGGTGAGCGTCAGTTCGCGATTTTGGATCAGCTGCGTCGGGAGCTCCATCGACTCGGCTCCCGAGCCGACCAGCACGGCCGTTCCTGCGGGCCGAAGCGCGCGGATGCCCGCAGTCACCGCGGCGTGCGCGCCGGAGGCATCGATGAACGCGTCGAAGCCGGTGCGCATCGCGTTCGCCGCGGGGTCGAGCGCGACGGTGGCGCCATTGGCCCGCGCGTGGTCACGGCGCGATTCATCCAGATCGGACACGGCGATCTCGGCTGCGCCATAGGCCCGAGCGAGCTGGACCATCACGATGCCGATGGGTCCCGCACCGGCTACGAGCAGCTTCGCCCCTTCGCCGATGCCCGCCTTGCGAAGCGCGGCGATGCCGACCGACAGCGGTTCGCACAGCGCGGCGGCATCATCGGAGACGGTGTCGGGCACCGGGTGTGCGAACGCGGCGCCTATCGTCACGTATTCGCACAGGGCCCCGTCGATTGGCGGAGTGCCGAAGAACCGCATGTGCGGACAGAGGTTGTAGTCACCGCGGCGGGTCTCCGCGCTGTCGGGATCGGGGCGCTGAGGTTCGATCGACACCCGCTGACCGATGCGCGACGGGTCCACCGACTCGCCGACACCGACGATCGTCCCGGCCGCTTCGTGGCCGAGTACCAACGGGGCGTTGACGACGAAGTCGCCGATTCGGCCGTGGCGGTAGTAGTGCGTGTCGGACCCGCAGACGCCGACCGATGAGACCCGGACCAACACATCACCCGGCGCCGGTGACGGCACAGGCCGCTGCTCCAACTCGATTCGGCCTGGTTCGACGAGGACGGCAACCCGCATCAGGGTCGGAAGTGTTGTGTACGTCACACTGACCATGCTAGCGTGATGAACATCTACTCGCACCCCTGAGCATTTGCTCACAGGTTGGCTGAAAGGTAGGTCGGCCCGTGGTCGCATCGACGTCGAACGGCGAGGTCGCCGGGACGATCGATGGCTCGCACAAGGACCGTGGCGCCAGCCCAGAAGACCTGCGCTTGGCTTTGCGCGCGGCGAAGCTCTACTACCTCGACGGGCTCACCCAGGCTGAGATCGCGAGTCGGCTGGGGGTGTCGCGGCCGACGGCCGGACGGCTGATCGCGCGGGCCAAGGCCAACGGCCTCGTCCGCATCGACGTCGTCGTCCCGCCGGACCTGCGCGACGATCTGCATGCCGATGAGGAGCGCGAACTCGAGCGGCGGTTCGGCCTGACCGAAGCGGTGGTCGCCGGTCACGGCATCGACGTCGGGGCGCCAGGGCGGCCGGCAGCGTTCGCCAGCGTCGGCCGCGCGGCGGCGGCACTCTTGATGCGCCGGTTGACACCCACCGACGTCCTCGGCTTCACCTGGGGTCCTGAACAGGTCGCGGTCGCCACCGCGATGGCGCCCGGTGTGGCGAGTTGCCGCGCGGTAGTCCAGCTGGACGGCGCCATGTCGAGCGCCGCGTATCAGACCGGCACCGAGTTCATTCTCAGCCGCTGCGCAGATGTGTTGCGGGCGACGACGATCCGCCTGCCCGCGCCCCTGTATGCCGATCCGTCAACCGTGGCGTCCATGCGGAGCGACTCGCTGATATCACGCACGCTCGAGGCCGGCAGGCGTGCCGACGTGATGTTGTTCGGCGTCGGCGCCGTTTCCACCTCGACAACCCTATTCGAGGGCAGCTTCCTCGACACCAGGATGCTCGACGAGCTGATCAAGCTCGGTGCGGTGGGCGAGATCGGCGGGCGGTTCTTCGACGGTCATGGCGCACCGGTCGAGACCGAACTGCAGTTGCGTGCTGTGTCGGTTCCGCTCGAGGACATCAAGGCCTGCGAGAAGACGATCCTGATTTCCAGCGGCGCGGCCAAACACCACGCCACGCTGGGCGCGCTCCGAGGAAAGCTCGCCCGACTATTGGTTTGTGACATCGATTGTGCCCGTTGGTTATTGGCGCAGGATTAAGGGAGGTTGAAGGTGAAGCCGTTACGAAGAGCACTGCACCGGTTGGCTGTGTGTGCCGCCGTATCGGGGCTCGTCCTGACCGCCGGCTGTGCCGGCGCGGGAAGCTTCGGAGCCTCGGACAACGAGGTGACAATCGCATTGGTCTCGAACTCGCAGATGACGGACGCCCAAGAGCTTTCGACAGATTTCGAGGCGAAGAACCCCGGCACGAAACTCAAGTTCATCACGCTGTCGGAGAACCAGGCCCGCGCAAAGATCACCATGTCGGCGGCGATGGGCGGCAGTGAGTTCGACGTCGTGATGATCAGCAACTTCGAGACACCCCAGTGGGCACGAGACGGTTGGCTGCTCAATCTCTCGGAGTACGCGAAGAACACGCCCGGTTACGACGAGAACGACTTCATCCCTTCACTGCGTGACTCGTTGTCCTATGAGGGCAACATGTACTCGGTGCCGTTCTACGGCGAGTCATCGTTTCTGATGTACCGCAAGGATCTGTTCGAACAGGCCGGCATCAAGGTCAACCAGGACAAGAGCTATCAACCCACCTGGCAAGAGGTCGCGGACTGGGCCAAGACGGTCAAGACCGATGACCGGGCCGGCATTTGCCTACGCGGGAAGCCGGGCTGGGGCGAGGTGCTCGCACCGCTGGACACCGTCATCAACACCTTCGGCGGCCGGTGGTTCGACGAGAACTGGAACGCCCAGCTCAACAGCCCCGAGGTGAAGAGGGCGGTCAACTTCTACGTCGACCTCATAGGTCAGGCCGGCGAACTCGGCGCATCCTCATCGGGTTTCCAGGAGTGCGCCAACCTGTTCGGCCAGGGCCAGACCGCGATGTGGTACGACGCGACCTCGGCGGTGTCGGTGCTCGAGGACCCCAAGTCCTATCCCGAACTTCAGGGCAAGATCGGCTACCTGGCTGCCCCAATCGCCGAAAAGGCGAACTCGGGATGGCTCTACACCTGGTCGCTGGGCATTCCGCAGGGAGCCAAGAATCCCGATGGTGCATGGAAGTTCATCTCGTGGATGACCAGTAGAGAGTACTTGAGAATGGTCGGCGAAAAGCTGGGCTGGGCTCGCGTCCCACCGGGCAGCCGAACCTCGACATACACCGAACTTCCTGAATACGAGGCGATCTCGAAGTCCTACGGACCGCTGACACTGCAGTCGATCAAGAACGCGACGCCGAACAAGCCGACGGTGCAACCCGTTCCGTACACCGGCGTGCAGTTCGTCGGCATCCCCGAGTTTCAGGATCTCGGTACGCGGGTCAGCCAACAGATCAGCGCCGCCATCGCCGGCCAGAAATCGGTCGACGACGCGCTCGAACAATCACAGAAATACGCCGAGGTCGTCGGCCGGACCTACCAGGAGAAGTGATGACCGTTACCGCTGAGACCGCGACCGAGGCCGACGAAAGGGCCGTGGCCGAACGGGTTCGAAAGATACGGGAGCGCCAGAACGTCGGCGTGAGCCGTGCCGAGGGTTGGCGACGGCGCGGGCCACTGCTTCCCGCCCTGATCTTCATGATCGTCGTGACGCAGATTCCGTTCTTGCTCACGCTGTACTACTCGACGCTGTCGTGGAATCTGGTCCGTCCGGGGTCACGTCAGTTCGTCGGATTGAACAACTACATCGCCGTGGTGCAGGACAGCCAGTTCTGGCGGGTCGGCATCAACACAGTGCTGTTGATCGTTGTGGTCGTGCTGGTGTCGGCGCTGCTCGGTCTTCTGCTCGCGCTACTGCTCGACCGGGCTTTCCTCGGACGCGGCGTCGTCCGGACACTGTTGATCACGCCCTTCCTCGTCACACCCGTTGCGGCGGCATTGATCTGGAAGACGACCATCCTCGATCCCACCAACGGCATCCTGAACTGGCTGCTGTCACTCCTCGGGATCGGTCCGGTCGACTGGATCGGTGAGTACCCGCTGACGATGGTCATGGTCGAACTGATCTGGCAGTGGACGCCGTTCATGATGCTGTTGATCCTCGCCGGCCTCCAGTCGATGCCTCGCGACATCCTGGAGGCCGGTCGAGTCGACGGTGCGGCCGCGTTCCAACTCTTCCGGGAGTTGACGCTGCCCCACCTTCGGCGCTTCATCGAGTTGGGCGTCGTGCTCGGCGCGATCTATCTGGTCAACACCTTCGACGCCATCTACATGATGACGCAGGGCGGGCCGGGCATTGCAAGCGCGAACCTGCCGTTCTACATCTACCAGCGCGCGTTCCTCGGCTTCGATATGGGCCAAGCCGCGGCAATGGGCGTGGTGGTCGTGATCTTCACGATCATCATCGCGAACTTCGCCCTTCGGTTGATCTTCAAATCGTTCTCCGGCAAGGAAGAGGCCGCCTGATGACCACAACAGTCGAGAAGACCGCCGCGACGCCGAGTTCCGCCGCGCCATCGAAAAAGAAGGCTCGAAAGTTCAGTCCGTGGGGAGTCCTTGCCTGGCTCGCCGGTCTCGGGTTCTTCTTCCCGGTGTTCTGGATGGTGTTGACCGCCTTCAAGTCGGAGGCCGACGCGGCCACGAGTCCGCCGAAGCTGATCTTCAGCCCGACACTGGACCAGTTCAAGGCCGTCTTCGAGCAGGGCATCGGCCCGGCGTTCCTGAACTCGGTGTTCGCCACCGGCATCTCCACAGTGCTGGTATTGCTGCTAGGTGTCCCTGCCGCGTTCGCTCTGTCGCTACGGCCGGTGCGCAAGACGCAGGATGCGCTGTTCTTCTTCATGAGCACCAAGATGCTGCCGATCGTCGCGGTGATTCTGCCGCTGTACGTCATAGTGTCGAACATCGGTCTGCTGGACAACATTTGGGCGCTGGTGATCCTGTACACCGCGATGAACCTGCCGATCGCGGTGTGGATGATGCGGTCGTTCTTTCTCGAGGTGCCCGGCGAACTGCTCGAGGCGGCGAGCCTGGACGGCGCGAGCCTGTGGCGGTCGGTGCGTGAGGTGATTCTCCCGCTGGTGTCACCCGGCATCGCGGCCACCGCGCTGATCTGCGTGATCTTCGCCTGGAACGAGTTCTTCTTCGCGGTGAACCTGACCGCCGTCAACGCTCAAACCATGCCCGTGTACCTCGTCGGCTTCATCGCCGGTCA
The DNA here is from genome assembly GCF_002968285.2 of Mycobacterium sp. ITM-2016-00318. Classification (NCBI taxonomy): domain Bacteria; kingdom Bacillati; phylum Actinomycetota; class Actinomycetes; order Mycobacteriales; family Mycobacteriaceae; genus Mycobacterium; species Mycobacterium sp. ITM-2016-00318. Next base: position 4,502,127 of record NZ_CP134400.1, on the reverse strand, counting down.
GGGTCAGTACTGGGCCGTGCTGTCGGCGGCCGCAACCTTGTCCGCACTTCCCGTGATCCTGTGCGGCTGGTTCGCGCAGAACAAACTGGTGCGCGGGCTCTCATTCGGCGCGATCAAGTAACTTCCCCCACTTCGAAGGAGAACCAACCATGGCTGCAATCACCTACAAGAACGCCTCGTGCATCTACGAGGGTTCCGACAAGCTCGCGGTCGACAACCTCAACCTCGACATCCAAGACGGCGAGTTCGTCGTCCTGGTCGGGCCGTCCGGGTCGGGCAAGAGCACCGCGCTGCGAATGCTCGCCGGGCTCGAGGACATCGACGAGGGCGCCATCGAGATCGGCGGCAAGGACATGACGGGAGTGCCGTCCAAGGACCGCGACATCGCGATGGTCTTTCAGAACTACGCGCTGTACCCGAACAAGACCGTCGCAGAGAACATGGGCTTCGCGTTGAAGCTGCGCGGCGTTTCGGCCCAGGAGCGGCGCCGCAAGGTCGAGGACGCCGCCAAGATCCTCGACCTCACCGAGTTCCTGGATCGCAAGCCCGCCAAGCTCTCCGGCGGTCAGCGGCAGCGCGTCGCCATGGGCCGCGCCATCGTCCGCGAGCCGCAGGTGTTCTGCATGGACGAGCCGTTGTCGAACCTCGACGCGAAGCTGCGTGTGCAGACGCGCACCCAAATCGCCGCGCTGCAAAGGCGTCTCGGCACAACCACCGTCTACGTCACCCACGACCAGGTCGAGGCGATGACGATGGGTGACCGCGTCGCGGTGTTGCGGTTCGGCAAGCTGCAGCAATTCGCCTCGCCGAACGCGCTGTACGACAGGCCTGCAAACGCATTCGTCGCAGGCTTCATCGGCTCGCCGGCGATGAACCTGCTGACCGCGCCGATCGCGTCCGACGGTGTGCGCATCAGTGAGGACTCCACGCTGCCGCTCGAGCGCGACGAGCTGACCCGGCTTCACGATGCCGGGGTCGACAGGGTCACCGTCGGCGTCCGGCCCGAGGATCTCGAGGTCTCGCCCGGAGGCGGCATCGACGTGGTGATCGACCTGATCGAGGACCTGGGCAGCGAAACCTACCTCTACACCCACGCCCATCCCGACGTGCAGCTGGTGGCGCGGTCGCTGTCCCGCACGCCGGTCAAGCTCGCCGACACCGTTGAGCTGCGCCAGAAGCCGGAGGGCAAGGTTCACCTGTTCCATCCGGACACCGGCGAGCGCATCAACTAACGACCGTGCGCGCGCCGGAGTTCCGGCTTCGGACGCCCACCGCCGGTCTGCTGGCGCTGCCGTGGGACCAGCCGTTGTCGCAGTGGAACATCCCCGATGTCCCACTGCGCGACATCGCCGTCGGCCCCAGCAGGCACCTGGTGAAGTTCGTCGAGGCGGACGACGCGCTATGGGCGGTCAAGGACATGCCCGCGCGGCTCGCCGCCAAGGAGTACGAGGTTCTTCGCAGGCTCGAGGAGATGGAGCTGCCCGCCGTGCGCCCGGCGGGTCTGGTTGTGCAACCCGAATTCGACACGGCAATCCTGGTCACCCGCTACCTCGAGGGGTCGTGGCAGTACCGTCGCCTGTTCCTGCGGCTGCCGCCCGACCAGCCGAAACACCGGGCCCGGCTGCTGGACGGGATGGCGGGCCTGCTGGTGGAACTGCACAGGCACGGCGTGTTCTGGGGCGACTGTTCGCTGGCGAACACCTTGTTCTCCCGCGACGGCCAGACGCTGCAGGCGTGGCTCGTCGACGCCGAAACCTCTGAGGTGCACCCCACGTTGAGCCGTGGACAGCGCGGGCACGACATCGAGATCATGGTGGAGAACGTCGCGATGGGACTGGTCGATCTCGCCGAGCGGCTGGAGGCGCCGGAGCAGTTACAGGACACGCTCATCGCCGAGGCCGAGCATCTGCGCGATCGTTATGAGGCGCTGTGGGATGTGCTGCACGCCGAGCCGGTGTTCGGTTTCGCCGACCGCTATCGCGTCGAGGGGACGGTCCGTCGGCTCAACGAGCTGGGCTTCGCCGTCGACGAGGTGTCGCTGCAGCCGGTCTCCGACGATCCGAGCCGACTGAAAATCCATGTCGCGGTTGGTGATCGGCGCTACCACGCCCAGCGTTTGCGGGAGCTGACCGGTTTGGACGTCGGCGAGGGGCAGGCCCGGATTCTGCTCGGGGACCTACAGGCCTACCGGGCGCAGCTCTGCCGGGAGGTCGGTCATCACGTCGACGAGTCGACGGCCGCGCGGTTGTGGGTGATCGAGGTGGTGACACCCACCGAATACCTGGCTCACGCTGCGCTGAACAACACCGGCACGGCCATCCAGGCCTATTGCGACCTGCTCGAGGTGCGGTGGCTGCTCAGCGAGAAGGCGGGCCGCGACGTCGGCACCAACGCTGCGCTGGCCGCACTGCGCGGCGACGTCATTCCGACCGACTCCGCCGCCAAGATGGTCGTCGCGGAGGTGCCGACGGCGCCCATGCCCGTCATCGAGTTGGACGACTAGCGGCGCGTTGTTCGGGCACGCGAGTTCTACGTGAGGGTCGTATATCTCGCGGATTCACGACCCACGCGCAGATCTCGGTGGTGTCCAGCCTCGTTTGGCGAATGCGTCTCGGACGCGGTGCAGGTTGTATCGCCTGCTGTGTTCTTTGACGACGCGGATATCGATCCAGCCCTCGCCGTCGATCAGATCCGCGCGGCCGATTTCGTGAACGTATTGACGCCGATTCTCGCTATGGTGCGACCCTTCGTAATCCAGACCGACCTTCGGCTCGTCGTATCCCATATCGATGAACGCTTCATTGAACCCGTCGCTGACCCTGATCTGCGTTCGGGGCGCAGGCAACCCGTCGTCGATCAGCTGCAGACGCAGGCGCGTTTCGCCCGGAGACTGTGCGCCACCGTCCATGAGTGCCAGGGCCACCCGCGCACGCCGGACGCCGCGGGCGCCGCGGTATCGCTCCGCCAAGGCGATCACCTCGTCGAACGTCACGCCCGTCGCGGCGGCCAATGCGTCCAAGTGCGGTACCGCGATATCGCGTGGCAGATGCCGGGCGATGTCGAGTGCCGTGCGCACAGGACTCGTCACGGGTAGCTCGCAGAGGTACGTGATCTCGTCTGAAGCGATCCGCTCCTCGTGGACGATGACACCCGCTCGGCGGCGTGTGTGTTCGGCGATGATCTCGATCGGCGTCGATGCGTCGACCCACCTGGCGCCGTGGAGGGCGGCAGCGGCCCGCCCGGCTATCACTCCCTTGCGGCCCGTGCACAGCCAGGCCGCGAGTGTGCTCGTGTGGAGAGTCGCCTGTGCGTCGTTCGGGAGATAGACACCGCGTTGTACCAACGTGTGTCGCCAGCGCAATTGACCTCGCGTCAGCCGCCCTTCGCTGATCGCCTCGGTGCCGATGAATGGATCCCGCATGCCGAGATCGTCGAGGAGGCCCCCGACGAAACAGGCCTGGAGCAGCGAGTTCTGCGCGAGGGTTGTGGATAACCGGCGATCGCGACCCTGGTGCAGAAGTCGCGACGCAAGCTCGCGCGGCAAGCCTAGGTGACGGGTTCCTCGCCGGGGTTGGTCCCGAAGCCGACCTGCGGGTTGGCGCCCGACGAGTCGTGCGTGAACACCTGGCTCGGCATCAGCCTGCAGTTGTTGTCCATGGGGGTTTGATCGCCCGAGCAATAGGGCACGAGATCAGCGGGGTCCGCGGATGCGATTGGACTGCCCAGCGCCGCCGCGGCGGCAGCCATCAGGCAAGCAGCGAGAATTCGCCTCATCACTTAACGGTACAACGGGTATTACGTTGGCGTGGTGGAACGATTCGGCCGGGTCAAGCTGACCAACCCGGACAAGGTGCTGTACCCGGCGACGGGCACGACCAAGGCCGAGGTGTTCGACTACTACATCAACGTCGCCGAGGCGATGATTCCGCACATCGCAGGCCGCGCCGTCACCCGTAAGCGCTGGCCCAACGGGGTCGACGAGCCGTCGTTCTTCGAGAAGCAACTGGCAAGCTCGGCGCCCGACTGGCTGGACCGGGCGTCGATCACTCACAAGTCCGGCACCACAACGTATCCGATCATCAACACCGCCGAAGGGCTGGCGTGGATCGCGCAGCAGGCGTCGCTGGAAGTGCATGTGCCGCAATGGCGTTTCGTCAACTCGTGGAGTCGCGAGGGAGGGGCCGAGCAGATACCGGGGCTGGCCACCCGCGTGGTCTTCGACCTCGACCCCGGCGAGGGCGTCACCTTCCGCCAGCTCTGCGAGGTGGCGCACGAGGTGCGCGAACTCATCACCGGCATCGGCCTTTCCACCTTCCCGTTGACCAGCGGAAGCAAGGGTGTGCATCTGTATGTGCCGCTGGAGAAGCCGATCAGCTCGCACGGCGCCTCGGTACTGGCCAAGCGGATCGCGGTACAACTCGAGAAGTCGATGCCCAAGCGGGTGACGGCCACCATGACCAAGAGCCAGCGCACCGGCAAGGTATTCGTGGACTGGAGCCAGAACAACGGCAACAAGACCACCATCGCGCCGTACTCGCTACGTGGTCGCGACGAGCCGACGGTCGCGGCGCCGCGCACCTGGGACGAGGTCGAGGATCCCGATCTGCGGCATCTGCACTTCACCGAAGTGCTCGAGCGCCTGCAGCGCGACGGCGACCTGCTGGCGGCGATGGACGAAGACGCGCCAGTGGCCGACGCGCTCTCCACCTACCGCAGCATGCGCGACGCCGGGAAGACACCCGAGCCGGTTCCGAACACTGCGCCCGTCACGGGCAACGACAACTTCTTCGTCATCCAGGAACACCACGCCCGGCGTCTCCACTACGACTTCCGCCTCGAGCGGGACGGGGTTCTGGTCAGCTGGGCGGTGCCGAAGAATCTGCCGGATACGCCGTCGGTCAATCACCTCGCCGTGCACACCGAGGATCATCCGCTCGAATACGGCACCTTCGAAGGCGAGATCCCGAAGGGCGAGTACGGCGGCGGCAAGGTGATCGTCTGGGACTCCGGCACCTACGAGGCCGAGAAGTTCCGCGACCCGGGTGTCAACGGAGAGAAACCCCTCGGCGGTAAAGGCGAGGTGATCGTGACGCTGCACGGCAGGAGGATCGCCGGCCGGTATGCGCTGATCCAGACGAACGGCAAGAACTGGTTGGCGCACCGGATGAAGGAGCAGGCCGAGCCGCAGGCCGGCGACCTCTCGCCGATGCTCTCGACCGAAGGCTCGGTCCAGAAGCTGAAGAAGACTCAGTGGGCGTTCGAGGGCAAGTGGGACGGCTACCGGGTACTGGTCGACGCCGATCACGGCAGGCTAAACGTGCGCTCGAGACGCGGGCGTGACGTCACTGGCGAATTTCCCCAATTCGCCGCGCTCGCAGCTGATCTGGCCGATCACCACGTGATCCTCGACGGCGAGGCGGTGGCTTTGGACAACGATGGAGTGCCCAGCTTCAGCGAGATGCAGAACCGCGCACGCTCGACGCGCGTCGAGTATTGGGCCTTCGACGTGCTCTACCTCGACGGGCGGTCACTGCTCAAGGCGAAGTACTCCGACCGCAGGCGCATCCTGGAAACGCTGGCCGAGGGCGGAGGTCTCATCGTTCCCGACCAACTTCCCGGCGACGGGCCCGAGGCGCTGGAGTACGCACGCAAGCAACGCTGGGAGGGCGTGGTCGCCAAGAAGCGCGACTCGACCTATCAGCCGGGCCGACGGTCGGCGTCGTGGGTCAAAGACAAGATCTGGAACACTCAGGAGGTCGTCATCGGCGGCTGGCGCCAAGGCGAAGGCGGGCGGTCCAGCGGCATCGGCGCGCTGATGCTCGGCATTCCCGACCCAGACAACCCGGCTGGCGGCCTGCAGTTCGTCGGCCGGGTCGGCACCGGCTTCACCGACAAGGCGCTGAAGAGTCTCAAGGCCGCCCTCAAGCCGCTCGAAACCGATGAATCACCCTTCAACGCGCGGCTTTCCACGCAGGACGCCAGGGGAGTGACGTTCGTTCGGCCGGAACTGGTCGGCGAGGTCCGCTACAGCGAGCGGACGTCGGATGACCGCTTGCGTCAGCCGAGCTGGCGGGGGCTGAGGCCCGACAAGACGCCCGACGAGGTCGTCTGGGAGTGAGAGCCGTCGATCGCCGCCTGCATGCCCCGGGTCGCGAGCACGTCGGCCAACTCGTTGTCCGTGATGCCCGAATGCCCTTTCACCCAGAACCATTGGACTTGGTGTCGTTCGCACGCAAGCCGGAGCCGCCGCCAGAGGTCGGCGTTCTTCACCGGTTGCTTGGCGGCGGTCAGCCAGCCGTTGCGTTCCCAGCCGAACACCCACTTGGTGATGCCGTTCCTGACATAGGTGCTGTCGGTGTAGAGGTGCACCACAACAGGTCTCGTCAGCGCTTCGAGCGCCATGATCGGCGCGGTCAGCTCCATCCGGTTGTTGCTTGTCTGGCCGCGCTCACCGCCGCACATCTCGCGGACGTGCTCGCGCATACGCAGCACCGCGCCCCAGCCGCCGGGTCCCGGATTCGGCCTGCAGCCGCCGTCGGTGTGAATGACCACTGTTTCGTCTCGCGCGGACTCGCTCATCTCTCATTGCCCCCGTGCCTCGCCGAGGAGCCGCACAGCCTTCGGCCCGACGCCGTGCAGCGCGAGCAGCTCGTCGAGATCTGTGGGCAGGTCCGCCAGCGTTCGATAGCCGGCATCGATGAGTGCCCCTGAGGCGGACCTGCCGATCCGGATCCCGTCGAAGACGGGGCCGCGGTCGGTCATGCGCAGAGGATAGGCATGGCGGTCAGCGGTCGCCTAAACGACGCGCCGAGATCATCGCCGTCCGGACGGACATTCCGAGGTCGCCATGTCGAAGTGTCGTGATCCGGCGTCCCGGCTGCACCGCGTCCTTCACCGGCGCCGTGCGGTTGCCGAAGAACGCGGCGGTCGCGTCGATATCCGCCACGACATACGTGAGGCCCCAGAGCGTGGACGGACCGTCGCCCGCCGCTCCCGGCGAGCCGACGACCTCGACGATCACCTCCCCGAAGCGAAAGAAGATTTGGCGGATCGGCCGTCCGCCGAGTTCACCGTCCCGCTCTCGGCGCGGCTCCGCCCCGACAGCGGCCAGCGACGCGACCGTCCGTCCCAGGTCGGGCGACAGCAGCACAACGTGGTCGATCGCGGTGACACCGTTCACATGTTCGGCAGGCATGGCAGCGGCCGCGTCGGACCGCGTGGTCGGAACGCCGTCGAGGTCGTCACGCGACCAATCCGGCGGCAGCCCGCGCAGTGACCACCCGACGATGCCGCTGCCGGTGCGTGATGTCGCCGCCGGTGCGGCTCCGCGCTCATGGCCGATCAGCCGGATGCGAACGCCGTCGACCCGACAGACACCGTCGGAGTCCACGCTGAACCCGGCCCGCCTCCACGCGTCCGCCGGGTCGGCGACCTCGAATCCGTCAACGCTGACGGTCATGGCTCGGGTATCAGGCTGACCTTGACGGACGCGTCCCCGCGGCCGACGAGGTCGATGCCGTCGCGAAACTCGTGAAGCGGTAGTCGATGCGTGCAAATGCGTTCCAGCGGAAGCGCTTTCGCCTCGATCATCGAGATTGCCGTCGGCCAGCAGTACGGCCCGAGATGTGCGCCGAGCACGTCGAGTTCCTTCACGTCGCTGATGACCGTCCAGTCGACGGTGACCGGCGCGCCGAAGACCCCGTATTCGACGTAGCGGCCCAGTTTGCGCAACATGTCGAGGCCCTGCGGGACCGCCGACGGATGGCCGGTGGCATCGAGATAGACGTCGGCGCCATAGCCCTCGGTCATGTCCAGCACCACCGACTGCACGTCGTCATCGGCGATGTTGAGGGTGACATCGGCCCCGCACGCGGCGGCCAGATCAAGCTTGGCCGGCACCGAATCGAGTGCGATCACGTGCGCCGGGCTCTTGGCGCGTGCGCCTGCGATCATGCCGAGCCCGATCGGGCCGCAGCCCGCGACCACGACGACGTCGCCGAAGGCGATCGACGCGCGTTCGACCGCGTGCAACGCACAGGACAGCGGCTCGGCGAACGCCGCGTGCGCGGCGGGTACGTCGGCCGAGATCTTGTGCACGATCGCGTCGGCGGGATAGATCATGTACTCCGCCATCGCCCCGTTGACCTTGCGCCGGAATCCGAAGATGTTGTGCGGCGCGCACATCCAGTACTGGCCGCGGCGACAGAACCGGCATTTCCAGCACGGTACGATCTGCTCGGCGACCACACGGTCGCCTGTGTCGACGCCCCACCGCTGACGGCCCAGATCGTCGATGGCCACGATCTCGCCGACGAACTCGTGCCCCGGGGTCACCAGCAGGTCGACGTTCGGCGGGACGGGTCCGTCACCCCAGTACATCGGCGCGCCGTGATAGCACTTGAGGTCGCTCGCACAGATCCCGACGGCCTGCACCTTCACCAACGCCTCACCCGGTCCCGGAGTCGGCACGGGAATCCGCTCGAGCCGGTAGTCCTCGCGGCCGTGAATCACGACTGCCTGCATAGTCGAACTCAACCCAATCTCCTCTCGAGATCGATTGCGGCGGTCGTAGTCGCCTGCGCGGTGGAAACATTGGGCGAGAACAACGTTCCCTCGTTCTGGACGGCGGCCGCGCCCCACCGCAGGGCGGTCGCCAACGCCTCGCCGCGCCCGTGCGGGCAGCTCAGGTATCCGGCGAGCATGGCGTCTCCGGCGCCGACGGTGCTGACGACCTTTTCGACAGGGGCATGACCCCATATTGCACCCGTCGCGTCGACGAGGACTGCGCCGTCACCCCCGAGGCTGGCCAGTACGGTGCGAGCGCCGCGGCGGCGCACCTCCTGCGCGGCGTCGATCACGTCGCCGAGGGTGTGCGGCAGACGGCCGGTCAGCTCGGCCAGCTCCTGAACGTTCGGCTTGACCAGATCCGGTGCTGCAATGAGGCTTTGGGCTAAAGCGTCCCCTGACGTGTCGACAGCGACCGGCACACCGTTTGTGTGCGCCACCTCGACGACATCGCGGTACCAGCCGACCGGCATACCCGTGGGCAGGCTGCCCCCGCACACAAGCCAGCAGGCGTCGCGGACCTGTTCGGTGACCGCAGCCAGCAGGCGGTCCGTCTCGTCGAGGCTCAGCGCGGGGCCCGCCTCGTTGATCTTGGTGACGCGGCCGTTCGGCTGGGTCAGGCTGATATTGCTGCGGATCTCCCCAGCGATCGGTACGACGAGGGTGTGCAGGCCTGCGTCGGCCAGCATCTGCTGCAACTGTGCGCCAACCGAACCGCCTGCGGTCACGAGAGCACGCGTCGGCACATCAAGTGCATGCAGTGCAAGAGCGACGTTGACGCCCTTGCCGCTCGGCTCACTGCGGCTGCGTCGGCTGCGGTTGATCGAACCGAGTACGACGTCGTCGAGGAATACGGTGCGGTCCACGCTCGGGTTCGGTGTGACGGTGACGATCACACTCGCTCCACTTCGATTCCGGCGCTGCATAGTTGCGCATAGTGGTCGTCGCTGAGCCCGGTATCGCTGATCAGCACGTCGATGTCGTCGAGATCGGCATGCTTAATGCCCTTGACGACCCCGAATTTGCTGTGGTCGGCGAGCACGATTCGCTTGGCGGCACAGCCCAGCATCAGTCGCTTGACGGCCGCCTCGGCCGGGTCGGGCGTGGTCAATCCGCGTTCGACCGAGATGCCGTTGGTGCCCAGGAACGCGACGTCGACGTTGATCTCGGCCAGCGCCCGCGCAGCCCAGTCGCCGACTTCGGCGAAGGTGACGTTGCGCAGCCGTCCGCCCAGCGTGAAGACGGTCAGCCGGGGCCGGGTCAGCAGCGACATCGCAAGCGGGACAGTGTTCGTGTACACGGTCAGGTCGCGGTCGCCGGGAAAGAGCTCGACCAGCTTGGCGGTCGTGGAACCGGCGTCGATCAGCACCGAGCCCGCCACGGGCAGATGGGCCAGCGCGGCCGCCGCGATGCGGATCTTCTCCGACGCCAACTGTGTTCGCGTCTCGACCGCGGGTTCGAAGGCGAGCGCCTGCACGGGCACCGCGCCGCCGTGCACCCGGCGCAGCAGTCCCTGGCGTTCGAGGGCGATGAGGTCCTTGCGGATGGTCTCCCCGGTCACGCCAAGAGCATCGGCGACCTCCATGGCGTCGACTCGGCCGCTGCTGAGCAGGCGGTCGAGGATGTGATTCTTGCGCTGGTCGGCGTAGGGCGTACGGGCGTCGAGACCGTCTGTCATGGCACCACCGCCGATGACATCGATGCGTCGGCGGCAGCCGCCTTGGCCGCCAGCAGCGCCGCTCCGCGGGCACCGGCCTCGTCGACGTCGGCGAGGACGAGTGCGCCGAACCTTCGGCGCTTGACCGCGAGAAGTCCCGTGCTTCGCGACCAGCCGCCGGTGACGACCAACCGTCGATGCTTTCCACTGCGTGTGCTCATGGCGTCGTGGATCTCGGCGGCCTGTTCCGTGACGTCTTCGAGAGCTGCGCGCCATACGTGGGCGGGGCTGTCGCCGTCGTCGCGCCTCGGCAAGGCGGTGGCATCGGCGTCCAGCCCGGGCAGGTCTGAGCTGTCCTTGCCGAGTCGGGCCAGTGTGCGTTGCAGTGCAAGCCCGCCCTGCGTGGCCCCTAGCAGACACCAGTGGTCGGCGACGGCGTGCCAACCGGTGGTGATCCCCGCTTCGGCGAGGTCGGCGACGACGTCGGCGGACAAGCCCGGCGGGATGGTCCTGACGAGTGCTTCGGCCGTACCGCACGAGTCCAGTTCGTCACCGGGTCCGTCGGCGCCCGCGCCGACCACCGCGGCCTGGTGATCGTGGCCGGCGACGGTCAGCACCGCCCCGGTCAGTCGCGCGATCCCGACGTCGGCGCAGACATGACCCAAAGGGGTTCCCGCAGTGACTAATTGCGGCATCAGCGAACGGCCGGCGCCCGACCAGTCCAGTGTGTCCTCCCACCACTCGCGCTGCGCGAGGCGCAGCCATCCGGTGCGAGAGGCAAGCGACTGTTCGACTGCCTCCTCACCACCCAGTCCGCGCACGATCCATTCCGCGACGTTGAGTCGGCGCACGGCCCTACCCGCCGAAGGGATGTTGTCGAGCAGCCACCGGTGCTTCGTGAGCGACCACTGCTGCCGGAGCGGCAGACCGGTTGTCGCCGAGAACAACTGTGCCCCAATCACTTCACGGAGGCTTTCCAACTGTGCGTCGTCGCGGGTGTCATGCCAGGCGATCACCGGGGCCACCGACTCGCCGCGCGCGTCGAGGAGCACTCCGGATTCCGCGAGGCTCCCCACCCCTAGGCCGCCGATGTGTCCGGGGGGACAGTCCGTGAGGGCCTCCGCCACTGCGGCTTTGGCGGCGTCGAGCAGGTCGGTCGCATCGAGTTCGGCACCGGTCGCCGTCACCGTCCACGGCGTGGCGGCGCGTCCGGAAGCCACCGGATCGCCGTCTTGAGTGAACACCACGGCCTTGCTCGTGGTCGTCCCGACGTCGAGGCCGACGAACAGCGTGCCGTGCATGGCCCTCCCGGGCGGAGAATCTTGTTGATTTGGAAACTGATGGATATAGTTGCGCTTTGTTGGGGTCGTGTCAAGCAATCGCCGAAGGACATCCGATGCCGCTCGCCCGTACGGCTGACCTGGTTTCCACTGCGTACCGCGCCGGTTCGGGGCTGCTCGCGTTCAACGTGATCACGCTGGAGTCCGCCGAGGCGATCGTCGCGGGCGCCGAAACGGCCAACCGGCCCGTCATCCTTCAGATCAGCGAGAACGCGGTGAAGTTCCACAACGGCCGGCTGGCGCCGATCGCCGCCGCGGCGACCGCTGTCGCCGCTGCGGCCGCCGTTCCGGTTTCGGTCCACCTCGACCACGTGGAGGACGAGCAGCTGCTCCATGCCGGCGCCGAAACCGGCGTCAGCTCAGCGATGTTCGACGCATCGAAGCTGGAGTACGACGCGAACGTCGCGGCCACGAAGGCGGCGGCGGACTGGGCGCACGACCGCGGAATGTTTCTCGAAGCCGAACTGGGCGAGGTCGGGGGCAAGGACGGGGCTCATGCGCCGGGAGTGCGCACCGACCCGGCGGAGGCGGCCGCGTTCGTCGCCGCGACGGGAGTCGACGCGCTGGCGGTGGCCGTTGGTAGCTCGCATGCGATGTCGGAGCGGACCGCCACGTTGGACTTCGACCTCATCGGCCGGCTGCGGTCGGTCGTTCCGGTGCCGCTGGTGCTGCACGGATCCTCGGGCGTCGCCGACGACGACCTGCGCAAGGCCGTGGGCGTGGGCATCACCAAGATCAACGTCGGGACTCTGCTCAACGTCCACTTCACCGGGGCGGTGCGCGGATTCCTGGAGTCCGACGACGGCGTCACCGATCCGCGCAAGTACCTCGCGCCTGCGCGCAACGCGATCGCCGATGTGGTGGCCGCGATGCTCAACACGATCGGCTGACCGCTAGCGCTAGGCAGTCGCATAGCATCGCCATCATGAGCAGAGTTGCGGTTATCACCGGCGGTGCGGGAGGCATGGGAATTGCGACGGCGAAGGTCGTGGGGCGCGACCACACCGTCGTCCTCGCCGACGTCCGGCAGGACCGCCTCGACGAAGCGGCCGCCGCGCTCGACGGTCTCGGCGTCACGGTCACGGCCGTCAACTGTGACGTCACCGACCGCAGCGCCGTCGATGCGCTGCTCGAAACCGCCTCGGGCCTTGGCGATCTCGCATCGGTCATCCACGCCGCGGGCGTCAGCCCCAGCATGGGCTCGGCTGAATACGTCATGCGGACCAACGCGATCGGCACGCTCAACGTCAACGAGAGCTTCTTCGCGGGCGCGCAGAAGGGCGCCGCCATCGTCAACATCGCGTCGGTGGCCGCTCACCTGATGCCCGAAACCATGCTTCCGACAGAGCATTTCCCGCAGGCGCTGACCGACGAGGACGCCTTCATGACGGACATGCTGGCGGCCTGTGCCATCGCTCCCGAGGAGATGCGATCCGGCATCGCCTACGCCGTCAGCAAGAGCTTCGTGCGGTGGTACAGCAGCTCGCAGTGCGAGCGCTTCAACGGCAAGGGCCTGCGCATCCTCTCGGTGTCACCGGGATCCTTCGAGACCGAGATGGGCCTGATCGAGGCGGAGGCCGGCGCAGGCGCCATGGTCGCCGACGCTGCGATACCGCGCTGGGGCAGACCGGAGGAGATGGCCGACCTGCTGGCGTTCTGCGCAAGCGACAAGGCCGGCTATCTCACCGGCACCGACATCCTCAACGACGGCGGGGTGGTGGCGTCGATGACCGAGCGCGCCAGGGTCGCCGCCGACGGCGGCTAGGCGCTGGTCCTTCGCTGCACCACCAATGAGCCGGTGAGGACGAGCATCCCCGCGGCGGAGAGCACCGCCCCTGCGGCTGCGGGTGCGATATAGCCGTACCCGGCCGCGATGACGAGCCCGCCGAGCAGAGCGCCGATCGCGTTGGCCATGTTCAGGGCCGAGTGGTTGAGGCAGGCCGCCAACGTTCTGCCGTCGTGCGCGACGTCCATCAGCCGGATCTGCAGTGCAGGCCCCATCGCCGACCCGGCAGCGCCGATCGTGAACAACACCAGCAGCGCCGTCCACGGGTTGTGGGAGGCCAACACGAATATGGTCAGTGCGACGCCGAGGGCGCTCATCGTCACGTACAGGCTTCGAACCACCGAAACGTCCGCCATCTTGCCGCCGACCAGGTTGCCCACCACCATGCCGAGGCCGAACACCATGAGCGCCAACGGAACCAGTGCACGGGGCATCCCCGCGACATCGGTCATCGTCGTGCTGATGTAGGTGTACACCGCAAACATTCCACCGAATCCGACCACGCCAACCAGCATCGCCAGCCACACCTGCACGCGCCTGAGCGCGCCGAGCTCCGTGAGCGGGCTGGTCACGTGCATCGACCGTAGCGGCGGGAGCCAGAATGCGATCGCGGTCAGGGTCATCACCCCGACAGCGACGACGAGACCGAACGCGCTGCGCCAGCCGAGGGCCTGGCCGAGCCACGACGCCATCGGCACACCGACAACGGTCGCAACGGTGAGACCCGTCATCACATGCGCTACGGCTTTGGCCCGCTTCTTCGGTCCCATCAGGAAGGACGCCACCATTGCGGCGACGCCGAAGAACGCCCCGTGCGGCATACCGGCGACGAACCGGGCGACGATCAGCATCTCGTACGACGGCGCGAACATGCTGGCCAGGTTGCTGATCGTGAATATCGCCATCAGTCCAAGCAGCACCGCCTTTCGGGACATTCGCGCGGTGGAGGCGGCGATCAGCGGTGCCCCGACGACCACGCCGAGTGCGTATGCCGAAATCACATGCCCCGCAGTCGGTTCGGAGATCGCGAAACTGGACGCGATATCCGGCAGCAATCCCATCGCGACGAACTCGGTGGTTCCGATGCCGAACCCGCCCAGGGCAAGCGCGAGCACCGCGAGCCACCGCACCGATGGAGCGGGTGCCACGACGGAGACGGGCGTCGAGGGACGGTCAAGCGCGGTGGTCACAAACGTTGGACCTTTCCTGTGGTCGGACGTGCGCAACGGTAACGAGACTTTCGGGACTCGGCAAACTGACTTAGGCATTTTTGCGGTAAAAGTGAGGCAGGTTACGATTGGAGATGACCTCCGATCGGCCCTAACGGAATCGATGACATGGCTTTTTCCCGCACTTCGACGGCGACCTCGGCCGGGGGTGTCTACGGCCTGATCCGCACAGCGGGTGCCACTACGCGTGCCGAACTCGGTGACCTGACCGGGTTGTCCCGCACCGCCGTGGCCGCCAGGGCGGCCGCGCTGGTGGACCAGGATCTGGTCATCGAACGTCAACAGGCGCCGTCCACCGGTGGCCGCCCCGCCGCGCTGCTGACCTTCAATAAAGACGCCGGTGTCGTGCTCGCCGCCGCGATCGGGCGCAGCAGGACGAGGCTGGCGGTATGCGATCTCGCAGGCGAGATCCTTGCTGCAGGTGACATCGACCAGGAGATCGGCATCGGTCCCGACGAGCTGATGCCCGACGTGGTCAAGAGGCTCGACGTACTCCTCGACGGGCACCGCGGTGCGCGCATCCTCGGCGTCGGGCTGTGCCTACCCGGGACCGTCGACCAGCAGCGAGGCTGCAGCCTCGACTCGCCGGTCATGAGCGGCTGGGACGGGGTCCCGCTGGCGCCCTACTTCGCCGAGTTGACCGATGCGCCCGTCATCATCGACAACGACGTCAACGTCATTGCGCTGGCCGAGCGGCGCGGTGACCGCCACGCCGTCGACGATGTGCTCGTCATCAAGGCGTCGACGGGTCTCGGAGCGGGCATCATCGCCGGAGGCTCGCTACAGCGCGGCGCGGTGCAGGCGGCAGGGGAGTTCGGTCACAACAAGACACCCGCCGCCGCCGGGGTGCCGTGCCGCTGCGGCGACACCGGCTGCCTGGAAGCGGTCGCGGGCGGTTGGGCGCTGGTGCGGGCGCTGACGCAACAGGGCCGCACGGTCGGTCACATCCGCGACGTCGTGGAGTTGGCCAACGGCGGTGACGCCGAAGCGCGCAGGCTGATCCGCGATAGCGGTCGTCACGTCGGCGAGGTTGTCGCCGGCGCGGTGAACCTGCTCAACCCCGCGCTGCTCGTCGTCGCGGGCGATATGGCCAGGGCGTACGACATCTTCGTTGCCGGCCTGCGGGAAACGTTGTACCGCAACGCGACCGCGCTCGCGACCCGTGTGCTCCAAGTCGTGCCGACCACCTACGCGGACCAGTCGGGTGTCATCGGCAG
The DNA here is from genome assembly GCF_002968285.2 of Mycobacterium sp. ITM-2016-00318. NCBI lineage: Bacteria > Bacillati > Actinomycetota > Actinomycetes > Mycobacteriales > Mycobacteriaceae > Mycobacterium > Mycobacterium sp. ITM-2016-00318. The sequence continues at coordinate 4,486,333 of NZ_CP134400.1, read as the reverse complement.
CGCGACCATGGTCCTCGACCACGTGCTGAGCCCGCGTCTCATCGACGAGTCACTCGATGCGAGTAACGGGAAGCGAAAGTTCAGGCGCGGGTCCACTGCTGTGTCAGCCGCAGCAGATAAGCCAGGGCGGGCAGCACGATGACGCCGGCCAGCGCCACCACTACGAGGAGGCCGATCAGCGTGGAGTCGGCGCCCGCGCCGTCCTCGATGGTCACCTGATCGACCAGCAGCCACGGGTACTGGCCGACGCCCCATCCAATGATCACCGAACCGACGGCCGCCACCGCCGGGATGCGGGCCACCGCAAAGCGCCTGCGATACAGCAGCACAAGCGTCGCGACCCCGGCGAGCGCGGCGAGTACCAACAGCGGCGATGCGGCGGTCAGCAGGCCGTGGCTCAATGTCGGGGCGTCTTGGGCGACCGGGTACAGCCCGGCGAACACGACGACGCCCGCCGCCACACCGACCGCCAGGGTGCGGCTGCGCAGACGTTCGGCAAGGGCGGTGGCCCCGGCACGCGCCGCGTCAGCGGTCAGAAAAACCCCGGCGAGGAACACACACGTCGTCGCCGCCAGGCAGCCGCCCACCAGTGAGGGCGGGTTGACCCAGGACCCGATGAGATCGCCGTAGCCCTCCGCGGGCACCCGACCCGACGCGATCGCGCCTGCCACCGCGCCGAGAAAGAACGGGGTGATCACCGACGACGCTGCGAACACCGCCCCGAACAGCCGGGCCTGAGCAAAGGTGCCGGAATACTTTCGGAACGCGAAACTGGCGCCGCGCAACACGATTCCGGTCAGCGCGAGGCTCAGCGGGATGAACAGCGTCGTGGTCGCGGCGGCGAAGGTGGCGGGGAATCCGGTCCACCACATGACGAGGACGTAGATCAGCCAGACGTGGTTGGCCTCCCATACCGGCCCGATACTGGTGTCGACGAGCGTGCGGATCTCGCTGCCAAGCCCGTCGAAGCCTGCGGTCAGATCGTAGAAACCCGAGCCGAAGTCGGCTCCGGCGAACAACGCGTACACGACAACGCCGAGGAACATCGCCATGGCCACCACCGTTGCCAGCGTCACGACACGGTTTCTTCTCGAGGAGGTCCGTACGGACTGGGCAGATCGGCTTCGCCGGCGCGCCAGCGTCGTGCCATGGAGCGCAATACAATCCATGCTCCGGCCGTCATGCCGGCATAGACGATGAGCACGACGGTGTAGCTCCACCACAGCCCGGGACTCATGCTCGCGGCGTCGCTGGTCCGCAGGATCTGCCACACCGTCCACGGCTGGCGGCCTACCTCGGTGGCGACCCAGCCGAGTTCGACCGCGAGGATCGCCAGCGGACCCGCGATGACAGAGAACCGCAGGAACCAACGGTTCTTCAGCAGATCGCGGCCGCGCCAGCGAAACAGCCAGTACGCGACGACAGCCGCGGCGAGCATGGTGCCGATGACCACCATCGACTGGAAGGCCAGATGTGTGATGTTGACCGGTGGCCAGTCCTCCTTCGGCACGGTGTCCAGACCGGGCACCGGCGCGTCGAACGAGTTGCGGGCGATGATCGAGCCCAGCCGCGGGATCTCAAGTGCTCCGTGCACCTCGCCGTCGATCAGCACCCCGCCCAGCCGAAAGGGGGCGGGACCCTCGGTCGTCTCGGCGAGTTCGAACGCTGCGAGCTTGGCGGGTTGGGTGTCGTGGATGCGCATGCCCAGCACGTGGCCCACAAGAGGCTGCGCGAGCGCGGCCACCGTCGCGAACATGAACGGCACGGTGAAGCCGAGGCGGTGGTGGGCGTCGTTGCGGCCGCGCAGGAGGCCCGCCGCATACACCCCGGAGACCACGAATCCGACCACCATGAAGGCCGCCAGCCACATGTGCAGGAACTGCAGCCACACGCCGCCGTTGAACATCGCGCGCCACGGGTTGACGTCGGTGACCACGCCGTCACGAATGACGAAACCGGCGGGAGTGTTCATCCACGCGTTGACCGAGACCACGCAGAAGGTGCCCACTACACCGGAGACGCCCATCGGGATCAGCATGGCCAGGTGCCGCCGTGGCGGCAGACGGCCCCAGCCGTACAGGTAGATGCCAAGGAAGATCGCCTCGACGAAGAACGACAGCCCCTCGAACGCGAACGGCAGGCCGAGCACGTCGCCGAACCTGCCCATCAGGCCCGGCCACAGCAGGCCCATCTCGAAGCTGAGCACCGTACCCGACACCGCCCCGATGGCGAACAACACGGCCGACACCTTCGCCCACCGCTTCGCGAGACCGAGCGCCACCGGGTCGTCGCGCACGATGCCGCGCCGGTGCACGACATAGATGATGGTCGGAAACGCGACACCGAAACACGCGAGGATGATGTGCCACCCCAGCGAGACCGCCATCTGCTGTCGGGCCGGCAGCAGTCCGGGCGGTTCGGTCGCGAGTTGGGAGATCACCGTACTGAGCCCCACTCGATCACCCTAGCCACTTCTACCGGGGCGAATCGGACACCCTGAGGTCAACCCGCACCCGAAGTCGGGGGCACGGGGTACCGTGGTCGTATCCGGGGGTTGAGGCTCAAGCCCCGACGTAGCGTCACCTGAAGAGGTGATCCACATCGCAAACGGTGAGACCAAAGTCCAGCGGCCCGAACGCGTGCGGGCCGAGGTGTCGGGTGCTGTCAAAATTCGCCAATTCCTGGAGAACACCTACGGCACGCGCCTGCGTGTGCAGGACAGCCGCCCGAGAGAGGCTCAGAAGCTGACCCACGTACGCCTGGACTGCGGCCCGTTCGTCATCGACGACGTGAACATGCCCGGAGAGGTCGACTATTCACCCGACCCGCTGGGCAGGGTGGCCGCCGTGTGGGCGACCCACGGGAAGGTGCGGAGCAGATGCGGCGGCCTCGACGGCGAGGCGGTGGCCGGTGAGGTGACTCTGGTGGCGCAGCCCGACCTGCCGTGCTTCGCCAGCACGGAGGACGTCCGGCTGACGTCGGTGCTGATAGACCCGGCGACGGTGGCCAGTGTCGCCGCTGGCGTACCCGTCGGCGCGGCGCCTGCGCCGTTGCGTTTCGCCAGCTTCGAACCCGTGACTTCGGGCGCGGCGAAGGCCTGGCGCGACACCGTCATCTATGTGAAGAACGCCGTCCTCGCCGACGAGACCGTCGTCACCCCGCTGGTCGTGGGCCACCTCGGCCGCCTGCTCGCCTCCGTCGCGCTGGCGGCCTTCCCCAGCGCCGTGGCCAGTGACTCGACGCAGTTCGACAGCGTCGATTCCCATCCGGTGCTGCTCCGTCGCGCCATCGCCTACATCGATTCGCATGTCGCCGAAGACATATCGCTGGCCGACATCGCCGATGCCATCCACGTCACGCCGCGCGCCGTGCAGTACATGTTCCGCAGGCACCTCGACGCCACGCCCCTGCAATATCTGCGAAGGCAGCGACTGCAGTACGCCCATCTCGACCTGCTCGCGGCCGACCGCATGAAGGACACGGTGACCGCGATTTCCGCCAGGTGGGGCTTCGCGCACACCGGCCGCTTCGCGGTGCTCTACAGGCAGCACTTCGGCCAGAGCCCGCACACGACGTTGCGAAGCTGACCGGAGTGAACACCGGAGCCGATCCGACCGAAGACCCCGCCATGGCACGTGGAGCGCTGGCGCGGGCGCGGGCCGACGAGCTGAGAATTCGCCAGAGCGAACTCGCGCACGGTGCCCGATCGTCGCAGCAGACGGCCCAGCGCGCGAAAGCACGGGCAGATGAGGCTCTGGAGCGGGCCATCTCCGCGCACCAGGCGGCGGCCGAACGTCACGGCGACGCCGGCGAGGCGCACCGGCGGGCGGCAGCGGCTCACGAGCAGGCGGCGCTGCGGGCCGACGAGGTCGGAGCCGATGCCCATCAGAGCGCCGCGGAGCACCACCGGCAGGAGGCATCGCGCCACGACGCTGCCGCGGTCGAACAGTCGGCGGCCGAGGCCTTCGACATCGCCAACCGCAGCTAGGCGCCCGCGTCCATCGCCAGCAGTGCACCTGACGCCGAATTGCCGTTGTATCCGAACGCGCTGCACGTCACCCGAATTCTGACCTGCTTGCCGCGCCTGTTTACCGCATCGAGCGCGGTGTTCTCGACGGTGCCCGGCTCCACGAGGATCCTGCCGATCAGCGGGTTGACTTCGGTCAGGGGCAGGCCGATGTCGAGCGATGCCAGCGGCGCCCCGACCACCTCGACGGAGCGCAATCCCCACAGGTCCTCGGAACCGCGATTCCACAGCACAATTCGCATCTCGCGATCCACGACGATTATCCCGAGCTTGACGGAGTCGACGAGGGCGTCGAGGAAACCCTTCGTCTCTTCGAGTTCCCGACTGCGGTCGCGCAGGGTCTCGTTGATGGTGTGCAGCTCGTCGTTGGTGGACTGCAGCTCCTCGTTCATCGTCTCGAGCTCTTCGTTGGTGGACTGCAGCTCTTCATTGGTGGTCTCGAGTTCCTCCACCGTCGACTGCAACTCCTCGTTGGTGGTCTCCAACTCTTCGTTGGTGGACTGCAGCTCTTCGTAGGCGGACTCCAGCTGGCTGTTGGCCTGACCGACCTGCGTCAACAGGTTTCGGGTAGCCGTCACGTCGAAGAAGGCGATCGAGGTGCCGATCAATTCGTCGTCGGTGTCGACGAGCGGGTTGACGTGCACCTCGTACCACATCGGATCGGCCCCGGTGCGCTGCCACTGAACGTCTTGGATCAGCGCCGACTTCCGCTCCGCCCTCGCTTGGTCCAGATACGACCGCAGCTCCAGCGGCCGGTAGGACACCTCGAGGTCGCGCAGCAGCCTGCCGATGTCCCGAGCTGACAACCCGAAGACGCGCTCGGCCTGTTCGTTGACCATCGCGACCGTGTCGTCGCCGGTGACCACGATCTGAGGCACAGGACTCGCGCGGAACGCCAGATCGCGAATCGGGTTCAAGCCGGCCAGGTCCCCATGTCGGAGCAACGGAGTGGACGGGTCGAAGCGATCGAGGTTGGTGTGCGAGCCGGCCGTCTTGCGGAACACGCGACTGTTCATGTCGATCGGGGAGAACTTGTCGCTGTGACTCAACAGCATCTCGGCATGCCCGAGGAAGATCACGCCGCTTGGGGCCAGCGCGAAATGCAGCCGGCGCAGAACATTTCGTTGTGTCTCGCCATTGAGGTACATCAGCGTGTTGCGGCAGGCGAGCAGGTCCACCCGCGAGATCGGAGCGTCCCTGACCAGATCGTTGCGGCCGAAGATCACCGCGCGGCGCAGTTCCTTCCGAAGGACGAATCGACCGTTGTTCTGTTCGAAATACCTGCTGCGCAGATCGTCGGGCACCGCTTCCACAGCCCGTTCGTCATAGGACCCGAGCCTGGCTTGGGCGAGCGCATTCTCGTCGACGTCCGTTGCGTAGATCTTCACCCGGCGCCGGAAGGAGTCTGAGCCGAGGGCGTCGGAGAACAGCATGGCCAGGCTGTAGGCCTCTTCGCCCGAAGCGCAACCGGCGCTCCACACCCGGATCGCCTGGTGGGGCCCGTGCGTGGCGAGGATCTCCGGGATCGCGTGGTCGCGGACGAACTCCCACGCCTCCGGGTCCCGGAAGAACGCGGTGACGTTGATCAGGATGGTGTTGAACAACGCGGCGAATTCGTCGGAACTGGCCTGCAGCACGTCGAGGTACTCCTCGAACGTGGCGTACCCGGCCTGGTCCATCCGGTGCCGAACCCGGCGCATCAGCGACGTGCGTTTGTACCCGGTGAAATCGAAACCTCGGGAATCTCGCATGTAGTGCAACAGGGCTTCGAACGCCTCGTCCGTCGTCTCGCTCAAAGTTCGTCCGTTCCCTGGTTAAACCCGTGCACCGAACATACTCGCGTCAAAGCCGGTTCTCGGGTCCGATCACCGCCCACACGGTCTTGCCCGTCGAGGTCGGCGCATTTCCCCACATGCGGCACATGGCCGCCACCAGACCAAGCCCGGAAGGGATGTGGCGCACGGTCGAGAATTCGTTCAGAGCCGGCGGCTGGTGACTGCAATCCTGCACCGCCACCGTCACGTCCGACCCGTCGGTCTCGAGCCGTACCTCAGGGGCGCTATCGGTGTGCTGCAGCACGTTCTCGACGAACTCGGTGACGACGACCTTCGTTGCCGGGATCAGGTCGTCCCGCGACCACGCAGTCAGCCAGTCGTTCACCAATTCGCGGGACCGGCGCAGGCTGGAGACGTCCGCGGGCAGATGGGCGCGGGCGCGCCGCCGTCGCCGTGCCGGGATGTCGTCGTCCAGCGCGGCGGTGGCGCTGCCGACGTCGGAGTACACGGGAACGTAGCGGGACACACCGTTGCGGGTGATGGCGTCGCGCCCGGCGCGATGCTCGCACACCAGCAGGATGGGCACCTCGGGCCATCGCCCGACATGCCAGCGGGCGCTGGTGAAGACGGCCAGCGCCGACGGGGCGGGCACGTCGAGATCGCTGATGTCGATGACCACTGCAGCGGGCACCTCGAGGGCCGCCTTGATGATGATGTCGCGCAACAATTGGTAGGTGGTGGTGTCCAGTACTCCGTGCGCCGTGAGCACGCTGAAGTCGGCCACCGCGCTTGCGGTGACAGTAAGCGTGCAGGACCGGTCAGCCACCACGCTCATCCGTTCCCGACGTCGGACGCATCGGCTCGGCCAACCGCCTGCCGAGCACCGTCACAGCCGCTTCGGCTTCTTCCGCCAATCGGGTGTACCGCGCCGAGAGCCTGCCAGGGCCGACGTTGTCTGCCAACCGGCGTGTCATCCTGGCCTTCTCCTGCAGGCTGCGCAGTGCGATCCAGAGCGCGTTGTCGACCTCGTCGTCACGTGCCTGCAAAAGGGCCTCCGCGGTCCACGCATGGCCGACCCGGCAGCGGAAGCTCTTCTCGCTCAACGTCATCAGGGAGCCGTTGCAGTCGGGGCAGGTGTATCCGGACGGCGGACCAAGCCCCTCGGAGTCGAACGCCGTTGAGTACTTGCGACCCATGGCGATGCGGTTCTCCAGTTCCATGCTGATATCGCGCTCCATCTCCCGCTCCTCGATATCGCGCTCGGTGAGCTGCTTGATCAGGGTGCCTGCGTCCGCGGCGGCGACCTGGTGGTCGATGACGCCGGCTTCTATCGCGTTCTTCGGCATCGTCGCGAACAGTGCGTCGTCCGGCCGCTGGGCGACGGTGATGCCACCCCTCGAACGGATGGCGGCCGCGCCGAGAACGCCGTCGTCGAGCACGCCGGAGAACACCAGTCCGATCGCATACGGCCCGAAGTGCAGCGCGGCGGATCGGAACAGGGCGTTGATGGCGGGCCGGTGACTGTTCTCGGTGGGTCCCTCCGACAGCACCACCTTGTGGTCGGACAGCAGGAGGTGGCGATCCGGCACCGCGACGTAGATGCGGCCCGCCTGCAGGGGCTCGCCGTCGATGGCCGTACTCGCAGGCAGCGGTGCATGCCTGTCGATGATCTTGCCCAGCACGCTGGGTGCACTTGCGGGCATGTGCAGCGTGACCAGGATCGAGTAGGAGAAATCCGCGGGCAGCCCACCCGCGAACTGGGTCAATGCCTCGACGCCCCCCGCCGAAGCGCCGACCACAACGACTCCGCGCGGTACGCCGTTGCTGAGACCACTGCTCTCCGCCATTGTGACCTGGTTACCCATGCCACGCTCGGGCAACCCTTCCTGTCCTCGGGCGACTTGGCGCCGGGCGCGTCAAGTTGTCCTTGACGCTACGCTTCTTTCACGATCGACGGCAGGCCCTCAGGCCTTGGCGATGACCTTCTCCGCAAAGGTTTCCAGGTTGCGGATCTTCGCCTCGAGCGGCTCGGTGTCGGCCCCCATGATGTAGGGGTTGCGGAAGCCGACGATCGCGTCGGTGACACCCTTGTCCTCGAGCTGTCTGATGCCGTCGGGGCTGTAGGCGTCGGCCGACATGACGTGAATCTCGAACGGTCCCGTGCGGCCCTCTTCCGCGCGGATATCGTTGAGCCGGTTGATGAGACGGTCGAGTTCGCGCCGACTGCTTCCACCGTGCATCCAGCCGTCGCAGCGGACGGCGCGGCGCAGTGCGGCCTCGGCATGCCCGCCGATGAGGATTGGGATCGGTTCCGAAGGGGCGGGCGTCATCTTGGTCTTCGGGATGTCGTAGAACTCGCCGTGATAGGAGAAGTATTCGCCGGACGTCAAACCCTTGATGATGTCGATACACTCGTCCATCCGCTTGCCGCGCTTGGCAAAAGGGACACCGAGCAGTTCGTAATCCTCCGGCCACGGGCTGGTGCCGACGCCAAGCCCGAGCCGATTGCCGAAGATCGCCGCCAGCGAGCCGGCCTGCTTGGCCACCAGCGCCGGTGGCCGGATCGGCAGCTTCAGCACGAAGAAGTTGAACCGCAGCCGTGTGGTCACCGCGCACAGCGCACCGGCGAGGACGAACGCCTCGACGAACGCCTTTCCGTCGAGGAACTCGCGATTGCCGTCGGGGGTGTAGGGATACTTCGAGTCCGACTCGAACGGGTAGGCGATGCTGTCGGCGACCGTCATCGCGTGGTAGCCGGCCGCCTCGGCCGCCTTCGCCAGAGGCAGGTAGTAGGTCGGGTCGGTCATCGCCTCCGCATAAGTGAACCTCACGAAACGGATACTAGAACGCGTTCTAATCGGCGCCGCTGTGTTTCGGCGGCGACCGGCGCGGGAACGTCGTTGGCCATGAGCGCGTCGAAATCGTTGTACAAGCCCCTCTCGATCGGCATGAGCGTCCTCGGCGGGCTGATCGCAGGCAAGATCTTCACCGAGATCTGGCAGCGGGTGAACCCGGACGACGAGGAGCCCGATCCCAAGGACCTGAGTCGCTCGGCGCGTGAGGTGTTCATCGCCGCCGCGGTACAGGGCGTCATTGTCGGCCTGGTGCGGGCGGTGCTGGCGCGTGGCCAGGCCAAGGGCTTTGCGGCGCTGACCGACGAGGACCTCAGCTAGCTTTCGTCGGGCACCATGGACCGGTGTCGACCTGGCTGACCCGCAATGTGCGGGTGCTGTCCGCCGTCTCTTTCCTGCAGGACACCGCCAGCGAACTGCTCTACCCGCTGCTGCCGATCTACCTCACCTCGGTGCTCGGTGCGCCCGCCGCGGTCGTCGGAGCCGTCGAGGGAATCGCCGAAGGCGCAGGCTCGCTGACCAAGCTCGCGGCGGGCCCGCTCGGCGACCACTACTCGCGGCGCCCGCTGATCGCTGTCGGCTACGGGATGGCGGCACTCGGCAAGGTCATCGTCGCGGCCGCCGCGGCGTGGCCCGGCGTGCTGACCGGACGCGTGGTGGACCGCCTCGGCAAGGGGGTTCGTGGGGCCCCACGCGACGCTCTTCTTGTCGACGGAGTCGACGACGCGGCCCGCGGCCGGGTGTTCGGATTTCACCGGGCGATGGACACTCTCGGCGCCGTGGTCGGTCCGCTGCTGGGCCTGGCGGGCTACGAGCTTCTCGACCATCAGATCGCGCCGCTGCTGTGGGTGGCCGTCGTCCCCGCGGTGCTGAGCGTCGCCCTGGTCTTCCTGTCGCGGGAGGTGCGGCGGGTGAGGCCCGCACAGCGCACGGCGATCTTCGCGCGGGTGAAGGAGCTACCGCGTCGGTACTGGCGGACGACGACTCTGCTGGTCGCCTTCGGCATCGTCAACTTCCCCGATGCGCTGCTGCTGTTGCGGCTCAACGAGATCGGCTTCTCCGTCGTCGAGGTGATCCTGGCCTACGTCGGCTACAACCTGGTGTACGCGCTGTCGAGCTATCCGGCGGGACTGCTCGCCGACCGCTTGCCGAGACCCGCCGTGTTCGGCATCGGGCTGATCTTCTTCGCGGTCGGGTATCTCGGCCTCGGCCTGACCACGGACACCGTCACCGCGTGGATACTGATCGGGGTCTACGGCCTGTTCACCGGATGCACCGACGGCGTTGGCAAGGCGTGGATCTCGTCGCTCGTCGGATCGGATCTGCAGGGCAGCGCACAGGGCGTCTTCCAGGGCGCCAGCGGCTTCGCGATCCTGATCGCCGGCGTGTGGGCCGGATTGTTGTGGGGCGCCGACGGCACTCTGCCGCTGCTGATCTCGGGGGTGGCGGGCGCGGTGTTCGCCGTCGCGGTCCTGAGTGCGTCCCTGCGTTATCGCAGCGGCACGACGACCTCGACGTCGTCGAGCGCATAGGGCGGCATCCCGACACCCGCCACCGAGTAGCCACCCTGCTGGGTGCGCTCGGTGATCCGGCCCTCGGCGCTCTGCTCGCCGATCGTCAAGGTCACCGCTTGCGGCCGCGTTTCGTCGGGCAGCGCATCGAGAATGGTTCCCTGCCAGTGGTATCGGCCGTCGATCGGATCCAGGCGGCCGGACAGCCGCACCCGGACGTCGCGCTCGTCGTCGCCGAGACACAGGGTCGCCGGTCCGTCGTAGACCTCGTCGGCGACACCGATGTGAGAGGCGAGGTCGAACGCCGTCGGCGCCGCCTTCGCCATCCGCTGCCAGTACGACGCATCCGCGCGGTCGGCCTTGTCGGCGCCGCGCAGATGAAACGTGCGCTGGGTGCTGAACAGCACCTCGATGCGGGTGCTCCGGGAGCGTCGCATGAGAGCGAGGCAGTCGCAGATGTAGTCCAGTCGCGCGTCGGCAACGGCGTCGCTGCCGTTGACCATGAAGTAGTTCGGCGCACCATGGACGGCCACGCCCAGATAGGGTACGAGATCTTCACGGCCGGAACGTAATTGATCGGTGATGACGATCCGTGCTCGACACGACGGCAGTGTCCAGCTGTGGGCGGCCTCGTCGAACACGGCCCGGGTCAGGTCGACGCCGTCGCGCACGATGACGTCGGTCACCCCGGCCTTGGCGAGCCGTTGTGCGGCGCAGTCCACCCCGACGACCGCGACGTCGTAGACGTGCTCCGTCACTGTTGGGGCAGGAAGCCGGTGCGACGCCACATCCAGCGCGAGATGCGGCCCATCAGGCCGACCTCGGTGAGGAATGCCGCCAGCGGCGCGAAGCCGCTGATCTGAACCTCGTGACGGTGCGGGCTGGTGCGAGCGAGGTGGCGGGCGCGGTCGGCGTCGAGTCCGATGCGGTGGTACGGCACCCGGTTGGTGAACAGGAAGCGGAAGAAGTAGCCGCCCAACCCGTTGATGCTGCGCACGTACAGCCGGGGGATACGGCCCATCGTCGGCGTGCGCTTGCGCAGGCCGTCGCGGGCGAACTGGATGTGCCGCGCTTCCTCGGTGACATGAATACGCATGAGCCGCTGCACCACCGGCTGCAGGTCGTCGTCGTCCATCATCTGCCGTTGCAGCGAGTCGAAGATCTCCTCGCCGATCAGGGCCGCCACCCACAACACGGAGCCGACGAATGCGAACGGCAGCGTGTTGATGATCATCCGGTGCCAGCGGCGAGGCTGCACCGGCTTGGCGCCGAGGTGCTCGATCGCCCTGCCGAACATCACCATGTGACGGGTTTCGTCGCCGAGTTCCGTCAACTCGTAATGCGTCGAGCGGGCCGTCGGATCCTGATGCATCATCTTGCGCAGCAGTGCCTGATTGAGGATGTTCTCGAACCAGATGCCCGCCGACAGCGTGTTGACGAGTTCCTGTCGCGACAGCTCGATCTGCTGCTCGCGCGTCATCTCGTCCCACATCGGGGTGCCGTAGAGCGACACGCACCGCGGCGGCAGGAAGAACTTGTCCTGGTCGAGTGGCGCATCCCAGTCGATGTCCACGACGGGCGCGTAGGACTTCTTCACCGACCCCTTGAGCAGGCGTTCTGCGAACTCTTGGCGGGTGGTGGGTGCTGGCTGCTGCCTCATCGAGGCGGTCATCCGCGACTCCCTTGTGCGTAGACGCTCCTGTCTCAAAGTAAAGGAGTCGAACGCAAAGATGTCAATACCCGCGGTACCGGATACTTTCGCTTACGGCCCGTTTGACGACGACGTCACCGGGTAACGGTCGGTATGACCACCGAGAGAACAGTCGACACCCGTCCGCCGGACCCCGACGATCCCCGCAAGCCGGACTCGCCGACCGACCTCACCAAGCCCTCGCTGCTGTTCGTGCTGCGCAAAACGTTGCGCGAGTTCGGCCACGACCAGTGCACCGACCTCGCCGCGGCGCTGACCTACTACGCAGTGCTGTCGCTGTTTCCGGCTCTCTTGGCTCTGGTGTCGTTGCTCGGCGTGTTCGGTCAGGGGCGCAAGACCGTCGACGCGGTACTCGAGACCGCGTCCGGAGTCGTGCCGGGTGACGCGATGAACCTGCTGCGCCCGACCATCGAGCAGTTGGTGCAGTCGCCGTCGGCCGGCATCGCACTGGTCACCGGCCTGCTCGGGGCAGTGTGGTCGGCGTCGGGCTACATCGGAGCCTTCGGGCGGGCGATGAACCGCATCTACGAGATCGACGAAGGCAGGCCGATATGGAAACTGCGACCGCTGCAACTGCTCCTCACGCTGGCAGGCCTGCTCTTGGCTGCGGCGACGGCGGTGATGCTCGTGGTCAGCGGTCCGGTCGCCGAAACCGTCGGCGGCGCGATCGGGGCGGGGTCGATCGCCGTCAGTGCATGGAACATCGCGAAGTGGCCGGTCATCTTCGTCTGCGTCGTCCTCGCGGTCGCCGTGCTGTACTACGCCACCCCGAACGTGAAACAGCCCAAGTTCCGCTGGATCAGCGTCGGCGCCGGCTTCGCGATCGTGACCTGGCTCGCGGCCTCGGCGCTGTTCGGCTTCTACGTCGCCAACTTCGGCAGCTACAACAAGACCTACGGTGCGCTGGCAGGCGTGATCGTGTTCCTGCTCTGGCTGTGGATCACGAACCTGGCGCTGCTGTTCGGCGCCGAGCTGGATGCCGAGCTCGAACGGGGGCGGCAGCTGCAGGCCGGGCTGCGAGCCGAACGCGACCTTCAACTGCCGCCACGCGACACCCGTGTGGTCGACAAGAACGAGGCGGCCGATCGGAAGGACATCGAGCGCGCCGAGGAACTCCGGCGCAACAAGGGCAAAGAGGCTTAGCGCATACTCACGGGCGTGACTCGGCGGATCCACGTCATCGGCATCGGGGCGGGCGACCCTGACTACGTCACGGCCGAGGCCGTCAAGGCGCTCAACGAAACCCAGGTGTTCTTCGCGATGAACAAGGGTGAAGCCGGAAGCGATCTGGTGGCGCTGCGGCGCCAGATCTGCGAGCGGTTCATCCGCGAGCCCGGCTACCGGTTCGTCGAACTGACCGACCCACCACGGGCCAAGGACACCGAATACCGCCGGGCCGTCACGGATTGGCACGCCGCGCGGGCCGCCGTCTGGGCCGAGGCCCTGGAACGCGAACTCGGCCTCGACGGTGTCGGCGCCTTCCTCGCGTGGGGCGATCCGTCCCTGTACGACAGCACGCTGCGCATCCTCGACGCGGTGGCACAGCGGGTGGACTTCTCGTACGACGTCATCCCCGGCATCACCGCGATCCAGGCGCTGACGGCCCGACATCGCATACCGCTCAACGATATCGGCGAACCGGTGTTGATCACGACGGGCAGGCGGCTGTCCGCCGACGGGTTGACGGGCAGTGCCGTGGTGATGCTCGACGGCGACTGCGCCTTCCGCTCCTGCCCACCGGACACCGCCATCTGGTGGGGCGCCTACCTCGGCACCCCCGACGAGCTTCTGGTGTCGGGCACCGTGGGTGAGGTCGGCAAGCAGATCGTGACATTGCGGACCGAGGCGCGGGCGCGCCACGGCTGGATCATGGACACCTATCTACTGCGGTTGGCATAGCATCTACGGATGGCATTTCTGCTGCGTGTGGCGCTGACCGGGTTCGCTCTGTGGATAGTCACGCTGGTCGTCTCCGGTATCGACTTCGTCGGAGGCGACACCGCCATGCAACGGGTCGGGATCATCCTGTTCGTCGCGCTGATCTTCGGTCTGGTCAACGCGATCATCAAGCCGATCGTGCAGATCATCTCGTTTCCCCTCTACATCCTCACGCTCGGCCTGATCCACGTCGTCATCAACGCGTTGATGCTGTCGATCACCTCGTGGATCACCGAGCACACCACACACTGGGGCCTCTACATCGACGACTTCTGGTGGACGGCCATCTGGGCGGCGATCGTGCTGTCGGTCGTGAGCTGGTTGTTGTCGCTGATCGTGGGGGACACCAAGCGCCTCACGCGCGCATGAGCTTTCGCTAGCGGGTGAGCGCTGCGACGACCTCGACCGCCTTGTCGATCTCGTCCTCGGTGTTGTAGTAGTGCGGCGAAAGACGCACAAGCGGATGGACGCCGCGCGTATCGAACTGGTTGTGCTCGGCCACCGTCGTGCTGACGTTGATCCGCTGCGCCGCAAGCGCTTCCGCCACGGTCGCGCTGTCGACATTCGCGGCCTTCGCCGTCACGATGGCACACCGCTCGCGGCCGAGATCGTGGGTGGTCACGCCGTCGGTGGCGGCGAGGCCGTCTCGCAGCCGTGCTCCGAGGGCGCCGCTGCGCCCGTAGATTTCGGCCAGCCCGAGATCGAGCGCCTGGCGCACCGCTGCGCCGAGGCCGACGACGTTGACGTAGCTGTTCTCCCAGGTTTCGAATCGCTGCGCGCCGTCGGCCCAGCGCAACGATCGGTCGCCATCCCATGTGGCCGAGCGGATCTCGGCGACGAACGGCTCGAGTCGGTCGATCGCGCGCGGGCCGGCGTACAGAAACCCGGTGCCGCGCGGTCCGCGCAGAAACTTGCGGCCGGTGCCGGTCAGCATGTCGCACCCGACGGCTCTGACGTCGATCGGGAACTGCCCCACCACCTGGGTGGCGTCGAGCAGGAACAGCGCGTCCGCCTCGCGAGCGATCCGGCCGGCCTCGGCGGCGGGGTTCACCAGCCCGCCCGCCGTCGGCACCCAACTCAGCCCGATCAGCTTCGTGCGCTCGTCGACGAGACCGGCCAGCGCGGCGACGTCGATCTGACCGCTGTCGTCATCACCGACGACGACGACGTCGGCGCCCGTGCGCTGCGAAACCTGGAGATAGGCAAGCACGTTGCTGCCGTACTCGCTGCGGCCGGTCAGGATGCGGTCGCCCGCCGCCAGCGGGACCGAGTAGAAGGCGGCGTTCCAGGCATGCGTCGAGTTGTCGAAGAGGGCGATCTCCTGCGCCGATGCGCCGACCAACTCGGCGAGCGCTCGATACGTGTCCTGGATCTGGCCGGTGGCCGCTTCTGCCGCCTCGTACCCGCCGATCTGTGCCTCGAGCTGCAACTGGTGGGTCATCGCCGGCGATCGTCGGGGCGCTGAGCAGGCCTGCGCCGGCATTGTTGAGGTGAGCGCGGTGGTGACAACCAGGTGTGAGAGCGCGCAGTTCGGCGACGTTCATGCCGTCAGACGTCATCTGCGCAAGGTTAAGGCAGACTGGATTCATGCCGGAACTGCCCGAGGTCGAGGCGCTGGCCGACCATCTCCGTCGGCACGCGGTCGGTCTCACCGTCGGACGCGTCGACGTCGCCGCGCTCTCGGTGCTCAAGACGTTCGATCCGCCCCCGACCGCGTTGCACGGCGTCGAGGTCACCGGCGCGAACCGGTGGGGCAAGTACCTGGGCTTGCAGGCAGGCGACCTGCACCTCATCACCCACCTGTCCCGCGCGGGGTGGCTGCGCTGGTCCGACCAGTTGGCCGCGGCGCCACTGAAGCCGGGCAAGGGTCCGATCGCGCTGCGCGTCCACCTCGGAACGCCGGGCGAGGCACCGGGGTCCAATGTCGCCGGCGGACCGGCTCCGGGGTCCAATGTCGCCGGCGGACCGGCTCCGGGATTCGACCTCACCGAGGCCGGCACCCAGAAGCGGCTCGCGGTCTGGTTGGTGCACGACCCGATGGCGGTGCCGCAGATCGCATCGCTCGGGCCTGACGCGCTGTCGTTGGACCACGACGGGCTGGCCGAAGCGTTGAAGGGCAACACCGGCAGGATCAAGACCGTCATCACCGACCAGAAGGTGGTCGCGGGGATCGGCAACGCCTACAGCGACGAGATCCTGCACGTGGCCAAGGTGTCGCCGTTCGCGACCGCGGGCAAGCTGACAGAGGCCCAGCTGGCGGCGCTGCACGACGCGATGATCTCGGTGCTCGCCGACGCGGTGTCGCGCTCTGTCGGTCAGCAGGCGGCGACGTTGAAGGGGGAGAAGAGGTCCGGCCTGCGGGTGCACGCAAGGACCGGGCTGCCGTGTCCGGTGTGCGGCGACACGGTGCGCGAGGTGTCGTTCGCCGACAAGTCGTTCCAGTACTGCGCGACCTGTCAGACCGGCGGCAAGGTACTCGCCGACCGTCGGATGTCGCGGCTGCTCAAGTAGCAGCGCGGCGCACCGAAATCGGTGCTTAGGGCGAGGAGATTCGGGCAACCCGCAACCATGGCACCACGGGTCGGAGGCGGCGTCACGATCATCGGCGCAGGGTTCTCGGGCATCTGCATGGCGATCAAGCTGCGGCGCGCCGGTGTGCCGTTCACCATCCTCGAGAAGGGCGACCGCGTCGGCGGGGTGTGGCGAGACAACACCTATCCGGGCGCCGCCTGCGACATCCCGTCGCACCTCTATTCGTTCTCCTTCGAGCCCAGCCACGACTGGTCCCGTAAATACGGCACACAACCCGAGATCCAGAGCTACCTCGCCCAGTGCAGCCGCAAGTACGGGATCGACGAGCACATCAGGTTCGGACAGGAGGTGACGCGAGCGGACTTCGACCAAGACTCAGGGTCGTGGACGATCGGCGTGCGGGGCGGCGACGACGTCACCTCACAGTTCCTCGTCGCGGCCATGGGGCAGCTGAGCCTGCCCGCCGAGCCGCACTACCCCGGCCTCGACTCGTTCTCCGGTACCGCCTTTCACTCGGCCCGCTGGGACCACGACATCGACCTGCGCGGTCGGCGCGTCGCCGTCGTCGGGACAGGGGCGTCGGCCATCCAGTTCGTTCCGAGGATCGCCCCGCTGGTCGATCACATGTACGTGCTGCAGCGGTCGGCGCCCTATGTGCTGCCCAAACCCGATCGACCGTACACCCGGCTGGAGAAGTACATCTACCGACATTTCCCTGCCACGCTGGTGGCCAGCCGGACCCGGCAGTACATGTACTGCGAGGCCCGCGTCCTTCCCCTGACCAAGGGCATCGGTGTCAGCGCCGTCGAACGGGCGTGGGAACGCTACCTGAACTCCTCAGTGCACGACGAGGGACTGCGCCGGATACTGCGGCCGGACTATCCAATCGGCTGCAAACGGGTATTGATCTCGAACGACTGGTATCCCGCGCTGAACCGGCCGAACGTCGAGGTGGTCCCCGCCGGCCTCACCGAGGTCCGGCCCGACGGTGTGGTCGCTGCTGACGGCACCACGTGCGACGTCGACACCATCATCTTCGGGACCGGCTTCGTCACGAACGATTTCCTCGCACCGGTCGCCGTCACGGGCCGCGGCGGGCAGAGCCTGCACGAGACCTGGCAGGACCGTGGTGGTGCGGAGGCCTTCAAAGGTGTTGTGGTCCCCGGCTTTCCGAACCTCTTCATGTTGTACGGGCCGAACACCAACCTCGGGCACAACTCGATCGTCTACATGATCGAGAGCCAGACCGACTACGTACTCGAAGCGCTGAGGCATGCCGCCAGCCACGGGGCACGGTGGCTCGACGTTCGCCAACAGGCGCACGCCGAGTTCAACACAGACATGCAGAAGCGTCTCAAGCAGACGGTGTGGCAGGCCGGATGTGACAGCTGGTATGTCACCGAGGCCGGCAAGAACACCAACAACTGGCCCGGCTTCACGTTTGAATACCGCCGCCAGACCCGCTATTTCGATCCCGTCCACTTCACCACAGACGCCGCGTCGACACCCGAACCGGCCCTAGCTGGAAGGCAACACCATGACGACACTGCAGGCGGTCGATAACAGCACCCGCCTCGCCCCGCTGCTGAACGACTTGGGGCGGCGAGTGGAGGCGGCAGACGCCTCCCGTCGCCGTGAGGTCACCGACGCGATGACCGGGCAACCGCTCGGACACGTGCCGCACTGCACCGCCGAGGACGTCGCCGCGGCGGCGCGCCGCGCCCGAGAAGTACAGGCGCAGTGGGCGGCCAGGCCGGTGGCCGAACGCGCCGAAGTGTTGCTGCGCCTGCACGACCTCGTGCTGGAGCATCAAGACGAGGTGCTCGACCTGATCCAGCTGGAGAACGGGAAAGCGCGAAGGCACGCGTTCGAAGAAGTCATCGACGTCGCCCTGACGTCGCGGTACTACGCGCACACGGCCGAGGACTATCTGCGCCCGAAGCGTCGCCAGGGTGTGCAGCTGATGCTGACCGAGGTGTGGGAACACCATCACCCGAAGGGTCTGGTCGGCGTGATTTCGCCGTGGAACTATCCGCTCACCCTCGGGATCAGCGACGCGCTGCCCGCGATCGTCGCAGGCAACGCGGTGCTGGCCAAACCCGATGACCGGACACCGTTTTCGCATCTGTGGGCCGTCCGCATGCTCGAGCGGGCAGGGATGCCGCCCGGTCTGGTGCAGACGGTCACCGGGCCGGGATCGGAGCTCGGCACACCGATCATCGAGGAATCCGACTTCCTGATGTTCACCGGTTCGACCAGCACCGGTCGGACAGTCGCCAAGCAGGCCGCGGAGCGGCTGATCGACTACTCCATGGAGCTCGGCGGGAAGAACGCGCTGCTCGTGCTGGACGACGCCGACGTCGGCAAGGCCGCTCGAGGTGCCGTGCGGGCTGCCTTCTCGAACTCAGGGCAGCTCTGCATCTCGATCGAACGCATCTACGTGCCGACGGCGATGTGGGACGATTTCGTCGATCGCTTCGTCACCGCCACCAAGGCCATGAAACTGGCTGCGGGGCTCGACTACTCGGCGGACATGGGCTCGCTGATCAACGCGAAGCAACTCGAGACCGTCACCCAGCACGTCGACGATGCGGTCGGCAAGGGTGCGACGGTGCTCGCAGGCGGTCGCGCCCGCCCTGACATCGGTCCGTACTTCTACGAGCCGACGATCCTGTCCGGCGTCCGGGAGGGGATGGACGTCTACGAGGACGAAACGTTCGGACCGGTGGTGTCGCTCTACCCGGTGGACTCCGAGGAGGAGGCGATCGCGAAGGCGAACGACAGCCGGTTCGGGCTGAACTTCAGTGTCTGGACCTCGGATCGGGAGCGCGGGAGACGGGTCGCCGCGCGACTGCACGCGGGCACCGTCAACGTCAACGAGGCCTACGCTGCGGCCTGGGCGTCGGTCGACGCGCCGATGGGCGGCATGAAGGACTCCGGTGTGGGCCGCCGCCACGGCGAGCACGGGATCACGAAATACACGGAGTCGCAGACGATCGCCACCGAGCGGGTGCTGCCCGTCGGCGCACCGCCGTGGATCCGGGCAGACCGGTACGCCCGCGTGATGACGACGGGGCTGCGGGCGCTTCGCCGCATCCCCGGTGTGAAGTAGGGGCGAGCCGTGTTCGATTACGACGTCGTCATCGTCGGCTCCGGATTCGGTGGGTCTGTGGCTGCGCTGCGGTTGACCGAAAAGGGCTATTCGGTAGGCGTCCTTGAGGCGGGGCGGCGGTTCGCCGACGCCGACTTCGCCAAGACCAGCTGGCAGGCGCGCAAGTTCTTCTGGGCACCGAAGCTGGGCTGCACGGGAATTCAACGGATCCACGTACTGCCCGACGTCATCGTGCTCGCTGGTGCAGGCGTGGGCGGCGGGTCGCTGGTGTATGCCAACACGCTCTACGAGCCGCGGTCCGACGCGTTCTACCGGGATGCCCAATGGGCGCACATCACCGACTGGAAAACAGAATTGGCGCCGTTCTACGACCAGGCCAAGCGGATGCTCGGCGTCGTCACCAACCCGACGATGACGCCGTCGGACCGGGCGCTGCACAAGGTCGCCGAACAGATGGGCGTCCAGGACACCTTCGGGCTCACCCCCGTCGGCGTGTTCTTCGGGCCGGACAACCGCAAGGCGCCCGGTGTCGAATTCGACGATCCGTACTTCGGCGGCGTCGGGCCGCGGCGACGAGGCTGCATCGAGGTCGGTGAGTGCATGACCGGCTGTCGGCACAACGCGAAGAACACGCTGCTGAAGAATTACCTGTATCTGGCTGAGCGGGCGGGCGCGCGCATCCACGAGTTGACCACCGTGACCGCGGTCCGCCCGCTGGACGCAGGCGGCTACGCCGTCGAGACGGTGCGAACCGGGGCGTGGCGAGCCAAGAAATCTGCGAAGACGGTCACAGCGGAGCAGGTGGTCTTCGCCGCGGGAACCTGGGGGACTCAGAGCCTGCTGCACCGAATGAAGCACGATGGCGTCCTTCCGCGTCTCTCCGACCGCCTTGGCGTGCTCACCCGAACGAACTCCGAAGCGCTGTGCGGCGCAAGCGTGAAACTGCGCAACCGCAAACAGGCGGCGTTTCACCAGGGCATCGCAATCACCTCGTCGATACACCCCGACGAGAACACCCACATCGAACCCGTTCGCTACGGCAAGGGGTCGAACGCGATGGGGCTCCTGACGACCGTGATGACCGACGGCGGTGGCAGCGTGCCGCGTTGGGTGAAGTGGCTGGGGCAGATCGTCAGGCACCCTGCCCAGGCGGCGTCCCTCTACATCGGGCTCACCGACTGGTCGCAGCGCACCATCATCGCGCTGGTCATGCAGACCGAGGACAACTCGCTCACGCTGTTCCTGAAGCGCAAACGCCTCGGCGGCATGAAGCTGACGTCGAAACAGGGTCACGGGGTGCCCAACCCCACGTGGATACCGGCGGCCAACGAGGCCGTGCGCCGGCTCGCCGAGGACATCGACGGACTGCCCTACAGCAGCCTGGGCGAGATCGCCGATGTCCCGATGACCGCGCACTTCCTTGGCGGGGCGGTGATAGGGGACTCGCCCGAGACAGGCGTGATCGATCCCTACCACCGGGTGTACGGCCATCCCGGCCTGCACGTGCTGGACGGCTCGGCGATCTCGGCGAATCTCGGTGTCAACCCTTCGCTGACGATCACCGCGCAAGCCGAACGGGCCGTCGCCTTCTGGCCGAACAAGGGATCCGCGGACAACCGGCCGGCTCTCAGCCAAAGTTACGAGCCGGTGGCGCCCGTCATGCCGACGGATCCCGTGGTGCCCGACAGCGCACCAGCGGCGCTGCGGATGCCGCGGCTGCTCACGTGAGGCAGTAAGACCGTGTCGCCGATGACAGCGCCTGCCGGTACAGCGGGTCGAGGGCACGGGCAGAGGCGACGGCGTCCGTCGCCTCCTGAATCTCAGCCTGACAGGACGGCCCGCGCAGCGAATTCCAGTGCAGCGCAATCTCGTTAACCATGGTCTTGTTGAACCCGTCGATGGCTCTTCGCGATTCGGACAGGTCGGGCGCGGTCGTCGGGGCGGTTGAGGGGTCGAACTTCCACTGCGCGAATCGCGTGTACTCGACGCCTTCGGTCGCGTCTATCTGGTCGGTGAAGATCCTCCGCACGTAGCCGGCGTCGATCTCGTGGGCGGTGGCGTCGGCGCCGACGCTGTCCAGCACGGCGGCGGCTCGCGGCGGATCGTCGATCGGCGGCCCGTGGTTGATCCACTTCGTGGCCGCGACAGGGTCCGCGGTCGCCAGCCGCTGGGCGGCGGTGTCCACCAGCAGGTACAGCGGGCTGGCGGGCTCGGCGCTTGCGGCCACGGGCAGCGCGCCCACCAGCAGCGACCCGGTTACCAGCACGGCAGCACTTCGATTACGGCTCATTCGTCCATCATGCTTAGGCTGTCCGGGTGACACGGCAGAAAATCTTGATCACGGGCGCCAGTTCGGGCCTTGGTGCGGGCATGGCAAGGGCGTTCGCCGCCAAGGGGCGCGACCTCGCGCTGTGCGCCCGGCGCGTCGACCGCCTCGACGAACTGAAGGCCGAGCTGACCGCGCGACACCAGGGCATCACCGTGGCCGTCGCGGCACTGGACGTCAACGACCATGACCAGGTGCCCAAGGTCTTCGCCGAGCTGGAGGACCAGCTGGGCGGCATCGACCGCGTGATCGTCAACGCGGGCATCGGTAAGGGTGCGCCGCTGGGGTCGGGCAAGTTGTGGGCGAACAAGCAGACGATCGAGACGAACCTGGTGGCGGCGCTTGTGCAGATCGAAACCGCCATCGAGATGTTCAAGAACTCCGGTGGTGGACATCTGGTGCTGATTTCGTCGGTGCTGGGCAACAAAGGGGTGCCGGGCGTCAAGGCCGCCTACGCCGCCAGCAAGGCGGGTGTGTCGTCGCTCGGCGAATCGCTGCGCGCCGAGTACCCGAGTGGCCCCGTCAAGATCACGGTGCTCGAGCCGGGATACATCGAGTCGGAGATGACGGCGAAGTCGGCGTCGACGATGTTGATGGTCGACAACGAATCCGGCACGAAGGCGATGGTGAATGCGATCGAGAAGGAGAGCGGCCGCGCCGCTGTGCCCTTCTGGCCGTGGGCGCCGTTGGTGCAGCTGATGAAGGTGCTGCCGCCCCGGCTCACGAAGCCTTTCGCTTAGTCTTTCTCGCGAGATTGCATACCGGCAGGCCCCCTCTCGACATTTGTCTGCCGGAATGCCATTTCGCGGGCGAGGTTTCTCAGGCTGATCTACCGCGCTCCGCCCTGTAATGCCGCACAAGGGCGTCGGTCGAGCTGTCCGACTGCTTCGGCGGCGACGCGTCACCGGTGAGCACCGGCAGCAGCGCCTTGGCCTGCGTCTTGCCCAGCTCGACGCCCCACTGGTCGAACGAGTCGATACCCCAGACCACGCCCTCGGTGAAGACCTGATGCTCGTAGAGCGCGATCAGCTGGCCGATGATCGACGGTGTCAACTGTGTTCCGAGGATCGACGTCGACGGCCGGTTGCCCGGCATCACCTTGTGCGGCACCACTTCTGACGGTGTGCCTTCCGCGGCGATCTCCTCGGCGGTCTTGCCGAACGCCAGCACCTGCGTCTGCGCGAAGAAGTTGCTCATCAACAGATCGTGCATGCTGCCGGTGCCGTCGGCGGTGGCCAGGTCGTCGGTGGGCTGGCTGAACCCGATGAAGTCGGCGGGGATCAACCGCGTGCCCTGATGCAGCAGTTGGTAGAACGCGTGCTGGCCGTTGGTTCCCGGCTCGCCCCAGAAGATCTCGCCGGTGTCGGTGGTCACCGGTGACCCGTCGGCGTGCACGGACTTGCCGTTGGACTCCATCGTCAGCTGCTGCAGATAGGCGGCGAAACGCGACATGTCGTTCGAGTACGGCAGCACCGCCCGCGACTGCGCGCCGAAGAAATTGTTGTACCAGAGGCCGATGAGGCCAAGCAGCGCAGGCGCATTCGCCTCCAGCGGCGCGGTTTTGAAGTGCTCGTCGACGATGTGGAAGCCTGCGAGGAATTCGGCGAACCGCTCCTTGCCGATCGCGGCCATCACCGACAGCCCGATCGCCGAGTCGACGGAGTAGCGGCCGCCCACCCAGTCCCAGAAGCCGAACATGTTGTCGGTGTTGATGCCGAAGTCGTCGACCAGTTTCTTGTTCGTCGACACCGCGACGAAGTGTTTGGCCACCGCCGCGTCGCCGAGCGTCTCGGTCAGCCAGCGCCGCGCCGCGGTCGCGTTCGTCAACGTCTCCAGGGTGGAGAACGTCTTCGATGCGACGATGAAAAGCGTTGTGGCCGGGTCGAGTCCGTCGAGCTTGGCCACTAGGTCGGCGGGGTCGACGTTGGACACGAACCGGCACGCGATGCCCGCGTCGGCGTAGTGCCGCAACGCCTCGTACACCATCACCGGGCCGAGGTCGGAACCACCGATACCGATGTTGACCACGCATGCGATCCGCTGGCCCGTCGCACCGGTCCACTCGCCGCTGCGCAGCCTGTCGGTGAACTCGCCCATCCGGTCGAGCACCTCGTGCACGTCGGTGACGACGTCCTGGCCGTCCACGGTCAGCCCGACTCCGCGCGGCTGACGCAGGGCGGTGTGCAGGACGGCGCGATCCTCCGAGGTGTTGATGTGCACACCGGAATACATGGCGTCGCGGCGCTGTTCCAGATGTGCGGCTCGCGCCAGGTCAACCAGCAGTGTCAGCGTTTCGCGGGTGATCCGGTGCTTGCTGTAGTCGATGTACATGTCGCCGACCGTCAGCGCCAGTTCGGTTCCGCGGGCGGGGTCCTCGTCGAAGAGATCTCGGATGTGTTTGTCGCGGATCTGATCGTGATGCCGCTGCAGGGCCTGCCATGCTGGAATGGCTGAGATGTCGGGGATCTGCTCGGTTACTGTGCTCGTCTGTTCCTCGCGCGAGCGCTCGTCGGCGGTCATTCCTCCGACCCTAGTGCGGCCATTTGAACAAAGGTGTAAGAGAGAGTCATGGATACCTCCGCTCTGTTGAAATCCGTCCCCACCGGCATCTGGATCGGCGGTGAGGAGCGCAAGGGTTCGTCGACGTTCGACGTCCTCGACCCGTCCGACGACTCGGTTCTGGTGTCGGTGGCCAACGCCACCGCCGAGGACGCGATCGCCGCACTCGACGCTGCCGCCGCGGCGCAGGAGGAGTGGGCGGACACGGCGCCGCGCAAGCGCGGCGAGGTGCTGCGGGCGGTCTTCGAGAAGATCACCGAACGCGCCGAAGATCTCGCGACGCTGATGACCCTGGAAATGGGCAAGGTGCTGCGCGAGAGCATGGGTGAGGTCACCTACGGCGCGGAATTCTTCCGCTGGTTCGCCGAAGAAGCGGTGCGCATCCACGGCCGCTACACCCCGAGCCCCGCCGGAACCGGCCGCATCATCGTCACCAAGCAGCCCGTCGGCCCCTGCTACGCGATCACGCCGTGGAACTTCCCGCTCGCGATGGGCACCCGCAAGATCGGGCCCGCGGTCGCGGCGGGCTGCACCATGATCGTCAAGCCGGCACAGGAGACCCCGCTGACGATGCTGTTGCTGGCCAAGTTGATGGACGACGCGGGCCTGCCCAAGGGCGTGCTGTCGGTGCTGCCCACCAACAACCCCCGCGAGGTCACCACAGCGCTGATCGACGACGGGCGCCTTCGCAAGCTGACCTTCACCGGGTCGACGGGCGTGGGCAAGGCGCTCGTCAAGCAGTCATCGGACGCGCTGCTGCGGACCTCGATGGAGTTGGGCGGCAACGCGCCGTTCGTCGTATTCGACGACGCCGACGTCGACGCCGCCGTCGAAGGCGCGATCCTTGCCAAGATGCGCAACGGTGGCGAAGCATGCACGGCCGCCAACCGGTTCCACGTCGCGAACTCCGTGCGCGAGGAGTTCACCGAGAAGCTGGTCAAGCGGATGAGTGAGTTCCAGCTCGGCAAGGGCATCGACGAGTCGGCCACCCTCGGGCCGCTGATCAACGCCAAGCAGGTGGCCACGGTGTCGGATCTGGTGTCCGACGCGGTGTCGAAGGGTGCCACGGTCGCCGTCGGCGGCGTCGCCCCCTCGGGGCCCGGCAACTTCTACCCCGCCACCGTGCTGGCCGACGTGCCCGTCGACGCGCGCATCCTCAAGGAGGAGGTGTTCGGGCCCGTCGCGCCGATCACCGGCTTCGACACCGAGGAGGAGGGCATCGCGGCCGCCAACGACACCGAGTACGGCCTGGCCGCCTACATCTACACCCGCGACCTCGACCGGGCGCTGCGCGCGGCCGAGGGCGTCGCCTCCGGCATGGTGGGTGTGAACCGGGGGGTCATCTCCGATGCCGCTGCGCCGTTCGGCGGTGTCAAGGAGTCCGGTTTCGGCCGCGAAGGTGGATTCGAGGGCATCGACGAGTATCTCGACACGAAGTACATCGCGCTGACTAAATAGTCGCCCGCGAGCTGGGCCCACGCGAAGCTGGGGAACGCAAAAGGTCCCCGGCGCCCGGCGTGTCGGGGACTTTTGCGTCTGCTCGCGCGGGAAAGATTCAATCGGTGAGTGGCCACCGGTGGGTCGCGGCGCCCGAACGCGCCATCGACCGCGGCGCGCCGAGGGCATCTGCGCGGCCCCGGCGCGGTAACGGCATCCCCGCGCTGGACGGTATCCGCGCGGTGGCCGTCGGGCTCGTGCTGGCCGATCACGCTGGCATCCCGGGTGTCTCGGGCGGCTTCATCGGCGTCGACGTGTTCTTCGTGCTGAGCGGATTTTTGATCACGTCGCTGCTGCTCGACGAACTCGGCCGCACCGGCACGATCGATCTGCCGGGGTTCTGGGTGCGTCGGGCCCGGCGGCTGCTGCCCGCGCTGATCGTGATGGTGCTGGCGGTCGTCGTGCTGCGCGAGCTGTTCCCTTCGAATGCCGTCGCCGCGGTGCGCGACGACGCCGTCGGCGCCTTCTTCTGGGTGGCCAACTGGGTCTTCGTGTTCCGCGAAACCGACTACTTCACCCAGGGCGATCCGCCGTCGCCGCTGCAGCACACCTGGTCGCTTGCGGTGGAGGAGCAGTACTACGTCTTATGGCCGCTGGTGCTGCTCGCCGTCGCCGTCGCAGTCGCATTGCTCGTCAGGCGCCGCGGCAGCGAGCCGACGCTGCGCACGGTCCGCATGGTCGTCGTCGGCGTCGCGCTCGCGGGTGCGGCGGCGTCAGCGGTCGCGTCATGCCTGATGGTGTCGGAGGACTCGCTGAACCGTGTCTACTTCGGCACCGACACCCGCGTGCAGGCGCTGCTCGTCGGTGCTGCGGCGGCCGCGCTGCTGGTCCAGGATTGGCCCGCGCTGGCGCGCTACGGCTCGCAGATTCGGGCGCGGTGGGGCCGCTGGATCGCGCAGATCCTCCCGGTGATCGGGCTGACGATGCTCGGCGTGGTGGCGCACTTCGCGACGGGCAGCGTCCCGGAGTTCCGTCGCGGCCTGCTGATCGTGGTGGCGCTCGCGGCGATCTTCATCGTCGCCCCGGTCGCGCTTGAGCAGCGCGGGCTGGTGGCGCGCGTGTTGGCTTTCCCGCCGCTGGTCTGGCTGGGCGTCATCTCCTACGGCGTCTACCTCTGGCACTGGCCGATCTTCCTGGCGCTCAACGGCGAGCGCACCGGGCTGACGGGGATGTCGCTGTTCGCGATCCGGGCGGTGGCGACGGTGACCGTCGCGGCGATCTCGTGGTGGCTGATCGAGCAGCCGATCAAGCGCTGGCGCCCCGTGCACGTGCCGCAGTTGCGGCTGGCCGCCGCGACGCTGGCCACCGCGGCGGTTGCGACGATGGTCGTCGTCCCGGTCGGCATCAGGCAGGACGGCGAGCGTCCCATCGGCCCCGACGTGCTCGCCGCTGCCGCGCATCCGGAGGTGCCGGTCGAGATCGGCGGCACCGCGCGGCTGACGCCGGGCACCCGCACCGTCGCGGTGTTCGGGGACTCGATGGCGTGGACGATGATGCGCTATCTGCCGCCGACGCCGGGCTTCAAGTTCGTCGACTTCACCACCATCGGCTGCGGCGTCGCGCGCGGCGGGCCGTACCGGTCGACGGGCGAGACCCTGACCCAGAAACCTGAGTGCGAGAGCTGGCCTTCCCGCTGGGCGCAGCGGATCAGCCACGCCAAGCCCGACGTCGCGCTGCTGATCATCGGCCGCTGGGAGACCGTCGACCGCGTCAACGAAGGGCACTGGACGCATGTCGGCGACAAGGCCTTCAATGCGTACCTCGGCGGTGAACTCCGGCGTGCCATCGACATCCTCGGCTCGACGGGCGCCCCCGTCGTGGTGACGACGACGCCGTACAACCGGCGCGGCGAACAACCCGACGGATCGCTGTACCCGGAGGACGAGCCCGATCGCGTCGACGCGTGGAACACGTTGGTGCGGCGCACCGTCGCAGGCCGCAAGAACGCGACGGTGCTCGACCTCAACGAGAAGCTGTGCCCCAACGGCTATTACACCAACCGGGTCGACGGCATCAAGATGCGGATGGACGGCCTTCACCCGACGCCGGAAGCGGTGGAGTGGCTGACGCCGTGGCTCGAGGACGCGCTGCGCAAATAGCGATTTCGGCGCGGTAATCGACGCTCAGCGCACGCCAGCGCGCCGAAATCGCGAACGGTCAGTGGCCGAGGCGGCCGCGGCCCAGGCGGAGCAGCAGCAGCGCCAGGTCCTTGCCCTCGGGGCCGAGCTCGCTGAAGCGCTCGATCACCTTCATCTCGCGGCTGTGCACCAGCCTGGTGCCGCCGGAGGCCATCCGGGCTTTGCCGATGAGCTTCGACACCTCGGTGCGACGCTTCACTGCGGCAAGGATCTCGGCGTCGAGTCGGTCGATCTCCTGGCGAAGATCGTCGATGTCGGCCACGGGTTCCGTTTCGATAGACATATTGTTGGACTCCTCATTGTGTGGGCTGCGATCCATCCGGTTTCGGGCCTCACACAAGAGACGAGCCCCGGATCCGGAAGCGGACCGCGGGGCTCTGACGAAGCAGCTAGACCACGGGCACCGCTGGCCGGTACCCGTAGAAAAATCGACGCTGCGTGATGAGCACGAAATAAGTGTGCCATCCGGCCCGCCGCCAGCGCAAAGAATGTCCCATCGCAGCGGTAAGTTGGGGCAGACATGAGTGTGCACGTGACCGATTCGCAGGCCGACGAGCTTCTTGACGGGCTCAACCCCCAGCAGCGCCAGGCGGTGCTGCATGAAGGCTCGCCGCTGCTCATCGTCGCCGGGGCGGGCTCGGGTAAGACGGCCGTGCTCACCCGCCGGATCGCCTACCTGCTGGCCGCCCGCGACGTCGGCGTCGGCCAGGTGCTGGCCATCACGTTCACCAACAAGGCCGCCGCCGAGATGCGCGAGCGGGTGGTGGGGCTGATCGGTCCGCGGGCCCGCGCGATGTGGGTGTCGACGTTCCACTCGACCTGCGTGCGGATCCTGCGCAACCAGGCCTCGCTGCTGCCGGGGCTGAACTCCAACTTCTCGATCTATGACGCCGACGACTCGCGGCGGCTGCTGCTGATGATCGGCAAGGACATGGGCCTGGACACCAAGCGGCACTCCCCGCGGTTGCTGGCCAACGGGATCTCCAACCTGAAGAACGAGCTGATCGGGCCCGAGCAGGCCGCCGCGGAGGCATCAGAGGCCGAGGACGACCTGGCCCGCATCATCGCCGAGGTGTACGGGGAGTACCAGCGCAGGCTGCGGTCGGCCAACGCGCTCGACTTCGACGACCTCATCGGCGAGACAGTCGCTGTGCTGCAAGCCTTTCCGCAGATCGCCCAGTACTACCGGCGCCGCTTCCGGCACATCCTCGTCGACGAGTACCAGGACACCAACCATGCGCAGTACGTGCTGGTGCGCGAGCTCGTCGGCACAGAGACCACCATCGACGGCATCACGCCCGCCGAACTCTGCGTGGTGGGCGACGCCGACCAGTCGATCTACGCGTTCCGCGGCGCCACCATCCGCAACATCGAGGACTTCGAGCGCGACTTCCCCGATGCCAGAACGATTCTGCTCGAACAGAATTACCGCTCGACGCAGAACATCCTGTCGGCGGCCAACTCCGTCATCTCCCGCAACGCGGGGCGCCGCGAGAAGCGGTTGTGGACCGACGCGGGCGAGGGTGAGCTGATCGTCGGCTATGTCGCCGACAACGAGCACGACGAGGCGCGGTTCGTCGCCGAGGAGATCGACGCGCTGGCCGACCGCAAGGAGATCACGTACAACGACGTCGCGGTGTTCTACCGCACCAACAACTCGTCGCGTGCGCTGGAAGAGGTGTTCATCCGCGCCGGCATCCCCTACAAAGTTGTTGGCGGCGTTCGCTTTTACGAGCGTAGGGAGATCCGCGACATCGTCGCCTATCTGAGGGTGCTCGACAATCCGGGCGATTCGGTGAGCATGCGACGCATCCTGAACACCCCGCGACGCGGCATCGGCGACCGCGCAGAGGCGTGCGTCGCGGTCTATGCCGAGAACACCGGCGGCAGCTTCAACGATGCGCTGCAGGCGGCCGCCGAGGGCAGGGTGCCGATGCTGAACACCCGCGCCGAGAAGTGCATCGCTGGCTTCGTCGAACTGCTCGACGATCTGCGGGGCCGTCTCGACGGCGAGCTGGGGGAACTGGTCGAGGCGGTGCTGGACCGCACCGGCTACCGCGCGGAGCTGGAGGCGTCCAGCGATCCGCAGGATCTCGCACGGCTGGACAACCTGAACGAATTGGTCAGCGTCGCACACGAGTTCAGCACCGACCTGGCCAACGCCGAGGCGCTGGGCACCGACCTCGACGATGAGGACATCCCCGACACGGGCGTGCTGGCGAAGTTCCTCGAGCGGGTATCGCTGGTGGCCGACGCCGACGAACTACCCGAGCACGGTGCGGGCGTGGTGACGATGATGACGTTGCACACCGCCAAGGGCCTGGAGTTCCCCGTCGTGTTCGTGACGGGCTGGGAGGACGGCATGTTTCCGCACATGCGGGCGCTCGGCGATCCCGCCGAGTTGTCCGAGGAGCGGCGGCTGGCCTACGTCGGTATAACCCGTGCGCGGCAACGCCTTTACGTGAGCCGGGCGAAGGTCCGGTCGTCGTGGGGTCAGCCGATGCTCAATCCCGAGTCGCGGTTCCTCCGCGAGATTCCGCAGGAGCTCATCAACTGGCGTCGCACCGACCCGGCGCCGTCCTTGTCGGCACCGCTCAGCGGTGCGGGCCGCTTCGGCACGCCCCGGCCGTCGCCGGCGCGTTCGTCGGCGGGTAAGCGCCCGTTGATCGTGCTGGAGGCCGGCGACCGCGTCACCCACGACAAGTACGGCCTCGGCCGCGTCGAGGAGGTGTCCGGCATGGGCGAATCGGCGATGTCGCTGATCGACTTCGGCAGCGCAGGCCGCGTCAAGCTGATGCACAACCACGCGCCGATCAGCAAGCTCTAGGACCGGGCCCACCGGGCGGTGGCCGGAAGCAGCGCCAGCACGATCGTGATCACCGGCAGCGCGGGGATCGCATAGACCACCGGCGCCAGCTTGGCGCCCGCCACGAACAGGCTCGCGAAGATCAACAGCCCGATCACCGAACCGACGACGACGAGAACCCTGGCCATCCGCCGACGAAGCAGCAGCGCGATCACCCCGCCGATGAGCGCGCCCGCCGACACCAGCGTCAGGAAGCCGACCGCGACGCAGAACAGCCGGTCAGACGCCCACCAGCCGGTGATGAGGTCGGTGGCGATGACGGCGGTCGCCCATCCGCTGAGGATCGCAGAGACCGCTGTCGTGGCGGCCATCTTCGGCCGCATTGCGTTGCGGCCCCGGATCGAAACCGGCTTGGCCTGCGGAATATAGGTGGTCTGCGATTCCGGATGGGTGTGGGTCCCGATGTGAGTGGTCTGCGGCTCGTCGAGCGTCGGCAACGATCCCGTTGGCGTACGCCGGATGATGCCCGTTTTGGGCGCGGCGAGCCCATCAGATGACGGAGACGACTTCTCGACGGACTTGTCGGGAAGGTCCGCGTCACTCACATTACGGAGAGTAGCCGCCGAGGCTGATGCCCCGTTTGGCCAGCCATCCGACCGGGTCGATCCGGTCGGTGCCGTTCTGGTGCACCTCGAAGTGCAGGTGCGGACCAGTGGAGTTGCCGCGGTTGCCGATGGTGGCGATCTGGTCACCGGCCCACACGCGCTGACCGATGCTGACGTTCCAGGTGTTGACGTGGCCGTAGAGCGTGACGGTGCCGTCGGCGTGCCGTAGCTTGACCCACGCGCCGTAGCCCGCAGTCGGGCCCGCGTCGACGACAACTCCGTCGGCGGCCGCGTAGATCGGCGTGCCGATCGAGTTGGCGATGTCGACGCCGGCGTGCAGCGCACCCCAGCGGTAACCGAAGCCCGATGTGAAGACGCCCTTCGTCGGCATCACGAACATCGGCCGCTGCAGTCGGGCCTCGCGATCGGCCCGCTCCTGGGCGAATGCGGCGGCCTTGGTGATCTCCTCCGCGTGCACCACTGAGTCGACCGCCGACGCGACAGTGACGACCTGCATGCCGTCGGAGGAGCCGGTGATCGCACCGCCCGCCATGGCCGACTGGTCGGCGGCGAGCACGGTGTCGCCGGTCGCGGTGTCGTCGTTGTTGATCACGGAGTGCGCGGCCGCCGCGGTGGCGCCTGCGGCCATCGCCGCGATCATCAGCCTGCCCTTGACCGCGCCGGCGGTCTCCTTGCGGTGCTGGGCGGCGCGACGGGTGCTCAGGTCGAAGATGTCAGTGGCCGCGACGCCATTGCTGACATCGGTATTGCTGTCGCGGTAAGCGTGTGTTGCATTTCGCGCACCGCGCGAGGAAGAAGAGCGGCGCTCGTCGCGGGCCTCCGGCCGGAACCGCGACGGCACGGCGAGCCGCAACGGGATCAGATCGTCGGTGTGGTGCATGTCGTCCAGCTCGGGGGCGTGAACGACCTGAGCCTCGCGATCGAATGCGGAGCTGTGATGAAACTCCAGGTCAGAAAGCTTCCCGAACTCGTTGAACGGAATGATGTCGGTGATTTCAGTGGCTTCGGGATCTACCCACCTGAGCCGAGCGTTCGTCGCGCCTCCGTGTGGAGATGTGAACGCCCGTTGCCCCGCCAAGCTGAAATATCCTTCTAGTCGTGACCTAAACGTGATCTAGACCGGACGACGTTAACCAAATCCCAATGCCCGTTGCAACCGGAGAGAGTATTCCATCGCCGATTGTGACTCGTATCACCCTGCGGCCCCCGGTGACATCTGCCACATGAGCGGTGGGCGATGTCGGCGATCTCAACTGGTGTCGATAAAGTTCCCCCGAGCCCGTCGGGTGGACGAGTCAAAGTCAAATAGACAGTGGTTTCTAACAGACAGCGAGCTGATGGATCTTTTCGAGTACCAGGCGAAGGAGCTGTTCGCCAAGCACAACGTTCCCACCACGCCCGGCCGGGTGACCACATCCGCCGACGATGCGAAGGCCATCGCCGAGGAGATCGGTAAGCCGGTGATGGTGAAGGCCCAGGTCAAGGCCGGCGGCCGCGGTAAGGCGGGCGGCGTCAAGTACGCGGCCACCGCCGACGACGCGTTCACCCACGCGCAGAACATCCTGGGCCTCGACATCAAGGGCCACGTCGTGAAGAAGCTCCTGGTCGCCGAGGCCAGCGACATCGCCGAGGAGTACTACATCTCCTTCCTGCTGGATCGCGCCAACCGCACCTACCTGGCGATGTGCTCGGTCGAGGGCGGCATGGAGATCGAAGAGGTCGCCGCCACCAAACCCGACCGGCTGGCCAAGGTGCCGGTCGACGCGACAAAGGGTGTCGACGAGGCGTTCGCCCGTGAGATCGCCGAGAAGGGTCACCTGCCCGCCGAGGTGCTCGACGCCGCCGCCGTGACGATCGCCAAGCTGTGGGAGGTCTTCGTCGCCGAGGACGCCACCCTGGTCGAGGTGAACCCGCTGGTGCGTACCCCCGACGACCAGATCCTCGCGCTCGACGGCAAGGTCACGCTGGACGCGAACGCCGACTTCCGGCATCCCGATCACGCGGAGTTCGAGGATCGCGACGCCACAGATCCGTTGGAGCTCAAGGCAAAAGAGCACGACCTCAACTACGTCAAGCTCGACGGCGAGGTCGGCATCATCGGCAACGGCGCGGGCCTTGTCATGTCGACGCTCGACGTCACCGCCTACGCGGGCGAGAAGCACGGCGGCGTGAAGCCGGCCAACTTCCTCGACATCGGCGGCGGGGCGTCGGCCGAGGTGATGGCCGCAGGCCTGGACGTGATCCTGAACGACGCTCAGGTGAAGAGCGTGTTCGTCAACGTGTTCGGCGGCATCACGTCCTGCGACGCCGTCGCCAACGGCATCGTCAACGCGCTGAAGATCCTCGGCGACGAAGCCAACAAGCCACTGGTGGTCCGGATCGACGGGAACAACGTCGAGGAAGGCCGTCGCATCCTCGCCGAAGCCAACCATCCGCTCGTGACCGAGGTCGGCACGATGGACGAAGCCGCCGACAAAGCCGCCGAGCTGGCGAGCAAGTAAGGGACTGTTGACATGTCTATTTTCTTGAACAAGAACTCCAAGGTCATCGTCCAGGGCATCACCGGTGGCGAGGGCACCAAGCACACGGCGCTGATGCTGAAGGCAGGCACCCAGCTCGTCGGCGGCGTCAACGCCCGCAAGGCGGGAACGACGGTGTCGCACAAGGACTCCGGCGGCAACGATGTCGAGCTGCCGGTGTTCGGCAGCGTCGCGGAGGCGATGAAGGAGACCGGCGCCGACGTGTCGGTCGTCTTCGTGCCGCCGAAGTTCGCCAAGGACGCGATCATCGAGGCCATCGACGCCGAGATCCCGCTGCTGGTCGTCATCACCGAGGGAATTCCGGTGCAGGACAGTGCATATGCGTGGGCCTACAACGTCGAGAAGGGTCACAAGACCCGGATCATCGGGCCGAACTGCCCGGGCATCATCACGCCGGGCGAGGCGCTGGCGGGCATCACACCTGCCAACATCACCGGCCCCGGCCCGGTCGGCCTGGTGTCGAAGTCCGGCACGCTGACCTATCAGATGATGTTCGAGCTGCGCGACTTCGGCTTCTCGACGGCGATCGGCATCGGCGGCGACCCGGTCATCGGCACCACCCACATCGACGCCATCGAGGCGTTCGAGAAGGATCCCGACACCAAGGTCATCGTGATGATCGGCGAGATCGGCGGCGACGCCGAGGAGCGCGCGGCCGACTACATCAAGGCCAACGTGTCCAAGCCGGTCGTCGGCTACGTCGCGGGATTCACCGCGCCGGAGGGCAAGACGATGGGGCACGCTGGCGCGATCGTGTCCGGCTCGTCGGGTACCGCGTCCGCCAAGAAGGAAGCGCTGGAGGCCGCGGGCGTCAAGGTCGGCAAGACGCCGTCGGAGACCGCGAACCTGGCTCGGGAGATCCTGCAGGGCCAGTAGCTGTCACGGATGTGACGGACGCCGCTGTCGATTAGGAACACGTTCCAGTATTCAGTTAGCCTGACGAATTAACAGTCGCCAGGAGGTCTGTGATGGTTGATCCGCGCACCCCGGTGATCGTCGGTGTCGGCCAGTTCACCGAGAACATCGATGATCCCCGCTATCGCGGCATGTCCGCGGTCGAACTGGCCGCCGAGGCGGTCAGGGCCGCGCTGGCCGACACCGGCGCGGACGCCGACGCCGTCGCCGAGGCGGTCGACGCGGTCGTCGGCCTGCGGCAGTTCGAGATCTCGGCTGGCATGCCCGTTCTGCTCGGCAAGTCCAACAACTATCCGCGGTCGGTGATGCAGCGCCTCGGTGTGCAGCCCGGGCGGTCGGTCATCGAACCCGTCGGCGGACAGGGCCCGCAGAAGCTCGTCACGGAATTCGGCAACGAGATCGCCGCGGGCACGGCGGACGTGGTGGTGATCATCGGCTCGGAGAACGGGTCGACGCTGCGGACCTTCGCCAAGCGGGACGACAAGCCCGACCACAGCGAGCACATCGACGGCCAGATGGAAGACCGTGGCCACCAGATCTTCAACTACATCAGCGAGTACACCATCAAGCACGGGCTGACCGGCGCCCCCGTGCAGTACGGGCTGCTGGACAACGCGCGTCGCAGCCGGCTCGGGCGCAGTGTCGCGGACTACCGGGCGGACATGGCCAAGCTGTTCGCGCCGATGTCGAAAGTCGCTGCGAAGAACCCGTTCTCGTCATCGCCGGTCGAGCGCTCGGTCGACGAGGTCGTGACCGTCACCGACGACAACCGGATGATCTGCGATCCGTATCCGCGTCTGCTCGTCGCGCGCGATCAGGTGAATCAGGGTGCGGCGGTGGTGATGATGTCGGTGGATGCCGCGCGGCGACTCGGAGTGCCGGAGGAGAAGTGGGTGTACGTCCACGGACACTCCGACATGGTCGAACAGCCGCTGCTGGATCGCGTCGACCTCGGCGCGAGCCCCGCGACCGTGCACGCCGCGCGGGAAGCGTTGCAGGTGGCGGATATCGGTGTCGACGACATCTCAACGTTCGATCTGTACAGCTGCTTCCCGTTCCCGGTGTTCGTCATGTGCGAGGCGCTGGGGATCGACGGCGACGACCCGCGCGGGTTGACGCTGACAGGCGGGCTGCCCTATTTCGGCGGACCCGGTAACAGCTACTCGCTGCACGCGATCGCCGAGACGGTGGCCGAGATGCGCGACAAGCCGGGTCAATTCGGCTTCGTCGGCGCAAACGGCGGAACGATGAGCAAGTACTCGGTGGGAATCTACTCGACTCTGCCGGTCGATTGGCGATCTGATCGCAGCACCGAACTCAACGACGAGGTCGCCTCGTTACCAACGATTTCGGTGACGGAGCGCGCTGACGGCCCCGCGACGATCGAGACTTACTCTGTGCGCTACGACTGGCCGGTGCGTACCGGTGTCATCATCGGCAGGCTCGACGCCGATCGCTCCCGGTTCATGGCTCTCACGGAAGACGATGACCTCGTCGGGCTGATGTCCGATGGAGATCCGCTCGGTGCGCGCATCGTCGTGACGTCGGCCGAGCAGGGCAACCGCGCGCGCCTGACCTAAGCCAATCCCACGCAGGCAGTGATGAGTCGAAATCGACCGTCGCGGGGCCCGCGTCACCGTCACCGACGTTTGGCCACACGTCCTCTGGACTCGAAACGGGTGCGATTGACGCGCCGGTCGTGCCGGGCCGTGATGTACCATTTGGTACATGATTACCGAGTGCGGCATCGACATCGACGCATCCGCGGACCTCGTCTGGGACGTCTTCTCCGACGTGGAGCGCTGGCCTGCCTGGACGGCATCGGTGACCAGCCTGAAGGCGCTCGACGGGCCGGGTCTTGCGGTCGGTAAGCGGTTCGAGATCAAGCAACCGCGGCTGCCGAGGCTGGTGTGGACGGTCACCGCGCTCGACGAAGGCCGGTCGTGGACGTGGGAGCAGCGCTCACCCGGCGGCCGGACGATCGCCATGCACGAGGTCCATCCCGACGGCGACCGGGCACAGGTCAAGCAGCGCCTCGACCAGCAGGGCCCGGTCGGTGGGCTCGTTGCCCGGCTGATGCGCGGCACCACCAAGCGCTACCTCGACCTCGAGGCCAAGGGGCTCAAGGCGCGCAGCGAGCAACTGCGTGGCTCGACCTCCTGACCTCGAGCGGCGACAGCACCTGCTCGACGCCCTCATCGACGACTTCGCCCGCGGCGGCATCGGCGACCGCTCACTGCGCGAGATTGCCGAAGCCGTCGACACCAGTCATCGAATGCTGTTGCATCACTTCGGGTCACGTGACGAGCTGCTGCTCACCATCGTCGACGAGATCGAGCGCAGGCAGATGTCGACGCTGCCCGACGCCGACACCGAGCCCGCCGATGCGGTGGCGGCGATGTGGGCCGACGTTCGCAGGCCCGAGCTGCGCCCGTTCGAGCGACTGTTCTTCGAGTGCTACGCCCGCGGCGCCCAGGGCGAGCAGCCGTACGCGCGCATGGTGCCGGGCGCGGTCGAGTCGTGGCTGGCGGAGGTCGACGCGACGACAGCCGATCCCGCTTTTGTCCGGCTCGGGCTGGCGGTCATCCGCGGGCTGCTGCTTGACCTGGTCGCCACCGAGGACGACGAGGGCGTCGACGCCGCCGCTGCGGCGTTCGTCGAACTGCTGCGCGCTGCTCAGACCAGCGCGGCGAGCTTGCCCGCGAGCCGTTCGACGTAACCGGCGACCTCGTCCTCGGTCTTGTCGGGGAGGCCGAACAGGACTTCGGTGACGCCGAGTTCGCGCCAGTGAGCCAGTTTGTCGGGGTCGGGCTTGAAGTCAAGGGCGACGATCTGCGGTGCGCCGTGGCGACCCGCGGCAGCCCAGGTGTCCTGCAGCAGCTTTACGGGTTCGTCGATGTCGAAGTCGCGTGGCGTGGTGATCCAGCCGTCAGCCGAGCGCGCGATCCACTTGAAGTTCTTCTCGGTGCCCGCCGCGCCGACCAGCACGGGGATGTGCGACTGGATCGGCTTGGGCCATGCCCACGACGGCCCGAATTTCACGAACTCGCCGTCGAATTCGGCTTCCTCCTGCGTCCACAGCGCGCGCATCGCCTCGATGTACTCACGAAGCATGGTGCGCCGACGGCCCGGCGGCACGTTGTGGTCGGCCAGTTCGTCGGTGTTCCAACCGAATCCGACGCCGAGGCTGACGCGGCCGCCGGAGAGGTGGTCCAGCGTGGCGATCGACTTGGCCAGCGTGATGGGGTCGTGTTCGACGGGCAGGGCCACTGCCGTCGACAGCCGCACCCGCGAGGTGACGGCGCAGGCGGTGCCGAGCGATACCCACGGGTCGAGGGTGCGCATGTAGCGGTCGTCGGGCAGCGACTCGTCGCCGGTGGTCGGGTGAGCGGCCTGGCGCTTGATCGGAATGTGGGTGTGTTCGGGCACGTAGAACGTCGTGAAGCCGTGCTCGTCAGCGAGCTTGGCCGCCGCAGCAGGGGCGATCCCACGATCGCTGGTGAAGAGTACGAGCCCATAATCCATACCCCGAATTAGAACGTGTTCCAGTCTGGGGGGCAAGGCCGGGGTGCCACGACGTTGACAACTGAGGTAGCGGGCTACTCGCGACGTGCGGGCTGGTGCTCGCGAAACTCCATGACATGGAGGCCACGCGCACCAACCGCCAGAAGCTCATGGAGTGGGTGCGGCGCTACCTGCCCAACGAACTCGCGGGCTGGGCAGCAGGCGAACTCGGCGCCGCAACCGCCTACGTCAACGGGGTGCGCTGTTCGTACGCCGCACACCTGTTGGCAGTCCGCAGCCAGCCAATCGAGGAGGTCGACGGTGAACCCGTCGCTGCGGTCGCGGTTGCGTGAGGACCTGCGCATCCGATGCGAAACCGAGGGCTGGCGCTCGCTCATCGCGCAGCACGGCACCCCGCTGCTGGTGCTCGACCCCTATCGCGTCGTCGAGCAGTCCCGGCTCCTCGCCTCGCAGCTGACGGGTTTTCGGCTGCATCACGCGGCGAAAACATCGTCCCACCCGGCGGTGCTGCGGGCTGTCGCCGCCGCTGGGTGCGGGTTCGACGTGGCCACGCGTGGCGAGACCGATCTCATTGCCGCGCTTGGTCTTCCCGTCGAGCGTTGCCTCCACACCAACCCGATCAAGAAGCTGACCGACATCGACCACGCCTATATCGCGGGTATCCGCACGTTCGTCGTCGACAATGCCGCGGAGGCGCAGAAGTTCGCGGGCCTGCCCACCGACATCCAGGTGCTCGTGCGGCTCGCATTCCGCAACCCGAGCGCGAAGTCGGATCTGTCGACGAAGTTCGGCGTCGATCCCGCCGACGCGGAACTCGTCGTCAAACACGTACTGGCGAGCGGAGTTCAGTTCGCCGGGTTCAGCTTTCACGTCGGCAGCCAGGGCACGACCGCCGAGCCGTACCGCGCCGCTCTGCGCGGCACCCTCGACCTCATCGACCACATCGACGAAACAAACGGTATGCCAACGCGAATCATCGACATCGGCGGCGGCTTCCCTCTCACCTATCGCGAGACGATGCCGGCCATCGACACCATCGCGGCCGTCGTCGACGAGGAGCTCGGGGACCGGCGCGACGAGTTCACGTTGATGGCCGAGCCGGGCCGCTTCCTGGCCGCCGACAGCATGACGCTGTTGACCGGCGTGGTCGGCAGCGCTGTGCGCGACGGCCGCCAGTGGCACTACCTCGACGACGGCATCTACGGCAGCTACTCGAACGTGATGACCGAGGACGTGCACCCGCCGATCCTTGCGCTGCGCGAGATCGTCGACGACGTCACCGGCCACGATCCCGTGACGCTGGCCGGACCGACCTGCGACAGCGCCGACGTGATCGCACGCGACTACCCGATGCCGACTCTGAACGTCGGCGACGTCGTCGTCAGCCCCATGATGGGCGCCTACACGTCGGTGACGTCGTCACGCTTCAACGGCATCCCGGCGACGCCGATCATCGAGGTCTGACTTTCCGTCACCGAGAGCGTTACCCGCGACGATCGACCGCGCTCGATGTTGGGTGCAGACCATGACGACTGAACGCATCGCAGAGAACATCCAATTCGCGTACTGGGTGCCCAATGTCAGCGGGGGACTCGTCACCAGCGACATCGAACAGCGCACCGACTGGGGCTACGACTACAACGTCAAGCTCGCCCAGACGGCGGAGAACAACGGTTTCGACTACGCGCTGTCCCAGGTCCGCTACGAGGCCAGCTACGGCGCCGAGTACCAGCACGAGTCGACCAGCTTCAGCCTCGCGCTGCTGCTGGCCACCCAACGACTCAAGGTGATCGCCGCCGTCCACCCCGGGCTCTGGCAGCCAGGCGTGCTCGCCAAACTCGGCGCGACCGCCGATCAGCTGAGCAACGGCCGCTTCGCCGTCAACGTGGTGTCGGGCTGGTTCAAGGACGAGTTCACCCATCTCGGCGAGCCGTGGCTGGAACACGACGAGCGGTACCGCCGCAGCGCGGAGTTCCTGCAGGTGCTGCGCAAGATCTGGACCGAGGACGACGTGGATTTCCGCGGCGACTTCTACCGCATCCACGACTTCACGCTCAAGCCCAAGCCCGTCAACACGCCCGCCCGCCCGAATCCGGAGATCTTCCAAGGCGGCAACTCGACGGCGGCGCGGCGCAACGGCGGCCTCTACGCCGACTGGTACTTCTCGAACGGCAAGGACTTCGACGGCGTGACCGAACAGGTCGTCGACGTCCGCGATCATGCGCGCACCGCAGGCCGCGAAGTGAAATTCGGGCTGAACGCTTTCATCATCGCCCGCGACACCCAGGCCGAGGCGAAGGAGACGCTGCGCGAAATCGTCGCCAAGGCCAACCGCCCGGCTGTGGAGGGGTTCAAAGCCGCCGTACAACAAGCTGGCAACTCGACCGCGGACAAACGTGGCATGTGGGCGGACTCCTCGTTCGACGACTTGGTGCAGTACAACGACGGGTTCCGCACACAATTGATCGGCACGCCCGAGCAGATCGCGGAACGCATTGCGGCGTACCGCAAACGAGGTGTTGACCTGATTCTCGGCGGCTTCCTGCACTTCCAGCGGAGATCTCCTACTTCGGTTCGCGGGTGCTTCCACTCGTCCGCGAGATCGAGAACGCCGAAGATAAGGGGGCCGACGCTACTGTGCTCGTGTCCGCATAACGCAGCGTGCGCTAGCGTGGTTGTCGATTCGCCTATGCGGTCGCCGTTCATGAGTTCATCGGTTCGTGAGCGCACGCAGCGTCGCCGGAAGCGGCGTCCAACCCAAAGCAGGAGAGGTCATGACCTACCCGCCCAGTAGCTCGGGATATCCGCCCAGCCAGCAGCCCACGACTCAGTTCAGCGCTCCGACCCAGCAGTTCGGCAAGGTCGAGCAGCAGCAGCATCAGCAGGGGTCGGTTCAGACGCCCGCCGCTATCACGCCCTCAGGCCCGAGCAGACTGCCGTTCATCCTGCTCACTGCCGTCGCAGTGCTCGGCCTGCTCGTGTACCTGTTCAGCTTCGGCGACGTGTTCACGATCGAAAGCAGCGACTTCCCGCAGATGGGCAGCGCCAGCGGCACCTCGCAGGGCGTCGTGATGGCCGTCGTCGCCGCGCTGGTCTCCGGCCTGATCGCCGCCGCCAGCCTGCTGCCGAGGCAGAAGGCGCCCATCGGCGTCATCGCCGCGGTCGCGGTGCTGTCGTTCCTGCTCGTGCTCGCCGAGATCATCCAGAAGCCCGAAGGCGTGAGCATCGGCTGGGCGCTTTACGTCGTCGTCCTGCTGACGCTCCTGCAGTCCGCAGTCGCGATCGGCGCCCTGCTGCTCGACTCGGGCATCATCAAGGCGCCGGTGCCGAAGCCGAAGCACGAGCAGCAGCCGAACTACGGCCCCTACGGCCAGCCGAACCAGTACTACGGCCAGCACGCCGCCCCGCAGGGGCAGGGCCAGGGCCCGGGGCAGCAGCGTCCGCCCTATCCGGGCCAGTACAGCGGCGGCTACTCCGGCGCGGGCTCCTCGACGGGCGGTTTCTCCGCGATCGGTCAGCACGGCGGCCCGCCGACCCCTCCGACCGGCTTCCCGACCTACAGCCAGCCGCAGTCGTCGCAGTCGGGGCAGAGCGGCCAGCCGGCGCAGCAGCAGCCGCCGTCGTCGTCGAACCAGTCCGGCAACTCGACGTCGTAGTCCAAACCTCACACGCGTGAATACCGCGCGCGTGAGCAAAGAACTGCTATACCGCTAGTGGTGGAGAACAGGTCGGTCGGCAGTCGCCAGGCACGCGACCTGTTCCGCGTCGCGTTCGGCCCGTCGGCCGTGGCGCTGGTGGTCATCGCCGCGGTGGTGCTGCTGCAGCTGCTGATCGCGAACAGTGACATGTTCGGGGCGCCGGGTGCGATCGCCACCATGTGGCTCGGCGTGCACCAGGTGCCGATCTCGATCGGCGGCCGTGAGCTGGGCGTGATGCCGCTGCTGCCGGTGCTCGCGATGGTGTGGGGCACCGCGCGCACCACTGCGGCCGCCACTCCGCCGCAGGGCTCCTGGTTTCTCATCCGGTGGATCGTCGCGTCTGCGCTCGGCGGTCCGCTGCTGATCGCCGCGATCTCGCTGGCCGTGATCCACGACGCCTCCTCGGTGCTGACGCAGTTGCAGACACCCAACGCGCTGCGGGCGTTCACCGGTGTGTTGGCGGTGCATGCGATCGGCGCCGTGATCGGCGTCGGGTCACGCGCAGGCAGGCGGTTGCTCACCGCATCCGGGCTGCCGCAGTGGGTGGCCGACGCCGGGCGGCCGGCATACGCCGGTGTGCTGGCGCTGCTCGGGCTATCCGGCGCCGTGACGGCGCTGTCGCTGGTCGTGCACTGGTCGACGATGCATGACCTGTACGCGATCACCGATTCGGTGTTCGGCCAGTTCAGCCTGACGGCGTTGTCGGCGCTGTACGCGCCCAACGTCATCGTCGGCACCTCGGCCGTCGCCGTCGGGTCGAGCGCGCACGTCGGGATTGCGACGTTCAGCTCGTTCACGGTGTTCGGTGGTGACATCCCCGCGCTGCCGGTGCTCGCCGCGGTGCCGACGCCGCCGCTCGGCCCGATCTGGGTCGTGCTGCTGATCATCGGCGCGGCGGCAGGCGTGGTGGTCGGTCAACAGTGCGGACGACGGCCGCTTCCGCTGCTGCCCGCTCTGGGCAAGCTGACGCTGGCGTCGGCGCTCGCGGCGGTGGCGATGGCACTGCTGGGCCACGCGGGCGGCGGCGAGCTGGGCAACTTCGGCCACGTCGGTGTCGACCAGGCGACGTTCGCACCGGCCGTGTTCCTATGGTTCATGGCGATCGGCGGTCTGACGATCGCGATGGCCGGCGGGATCGCCCGCCCACTCCGTGCGCCCAAACCGACAACTGGGCGGGAAAGTGCGAGTAGTTCCCGCCAGAACGTCGATCTCGACGACGACATCGAGCCCGAACCCGAGTTCGAGGACGCATTCGAGCCCGAGCCCGACCTCCAATCCGCGTTCGAACCGCAGGAACCCGAGCCACACCGGCCCGAAGAACCGGAAGCCTTAGTGCCCGAGGTCGAGCCGCTGCTCGACGACGAGCCCGCGGACGTGCGGCCCCCGCGGATCGTCCGCACCGCGCCAGCCGATCCCGACCCGGATCCTGACCCCGATTCGGACCCGGATTTCGAGGACGACCTGCCCGATCCCGAGGAGTTCGAATACATCGACGACGACGACGCCACGCCGGGCCCCATCGGCGACAAGAGCCGCAGGGCTGACGACTAGGCTCGTCGCGTGCAGCAACCCCTCCGCGTGCCCCCGAGCGCACCGGCGCGAGTCGTGGTGCTGGCATCGGGCACCGGTTCGCTGCTGGAGTCCCTGCTCGAGTCCGCGGTCGGCGATTACCCGGCCCGTATCGTTGCTGTCGGCGTCGACCGCGACTGCCGGGCCGTCGAAATCGCATCCGCGGCGTCGCTGCCCAGCTACAAGGTCCGCCTGAGCGATCATCCCGACCGCGACGCGTGGGACGCCGCGATCACCGACGCGACCGTCGCGCACGAGCCTGACCTGATCGTGTCGGCGGGGTTCATGAAAATCCTTGGTCCGGTGTTCCTTTCGCGGTTCATGGGCCGGATACTCAACACACATCCGGCGCTGCTGCCGTCGTTTCCCGGCGCGCACGCCGTGCCCGACGCGCTGGCCTATGGCGTCAAGGTGACCGGTTGCAGCGTGCATCTGGTGGATGCGGGCACCGACACCGGCCCGATCCTGGCGCAGCAACCGGTGCAGGTGCTCGACGACGACGACGAGGCGACCCTGCACGAGCGCATCAAGGTCGTCGAACGCAAACTCTTGGTAGACGTCCTTGCCGCGCTGGCGACGAGCGGCGTGACGTGGACTGGACGAAAGGCGGTCATCGGATGACGGGGTTTGAGACGGTGTCGGCGCCAAGCGCCTCCGGGGACGGGCGAAAGCCGGTCCGGCGGGCCTTGGTCAGCGTCTACGACAAGACCGGCCTTGCCGAACTGGCCAAGGGCCTGCACGACGCGGGCGTGGCCATCGTGTCGACCGGGTCGACCGCGAAAACCATTGCGGGCGCCGGTGTTCCGGTGACTCCGGTGGAGGAGCTGACGGGGTTCCCCGAGGTGCTCGACGGCCGGGTCAAGACGCTGCACCCGCGGGTGCACGCCGGTCTGCTCGCCGACCTGCGCAAGGCCGAACACGCCGCCGCGCTCGAGGAGCTCGGCATCGAGGCGTTCGACCTCGTCGTGGTGAACCTGTACCCGTTCAGCGAGACGGTGGCCTC
Organism: Mycobacterium sp. ITM-2016-00318; assembly: GCF_002968285.2. NCBI lineage: Bacteria > Bacillati > Actinomycetota > Actinomycetes > Mycobacteriales > Mycobacteriaceae > Mycobacterium > Mycobacterium sp. ITM-2016-00318. Next base: position 4,441,673 of record NZ_CP134400.1, on the reverse strand, counting down.
CGGCGCAAGCGAGGACGAGTGTGTCGAGCAGATCGACATCGGCGGACCGTCGATGGTGCGGGCCGCTGCGAAGAACCATCCGAGCGTCGCGGTGGTCGTCGAACCACGCGGCTACGACGGCGTGCTGGCAGCCGTGCGCGCAGGCGGATTCACGCTCGCGGAGCGGAAGATACTGGCCTCACTGGCATTTCGGCACACTGCCCAGTACGACGTGGCGGTGGCGAGCTGGATGGGCGAAACGCTGGCCCCCGAGGAGCCTGCCCAGAAGCTGCCCGCCTGGTTCGGCCGCACATGGCGGCGCACCGGCGTACTGCGCTACGGGGAGAACCCGCATCAGCAGGCGGCGCGCTACACCGACGACACCGCGTGGCCGGGTCTGGCGCAGGCCGAGCAGCTGCACGGAAAAGAGATGTCCTACAACAACTTCACCGACGCCGACGCCGCATGGCGGGCCGCGTTCGATCACGAGGACACGTGCGTCGCCATCATCAAGCACGCCAACCCGTGCGGTATCGCCGTCTCGTCGGAGTCCGTCGCCGACGCCCACCGCAAGGCCCACGAATGCGACCCGCTGAGCGCGTTCGGCGGCGTCATCGCGGCCAACACCACGGTCAGCGTCGAAATGGCCGAGACCGTCGCCGAGATCTTCACCGAGGTGATCATCGCCCCCGCATACGAGGACGGCGCGGTGGAGGTGCTCGCGCGCAAGAAGAACATCCGCGTACTGGTGGCGTCGGAACCGTCGGTCACCGGCATCGAGGTGCGGCCGATCAGCGGGGGCCTGCTGCTGCAGCAGCGCGACGCACTTGACGCGGCCGGCGACGACCCGGCCAACTGGACGCTGGCCACCGGTGAGCCCGCCGACCCGGCGACGCTGGCCGACCTCGTCTTCGCATGGCGGTCCTGCCGGGCGGTGAAGTCCAACGCGATCGTCGTCGTCGCCGACGGCGCGACCGTCGGCGTCGGCATGGGCCAGGTGAACCGCGTCGACGCGGCCCGCCTCGCGGTCGAGCGCGGCGGCGACCGCGTGCGCGGCGCGGTGGCCGCCTCCGACGCGTTCTTCCCGTTCCCCGACGGCCTGGAGACGCTGACCAACGCCGGAGTGAAGGCGATCGTGCATCCGGGTGGGTCGATGCGCGACGAGTTGGTCACCGAGGCGGCCGCCAAGGCCGGTGTCACGCTGTACGTGACCGGAGCGCGCCACTTCGCTCACTGATAGGTTGCCGTCCATGGCGAGGGCGGCGCGTTCTGTTGCGGTGGTTGCCGGTGCCGCGGCGTTGGTGCTCGCCGCGGCGTGCACGCGCGTCGTCGAGGACGCCCGCGTTGTCGCGGCGCCCGATATGGGCAGGGCCGCCGCCACCGCGTCGGACTGCACGTCGGTGGACGCGCCGATGACGTCGATCCCCGACCACACCGACGAAGAGCCCGTCATGGCGATCCCCCAGCCCGAGGGGTGGGAGCGGGTCACGATGATGGACTCCGAGCTGATCCGCTTCACGATGCGCAACCGGAGCCTCGCGCGCGACGGCTTCTCGCCGACGGCGGTGGTGACGCTGGAGAGCCATCGCGGTATCGCCGAGCCGCGCGAGGTGTTCGACGCTCAGCAGGATGCGCTGGAGACCGAGATCGGCGCGACGGACATCGAGGTGACCCCCACTACGGTGTGCGAACTGCCCGCCGAGATGATCGATTACACGACGCCGATGCTCGGCTTCCTGCCGCCGCACCCGGCCAGGGTGGTCACCGCCGTGCTGACCACGGAAGACACCACGTACGCGATGACGATGACGGTGCAGAGCGGCGACGCGGACGATCCGGCCTACAAGCGCGACGCCGAAACCATCCTCACCGGCTTCCAGATGCTGCCCCCGTCCGACTCCTGACTGTCGGTACGGCCGAAGCCTTCGGTGGCCGGAAAACACTCAGAAATGCCTCACCGCCGGTCCGTATGTGATCGAGTTGATTCGGCAGGGCGAGTCGGTGGGAGGTGCATGCCATGGACGGAATCGCCGATATGGGAGGTGCCGACGGCTGGGGTCCGGCGACACGGCCGCAGCCCGACGAGCCGCCATTTCCGGAACCGTGGCACGGCAGGGCCTTCGCGCTCAGCCTGCTGGCCAATCGGTTGGCGCACGGCAACGTGGATTCGTTCCGGCACTCGCTGGAGCGCCTTGACCGCCGGGCCTACCTCGACGACGGCTACTTCGGCCGCTGGCTCAACGGCGCCGAGCGCACCCTGACCGAAAGCGGAGTCCTCGCACCGTCGGCCGTCGACGCGAGGGCCCGCAATCTGCGAGGCGATGGCATCGAGGAAGCGCCCACGCCGGAACCGCCCGAGTCTGGCCATGCGTCGACCGCCGACGGTTCACTTCGCCACGTCGAGGGCGAACCGGCGTTCTGTCTCGGTGAGCGTGTACGCGCCAAGGACCTCTCGCCGGCCGGACACACCCGGCTGCCGCGATATATCCGCGGTCACACCGGCGTCGTCACGCTGATCGAGCCCGCGTTCGTGTTTCCCGACACCAACGCGCACTTCGAGGGTGAGTGCCCGCAGTTCGTGTACACCGTGCAGTTCGATTCACATGAGCTGTGGGGTGACGGCGCCGAAGAGTTCGCAGTGACGATCGAGATGTTCGAGAGCTATCTGGAGAAGGCCCCATGAGCGTGTCTGATTCGGCAGAACGCATTTCTGCGTCCCTGCGCACCGAGGCGCTCGAGCAGTTGCTCACCGAGCGCGGCCTCATCGACCCGACGGTGCTGGACGCCATCATCAGGACCTACGAAACCGATATCGGGCCGCTCAACGGAGCCAAGGTGGTGGCCAAGGCGTGGGCGGATCCCGAGTACCGGCGCAGGCTGCTCGACGACGGCACCGCCGCCATCCGCGAGATGGGCTTCCTCGGGCCGCAGACGGAGTACGTCGTGGTCGTCGAGAACGGTCCCGCCACCCATCACGCCGTGGTCTGCACGATGTGTTCGTGTTATCCATGGCAGCTGCTCGGTCTGCCGCCGAGTTGGTACAAGGATCCGGCGTACCGGGCGCGGATGGTGAAGGAACCCCGAAAAGTGCTGCGCGAGATGGGCCTTGGCCTCGCCGACGACGTGCACATCACGGTCCACGATTCGAGCAGCGAGGTCCGCTGGCTCGTGCTGCCCCAGCGCCCGGCAGGCACCGACGGATGGTCGCAGGACGAACTGGTGGCTCTTGTCACCCGCGACGCGATGGTCGGCGTGGCGAAGATCGGGGCGCCATGACCGTCCCGATGGATCTCGAGGGTGCCGCCGCGCCGCCGCGATCCAACGGTGAGCTGGTGTTCGCCGAACCCTGGGAGAGCCGGGCCTTCGCCATGGCCGTCGCGTTGAACCAGGCCGATGCGTTCACCTGGCAGCGGTTTCAAGCGGCGTTGATTGCCCGTATCGCCCGCTGGGAGGCGGCGGCCGACGAGCGCACGCGGTGGAGCTACTACCACCATTGGGTCGGTGCGCTCGAGGATGTGCTCGGCGATGTCGGCGCCGTGCGCTCCGTCGAGGTCACCGCACGAGCCGACAACCTCGCGCGGCGTGACAGCGGTCACGATCACGCCTAGCCGAGGCGTGCGCAGGCTGCTGCTTTTCCGCGACGTCATGTTCGCGTAAGGCGTAGCCGCTGCCGCAGAACCCGAGCAGTCGTAGCGTGGAGTAGTGACGTCATCTAACAATCTGCCCCGCACCGTCGGCGAGCTGCGTGCCTCCGGCCATCGCGAGCGGGGCGTCAAAGAGGAAATCCGGGAGAACCTGCTGGCCGCGCTGGCAGAGGGCCGCGAGGTATGGCCCGGAATCCTCGGCTTCGAGGACACCGTGCTTCCGCAGCTCGAACGGGCGCTGATCGCGGGCCACGACGTGGTGTTGCTCGGCGAACGCGGTCAGGGCAAGACCCGACTGCTGCGCTCGCTGTCCGGCCTGCTCGACGAATGGACGCCGGTGATCGCGGGGTCGGAGCTCGGCGAGCACCCGTACACGCCGATCACGCCGGAGTCGATCCGGCGGGCCGCCGAGTCCGGCGAGGATCTGCCCATCGAGTGGCGGCACCGCAGCGAGCGCTACTTCGAGAAGCTGGCCACCCCCGACACCAGCGTGGCCGACCTGGTCGGCGACATCGACCCGATCAAGGTGGCCGAGGGCCGCAGCCTCGGCGACCCCGAGACCATCGCCTTCGGGCTCATCCCGCGGGCGCACCGGGGCATCGTCGCGGTCAACGAGCTGCCCGACCTCGCCGAGCGCATCCAGGTGTCGATGCTCAACGTGATGGAGGAGCGCGACATCCAGGTGCGCGGCTACACGCTGCGGCTACCGCTCGACGTGGTGGTCGTCGCCAGCGCCAACCCCGAGGACTACACCAACCGCGGGCGGATCATCACCCCGCTGAAGGACCGCTTCGGCGCGGAGATCCGCACCCACTACCCGCTGGAGCTGGACGCCGAGGTCGGCGTCATCAGCCAGGAGGCGCAGCTCGCGGCCGAGGTGCCGGAGTACCTGCTGCAGATCCTCGCGCGCTTCGCTCGCTACCTGCGTGAGTCGACGTCGATCGACCAGCGTTCTGGTGTGTCGGCGCGGTTCGCGATCGCGGCGGCGGAGACGGTCGCTGCTGCGGCGCGGCACCGCTCGGCGATCCTCGGTGAGAAGGATCCGGTGGCGCGCGTGGTCGACCTCGGCACGGTGATCGACGTGCTGCGCGGCAAGCTGGAGTTCGAGTCCGGTGAGGAGGGCCGCGAGCAGGCGGTGCTCGAGCATCTGCTGCGGCGCGCGACGGCCGACACCGCACAGCGGCTGCTCGGCGGTATCGACGTCGGCCCGCTGGTGGTCGCGATCGAGGGTGGCAACGCGGTGACGACGGGCGAGCGGGTGTCGGCGCGCGACGTGCTCGCTGTGGTGCCCGAGGTGCCCGCGATCGCCAAGGTGCAGGAGCGCCTGGGTGCGACGTCGGACGGCCAGCGTGCCGCCGCAGTCGAATTGGCCTTGGAGGCATTGTATTTGGCCAAGCGCATCGACAAGGTGTCCGGCGAGGGTGAAACCGTCTATGGCTAGACGCGGGCACGGGCGCTCGTCTCGTTACTCCGGCTACACCGGCGGTCCGGATCCGCTGGCGCCGCCGGTGGATCTGCGTGACGCGCTGGAGGCGATCGGGCAGGACGTGATGGAGGGCTCGTCTCCGCGTCGGGCGCTGCAGGAGCTGCTGCGACGAGGCACGCAGAACATGAAGGGCGCCGACAAGCTGGCCGCCGAGGCGAACCGCCGCCGCCGGGAGCTGTTGCAGCGCAACAACCTCGACGGCACGCTGCAGGAGATCAAGAAGCTGCTCGACGAGGCCGTGCTGGCCGAGCGCAAGGAACTGGCGCGTGCGTTGGACGACGACGCGCGGTTCAACGAGATGCGGATCGAGTCGCTGCCGCCGTCGCCTGCCAAGGCCGTCCAGGAGCTGTCCGACTATGACTGGCGCAGCCAGGAAGCGCGCGAGAAGTACGAGCAGATCAAGGATCTGCTGGGCCGCGAGATGCTCGACCAACGGTTCGCCGGGATGAAGCAGGCGCTGGAGAACGCCACCGATGAGGACCGTCAGCGTGTCAACGACATGCTCGACGACTTGAACGATCTGCTGGACAAGCACTCCCGCGGCGAGGACACGAAGGAGGACTTCGACGACTTCATGGCCAAGCACGGCGAGTTCTTCCCGGAGAACCCGCAGAACGTCGACGAGCTGCTGGATTCGCTGGCCCAGCGTGCGGCCGCCGCGCAGCGGTTCCGCAACAGCCTGTCGCCCGATCAACGTGCCGAGCTGGATGCGTTGGCGCAGCAGGCTTTCGGCTCGCCGTCGCTGATGAATGCGCTCAACCGGCTCGACGGGCATCTGCAGGCGGCGCGGCCGGGCGAGGACTGGACGGGCTCGTCGCGGTTCTCGGGCGACAACCCGATGGGTATGGGCGAGGGTGCGCAGGCCATGCAGGACATCGCGGAGCTCGAGCAGCTGGCGGAGGCGCTCTCGCAGAGCTATGCGGGTGCGACGATGGATGACGTCGACCTCGAGGCGCTGGCCCGCCAGCTCGGCGAAGAGGCCGCCGTGGACGCGCGCACACTGTCCGAGTTGGAGAAGGCGTTGATGGACCAGGGCTTCCTGGATCGCGGCGCCGACGGGCAGTGGCGGCTGTCGCCGAAGGCGATGCGCCAGCTCGGTCAGACCGCGTTGCGCGATGTGTCGCAGCAGCTTTCGGGCCGGCACGGAGAACGGGAGACGCGACGGGCCGGCGCGGCGGGCGAGCTGACGGGCGCCACGCGGGCGTGGCAGTTCGGCGACACCGAGCCGTGGAACGTCACCCGCACGCTGACCAACGCCGTGCTGCGGCAGGCGGGCGCGGGCGAGGCGGAAACGCCGATTCGGATGATGGTCGAGGACGTCGAGGTGTCGGAGACCGAGACGCGTCAGCAGGCCGCGGTGGCACTGCTGGTGGACACCTCGTTCTCGATGGTGATGGAGAACCGCTGGCTGCCGATGAAGCGGACAGCGCTGGCCTTGAGTCACTTGGTGAGCACCCGGTTCCGGTCGGATGCGTTGCAGATCATTGCCTTCGGCCGCTATGCGCGGACGGTGTCGGCGGCGGAGTTGACCGGCTTGGAGGGTGTCTACGAGCAGGGCACGAACCTGCACCATGCGCTGGCGCTTGCCGGGCGGCATCTGCGCCGTCACCCGAACGCGCAGCCGGTGGTGCTGGTGGTCACCGACGGTGAACCGACTGCGCACCTGGAGAGCTATCGAGACGGCACTGGGTTAGATTCGGCGGCTCAGCCGCCGGGAGTGTTCTTCGACTACCCACCGCATCCGCGGACGATCGCCCACACCGTGAAGGGCTTCGACGATATGGCCCGCCTCGGTGCGCAGGTCACGATTTTCCGGCTCGGCAACGATCCGGGCCTGGCCCGGTTCATCGATCAAGTGGCGCGGCGCGTCGAAGGGCGCGTCGTAGTGCCCGATCTCGATGGCTTGGGAGCCGCCGTCGTCGGTGACTATCTGCGTTCGCGCCGCCGCCGTTAGGGATCGTCGTCGTCGAAGAGTTCTTTGAGGAGTTCTTCGGGATGGTGGGCGAGGTTGATCTCGGGTGGACCGGTGTCGTCGGTGTAGGCGAGTCGGCCGGCGTCGGTGATCTTGGTTTGGAGTAGGCCCTTGGTGATGAGGGCGTGGTCGGGCCCGCAGTCGAAGAAGAGACAGTCGGCGTCGGTTTGGCCGCCTTTGCCCCAGGCCGGTTCGTGGTTCACTTCGCAGTGGTATCCGGGTTCGGTGCAGCCGGGCCGTGTGCAGCCGCGATCGCGGGCGTAGCAGATGATGCGTTGGTCGACGGTGGCGATGCGCTTGGTGCGGCCCAGGTACAGCGGCCGGCCCGTGTGGTCGTCGAACACCGCCAGATAGTGGATCGCGTTGGCGGCCATGCGGAGTAGGTCGCGCATCGGTAGGCGCGAGCCGCCGCCGGTGCGTGCCGGTGGTGGCATCGGGATGGCCGGATTGTTGATGGCGTGGGAGGCTTGGTCGAGTTCAGCCAGCGTGGTAGTGGCGATGACGGTGACCGGCAGGCCGCGGTGCTGGCCGTAGGCGCCTGAGGCGAGCGCCGCTCTCAAGCCGAGTTTGAGGGCATCGTGAAGCCGTTGGGCCGCGCTGCGAGTATCGAGTTCCACCGCGACGTGCTCGACGCCTGAAGGTTCGTCTGCGGTTTGATCGGCTGCGTCTGCGGCTGCGTCATCGGGGGCGTCGGTGTCGAGTTCCGGTCGGGGGTCGTCGATCAACTCGAACTGCTCGGCGTCGGCGGGCGAGTGGTCGTTCTCCGGCTCGTGTTCTGGATCAGTGACCGGATCGTGTGGTTGGTGGCGGCCGGGTCTGACGGCGGCATTCGCGGCTTCGATGTACCCGCGAAGTTCGGGGTCAGCCCAGCCGGCGATGTAGCTCATGCCGTCGACGCGTTGCTTGCCCATCCTGAATCCGCTCTTGCGCCTGCGATCCTGCTCATCGAAGTCGTCGTCGGGGCTCAGTTCCGCAGCGATGTCACGAGCCGTCTTCGCGACGAAGTTGGCGTCGTCTTCTTTGGCGTGGCGGACCAGAATCCGTTCGGCCGTGCCCTTTCTGTGATTGAGCCGCGACGGCAATGCGTCGACGCCCTCGCAGACCGCGTCGATGTGGGCTTCGCCGACGTCGCCGTTCTCGAGGGCCTCTGTGAGACAGGGGAGTTCGGGCGGCAGCTGTGGTCCAGTGAGCGTCCGGCGCGGGCGGATGCGGCCGGCGATTATGATGCGCTTTTTGATGTCGCCGCTGGTGATGCGCAGCCGCTGCCACAGCAGTTTCGAGATGACGGTGCCTTTGGGCAGGTCGGGGTCGTCGGGCCCGTCGGGTGGTTCGATGAGCTCGCCGAAGACGCGGTACATCTGGCCCCGGTTGACCCGGTGTTGGCGTTCGAGGCGCTCGGCGACCTCGACGCGAAACGCATTGCCGACCGAGTCCGAGCAGGCCGCGCGCAGCTGCGCGTAACCGGCGTCGATCGCATCGAGTGCGGCGCCGATCTGCTTTTGCTGCTGCGACTTCATGCCTTCCACGCTATTCGAACGTGTGTGCGATGTGTCAGAGGAAAATTGCCGCCTGTGGATAAAGTCCCGACTGTGGATAACCGGGTCGCTCAGTCGGAGCCGAATTGCGTTGCAGTGATATGCATTTACTCGCGACAACCGTCGACGCGTGCGCTACATTTCGCGGGACGAGCTGCCCGAGGGGGCGGCCGCTTTCGTGAAGGGGACCCTGTAGATGGCGAAGCATCGGCGCATGTCCGAAAGATCTGTGCGCACGCGGACGGTGATCGGCGGCCTGGCCGCCGGCGGCGCACTCGCGGCTCTTGCGCCGGCAGGCATGGCAGCGGCAGCACCAACCGCAAATGAGGTCGAGGCGAATACGCCGGGCACCGCGGTCGGCCGCCCGGACCTCAACAACCCCGCGCCGGGTCTGCGCGCCGCGCAGCAGTTCGGCGATTCGGTCTTCAATCAGACTCCGGGTATCAACAAGACACTTGACGATTCGCCGGTTGGTGCCGGGTATCACGAGGCGTTCGGGCAGGCCGGCAAGGTCAGGTACGACCAGGCCGACGGCAAGTACTACTACGACAAGACAACGGGATCGAACGGCGCGTTCAAGGGTGTGCTCAACACGGCCCCGGCAGATCAGTTAGGAAACGTACTTCCGGTCCGCGAATGCAACTTGAAGGGCGACCCCGCGAGCGGAGCGCCGGTATTCGGGTTCAAGGACTGCTAACCGCAAGCGGCAGCGCAGGGTCGGTGCTAGCCGGCCTTGCGCTTCCTGCGCTTGACGGCGACTTTGCCCCACAGCGAGAAGCCCTTGACTTTCACCAGGGGTGCGCCGGGTACGCCCTGCCCGTTCTCGAGATGGTCGAACGTTCCCATCACGCCGTGGCCATGCAACTCGACGTTGACCTCCGGCGGAACAAGAATCGTCTGGCCGCCCATGATCGAGTAGGTGCGGATCTCGACCTCGGGTGACGTGAAGTCGGCGTAGCGCAGATCGACCACGCCGCCGCCCCACAGCGCGAAGGTCGTCAGCTTTCTCGGAACATTCCACCGGCCACGGCGCTCGAATCCACTCATGATCGCCAGCAGCACCGTCGACGGAGCCGGATGGAGCGGCCCGCCCCTCACGGCGCTGGTCAAGGCGCCGGGCAGATCCGAACTCAGGCGCTCGAGGTCGTCGTACGTCTTGGCCGCGTAGGCCTTGGTCAGCCGGTTCTCGTACTCACTCATCGGGAGGCGACCCGCTGCGGCGGCGTCGGCGAGGAGCTGTGCAACGTGTACGCGATCGGTGTCCGCTGCGGGGTCCGACTGATTTCGCGACGTTGGAGTGCTCATCACTGTCGAGCGTACGGCGAAGGTACGAATAAGCACAGGAAAGTCATGTAGTTGCAACTAGGTACTCGGCGAAGCCGATCGTGCCGATTGGATTTGCCGGCACGAGATTAGCGCCGGACTTGAAGCCGGCGACGATGCCACCGGGCACTGGCAATGAAACCACCCGTCGACGGCTGCCGCGCGACGTCACATACATGCGGCCCAGATCGTCGTGGCCGAAGACCGCGGGCCCGCCGATGTCGTCAACCCGACCGGCGGCTTCCTTGTCGATCAGCGACACCAGGTGCGACGCGACGTCACGGGTGTCTATGGGCTGGAAGCGGACGTCCTTGATCGCGATCAGCGCGGGTGTGAAGCGCTGCATAGAGAACGACGTCTCGATCAGATCGTGGAACTGCGTGACGCGGACGATCGTGTGGCCGAGTCCCGACGCGGCGAGCGCCTCTTCGACGCGCAGCTTGGTCTTGTAATAGGGAAGCGGGATGCGATCGATTCCGACGATCGACACATAGATGATGTTGGCCGTCTTCGCGCGGCGTGCGGCCGAGATGAGGTTGGTGGCGGAGACGACGTCCTTGGCACGCGTGCCCTGGGTGGCGCAGTGGATGACGGTGTCGATGCCGTCGAGCGCGGCGTCGATGCCCTCGCCGCTGAGCAGGTCGCCCTGCGCCCAGTGGACGCCGGTGTAGCCGACGTGGTGTCTGCGGCTCAGCGCGCGGACTTTGTGACCGGCCTCGGTGGCTTCGCCGACCACTCGGTGCCCGAGTGTGCCGGTCGCGCCAGTGATGAGAACGTCACGAGCCATCGCTGACTGACCCTACGCGCAAAAGAAAACGGGCACCTGCGCTGTGCGTAAGTGCCCGTTGACTTATCGAAGGATCAGGGACCCTCGGGCACAGACGAGATGGGCCCCGACAGGAAACCACCCGTGCCCGTGAGGCTGTTCACGAAAGTCTCGCCCTGGTGGGCGATGCCAAGACTGCCGAAATCGGTGTCTTCCGGGTCGCCGTTGACGAACGTGTTGTATGCGGTAATGGGGTCGATGCTCGGCAGGAAACCGCCGAGGAGGTCCCGGCTGACGAGGCAGTTCGCACGCTCCAGCGGCGGGGTGAGGGCCTCATCGCAGGCGGCCGATGCGGTGCCGGTGCCGCCGATGAAGCTGGCGATGCCCAAGCCGACGCCCATGGCGCCAACGGCGGCGATTGACTTGATCCTCATTCGTTCTCCTTGACTTGAAGTTTGTGAGGGGTTCGCAGTGACGTGCTCGCCGCTCAGTTAACACACTATAGCCCACTACTTGGCTAATCGCGCAAGTGCTTTCTTATTACCCCCGACGTCAGCGACTTGTGGCTTCCCGGAAGCTTCCTGAAACGATCCAGCAAACATTGTTTGCTGGCGCTTCCAAACCTGAGAGTACGGACAAATGAGCAGCTCAAAGGATACTTCAGCACCGCTGCCGTGACTCCCGCCGGTGGTATTCGACAACCGCTTGATCCGGACCCCTCTGCTGCTGCCGCACGGGCATGTGAATGACACGCCTAGGCCGCTACGCCGCTTTTCTCAGCATGGCGCGCAGCGAACCCAGCAAACATTGTTTGCTCTCACGGCCGCGGGAGCCCTCCCAGGTATGGGTCAGTTGACCCAGGCCGGCGGACGCTTCTGTAGAAATGCGAGCATTCCTTCGCGCGCGTCGTCAGAAACGAAAAGCTCTGCGGACTGCCTGGTCAGCGCCTCGGCGTGCTGGTCGAACGAACTCAGCAGAGCCGACGTGGTCAACCTTTTCGACGCGGCCAAGCCCTGCGGCGAGCCCTTCGCGATCTCGGCCGTCAACCCGGCAACAGCCGCATTGACGTCGTCGACAGCGACCGTCACCAGGCCCATCTCCGCGGCCTCGTCGGCGCCGAACTTCTCACCGGTCACGAAATAGCGACCCGCGGCTCGCGCGGACATCTTCGGCAGCAGCGTCAGCGAGATGATCGACGGCGCCACCCCGATCCGCGCCTCGGTCAGGGCGAAAGTGCTGTTGCGGCCCGCCACCACGATGTCGCACGCTCCGACGAGCCCCAGCCCGCCTGCCCTGACATGACCGTCGACGGCTCCGATCACCGGCTGAGGCAGCTCGAGGATCGCCCGCAGCACCGACGTCAGCTGTCGCGCATTGTGGGCGACCGTCTCGGCCGGGTCGCCGCCACTGGCCTCCGAGAGGTCGGCGCCCGCGCAGAACGTCCGTCCGGTGTGGGTCAGCACCACCGCCCGCACCGACGAGTCGTCCGCCGCGTCGCACAGACCCTGGCGCAGCTGACTCACCAGCGCGGTGGACAGCGCGTTGCGGTTGTCCGGCGAGTCCAGCGTCAGACGGGCGACCGGACCTTCGACGGAGTAGTGGACGACAGTTTTCATCAGTAAGAGCGTGGCAGACCCAACGACGTCTGCGCGACGAAGTTGAGCACCATTTCACGGCTGACCGGCGCGATGCGCGCCAGCTTCGACGCCGTCACCGCCGCGGCGATGCCGTACTCCTTGGTCAGCCCGTTGCCGCCGAGCGACTGCACGGCCTGGTCGACCGCGCGTACCGACGCCTCGCCCGCTGCGTACTTGGCCATGTTCGCCGCCTCGGCAGCACCGACGTCGTCGCCACTGTCATACAGTGTCGCGGCCTTCTGCATCATGAGCTTGGCGAGCTCGACCTCGATGTGGTTCTGCGCCAACGGATGTGACAGGCCCTGGTGCGCGCCGATCGGCGTCTTCCACACCTGGCGGGTCTTCACGTAGTCGACTGCCTTGTTGATCGCGAACCTGCCCATGCCGACCGCGCTGGCCGCGCCCATGATCCGCTCGGGGTTCAGGCCGGCGAACAGCTGGGCGATCGCCGCGTCCTCCGAGCCGACCAGCGCATCGGACGGCAGCCGGACGTCGTCGAGGAAGACCTGGAACTGGTTCTCCGGGCTGACGATCTCCATGTCGATCTTGGTCCACGTGAACCCCGGGGTGTCGGTGGGCACGATGAACAATGCGGGCTTGAGGTTGCCGGTTTTGTGATCCTCAGTGCGGCCCACCACGAGCACCGCCTGCGCCTGGTCGACGCCGGAGATGTACACCTTCTGTCCGTTGAGGAGCCAGTCGCTGCCGTCGCGGCGGGCGGTGGTGGTGATGCGGTGTGAGTTCGAGCCGGCATCGGGTTCGGTGATCGCGAACGCCATCGTGATGGTGCCGTCGGCGATACCGGGCAGCCACCGCTTCTTCTGGTCGTCGGTGCCGAACTTGGCGATGATGGTGCCGTTGATGGCGGGGGAGACCACCATCAGCAGCAGGGGACAACCGCCCGCCGACATCTCCTCCATCACGATGGACAGCTCATACATGCCCGCGCCGCCGCCGCCGTACTCCTCGGGCAGGTTTACGCCGATGAAGCCGAGTTTGCCTGCCTCGGTCCACAACTCATCGGTGTGCTGGTCGGCACGTGCCTTCTCCAGGTAATAGTCCTGCCCGTAGTTGGCGCACATGGCCGCAACCGACATGCGCAGCGCCTGACGTTCTTCGCTCTCGATGAATCCGGATTCGGTCATCGTTGGTCTCCTTCGTCGTTCTGCTCCTCGCGTGCGCGGTGAGGGTCGTCCACACGGGCGAGTACGGCGCCGACGTCGACCTGCTGGCCGGGTTCGACGTTGAGTTCGACGAGCACGCCGTCGCCGGGCGCGGCCACGGTGTGCTCCATCTTCATGGCTTCCAGCCAGATCAGCGGCTGGCCCGCGGTCACGGTGTCGCCGGCCGCTGCGGCGATCCGCAGCACCGAGCCCGGCATGGGCGCGAGCAACGAACCGTGCGCCAGCGCGGCCGACGGATCCGGGAACCGAGGCAGCGCGACGAGTTGCACTGGGCCGAGAGGCGAGTCGACGTAGACGTCGTGAAGATCCGAGCCGTGTCGGGCGATGTCGAACGGCCGGTCCACACCGTCGACCGCTAGCACCACCTGGGTCGGTGTCGCCGAAACCAGGCTCACCGCATCATGCCCTGGCAGTTCCAGCCCGCCCCGCGTCAAGCGATAGCGGACGTCGTGCGTCTTGCCCGCGATGTCGTCGTAGCGCTTGACCTGGAAGCCGGAGTTGACGTTGCGCCAGCCGCTGGGGGCCGCAGCGAACACCGTTGCCGTCGTGCGGTTCTCGGCGGCATCGGCCAGCGCCGCCGCCAGCGCCGACAATTCGACCGCACGGTCATCCGCCAGCGGCGACGCCAACTCCGCCAGGCCGTGAGTGTCGAAGAACGCCGTGTCCGTCGCGCCGTCGAGGAATGCGCGATGGCGCAACACGTTGACGAGAAGGTCGCGGTTGGTGCGCACGCCGTGAATGTGGGTGCGGGCCAAGGCGTCGGCCAGCAGGCCTGCGGCCTGACGGCGCATCGGCGCGTAGGAGATGACCTTGGCCAGCATCGGGTCGTAGAACACCGATACTTCGGAGCCGTCGACGATGCCGGTGTCGACGCGCACACCGAGTTTGTCCAGCAGCCCGAATTCCGTTGTCGTGTTGGGAACTCCGAAGTGGTGCACCCTGCCTGCCTGCGGCTGCCAGCCTTTGGCCGGGTCCTCGGCGTAGAGCCGTGCCTCGATGGAGTACCCGCGCGCAGGCGGCGGCTCCGGGTCGAGGCGGCCGCCGTCGGCGACGTGCAGTTGCAGCGCGACAAGGTCAAGGCCGGTGGTGGCCTCGGTGACGGGGTGCTCGACCTGAAGCCGGGTGTTCATCTCGAGGAAGAAGAAGTCGCCGGCCCCGTCTTCTGAGCCGGAGGCCATGAACTCGACCGTGCCCGCGCCGGTGTATCCGATCGCAGTCGCGGCAAGCCGCGCCGCGTCGAACAGCTTGTCGCGCATGCCCGGAGTGCGTTCGACGAGCGGTGACGGCGCCTCTTCGATGATCTTCTGGTGGCGCCGCTGGATGGAGCATTCGCGTTCGCCGACCGACCACACGGTGCCGTGCTCGTCGGCGAGCACCTGCACCTCGACGTGGTGACCGGTGGCGAGGTAGCGCTCGCAGAAGACGGTCGGATCGCCGAACGCCGACTGCGCCTCACGGCGCGCGGCCTCCACCTGGCCGGGTAACTCGGACAGGTCGCGCACCACCCGCATGCCGCGTCCGCCACCGCCGGCCGATGCCTTGATCAGCACGGGGAGTTGGTCGGCCCTCACGGTCTCGGGGTCGAGCTCCTCGAGCACCGGCACACCCGCCGCGGACATCATCTTCTTGGCCTCGATCTTGGAGCCCATCGCCGCGACGGCGGCGACCGGCGGACCGATCCACGTCAATCCGGCGTCGAGCACTGCGGCTGCGAAATCGGGGTTCTCGGAGAGAAATCCGTATCCGGGGTGCACGGCGTCGGCGCCTGATGCTCGCGCGGCCGCGACCAACTGCGCAGCGTCGAGATATCCGTTGCGGCCCTCCAGGCGTACCCGCGCGTCGGCCTCGGCGACATGCGGCGAGCCTGCGTCGGGGTCGGTGTAGACGGCAACGGTGCCGATGCCGAGACGACGGCAGGTGGCGAAGACGCGGCGGGCTATCTCCCCGCGGTTGGCGACCAGAACTCGTGTAGTCATCGGCTGTCTACATTCTGAAGACGCCGAAGTTCGACGTCCCCTCGATCGGGCCATTGGCGATGGCGGACAGGCACATTCCCAGTACGGTGCGGGTGTCGCGGGGGTCGATGACGCCGTCGTCGTAGAGCATTCCGGACAACACCATCGGTAGCGACTCTGCCTCGATCTGTCCTTCGACGGCGGCGCGCATCGCCGCGTCGGCGTCCTCGTCGACCTGCCCGCCGCGGGCCTCGGTAGCCGCGCGGTTGACGATCGACAGCACGCCCGCGAGTTGGGCGCCGCCCATCACCGCCGACTTCGCGCTGGGCCACGCGAACAGGAAACGCGGATCGTATGCGCGTCCGCACATGCCGTAGTGCCCCGCGCCGTAGGAGGCGCCGACCAGCAGCGAGATATGCGGGACGGTCGAGTTGGACACGGCGTTGATCATCATCGAGCCGTGCTTGATCATCCCGCCTTCCTCGTACTGCTTGCCGACCATGTAGCCGGTCGTGTTGTGCAGGAACAGCAGTGGCGTGTTCGAGCGGTTGGCCAACTGGATGAACTGCGTGGCCTTCTGTGACTCCTCGCTGAACAGCACACCGCGGTGGTTGGCGAGGATGCCGATCGGATAGCCGTACAGGTCGGCCCAGCCGGTCACCAGCGACGACCCGTAGAGCGGCTTGAACTCGTCGAAATCGGAGCCGTCGACGATGCGGGCGATCACGTCGCGCGGATCGAACGGAATCCGGAGATCCGACGGAACGATCCCGAGCAGTTCCTCGGAGTCGAACAGCGGCTCTGTCACCGGGCCTGGGGTCGGGCCCTGCTTGCGCCAGTTCAGCCGCGCGACGATGCGGCGACCGATGCGGATGGCGTCGAGCTCGTCGACTGCGAAGTAGTCCGCGAGACCCGATGTGCGGGCGTGCATCTCGGCGCCGCCGAGCGATTCGTCGTCGGACTCCTCACCCGTGGCCATCTTCACCAGCGGCGGCCCGGCAAGGAACACCTTCGAGCGCTCCTTGATCATCACGACATGGTCGGACATGCCGGGGATGTAGGCGCCGCCCGCCGTCGAGTTACCGAACACCAGCGCGATGGTCGGGATGCCCGCCGCGGACAGCCGGGTCAGGTCACGGAAACCCTGTCCGCCGGGGATGAAGATCAACTTCTGAGTCGGCAGGTCGGCGCCGCCAGACTCGACCAGCGAGATCACCGGCAGTCGGTTCTCCAGCGCAATCTGGTTGGCCCGCAACATCTTCTTCAAAGTCCACGGATTGGTGGTGCCGCCCTTGACCGTCGGGTCGTGGGCGACCAGCATGCACTCGACGCCCTCGACCACTCCGATGCCAGTCACCACGCTGGCGCCGATCTGAAAGTCGCTGCTGTATGCGGCCAGCGGGCTCAGCTCGAGGAAGGGTGAGTCGGGGTCGACGAGCATCTCGATGCGTTCACGCGCGGTCATCTTGCCGCGGTCGTGATGGCGCTTGACGTACTTCTCGCCACCGCCCGCCAGCGCCTTGGCGTGCTCGGCGTCGAGTTCGGCTAGCTTGGCGGCCATCGCGTCGGCGGCCTCGGCGTACCCGGGCGATCGGGGGTCTAGCGTCGAAGCCAGCGCCGTCATGACTGGTACCCCAATGTCTTGGCCGCCAGCGAGGTGAGGATTTCGGTTGTGCCGCCGCCGATCCCGAGGATCCGCATGTCGCGGTACTGCCGTTCCACTTCTGACTCGGCCATGTATCCCATCCCGCCGAAGAGCTGGACCGCTTGGTTGGCGACCCACTCACCGGCCTCGACGGCGGTGTTCTTCGCGAAGCACACCTCTGTGATCAGGTTGGTCTCACCTGCAAGCTGCCGCTCGACCACGTTGCGGGTGTACACCCGCGCGACGTCGACGCGGCGCGCCATCTCCGCGAGCGTGTTCTGCACGGACTGCCGTGAGATCAGGGGCTTTCCGAAGGTTTCACGGTTGCGGCACCATTCGACGGTCAGGTCAAGGCAACGCTGTGCGCCCCCGTAGGCGTGCGCAGCCAACCCGACCCGCTCGGAGACGAAGGCGCCCGCGATCTGAAGGAAGCCGGTGTTCTCCTCGCCGATCAGGTTCGCGGCGGGCACTCGGACGTCGGTGTAGGACAGTTCGGCGGTGTCTGAAGAACGCCAGCCCATCTTGTCGAGCTTGCGCGTCACCTCGAACCCGGGTGTGTTCTTGTCGACGACGATCAGCGAAACCCCCGCTGCACCAGGACCGCCCGTGCGAGCCGCAGTGACGACGAAGTCGGCACGAACGCCGGAGGTGATGTAGGTCTTCGCGCCGTTGATGATGTAGTCGTCGCCGTCGCGCGTCGCCCTGGTGGTCAGATGCCCGACGTCGGAGCCGCCGCCGGGTTCGGTGATCGCCAGCGAGCCGATCTTCTCGCCGCGCAGCGTCGGCCGCACATAGGTGTCGATCAGCCGTTGATCGCCCGACGCGATCATGTGCGGCACCGCGATGCCGCAGGTGAACAGCGACGCGAACACCCCGCTTGGAGCTCCGCTGTAGTGCATCTCCTCACAGATGGTCAGCGCGTCGGCGCCGTCTCCGCCGCCACCGCCGACCGCCTCGGGAAAGCCCGCGCCCAGCAGCCCCGCTTCGCCGGCCTTGAGGTGCAACTCGCGCGGCAGCATGCCGGAGCGTTCCCACTCGTCGGCGTACGGCAGCACCTCACGTTCGGCGAACGCGCGCACGGTCTTTCGCAGTTGTTCGCGCTCGGGGTTGTGCCAAGTATTCATAGGAGGCTCTCCGGGATGTCGATGTGTCGGCTGCGTAGCCATTCGCCGAGGCCCTTGGCCTGCGGGTCGAAGCGCGCTTGGTAGGCCACCCCCTCGCCGAGGATGCCGTCGATGACGAAGTTCACCGCCCGCAGGTTGGGCAGCACGTGGCGGGTGATTTCCAGATCGGCGGTCTCGGGCAGCATCTCACGCAACTTCTCGACGGTGAGCGCGTGAGACAGCCACCGCCACTGATTGGTGGTGCGCACCCACACGCCGACGTTGGCGTTGCCGCCCTTGTCACCGCTGCGGGCGCCTGCGATGCGGCCCAGCGGGACGCGCTGGGTGTCCTCGAACGGCAGCGGTTCGGGCAACGCGAACGGCGCGACGGGCTCCAGCACCTTCGTTTCAGTTGCCGCAGGAATGTGTACGCGTGTGTCGTCGGCGTGCACCGCGACATGGGGAACGTCGGCCGCGTCGACGTAGCCCGGCGTGAACGCGCCGTACACCTGGCCATCGCTCGGCGGGGACGTTGTCGTGAAGCCCGGGTAGCTGGCTAACGCCAATTCGACTGCGGCGGACGAGAACTTGCGTCCTACATTGGCCGGATCGGGGTCGCGGACCACGCAGTGCAGCAGTGCGCTAGCCGTCTCCTCTGTGTCGGCGTCGGCGTGGTCGGTACGGGCCAGCCGCCACTCGAGCTCGGCAGGCTTGACCGTCAGCCCGGCTTCCAGCTGCCGGCGCACCAGGTCGGCCTTGGCGTCGATGTCGAGGCCGGTCAGCACGAACGTCATCGCATTGCGGAAACCGCCGATGCTGTTCAGCGACACCTTCAGCGTGGGTGGCGGCGGTTCGCCGCGAACACCGTCGATGCGCACCCGGTCGGCTCCGTCGGGCGACAGCTCGATGCTGTCCATCCGCAGTGTCACATCGGGATTCGCATACCGTGCGCCGGTGATCTCGTAGAGCAGCTGCGCGGTGACGGTGTCGACGTTGACCACACCGCCGGTTCCCGCGTGCTTGGTGATCACCGAGCCGCCGTTGTCGTAGATCTCGGCCAGTGGAAAACCCGCGTGGGTCAGATCGGGTACTTCGGTGAAGAACGCGAAGTTGCCGCCCGTCGCCTGAACGCCGCACTCGATGACGTGGCCTGCGGCCACCGCACCGGCGAGGCAGTCGTAATCGTCGCGCGCCCAACCGAAGTGCGCGGCGGCCGGACCGACGATCACCGACGCATCGGTAACGCGCCCGGTGACAACGACGTCGGCCCCGCTGTTGAGGCAGTCGACGATGCCCCATGCGCCGAGATAGGCATTGGCGGCCAGCGGTGTGCCCCCGCCGAATGTCGCCGCTCCCAAGCCGAGCTCGCTCGCGCGTGCCACCAGGTCGTCGCCTTCGACGTGGGCGACCGTGGCCCGCAGGCCGAGACGTTCGGCCAGCGTCCGCACCGCCGTCGCAAGACCCGCCGGGTTCAGCCCGCCGGCGTTCGCGACGATCCGCACGCCCCGGTCGAGCGCAAGGCCAAGGCACTCCTCGAGCTGGCTGAGGAAGGTCTTGGCGTAGCCGCGGTCGGCGGACTTGGCCCGGTCGCGGGCGAGGATCAGCATGGTCAGCTCGGCGAGATAGTCGCCGGTGACGTAGTCGAGGTCGCCGCCGGTCAGCATTTCGCGCATCGCCGCGTGACGGTCGCCGTAGAAGCCGGAGCAGTTCCCGATGCGCACCGGTGCCAAAACGGTGTTGCGTCTCCCGTGCGCCGACGTCACGCATCCTCCTCATCGATCTGCGTGCCAACCAACCGGTAGGTTAGCCGGTACCACCGGTCCGCCGTCAAGGCACCCCGATTGCGCGTGAGGCCCGATAAACAGCGCTCAGCATGGGTATTCGCACCGAAATCCCACAGTTCGGAGGCTACGCTCGGCTGAAGGGGTGCGTATGAGTTGGCTCGCATGGATCGTCCTGGCCGTCCTCGCGGCCGCGATGGTCTGGCTCGTGCGCCGATTCCGCGCCGAAGGCCGCCGGATCGACGGCATGATGCGCGATTTCAACCGCGAGAACCCGCGTCAGGACCCCGGATCCCCGTCGCACGCGCAACGGCTCGCCGGAATCCGTCGGCGCCGATAATCGGCGTTTTGGAGGCCGCGCAGGTCACCGGCTATCCTGATACCCAATTGCCGTAGCCGAACGCTGCGCGGCAGCACCCCTCAAGAGGAGCTTCTACCCATGGCTGTGCCCAAGCGCCGGATGTCGCGCTCGAACACCCGTAGCCGCCGCTCGCAGTGGAAGGCCAAGCGCACCGAACTCGTCGGGGTCACGGTTGCAGGTCAGCAGCACAAGGTCCCGCGTCGTCTGCTCAAGGCTGCCCGACTCGGCCTGATCGACCTCGACCGCCGTTAGCTCACGCGCGCCCCGGCGCGCCTCTCAGGTCACTCTCAGGCGATGGGTTAACACTGGTGGCCGTGCGAATCCTTGTCGTTGACGACGACCGTGCCGTGCGCGAATCCCTTCGTCGCTCGCTCTCCTTCAACGGCTATTCCGTCGCGCTGGCTCAGGACGGCCTCGAAGCATTGGACCTGATCGCCAGCGATCGGCCCGACGCTCTCGTACTGGACGTGATGATGCCGAAACTGGACGGCCTCGAGGTGTGCCGTCAGCTTCGCAGCACCGGCGACGATCTGCCCATCCTCGTACTCACCGCCCGCGACTCGGTGTCCGAGCGCGTCGCAGGTCTCGACGCGGGCGCCGACGACTACCTGCCGAAGCCGTTCGCGCTCGAGGAACTGCTCGCGCGCATGCGCGCGCTCCTGCGTCGCACCACGCCCGACGACAGCGGCGAATCGCCTGCGATGACGTTCGCCGATTTGAGTCTGGACCCGGTGACCCGCGAGGTCACCCGCGGAACCCGCCAGATCAGCCTCACCCGCACCGAGTTCGCGCTTCTGGAAATGCTGATCGCCAACCCCCGGCGCGTGCTCACCCGCAGCCGCATCCTCGAGGAAGTGTGGGGATTCGACTTCCCGACGTCGGGCAATGCCCTCGAGGTCTATGTCGGTTATCTACGTCGTAAGACGGAAGCAGAGGGTGAGCCGCGGCTGATCCACACCGTGCGCGGGGTGGGTTACGTGCTGCGTGAGACACCGCCCTGATGGCTGGTTTTCGTCCACTACCGTTCCGGCCCAGTTCGCTTCCTGAAACTAGCTCCCTGTCACTGCGCTGGCGGGTGATGCTGCTGGCGATGTCGATGGTGGCGATGGTCGTCGTGCTGATGGCGCTCGCCGTCTACGTCGTCGTCTCCCGCGCGCTCTACGAGGACATCGACAATCAATTGCACAGCCGGGCTCGTCTGCTGATCGAGAGCGGTTCGCTGGCAGCCGATCCCGGCAAGGCCATCGAGGGCACCGCCTACTCCGACGTCAACGCGATGCTGGTGAACCCCGGCCGCTCGATCTACACCGCCAACCAGGAAGGCCAGACGCTGCCGATCGGCAAGCAGGAGAAGGACGTGATGTCCGGCCAACTTCTGCTGTCGCTGCGCACCGCCAACCATCAGCGCGTGCTGGCCGTTCACCTGAACAACGGCAGTTCGTTGTTGATCTCCAAGAGCCTGGCGCCCACCAGCAAGGTGCTCAAACGGCTCGGCACGGTCCTGCTCATCGTCGGCGGCATCGGCGTGGCGATCGCCGCGTTCGCGGGCGGCATGGTCGCGCGCGCGGGGTTGCGACCCGTGGCCCGATTAACCGAGGCCGCCGAACGGGTGGCCCGCACCGACGACCTGCGTCCCATCCCCGTGGTGGGTAGCGACGAACTTGCCCGTCTCACACAGGCTTTCAACATGATGCTGCGCGGGCTGGCCGAGTCACGCGAACGCCAGGCCCGGCTGGTCACCGACGCGGGCCACGAGTTGCGTACCCCGCTGACGTCGTTGCGTACCAACGTCGAGCTGCTGATGGCCTCTCAGCAGCCCGGCGCACCCCGGATACCCGAGGACGAGATGGCCGAACTGCGTGCCGACGTCATCGCTCAGATCGAGGAATTGTCTACGCTCGTCGGCGATCTCGTCGATCTGACCCGCGACGAGGCTGGCGGCATCGTGCACGAGCCCGTGGACATGTCCGAGATCATCGACCGCTGCCTCGAGCGGGTGCGACGGCGCCGCAACGACATCGAGTTCGACGTCAACGTCATCCCGTGGCAGGTGTACGGCGACGCGGCAGGGTTGTCGCGGGCGGTGCTGAACCTGCTCGACAATGCCGCCAAGTGGAGTCCGGCCAACGGCCGGGTCGGCGTCCGGCTTACCCAGACCGATCCCATGCACGCCGAGATGGTCGTCTCCGACCACGGCCCCGGCATCCCGCCGCACGAACGCCAGCTGGTGTTCGAGCGGTTCTTCCGCTCCACCGCCGCGCGGGCGATGCCGGGCTCGGGCCTCGGGCTGGCCATCGTCAAGCAGGTCGTGCTCAAGCACGGCGGCGCGCTACGGGTGGAGGAGACGGTGCGCGGCGGCCAGCCGCCGGGCACTTCGATCTACGTCCTCCTGCCGGGGCGGGTGATCCCCGCGACACGGCCTGCCCAGGTCGCCACACAACGGGTGGCCAGCGCCGACAATGGGTAAATGGTCGGCAAGGACCGCGTGCGAAGGTCTGTGGATGTGCCGAACAATCTCTAAGCGCATTCTCAGCCCCTCCGGGCACCGTGAAAGTGCGAGCTTCGTTGAAGAAGTGAAGGCGCCGTCCGTTCTTAGAACTCGAGAGAAGAGCCCGTAGCGACATGACGAACGACCCGAGGTACTCACCGCCGCCGCCGCATCACGGCCGTCGGCCAGGCGATGACCGCACGGCGGCATATCCCGGGCAGACCGGCTACCAGCAGCAGCCCTACGACTGGCGCTACGCGACCCAGCAGCAGCGGGCTCAGCAGCAAGCCCACCAGCAGCATGCTCACGGACAGCACCCGCATCACCAGGCCTTCCGGCAGCACCCCTATGACCCCTACCGCGACGCTCCACCGCAGCAGCCGCAGTCCCCACGTCCACAGAAGCGATCGCGCGCTGGCGCCTTGACGGTGGGCGCGCTGACGATCGCCGTCGTGTCGGCCGGCATCGGTGGCGGCGTCGCCCTTATGGCCAAGCCCGACAACGTCTCCGGTGGAACCCAGATCACCGCGGCGCCCAGCGTGCCCGCGGCCAGCCTGCCCGCCGGATCCGTCGAACAGGTCGCGGCCAAGGTGGTGCCCAGCGTGGTGAAGTTGGAGACCGATATGGGCCGGGCCTCGGAAGAGGGCTCGGGCATCATCCTGTCGTCCGACGGCCTGATCCTGACCAACAACCACGTCGTGGCGGGCGGCAAGGGCGGCAACACCACGGTCACCTTCGCCGACGGCCGCACGGCCAAGTTCAGCGTCGTCGGCACCGATCCGAGCAGCGACATCGCCGTCATCAAGGCCGAAGGCGTCTCCGACCTGACCCCGATCACCATCGGCTCGTCGGCCGACCTCAAGGTCGGCCAGGACGTTGTCGCGATCGGATCGCCGCTCGGCCTCGAGGGCACCGTCACCACGGGCATCATCAGCGCGCTGAACCGGCCGGTCGCCGCAGGCGGAGACATCCGCAACCAGAACACCGTGCTCGACGCGATCCAGACCGACGCCGCGATCAACCCGGGCAACTCTGGTGGCGCGCTGGTCAACATGAACGGCGAACTCGTCGGCGTGAACTCGGCGATCGCCACCCTCGGCGGCGACTCCGCCGACGCGCAGGGTGGCTCGATCGGGCTGGGCTTCGCGATCCCGATCGACCAGGCAAAGCGCATTGCCGACGAGTTGATCCAGGACGGCAACGCCTCCCACGCCTCGCTCGGCGTGCAGGTCGGAAACGACGCATCCGCGCACGGCGCCAAGATCGTCGAGGTCACCAGCGGTGGCGCGGCCGCCGCCGCAGGCCTGCCGAGCGGGGTTGTCGTGACCAAGGTCGACGACCGCGTCATCGGCAGTGCCGACGCGCTTGTCGCGGCAGTCCGCTCCAGGCCCCCTGGCGACAAGGTCACGCTGACCTACATCGACCCCTCAGGCAAACCGCAGACCGTGCAGGTGACGCTGGGGAAGGCTCAGCAGTGACCGAGGCACCGGGCACGCCGACGGCGAGAGTAGCCGCGCCGACGTCATCGGCCGGATATACGGTGGCACTCATGGAACAGCCAGGGGAGTTGGTCGGTCGGGCACTCATCGTCGTCGTCGACGACCGGACTGCCCACGGCGAGGAGGACCACAGCGGTCCATTGGTCACCGAGTTGCTTCATGAGGCGGGCTTCGTCGTCGACGGTGTCGTGGTGGTGTCCTCCGACGAGGTGGAGATCCGCAACGCGCTGAACACGGCTGTCATCGGCGGCGTCGATCTGGTGGTATCGGTCGGCGGCACGGGGGTGACGCCGCGCGATGTGACGCCCGAGGCCACGCGCGACATTCTGGATCGCGAGCTTCTCGGCATCGCCGAGGCGCTGCGAGCGTCCGGCCTGGCCGCGGGAATCATCGACGCCGGACTGTCGCGAGGCCTTGCCGGCGTCTCGGGCAGCACGTTGGTCGTGAACATCGCCGGCTCTCGCTCCGCGGTCCGCGACGGCATGGCGACACTCAACCCGTTGGCCACTCAAATCATCGGCCAGCTATCAAGCTTGGAGATCTAAGAATTTGCTTTCCGGCTGGAGCGGACCCCGCACCTAACAGGAGCGGGGTCTCTTCGGCAATCCCTTTTGCGTTACGCACGGGTGAACATCTGCCCGCACCGGATTGTGATCTTGGTCACAGCCGGGGCCGGTTGTGACCTCGCCCTCTAAGCCGCCGCGCGACCTAGTTAACAAAGTCTTCGGCGAGGAACTGCCCCAGGCGTCGACCGACGAACGGGAAACGAATTCATCCGCCGCCGACGGCGACCATGAGAACTGGTTGCGCAACAATGTTCCGCCTCATCATGAATGATGGTTCAAATCAGGCTAAGCGCAAGTAACCGCAGGTGAGAATGCCTAGTGGCAGGGCCTGTCACTGGTGTGCACGGGCCGATGCAGCGGTGCTGAACGGGGTTGAAGGGTGTGTATGACGCGGGCGTGTCCGAGGCGGGATACCCCCGGCTCCAGCAAACTTTGTGCCGTCCCTATCCGCACTGTCACACGTACCCGTACGCGTTGCCGCGCTGATGCCCTCCCGTTATGTTCCTCGTGTCAACGATGAGCGAAACGTAAGAAGAGAATGTGGACTCTCTCATTTGTCACACGTGTGACTCTTGCGTCGTGTGTGGTGTAGGCGTACTACCAGCACGGAAACAACTCGGTGAGCCGCGACGGTCACCGCCGACAGAGCTAGGGAGAACATGAAGGCAATAAGTCGGGTGCTGATCGCGATGGTAGCCGCCATCGCGGCTCTTTTCGCGAGCACCGGTACCTCTCACGCAGTACTGGACAACGAGATGAGTCTGGTTGACGGCCAGGACCGGACTTTGACGATTCAGCAGTGGGATACCTTTCTCAACGGCGTGTTCCCCCTGGACCGCAACCGGCTGACCCGTGAGTGGTTCCACTCCGGGCGTGCCAAGTACAACGTCGCCGGCGCCGGCGCCGACGAGTTCGAGGGCACGCTGGAGCTGGGCTACCAGATCGGCTTCCCGTGGTCGCTGGGCGTCGGCATCAACTTCAGCTACACCACGCCAAACATCCTGCTCGACGACGCATCGCTGTTCCCGGTGTTCAACCCGCTGGGCTCGGTCATCACGCCGAACCTGTTCCCGGGTGTGTCGATCAGTTCTGACCTGGGCAACGGGCCCGGCATCCAAGAGGTTGCGACCTTCTCGGTTGACGTGGCAGGCCCGCAGGGCGGCGTGGCGGTCTCCAACGCGCACGGCACCGTGACCGGTGCGGCCGGTGGCGTGCTGCTGCGTCCGTTCGCCCGTCTCATCTCCGCAAGCGGTGACAGCGTCACCACCTACGGCGAGCCTTGGGACATGGCATAACTCCCTGCCAGTCATACGGAACAGCCCCCGGCCGAAAGGCGGGGGCTGTTTTGTGCGTGTGTGCGGGTCTACGACGAGTCGGACTTCCTCGCCTTGGCGGCCTCGGCTTCGAGGGCGGCTGGTGTGGCCCCATGCCTGCCGGAGCCTGCACCGTTCTCGGACAACAGATCTCGGATCTGGGTGAGGAGCGTCAGCTCGGTTTCTGCTTCCTCGACCTTCGGGTCGCGTTCCTTCATCTTCTTGTACGGCACGATGATCACGAAATAAACAACCGCCGCGACGATGAGAAAGTTGATCGCCGACGAGAGCACTGCGTTGAGATCGATGAACTGATCTCCGCCCAGGGGGATTTTCAGGATGCCGTACTCCCTGTCGCCGCCCGCGCCAACGCGGTCGACCAGCGGCTGAACGACATTGTCGGTGAAGGAGCTGACCAATCCGGTGAACGCGGCACCGATGACGACGGCAGTCGCCAGGTCGATCACGTTCCCCCGGGTTATGAAGTCCTTGAAGCCCTTCATCATGCGTTGGGATCCTTCCTGAAGCTGTTGTGAGGCCTGGTCGGGAGGATTGACACGTTAGTCGCACTGCGGACCAGGACAGCTCAGTGAAACGTGAGGGTCACCGCCTGCATGAGCGTCGCGCCCGCGACGTCGTTGGCGGCGTGGGCAGGCAGCGCGACCAGCACGACGCGGTCCCCGCCGGCGCCGGGCCCCTTCTGCTTCTCCGACACCAGCACCACGACGGCATCGGTGGCCACCACGCGCGGATCGATGTCGTCGTCGGCGGCCGCCAGCACGTCGACCACGTCGCCGGGCCGCACGAGATCCAACAACGCCGTGTCGGACAGATGCAGGGGCACGATGCGGGCGTCCGGGCCCGCCGATAACTGTGCCAGCCGAGGGCCGAGCAGTCGCACGTCGGTCAGCACCTCGCCGCGGCGCGCCGGGCCGGCGAGAGTAAACCCGACGACGGTGTCGACGGTTACCGATGCACCATCGGGAACTGTTGTGGCCAAACGCTTTTCGAGCTTAACGTCGGCGGCGGTCAGCTCGACGCCGGGGGAGAGGTCGCGTGCAGCCACCACGATGTCGGTCTGGTCTCCGTGCGGGTCGGAACGCAGCGCGGCGACGGCGGCGAGAACGACGAGGCCTGCCGCCACCGCTCTGCGCGCGGCGACGGTGCGGGTCCAGTCCGGCCGCCGGTCGTGGATGAGCCGGCTCAACGCCGACGGATTGAGTGATTCCCCCATGGCCGCCACGCTAGACAGCAGGGCCCCGGCGGGGGCGCCGTCAGGACGGCCTGTGGATAACCAGGGGTCAGCTGGACGCTGCGGCCTTTGCGGTCGACGAGCTCGTGCTGCTGTCCGACTTCGACGAACCCGAGCCCGAGCTGTCCGACTTCGAGGAATCGGACTTCTTCTCCGACGAACTCGACGACGAGTCTTCTGAGCTGCTCTTCGCGGACCCGTTGGACGAGCTCTTGACCGCCTCGCGGCTGTCGGTGCGGTAGAAGCCGCTGCCCTTGAAGACCACGCCCACCTTGCCGAACAGCTTGCGCAGACGGCCCTCGCACTTGGGGCACTCGGTCAACGCGTCGTCGCTGAAGGCCTGCACCATGTCGAACTTGTTGTCGCACTCGGTGCACGCATAGGAATAGGTAGGCACGAAAAACCCTCCGTGATGGTCTAACTACTTAGCACTCTACCGGCTTAAGTGCTAGAACCGCTATGTGGGTCGCGTCATTCCCGTGCCGGTCTCAGCGAAGGAGAAGCAGGCCATGCGGGACGTGCTGGCGCGCTGCTAACCAAGCGCGACGAGCCCGCGGCGCGGTGTGAGCGCGTGTGTCATCGGGACGTCGTGTGCCTCGGCGGGCAGTTCGTCGACAAGTTCGTCGTCGCGCACCACCGCGACGAGCCGCGCCGCCGGACGGGCCAATGGCAACGTCCGGTCGTAGAAGCCGGCGCCGCGGCCCAGCCGAACCCCGGCCCGGTCGACGGCCAGCGCGGGCACGAACACCACAGAGGCATCGGCGATCGCCGCCGCCGGTAGCCACGGCTTCTGCGGCTCCTGCAGGCCCAGCCGGGCGGGGACGAGGGCGCCGGGTCGGTAGGGGCCCCACTGCATCGGCAGTGGCACGCCGTCATCATCGCTGCGCGCGACCGGAAGCAGCACCTGCTTGCCGAGCCGCAGCAGCATGTCCAACAGGGTCATCGAGCCGGGCTCGAATCTGATCGGCACGTAGGCGCAGACGATCGGCGCGATGCCGAGCACCTCGGGCAGATGGCCGCACAGCGCCTCGGCCTCCGCGTCGTGGACTTCCGGGGCGACCCCGCGGCGGGCCGCGAGGATCGCCTTGCGCATCGCGGTCTTGCTGCCGGACTCCACACACCAACGATGTCACGGCGCGGACGCGGGCGGCGCTCGACCGGTGGGCGATACTGTGGGGCGATGACACGCGCCCTGGTCTCCATACCGCGCACGGCGGTCGTCCCAGCCGCCGGTCTTGGGACCCGATTCCTGCCCGCGACCAAGACGGTGCCCAAGGAGCTGCTGCCCGTCGTGGACACGCCAGGCATCGAGCTGGTGGCCGCCGAAGCCGCCGAGGCGGGCGCGGAGCGGCTGATCATCGTCACGTCCGAAGGCAAGGACGGCGTCGTCGCCCACTTCGTCGAGGACCTCGTCCTCGAGGGGACGCTCGAGGAGCGCGGCAAGAAGTCGATGCTGGAGAAGGTCCGCCGGGCGCCCGGGCTGATCAAGGTCGAATCCGTCGTGCAGGCCGAGCCGCTTGGCCTGGGTCACGCGGTCGGCTGCGTCGAACCGGCCCTCGGGCCCGACGAGGACGCCATCGCGGTGCTGCTGCCGGATGACCTTGTGCTGCCGACCGGCGTGCTGGAGACGATGTCGAAGGTGCGGGCCAAGCGCGGCGGCTCGGTGCTGTGCGCCATCGAGGTGCCGAAGGAAGACATAAGCGCCTACGGCGTATTCGACATCGAACCCGTCACAGACAGCAACAATCCCAACGTCTTACGGGTCAGGGGCATGCTCGAGAAGCCCAAGGCCGATGATGCGCCGTCGCCCTATGCCGCCGCCGGCCGCTACGTGCTGGACCGCAAGATCTTCGACGCCCTGCGCCGGGTGCCGCGGGGTGCGGGGGGCGAGATCCAGCTGACCGACGCGATCGCACTGCTGATCGACGAGGGCCATCCGGTACACGTCGTCGTGCATCGCGGGGATCGACACGACTTGGGAAATCCCGGAGGCTACCTCAAGGCTGCGGTTGACTTTGCCTTGCAACGCGACGACTACGGCCCGGATCTGCGGCGGTGGTTGGTGGAACGGCTGGGGCTGGTCGACTGCTGACGCGTCCCTGGCCCCGCGACTTCAGAAAGGCGTCTTGTGCGTTCGGTTGAGGAGCAACAGGCACGAGTCACGGCCGCTGCGGTAGCCCCCCGACCGGTGCGGGTCGCGATTGCAGAAGCACAGGGCCTGATGTGCGCCGAGGAAGTGGTCACCGAGCGCCCGCTGCCGGGCTTCGACCAGGCCGCCATCGACGGGTACGCGGTGCGAAGCGTCGACGTGCTCGGTGTGACGCCGATCCGCGGAGCAGACGACGACGGCGAGGATACGGCCGACGAGGGCGAGCAGCAGGTCAGCCTGCCCGTGATGGGGACGATCTCAGCGGGTGAACGCACGCCGTCGCGGTTGCAGCCGCGGCAGGCCGCCCGTGTGCAGACCGGCGCGCCGATGCCGACGCTCGCCGACGCGGTGCTGCCTCTGCGCTGGACCGACGGCGGACAGTCGCGGGTGCGGGTGCTGCGGCCGGTGCGCTCGGGTGCGTACGTCCGCCGTACCGGCGACGACGTCCAGCCCGGCGATGTGGCGGTGCGCGCGGGCACGATCATCGGTGCCGCGCAGGTCGGTCTGCTGGCGGCGGTGGGCCGCGAACGCGTGCTGGTGCATCCGCGGCCGCGGCTGTCGGTGATGTGCGTCGGCGGTGAGCTGGTCGACATCTCGCGCACGCCCGGCAACGGGCAGGTCTATGACGTCAACTCTTACGCGCTCGCCGCGGCCGGCCGGGATGCGGGCGCCGAGGTGAACCGCGTCGGCATCGTCGACACAGACCCCAAGGAACTGCGCGACGTCGTCGAGGGTCAGATCAACCGCGCCGAGGTGGTGGTGATCGCGGGCGCCGTCGGCGGGGCGGCCGCCGAAAGTGTGCGCGCGGTGCTGTCGGAGATCGGCGAGGTGGAGGTCACCCGCATCGCGATGCACCCGGGTTCGGTGCAGGGGTTCGGTCAGCTCGGCGTCGACGGCGTGCCGGTGTTTCTGCTGCCCGCCAACCCGGTCAGCGCGCTAGTGGTGTTCGAGGTGATGGTGCGGCCGCTGATCCGGCTGTCGCTGGGCAAGCGGCAACCGATGCGGCGGGTGGTGCAGGCGCGCGCGTTGTCGCCGATCACCTCGGTTGCCGGCCGCAAGGGGTATCTGCGCGGGCAGCTGATGCGGGATCAGGACACCGGCGAGTACCTCGTGCAGGCGCTCGGCGGCGCGCCCGGTGCGTCGTCGCATCTACTTGCGACGCTGGCCGAGGCGAACTGTCTGGTGATGGTTCCCAGTGAAGCCGAAGAGGTTCGCACCGGCGAGATCGTCGACGTCGCCTTTCTCGCGCAGCGCGGGTAAGCGACAATCCCGTCGTGACCCTGTGGCGATCGTCTGCGGCCCACCCGGGCTGGCCGATATCGTGCGGGCCGATCCGGGTTCCCGGTGGGGTGGTCAAGCTGCGGCCGGTGCGGCTGCGCGACGGCGCGGTGTGGAGCCGCATCAGGCTGGCCGACCGTGCGCACCTTGAGCCGTGGGAGCCGAGCACCGAAGTCAATTGGGATGTCCGGCATTCGATTACACAGTGGCCGACGGTGTGCTCAGGATTGCGGTCGGAGGCGCGCAAGGGTCGGATGCTGCCGTATGTGATCGAGGTCGACGGCGAGTTCGGCGGCCAGCTGACGATCGGCAACGTCACGCACGGTGCGTTGCGGTCGGCCTGGATCGGCTACTGGGTGGCCACGTCGCACATCGGCGGGGGAGTGGCGACAGCGGCGCTTGCGCTGGGCATGGATCACGCGTTCGGCCCGGTGCGGCTGCATCGACTCGAGGCGACGGTGCGGCCGGAGAACGCCGCGAGTCGTGCCGTTCTGGCCAAGGCGGGCTTCCGCGAGGAGGGTCTGCTGCGGCGGTACCTCGAAGTCGACGGCGCGTGGCGCGATCACCTGCTGGTGGCGATCACGGTCGAGGAGATCAACGGCTCGGTGACGTCGCTGCTGGTGCGCGACGGGCACGCGAGCTGGGCCTGAGGCGTTCGGTTCGGGTTCGGGTTCGCGACTGTGCGTCTGCGTACGCAACACGCCGCAGCCGCGTCAGTAGGCGCACAGTCACCACGTCTGTGGGCAGCCGCGCGCGACGAGTGCAGCGCCGACGCGCCGCAACAGCGTTCTCGAAGCGTTGTGCACCATGCCGCTCGTCACCCGGAAATCGGTCCACCCGATTTCGGCCAACCGCGTGTAGCGCTCGGCGTCCCATCGCCGCTGTCGCGGATCCGTCCAATGGTGTGCGCCTTCGAAGTCGACGCCAACCAGGTAGTCGCGCCAGCCCATATCGATGACGGCCACGAGAACTCCGTAGTCGTCGACGACGGGTATCTGCGTTTCGGGCCGCGGAAATCCACTGCGCACGAATAGCAACCGCGTCAGCGACTCGTAGGGGGATTCGGCCCCGCCGTCGACGAGCTCGAGCGTTCGGCGGAGCTGCTCGAGGCCGCGGACCCCCGGATGCCCAGCGATCACGTCTTCGACGTCGCAGACCTTGACGTCGGTGGCGTTCATCAGAGCGTCGACACGCTGGACGCCCTCGACGAGTTCACGACGCCTGGCGATGTCGAAAGCGGTACGGGCAGCGGTCGTCACGCGCATTCCGTCCACGCGTTGGATCTCGCATGCCGCGGCGGTGTCGGTGTGCACCGTCAGCATCGGCGGGGGCCGCCGGTTGGTGTGGATCATCTCGGCGGGCAGTGCCGGGTCGATCCACTTGGCGCCCAGCATCGCAGCGGCGGACAAGCCGGCGACAACCCCGCATCGGCGAGACCACAACCAGGCTGCGATCGCGCGCTGAGCTGCAGAAAGCTCCGCGCCTCGCGGAATGTGCACCGCCGGGTAGACCGGCGTGTAGAACCTCTTGAGCTGCCGGGCCGTCAGCGCTTCGGCTTCGACGGCTTCCCATCCGCGCAGCGGCCATTCGAGTTCATCCCCCATGGCCGGAGCGTGCCGCCGGACTCCGACACAACCGGCCGACTGTGCGGATTTGTCCACAGGGTCGGCGATTCGCGTATGCACGCGCACAGTCGCCCTGCTTAAGAGGCCTGTGGCAAATGTGACATAAGTGACTGTTGGTGCTTGTCACCAGCGAATTACAGGTGTGTAATTGTCTCGGCGCCCCAATGACGGACGCGCTGGTCACGGACCTAGCCTGATGGGGAAAGGAGCAGGCGTCATGCCGAGCATCCCCCAGTCCCTCCTTTGGATCTCACTTGTCGTGCTCTGGCTCTTCGTTCTGGTTCCGATGCTGATCAGCAAGCGCGACGCCGTCAGGCGGACGAGCGATGTGGCGCTGGCGACGCGGGTCCTCAACACCACCACCAGCGCACGGCTGCTCAAACGCGGGGGACCGGCGTCGGGGCATCGCAGCGACCCGGCCTGGCGACCGTCCGAGGACGACCTAGACGAGACCTTCGACGACGACGATTTCGACGACGACTACGAAGACGAGGAAGACGACGAGTCGGAGAAGACGGTGGTGCTCGCGGCGCCCGTCGTCGAGGTCGCCGAACCCGAATACCTCGACGTCGATGTCATCGAGGAGCCGGTGGGCGCCCTGCCGGTTGGCGCGTCGGCTGAGCAAGAGCTCGCTGAAAGCGACGAGCTGACACTGAATTTCGAGGAACCCGACGACGGCGATGAGGCCGACGAGGTCGTCGAGGTCCAGGAGTCCGAAGAGGAGAACGTCGACACCGCGATCTACGAAGTCGCGACTGACGAATACGAAGATGACGACGCGGACGACGGTACCGCCGACGAGTACGAGTACGTCGACGACTCTTCCGGCCTCGAGGCAGCTGCGGAAACCGATCTGCGGATCGCGGACTCGATGGGGGCCTCGCGGCGGCGTCGCTACGACCCGGCGAAGGCCGCGGCGATCAGCGCCCGAAAGTACAAGTTCCGCAAGCGGATGCTGGCGTTCATGACGCTGATGATGATGGCGTCGGCGGCCTACGCGTACTTCCAGGCGCCGTGGGGCTGGTACGTGTGCGGCGGCACCGGCGCGGTGACACTGCTCTACTTGGGCTATCTGCGGCGTCAGACGCGCATCGAGCAGCGGTTGATGCGGCGCCGGGCAACGCGGGCGGCACGCGCGCGCCTCGGCGTCGAGAACACCGAGGACCACGACCTCGACCTGGTGCCGGCACGGCTGCGCAGGCCGGGTGCGGTGGTGCTTGAGATCGACGACGAGGACCCGATGTTCGAGCACCTCGACTACGCGCCTGCGATGCATGGATACGACCTGCCGAGGGCGGCCGGGCAGTAGACGTCCGCGGTCCTGCCGGTTTCCGGCGGCAGCGGGTGCACTGGTAGCCTGTGCTACCGACCAGGGGCTATGGCGCAGTTGGTAGCGCGACTCGTTCGCATCGAGTAGGTCAGGGGTTCGATTCCCCTTAGCTCCACTGACCCGACACCTTCGCGTCCTTACTCGAACCCCGCGAAGTCATTCGGATCGCTTGCGGTTTCCGGGATTCAGGCGCAGCTGTAGTCCGCCGCGCATGATCAGGCAAGCCTATCGTGCCAACCGCTGCGGTTGGCGTCCTTTCTCGCGAGTTAGAGCAGTGTCAGCCGCATCTATGCCCCTGCACCCCCGCCTACTTCTGCTGCCTGCGTCGCTTGGGGCGGAACGCGTCCTTGATCTTTTCACCAGCGTCTTTCAGATGCGATCCGCGCTGATCGCGTCCGCCTTGATTTTCAAGCGCGGGGTCTCCGATGGCACGGCCGATTGTCTCTTTCGCCTTGCCCCTGAGCCGCTGCACTTTGTTACTGGCCTTATCGGAACCGCTCATGGCTCATCACTCTCTCTGCTGCTCCCCGAACGGGGGATCGTCGAACGTTGTCTACCCAGTCGGGTGTGCTTGCAGTCGTCCTCGTAACAATTCCCCACCGTCGTTGCCGGCTGGCTGCACCTACAATTACCACCGCGGCAACACCGCACTCGGAGGCCAACCACCCGCCACCCGCGTACCTAACCTCTCGAATCAGTACGGCTAGACGATTAAGCGCTTCCCCGGGGGCGGCGTGCCAGCTAGCTGGTCGCCAGTACCGGTGCGCTGCCATCCCAGCGTCCAGACCTGCGTGCACCACCGAGGCGATGCTCACCTCTGAGCAGTCAGGCGAGGCGTCGCTCGGCGCGGCGTTTGGTGTCGACGTGCAGTCGAGTGCGAACGACTATGGCGTCGCCGAGCATGCCGGTCGCAGTCGTCGCGATGTCATCGGCGGCGCGAACCGCCTCTGCCAGTGTCTCGGCGGAAGACGCGGTTGCTTTCAGCTGAATACTCGGCGCGCCGCGGTCGACGATCGCCGAACCTTTCGCCGAGCGTACCGCCGGATGACTGCTCAGCTGGTCGGCGGCGGCGCTCGCCAGCGACTTGAGGTCGGCGGTCAGCCTTCCCGTCTGGTCGCTTCCGGGCAGCGTCAGCGGCCTAGGGCGTTCGGCGGGTCCCCGGCTAAGCAGCCAGCGCATCCCCAACGGCACCAACACCACGCCGGCGGCGCCCGTGGCCCATGGCCACCAGGCCGACCCGGCTGCGGTTGCCAGACCCGGAGCGGTCAACACGGTGGCATTGTCGACGTCGACAACGGCCCACGCGAGGAAACCGACGCCGATCGCGAGCAAAAGAAGACCCAGTACAAGGGTGCCGAGGCGGTCGACGCCGGTCACGAAGGGTCTCATCGGCGTCCTCCGGTGCTCACACGGACTTTGATTCTGGGGGCGTCGGTCAGCGGCGCAAGCGCGTCGGTGACCGCGCCGCTCACCGCAGCACGCTGCTCGGCGGGATCAGCACCAGTTGTGCGGGCGCGGACGGTGATTTGGCGGCGACGCGCGCGAGCGTTGGCGTCCACGACGCCGGGGACCGAGCGCGCCGCGGCCGCGGCCACCCGCTCAGCGTCGGAGAGTTCGAGATAGACGCTGGAGCGTGCGGACAATGCCACCGCGCGTTTACGGCGTGGCTTGAGCGCCAGCACCACGCACAACAGGCCCAGCAGTGCTGCGATGATTCCGACCGGCACCATCCAGCCGTGGAAAGTCTGCCCGTCGATCCAGTCGACCGTCATGCGGGTCCACAGCCGGCCGTCTATCCAGCCGGCCGCGACGATGCCGTCGCGGATGCCGACCGCGCCCAGGACCACCAGCGCTATCCCGCACAGCGCTCCGAGATAGGACGCGGCCAGCGGTGCGACGGGGACGGGGGCGGCCGCAGGAAGCGCCGTCGACCGGTCGTGATCGCCGCCTTGCCATTGGTCGGGAGTGCGGTCGGCGCCGCCTTGCCCGAGGTCGGTGGTGGTCATTGCAGCACCCGGGCGGGCGTGGTCTCAATTTCCGAGACCACCTTCGAGACGGTGACATCAACGCCGTCGACCTCCAGCCCGGCCAACCGGTGCAAGGCCGTGCCGACGTTTTGCCGCACCGCCGCGCCGACGTCTGTGAGCGGGCAGGGCCAAGGCACCGCAACGTCGACGGCCGCGCGCACCCGATCCGCCGAGATCATTACGGTCACCTTGGGCAGCTCGCGACCGATCAATTTGGTCATCGTTGCGTCCTGCGGCAACACGCCCGCGGTGTCGCGGGCAGCACGAACCGCGATGCGCTGAGCAACCCTGTCCTTGACGACGAGTGTTCCACGATCGCCGGGATCAGCGTCTGACGGCTCAGCCACGGTCGCGACCCCGCAGCAGCGCCATCACGTCGAATTCCCCGTCGCGCTGCCCACCGATGATGTAACCAATCACGCCGAGCACGAGCGCGATCAAAAAGCCGGTGAAACCGCCTGCGGCGGCGGCCAATCCGAGCAGCAAGCCGGCGATCAGTCCAACTGTGCTAGTGGTCACTTTGTGTCCTTCCCAAGAGAGATGATGGCCTCATGTCGAAAGTGTCACCGCGGCTGGCCGCGGATCACGTCTTCGACGGTGACATCTATGACGGTGGCGTCGGGCAGTTGCGCAGCGATGGCGGCACGCACCGCAGCGGCGGTGTCGCGCAAGGAGGCGCCGAACACCACGCAGATGTGCACCTGTACCGCGCCGTCGTCGATGCGGATGCCGGGCACGCGCCGTCCGGGCAGGTACGTGCCGACTTCACCGAACATGCCCGGGTGCAGGTCGGCCACGCCGGGCACCGCCCGCACCGCCGCCGCGACGCGGTCTGCCGGCTCGTTCGGCGCCGGGGTGCTAGCCGTCATTACTGCACTCGGGCGGGTCCGGCATGCTCGTCGGCGTCATCCTCGTCTTCGAGATGCACATCGTGAACGGTGATGTTGACCTCCGTGACTTCGAGCCCGGTCATCCGCTCGATAGCTGCGATCACATTGCGGCGTATCCCACTAGCGAGGTCAGTCATGGCCACCCCATATTCGGCGATGATATCGATGTCGACGGCGGTCTGCCGTTCCCCGACCTCCACCGAAACCCCTTGCCCCTGATTGACGCTGGCGCCGGGGATGCGTTCGCGCAATTGCCCGACCATGCGGGCGGCTCCACCGCCGCCGAGGGCGAAGACACCGTTGACTTCACGCGCGGCGATGCCGGCGATCTTGGAGACGACGGTGTCGGCGATCGTGGTCGTGCCGTGCGAACTGCTCAAAACGTTTTCGCTCGACGGCACCGCGCCTGCTGCGCCTGTGGTCTTTGACGCCGATTGAGCACTTGTCATAGTTATCCCCGCTCCCGTTGCGTTCGAGTTGTGACGTCTGATTAGACGCTCGCTGTCCGGCGAAACGAATGCCGCACATGATGTGATGTGGATCACAATATCGTAGTGCAGTAGCGGTGGCCATAGACCAGCGCTGCGGCGGTGTTATCGGCGATGGCGACTCCGTTCTTCGCATCGGATAGTGCGTGAGACACCTAACCGCTTGGTCCGGTAACGGCGCCGAAGACGGCGTGTGTGTTGTCGCCGTAAACACCTTCGTGTGTCCCTACGGGGCAGCGATGCTTAGCCCCATCCTGGGCGGGGCCGCAAATGCACGCCGAAGCGCCGCAGCGACGGTCGTATGGGAGATGCCGTAACGAGCACCGACCTGCTGAGTGGTTTGCCCGGCTTCGTATCGGGTCGCGATGTCGGTGACGTCTTGGGCGTTCACGAGCGCTTCGAGCGCGGTTTCGGGTTGTTTTGCGGTGAGAGAGGTGATCGGGCTGGCGATTCATTGACGCGTTTTCGCATTTCGGCCCATTTTGGACCCGCGGACCGGTTTGCGTCCCCCAGTCACTCAACAAGTGCGGTGCTGCGTCGACAGCGAACGGCCGGCTGTCGCAGTTCTGTCGACGTTAGTGTGCTGTCATGGACGCGCTAGAGCCGGCCCACGGCGCGGACGCGGGAAGGGGTATCGCTGCGTCTCTGCTGACGAATGTGTCCAGCCTGGCCGAGGACATGCACGCGTACATAGTCGAGCGGATACCGGAGGTCGGCGGGGATGCTGAGCTTCGCGGCCTGTCCCTGGGATCGTGCTCGTCGAATCTCGAAGCGGTACTTTCGATGTTCCGTCATGGGATTGACGTGGCGGCTGCGGAGGCGCCGGTAACTGCGCTCGAACACGCGCGAGCAATGGCATCACGAGGGCACAGCGTCGATGTGATGCTGCGGTTCTATCGGTTGGGTCATGAGTACTTCACCGAGAAGCTTTCCGACTGGCTTACTGACAGAATCGACGACCCCACTGCGGCACTGAGAACGTTCATCGATCTCGAGCGGTACGGGTTTCGATACATCGACCGCATCTCCAGTCTGGTGGCTGCCGAGTACGTCGCCGAGCTCGACCGACGCCAGAACCAGGCAAGAGCCGAGCGCGACGACGTCGTGCGGGCACTGCTAGCCGGCGAACGTGTCGATCTCGCTCGGGCCGAACGAGTGCTCAGCCACCGGCTCACCGGTCGACAGATCGGTTTCGTGTGCTGGGCCGACGACCGCGGCGTCGACCTCGAGGGATTCGCCAGGCAGGTTGGTAGGTATCTCGGGGTGAGTCACTCACTCGTCGTGGCCGACGGCCCAGTCGCGGTGTGGGGATGGGTATCGATGACGGGAGACGTGAGGACTTCGCTGACGGGCATGGCGACGGAGTTTCCCGGCGAACGCGAAAACGTTCACATCGCGGTGGGCTCGGCACATCCGGGGGCTGCGGGCTTTCGCACCTCCCACCTCGAGGCGCTACGCGCTCGCCGGATCATCGAACTGTCGGGGCGCGCAGCGCCATCGATCACCGAGTTCAGCGACGTTGCGTTGGTGGACGCCATCTCGCGCGACCTGGATGCGGCGAGGGCCTTCGTTGCCGCTCAGCTCGGCGATCTCGCCCGAGACGATACGAAAGAACGCGGCGAGCGCGCCGCACTCCTGGCCGTTCTCGACGCGCAAGGGAGTCTGACGACCGCAGCACGCACCTTGGGCATCCACAAGAACACGGTCCTGCAAAGGGTGCGTCGTGCCGAAGAGCGCAGGGGCCGGCCCGCAACGATCAAAGTCGCCGAACTGCACGCCGCCCTACTCGTGTGCGACGTGCTGGGGGCCTCGGTTTTGCCCGAATCATAGCCTCACTTGCTGGAGCCTGAGCGCGCCGAATGTGCTAGCAGCACACCGTAGAGGGCCGAGGGGGTCTTGTTGACCGACACCGGCCGTTCGTAGGTTGGCATCTGACCCCGAAGCGCGAAGGACTCCGATGCTGACTACGACCCAACCGTCCAAACCCCCACTAGTGGCCTCGCACCACGCTTTGCCAAATCCGGGCGAGCAGGTTCCTACGCTGTCCTGGCCGATAGTCGGCATTTTCACACTCGCGCTTGCGCTCTTCGGCGCATCAACGTGGGCTGCCCTCACCGACACTTTGCCTGCAATTGCCACTATCGCCGCGAACTCCGCAGCAATCTTCGTCCTGTTCACCGTGTTGCACGACGCCTCGCATTACTCGATCAGCTCACATCGCTGGGTCAACGTCGCCTTCGGTCGCGTAGCGATGTTCTTCGTCTCGCCTCTGATTTCATTCAAATCGTTCGCGTTCATCCATATTGAGCACCACCGCAACACCAATGAGGGTGGGTCCGATCCCGATCACTTCGTCAGCGCCGCACCCTGGTGGCAGCTACCCGTCCGCTTCCCGGCGATGGATCTGCCATACATCGGTTTCTTGGTACGTAACCTGCGCAGGCGCCCACCTGCGGAGATTCTCGAAACGGTGGCCTTGATGACCTTTTCGGTGACAGCCATCGTGTTGGCTGCCTTCACCGGACACCTGTGGATGCTCGCGCTGATCTACCTGATTCCCGAGCGGGTGGCGATGTTCGTACTGGCTTGGT
The DNA here is from genome assembly GCF_002968285.2 of Mycobacterium sp. ITM-2016-00318. Classification (NCBI taxonomy): domain Bacteria; kingdom Bacillati; phylum Actinomycetota; class Actinomycetes; order Mycobacteriales; family Mycobacteriaceae; genus Mycobacterium; species Mycobacterium sp. ITM-2016-00318. Next base: position 4,401,806 of record NZ_CP134400.1, on the reverse strand, counting down.
GGTTCGACTGGCTGCCACACCACGACCTGGAAGAGACCCAACGCGAGAACCGCTATCGCGCGACCCGCAACCGCGTCGGCTCAGAGTGGATCCTCACGCCCCTGTTGTTGTCGCAGAACTATCACTTGGTCCACCACCTACACCCGTCCATTCCCTTCTACCGCTACGTCGCGGCATGGCGACGCAATGAGGACGCCTACCTCGAGCGCGATGCGGCAATAAGCACCGTCTTCGGGCAGCAGCTAAACGCCCCGGCGTACCGCGAGTGGAAACGCCTCAACGGCAAACTAGCCGCGCTGCTGCCAGTCCGAATGCCGCGTTCCTCCGCCGCGCGCCATGCCAGCACCCACCCGATCCCTGTCAAAAGCGTGGAGCCCCTGACACCAGACAGCGTCAAAGTCACTTTCGACGTTCCCGATCACCTCAGCGCCCAATTCCGATTCCAGGCAGGTCAACACCTGACGGTTAGACACCACATCGGTGGGCAGGAAGTGCGACGAAACTACTCGATTTGTACCTCGGCCACATCGGGACAACTGGCGATCGGCGTAAGGCGCATCGACGGAGGGATGTTCTCCACCTTCGCGGTCGAAACATTGCGAGCCGGTGACGTCCTGGAGCTGATGACGCCCACGGGTAGCTTCGGCGCACCCCTTGATCCACTCGCACGGCGCGACTATGTCGCTGTAGCGGCCGGGAGCGGCATCACGCCCATCATGTCGATCATGCGCACCACCATGGAGATTGAGACGGAAAGCTGCTTTACCCTCTTCTACGGCAACCGAACCGCAGAGTCGACCATGTTCGCCACCGAACTCGATGAGCTCGAATCTCGATATGCAGACCGGTTACGCATCTTTCACATCCGCTCCGCAGAGGCGCACCACCCCGCCTCTCTTCGCGGTCGCATCGACCTGGCGATGATTCAACCCCTGCTCGCCGGCGATCTTACTTCGATCGACCGCTGGTACCTGTGCGGCCCAAGCGATCTCGTCACGACAATGCGCGATGACCTCGCATCTGTTGAGGTGCCGACCGAGCGGATACACCTCGAACTGTTCCGCGGCACGAACCGACCCGCACACGTCGATGACTTTCCCAAGTCAGAAGTGACCATCACGCTGTCCGGCGCGAATCACACCGTGGAACTCGCCGCGGGTGAAACCGTCCTCGAATCCGCGCTGAAAAACAACATCGACGCGCCGTACGCCTGTCTCGGCGGCGCGTGTGGCACTTGCAAAGCCAGGATCACAACAGGAGCAGTATCGATGGAGCAAAATTTTGCACTTAACAGAGCCGAGGTCGAGGCCGGCTTCATACTGACCTGTCAATGCCATCCCACCACCCCAACGGTCGCAGTCGACTACGACAGCTGAGCCGACACATGCTCGAACTCCGCTAGAAAATTGCAGTCGTCACCGACCGGACGGACGAGCAAGTATGTCGTCGAGGCGCTTTGCGACGTGACTCCTGCTAGCGACCTGGCGTGATTCCCAAGTCGGAGAGTAGGTTGCGGACGCGTTCTTCGATGTCGTCGCGGATTGGCCGGACCGCATCGACATCCTGACCGGCGGGGTCGGGCAACTCCCAATTCTCGTACCGCTTACCGGGAAAGATCGGGCAGGCGTCACCGCACCCCATGGTCACCACGACATCGGCGGCTTGGACGATCTCGTCGGTCCACGGCTTGGGAAACTCGCCGGTGATGTCGATACCCACCTCAGACATCGCCTGGACAGCGGACGGATTGATCTCGTTGCCGGGTTCTGATCCGCCCGACCACGCGACACCGTTATCGCCCGCGAGGTGACCGAAGAATCCGAGGGCCATTTGGGAGCGCCCCGCGTTGTGGGTGCACAAGAACAGCACTGTGGGCTTGCCATCGGTCACTTTGCTCTCCATCCGGTCGGACGATGCGGTACGACAACGTCGTCAGCCGTCTTGGCGGCGTCGGGATGAAGGGTCACAACCAACGCCAAACCGACCAGTGCGCCGACGATCTGCGCACCGATGAACCCTGGCGCAGAGCTTGGTGCGATGCCGGCGAAGCTGTCAGAAAACATTCGCCCAACCGTGACCGCCGGGTTGGCGAACGAGGTTGAACTGGTGAACCAGTAGGCGGCTCCGATATACGCGCCGACCGCCGCCGCGGATAGACCGGCGCGACCAGTTCGCGCCAGAGTGAAAATCAACGTGACCAACCCTGCGGTCGCGACGACCTCGCCGACGAGATGCCCAATGGTGATGCGCTCTTTGGTGGCCAGTTCGAAAACGCGGCGGTCGAACATGACGTTGGCCAGCCATGCCCCGGCCACCGCGCCGATGACCTGCACCGTGGCATACGCGACCGCGTCACTGCCGACGATGCCGCTACCCGAACGGCGACCGAGAAGCCAGTCAGCTCCTGTGACAACGGGATTGAAGTGTGCACCTGAAACAGGGCCGAACATCAAGATGAGAACCGCGATGCCGAACACCGTGGCCGTGGAGTTCTCCAGAAGCTGCAATCCGACATCGTTGGCCGACAACTGCGCGGCGGCGATACCGGAACCGACGACGACGGTGACGAGCAGGGCAGAACCGACGAACTCTGCGAGCAGTCGGCGCGGAAGATCGGTGCCCGCCACTACCGGCCTCCGATCAACGCGTCTGCACCCAACACGACGGACAGCTTCTGCAATGCTTCGGGGATCACGCGGTAGTACACCCACGACCCACGCCGCTGGCTGTGCAGCAGTCCAGCATTGCGTAGCACTTTGAGGTGGTGGGAGATGGTCGGCTGGGTGAGGTCGATGCCCGTCGAGATGTCGCAGACGCACGCCTCCGCGCCGCTGTGGCTGGCGATCACGCTGAGAAGCCGCAGTCGCACGGGATCGGACAATGCCTTGAGCATCCCAGCCAATTCGACGGCGGCTTCCGTGGTCAACGGTTCACGCACCAGCGGTGCAACCTCACACCCCGCGATGTCGATCAACGGGAGCCGCGACTTAGACACCCATCGATATTGACAGTCATCGAATCAAGACACAATGAAACACCGGATGAACTGTTGCGGAGATGAGAATCGGCGGGCACCCGCCAGTGGTAGGTGCCCGCCGATCTGATGATGCGTTCGCTCAGCAACAGGAGCTTGCCGCAGCCGCCTTGTCGTTTTCGGCGGCAGTGCCACCGCAGCAGACACCGGCTTCCGCATCGTCGCTGGGATGCTGCGGGCTGGAGCCGAAGGTGTCGGAGTCAGCGAGTTTCGTATAGACCTCCCACTTCTCCCCGGCGGGACCGGTGACCCACACCTTGTCTTGCGTGGCGAAGCAACAGGTGGTGCCGATTTCCTCGTCGGTGAACAATCCTTCGCCCGAGAGGCGAGCGAGCTCGGCGTGCACCTGCTCGCTGGACTCGACTTCCACCCCGAGGTGGTTGATCGTGCCGCCCTTACCCGGATTCTGCAGTAACACCAACTTCAACGGCGGCTCGGCGACGGCGAAGTTCGCGTACCCCTCCTTGACCTTGGCGGGCTGGGTGTTGAACAGCGTGGAGTAGAACGTGATGGCCTCGTCGAGGTCGTCGACATTGAGAGCCAGTTGAACGCGGGACATGATGATCCTCCTACCTGTGAGACATATATCGAACTAGCGCGCTGACAGCGATGATGCACACCTTTTTGATATATGTCAAGGACCCTGGCAGAATGGCTTCATGCCCAAGACGCTGCCGACCATCGACATCTCTGAGCCGGTCTGCTGTGCACCCGTAGCGGCGGGACCGATGAGTGACGAGGACGCCCTGCATGTGGCTCTTCGGCTCAAAGCACTCGCCGACCCGGCACGCGTGAAGATCATGTCCTACCTCTTCAGCTCTCAAGAGGGCGAACAAAACAGCGGCGACCTGGCGAAGGTTCTCGGCCTTACCGAATCCACCGTGAGCCACCACCTCGGCCAGCTCCGCCGCGCCGGACTCGTCGAGTCAGACCGTCGCGGGATGAACGTTTTCCACCGCCCGCACCGCGACGCCCTCGGTGCGCTGTGCATTGTCCTTGACCCCCGCTGCTGCACCTGAGACGAATACGTCAGACGGACGACAGCGACTGCGACGGACGCCAGGCCAGGAACCCGACGATCAGCCCCACGAACGGAATCGCGGCAAGGACGGTGCTCAGCGTCGCGCTGCCGCCGGTCACCAAGGTTGTCGGCGCAACCCAGCTATATAGTCGACGCGTGCCAGCCCACTTCGCACGCAACCGAGGCTCATGACTGAAGAGGCATCTGGACCGGCGGCGGCGCACACAACCACTGGCGAGATTGCTCCACTCGACGTCGTCGGCTCCGGCATCCTCCCCCCAGTGGAGGCCCGAGTGCGCCGGATATTCGGCCTACTCGAGAGATTCGCGCCCGCCTGGGGGTCGCGGTGGGCAGTCGAGTTGTGGTGCACTCCACCCGTAGTCGAGTCGAGTCTGCGCATGCCGCCTGGTGTCCCCACAGGAAAGCCGATAGAGGCGTTCTGGGACGGGCACCGGATCGCAGGTGAGGAATGGGGCGAGGGCGCGCCGATTTATCTGGTTCACGGCTGGGGCGGCCGGCGTCCGCATTTGGGAATGTTCATCAAACCGCTGGTGGAGGCCGGGTATCGCGTCATTGCCTTCGACTTGCCCAGCCACAACGAATCCGATCCGGGCAAGCTCGCGCCCGGCCGTACAACTGCAACCGAGTGCGCGGACGCGATCGCGGCCGTGATCGAGACCCACGGGCCCGCCCACGCGGTCGTAGCGCACTCGCTTGGAGCGAATTCAACTGCATTAGCCGCAGCGAGGGGCGCGAGCGTAGGACGCTTGGTCCTCCTGGCGCCCATGGGCGATTTCCCTCTCTATCTCGACCTGTTCGCCGCGCGCCACGGGTTCGGCCACCGGATCCGCGCCGGCCTGCACCGCCGCTTGGAAGTCCGCATCTCAATGCCGCTGGAAGAGACCAACATGACGCGGATCGGTCGACGAGCCGACTATCCGCCGTTGCTCCTCATCCACGACCCCGACGATCCGGACAGCCCTTATGCGGCCACCGAACGTCTGGCCACATCATGGGCAGGCGCACACCTGCTGACCACCCGAGGGCTCGGCCGGTTGGCGCATTACCGAATTCTCCGCCACCGGCCCGCCATTCGCGCCGGCCTCGAGTTCATCGCCGAGAGCGACTGACACCAGGGGTGAACACCTCAAGCGTCCGTTGAAACCGCCGCCGACAGCGACTGCGACGGACGCCAGGCCAGGAACCCGACGATCAGCCCCACGAACGGAATCGCGGCCAAGACGGTGCTCAGCGTCGCGCTGCCGCCGGTCACCAAGGTGAAGTTCGACAACACCAGCCACAGGCTGCCGAGCAGCCCCAGCACGGCCAGCGCAGGTGCGATCCGGGTCGTCCACAACAGGCCAGACGCACGTTCCCGATTGCGCACGAAGAAAGCCAGCACCGCAATCGACGTGGTGAGCATCAGCATGACCATGCCCACCGTGGCGACACCTGCCATCGAGCCGAAGACACCGACCAGCGGATCGATACCGAGGATCGCCAATATGGCGACGATGACCGCGGCCGTGACGGTCTGCACCAACGACGAGAACGACGGCGACTCATGGTCGTCGTGCACCTTCGCCAGCCGAGCGGGAAGCAGGCCCTTCCCTGCCAGCACGAACTGGTAGCGAGCGATCACGTTGTGGAAGGACAGTACGCAGGCGAACAGGCTTGTCAGCAGCAGGATGTTCATGATGTCGCGACCGGCCGTGCCCAGCATGTCGCCGGCGGTGTCCAGCAGCATGTTGCCCTCTCCGTCGAGCGTCTTCTGCGCTACGCCGGTCACCTGATCCGGACCGATCGCAACGACGAACGCCCACACGGTGATTGCGTAGAACGCGCCGATGATGATCACCGCGGCGTAGGTGGCGCGGGGGATGGTGTGCTCCGGGTCGCGGGCCTCGTCGCGGAAGACCGCGGTGGCCTCGAAGCCGATGAACCCGGTCAAAGCGAATAGGATCGCGATGCCGATCGTGCCCTGCGTGAACACGCCGGGGTCGAAGGATGCGACGGTGACGCCTGCCGGGCCCGGGTTGGCGACCATGACGATGTCCAGAATGACGACGATGCCGATCTCGAGAGCCAAAGCCACCCCGAGCACCTTGGCGCTCAGTTCGATGTGCCGGTACCCGAGCACCGCGACGATCGCCAGCACGGCGAACGCGTAAACCGGCCACGGGATCGTCGGGCCGCCGTAGTGGTTCACGGTGTCGGAGATCGCCCAACCGATGTATCCGTAGATGCCGATTTGTATTGCGGTGTAGGCGATCAACGCGACGACCGCGATGCCCTTGCCCATTCGCTCGCCAAGACCGACGGTCACATACGAGAAGAACGCGCCCGCCTCGGGCACGTACGGCGTCATCGTCACGAAGCCGATGCTGAACACCAGCAGCACCAGGGCGGCGATGACGAATCCCACCGGTGCGCCCGCACCGTTGCCGAGCCCCATGGCCAGCGGCATGTTGCCGCCGATCACGGTGAGCGGCGCGGCGGCCGCGACGACCATGAAGACGATGCCGACGGGGCCGAGGTGCCCGGTCAGGCGGCGCCCTTCAGTCTGGGTCGGTGTGGTCATGAGATCTCCTGGAATCGACGGGTGGCGGACATTGCTTGTCGTAGTAGGTCGTGATCGATGGCGTGAGCGGTGAAGCCGTTGCGGCCCGTCATCGTGGTGGCCGAAACCATGGCGTTGACGATGGCCTCCTCGGTGGCGTCGATCGTGAGATCGAACAGCCGGGTCATCAACTGCGGCGCCACCATTCGCAGCGATATCTCGGGCCGCGCGGTGCCGGCATCCTCGTCCCAGGCGTAGGGCGGGATACCGCGGTTGCCCGTCGCGAACGCGAGCATCAGGTCGCCGCTGTACTGCTCACCCGTTCCACCGAGTCGGCTCACCGCAAGCGCCGAGCGCTGCGCCAATCGGGTGCACTGATGGGGCAGCAGCGGGGCGTCGGTGGCGACCACGACGATGATCGAGCCTGACCCCGGTTCGTACCCTGCGGGCAGGTCCGGCAGCGGCACCTGGGACGGTCCGATCAGTTCGCCGACGGGTGCACCGTTGATCCGAAGGCGTTCGCGCCGACCGTGATTGGCTTGAACGAGGACCCCGACGGTGTACTGCCCGGCCGCGGTATCAGTGACGCGTGAAGCGGTGCCGATGCCGCCCTTGAAGCCGTGGCAGATCATGCCGGTACCCCCGCCGACGTTGCCTTCGGCAGGCGGGGCAGGGGAAGCCTTGTCCAGTGCCGATCGCACGTGCTCGGGCCGAACATGAAAGCCGTTGATGTCGTTGAGCGGACCGTCATAGGTCTCACCGACTACAGGCAGCGACCAGTAAAGGCCCTCGCCGCGGGCCCGGACCTGCGCTGCCACCAGTTCGTCACGGACGACGCCGACGCTGTGCGTATTGGTGAGTCCGATCGCGGCGGTCAGCTCGCCGGACTCCCGGATCCACTCCAGCCCGGTCATTTCACCGCTGCCGTTGAGCCGGTGCGATCCCGCGAAGACGGGCTCGGTCCAGATGTCGTCGTGAGGGATGACGACGGTGACGCCGGTGTGCACGGCGGGCGGCCCGTCGGCGTTGAGGGTGGTGTGGCCGACCCGCACGCCCGCGACGTCGGTGATGGCGTTCGCCGGTCCGGTCGGGTGTTTTCCGATGACCACGCCGAGGTCTCTGGCACGCACCTTCTATCCTCGTTCCATGAAGAGTTTTTTTCCTAAGGGGAAAATAACTATGCGCCGGTGCGAGCCACGACGCAAGAGAAAGTGCAGAATATGTTGGACCCGCACCGGGCAGCGACAGGAGTGACGGAGACATGGCGCGGCCGAACCGGCAGGTAGAGAGGCGTGGCGACATCATGGATGCCGCCATCGCGCTCATCGAGCGCCACGACCTGGCCACGCTCAAGCTCTCCGACCTCGCTGCCGAACTCGGGCTGACGACGAACGCTGTGCGCTACTACTTCAAGAACATGGCACAGCTGCTCTCCGAGCTCGCGCTGCGCTCCGACGTCCGCTTCTACGACGACCGGCTCAGGCTTCGAACCGAGTACGACGACCCGTGCGAGCAGCTGACTATGACGATGGCTGCCGGTCTGCCGACCGGCCCCGAGGACGCGGAGTGGCGCGCGATCTGGCGGGCCGTGCTCTCCGCCGGTTTCGAACTCGACCAGCGCCGCGATGTACAAGGCATCTACCACCACCAGGTCGACCTCTACACCGACCTTCTGAACGCCGGCGCAGACCGCGGGGCGTTCCGCTTGCAGCATCCCGCGCACGACATAGCGATGTCGCTGATGTCGATGGAGGACTACTTCGGCTACCGCATCGTCGCGCGCGACCCGGAACTGAGCCGCGCCACCGCATTGCGACTCATGCGACAGTACGCCGAGCTGGCGGTAGGGGCGTCGCTGCCCGAAACCGATTAAGGCGCAAGCGCGGTCTGGGAGAGATCCGCACATGCGGACAGAAGCGGGAGCCGCAGCCGAACTTGCGGATATGATGCGCGCGTGTCGCTGATCAGAGTTCGCGACGCCGCCGTTCTCCTCGCCGTCATCGGCCTTGCGGTCGCCGGATGCGGCTATTCAGGCGACGCAGGCAGCGACGGTAACCGGCTCACCGTGTTCGCCGCCGCCTCGCTGAAGAAGTCGTTCACCGAGATCGGCGAACGTTTCAAGGCCGACAACCCGGGCAGCGACATCCAGTTCGCCTTCGCCGGGTCCTCCGATCTGGTGACCCAGTTGACGCAGGGTGCGCCCGCCGACGTGTTCGCCTCCGCGGACACCAAGAACATGGACAAGGCAGCAGACGCAGGCCTGCTTGCGGAGCAACCGGTGAACTTCGCGTCCAACACACTGACAATCGTTGCGACACCGGGCAATCCGAAGAACATCGCGTCCTTCGAAGACCTCGCGCAACCGGGCCTGTCCGTCGTGGTGTGTGCACCGCAGGTGCCGTGCGGCTCAGCGACCGAGCACATCGAGAAGGCAACCGGCGTGCGACTGGACCCCGTCAGCGAGGAGTCCCAGGTGACCGACGTGCTCGGCAAGGTCAGAAGCGGCGAGGCCGACGCGGGACTCGTCTACGTCACCGACGCGCGGGGTGCGGGCGACACGGTGACCGCGGTGCCTTTCCCGGAGTCCGCCGATGCCGTGAACACCTACCCGATAGCGACGCTCACACAGTCGAAGCACGCCGACCTGGCCGGCAAGTTCGTCGAGCTGGTGACCGGGGAAGCGGGCCAGAAGGCTCTCGATGCGGCGGGCTTCGCCAGTCCCTGACGTCATCATTTCGTCACGGCTGCGCGTTGACGCATCGGCGGGCGGCTCTGCAAGATGAAACTTGCGGCGCCGAGGCGATGACTCCGGCGTCGAGGCTGGCTCAGGATGATGGCCGCCGATGAAATCGTGTCGTTGACGAAGAGGCCGAATTCATGTGCTCAGTTCTCCTTGACACCGATGACGTCAGCGTCGCCGAAGAAGTCGTCAGCGCGTTCTTCGGCCGGATCCGGATGGACGCGCAGCGACGCGGAGTCCCGATGCCCGCACACATCGTGCGGTCGCTCGTCGGATCGACGAGTATCGACGAAGCCGACTTCGGCTACACCTTCAGCTTCACCATGGTGCCGCCCGAGAAGATTCTGCTGGCTCGACTGCGTTCCGGGGCCATGGAATTGGCCACCAAGCAGGGACCTCCCGAGGTGTTCGGACCCGGTCGGGTCGGCGCAATAGGCGCACTCGAGGCCGAGCCGTTCAGCGGGGCCTGTCACCGCGGCCGCTGGGACACCGTTCTCATCGACAAGGCCTTCCTCGGACAGTTGGCGGAGAATCGCGGCGGCGGCGACGTGCGGCTCACCGGGTCGGCGCCGGTGTCGGACGCGGCGAATCGGCAATTGGCCGCTGCGATCGACTACATGCGCGACACCGTCGCGGCCGACCCGGATGCGGCGCAGAATCCGCTGATCGCGGGTGCGGCGCAACGCCATCTGGCGGCCGCCATCCTGACGGCCTACCCCAATACGGCACTGACGGAACCCACCGCGGTCGATCGGCACGACAGCACGCCGACGCTGCTGGGCCGGGCCATCGCCTTCATCGACGACAACGCCCAGCGCGACATCTCTCTCGCAGACATTGCCGAAGCGGTGTCCGTATCGCCCCGCGCGATTCAATACATGTTCCGCAGACATCTCGACTGCACGCCTATGCAGTACGTGCGCACGGTCCGCCTCAACCACGCGCATCGCGACCTGCAGGCCGGCAACCGGATGACGGTCACCGTCGCGGAAATCGCGCGGCGGTGGGGCTTCGCTCACACGGGCCGGTTCGCGGCGAGCTACCGGTCGGCCTACGGCCAGAGCCCCCACGCCACCCTGCGCGGCTAATCGCCGCGGTGCAGGAAACCGTGCAGGGTGGCTTGAACGAGTTCATCGACGATCGCGTCCCGTGAGGGCGGCTTCGTGCCGAAGAAGGTCGACCGCAGCGCGACCATGCCGACGATCATCGCCATCGTCGAATGCGCAGCCAGATCCGGCTGGCTGGACTGCATTCCGCGCAACTGCATTCCCTCGCCGCTGATCCGGCCGAGCACCCCGAGCGCCCGCCTGATGTCGGCGATTCCCGCGTCGGCGATCTCCTCGTCGCTGAACGCCTCGGATGCGACCAGCGTGAGAAGCAGACCCCGGCGTTCGACGACCACGTCGTAGACCCGTTCGACGAAGTGGCGCGCCAATTCCTCCTCGACGGTCGCCTCGTGATCGATGGTCTGCCAGGTCGCGGCGAACTCATCGACGATACTCGTGAAGGGCAGCACCAGCGCTTCGCGGAACAGTCCGGCCTTGGAGCCGAAGTGGCGGAACAAGAGATACTCCGTGACGCCTGCGGTCTCGGCGATCTCACGTGTTGTCGTGCTGCGATAGTCCTTGCGCGCGAACAGCTCACGGGCGGCGTCGAGCAGAAGTCGACGCGCCTCGCCCGGGGGCCTGCGCACGGCCCGGCCCGACGTGTTCACAGCGCTCCACCCTAGACGGCCTTGACCAACCGGTTTTAATAGTGTCCACTATTATCGATCTGGAGGACATGCGGAAGGGGCCGTCGTGGGCCAACTCATCATGCTCGGCACGCTGTTCGGGCTGATCGCTGTAATCTTCGTCCTGGTGCTGTACTTCGACCCTGAAGCCCGTGGCGGCGCACGGGACGAGCGCGAGCGGTGAACACCGAGTTGACGCCCCTGCTCACGGGCGCGGTGATCTTCGGCTGGGCCAGCGGCATTCTGTTCACCGTCGCAGGCATCTACCTGAGCGTCCGCGATCGCCGCCTGCACCCCCTGCTTCTGCTGGATGGCGTGGAAGGCGCCGATCCATCTGATGGCCGACGGCCTCGGTGTCGATGTCTCCGAGGTCCGCGGCTCGCTGGACAGGCGGCTCACCGAGCGCGATATCGAGGTCGCTTTCGGCACCATCGCGGCGGGCACCTGCGGGGCGGTGCTCACCAGGGCGGCCGGGGTGGTCAACGGCCGGGAGGCGATCGTGATCGAACACATCATTCGGATGGTCCGCGATGTCGCGCCCGACTGGCCGACATCGGAGTTCGACGCCACCTATCGCGTCGACATCGAGGGGGACCCCGACATCCACTGCGCGATGAATCTCGGCGACGCCGAAGGGTACGGGGCGGGCCGCGCCGCGATGGCCGCCACCGCCATGCGCGTCGTCAACGCCATCCCGTACGTCATCGACGCGCCCGCAGGGCTGCTCAGCAGCCTCGACATGCCGAGCACCTTGCCGCGGCACGCCTTCGAATGAGCCGACTCGGCGATTTCTGCATGACGGTCGTGAATTCGCTGCTAGAACAGCCATAGGGCAGAAATCGAGCACTGGAGGCGCCATGTACATGCTCCGTTTTGACATGCGCGCTCCCGAGATCGGCGCGCCGACGGTGGAGCTGTACTCCGCCGCGACGGACATGTGCGAATGGGCCGAGAACCACGGCGCCCTCGCCGCCGTGCTCTGCGAACATCACGGCGCGCACGACGGCTATCTACCGTCGCCGCTCATCCTCGCCGCCGCGATCGCCGGACGCACCCAACGCCTCCCGCTCAGCCTGATTCTGCTGCTGCCGTTCTACGACCCGGTCCGCCTCGCCGAGGACATGGCGGTGCTCGACATCATCAGCAAGGGCCGCGCCACCTACATCCTCGCGCTCGGCTACCGGCCGGAGGAGTTCGAACACTTCGGTGTGGACATGCGCAGCCGCGGGCGGCTCGCCGACGAGAAACTGGCCCTGCTGCGCGAACTGCTCTCCGGCGAGGCGATTTTCGACGGCAGACGCATCAACGCCACACCGCAGCCGTACACCGAGGGCGGCCCGATGCTGATGTGGGGCGGCGGCTCGGTGGCGGCGGCGCGGCGGGCAGGCCGATACGGGCTCGGCATGCTCGGCAACGCGAACGTCGACGGTATGCAGGAGGCATACCAGGAGGCCTGTCATGAGCACGGGCACGAACCCGGGCCGATCTTCCTACCGGACCGCGAAACCCCGTCCGTCTGCTTCGTCGCCGACGACGTCGACAAGGCGTGGGACGAAATCGGTCAGTACCTGCTGCACGACGTGCGCGCGTACGCCGACTGGAATCCGGGCAACGACTACAGCGCGGGCTTCTCCGATGTGAAGACGGTCGACGAGCTTCGGGCCAACCCGACGTCGCATCGGATCTACAGCGTCTCCGAAGCGGTGACGCGGGTGCGTGCCGGTGAGGTGCTGAACCTTTCGCCGCTGTGCGGCGGTGTGCCGCCGGACATCGCCTGGCCGTACCTGAAGCGGGTCGGCGAGGTCGTCATGTCCGAGGCGGCGCGATGACGGACGCGAGCGCGGTCGACGTCTATTACGACCCTTACGATTTCGCGATCGACGACGATCCCTACCCGGTCTGGAAGCGGCTGCGGGACGAGGCGCCGTTGTACTTCAACGAGAAATACAACTTCTATGCGCTGAGCCGCTATGAGGACGTCGCCCGCGAGCTGCACAACTGGGACACCTATCGGTCGGGGCGCGGCACCACGATCGACGTCATCCTCAGCGGCATGGATGTCCCTCCCGGGATCATCCTGTTCGAGGACCCACCCATTCATGACCTCCATCGCAAGTTGCTCTCTCGGGTCTTCACACCACGGCGGATGGAGGCGATCGAGCCGCTGACGCGGGAGTACTGCGTGCGCGCGATCGAGCCACTGGTTGGCTCGGACCGGTTCGACTTCATCGGAGACATCGGTGCGATGATCCCGATGCAGACAATCGGATACCTGCTGGGCATTCCCGAGGACAACCAGGCGACCATTCGCGACACCTCCAACGACTCGCTAACGCTGAAGGACGGGAAGTTCGGCGGAGTACGTCAGGATTTGTTCGACAACAGCTACCGGCTGTTCGCCGAGTACATCGACTGGCGGGCCGACCATCCCTCCGACGACCTGATGACCCAACTTCTCAACGCCGAGGTGGATGAGGATGGCACACGCCGGCGGCTGACTCGGACCGAGGTGCTGATGTACACCGGCATGATCGCGGGCGCAGGCAACGAGACGACGACGCGGTTGATCGGCTTCGCGGGTCAACTCCTCGCCGAGCACCCGGACCAGCGCCATGAGCTTGCGAACGATTTCTCGTTGATACCCCGGGCGATCGAGGAGGTATTGCGTTACGAGGCACCGTCTCCCGTGCAGGCGCGCACGCTCGCGCGAGATACCGAATGCCTGGGCCAGGTCATTCCCGAGGGCTCGGTGATGCTACTGCTCAACGGCTCTGCCAACCGGGATGAACGGCATTTCGCCGATCCGGACCGCTTCGACATCCACCGCGGCGGTGCGCATCTCAGCTTCGGGCAGGGGTTGCATTTCTGCCTCGGATCGGCGCTCGCGCGCATGCAGGCGCGAGTGGTGCTCGAAGAGGTACTCAAGCGCTGGCCCGACTGGGAAGTCGACTACGACAACGCCGCGAAGGCGCACACAGCGAGTGTGCGCGGATGGGCCAAGCTGCCGGTCAGACTCGGCTAGTCACGCCGGGTGCAGGCTGACCGGTATACCCGAATAGCGCACCATGCCCGTGACCACGTCGATGTCGTCCTTGCTCGTCAGCCGGTTGACGTTGGCCGCGTGGTGGCCGTGCGGAATCGACACCGCTCCGCGCCGGATCGAATCATCGACCTTCGCGATGCCGGTCAGTTCGCCGTTCGCGCTGCGGACGGTCACCGGCTGACCGCTGATCACGCCCGCCGCAGCACCATCAGCGGGATGGACGAGTATCTCGGCGGGCTCGCCGAGGATGTCGAGCTGGGCATTGAGCTTCTTGCGTTGCCGTCGAGGAACCATGACCAACGGGGCCGGTGCTTCCAGGGCCGCGAGCTGGTCGACCAGCAGCGGCGGGGCCAGCCGCCAACCGCCCATCCGCTCGATGTGCTCGTCGACCCATGCCGCCGGCAGCTCGCGAGCGGCCTCCGCCCAACCCTTTTCCGCCACTTCGTCGTATTTGCTTCTGGCGCCGGCCAGTAACACCGTGAGCACATCGTCGTCGGTGCTCGTCGCCGGATCGCCGAGATTGCCCATCTCATACCCGAGTCGCGTGCCGATCTCGGCGAACACCCACCACATCGATCTGCGCTCGCCGACCGGCTCCACCACCGCGGGGGTGTACTGCACGGACACGCGTGAACTCAGGATGTCGTGAATAGTGATGTCCGGCCGTTCCAACGGGTCCTTGGTCGGCAGGACATGAGTGGCCAACTGGGTGGTCTCGTTGTCGATGATCTCGGTGGTCGCGAACAGTTCGAGGTTCTGCAGTGCCGGGATCAGCTTACCCGTCTCGGGAAACGACGTGACGAGGCTGCCGCCGACGTTGATGAGGGCGCGGATGTTGCCCGCCTCGACCTCGTCGGGCAGCACCGCGCACGGCCATTCGTTGATGAACGCCTGCGCCTCCGGGCGGCTGCTCGGGCCCGGACCGAAGGACCCTTCGATCGGTGTTATCGGCAGCAGGTCGCCGAAAGTCTCGAGCTGATAGGCGAATCCGGGATGGAACCAGGTTCCGCCCGGCCGGTTCATCGCGCCGGTGAGGATCATCAGCACCCATGCAAGCCATTGGGTGACGTTGGCCCGATCGGCCGTCATGGTGACACCTGTCCCGGTCTCGATCGCGACGCACGTTGCGCTGCGCACCGCGTCGCACAGGTGCATCAAATCGGGTTCGGGTACGTCCGCGAACATGGCGGTGTGCTCCACGGTGAACGGCTCGACCGCCGCCGCCAGCGCATCGACGCCTTGAACCGGCACATCCTTCTTCATGCCGTCGCGCAGGATCTCGCGAACCAGGAACGCGAGCACCGCATGGTCGGTGCTCGGACGCGGCGCAAGGTGGCCGGTCGCCAGCCGCGCCGTCTCCGTGCGCCGCGGGTCGATGACCCACACCTGCCCCCTCTTGGCGATCTCGCGGACCGTTCCGGTGGGATTGGGCATCGAGATCGCGTGACCATGCGAGACAACGGGATTCACGCCGACGAGCAGCAAGAAGTCGGTCTTGTCGAAATCCGTTCGGCCGGAGAGGCCCATGAATCCGCCGACCAGGTCGGAAACCAACGGCTTGGCCGTGCCGTCGATGGTGAGCGGGCTGAACTTGGCCGGGGTGCCGATCGCCGCGTGCAAGGCCTCCGCCATCCGGAACCCGGCACTCTCCATGGTGCTGAAGTAGAAGCCGACCGACTGCGGGCCGTGGCGGTCGATGATGTCCTTGAGCCGTGTGCTCAGGTCGTCCAGACATGCGTCCCAAGTGGTGTCCTGCAGCCGGCCGTCGACCCGCATCTGCGGCCGTTCGAGTCGGTCCGGATGGTGGTGCAACTGCGGCAGCGCACGCCCCTTGGCACACGTGTAACCCCGGGAGAACGGGTGGTCCTGATCGCCACGGACGCGGATCACCTCGTCGCCTTCGACGTCGACGAGGATCCCACAGACCGATGTGCACACTCGACAGAAGCTACGAACCGTTTGCATGCTCCAACAACGTACTCTCCATTTCAGAGAAGCACGGCCACATTTTCGAGAATGGGCTTTCCGGCAGGTCAGAGCTGTCGGTCGGCGTTCGCTACGACTCCGCGCAACATCGTGTTGCGTTGGTGAATGAGCGACGCCCGCGTGCCGAGTTCGTGCAGGATGTTCTCCGGTATCCATCCGACGCCGATGACCGACCGCGCCAGCGTCTCGTTCGCCGGGCTGTCGACCGCGATCTCGCCGGCTCGAATACCCTCGGCCAGCAGCGTTTTCATCTGCCGTATGCGCTTGCCGAAGAGCCAGCCGATGTTCGGTGCGTCTGGGGGAGACTGCCGCATCCAGGCCAGCTGGATGCGGAACTCGTCTCCGAAGCGGTCGAGCACGTTGGTGTTGACCCAGCTCAATGCATCGAGCTTCTCGATCACCGATGAGTTGGAGCGCAGCACGCGGGTCCAGCCCTCGGCGACCTTCTCGCCGAACGACTGCATGATCGACGCCAGCAGTTGATCCTTCGACCCGATCAGGCGGTACACCGTGCCGGTGCCGAGTTGGGCGGCCGACGCGATATCCCTGATGGTCGTGACCTCATAGCCTTTGCGGCCGAACTCCGCGCGCGCGACTGCTCGGACATGGGCCGCCTTGTCGCCGGGTTCGGCGTCGGCGTCGTCGCTCCACGACTTCACCACATCGTCAGCCGCGATGAACGCGGCCGACCCGTCGAGTTGCGCATCGGTTGGTGAGCCAGTTGCCAGGCCCTCCAACAGGATCCGGCACAGCAGATCGGCCAGTTTGTCGGCGCTGGCGTTGTACCGGATCACGTCGAGCCCGACCTGCAGCATTACCTGGACGAGCCGGTCGGCGAGGACGGGCAGGTCGACATCGGACTGCAGATAGCCGCTCCAGCGGGCGGCCCGCAACGTCTGCGCCATCGCGTCCAGGATCGCCGTCGGCCGCTGTTGCGCCAGGGCGGTGAGTTCCTTGTTCGGACCGTGTCCCTCGTAGAAGGTCATCTGCAGCGCCGCGCCGTGGGTCACCGCGCACTGCGCGATCGCGGCGCTGAGATCGACGATCCGGTCAAAGGCCGACAACGACGTCGGGTCGTCCAGCTTCCCCTGCGCGTGCTCGGCGATGCGATCCAGATCGGCGTGATACCGATTGAGCAACTCGACGAGGATCGCTTCCTTCGACTCGAAATGGTGATACAAGCTGCCGGGAAGGATGCCGGCCGCGTCCGCGATCTCCTGAAGCGAGGTGCGCAGGCCGGAGCTGGCGATCAACGACGCCGCGGTTTGCAGGATCTCGGTGCGTCTGGTGCCGTCGCCGTAGGCCTGGCCGGCGTTCGTCGGCGTCACCGGCGGACGCCCCACAACACCTCCACGGCTGCTGACTCCCGTCGCGGGTTTGCCTGACTGACCCAATGTTTGGTTAACGCTACCAGAAGGCCCGGTCCGCGCCTGGTGGCCCGACGCGAGGAAAGCGCCGCTCAGACGGGTCGCATCAGGGGCTCGACACTGCGGGGAGATCGCGAAACGTCGCTGTTTCGCGATCTGTCAGCAGGCTCGGCGCGGCAGGCGAGGCCGCGCACGGTCGACGGAGTCGTGAGACGGGACAGCGGTTCCGCCCGCCGCTGCGATCTCCTCGACGACCTGGCCGGCCACGGACCTGTCGGCGCCTGCGCCGTGCATGGTCCCGCCGAGATCGTTGACGACGACCGACGCGCCACGTCGTGCCAACTCCATCGCATAGAGGCGGCCGAGCCCGCGCCCGGCACCTGTGACGACCGCAACCTGTCCCTCGAAGGTGATCATGACTGCTCCCGGCTCGTTGACTGGCCCGGGTCCGGACACTACTGTCGGAACAGATATTTGGTCAACAAGCGAGGTCTGGTGGAGACGGGTCCGACGACGGTCGACGACGACGGTCCGCAGCGGCTTGCCCTGCTGGCGTCGGCGCTGGCGGGCCGCACGCTGGCGGTGGCATCGGGCGGCCCCGGCGAGCCCGCGTGGACCGACGGCATCACGGTTTTCGTCGATGCGTCGCAACCGCCCAAGCGGCAGCTCGAATCGGTCACCGTACAGGCGTCGCTGCTCGCCGGTGGCGGTCTCGACCCCGAAGTCCTGCGGAAACTCGGTCGCCGAGCCGCGTTGGCCAGGAAGTACCTCGCCGTGGAAGGCCACCGCGCGTTGGCCGCCAACGAGGACTTGCTGCCGTATTCCGTGCGATCGCTCATCGACCTCGATGTGGCCGCGCGCGTCGGCTCGCCCGCGGAGTCGCTTGCCGTCGCCGTGAGCGGTGAGGTTACCGACCCGCCCGTCAGCTTCGGTGTGCTGAAGCCTCGAAACCTGCTCGCCACCCAAGCGAGTGTCGGTCAAGCAGACGGCGAGGGGGGCCACAGCCCCCGCCGCGACCCGTCGAAGAACCTCGCCGAACTCGACGACGATGCCGATGGTGTCGTCGGCGACGACGGGGATCCGTTCTCCAGCCCGGTCGGTGGCGGTGGTGCGATCGGCAAGCTGCTGCAGCGCATGCTGAGCCGGGTCAGACAACTCAACGGCAATGGGCCACCCGGCGCCGACACACAAACACATCGTTCGCACAACGGAATTCGCGGTGCGGGTCTGGTCACGTCGACGGCGACTCCACCGTCTGAAGGCGACGACGCCGCGGCCGGTGAGGGGGAGGGTCGGAAGTACCCGGAGTGGGATGTCCACCGGAGGCGCTACAAGCCCGACTGGTGCACCGTCCACGAGATCGACGCGCCCGCCAAGCAGGGCCGCCAACTGGAACGCCCCGATGTCCATGCGCTGCGCAGGCCGCTGACCCGACTCGGCATCGGACTGGACCGCGCCCACCGCCAGGCGCAGGGTGACGACATCGACGTCGACGCGGCGGTCGAGGCGCGGGTGGAATTGCTTGCGGGGTCGGCGCCCGCCGAGGCCGTGTATGTCGACAGTCTGCGGCGCCGACGCGATCTGGCCGTGCTCGTGCTGCTCGACGTCTCCGGATCCTCCGCAGAGGCAGGGACTTTCGGCCAGACGGTGCACGAACAGCAGCGAACGGCCGCCGCGGCGCTGACCATCGCGCTGCACGAGCTCGGCGATCGCGTTGCGCTCTACGCCTATCAGTCACAGGGGCGGTCCACCGTGCACATGTTTCCCGTCAAGCGCTTCGACGAGAACCTGAACGCGAAGGTGTCGCAGCGGCTGGCCAGCCTCACGCCAGGGGCGTACTCCAGGCTGGGCGCGGCGATTCGCCACGGCACCGCGGTGATCAGCGAGAAGGCCGGTACATCCCGACGACTGCTCGTCGTGCTCTCCGACGGACTGGCCTACGACCACGGCTATGAACGCGTCCACGGCGCCGCCGACGCCCGCCGCGCGCTATCCGAAGCCCGTCAGCAGGGGATCGGCTGCCTGTGCCTGACGATCGGCGCGGGCACCGACACCGGCGAACTGCGCAAGGTGTTCGGCAGCGCGGCGCACGCGTCCATACCCAAGCCGACGCAGCTCGCCGACGTCATCGGACCGCTGTTTCGTGCCGCACTGCGGACCGCGGACCTGCGCCGCAAGGTTTTATGAGACTTACAGTCTTGAACCAAACATCTGTTCCGCGCTAGTGTGCTCGAAAGCGGAAGCCGAGAGAGGAAACGATGCCGGTGAAGCCGCCGCGCCCCTACTACGTGCCAGTGGCCAACGAAGAGCAGGTGTTCAAGGCCGCGTACCGACAGGGCCTGTCCGTCGTGCTGAAGGGTCCGACGGGCTGCGGCAAGACACGGTTCGTCGAAGCGATGGCCCACGATCTGGACCGTCCGCTCGTCACCGTCTCCTGCCACGACGACCTGACCACCGCGGATCTCGTGGGACGCTTCCTGCTTCGCGGCGGTGACACCGAGTGGGTCGACGGCCCGCTCACCCGAGCGGTACGCGAAGGGGCGATCTGCTATCTCGACGAGGTCGTCGAGGCGCGCCAGGACACCACGGTGGTGCTGCACCCGCTGGCCGATCACCGGCGCCAACTGCCGCTCGAGCGGCTCGGCCAGACATTGGATGCGGCACCGGGTTTCTGCCTTGTCGTGTCCTACAACCCCGGATACCAGAGCGTGTTGAAAGACCTCAAGGACTCGACCCGTCAGCGCATGGTCGCCATCGACTTCGGCTTTCCCACGCCGGATGTCGAGGAGAAGATCCTCGTCAACGAGGCGGGCGTTGGGCACGAACGCGCCGCCGAACTCGTCCGGCTCGGGCAGGCCATCCGCCGGCTGGAGACCGGTGGTTTGCGTGAGGTGGCGTCGACGCGTGTGTTGATCGCCGCGGGCCAACTCATCGCCGAGGGACTGAGCCCCCGCGATGCGGCGCGCGCGGCGATCGCCGGGCCGCTGACCGACGATAAGACGGTGACCCGAGGTCTCGTCGAGATGATCGACGCCTACCTGGCCGAACAACCCCCCATCGACTGACGGCTCGCACACAGCAGGAGGCTGCATGTCCTACGAGAGCACGGCCGAGCCGATCAAAGTCGGCTACCTGATGGACTTCACGTTGCCACCGGGATTCCCCGAGGAGCTGAAAGCCTCGTTCACCCAGACCTTCGACCTCGTTTTCGAGGAGGCGGTCCAACAAGGATTGATGGACCGGCCCGTGCAGATGATCTACCGCGAGGTGGAAGGCCTGCCCAAGGGCTCGGTCAAATCGGTGATCGACGCTCACGGCGAGTTGGTCGACGAAGGTTGCCTGGTGGTGTTCGGCCCGAACATCACCGACAACTGCGTTCCGGTGCGCGAGGCGATCGAAGAGCGGTTCAAGGTTCCGGCCATCAGCGTGACGGGTACCGACGACTGGCTTGGCGAGTGGACCTTCGCGTTCCCCCAGGGATCGATGACCGACGAGCCGATCTTCTTGACCGACTTGGTGGCGAAACGGGGACTGACCGAGATCGGAGTGCTGGTCGAGCAGAGCCTGATCGGCGAGAGCTACCTTAGGAACCTCCGAAGTGCCTGTGCCAGAAAAGGTGTCCGGATCGTGGCAGAGGTGGCGATCGCGCAGACGGCACAGGACATCAACGAAGCCGTGAGTACGCTGTACGAGGCCAAGGCCCAGGCGATCGTGCACCTGGGATTCGGCTTCGGCATCGTGTTCATCAACCCCGCGCTCGAGGCCGTCGGCTGGGAACCGCCCCGGTTCACCACCACGGCATTTCAGAACGCCTGGGTCAACCCGATCATGTGGAACGCGTTCCTCGGGTGGGTCGGCGTCGACCAGTACGACGAGAACAACCCGGTCGGGCAGGCATGGCTCGATCGGTATGCGGAAAAGTACAACGGCAGTCGACCCGAGTACTGCGTGTCGGTGGTCAACCACGACGTCGCCGCCACTCTGGTGCGCGCCTTCACCGATGCCCATCCGTTGAGCCCGCGCGGCGTCAAGGAGGCGCTCGAGCGAGTCAAGATGATGCCTGCTGCTTCCGGCGCCCCGGGAACCCGTGTGTCGCTTGGCAAATGGACCCGCCGCGCGTGGATGGGCTCCGGCTACCTGGTGGCAAGGACACTCGACCCGGACGGCGTCAACTCCCAACTAGTCGACCGATTCGGTGAGGAAGCCTGACATGACGACACAGGAATCTTCACCGCTCGAGTCACAGGCTGGGTCTCCGGGCACTGCGCGCACAGGCCCGAACTGGGGGCGGTGGATCTCACTGTTTGCGTGGCTCGGCTTCCTAGGGTTGTTCGCGGCCGTCGGGCGCACCGAAGTCGACCCCCGGGTTGCGAATCCGAATGTCGAAGGGCGGCCCCGCCCGGTCGAGTTCCTGACCGGGTTCGACCACTGGCAGGTCATTCCGCAGGTCGGCGCCTTGATCATGGTCGTGGTGCTGACCATCGTCTTCATCCGCGGCTGGCGGAAGAACCCCGGCAGCCCGGTGCTCCTGATGGTTCTGGTGACGACGCTGATCGTGTGGCAGGACCCGATCATGAACTGGTCGCCGTACGCGGTGTACAACCCGGCGCTGCTGCACTGGCCGGAGAGCTGGTACCTGATCATGATGTCGCCGACGGTCGAGCCGTTCATCGTCTTCGGCTACGTCACCTTCTATTTCGGTCCGTACTTCCCGGCGATCTGGATCTTGCGCAAATGGCAGGCCAAGTACGGGCCGGAGTCCTTCGTCTCCCGGCACCCGCTGATCAGCCTCGGGGGACTGGTGCTGGTGATCGGCTTCATCTTCGACGCGATCCTGGAGATCAGCCTGGTGCGCACCGGGCTGTACATCTATTCGCAGGCAATTCCGTTCGGAACGTTATTCCCGGGCAGCACATTCCAATTCCCGCTGATATGGGAGTCGCTCTCGGTGACGTTCGTGATGATCCCGGCGGCCATCCTTGTCTACCGCGACGACACAGGGAAGTCGGTGGCGGAGAAGCTCGCTGCGAAAGCAAAGCTGTTCCCGAGGAAGCCGGTTCTCGGCACGTTCCTGGTGATGTTCGCGATCATCAACGTTTCGTACTTCGCCTATGGCGGGTGGTTCTGGGCGATCAAGGCGAGCGGACTGGCCACATCGGTGGCCTGCCCCTGGCCGTTCCCCGAGGCGAAGGTGTACGACCCCCAGGGGTATTACGAGGAGAACGGCGCCGAAGGACCGTACTCCGTCGGTAAGTGGTCGACCTGGCAGCAGGGGCTGCCGGACGGCCGTCCCGACGTCGAACCGGGTAGCAAGAGTATGCGCTGTGCGACCGAAGACCAGAGATGATTGAACCTCGGTCTGTCATCATCACCGGGGCCTCACGGGGGCTTGGGCTGGCTTCGGCCGCGCTGCTGTACAAGCGCGGGTGGCAGGTCGTCGGCGCGATGCGGTCGGTGGACACCGGGATGGAGAGGCTACGCGCGGCGACGGGCGCGGCTGAGAACGATCCACGACTGATCGGCGTCACGCTCGACCTCACTGACTCCGCATCGGTTGCGGCGGCGGCGAAGTCGATCACCGAAGCCGTCGGCGCCCCGTACGCGCTCGTGCACAATGCGGGCATCTCCGCAGCGGGCATGACCGAAGAAGCGCCGATGAGTCTATGGGAAACCATGTTCGCCACCAACATCTTCGGCCCCGTGGCGCTGACGAAGGCGCTGCTTCCGTCGATGCGGGCTGCTGGTCGAGGCCGCATCGTCCTGATCTCGAGTGCGGGCGGTGTGCGGGGAATGCCCGCCACCGCACCCTATTCCGCTGTCAAGGGCGCCCTGGAGCGGTGGGGTGAATCCATGGCCGGTGAGGTGGCGTCGTTCGGTATCGGCGTCACGATCCTCGTGACGGGTACCTACGACACCGAGATCATCACCGACGCGGGCACCACGGACAGCCGGGTTCTCGACGGCCCATACGCCCGACACCACCACACCATGGACAAGCGCGGGCGCGAGGCGATGAGGCGGGCGGCCAAGTCGCCCGAGCGCTTCGCCGCCGGCCTCGCCGAGGCACTCGAAGGCACCAAGCCCTTCGTCCGGCGTTCGGTAGGACCCGACGCCCGAATGCTGTTGATCGCCAACAAAGTGCTACCCGCCGCCGCGATGCACACGCTGACGCGTCTGATGATGGGCATCCCCCGATTCGGCGCCCTCGCAGGCACGCCGCACGCGACCATGGGCGCACCCGACCCACACACCAAGGAGCGCGACGAGAATGGCTGACACACCTACGGTTCGTTTCGAATCGAAGATGATGATCGACGGCAAGCTCGTCGACGGTTCATCCGGCACGTTCACCAACATCAACCCGGCCACCGAAGAAGTCATCGGTGAGGTCGCCGACGCGTCCAAGGACGATATGCACCGCGCCATCGACGCTGCACGGCGCGCATTCGACGAGACGATGTGGTCGACCGATCATGCATTTCGGCAGAAGTGCCTGCTGCAACTGCAGGACGCGATCGAGTCGGAGCAGGAGGAGCTTCGCGAGGAACTCATCCTCGAGGTCGGCTGTCCCCGGGCGATCACCTATGGGCCGCAGCTCGACGCCCCGCTGGCCGACGCGCTGCGGTACCCGGCCAAGCTGATCGACGAATACCCCTGGGAGACATCGCTCGGCGATGCGTTGATCTCGCTCACCGGCGTCAACACCACTCGTGTCGTGTGGCGTGAACCCGTCGGCGTGGTCGGCGCGATCGTGCCGTGGAACTTCCCGTTCGAAGTCACCATCCAGAAACTCGGCCAAGCGCTGGCGACCGGCAACACCGTGGTGCTGAAGCCGGCGCCGAACACTCCGTTCAACGCGACGAGGCTGGGCAGGCTGATCGTCGAGAAAACCGACATTCCAGCGGGTGTCGTCAATGTCGTCACCGCCTCGGATCACTTCGTCGGCGAGGAACTGACGCTGTCACCGAAGGTCGACCTGATCTCATTCACCGGGTCGACAGTCGTCGGCAAGCGAATCATGGAAAAAGGCGCTGCCACCCTGAAGCGCCTCTTCCTCGAGCTCGGCGGCAAGTCTGCCACCATCGTGCTCGAGGATGCCGACTTCGCGGTCGGCTGCATGATGGGCATCGCGCCGTGCATGCACGCCGGACAGGGCTGCGCCAACCCCACCCGAATGCTTCTGCCCCGGTCCCGGTACGACGAAGGCGTCGAGATCTTGAGGGGGATCTACGAAAGCCAGATGCCCGGCGACCCACAGGATCCGGGCACCTTGTGCGGTCCGGTGATCTCGGAAAGACAGCGCGGACGTGTGCTGGGCTACATCCAGAAGGGCGTCGACGAGGGGGCGACCGCCCTTGTCGGCGGCCCCGAGGCGCCGACCGGCTTCGATAAGGGATATTTCGTGCGGCCAACGCTTTTCACCGACGTCGACAACGCGATGACGATCGCGCAGGAAGAGATCTTCGGTCCCGTGCTTGCGGTCATTCCCTACGACGACGAGGACGACGCGGTGCGGATCGCGAACGACAGCCCGTACGGGCTCGCGGGCAATGTGATGGCCGGGACGCTCGAGCGCGCCCTTGCCGTCGGTAAACGGTTGCGCGCCGGATTCATCGGCGTCAACGGCACGGTGGGCTACGGCGCCGACACACCGTTCGGCGGCTACAAGGACAGCGGTGTCGGACGGCAGAACGGGCTCTGCGGGTTCGACCAGTACACCGAAGTGAAGTCCGTCGCCTATCCGGCGAGTTAGAAGGAGCAGCATGTCAGATTTGTTCGACGACCTCGAGGACTTCGGGGCATTCGACGACGTCGTCTCGGGGAACGTGCGTGACCCGTACCCCGAGTTGGCCAAACAGCGTCGCGAGACACCCATTCAGCGCATCGACATGTCCGCGATGCCGGGCGAAGAGGGCAAGCCCGTCTTCATCGTCTACCGGCACGAAGATATCCAGCAGATGCTGCGTGACAACGAGACGTTCTCGTCGAACGCCGTGATCCAGATCTTCGGCGACGTGCTGGGCCACGGCGTGATGCTGGGCATGGACGAACCGGTGCATGGCAGGCTCCGGTCGCTGGTCACCAAGGCGTTCACCCAGAAGGCGTTGGTGCGCTGGGAGGACGAGATAGTCGGGCGCATCGGCAATGAGCTGATCGACACGTTCGCCGCCGACGGCAGGACCGACTTGGTCAAGACGTTCACGTTCCCGTACCCGACCCGCATCATCGCCGCGCTGCTCGGCTTGCCGGAGAAGGACTTTCCGCAGTTTCAGCGCTGGTCGATCTCGATGCTGAGCTTCACCGTCAACCCGGAGCGTGGCCTGGCCGCGTCGCAGGCGCTGGTCGATTACTTCAAGCCGATCCTGCAGGAGCGCAGGAAAGAACCGCGCGAGGACTTGATCAGCAGCCTGGCGGCGGCGGAAATCGACGGGCACAAGCTCGACGACGAGGACATCTACTCCTTCATCCGGCTGCTGCTGCCCGCCGGGGTGGAGACGACGTACCGATCGCTCGGCAACCTGCTGTTCGGCTTGCTGACCAACGAGGATCAACTCGAGGCGGTCCGCGCGGACCGGTCGCTGATCCCGCAGGCCATCGAGGAGGCGGTGCGCTGGGACGCCCCGCTACTCAACATCACGCGGGTCGCGACGCGCGACACCGAACTCGGCGGAGTCTCGATCCCGCAGGGCTGTTCGGTGATGCCGATGCTCGGCGCCGCCAATCGGCAGGAGGACCGCTATCCCGACCCTGACCGGTTCGACATCTTCCGGCAGGCGAAGGTACCGATCAGTTGGGGACACGGCGTGCACGTCTGCCTCGGCATGCATCTGGCGCGGCTCGAGATGCGCACAGCGGTCAACCTCCTGCTGGACCGGCTGGGAAACCTGCGACTGGACCCCGACGGCGACGACCCGCACATCCGCGGCATGGTGTTTCGCTCGCCGACCTCACTACCAGTGCTCTACGACCCCGTCCCCGCGCCAAGCTCGCCATGAACAGGAGTGTTGCGTGACCGACTTCGACACAGTCGACTTCTTCACCGACGAGTCGCTCGTTCCCGACCCGTACCCGTACTTCGATCACCTGCGGTCGAAATGTCCTGTCACACAGGCCACGCCGTTCAACGTGCTGGCGGTGACGGGCTACGAGGAGGCGCTCTCGGTCTACAAGGACCCGGCGTTCTCATCGTGCAACTCGGTGGCGGGCCCGTTCGCCGGGATGCCGTTCGGGCCGGGCGGCGACGACGTCTCCGACCTGATCGAGCAGCACCGCATGGCGGTCCCGATGAGCGAGCACATCACCACCCAGGACCCGCCGCTGCACACCAGGACACGGGGTCTGCTGAACAAACTCATCACGCCCAAACGCCTCAAGGAGAACGAGGACTTCATGTGGCGGCTCGCCGACCTACAGCTCGACAACTTCGTCGATCGCGGATCGTGCGAGTTCCTGGACGACTACGCGAAGCCGTTCTCGCTCTTGGTCATTGCCGACCTGCTCGGTGTGCCCGCCGCGGATCACGAGGAGTTTCGCGCCGTGTTCTCCGGCGAACTGGTCGGTCAACTCGGCGAGGAGGCGCCCACCACGCACAACCCCCTGCAGTGGCTGAACGACAAGTTCTACGCCTACATCGAGAATCGCCGCCGCGACCCGCGGGGCGACGTGCTGACCGAACTGGCGCAGGCCAAGTACGAGGACGGGTCGACGCCGGACATCGAAGATGTGATGAATCTCTCCACGTTCCTTTTCGCCGCAGGAACCGAGACGACGACGAAGCTCGTCAGCTCCGCGATGCGCATCGTGGCCGAGAACCCGGAGTACGAAACGTATCTCCGTGAGGACCGTGGCCGGATCCCGGCGTTTCTCGAGGAGACCCTGAGGATCGAAAGCCCGGTGAAGTCGCACTTCCGGATGGCCCGCACATCGACGACGATCGGCGGAACCGCTGTGCCCGCGGGCAGCACCGTCATGCTGCTGCCCGGCGCATGCAACCGCGACGCCCGCAAGTTCGACGACCCCGACACATTCCGCCCCGACCGGCGCAATGTCCGCGAGCAGATCGCATTCGTCCGCGGCGTGCATTCGTGTCCAGGAGCCCCGCTGGCGCGGACAGAAGGGAGGATCTCGCTGAACCGGATCCTCGACAGGCTGACCGATTTCCGCATCTCCGAGGAGCACCACGGTCCGCAGGACGCCCGCCGATACGACTATGAACCGACATTCATCATGCGCGGACTCGCCGAACTGCACATGGAGTTCAAGGCGATCCCGTAAAGCGGCGCAGGTCGCTACCTTGTTCACATGAGCAGCTTGGCGGCCAACTATGCGAGCCGGCTCGCAGGTGCATACCTGCTGTCGATCACCGCGGCCGTCGCAATCCTGATCCCGCTCGGCGGTGAGGCGCTCACCGGCGCGCAGAACTACTTCACCAGGGCCAATATCATCGGCTCGGCAGTGCTGGTCGCCGTCGGCACGGTCGTCATCGTAGTGGGCGCTGTGTTGAACATCTCGCCGACGCTGAAGTGGTTCAACCACGGTCTCGAGCCTGATGATCAGCAGCGAAAAGGGTTGACCCGGCTGTTCGCTCGCCAATCCGCGCTCCTTGCGGGCACGTGGACGATCAGCGGGGCCATCTCGGTCCTGCTCAACCTGGACGGCGGGATGGGCGTTGTCGTGGCAACGGCTTTCGGTGTCGTGCTCGGCGGATCGGCCGCGACAGGTATCGGCCTGTTGTTGACGATCAGACTCATTCGCCCGATGCTTGCGGCCGCGACTCACGCCTCGGAACGCCTCGTCGCGGCCCCCAGCGTCTTCGCGCGGCTGATTCTGCTCTGGCTGCTCTGCAGTGCGCTGCCGTGCCTTGTCATCGTTGCGCTGGTAGTCGTGCGCACCAACGGCTGGTTGATCCCGAAGACGGCGTCGGTCGAAAGCGCGGCGCTGGTTGTTGCGTTGGCGGCGGTCCTTTTGGGTCTGCCGACAATGATCCTCACGTCGAGATCCATCTCCGATCCGATAGGCGAAGTCGTTGACGCGATGGCCGAGATCGAGAAGGGTAGGTTCGACACCGAGGTCGACATGTTCGAACGTTCCGAAATCGGCAGGCTGCAGGCCGGATTCAATAGAATGGTCGCCGGTCTCGCGGAACGCGAACGGGTACGCGACCTGTTCGGCAAGCATGTCGGTACCAACGTCGCCCGCCGTGCCATCGAAGAGGGCGCGTCGATGAAAGGCGACGTCGAGGAAGCGGCGATCCTGTTCATCGATCTGACGGGGTCGACGGAACTGGCGGCCAGCCATCCGCCGGAACGGGTCGCCGAGGTGCTCAACGACTTCTTCCGCATCGTCGTCAACGCCGTCGACGCAAGAGACGGGATGATCAACAAGTTCCAGGGCGACGCGGCGCTGGCGGTGTTCGGTGCGCCGTTTCACAGCGAAGGCGCCGCTTCGGCGGCGCTGGCGACCGCCCGCGCCCTCGGCGAGCAGTTGAAGGAGCTGCCCCTGGTCGACTTCGGGATCGGTGTGTCGGCGGGTCCGGTCTTCGCGGGCAACATCGGTGCGGAGAACCGATACGAGTACACGGTGATCGGCGACCCGGTCAACGAGGCGGCGCGGCTCGCGGACCTCGCGAAGACGTCGGATCGGCGAATTTTGTGCTCGTCGGCGGCGATCGAGCGGGCCGATGCCGACGAACGCGGGCAGTGGACCGCCAAGGGCAGCGAGGTGCTGCGGGGCCGAACGCAGGCCACGGAGTTCTCCGCACCCGACGCGCCGGGACGGTAGCCTCGTCACGTGGCCGGACTGACGGCCGTCAGCGCCGACGAACTCGCCGCCCTCGACATCTTCAAGGGCTGCCGTCCGGAGGCTCTGGTGTCGCTGGCGGCGCTGCTTCGCCCGCTGAGTGCGGCGGCGGGCAAGGTCTTGATGCGCCAGGGAGAGCGCGCGGAATCGTTTCTCCTGATCAACTCCGGAAAAGCGGAGGTCACACATGCCGACGGCGACGGGGTGCCGACCGTCCTTGAGTTGTCGCCGCCGCTGATCGTCGGCGAAATCGCGCTGCTGCGCGAAACGCCGAGAACCGCGACGGTGGTGGCGACAGAGCCGATGACCGGGTGGGTCGGCGGCCACGGCGCCTTCGCCGCCATGCTCGACGTGCCCGGCGTAATGGACAGGATGGTACGCACGGCGCGCCAGCGCCTCGCCGCGTTCATCACCCCCATTCCGATCCAAATGCGCGACGACTCTTGGCTTTACCTGCGACCGGTGCTACCCGGCGACAGCGAACGCGCCTCCGACGGCACCATCGAGTTCTCCAGCGAGACGCTGTACCGCAGATTCCAGACACCGCGGTCGCCGAGCAAGTCGTTGATGACCTACCTTTTCGAGGTCGACTACAAGGACCACTTCGTCTGGGTGATGACGGAAGGGCCGGAAGGGCCGGTGGTGGCCGACGCCCGATTCGTGCGCGACGAAGCCGACCCGACCGTCGCCGAGGTGGCGTTCATCGCCGGAGACGACTACCAAGGCCGCGGTATCGGCTCGTTCCTGATGGCGGCGTTGGCCGTTGCCGCGCGCAGCGACGGTGTGCGGCGGTTCACGGCGCGAGTCCTTTCCGACAACCTCGCGATGCGCAAGATCCTCGACAGCTTCGGCGCGCAGTGGCAGCGTGAGGATCTCGGCGTGGTGACGACCGTCATCGACGTACCGTCGTTGCGCGACATATCGATCTCCCGCGACCTCTACCGCGAAATCCATGCTGTGGCACGGCAAGTCATTGGAGCGGTCGGCTGATGCGACCACCGCTGAGCAAGGACACGAGGCTGTGCATATCGCTGGCCGCCAGGCCGAGCAACATCGGCACGCGGTTTCACAATTATCTCTACGACCTGCTGGGGCTCGACTTCATCTACAAGGCGTTCGCCACAACCGATATCGGCGCGGCGATCGGTGGCGTGCGCGCGCTCGGAATCCGTGGCTGCTCGGTGTCGATGCCGTTCAAGCAGGACGTCCTAGCGCTCGTCGACAAGGTCGAGGACTCCGCTCGGGCGATCAATGCCGTCAACACGATCTTCAACGACCACGGACACCTGTCCGCCTCGAACACCGACTACATCGCCGTGCAGCGGCTCATCGACGAGCACGGCCTGCACAGCTCGCAGTCAGTGCTGATCCACGGCAGCGGCGGTATGGCCAGTGCGGTCGGTGCGGCATTCCGAGACAGCGGGTTTCGCAACGGGTTGCTGGTCGCCCGCAACGAGGAGACCGGCGGCGCGCTGGCAGGTCAGCTCGACTACGACTACGCATCCGAGGTGGGAGTGCACACGGCCGACGTCATCGTCAATGTGACGCCGATCGGGATGGCCGGCGGACCGGGAGCTCAGACGAGTCCCTTCGAGAACCCGACAATCCGCAAGGCGCACACCGTCTTCGATGTGGTGGCGTTGCCGTCGGAGACGCCGCTGGTAGTCGCGGCGCGTGAGGCAGGTGTGAAGGTCATCACCGGAGGCGAGGTGATCGCACTGCAGGCCGCGGAACAGTTCGAGCGCTACACGGGAGTGCGACCGACAGCGGAGCAGGTCGCCGACGCGTCGGCTGTCTCGCGGGCCTGACTATTCGGCATTGACGACCGCGATCGGCCGCCGGACGCGTTCGAGCTGATGTGTGGTGAAGCCGGTGTAGGAGATCCGCGCGCCGATGAACCACGACACCGACGAGTGCACCGCCGTCGCGGTGGGCGCGGCGTCGGCGGGTAACGGCAGCGCAAACGGTAGGCCGAACTCGGTTCCGCCACGCATCGGGATCTTCTTGCCCAGATACAGCGGTGGCCCGTCGAGCGCCCCGTCCTGGCCCGGATAACGCTTGAGCGGATGGTGTTCACGGTGACGTTGCCAGTACACGGCGATGTCGGCGGTGGGCAGGTCCTGCTGTGGGCGACACACGAGTTGGCCCGTGATGTCTTGGCCGGCAATGCAAACCGACGACGGAATCAGGATATCGATATGGGTGGCGCCCTCACCCATGTAGCGCTCGATCGGTTCGTCGGGAACGTCGACGTCGGCCGTACCGATCACCACGCGAAACTCGGCGCGTACGTCGACGTCGCGTCCGCCGCGGTCGATCACGAGCCGGCACGCCCACCGGGCCACCTCTGCCGATGAGCCCGGCGCCCACGACGGCACCTTGAAACTGTCTGTTGCGCCGGTGAATTCGTCCATCACCATCGGGAGTTCGACGTTGCTCACGCTGACCCAGTCGTCAGTGTCGCGCTCACCGCCGTAGTTGGTGCCGACTTCCCCGGCCATCCACAGCGTGTCGTTGGCCGCAGCGGCCGCCGAGTCGGCGCGACCGGCCCACTGGTAGCGATAGAAGTTGTCGTAGCCCCATTCCAGCCGCGCCGCAGTCACCTTGTCGATCGGCTTTGCGGTCGTAACGGTGGCGGTGACCGCCTGGCGCGGACGAACCACGTCAGGCGTCACCGTCACGCGTACATTTGACGAGCGATCTAAGAGTCCCACGCCTTGTCGCTACTTCTTCCTCTGCGATTCGGCGTACTCCTCGGGATGGTGCTTTCTCTGGTCGGGATAGATGATGATCAAACAGAACTGGATGAACTGCTTGAGCACCACGGGGTATCCCTCGGCCATCGACCACAGGAACTGCGGGCTTGCCATCTTGAGGTACTTCTTCACCGTCGGGGTCTCGGCTTCGGCCTCCGCTTGGGCAGCGCTGATGTCGCGGCCCCGCTCCTCTCGAGTCTGCCCGCGCTGCGGCGCTCGCGGCTCGATCGGTGCGGAGGGCTGAACCGCCGTCACGGCGCCGGAGTGATCTTGGTTTGCTCGTCGATGATGTTGGTAGCGTCCGCCAGGACTCCCATCTGATCCTCCGTGCCGTCAGCATTGAGCTGCAGGACGAACACGCCGTCACGTGCCGGGATGACGACCGTTTTCTGCGCCACAGCATGCTTGACGCCGTTCTTGATGTAGGTGCCGCCGATTTGCCAGGCGTCGAAACCGCTGAGTTTGGTGGCGGAGCCGACACCATCGCCTTCGTAACCGGGCAGGTTCTTCATCTCACCGGGGGCGAACTCGAGGATCTTCGCCGGATCGACATTGCCCGTCAGCTTTGAGAGGAGCGCGATGATCGTCGGCGGGTTCTGGGCCACCGCCGGGTCGCCGGTGAATTTGATCCCGCCCCAGGCCCACGCGGGGGTGCCGGGGCCTATGTCTTCCCAACCGGGTGGGAACGGAAGAATTACGTCGGGTGACCCCGGATCGCCTTTCTTCACCGGCGCCTCGGTGATGCCATTTTGCTTGATGTACTCGGGGATCGTCGGGGAGTAGGGCGCCTTTGTGGTGCTCGGCGCCTTCGAAGACGAAGCCTGCGCTGAGCCGCCCGCGTCATCCTTCTTTTCGTCGGAGCTGCAGCTCGCCAGGCCGAGGCCGAGTACGACGGCAAGAATCGCGATGCCGCCGGCCCTCAGTTTTCTCATTGGGTCTCCCGTGTCGGTTGAAATCTGCGCCATGACTCTACGGTCGGCAAAACGCCGATGGAGGGAGAATCGCCGCGAAGGTGCGCCGGTCGTCATCCGGAGCTGACGGGGTGCGACATCGGTTTGCCTCGCAAGGTGGCGCAGCGGCCGGTTTGCGCGCAATGGATAGCCGCTTCGCGAGACTCAGAAAACTTTGCCCGTATAGCTATCAATTCCTTCAGATATGGTGCAAAATGCTTTTGTACTGGGAGGTGGGGACTCGCAGTGATTTCTTAGCGTCGTCGCTGAAAGTGGGCGGGCGCGATTCGGTGAAGTGGGGAAGGGAAGTTCCGCTAATGAAGGCGATTGCGCGTTCGCTGGTCGTTGTCCTGGTGGCGCTGATCGCCGTGCCGGCGCTTGTGGTGTCGACGGCGATCACATCCGCCGTTCAGCTACTGGCCACGACGGCGTTGATCATGGGCGGAACGGACCATCCGCTGTCGCCGACGGGCGACACGGACGACTTTGTCAACAGCTACTTTGCGCAAGCGGTGAACAACTTCATCGCGCCAGGTCTCACCGTGCCGGCGGGGTCCGTCGACACCTACGCCGTGACCTATCCGGCCGAGTTCTTCCCCGCGTTTGGTACGACGACCTTCGAAGACTCCGTTGCTGCCGGCCGTCAGAACTTAGGGCAGTGTATCGACAACACCGCGAACAACTGTGGTTACAACAATGATCCTGACGTAGATAGCCCCGCTGGAGAGCCCCCGCTTCCTGGTCCGAATGAACACTTCATTGTCTTCGGCTACTCACAGAGCGCCGTAATCGCCTCGCTCGTCAAGAACGACTTGATCAATGACCCCACGCCCGATCAGAACTTGGATGGGACGGAGTTCGTGCTGGTCTCCAATCCCATGCGGCCGAACGGAGGCATCCTGGGACGTGGATTCGAGGGCCAAACGATTCCGATAATCGGCATTCCGTTCTACGGGCCGACACAGAACAGTTGTCCGACCGCTGATCCTTGCAGTCCAGCGGAAGAGGACGACCTCGTCTTCCCGACGGTCGATGTCGCGCAGCAATACGACTTCCTGGGTGGCGACGCTCCGGCTCGACTTGATCCGCTGGCATTCGCGAATTCGATCGCGGCTTACAGCCTCCTACACGGTCTAATGCCAGACAGGTCAATCGCACCGGGCGGCACTGACCCCAATGATCCCTACGTCATCTATCAAGACACCTACGGTGACACCACGTACTACATGGTGACCGCACCGAGACTGCCGCTGCTCATGCTTATCGAGCAGGCCGGTGTGCCGGGACCGGTCCTGGCGCTTCCAGACGCCTTGCTACGCGTATGGATAGAGGACAAGTACCGCCGCGACCTGAGCCCGGGCGAGCACGTGCCGTTCGAGCTGAGCCCGATCGGAAATCCGATAAATCTCGTCGGCAACATGCTCGGGGCCATCCCGGTGGGTATCGATGACACCGTGCAGCAGGCCACCGGAGCCGGCTCGACCTTGCGGCCGCTAGGAACGGCGGATGTCTATCGGCCCTTCGGTGTCGGCGGCCAGGCTTACGACAAGACCACAGGCCAACCAGTCGACGACAACATCGGTCTCCCCACGGGAGCCGGCGACTACGACGACCAGAGTGCCCTGCAGACGGCTGCGGCTCCCCAAGGCGGTGCCGAGAACAAGCTCACCGTCGTGCCGGACGCGGATGAGCTCGGCAACGACACAGACACATCAAAGGCAGGAACCTCGGAGGCCATCAAGCCGTTGCTGCCGTTGGAGAAGTGGCGTGAAGGGCTCAAGGCCGATTCCAGCCACCGGCCCCTGGGAATCCGCCCGGGTGAAGGTCCGGTCTCGCGCATCGTCAATACCTTGACCGGTCAGCGAACTACATCCGGATCGCAGACACCGGCCGCCAATGAACCGGCAGGCCAGGACGACGCCGCTTAGGGACGCGCGTCGCAGTTGAGCGAGACGGTGATCGTCCGGCGCACCACGACTTCCACGTAGTCGAAGTCTCGCTCGTCGCCCTTGCGGCCGTTATCGACCCGGATTGTCCGGGTGATGTCCTGCGGATTCCGCACACTGGTCACGATGCACTGATCGAGCGGGGCGCTGCCCACCCGGTCCACATTCACGTCGTATCCCGCGGCTTCGAGCTGCCCGATAGTCGCGTAGGCGCCGCCCGGTTGAATGGGCTCAGCCATTGCTGTCATTGTCGGCGCGAGCACCACGCCCGCCACCACGATCCCCCCTGCCATACCCCACGCTGCTGTGCGCATGACAGTTCTCCATATTTCTTTAGGTCCGACCCACTTAATGATCGCTTTAGACACGCAAAGTGTTGCCGATCGGTTCAAATCGCCTCGTGTGGTATCAAACGGGCGTGTGCCGGACCGGGCTCATCCACGCTCTCGCGGTGCTCTGCGTCGTCAACGCCTGCGCCCAACCGGACACGTCCACACAGACCTCGGCGACCACCACGTCCACAGCCAAGGCGCAGGTCAACCCGGCAAGGATCAGCCGCGTTCGCAGCCAGCTGCCGCCGGGGTACGAGATAGCGGAACTCGGCGGGCCCGCCTCGCCTGCGGCGTTCTGGGGCTTGAAGCCCGGATGGGTCACCGACCCGCCGCAATGTGGAGTACTGGCGGACCCGCCCACCGACGAGGCGACGACGAAGGGATGGTCGGGGTCCGGGCCCGGCGGCATCGTGCACGTCGCGGTCACCGGGTCGCACGCGTCTCCGGTCGCCCTGGACCCGGCGATCGTCGCCGATTGTGGGCAGTGGACGATCGCGTCGGGGAACGCCACGGGCACCGTCAATCTGATCGAGGCGCCCGCCATCGAGAATGCCACCACCGTCGGCATCGACACGCGGGCCAACACCTTCGTCGAAGGCGGTACCGAGACGACGTCCGCGGCGTACACGTTCAGCGCCTATTTCGAGGACTACCTGGCGTTCGTCACCGTGGTCACCGATCCGGGGTCGCCGAACCCTCCGCTCGGCCGGGAATTCGCCGCCGATCTATTGGTCAAAACGGTGTCTGCGTTACGGGGCTGAGCCCGTGTCGGCGGGTACATTGGCGGCGATGTTGAACCTGAGGGCGGTGCTCGGCATCGCATGCGTCGGCGCGCTCGCCGCGTGCGGCTCCGCCGAATCGGCAGAGCCCGACCTGTCCCGCGCCGACATCGCCAATATCAAGAGTCTTCGATCGGATTTCCCCGCGCCATTCAAGGTCACCGACATCGCGCCGACGGCAATCGACCCTCGCATCGTCGAGCCCCAAAAGCTCCCTGCGCAAATCAAATTTGATCCTGCCGACTGCGCGAAGTTCGCCAACCAGCAGGTTCTGCCCGCCGGCGTTAAGGGAAACATGGCGGCGCTCACCGCCGAAGGCGACGGCAACAGGTTCATCGTCATCGCGGTCGAGACCTCGGAGAAGATCGCAGTGAACGGCCCGCCGGAGAACTGCAAGAAAGTGGGCTTCGCCGGCCCGGTGATGCGCGGGCTTATCGAGACCGTCGACGCGCCGAAGATCGACGGCGCCGACACGCAGGGCTCCCACCGGGTGATCCAGACGACGGTTGATGGAAAGCCGCGCACCGGTGAGCTGTACAACTACATCGCCCGGCTGGGATCGCTTCTGGTCATCGTCACCGCCAACCCGCTCGTCGTCCCGAACAAGCCCGTCGCCCCGGTCGACACCAAGCGCGCGGGTGCACTGCTCGCCGCCGGCGTGTCCGCCGTGAAAGCCTGAGGCTCAACGCACGTCGTGCGGCCGAAACTGGATACTGATCCGCGGCCCGACAGGTTTCACCGTCTTCGGTATCGCATGCTCCCAGGTGCGCTGGCACGAGCCGCCCATCACCAGCAGGTCACCGTGGTGGTGCTGCAGCCGCAGCGACTTACCGCCTCCGCGCGGGCGCAACGCGAATGTCCTTGTGGCACCCAAACTTACGATAGCCACCATGGTGTCCTGCATGCTGCTGCGGCCGATGTTGTCCCCGTGCCAGGCCACGCTGTCGTCGCCGTTGCGGTAGAGGCACAGGCCCGCGGTGGTGAACGGTTCGCCGAGTTCGCCGCCGTAAGCGTCGTTGAGCCGTCTGCGCATCTGCTTGAGCACGGGATGGGGGACCGGCTCGTCGATCAGGTGGTGGAAGCTGACGAGCCGGGGGACGTCGAGAACGCGGTCGTACATCTGCCTGCGCTCGGCGCGCCAAAGGATGGCGTCCATTAGCTCGTCGAACAACGAGTCCGCGTCGGTCACCCAGCCCGACCGCACCTCAACCCAGGCGCCGTCACCGAGATGCCGGCGCTCGGGGGCGGGGTCGAAGAGAGAGCTCTGCAGCGCCACCTCCATGCGCTTCAGCTTATCGCACACGCGTTCGATTTTTTAGAGCCGCACCGCGCCGGGCCCCTGGCCGGCGAGTACGTCGCCTGGATTGGACAGTGCGCAGGTCTTCAGACTCAGGCAGCCGCAGCCGATGCAGCCGGTGAGATTGTCGCGCAGCCGCTGCAGATGCAGGATGCGGTCGTCGAGGTCCTGGCGCCAACCTGCCGAGAGCCGGGCCCAGTCTTTACTGGTCGGAACGCGGTCGGTGGGCAGCGTGGCCAGGGCCTCGCGAATCCGGGCAAGCGGGATGCCGAGCCGCTGTGACATGCGGATGAACGCGACCCGCCGCAAGCTTTCGCGCGCATAGCGGCGCTGGTTGCCCGACGTACGCCTGCTGGCGATCAGACCCTCGCGTTCGTAGAAGTGCAGTGCCGAGACGGCCACCCCACTGCGGTCGGCCATCTCGCCCGGCGTCAGTTCGTGGATGTCCACACCTAAACCATAGTTGAGGTGGCGGCGCGCACGCGAGGAGCAAAAGGCGTCTGCCGCGCTACGGTGCTTATTGTGTCCGGTTCCGCGCTAGGGGTGAATTCCGAGGTCGGGACGCTGCGGGTGGTCATCCTGCACCGTCCCGGCGCCGAGCTGCAGCGCCTGACGCCGCGCAACAACGACGCATTGCTGTTCGACGGGCTGCCCTGGGTGGCCAAGGCGCAGGCGGAGCACGACGCGTTCGCCGAGGTCCTGCGCTCGCGCGGCGTCGAGGTGCTGCTGGTGTCGGACCTGTTGACCGAGGCGCTGGCCAGCGGCGCGGCAAGGATGCACGGCATCTCGGCCGCGGTGGACTCGCGACGGCTCGGACTGCCGTTGGCTCAACATCTTTCGACGTACCTGCGGACGCTGGAGCCGGCGGGGCTTGCGCATGTCCTGATGGCGGGGATGACGTTCACCGAGCTGCCGATCGCAGTTGGCGAGGTGTCCCTGGTTCGCCGCATGCACCACGGCGGCGACTTCGTCATCGAGCCACTGCCCAATCTGCTGTTCACCCGCGACTCGTCGTTCTGGATCGGCCCGCGGGTGGCGATCACGTCGCTGGCACTGCCCGCTCGGGTTCGCGAGACGTCGCTGACCGACCTGATCTATGCGCACCATCCGCGGTTCCTCGGCGTGCGGCGAGCCTACGAGTCCCGGTCCGCGCCGGTGGAAGGCGGTGATGTGCTGCTGCTTTCGCCCGGTGTGGTCGCCGTCGGGGTGGGGGAGCGCACGACGCCTGCCGGAGCAGAAGCGTTGGCGCGCAGCCTGTTCGACGACGATCTGGCCCACACGGTGCTGGCCGTGCCGATCGCGCAGGAGCGCGCGCAGATGCACCTCGACACCGTCTGCACGATGGTCGACACCGATGCCGCCGTCATGTATCCCAACATCGTCGACTCGCTGTCGGCGTTCACCATTCATCGCAACGGGGACGGCGGGGTGAGGATCGACGACGCCGCGCCGTTCGTCGAAGCCGCCGCGAACGCAATGGGTATCGAGAAGCTGCGCGTGATCGCCACGGGCCTGGACCCCGTCACCGCCGAGCGTGAGCAATGGGACGACGGCAACAACACGCTCGCGGTCGCGCCGGGCGTCGTCGTCGCCTACGAGCGCAACATCGAAACCAATGCACGCCTCGCCGACGCAGGCATCGAAGTGCTACCGATCGCCGCCTCGGAGCTCGGCACCGGCCGCGGCGGGCCCCGCTGCATGTCCTGCCCCGCAGCCCGCGACCACTTGTAGCTCCCCGCGAGCGGGAGCACAATCAGCGCCAGCTGGGCAGCCAGATCTGCAGGTTCCATGTCGACTGCGAGATCGGCAGGCCCGTCAGAATCGGGTACATCCACGTGAAGTTCGTGATCACCAGCGCCACATAACAACTGACCACGATCAGGCCCAGCGTTCTCCGCTCGGCGTTCTGGTTCGGCTGGTGCAGAATGTCGCCGCAGCTCAGTGCGATCGCCATCACGAGGAACGGCGACATCGTCGCGGCATAGAAGAAGTACATCTGCCGGTCGATGTCGGCGAACCACGGCAGAAAGCCCGCGCTGTAGCCCACAAGCACAGCGCCGTATCGCCAATCCTTCTTCACGAACGCCCGCCACAGCGCCCAGCCGAGCACCGGCACTGCGATGAACCACATCGCGGGCGTGCCGACCAGCATCACGGCCTTCACGCACGACTGCGCGCCGCACCCTGGGACGTTGTCCTGGTCGATCGCATACAGCACGGGGCGCAACGACATCGGCCATGTCCACGGCTTGGACTCCCACGGGTGGTGGTTGCCGTCGGCGTTGGTCAGCCCGGCGTGAAACCGGTACGCCGCGTGCGTGTAGTGCCACAGCGACCGGATCGCGTCGGGCAGAAATCCGCCAGGCCCGATCGACTGGCCGACCTCGTACCGGTTGACCCCCGTCTCCGACGCGAACCACGGCGCATACGACGCCAGGTAGACACCGCACGGAATCAGGCCAAGCGCGTAGACGGCCGGCCCGAGGTCGCGGCGCAGCATTCCCGCCCACGGCCTCGGCACGCGGTACTGCCGACGGGCCGCGACATCGAACGCCAGCGTCATCAGCCCGAAGAACACGATGAAGTACAGCCCGGACCACTTTGTCGCACAGGCCAATCCGAGCAAAACACCTGCGCCGAAGCGCCACCAGCGAACGCCGAGCCGCGGTCCCAACGGCGTTTCGCCGATCCGACCTTCCAGCAGTGCGACGTGCATGCGTTCCCGCACCTGGTCCCGGTCGACGATCAACGCGCCGAACGCCGCGATCACGAAGAAGGCGAGGAAGCCGTCCAGTAGCGCCGTCCGCGACGCCACGAAGTTGACCCCGTCGGAGATCAGCAGCAGCCCGGCGATCGCACCGACCATCGTCGAGCGGCTGATCCGCCGCACGGTGCGCGCCACCAGCGCGATCCCGATGACCCCGAGCACCGCACCCGTGAACCGCCAGCCGAGGCCGTTGTAGCCGAAGAGGGCCTCGCCGAAGGCGATCAGCTGCTTGCCGACCGGCGGGTGCACGACAAGCCCGTAACCGGGATTGTCCTCGAGGCCGTTGTTGTGCAACATCTGCCAGGCCTGGGGGGCGTAGTGCTTCTCATCGAAAATCGGCGTGCCCGCATCTGTGGGCGAACGCAGGTTGAGAAACCGCGTCATCGCGGCCAGCGAGGTGACAACCGCTGTCATCACCCAGCCGTTGAGGCGGTCGACGGGCCCGAAATCGGCGACCGGCATCAGCGGCCCCGGGCTGATCACCGGCACCGAGCGCGCGGGCGACTGCGATTCGATGGCGGTGGCGGTCACGGATGCGATCGTAGGCTGTGCTGTGATGAGTCCCGGTCGATTGCTGCTGGCGGCCACCCCGCTGGGGCTGCCCGCTGACGCCTCCGCGCGGCTGATCAGCGGCCTGAGCACTGCCGACGTGGTCGCGGCCGAGGACACCCGCCGCGTCAGGACGCTGGCGAAGGCCCTCGACGTGCGGATTGCCGGGAAAGTCGTGAGCCTGTTCGACCAGAACGAGGCGACACGGGTGCCCGCGCTCGTCGAGGAGATCAAGTCCGGTGCGACGGTGCTTGTGGTCAGCGACGCGGGCATGCCCGTGATCAACGATCCCGGCTACCGCCTGGTGTCGGCGTGCGTGGACGCCGGGCTGACCGTGAGCTGCCTACCGGGGCCTTCGGCGGTGACGACGGCGTTGGCGGTCTCGGGGCTGCCCGCCGACCGGTTCTGCTTCGAGGGATTCCCGCCGCGCAAGCACTCGGCCCGCAGGACATGGCTGACGGGCCTGCTCGCCGAGCAGCGCACCGCGGTGTTCTTCGAGTCGCCTCGGCGGCTCGCGGCCTGCCTGCGGGACGCAGTGGAGGTGCTCGGGCCGCAGCGCCGCGCCGTGGTGTGCCGCGAGCTGACCAAGACCCACGAAGAGGTCGTCCGCGGCTCGCTCGCCGAACTCGCCGAGTGGGCCGTCG
Source organism: Mycobacterium sp. ITM-2016-00318 (assembly GCF_002968285.2). NCBI lineage: Bacteria > Bacillati > Actinomycetota > Actinomycetes > Mycobacteriales > Mycobacteriaceae > Mycobacterium > Mycobacterium sp. ITM-2016-00318. The sequence goes on along the minus strand of NZ_CP134400.1, from coordinate 4,360,504 downwards.
ACGGTGTGCTGGGCGAGATCACCATCGTGCTGGCCGGCGCAGAACCGCACGCGGACCTGGAGACGCTGGTTGCCGAGGTGACCGCGCTCGTCGACGACGGCGCGCGGGTCAAGGACGCGTGCGCACAGGTCGTCGCCGCCAATCCCGGCTCGCCGTCGCGGCGCGAGCTTTACGATGCGGTTCTGCGCTCGCGCGATTGAGAGAACGGTGGGCCCTCGTGAGTACCGCGATATCTGTGGTTTTGATCGTCGTCGGGGTCCTGGCCGTGCTGGTGCTGGTCTGGATTCCGATCATCGCGTGGCTTCGCCGTCGCGCACGCGCCGCGGCAGGCCGGCTGGCGACAGAGATCGAGGGCGAAACGGTTGTGCGAGCACCGGAGAAGGGCTCGTACCGCGGAGCGACGGCACCCGGCTATCCGATGGTCAAGAACACGGGACTGATTGCGCTGACGGGACGCCGGCTGGTTTTTCTGACACTCACCGGCAAGCTGATCGACGTGCCCGTCGACGCGATCACCGGCGTGCGGGAGGCGGCCGTCTTCAAGGGATCGGTGGTTGGCGGACACAACCATCTGATCGTGGAGACTGCCGCGGGTGAGATCGGTTTCTACGTCTTCTCGGGTACCGCAGGCTGGATAGCCGCGCTCTCGGCTGCTACACCCGGAGCGCCCACGTCGCCGTGACGCTGCCCGCGCTCGTCCTCGTCCACGGCGGCCAGCACGCCGCCGACTGCTGGGATGCGACGGTCGACGAAATCCACCGCCGGGCACCGGATCTGGCCGTGCTCACGCTCGACCTGCCCGGGCGGCGCGGAAAACGCGGCGACCTTCTCGACGCCCACATCGACGACTGGGTGGACTCGTTGCTCGCCGACATCGACGATGCAGATATCGGCGAGTTCGTCATCGTGGGCCATTCCCTTGCCGGGCTCACCGTGCCCGGAGTCGTGGCCAAGCTCGGCCGGTCGCGCGTGCGCGAGATGGTGCTCGCCGCCGCTTTCGTCCCGCCGCAGGGAGCCGCCGTCGTCGACACTCTGCCGGGTCCGATCGGACGCTACACCCGCCGCAACGCGCACAAGCGCATCTCCGGAACTCTGCCACCATTGTTGGCGGAGTTCGTGTTCTGCAACGGGATGACGCGCTCGCAGCGCAGGTTCAACCGGGTCCGGTTCTACCCGGAGTCGTCGTCGATCATCTTCGACAAGGTCGACCGGTCCGGTCTTCCCGACGACGTGCCGCGCACCTGGATCCTGACGCTGCGTGACCGCGCGCTGTCGGTGGCGTCGCAGCAGCGGTCGATTGCAGCGCTGGGCGGGGTGCACACCATGCTGCCGATGGATACCTGCCACAACCTGATGGTCAGTGAGCCCGAACTGCTGGCCGAGGTGCTCGTCGAGCGCTGTCGGCTGTATCGATGAGCGGCGCCGCCTTGTGCAGGCATTCGTCCCATTCGCGATCGGGATCGGAGTCCGCTGTGATGCCGCCGCCGACGCCGAGTACCGCCGAGCCGTCGGCGCCGAACTCGACGGTTCTGATTGCCACGTTCAGCTCACACCCCGCAATCGGTGACGCGAAACCGACTGTGCCGCAGTAAACCCCGCGCCGATGCGATTCCCAGCCCGCCAACAGTCGGCGGGCCCGCGCCTTCGGTGTGCCGGTGACCGATGCGGGCGGGAACGCCGCGTCCAGCAGCTGCGCCATCGGCATGTCGATCGGTACGCGCGCGGACACGGTGGAAACCAGATGCCACACACCCGGCGCCGGTCGCACCGCGAGAAGCTCCGGTACCGTCACCGATCCCGTCACCGCAACGCGGCTCAGGTCATTGCGGACCAGGTCGACGATCATGATGTTCTCTGCGACGTCCTTCACCGACGCCCGCAGCGCCGCGGGATCCGCCGACCGCGGCAGCGTGCCTTTGATCGGACTCGACGTCACCGCATCACCCGCCCGCCGGAGGAACAGCTCGGGTGAAAGCGACGCCACCGCACCCCAGTCACCCGCCAGAAACGCCGCGCGCGCAGGCGAAGTCCGTTCGGCGGCGTCGACGAAGAAGTCGATCGGTGCGCCATCGATGGTGCCCGCGAACTGCGTGCACACACACGCCTGATAGATCTCGCCCGCGGCGATGGCCTCGAGGCACGCGAGCACACCCCGCCGATGCGCGTCGCGATCAGCTTCGCCCCATGTGATGTGGAAGTCGCTCGCAGGCAACGGATTCCGCAGTGCTTCTTCGACCCATTCCGGAAGTGCTGCGTCGGTGAGGCTCTCGTACCACCAGTGCCCGTCGCTGTCCTGACGCAGCACGCAGTCGGTCCAGCCGCCGGCGGCTTCGGGGATACGCGGTGGACGTCCGTCGGCCCCGGCATCCGGATACGACAGGTAGCCGAACCAGCCACCACCCACGGCCTCGTCGTCGCGATTTCGGCGCGCCTGGTCACGCTGAGCGTTACCCAGCGCGCCGAAATCGCTGACGGGCTCGACCGCGAGTGACGGCGCGATGACCGCCCCTGAGCCGAACCACTCGCCGATCAACGCGCCTGGCGGCGCCATGCCGCGTCGCTCCGCGGCAGCAGCGATCGCGCGCAGCACCCGCGGGGCGCTGCCGGGGTCGCCGAGCCGCTCGATCCGCATCGACTCAGCTTGTCAGACGTCGCGGCTGATCTGCCGCGGGATGTCAATGCCGGACAACTTCTCGGGATTGCGCATCGCGTAGAAGTTGCTGATCAGCCCGTCGGTGATCTCGACGGTGATGATGCCCTCGAAACTGTCGCCGAGATACAGCTTCAGCGCAGGCGCGTTGTTGTACATCGCCGGTTCGACGCGGCCCGATTCGCCTGCCACCCGGACCAGCCCGACCACCAGCTTCGCCACCTTCTCCGCGCCCCTCACCGGCCTGCGGGCGGCGGTCGCCTTGCCGTCGCTGTCGGCGGTCCACACGACGTCGGGCGCCAGCATCTTCAGCAGTCCGTCGACATCGCCCGTCGAGACGGCGGCGAAGAAACGCGCGGTGATCTCCATCGACATCGTCGGGTCGACGGGCTCGAACCGCTTGCGGCGCGCCTGCACATGTTCGCGTGCCCGGTGCGCCAGCTGACGCACCGCGCTGGGCGACTTCTCGATCGTCGACGCGATCTCCTCGTGGCTGAAGCCGAATACCTCGCGCAGCACGAACACCGCGCGTTCGTCGGGGCTCAACGTCTCCAGCACGACGAGCATCGCCATCGAAACCGATTCGGCGAGCACCACATCGGCCGACGCGTCCTTGGATTCGACCAGCAACGGTTCGGGCAGCCACGGGCCGATGTAGTCCTCGCGCCTTCGGGACTGCGCCCGCAGGGCGTTGAGCGACTGCCGGGTGACGAGCTGGGCGAGGTAGGACTTGGTGTCGCGCACCGTCGCGAGGTCCACGTCGGCCCAGCGCAAGTAACTCTCCTGCAGCACGTCGTCGGATTCCGTTGCACTGCCCAGGATCTCGTAGGCGATCGTGAACAGCAGCGGACGCAGATGCGTGAACCGTTCGGCGTGTTCGTCACCCGGCTTGGCGCTCATCGGATTGCAGCCAGCTTTCCGGCTTCCGACAGCTGCAACCTGCGGTCGGCGCCCTTCAATGACCTGTACGAGCCCGGCTTCTTCGCCTCGCCCGCCATCCATTTGAGCGTCCACCGGCACACCTGCTCCTTGACGAACGCACCCGCCCTGCCGCCGATGTACGCGTTTGTCGGGGTGTCGTCCTTGCGCTGAAGCTGCACCGTGCCTGCGCCGCGGCCGAGGCTGATGCATTGACCGGACATCGGCACGCTGACCTCCGCGGGATCGGTGCCCGCGATGCGGCTCAGGATGGTGTTCGCGGCTTGGGCGCCCAACGGCAGGGCCGCCTGGCAGCTCATCCGGTAGGGCAGGCCCGACGGCGAGACGGCGTCGCCGGTCCCGACGATCCGGTCGTCGTCGAGGCTGGTGAGCGTCTCGTCGGCGAGCAGCCGCCCCGCTGCGTCGGTGGTGAGTCCGCTGGCCGCGGCGAGGCCGGGAACGCCGAAGCCCGCGGTCCACACGGTCACGGCACTCGGCAGCGCCTGCCCGTCGGCCAGCAGAACCGCGTCGGCTGTCACCGCCGACACGGGCGTCTCGATGACGGTGACACCGAGCTTGCGCAGCCGCTTGGCCACCGACCGGCGGCCAGGATCGCTCAGCGACGGCGCCAGCTTGTCGCTGACCAGCGTCACGGTCCGGCCCGCCGCGGCGAACTCGGAGGCGGCTTCGATACCGGGCAGGCACCGCCGACGATCACGACCGGCGCCGCCATCGGGGTATCGGCCAGCCGGGCCCGCAGCCGTTGGGCCTGCTCGAGTTCACTCAGGGGATAGGCGAACTCGCGTGCACCCTGCACACCGGCCGACACGGCGCCGGTGCTGCCGACTGCATAGACCAGATAGTCGTAGCTCAGCGCCGCGCCCGACGTCAGCTCGACGCGACGGGCAGCGGCGTCGATGCGCTCGGCGCCGTCGACGACGAGCCGGATGTCGCCGTTGAGGATCGTCGCGTAGTCCTCCACCGCGTCGTCGTTGTCGATCGCGAGCTGGTGCAACCGGATCCGCTCGACGAACGTCGCGCGCGGGTTCACCAGCGTGACGTCCGCGGCGCCTTTGCAGAGCCGGTTGGCGGCCATCACGCCGGCGTAGCCGCCGCCGATCACCACGACGCGGGCCTTGTTCTCGGTCATTCTGTATCTCCTCGGGTCACCCCGGCTCTCCGTTGGGCCGGTCTGACCTCGAGACACCACCCACATCCGGAGTGTGACAGCTTTTCCCGCGGTGTGGCGGACGTCACGATCGGCTGAGCATGCGGGGAATCGTGATATTAGCCAGCTTGTCCGGGTTGCGTATCGCGTAGAGGTTGGTGATCTGGTCGTCGATGATCTCGAAGACGAATAAGCCCTCCAGATGGTCGCCCCCGCTGTAGATCACCATTGCGGGCGCGCTGTTGTAGACCGCCATCTCGAACCTCAGGTCCATCCGTTTGGACGCCCGGAAGAGCGCCATCATCACAGTTGCGACCTTCCTCGCGCCGACGAGCGGGCGCGGCAACGCGCTCGCCTTGCCGCCGTGGTCGGCGGTCCAGGTGGCCCCCGGCGCCAGCAGCGCCATCAGCCCCTCCATGTCGCCGGTGCTCGCCGCGGCCAGGAACTGCTCGGTGATCTGGGCGTTGCGCTTCGCGTCGACAGGGCCGAACCGCTTACGCCGCGCATGTACGTGCTCACGGGCGCGATGCGCCATCTGGCGCACCGACGCCGTGGATTTGCCGACCGCGCCCGCGATTTCGTCGTAGTCGAAGCCGAACACTTCGCGAAGGACGAACACCGCCCGCTCGTCGGGAGTGAGTGTTTCGAGAAGCACCAGCATGGCCATTGAAACCGATTCCGCGAGAACGACATCAGCCGACGCATCAGAATCGAGCAGAACCGGCTCCGGTAGCCACGGCCCGACGTAGTCCTCGCGACGACGGGCTCGCGTCCGCAGCGCGTTGAGCGCCTGGCTGGTCACCAGCTGCGCCAGGTACGACTTGGTGTCGCGAACGGTCGCGAGGTCCACCTCGGCCCACCGCAGATAGCTGTCCTGCAGCACGTCGTCGGATTCGGTTGCCGAGCCGAGGATTTCGTAGACGATCGTGAACAGCAGCGGCCGCAGATGCATGAACCGCTCGGCATGCTCGCTCCCCGGGGTGGTCACGTTTCCGCGACCACCCGGGAGGCGAAGGCCGGCTGCTCGGGACGCGGGCCGCCCTTGAACCAGAAACCGAAGGTCGGCTTGCGTGCACCGCGGCGCAGTCCCCACACCGTGCCCTTGCAGATCGCCTCCTTCAGCGACGCTGCGATGCGTCCGCCGACGAAGTAATCCACCGGGCTGTCGTCCTTGCGTCCGAACTGGAGCAGCCCGGCGCGCCTGCCGAGGCTGATGCACGCTCCTGCGAACCCGTACTCGAAGTCCGCGGGTTGCGTTCCCCCGATTCGGCTCAACACCGTGTTGGCGGCTTGCGGCCCCAGCTGAGAGGCTGATGCGCAGCACATCCGCAGCGGTGCGCCCGACGGAGAGGCACAGTCGCCCGCGGCGACGATGCGCGGATCGTCAACACTCGTCAGGGTCTCATCGGTGAGCAGTCGACCCAGCGAATCCGTGCGCAGGCCGCTGACAGTGGCGAGTTCTGGTACGCCGAAACCCGCCGTCCATATGGTGATAGCGCTCGGACGGACGGCGCCATCGGCGAAGACCACCGCGTCCTGCCGCACTTCGGTGACGACGTCGGCCTCGAGCACTGTGACTCCGAGCTTCCGCAACACTTTGGCGACCGACCGCCGTCCCGGCGCGGACAGGTACGGCCCTAATTGACCGCCGCAAACCAGCGTCACTTTCCGGCCCTGCTCGGCGAGCTCACTGGCCGCTTCGACCCCGGTCAGCCCGGCGCCGACAACGGTCACCGGGGCGTCTGGATGCACGTCGTCGAGCGCGGCGCGCAGGCGCTGCGCCTGCTCCAACTCTGCTATCGGATAAGCGTATTCGGCCGCGCCGGGCACTGATGCGGGTACGGCGCCGGTGCTGCCGACGGCATAGATGACGTAGTCGTAGTCCAGCGCGCCGCCCGATGCCAGCTCGACGTGCCGGTCCGCGGTGTCGATGCGGGTGGCTTCGTCGACGACCAGCTTGATGCCCGCGCCGAGCAGTGAGCCGTAATCGACCGTCGCGTCGTAGTTACCGGCCACGACTTGGTGCAGCCGGATTCGTTCGACGAATTTCGGTCGCGGGTTCACCATCGTGATGTCGATGTCGCCGCGCATCCGGAGGTGGTTGGCCGCCAATGTGCCGGAGTAGCCGCCGCCGATGACGACGACCTTCTTGGGTGCGTTGTGATCAGTCATGCCCTCAAGACACCGCCGACGACCGAGACGTGACAGAGTGTGACACGCGTCACTCTCGTTTCCCGCGAGCAGACGCAAAAGTGCCGTGACACGCCGAGGAATGGGAACTTTTGCGTCTGCTCGCCGAGGTCACTCCACCTGGTAACGAGGGAACACGCCCACCGGGGCGGGCAGGTGCGTGCCAGGGGCCAGCCGGGTGCCGATCGCGGCGAAAGTCCGTTGGTCATCTGGCTGGCCCAGCAGATCCAGCAGCTTGGCCGACGACTCCGGCATCACCGGCTGCGACAGCAGCGCCGCTACCCGCACCACCTCCATCGTCGTGTAGAGCACCGTGCGGAAGCGGCGCTGATCGGCCTCGGCCTCCGACTTGCGCAGCACCCACGGCTCCTGCGACGAGAAGTACCGGTTCGCCTCACCCAACACCGCCCAGACGGCCTCGAGCGCGAGGTGCATCGCGGGCACCTCGAAGTGCGCTCGCACCTTGCCGAAAAGCGCATCGGCTTCGTCGAACAGCGCGCGGTCCTCGTCGGTGAAATCGCCCGGCTCGGGCACGATCCCGTCGAGGTTCTTGGCCACCATCGACAGCGACCGCTGCGCGAGGTTGCCCAGCTCGTTGGCGAGGTCGGCGTTGATGCGGCTGATGATCGCGTCCTCGCTGTAGCTGCCGTCCTGCCCGAACGGCACCTCCCGCAGGAAGAAGTAGCGCACCGGGTCGACGCCGAAGGTGTCGACGAGGTTCTCCGGGTTGACGACGTTGCCCACCGACTTGCTCATCTTCTCGCCACGATTGAGCACAAAGCCATGCGCGAACACCCTGCGCGGCAACTCGATTCCGGCTGACATCAGAAACGCGGGCCAGTACACGGTGTGGAACCGGATGATGTCCTTGCCGATCATGTGCAGGTCCGCAGGCCAGAACCGACGGAAAGCCTCGGAGTCGGTATCGGGAAAGCCGACGCCGGTCAGGTAGTTGGTCAATGCGTCGACCCAGACGTACATCACGTGGTCGGGATGGTCGGGCACCTGCACGCCCCAGTCAAAGGTCGTGCGCGATATCGACAGGTCGCGCAGTCCACCGGAGACGAAGCTGACCACCTCGTTGCGCCGGACGTCGGGGCCGATGAACTCCGGGTGCGCCTCGTAATGGGCGAGCAGCTTGTCGGCATAGGACGAAAGCTTGAAGAAGTACGTCGCTTCCTCGGTCCATGTCACCGGCGCACCGGTCTCGGTCGCGATGCGAACTCCGTCGGAGCCGACGCTGGTCTCGGCCTCGGTGAAGAAGCGCTCGTCGCGAATGGAGTACCACCCTTTGTACGAGTCCAGATAGATGTCGCCGGACTCGTTCATCCGCTTCCAGATGTCGATGGATGCCTCGATGTGGTCGGCATCGGTGGTGCGGATGAATCGGTCGTAGGAGATGTTGAGCTTGTCCTGCAGCCGCTGGAACACGTCGGAATTCCGGCGAGCCAGCTCTGCGGTCGGAATGCCCTCGGCCGCAGCGGTCTCGGCCATCTTCAGGCCGTGCTCGTCAGTACCGGTCAGATAGCGCACGTCGAAGCCGTCAAGCCGCTTGAAACGGGCGATGGCGTCGGTGGCGATGTATTCGTACGCGTGCCCGATGTGCGGAGCACCGTTCGGGTACGTGATCGCTGTCGTTATGTAGTACGGCTCGCTCATTTCCACACCACCTTATGGTGTGCGTGTGAGCAGTAGCCGTTCGGCGCCACCGCCCCCCGAACCGTTGTCCCCGCTGGTCGACGCCCACACCCACCTCGACGCCTGCGGAGCCGCGACCGCCGACGACGTGCGCGCAATCCTGGACCGCGCCGCGGCCGTCGGCGTGCAGGCCGTCGTGACCATCGCCGACGACCTCGAGTCGGCCCGCTGGACCACCGAGGCCGCCGACTGGGACCCGCGGGTCTACGCAGCCGTGGCGCTGCACCCGACGCGCGCCAACGCGCTCACCGACGAGGCGAAGACGGTCATCGAACGGTTGGCTGGCCACCCTCGCGTCGTGGCGATCGGCGAGACGGGCATGGACAACTACTGGCCCGGCCGACTCGACGGCTGCGCGACGCCCGGCGAGCAGCGCGAGGCGTTCGCCTGGCACATCGAGCTGGCCAAGCGGATGGGCAAGCCGCTGATGATCCACAACCGCGACGCCGACGCCGACGTGCTCGACGTGCTGCGGGCCGAGGGGGCCCCGCCGACGGTCATCTTCCACTGCTTCTCGTCCGACGCCGAGATGGCGCGGACCTGTGTCGACGCGGGATGGGTGCTGAGCCTGTCGGGCACCGTGAGCTTTCGCAACGCCCGCGCACTACGCGAGGCGGCCACGCTGATCCCGGCCGGCCAGCTGTTGGTGGAGACCGACGCGCCGTTTCTGACCCCGCATCCCTATCGCGGCGCGCCCAACGAGCCGTACTGCTTGCCCTACACCGTGCGCGCGCTGGCCGATATCGTGGGCCGGCCCGCCGTCGACGTGGCGGCCGAGACGTCGGCGACCGCCGCCCTGGTCTATGGCCTCGCTGTGAACACGCGGTGAACGGGACGCGAGTTGCCGTTGCTGAGACGTTTCGTTACCGTCTTGTGATCGATGTCGGGGGGACTGAAGCAGACCGGGGTCCGAGTCGGGGATTAGCACTGATTTGAATGCATTGAACAAGCTCCATGAATCGCGCTCGCCGCACCTGCGGGCGCTTGTTTTCGTGACGTTGCTCGCCCTCACGTTCGCCGGCGGCTTCGCGGTGGCCGCCCACAAGACCGTCACGCTGACCGTCGACGGCACCGAAATGACGGTCGCGACCATGAAGTCGCGGGTCATCGACGTCGTCACGGAGAACGGCTACGACGTCGGCGACCGCGACGACCTCTACCCGGCTGGCGACCAATCCGTGCACCAGGCCGAGGCGATCGTGCTGCGGCGTAGCCGCCCGTTGCACATCTCCGAGGACGGCCGGAGCAGCCGCGAGCTGTGGACGACTGCGTCCACCGTCGACGAGGCTTTGGCTCAGCTGGCGATGGCGGACAAGGCCCCCGCGGCGGCGTCGCGCGGCAGCCGCGTGCCGCTCGGCGGGATGTCACTACCGGTGGTCAGTGCCAAGAACGTGCAGCTCAACGACGGTGGCGTGATGCGGACGGTGCGGATGGCCGCGCCGAGTGTCGGCGACCTGCTGGCCGCCGCAGGGGCTCCGCTGGATCAGAACGACTCGGTGGTGCCCGCCGCCTCCGCCCCGGTTGTGGAGGGCATGCAGATCAAGGTCACCCGGGTCCGGATTGAGAAAGTCACCCAGCGCGTGCCGTTGCCGCCGAACAACCAGCGCATCGAGGACCCGACGATGAACATGAGCCGTCAGGTCGTCGAGAACCCCGGAACTCCCGGCGTTCAAGACGTAACGTTTGCCGTCGCGAAGGTCAACGGGGCGGAGACCGGAAGGTTGCCAGTAGCCAATGTCATCGTCACTCCGGCCGTCGATGGGGTGCTTCGGGTGGGTGTGAAGCCGGGCACGGAAGTGCCGCCGGTGTCCAATGGCGGCACGTGGGATGCGCTGGCCGGATGCGAAGCCGGCGGCAACTGGGCAATCAACACCGGCAACGGATACTTCGGCGGTGTGCAATTTGATCAAAACACCTGGGAGCGGAACGGCGGTCTGAGGTATGCTGCTCGGGCAGATTTGGCAACACGTGAAGAACAGATCGCGATTGCTGAGGTCACTCGAGCCCGTCAAGGTTGGGGTGCGTGGCCCGTATGTAGCGGGAGAGTGGGGGCGTCCTGACCATCAGATTGCTGGGCCGTACCGAAATTCGGCACCTCGCCAAAGAGCTTGACTTCAGGCCGCGCAAGTCGTTCGGCCAGAACTTCGTTCACGACGCGAACACCGTGCGCCGTGCGGTTTCGGCATCCGGAGTCAACCGCCACGACCATGTTCTCGAGGTCGGCCCCGGACTCGGATCACTGACGCTCGCACTGCTCGACCGCGGCGCGAAGGTCACCGCTGTCGAGATCGATCCGGTGCTGGCGGGTCAACTGCCGCACACCGTCGCCGAGCACTCGCACAGCGAGATCAACCGGCTTTCCGTGCTGCATCACGACGTGCTCGACCTGGCACCAGGTGACCTGCCCGAGCAGCCGACCGCGCTGGTTGCGAACCTGCCGTACAACGTCGCCGTTCCCGCCCTGCTGCACCTGCTCGCCGATTTCCCGACGATCCGCACCGTGATGGTCATGGTCCAGGCCGAAGTGGCCGAGCGGCTGGCCGCCGAACCCGGCGGCAAGGACTACGGCGTGCCGAGCGCCAAGATCCGGTTCTACGGCAAAGTGCGCAGGCACGGCATGGTGTCACCGACGGTGTTCTGGCCAATCCCGCGCGTCTACTCGGGTCTTGTTCGCATCGACCGGTACGAGACCTCGCCGTGGCCGACCGACGAAGGCTTCCGTCAGCAGGTGTTCAACCTGATCGACATCGCTTTCGCCCAGCGCCGCAAGACATCTCGCAACGCCTTCGCCGAGTGGGCGGGCAGCGGCAATGAGTCGGCGCGACGGCTGCTCGCCGCCAGCATCGACCCGTCCCGACGGGGCGAGACGCTGTCCGTCGCCGACTTCGTGAGGCTGCTGGAGCGCTCGGGTGTCTGGGACCCCCAGACGAAACGCGTCATCGAACCCGTTGAATCGCCGTAGCCGCTAGCCCAGCGCGCGATCGAGCTGTTCGATCAGTTGCACACAAGAGTCGTAACGGCTCTCGGGGAGCTTCGCCAACGCTCTGTGCAGCCACGTGTCGAAAAGGCGTGGCACCCAAGGGATCTTCTTCGAGTAGCTGGGCACCGGCCTGCTGAGGTGTGCGTCGACGAGTTCCATCCACGTCTCGGCTGAATACGGCGGACGGCCGATCAGCAGCTCCACGGCGGTGCATGCCAGCGCGTACTGATCGGTGAGAGCGGACGGCGGCCTGCCGCGCAGCAACTCCGGCGCCGAGTACGGCAGCGAGGTCTCGATGCGTGTCGCATGCCAGCCGACCGTCTCGGCGACCGCGAACGCGACGCCGAAGTCGATGAGCACTGACCGCGAGCAATCCTGTGATACAAGAATATTCGTCGGCTTGACGTCGCAGTGCACGATCCCGCATTGATGGATGTAGTCCAACGCATCGGCGATCTGGGCGAGTGTTCGGAGCTTGTCGGTCCAGGTGATAAGGCGGGTAGCGGTGCCGCCATCGACCAACTCCATCGTGAGCCAGCCGTGGCCCTGCCGGTACACGGTGATGACGTGGGGATGGTCGAGTTGATGCGCGAACTCGAATTCTTTTCGCAGCTTGGCGATCTGATCGTCACCGCGGTGATGCTCGTCGAGAACCTTCAGCGCCACAGCGTGATTCGGCTCGGCGGCGGTATGTGCCCGGTACACAGCGGCGTATCCGCCACGCCCGAGGGTGGTGTCGACGACATAACCCTCGAACTCCACGCCTACGGGAAGCACGCTCCCAGCCTAGGACGGCCCAGCGCCCTGCCTTTTGCTCGCATGACTTCTTCTGCGCGGCATCTCGGCGCTAATGTCGTGCCGTGGCAGGCGGCAGCATCGCATCCGAGTGGGTTCCCACCGGGTCGGTGACCGTGCGGGTGCCGGGCAAGGTCAACCTCTATCTGGAAGTCGGCGACCGCCGCGACGACGGCTATCACGAGCTGACCACTGTTTTCCATGCGGTTTCGCTGCTCGACGAGGTCACCGTCCGCAACGCCGATGTGCTGTCACTCGAGATGGTGGGGGAGGGCTCGGCCTCGCTGCCCACCGACGAGCGCAACCTCGCCTGGCGGGCCGCAGAACTGATGGCCGAACACGTCGGTCGAGCCCCCGACGTGGCGATCACCGTGGAGAAGACGATCCCGGTCGCGGGCGGGATGGCAGGCGGCAGCGCCGACGCGGCGGGGGTGCTTGTCGCCATCAACTCGCTGTGGGAGCTCGGCGTGCCGCGCCGCGACCTGCACACCTTGGCCGCCCGGCTAGGCAGCGACGTGCCGTTCGCGCTGCATGGCGGCACGGCGCTGGGTACCGGCCGCGGCGAGGAACTGGCGACCGTGCTGGCCAGGAACACGTTCCACTGGGTGCTCGCATTCGCCGACGGTGGCATGTCCACTCCGGCGGTCTTCGCCGAGATCGACCGGCTGCGCGATGCGAAGGACCGCGCCCTGCCGCCCGCGCTCGAGGATCCCGAGCCCGTGCTTGCCGCCCTTGCGTCGGGAGACGCGGCGGCATTGGCCCCGCTGCTGGGCAACGACCTGCAGTCCGCGGCGCTGAGCCTCAACCCGGGCCTGCGCCGGACGCTGCGGGCGGGTGTCGAGGCGGGCGCCCTTGCCGGGGTCGTGTCCGGTTCAGGGCCGACGTGCGCGTTCCTGTGCCGGTCGTCGTCGTCGGCAGTCAACGTCGGTGCGGAGCTGGCTGGGGCGGGCGTGTGCCGCACTGTGCGGGTGGCCAGCGGCCCGGTTCAGGGCGCGCGGGTGGTTCCTGCGCCCACACCGCAGGTGTGACACGAACCTCAATCGCTGCATTGGTTTGGCAGTTACTTAAGAGTTGCCTAAGATGATCAGCGGTGAAAACTAGCGGTCAAGATGCGGACGCTACCGCCGCCGGGAAATCCGGTGGGCGGGCGTCCCGCCCTAGCGAATCACCGAATCGAGACCTAACCGCGCTCCAAATGTGCGCGCGCCTCCCAGAAGGCGCCTACCAGCAGGTGGAGCATAAAACCTTGGCATTTGCGGTGACCCCGAGGAGGCTGTCGTGAGCAGATTCACCGAGAAGATGTACCGCAGTGCCCGTAACGCCACTACGGGCATGGTGACCGGTGAACCCCACGAACCCGTCCGTCACACCTGGGGCGAGGTGCACGAGCGCGCCCGCCAGATCGCGGGTGGCCTCGCCGCCGCGGGCATCGGTCATGGCGACGCCGTCGGCGTGCTCGCCGGCTTCCCGGTGGAGATCGCGCCGACCGCTCAGGGCCTGTGGATGCGCGGCGCCAGCCTGACCATGCTGCACCAGCCCACTCCGCGCACCGACCTTGTGGTCTGGGCCGAAGACACCATGAACGTCGTGCAGATGATCGAGGCCAAGGCCGTCATCGTCTCCGAGCCGTTCATGGTCGCCGTGCCCGTGCTCGAGGAGCACGGCATCGAGGTTCTGACCGTTCCCGAGCTGCTGGCGTCCGACCCGATCGATCCGATCGACGTCGACGAGGACGACCTGGCGCTGATGCAGCTGACGTCGGGCTCCACCGGCTCGCCGAAGGCCGTGCAGATCACCCACCGCAACATCTACTCCAACGCCGAAGCCATGTTCATCGGCGCCGAGTACGACGTCGAAAAGGACGTCATGGTCAGCTGGCTGCCGTGCTTCCACGACATGGGCATGGTCGGCTTCCTGACGATTCCGATGTACTTCGGCGCCGAGCTGGTCAAGGTCACGCCGATGGACTTCCTGCGCGACACCCTGCTGTGGGCGCGGCTGATCGACAAGTACAAGGGCACGATGACCGCGGCGCCGAACTTCGCGTACGCGCTACTGGCCAAGCGGCTGCGGCGGCAGGCCAAGCCCGGCGAGTTCGATCTGTCGACGCTGCGGTTCGCGCTCTCGGGCGCCGAGCCCGTCGAACCCGCGGACGTCGAGGATCTGCTCGACGCGGGTAAGCCGTTCGGCCTGACGCCGGGTGCGATCCTGCCCGCCTACGGCATGGCCGAGACGACGCTGGCGGTGTCCTTCTCGCCGTGCAACGCCGGCCTGGTGGTCGACGAGGTCGACGCCGATCTGCTTGCCGCTCTGCGGCGCGCGGTGCCCGCGACGAAGGGCAACACCCGCAGGCTAGCCACCCTCGGCCCGCTGCTGGAAGGCCTCGAGGCACGCATCATCGACGAGCAGGGCAATGTCATGCCCTCCCGCGGCGTCGGCATCATCGAGTTGCGCGGCGAGCCCGTCACCCCCGGCTACATCACCATGGGCGGTTTCATCCCGGCTCAGGACGAGCACGGCTGGTATGACACCGGCGACCTCGGCTACATCACCGACGACGGACATATCGTGGTCTGCGGTCGCGTGAAGGACGTCATCATCATGGCCGGGCGCAACATCTACCCGACCGACATCGAGCGGGCGGCAAGCCGCGTCGAAGGCGTTCGCCCCGGCTGCGCGGTCGCGGTGCGGCTCGACGCCGGGCACGCCAGGGAGACGTTCGCCGTCGCCGTGGAGTCCAACGCGTGGGAGGACCCCGACGCCGTGCACCGCATCGAGCGTCAGGTGGCCCACGAGGTGGTCGCCGAGGTCGACGTGCGGCCGCGCAACGTCGTGGTGCTGGGCCCGGGCACGATTCCGAAGACACCGTCGGGCAAGCTGCGCCGCGCGAACTCCGTCGCACTGGTCACCTAATTCCGCCGGCGTTGTCTGCGTCCGACACGCCGCTATCCGGCGGCATTGCGCGGATCGTCGCGGGGTAACGAGGTGTCGACGGCCGCCGATACGGTGGGTGTCATGCCTTCTCCTTCCGCCATCGAAGCCGTCGATCTGGTGAAGAGGTTCGGCGACAACACCGCCGTCGACGGCGTCAGCTTTTCCGTGGCTCCTGGAACCGTGCTCGGGCTGCTCGGCCCCAACGGGGCGGGCAAGACCACCACGGTCCGGATGATGACGACGCTGTCGGTACCGACCAGCGGCACCGCCCGGGTCGCCGGCTACGACGTCCGCGACGAACCCGACATGGTGCGCCGCCACATGGGCCTGACGGGCCAGGTCGCCACCGTCGACGAACTGTTGACCGGGCGCGAGAACATCCGAATGATCGGCGGCCTGTACGGCATCGCCCGACGAGAGCTCAACCGGCTGGCAGATGAACTGCTGGAACAGTTCTCGATCGCCGACGCCGCTGACCGGCCGGTGCGGTCGTACTCGGGTGGGATGCGCAGGCGGCTCGACCTCGCCGTCAGCCTCATCGCCTCGCCGCCGGTGCTCTTCCTCGACGAGCCGACGACCGGTCTGGACCCGCGCAGCCGCAGCGATCTGTGGGAGATGCTGCGCGGGCTCGTGGCACAGGGCACCACGCTGCTGCTGACCACCCAATACCTCGAAGAGGCCGACCAATTGGCCGACGACATCGTGGTCATCGACCACGGCCGGATCATCGCCCACGGCACGCCGCTCCAGCTCAAGCAGCAGGCAGGCACGGCCAGCCTGCTCGTCACCGTTTCGCATGCCGCCGACCTGCCTGCAGCGCGCGAACTGCTCGGCCGTACCGGCGCCGATGTGCACGTCGACGTCGGTGCGCGGCAGCTCACCGCGTCGGCCACCGGCATCGCCGAGCTGACCCGGGTGGCCGGTTGGCTGCAGGACAGCGCGATCGAAGTCGACGACATCGGCCTGTCCCGGCCGAGTCTTGACGACGTGTTCCTCTCGCTCACCGGCCACCGGGCCGACGCCGACCAAGCCGAGGAGAAGGGCGCATGACCGTCACGGTGCCACAGTCGAGCACCACATCGAACAGGCCGCAGATCCGACCGACCAATATCCTCGAGCAGTCGTGGATCATGGTCAAACGCAACATGACTCACACCAAGCGGATGCCGGAGATGCTGAGCGACGTGACGGTGCAGCCGATCATGTTCGTGCTGCTGTTCGCCTTCGTGTTCGGTGCGTCGATCGCGACAAGGGGTAGCGCGTCCTACCGCGAGTTCCTGCTGCCCGGGATCCAGGCCCAGACCATCGTCTTCACCGCCTTCGTCGTATCGACAGGGATCACCGCCGACATCGAGAAAGGCATCATCGATCGCTTCCGCTCGTTACCGATCAGGCGGTCAGCGGTGCTCATCGGGCGCAGCGTCGCGAGCCTGCTGCACTCGTCGATCGGTGTCGTGGTGATGGCGGTGACGGGCCTGTGCATCGGCTGGCGGATCCGGGGAAGCGTTGCAGAAGCGGTGTTGGCATTCGGGCTGATCCTGGTATTCGGGTTCGGCATGATCTGGTTCGGCATTTTGATCGGCTCGCTGATGCGCTCGGTCGAGGCGGTCAACGGCGTGATGTTCACCGTGCTCTTCCCGATCACGTTCCTGGCCAACACCTTTGCACCGACGGAGCCGATGCAGCACTGGCTGCGCGTCATCGCCGAATGGAACCCGGTGTCATCGCTGGCACAGGCGATGCGCGAACTGTGGGGTAACGGTCCGGCCGCACCGCCGGATGCGCAGCTGCCGCTGCACCACCCCGTGCTCGCCACCATCCTGTACTCGCTCGCGCTGACGGCGATATTCGCACCGGTCGCATTGCGCGCCTACGCGCGTCGCACCGAGAACTAGCGCGTCCACACTCCGCGAGACTGCAGCCACGCTTGCCCGCTCTCGCACTTTCTCTGCTGGAATGCCATTTCGCGGTAGGAGCTAATCCCAGGCGTGCACGGTGTTCTGGGCCGGCTCGAGGCCCTGCGCGACGAGCAACTCCGTAGCGTCGGCGGCCTGCTCGCAGAGCACCGGCACCTCGTGGCGCTCGACCTTGGCGAAGTTCTCCAGCACGAACGACGCTCCCGACTTGTGGCCGGGCGGACGTCCGATACCAATCCGCACGCGCTGAAAATCGTTGCTGCTCAACGCCGAAGCCACCGACCGCAAGCCGTTGTGGCCCGCGACGCCGCCACCGAACTTCAACCGAATCCTGCCGAAGTCGATGTCGAGCTCATCGTGGATGACCACCACGTCGGCAGGGGGCACCGAGTAGAACTTGGCCAACGGCCCGACCTGGCGGCCCGACTCGTTCATGTACACCCGGGGTTTGGCCAGCACTACCGCCCGGCCCGCGAGCCTGCCGGTGACGACCTTGGCACCGGACTTCTTGTGCACCTTGAACGTCGAGCCCATCCGGTCGGCGAGTATGTCGGCGACCATGAAGCCGAGGTTGTGCCGCGTCGTGGCGTAGTTGGGCCCGGGATTGCCGAGGCCCACCACCAAGAGTGGCTCGGCCATGTGGTGAAGAGTCTCCGGCTATTCGGAGGATTCTTCGGCGGCGTCGCCGCCCTCGCCCGCCTCGCCGTCGGCACCCTCTTCGCCCTCGACGACCTCTGCGGCTTCGCCTTCGGCGGCCTCGCCTGCACCCTCGGCCTCGAGATCTTCCTCGGTCGGTGCGGCGACGACGTTGACGACGAGCATCTCCGGATCGGAGATCAGCGAGACGCCGCCGGGCAGGGTGATCGACCCCGCGGTGAACTGGGTGCCGATGTCGGCGCCCTCGACCGACACGGTCAGCTGGTCGGGGATGGCCTGGACGTCGGACTCGATCTCGATGGTGTTGGTGTCCTGGGTGACGAGCGTGCCCGGGATCGCTTCACCCTCGACGATCACGTTGACCTCGACGGTCACCTTCTCACCGCGGCGGACGACGAGCAGGTCGGCGTGCTGGATGTTGCGCCGGATCGGGTGGATCTCCAAAGACTTGGTCAGCGCAAGCTGCTCGTTGCCCTCGATGTCGAGGGTCAGCACGGCGTTGGTGCCGGTGTGCCTGAGCACGGCGGCGAAGTCGCGACCCGACAGCAGCAGGTGCTGGGGGTCGGCGCCGTGGCCGTACAGCACGGCGGGGACCTGGCCGGCGCGGCGCGCGCGGCGCGATGCACCCTTGCCGGTCTCCTGGCGTACCGATGCCGTCAGTTTGTTCTCGCTGCGAGCCGCAGTCTTGGCCATGCGTGTTGCTCCTCTTGTGCCGGTCAGTCCTCGTCCGCGGCAGGGTCGCAACTACGTATTGCGGAATCCCGTCGATAACGGTGGCACGTGCCACCCTCGCCGTGACGCCCGCACAGGTTATCCGATCAGGGCCTCACAGTGCGAATTCGGTGCCCGTGAGCTGCTCGGACAGCTCCCACAGGGCGGCCGCCTTCGTGGCGTCGCGGGCCAGGGGACTGCGCATCGCGGGTCCACTCGGGCCCCACATTGCGAACCGCGGGCCGACGAAGGTGTCGCCCGGCAGGTCCGCCGACACCGCATAGAGCGTCTGCCGCGCGCCGAATGCGGCGTCGGTGGCCAGGCGGTTGCCCGCCTTCGCGAACCGCTCGCCGATCGCATTGCCGCTGTGACCCTGCAGGTTGGTGGCCGAATACCCGGGATGCACCGCGTGCGCCTTGAGGCTGGAGCCCGCCGCGGTCAGCCGGCGCTGCAGCTCACTGGTGAACATCAGGTTGGCCAACTTCGACTGGCCGTAGGCCGGCCACGCCAGGTACGGCCGAGACTTCCAGTTGAGGTCTTTCAGGCTGATGTAACCCAGCAGGTGCAGCATCGACGACACCGTCACCACCCGGTCGGTGATCTTCGGCAGCAGAAGGTTGGTCAGCGCGAAGTGGCCGAGGTGGTTCGTGCCGATCTGGCTTTCGAACCCGTCGACGGTCGTGGCATACGGCACAGCCATGATTCCGGCGTTATTGACCAGCACATCGACGCCGTCGAGTCTGTCGGCGAAGGTGCGCACCGACGCGAGATCCTGCAGGTCAAGCTTGCGCACCTCGACGTCACCCGTCATGCCCGCAGCGGCCGCATCGCCCTTGTCGGTGTTGCGCACCGCGAGGATCACCCTGGCCCCGACCCGGGCCAGCTCGCGCGCGGTGATTTCGCCGAGCCCGCTGTTGGCGCCGGTGACGACGACGGTGCGGCCGGTGAACGAGGGCAGGTCGGCGGCAGTCCATCCACTCATGACGGCCACCCTAACCGGCTGCGCCTTGTCGGCTCCTCGCGCGGCGCCGGCTACTTCTTGGGGGCGACGTTGAACCCGCCGATGATCGACTCGATGTCGGGCGCATCGGCCTGCGCCTTTTCGGCGTAGCCGGTCACGGTGAGTTGCACCAGATAGCGCAGTTTGGCCGGCGGCCCTCCGGTCGCCAGGACGACGCGGTTGTAGGAATGCATTCGCCTGCCGTTGAGGTCGTAACTGCCCTCGATCATCGAGGACGGGAAGCCCTTGAAGTCATCGAGCGACGCGTTGAGCTCCTTGAAGTTCTGCGACAGCTTGGCGTCGGCGTTGCCGTGTTCGATGGCCTTCTTCGCGTCGAAGTCCCCGCCGGTCAGCTGGAAGACCATTAACATCGCGGTGGGGTAGGTGTCGCCCTTGGCGATGACGCGGGTGCCCGGTGCGAACCGCGGATTGCTGTACGGCTCCCAGCCTTTAGGCCGCGGCAGGGTGATGACGAGGTCGGTCAGCTTGTCAGCCGCGACGGGTTTTCCGATAACCCCCGCGCTCTCCAGGTACTGCGCGATCGGGACCGGCGTCTCGGTCTCGGTCGGCTTGGCGCTCGTGGTGGTGGTCAACACCGAGGTGTAGTCGGCGGACTGCGCGCCGCAGCCCGCGGCGGCGATGGACAGCAACGCGAAGATCGCCGCTATGCGGGTACTTTTCTGCTCCTCGCGTGCGCGGTGCCTTTTTCGCTCCTCGCGTGCGCGGTGACGCGTCACAGAATCTCGCGAACGGAGTCGAGCGGCCTGGCCAGCCGGGTGCCTCGTGGAGTGACGACGAACGGTCGCTCGATCAGGATCGGATGGGTGACCATGGCGTCGAGCAGCGCGTCGTCGTCGGCGTCGTCGAGATTCAGCTCGGCGTAGAGCGATTCACGCTTGCGCACCGCGGTGCGCACATCGATGCCCGCGTCGTCGATCAGCTTGACCAGCTCGGCGCGCGATGGCGGCGACTTCAGGTACTGGATCACTTCCGGCTCGATCCCGTTGTCGCGCAACAGCTCCAGCGCCTTGCGAGACGTCGTGCAGCGGGGATTGTGATAGATGACGGACTCAGTCACTTACGCAGACCCGTCGAAAAGTCCTGTCACCGAACCGTTCTCGAATACGGCGCGAATGGTGTCGGCCAGCAGCGGCGCGATGGACAACACGGTCAGCTGCGGGAACTGCTTGTCTTCGCCGATCGGCAGGGTGTTGGTGACGATCACCTCGCGAGCGCCGCAGTCGGCCAGCCGTTGAGGGGCGGGATCGGACAGCACGCCGTGCGTCGCTGCGATGACCACGTCCTTGGCGCCGTCTTCGCGCAGCAGCTTCACCGCCCCGGCGATCGTGCCGCCGGTATCGATCATGTCGTCGGTGAGGATGCAGGTCTTGCCCCGCACGTCGCCGACCACGCGGTTGGACACCACCTGGTTGGGCACCAACGGATCGCGGGTCTTGTGGATGAAGGCCAGCGGTACGCCGCCCAGCGCGTCGGCCCACTTCTCTGCGACGCGCACACGGCCGGAGTCCGGCGACACCACGACCATGTCGTGATCGTGGTAATTCGCAGCGATGTAGCCGGTGAGCAGGTTCTGCGCCCGCATGTGGTCCACCGGTCCGTCGAAGAAGCCCTGGATCTGGTCGGTGTGCAGGTCCACGGTGAGGATCCGGTTGGCGCCTGCGGTCTTGAGCAGGTCGGCGACCAGGCGTGCGGAGATCGGCTCGCGGCCGCGGTGCTTTTTGTCCTGACGCGCGTAGGGATAGAACGGCAATATCGCGGTGATCCGCTTGGCGCTGCCGCGCTTGAGCGCATCGATCATGATCAGCTGTTCCATCAGCCACTTGTTGAGCGGCGCAGGGTGGCTCTGGAGGACGAACGCGTCGCATCCGCGGACCGATTCGTCGAACCTGACGAAGATCTCGCCGTTGGAGAAGTCGCGGGAGGTCTGCGGGGTGACCGGGGAGTCGAGTTCCTTGGCGACCTGTTCAGCCAGTTCCGGGTGCGCGCGACCCGAGAACAGCATCAAATTCTTGCGGTTGTCGGTCCACTCGGTGCCCACTGTGTGCCCTTGCCGGTCGGGGATCGATGTCGCCTTATCGTACGTTTCACGGCTGGACGTGCGTGGCCGGGTAGCCAGAACACAAACGGAAACCGACCGGCTCACGTCGTCTGATCGTCCCCGGGTTCGGCGCCTTCGCTGGATTCACGGGCTCGCCTGGCGGCCTCCGCGGCGGAGGAGTTTGGACGCTTGCGCTCCACCCAGCCCTCGATATTGCGCTGCGGGCCCGCCGAGACGGCCAGCGCACCCGGGGGCACGTCGTCGCGGACCACTGTGCCCGCTCCTGTGTACGCGCCGTCGCCGACGGTCACCGGCGCGACGAACATCGTGTCGGAGCCGGTGCGTACGTGCGACCCGATCGTGGTGCGGCGTTTGGTCTCGCCGTCGTAGTTGACGAAGACGCTCGACGCGCCGATATTGCTGTGCTCCCCGATGTCGGCGTCGCCGACGTAGGTCAGATGCGGCACCTTGGTGCCGGTGCCGAGCGTGGCGTTCTTCGTCTCCACGAAGGCGCCGAGCTTGCCGACGTCGCCGAGCGTGGTGCCGGGGCGCAGATAGGTGAACGGGCCGACGGTGGCGCCGTCGCCGATCGCCGAAGCCGAACCGTGAGTGCGGACCACCGTCGCGCCCTCGCCGACGGTGACATCGGTCAGGGTGGTGTCCGGGCCGATCTCGCAGCGGCCGCCGATACGGGTGGCGCCCTGCAGCTGGGTGCCCGGCTGGATGACGGTGTCGCGGCCGACGCTCACGTCGACGTCGATCCACGTGCTGGCCGGGTCGACGACCGTGACGCCTGCCCGCTGGTGGGTGGCGATGATGCGTCGGTTGAGTTCGGCGGCCAACTCGGACAGCTGCACGCGGTCGTTGACTCCCGCGACAAGGGCGGCGTCGTCGATGTGCTTGGCGCGCACGATCCGGCCGTCCTGCCGGATGATCGAGATCACGTCGGTCAGGTACAGCTCCTGCTGGGCGTTGTGGGGTTGCAGCCGGTCGAGCGCCGAACGCAGCACTTCGATGTCGAAGGCGTACACGCCTGCGTTCACCTCGTCGATCGCCTTCTGCGAACGGGTGGCGTCGGCTTCCTCGACGATGCCGATGACCTCGCGATCCTGCGTGCGCAGAATCCGGCCGTAGCCCGTCGGATCTGGGACCGTCGTCGTCACCACCGTCGCCGCGGCGGTTTCGGCGCTGTGGGTGACGATCAGGTCGGCCAGGGTGTCGGCGTCCATCAGCGGAACGTCGCCGGAGGTCACCACGACGGTGCCCGCGAAGTCGCCGGGCAGGGCGGTCAGCCCGCAGGCGACAGCGTGGCCGGTGCCGTGCTGCTGTTCCTGTACGGCGATGTCGATGGTGCGGCCCAGGGTCTCGGCCAGTTCGGTGACGGCCGGGGTGATGCGTTCACGCTCGTGGCCGAGGACGACGACGAGGTGTTGGGGGGCGACCTTGGCCACCGAGTGCATGACGTGCGAGAGCATGCTGCGGCCCGCCAGCGTGTGCAGCACCTTCGGGATGTCGGAACGCATTCGTGTGCCCGCACCGGCGGCCATCACCAGGATTGCGGATTGGCCGTGCTCGGTCATCTCTTCACCCTTGCAGACGCTCCGTCGCCAGGACTCGAACCTGAACTATCTGAACCAAAATCAGAGGTGCTGCCGATTACACCACGACGGACTGATCAACCCGTGATGGTAGTCCAAGCAACTAGGCTGACCGGTGTGGCATTACCCGACAAGGAACTGCGTGCACCCCGCGCCCGGATGACCGGTGCCGAGCGGCGTCACCAGCTCATCGACGTCGCGCGGACGTTGTTCGCGCAGCGCGGGTACGAGGGCACCTCGATCGAGGAGATCGCTCAGCGGGCGAACGTCTCCAAGCCCGTCGTCTACGAGCATTTCGGTGGCAAAGAGGGCCTCTACGCCGTCGTCGTCGACCGCGAGATGTCCGCGTTGCTCGACGGCATCACGTCGTCGTTGACGAGGACCACCAACAACCGGTCCCGGCTGCGCATCGAGCGGGTGGCGCTGGCGCTGCTGACCTACGTCGACGAGCGCACCGACGGCTTTCGCATCCTGATCCGCGACTCGCCTGCGGCCATCACGTCGGGCACGTATTCGACGCTTCTCAACGAGGCCGTCAACCAGGTGTCGTCGATCCTCGCCGGGGACTTCGAGCGGCGCGGCCTCGACCCCGACATGGCGCCGCTGTACGCCCAGGCGTTGGTCGGTTCGGTGTCGATGACGGCGCAGTGGTGGCTCGATGTGCGCGAGCCGAAGAAGGAAGTGGTCGCAGCGCATCTGGTGAACCTGTGCTGGAACGGGCTGATGCATCTCGAGGACGATCCGCAGCTGCTCGACGAGTAGCGATTTCGGCGCGGTAATCGACGCTCAGCGCACGTGAGCGCGCCCAATTCGCAAGTAACTACGATGGCATCATCATGACCGCATCGGGGACCATTCGTGTCGAGACCCCGATCGCCGGCCTCGTCGACCTGGCGCTCCGCGACCCCTGTCTGCAAGACGTCATCGGCCGTGCCGCCGATCGACCCGCCGACCTCGCGCTCGTCGGCCCGGCCAGCGCGAGGCTGTTCGCCGCCTGCGCGCTCGTCCAGGCCGGGCCGCTGCTGGTGGTCACCGCGACCGGCCGCGAGGCCGACGACCTGACCGCCGAGCTGCACGGCGTCTTCGGCGACTCGGCAGCGCTGTTCCCGTCGTGGGAAACGCTTCCGCACGAACGGCTGTCGCCGGGTGTGGACACCGTCGGCGCGCGGATGATGGTGCTGCGGCGGCTGGCCCGACCCGACGACGAGCGGCTGGGTCCCCCGCTGCGCGTGGTTGTCACCACGGTGCGGTCGCTGGTGCAGCCGATGGCGCCAGACCTGGCGGAGATCGAACCGGTCACCCTGGCGCTGGGCGGCGAGGCCGACTTCGATGCCGTCATCCACCGGCTGGTCGAGCTGGCCTACACGCGCGTCGACATGGTCGGCAAGCGAGGAGAGTTCGCGGTCCGCGGCGGCATCCTCGACGTCTTCCCGCCCACCGCCGAGCACCCGGTGCGCATCGAGTTCTGGGGCGACGAGATCTCCGAGATGCGGATGTTCTCGGTCGCCGACCAGCGCTCGATACCGGACATCGACGTCGACGTCATGATCGCGGTGCCGTGCCGCGAGCTGCTGCTGACCGACGACGTCCGGATCCGCGCGTTCGAGCTGGCCGCCGAGCACCCGCGCACCGGCAACGAGGTGCCCGGCAGCGTGCCCGACATGCTGGCCAAGCTCGGCGAGGGCATTCCCGTCGACGGTATGGAGGCCCTGCTGCCGCTGCTGCGGCCCACCGAGCTTTCGCTGCTCAGCGATCATCTGCCCGCGGAGACACCGCTGCTGATCTGCGATCCGGAGAAGATCCGCACCCGTGCGGCCGACCTGATCAAGACGGGTCGTGAGTTCCTGGAGGCGTCCTGGTCGACGGCGGCGGTCGGCGGCGACGCGCCCATCGACATCGAGGCGCTCGGCGCATCGGGCTATCTGGACCTCGACGGCGTGGCCGCGGGTGCCCGCGATGGCGGCCATCCGTGGTGGACGCTCAGCCAACTCGGCTCCGAGGACGCGATCGAGTTGGACATTCGCTCGTCGCCGTCGGCCCGCGGACAGCAGTCGGGCGTCGACGAGATCTTCGCGATGTTGCGGGCCCATGTCGCGACGGGTGGAACCGCCGCCATCGTCACACCAGGCACCGGCACCGCGCACCGCGTCTGCGAGCAGTTGGCGGATGCGGACACGCCCGCGGCGATGCTCGAGTCGGGTGAGACGCCGAAACCGGGCGTCGTCGGCGTGCTCAAGGGCCCGCTGCACGACGGCGTCGTGCTGACGGGGGCGAACCTCGTCGTCGTCACCGAGACCGACCTGACCGGCAACCGGGTGAGCGCCCCCGGCGGCAAGCGGTTGGCGGCCAAGCGCCGCAATGTCGTCGACCCGCTGGCCCTGACCGCGGGTGACCTCGTCGTGCACGACCAGCACGGCATCGGCCGCTTCGTCGAGATGGTGGAGCGCACCGTCGGCGGCGCGCGGCGCGAGTACCTGGTGCTGGAGTATGCATCGAGCAAGCGCGGTGGCGGATCGGACAAGTTGTTCGTGCCGATGGACTCACTCGATCAGCTCTCGCGGTATGTCGGCGGCGAGTCGCCCACCCTGAGCCGGCTGGGCGGCAGCGACTGGGCGAACACCAAGACCAAGGCTCGGCGGGCGGTCCGTGAGATCGCCAGCGAGCTCGTGTCGCTGTACGCCAAGCGGCAGGCGTCGCCGGGCCATGCGTTCGGCCCCGACACGCCGTGGCAGGCCGAGATGGAGGACGCGTTCGGCTTCACCGAGACCATGGACCAGCTGACCGCCATCACCGAGGTCAAGCGCGACATGGAGAAGCCGATCCCGATGGACCGGGTGATCTGCGGCGACGTCGGCTACGGCAAAACCGAGATCGCGGTGCGGGCGGCGTTCAAGGCTGTCCAGGACGGTAAGCAGGTCGCGGTCCTGGTGCCGACGACGTTGCTCGCCGATCAGCACCTGCAGACGTTCGCCGAGCGGATGGCCGGCTTCCCGGTCACCGTGAAGGGGTTGTCGCGGTTCACCGGCCCCGCCGAGTCGCGCGCAGTGCTCGACGGCATGAAGGACGGCTCGGTCGACATCGTCATCGGCACGCACCGGCTGTTGCAGACCGGGGTGACCTGGAAGGACCTCGGCCTCGTCGTCGTCGACGAGGAGCAGCGCTTCGGCGTGGAGAACAAAGAGCACATCAAGTCGATGCGCACCCACGTCGACGTGCTGACGATGAGTGCCACCCCTATCCCGCGCACACTCGAGATGAGCCTGGCCGGGATCCGCGAGATGTCGACAATCCTCACGCCGCCGGAGGAGCGCTATCCGGTGCTGACGTACGTCGGCCAGCACGACGACAAGCAGATCGCCGCCGCGCTGCGCCGCGAGTTACTGCGCGACGGGCAGGCGTTCTACATCCACAACCGGGTGCGCTCGATCGACCAGGCGGCCGCGAAGGTGGCTGCGCTGGTGCCGGAGGCGCGCGTCGTCGTCGCACATGGGCAGATGCCCGAGGAACAGCTGGAACGCACCGTCGAGGGGTTCTGGAACCGCGAGTACGACGTGCTGGTCTGTACGACGATCGTGGAGACCGGGCTGGACATCTCCAACGCCAACACGTTGATCGTCGAGCGCGCCGACACGTTCGGCCTGTCGCAGTTGCACCAGCTGCGGGGCCGTGTGGGGCGTTCACGTGAGCGCGGCTACGCCTACTTCATGTATCCGCCCGAGGTTCCGTTGACGGAGACGGCGTATGACCGGCTGGCGACGATCGCGCAGAACAACGAGCTCGGCGCGGGCATGGCAGTCGCCATGAAGGACTTGGAGATTCGCGGCGCGGGAAACGTGCTCGGCGTCGAGCAGTCCGGCCATGTCGCGGGTGTCGGGTTCGACCTGTACGTGCGACTGGTCGGTGAGGCAGTCGAAGCGTATCGAGCCGCTGCCGACGGCAAAACCGTTGCCGCCGCGCCGGAACCGAAGGATGTGCGCATCGACCTGCCCGTCGACGCGCATCTGCCGCCCGACTACATCGCCAGCGATCGGCTGCGGCTCGAGGGCTACCGGCGCCTGGCGTCGGCCGCCGACCAGGACGGTGTCGGCGCGGTGGTGGACGAACTCGTCGACAGGTATGGCCCCCTGCCGGAACCCGCGCAGCTGCTCGTATCGATCGCGCGGTTGCGGCTGTTGGCCCGTGAATACGGCATCACCGAGATCAGTGCGCCGTCGGCGTCGACGCTGCGGGTGTCGCCGATGACGCTGCTGGACTCGGGGCAGCTGCGGCTGAAGCGGATGCATCCAAGTGCCGGTTACCGCGCGACGACGTCGACGGTGCAGGTGCCGATTCCGCGGTCGGGTAGCGGTGTCGGCGCACCGCGCATCCGTGATCTCGAGTTGGTGCAGATGGTCGCCGACCTGATTCTGGCCCTGAACGGAAAACCGCAGGGCAGCGTCGACATCACCGCCAACTCGGTTTCACCTGTTTGATCGACAGACACAGCGGGGCTCAGGGCTCTTCTCATACTGCCGGGGTCGCCAGCGGTGAAATGTGGCACGATGGCCGCTCTGCCTTCGGGCGGGGCGGCCATCCCATGTCGGGTATAACGAAATCAACGGTCGTCGAACGTCTGAAGGGGTGAGGCCATGACCGTCGTATTGGTCGACCCGCGCCGCCCTTCGCTGATCCCTGTCGAGGCGATCGAATTCCTGACAGGCGACGTTCAGTACACCGAAGAGATGCCGGTCAAGGTGCCGTGGTCGCTGCCGTCGGCCCGGCCCGCCTACGAGGGTGACGACGCGCCGGTGCTGTTGTCGTCCGACCCCGACCACCCGGCGGTGAAGACGCGCCTCGCGGCAGGCGACCGGCTGATCTCCGCGCCCGAGCCGCAACCGGGCGAGCGGCTGGTCGATGCCGTCGCGATGATGGACAAGCTGCGCACCGCGGGCCCATGGGAGAGCGAGCAGACGCACGATTCCTTGCGACGCTTCCTGCTGGAGGAGACCTACGAGTTGTTCGACGCGGTCCGCAGCGGCAACGCCGACGAACTGCGCGAGGAACTCGGCGACGTGCTGCTGCAGGTGCTGTTCCAGGCCCGCATCGCCGAGGATGCGACGCACCATTCGTTCACCATCGACGATGTCGCCGAATCGCTCCTGCGTAAGCTCGCCAACCGCGTACCCGCGGTGCTCGCGGGCGAGTCGATATCGCTGGAAGACCAACTGGCGCAGTGGGAAGAGCGCAAGGCCGCAGAGAAGTCCCGTAACTCTTCGATGGACGGTGTACCGACGGGCCAGCCCGCGTTGGCGTTGGCGCAGAAGGTCATTGATCGCATCAGCCAGGCCGGCTTACCCGGCGACCTCATTCCGGCTTCGATGACCGCCGTGACGGTGTCGCGGGACGGCGATGCGGAAAATGTCTTGCGGACAACGGTTCTGGAGTTCATGGATACCGTGCGCACGGTGGAGAAGGCGATCGCCGCGGACCGTCGCGGTGAAGACGTGCCCGAGGAGCTCGACATCGCGTCGCTCGGGGTCATCACCGAGGAGGAGTGGCGGGCATTCTGGCCGGGCGCTGTCGAGCCCGCGCCCGAACCTGTCGATGAAGCACAGGCGGAGCTCGACGAGGTGGGTGAGACCGAAGAACCCGTCGACGAAGAACCCGTCGATGAGGCTGAGCCCGCTACCTCCTGATCGCCGAACGTGCGCCCACTGCGGGAATTGGCGTGAAATCTCGCAATGGCTTCACGCTCGTCGACGCCACGCCGCTGAAAGTCGTCGGATCACTCCGCCTTCACCGTCCTCCGCTGTGACCCGAATGTCCGTCCAATCCAGCTCGGCGACCGTTTCCGCTTTGCGGATGTCGTGATTGAAGCGTCTGCGATTGATCCGGTGGTGCTCGCCCTCGTAGTCCATGGCGATCTTGCGGTCCTCCCAGCCGAGATCGAAAACGGCGACCAGTGCTCCGAACTCGTCGTAAAGCGGAATCTGTGTCTGTGGCCGCGGGAAGCCGTTCCTGATGACGACCAGCCGCAATCATGTTTCCTGCGGCGACTCAGCGCCGGGATCGACGAGATCGAGGACGGTATGGGCCTGCCGAATGCCGCGTCTGCCCCGGT
Source organism: Mycobacterium sp. ITM-2016-00318 (assembly GCF_002968285.2). Taxonomy (NCBI): domain Bacteria; kingdom Bacillati; phylum Actinomycetota; class Actinomycetes; order Mycobacteriales; family Mycobacteriaceae; genus Mycobacterium; species Mycobacterium sp. ITM-2016-00318. The sequence goes on along the minus strand of NZ_CP134400.1, from coordinate 4,331,130 downwards.
ACCTGTCGGCGAGTAGCTCGGCGTCGGCGATCTTCATGTGCGTCTTGCGAGCCAAGGCGTCGATGGCCGCGACCGCACGGCCGAGCGGATATCGGCATGCCAGGTCCAGAGCCGTCCTCGCCGGTGTCGTCACCCACACGCCGTCAACCAATTCGATCTCGTCCTCTGCGAACCGGTCAGACCATGTGCGAATACCTCTCGGCGGCCGCCGATTCGCCCAGAGTAGCTCCGCCGGCTTACAAGCATCGACCCACTTCGCGCCGTGCAATGCGGCGGCCGACTGTCCGGCGACCACACCGCGGCGACCCGACCACAACCACGCGGCTCTTGCGCGAATCGCAGCCGTCACTTCGGCGGCCGGCGGAAGATACACATCCGGGTATAGCGCGATGAACCGACTGCGCAAGGCGTACGGCGTCAGCGCGCCTGACGCAATGGCTTCACTGCCGATGAATGGCTCGCCCATGTGACGGAGTGTGCTTCGCGCCACCGACACGTCCTCGAACGTGCACTCAGTGCGAAGAAATCGCCGAAATCTCGCGGTGGCTTCACGCTCGACGCAGGCCGCGGTCAGTCGACGAGTTGATCGCCGAGGAACCGGTCGGCACCCGTAATACCCGGCAGCACAAAGAAAAACCCGCCGCCCACCGGCATGATGTACTCCTCGAGCGGCTCGCCCTTCAACCGTTCCTGCACCGCCAGAAAACCCTTCTGCAGGCTGCGCTGGTAGGCGATGAACGCCAGGCCCTGGTCGAGTCGGCCTGCGCCGTCGAACCCGCGGGAGTAGTTGAACCCTCTTCGCAGGATGAGGTTCTGCTCGGTCTCGGTGGTGCGGGGGTTGGCCAACCGGATGTGGGCGTCCAGCGGGATCCGCTTGCCGTCGGGATCCTCGGCGTAGTCGGGGTCGGCGAACTCGTCGGTCATGCCCAACGGGGCACCGGTGACCTTCTTCCGGCCGATCAGCGCCTCCTGCTCGCCGAGGCGGGTGCGGTCCCAGAACTCGACGAACATCCGGATGATGCGCACAGCCTGATACGAGCCGCCGACCGCCCATTCGGGCTCGCCGTCGCCGGGCTGCACCCAGACGTGCTTGTCCATCAGCGCGCCGTCGTCGACGTCGAGGTTGGCCGTTCCGTCCTTGAATCCCAACAAGTTTCGCGGCGTTGCGGCTTCCGATGTCTTACCCGCGCCGATGCCGCGGGCATACCCGTCGATCATCCAGCGCAGTGTCAGCTCGCTTCGGGTGCGGCGCATCAACTGCCGCAACGCGAACTGCACGGTGTCGTTGTGGCCCGCCTCGAAGATGATCGAGACGTCGCCGTGTGACAGCTTCGGGTCGAGCCGGTCGTTGGCCAGGAACGGCATGGTTTCCAGTTGCTTGGGCTTGCGATCGGCCAGCCCGAATCGCTTGTCGAACACCGAGGCTCCGACGCCGACCAGGATCGACAGGTTGTCGGCCGGCGGCTTGTCGCCGAGGATGCCTGAGTCGACCGGGGGATAGGCCGGGTCACGGGTTTCTGGCGGCTTGCCCGCCATCAGTCCGCGAATCTCCTCGGTGAGCTCCTGCAGGGTCCGCTTCAGCCCGGCGCGGTCGCTGACGTGCAGGTTGAACGACGCCATCAGGCCCTGTTCGGGGATCGGCAGCGTGGTGATGCCCGCCTGGTGCTTGCCCTCGAACGGGATCAGGGCGGCCTGCGGCACAGTGGGCGCGGCCGGACCGGCCGATGAGCACCCGGCCAGCATCGCGCCCGCTCCCACCGCGGCACCGGTGCCCAACGCCCCGGTGACGAAGCCGCGGCGCGAGATACCGGTGCGTGGTGGCCGCGACGTCACTGCAGTTTCAGGACTCCCGCGACCTGCGACAGGTTCTCCGAAAGCCCGGCCAGCTGCGCCTTGAGCTTGTCGACCACCTGCGGCGTCACGGTCACGGCCGGGCAGCGCGGCGACGGGTACTGATCCTTCTCCGGGCAGAACAGCACCCAGCCGTTGCCCTTGCGCAGCGGCGCGAGCGTCTCGTAAACCTGCGAGATGCCGCCGTCGATCTTGCCGAGCAGGGCGGGATCGGCCTTCTGCAGCGCCGGCGTCAGCTTGTCGATCGCGGACTGCGAGCCCTGCAGGTTGGCGTCGAAGTCCCAGAGGTCGGTCTTGGAGTAGCGGTCTTCCTCGCCGGTGATCTTGCCCTCGGAGACCTCTTCGATCAGCTCGGCGGCGCCGTTGGCCACGTCGAGCGGCTTCACCTCGACCGAGGCGAACTGCGTCTTGAGGTCGGCGATGTCCTTGTCGAGCTGGTCGGCGAACGGTGCGCCGCCCTCGGTTGTGTTCTTGTTGAACAACAGGAACTCGAGGCGGTGCCACCCGGTGAAGGCCGGATCGTCCTCGCCTGCGAAGTCGTCGACGCGCGAGTCGACCTTGCCGTCGATCTCCTCGACGAGACCCGCCAGCGGCTCGATGCGCTCCCACGGCATGCGCGACGGCGCGTAGGCGTCCTGGGCGGCCTGCAGGTTGTTGGCCCGCACCGCGTCGGTGAGCACCTTGACGGCGCCGACGAGCTCGTCGATCTGACCGACGGCGTAGGCCTTGTAGTCGGTCGCGGCCTTCTCGGCCTCGGGGCTCGGAGCGGCGGCCGCGGACGTCGACGTCTCGGCCGAGCTCGAAGCACTGCTCTCTTCGGTGCTGCCGGATTCGCTGCTGGAGCAACCGGCTAGAACCAAGGCCGCGGCCGTAACCGACACGGGCCATGCGAGATGCAGTTTCATCGAGCCTCCTCGTAGTAGACGCGTGAACATTACAACGTTTCGCCATGACCAGGGTAGGCACACCTAAATATCGATTGCCTCGCCTTACTCGGCAGCGTTTCGTGCCGTTCGCCGGAGCACTCTTCGGGGCATGGGACGATGGTTTTGAACTGAAGTGGTTTGAGGGAGTCCGGTGTCGCCAGTGCTTTGGCTGCGGGCTGTCGCCGTGATCGGGGCGACAGCACTGCTGATGGCCTCGAGCTGCTCGTGGCAGCTCGGCACCCCGATTCCCGAAGGCGTTCCGCCCCCTGCGGGCGCTTCCGTTCCCGCGATCGACACCCACGCCAAGGGCAGGCCCGCCAGCCAACTGCGGCAGTGGGCGGCCGAACGAGCTCCCGCGTTGGGCATCCCGGCCGGTGCGCTGGAGGCCTACGCGTACGCGGCGCGGGTCGCCGAGGTCGAGAACCCGGACTGCCATCTGACCTGGCCCACGCTGGCAGGCATCGGGATGGTCGAAAGTCATCACGGCAACTATCGCGGTGCAAACATCGCGCGCAACGGCGACGTCACTCCGTTCATTCGCGGTGTGCGCCTTGACGGCACGTTGGGCAACCTCGAAATCATCGACAGCGACAGGGGCGCCCTCGACGGCGACCCTGACCTCGACCGGGCCATGGGCCCCATGCAGTTCATCCCGGAGACGTGGCGGCTCTACGGGGTCGACGCCAACAATGACGGCAAGGTCAGCCCGGACAACTTCGACGACGCGGCGCTGTCGGCCGCGGGCTATCTGTGCTGGCGTGGTAAGGACCTCTCCACGCCGCGTGGCTGGATGAACGCGCTGGCCGCCTACAACCTGTCCGACCAGTACGCCAGAACGGTGCGAGACTGGGCGACCGCCTATGCCGACGGACACCCCCTTTGATCCGCGCACGCTTTAGGCTCATCGTCTAGCCCCACAGTCCAACCCCGACCGACCAAGGAGAACGCCAGTGCCCATCATCGAGCAGGTCGGAGCTCGCGAAATCCTTGACTCCCGCGGCAACCCCACGGTCGAGGTCGAGTTGGCCCTGACCGACGGCACGTTCGCACGGGCGGCGGTGCCCTCGGGCGCGTCGACGGGTGAGCACGAGGCGGTGGAGTTGCGCGACGGGGGCTCCCGCTACGGCGGCAAGGGTGTGGGCAAGGCCGTCGAGGCCGTTCTCGACGAAATCGCACCCGCCGTCATCGGGTTGAGCGCCGACGACCAGCGGCTGGTGGACCAGGCGCTGCTCGATCTCGACGGCACGCCCGACAAGTCCCGGCTCGGCGCCAACGCGATCCTCGGTGTGTCCCTCGCGGTCGCGAAGGCGGCCGCCGAATCGGCCGGGCTGCCGTTGTTCCGCTATGTCGGCGGCCCGAACGCCCACGTGCTGCCGGTGCCGATGATGAACATCCTCAACGGCGGCGCGCATGCCGATACCGGCGTCGATGTGCAGGAGTTCATGGTCGCGCCGATCGGGGCGCCCAGCTTCAAGGAGTCACTGCGCTGGGGCGCGGAGGTGTACCACTCGCTGAAGTCGGTGCTGAAGAAGCAGGGTCTGGCCACCGGCCTCGGCGACGAAGGCGGTTTCGCGCCCGACGTCGCAGGCACCAAGGCCGCGCTCGACCTCATCCTGTCGGCCATCGAAGCGACGGGGTTCAATGCCGGCACCGATGTGGCGCTCGCGCTGGACGTCGCCGCCACCGAATTCTTCAGTGAGACGGGTTACAGCTTCGAGAAGGAGACCCGCAGCGCGGACCAGATGGTCGAGTTCTACGCCGGTCTGCTGGACTCCTATCCGCTGGTCTCGATCGAAGACCCGCTCTCGGAGGACGACTGGGACGGCTGGGTGAACCTGACGACTGCGATCGGCGACCGCGTCCAGATCGTCGGCGACGACCTCTTCGTCACCAATCCGGAGCGGCTCGAGGAGGGCATCGAGCGGGGCGCTGCCAATGCCCTACTGGTCAAAGTGAACCAAATCGGCACGCTGACAGAGACTCTCGACGCCGTATCGCTTGCGCACAACAGCGGATACCGCACGATGATGAGCCACCGCAGCGGCGAGACCGAGGACACCACGATCGCCGACCTGGCGGTCGCCGTCGGCAGCGGACAGATCAAGACCGGCGCCCCCGCACGCAGCGAGCGCGTCGCCAAGTACAACCAGCTGCTTCGCATCGAGGAGACGCTCGGTGACGCCGCACGCTACGCGGGCGACCTCGCGTTCCCACGGTTCGCTCCGGCCGATGAGCCGCTTGCGCGAAGAGCAAACGGCGGGGCCAAATAGCCCGTGCCCGAAGCGAAACGGCCCGACCCGAAGCGGCGGTCCCCGGCATCCCGACCGGCGAAGTCAGCCAAGTCGGGTAAGCCGGGCGGCTCCGCCCGTGGCCGTCCGCAGTCGGGCTCTCCGGTGCGACGCGAGCCGCGCAAAGCCGAGTCACGGCCCAAGCCGCAGCCTGAGGAGGAGGCGGAGTCCGACTCGATTCGGCAGTCGATCGCCGATGCGGCCGAACAGCAGTCCGAACAGCGGTTGGGCTCGGCCGCGCGCCGGGCCGCCATCCTCGCCGCCGTGGTGTGCGTGCTCACGTTGACGATCGCGGGTCCCGTTCGCACGTATTTCGGGCAGCGTACCGAGATGCGGCAGTTGGCGGCCAGCGAGGAGAAGCTGCGCGCGGAGATCGCCGATCTCGAGCAGCAGAAGGTGAAACTCGGTGATCCCGTTTACATTGCGGCCCAGGCTCGTGAGCGGCTTGGGTTCGTCATGCCTGGCGACATCCCGTATGAGGTGCAGTTGCCGCCAGGAGCGGTGGTGCCGGGCGAGCCGGGCAAGGAAGCCGAGGCCACTCGGGCGGGCCAGCCGTGGTACACGTCGCTGTGGCATACGATCGCCGATGAGCCGCACAACATTCCGACCAACGTTCCGCCGGTTCCGCTCCCTCCCGTGGTGCCCGGTGAGGTGCCCGCACCTCCGCCGCCCGGTGGCTGAGCGTTCGGATCTCGACGCCGTCGCGCGCCAGTTGGGTCGCGAGCCTCGGGGCGTCCTCGAGATCGCCTACCGATGTCCCAACGGCGAGCCCGGCGTCGTGAAGACGGCACCGAGATTGCCTGACGGGACGCCGTTTCCGACGCTGTACTACCTGACCCATCCCGCGTTGACGGCGGCGGCGAGCAGGCTCGAATCGTCGGGTTTGATGCGCGAGATGACTGAAAGGCTCGGCACGGACCCGCAACTGGCCGACGCGTACCGCCGCGCGCACGAGTCGTATCTGGCGGAACGCGATGCGATCGAGTCCTTGGGCACCACATTCTCCGGCGGCGGCATGCCGGACCGGGTGAAGTGCCTGCATGTGCTGATCGCACACTCGCTGGCGAAGGGGCCCGGGGTCAACCCCTTCGGCGACGAGGCGCTGAGCCTGCTGGCCGACGAGCCGGGCATGGTGGGAATACTCGACAAGGAGCTGTGGACTTCGTGAGAATCGGTGCTATCGATTGCGGTACCAACTCGATCAGGCTGTTGATCGCCGATGCCGTCGACCCTGGCTCAATTGCCGGCTCAGCCGGCGGAGGACTTCGCGATGTGCACCGCGAGATGCGCATCGTTCGGCTCGGCCAGGGCGTGGACGCCACCGGCCAGTTCGCTCCTGAGGCGATTGAGCGGACAAAGGGCGCGCTGACCGCTTACGCCGAACTGCTGGCGCGCCACGATGTTTCGGCCGTGCGGATGGTGGCGACGTCGGCGACCCGCGATGCCGCCAACCGAGACGTCTTCTTCGCCATGACGTCCGAGGTGCTCGGCGCCGTCGTGCCCGGCGCCGTCGCGGAAGTCATCAGCGGTGACGAGGAGGCCAGGCTGTCATTCCACGGCGCCGTCTACGACATGGATACCGCCGCCGCACCTTTCGTCGTGGTCGACCTCGGCGGCGGATCCACCGAGGTGGTGCTGGGGGACCGCGAGGTGGAAGCGGGCTATTCGGCCGACGTCGGCTGCGTGCGACTGACCGAACGCTGCCTGCACTCCGATCCACCCACTGCTGCGCAGGTGGCCTCGGCGCGCGACGTTGTACGGGAACGACTCGGGGAGGCGCTTCGCGTGGTGCCCGTCGACGGGGCGCGCACATGGGTTGGCGTCGCGGGCACCATGACGACTCTCGCCGCACTGGCGCAGGGGATGACGACCTACGACCCGGCGGCAATCCACCTGTCCCGCGTCGGGTTCGACGCGCTACTGCCGGTGTGTGAAGAGATCATCGGGATGAGCCACGATCAGCGCGCGGCGCTTGGCCCCATGCACGAGGGCAGGGTGGACGTGATCGGTGGCGGCGCCATCATCGTCGAAGAGTTGGCTGACGCGCTGGGCAAGCGCGCCGGAATCGACGAGTTGGTAGTCAGCGAGCACGACATCCTCGACGGCATCGCGCTGTCGATCGTCTAGGTGCGGACCTTCGCCCGTCGTCTCGATTTCGTCGGATCGTGTTGGCCCGCAAGTGTCAGGCCGAGCAGCACCATGCCGACACCGAGTCCGAAGTGCAGCCAGTTGTCGGCGCCGTTCAGTGGGATCACGTTCGCCGAACTGGCGTGATCGATCAGGCTTCCGTAAACCCACAGCCCGAGGTAGGCCAGGCCGCCGATGAGAAAGTAGGCCCGGGCCAGCGCGTACGTCCGCGCCATCACGAGGCCGACGAGACCGAAGGCCATGTGCAGGAGGTTGTGCAGTATCGACACCGCGAAGACACCGAACAGTTTCGCGCCGGAGTGATGGCCCGCGAACTGCAACAGATCGTGGTGGGTGGTCACGCCGGGGATGAATCCCAGCACGCCGACAATGAGAAAGACGCCCGCGACGATGATGGCCGCGCCTTGCACGGCCATCAGTGGGGGAGTCTTCGCCATTGCCCTGTCTCCCTTCGACCTCGCTATTGACGGGTCGGTAGGTCAAAGAGATACCCGCGCGCCCGAAGTGCTAATCGGGTGCGCGGGCGATCTCGTGCTCAGGCAGCCGGTCGGGTGTCGCGCGGAGCCCGGGTACCGGAGTTGGCGCGGGACAGCAGGACGCCTAGGGCGATCATGCCGATCGCCAGGGCGAGGTGCAGCCAGTTGTCCGCCATGTTGACGGGCACGAAGTTCGCCGCACTCTGGTGGTCGATGACCATTCCGTAGATGAACAGCACCAGGTAGATGACCCCGCCGCCGATCAGGTAGGTCCGCGCGCCCGTAAAGGTGCGAGCCATCGCGATCCCGGCGACGCCGAACAGCAAGTGGACGATGTTGTGCAGGATCGAAACGTTGAAGATGCCGAGCAGCAGAGCCCCCGATTGGTGGCTCGCGAACGACATGGTGTCGTAGCCGGTGGTGATGCCCGGGATGAACCCCAGAATGCCCACGAGCAGGAACACCGCTCCGACAGCCAGCGCCGCCTTCTGCAGAGCCGTGCCGTATCTCGCCCCCGCGACGGCCGGTCGATTGGTTGCCATGAGATTCCCCTTCCCTGAGATTGGCCTCAAGGAACTACCCAGGGAAAACGCATGCAAACCAACTAAAACGCGATACCGCCGTCGCGGTGTTGGTCGGTCTGGAAGGGCGGCTCACGCCGCCATCGTCAGCGCCTGACGTTGCAGTTGGGCGGGTTACCGCAGTGATGCCCGCCGTCGCACGCGTTGCACCGACACGTGCAGCCGCCGGCCTTGATTTCTGACACTCGCATGCTGTTCAACTCCTTAGTCGCTCTGACCGCCCTGTTCGGACGGGAGCAGAGTTCGTATCAACATATGCCGATTTCACAATAGTTCCTGCCAGCGAGGAAACAAAGGAATGTCATCGCGTCGTTACGCGGCCGGTTTTGGGGTCTGACCTCGTATCGAGAATGCGCCCACGGCGAGGCCTTCTCGGACTTTTGCGCCCTGGATGCATTCTCGAATCGGCCGAAACAACGCCGCGGTGCGCCGAGGATCATGCGGCGGCGCCGGTCGACGGCATCAGCCGCTGCAACACGTCGGTGAGCGTGATGAGGCCGACGAACTGGTCCGCGTCGACGATGACCGCGAGGTGATTTCGCGTCTGCCGCATCAGATGCAGCGCGCGGTAGACCGGTATCTCGGACCCGAGTCGCAACACCGGGCGCATCAGTTCGCGCGCGGTCATCGACGAGTCCGCCCGCAGGCTGTCGCGCACGTGCACCACGCCCGTCGGGACGAGTTCGCCGCCGTGCACGAGGATCCGCTGATGACCCGTCAACCGGGACATCGCCTGAATCGCGGCCGGGCCGGCGTCGGCGGCCACTGTGCTCAATGACGAAGTGTGCGAGACGATATCGCCGACGGTGAGCCTCTCCAGCTCGAGTGCGGTCGCGAGGTTTCGGTAGTACCGCGGATCCAACGCCCCTGCGGCGGCCGAGTGCTCGACGAGATGACGCAGCGTGTCGGGGTCCTGACCCTCGCCGAGTTCGTCGATGGGGTCGACGCCGGCCTTGCGTACGCACCAGTTGGCCGCACGGTTGAGCGCGATCAGCACCGGCCGGGTGAGCGCCATGAACATCCGCATCGGTATCGCCAGGATGGTGGCCGCGCGTTCGGGATGCGCGATGGCCCATGACTTCGGCGCCATCTCACCGATCACGAGGTGCAGGAAGGTGACGATCGCGAGCGCCAACACGAAGCCCCCCGCGTCGGCAAGCCACAGCGGCGCACCCATTGCCCGCAGCAGCGGGGTGAGCCCGTGATGTACAGCGGGTTTCGTCGTCGCGCCGAGCGCGAGCGTGCATGCGGTGATACCCAGCTGCGAGCCGGCGAGCAGCAGCGACAGCTCCGAGGTGCTGCGCAGGGCGGAGCGCGCCGACCGACTCTTGGCGGCGGCATCCTCGAGCCGATGACGACGCGCGGTCAGCAACGCGAACTCGATGGCGACAAACAGTGCGCTGAGCGCGATCAGGCCGGAGGTGACCGCGAGCACCACCCATGGGTCAGTCATCGCCGTCCTCCTTGTCGCGGACGGCGACGAACACCTCGGCGGGTACGCGGCGTTCGACGGATCGCACCGTGGCGGACAAGACCTTTCGCCTCGCTGACCACCCCGCGGGGTCATCGGGCAGCGGGATCTCGACGCTGTCACCGACGGCGGGTAGCCGGCCCAACCGATGCATCAACAGGCCCGCGATGGTCTCGTAGTCGCCGTCGGGAAGTCGTTCGTCGAGCACTCGCTGTGCCTCGTCGAGATGGATTTCCCCGGGCAGCAGCCACCCGTCGTTGCGCCGGGTGACCCGGCCTTCGGCCGCGTCGTGTTCGTCGGCGATCTCGCCGACCAACTCCTCGGCGATGTCCTCGACCGTGACAATGCCTGCGAGCCCGCCGTATTCGTCGATCACGATCGCCATCTCATCGCCGGCCTCGGTGAGGCGGTTGAGCGTCGCGGGTAGCGGTAGCGACGTCGGAACCAGGACCGCCGCCCTGCACCGCGACCCGGCGGTGTCGGCCGGTTCGGCGTCGAGGACGGCGTGCAGGTCGATGACACCGAGCACCTCGTCGGTGGTTTCGCCGACGACGGGGTAGCGGGTGTGGCCGTTGGCCATGCGGGTGAGCACCGCGTCGATCGACTCGTTGAAGCGGACGGTGTCGACCCGGGTCCGGGGGGATCATCGCGTGCTCGGCGGTGCTCGTCGGGAAGTCCAGCACGCGGCCAAGCAAGGTGGAGAGGTCGCGCCGCATCTCACCCGATGCCGACGAAGCCGCGACGATGTGTTCGAGATCGCGTGCGGTTGCCGCTTGTTCGACGTCGTGCACCGGTTCGATCTTCACCGCGCGCAGCAACACGTTCGACGACTGGTCCATGAACCAGATCAGCCAACCGAACAGCCGCAGATACCACCGGGTTGAGATCGCGAGCCGCCGCGCCATCGACTCCGGAATGGCGATCGCGAGGTTCTTCGGGAACAGCTCGCCGAACAGCATCTGGGTGACCGTGCAGAAGATCAGCGATACCGCCGTGCCGATGGCCAGCCCGACCGCGGTGGGGACATTGGCCAACCCGAGCAGCTCGGCAAGGCCCGACCCGATCAGCGGCTCCGCGACATAGCCCGCGAGCAGACCGGTGACGGTGATACCCAGCTGCGCGCCGGACAGCATGAACGAGGTGCGGCGGGTGACGTCGAGCGCGCGGGCGGCCGCCGCATCACCGGCTTGCGCATGCGCCTTGAGACGGGCACGGTTGACCGCCGTGTAGGCGAACTCCTGTGCGACGAAATAGGCGGTGAACGCCGTGATCACCACGACCACCAGCACGCCGAGGCCGATATTGGCCAGCGCGGTCAATTGCTCCCTTACGTCGTCGAACAGGCAATTGCCACGATAGCCGAGCCGCAGGCGTTGACTCTGCGAGCAGGCGCGCGGTATCGCGCGGCGATGCACCCTTGGCGCAGAGTCAACGCAACAGGATCGGCTTCAGCTTGTCGAGCACCGACGGGTCCTCGATCGTCGACGGCACCGGCTCTTCCCGGCCGTGCGCGATGCCCCGCATCGTCTTGCGCAGGATCTTGCCCGAGCGTGTTTTCGGCAACGCGGGTACGACATCGACCTGCTTCAAACACGCGACTGCACCGATCTCGTCGCGCACGGCCTGCACGAGTTCCTCGGCGAGGCCGTCGCCGGACGCGCCGGCCTTGAGAACCACGAAGCCGCGCGGCACCTGGCCCTTGATTTCGTCGGCGACGCCGATGACGGCGCACTCGGCGACCGCCGGGTGGGCGGCGAGCACCGCCTCGATCGATCCGGTGGACAACCGATGCCCGGCGACGTTGATGACGTCGTCGATGCGGCCCATCACGAAGAGGTAGCCGTCCTCGTCGACATACCCGCCGTCGCCGGTCAGGTAGTAACCCGGATGCTCGCACAGGTAGGAGGCCTCGTAGCGGTCGTCGTCGCCCCACAGCGTCGGCAGGGTTCCCGGCGGTAGCGGCAGCTGGATGCAGATCGCACCTTCTTCGCCCGGCGCGCATTCCGACCCGTCGACGTGCAGGACCCGGACGTCGTAGCCGGGCATCGGCACAGATGGTGAGCCCGCCTTGATCGGCAACGGGTCATACCCCATCGGGTTCGCCACAATGGCCCAGCCGGTCTCGGTCTGCCACCAGTGGTCGACCACCGGAATGCCCAGCTTCTCCGATGCCCAGGCGTAGGTGTCGGGGTCCAGCCGTTCGCCGGCTTGGAACAGATAGCGCAGACACGACAGGTCGTAGCGAGTGATGTGCTCGCCGTCGGGGTCCTCCTTGCGGATCGCCCGCAGTGCTGTCGGCGCGGTGAAAAGCGCTTTCACTCCGTGTTCGGACACCACCCGCCAGAAGGCGCCCGGGTCTGGCGTGCCGACTGGCTTGCCCTCGTAGAGCACGGTGGTCGCGCCGAGCAGCAGCGGCCCGTAGACGATGTAGGAGTGGCCGACCACCCAGCCGACGTCGGAGGCGGCCCAGAAGACCTCGCCCGGCGCGATGTCATAGATGTGGCGCATGCTCCACACGAGGGCGACCGCGTGTCCGCCGTTGTCGCGCACTATGCCCTTGGGTTTGCCGGTGGTGCCTGAGGTGTAGAGCACGTACAGCGGATCGGTCGCCGCGACCGGCACGGCATCGACCGGCGGCGCGGTGCTCATCAGGACGTGCCAGTCCATATCGCGGCCGTCCACCAGTTCGCACGGGCGCTGCTCCCGCTGCACCACGACACAGACGGGAGGGGCGTGTTCAGCCATGTCGAGGGCGGCGTCGATCATCGGCTTGTATTCGACGATGCGCGTGGGTTCGACACCGCACGACGCCGTGACGATGGCGGCGGGACGGGCGTCGTCGATGCGGGTGGCCAGTTCGTGCGCCGCGAAGCCCCCGAACACCACCGAGTGCACGGCGCCCAGTCGCGCGCACGCCAGCATCGCGATGACCGCCTCGGGGACCATCGGCATGTAGATGACGACCCGGTCGCCCCGACCGACACCGAGGGCCCTCAGCCCGCCGGCAAACCGTGCCGTCTCGTCAAGCAGTTCGCGATAGGTGTATGTGCGCTTCGCACCGGTGACCGGTGAGTCATAGATCAGCGCAGGCTGATCGCCGCGCCCGGCTTCGACGTGACGGTCCAGCGCGTTGGCGCACGTGTTGAGTTCGCCGTCGGGATACCAGCGGTAGAACGGCGGGTTCGAGTCATCGAGCACCTGCATCGGCTCCCGCGTCCAGGTCACCGCGCGTGCGGCGTCGGCCCAGAACGTCGTCGGGTCGGAGATGCTGGCGTTGAAGAGGTCGCGATACCCAGCCATATATCGAACGGTAGCCGCGATGGCTGCGTCGCATGGCCGACATCATCGTTTGGGTCCTGCAGCCTCGGGTAGCCACCGGGCATGTCGGAAACTGCGGAACTCGCACTCGTGACGGGTGCGTCCAGTGGCATCGGATTCGAACTGGCCAGATTGTTCGCCGACGGCGGCTACGAGGTGGTCGTCGCTGCGGACGACGACGGCATTCACGCCGGCGCCGAGAAACTCGCCTCGACCGGAGCGCAGGTGCGAGCGGTACAGGTCGACCTCCGTGACCCCGACGGTGTCGAACGGCTCTACCGCGCCGCCACCGAGGGGGGCCGCCATTTGTCGGCGGCGGCGCTCAATGCGGGCACCGGCCGAGGCGGTCCGTTCTTGGACGGCGATCTCCAAGGCGACTTCAACATCATCGACCTCAATGTCCGGTCCACCGTGCATCTGTCCAAACTCGTACTGCGGGACATGGCCGCGCGGGGAGCGGGCAAGGTTCTCTACACCTCGTCGGTCGAAGCCCAGATGCCCGGCTCACTCCAGTCGATGTACGCGGCGTCCAAGTCGTTCATACAGTCGTTCGCCGAAGCGCTGCACGACGAGATGCGCAATACGGGTGTGACGGTCACCTCGCTGATGCCCGGCCCGACGGACACCAATTTCTTCGCGCGAGCGGGCATGGCCTCCACCGTTGTCGGCCGCATGCCCAAGGACGACCCGGGCAAGGTCGCCAGGCAGGGGTACGACGCGATGATGCGCGGAGACCGGAAAGTGGTCGCATCGTCACTGCTGTCCAAATCGATGGGCTTGGCCAACCGTTTTCTGCCGGACTCGGTCAAAGCCGTTGCCACCCGACTGATCTCGCAGCCAGTCCGATGATCCGGGAAACGGCGGACGCCGTGGTGATCGGTGCGGGGCACAACGGATTGGTAGCCGCCGCGATGCTCGCCGACGCAGGCTGGGATGTGATGGTGCTCGAGGCGCAGGCCGAGCCCGGGGGAGCGGTGAAGAGCGCCGAGCTGTTTCCCGGCTTCGTCAGTGACCTCTACAGCGCGTTCTATCCGCTGTCGGTGGTGTCGCCTGCACTGAAGGCCCTGAACCTCGAGGACCACGGTCTGCAGTGGACGCATGCGCCTGCGGTCGTAGGCCATGCCCGATCCGCCGACGACGATGACGCGCCGGTGATCTACCGCGACGTCGACCGAACAATCGAGGACCTGAATCGGCGCGCCGGCGGAGACGGCGATCGGTGGGCCGAGCTGTTCGAGCAGTGGCTGCGCGTCAAGGAGGCGCTGCTGTCGACGCTGTTCTCGCCCTTTCCTCCGGTACGCGGCCCGGTGCGGCTTCTTCGCGAACTCGGTACCGCGGAAGCGTTGCGGCTCGCTCACATGCTGCTGATGCCCGCCGGGGTGATGGCGGAGACGTTGTTTGACAGCGATGCTGCGCGGCTGCTGTTGTTGGGCAACGCGATGCATGCCGACGTGCCCATCGACGCGCCGGGCAGCGCAGTCATGGGCTACATGCTGATCATGATGGCGCAGGACGGCGGCTTCCCGGTCCCTGTCGGCGGGGCGGGCAAGCTGGCCGAGGCGCTGGTCAATCGCGCGCGATCGGCGGGTGCGCACATCGAGTGCGAGCGCGAAGTCGACGCGATCGAGGTACAGGGCGGACGCGCCGTCGCGGTGCACACCGCCGACGGCTCTACGGTGCGTGTCCGCCGGGCCGTGGTGGCCGACACGTCGGCACCGAGGCTCTTCGGACACCTGCTGCCGTCACACGCCGTGCCGAACGGCCTATTGAGATCGCTAAACAGCTTCGTCTGGGACACACCGGTTCTCAAGATCAACTATGCCCTGGATGCGGCGATCCCGTGGCAGTCCAAGAGCCTCAACGAAGCCGGCACGGTGCATCTCGGCGCCGACCAGGACGGCCTCGTCCGATGGATGGCCGACCTGAACACCAAGACCATTCCCCGGTGGCCGTTCATGCTCTTCGGCCAGATGACCACGGCGGACCCGAGCCGCTCACCCGCAGGCACCGAAAGTGCCTGGGCCTACACGCATCTACCGCGCGGCGTGGCCGATGACGAGTCCGCCGATCGACTGTCGGAGGCTGTCGATCTGGTCCTCGAAGAGCACGCGCCAGGTTTCATCGACCACGTCGTCGGCAAGGCGATCCAGCGCCCGTCGGACCTCGAAGCCAGCGACGCGAACCTGTACGCCGGTGCAGTGAACGGCGGCACCTCGCAGCTGTACCAGCAGCTGATCTTCCGTCCGGCGCCCGGGTTCGGTAGGGCCGAAACTCCTGTGCAGAATGTGTACCTCGGAAGTGCGGGCGCCGCGCCCGGCGGTGGAGTGCACGGGATCTGTGGCCGGAACGCGGCGAAGGCGGCGCTCGCGGGCGCCGGGATGCGCGGATGGCCCCGGCGACGTCTCAGCAGCGCCCTGCAGTCCCTGGTGACACGGTAGCCGCCGAGTATCGGACGCAGATGAGTCATCGCACCGACCTCGACGACGTCGCCGCGCGCATATTCCACTGGAAGTCATTGCGTTCCGAACAGCTCGACGCGATGGAAGCGATCCTGGCCGGGCGCGATGTGCTCGCGGTCATGCCGACCGGGTCGGGAAAGTCGGCGATCTATCAGGTTCCGGCCGTACTGCTCGGTCGCCCCGTGATCGTTGTTTCTCCGTTGATCGCGTTGCAGCACGACCAGATTGCGCAACTGGAGCGTGTCGACGCGCCGACCGCGGTGGCCATCAACTCACGGCAGAAAACCTCCGCGACCGAACGCGCATGGTCTGCCATCGCCGACGGGTCCGCACGATATGTGTTCCTCGGGCCCGAACAACTCACCAAGGACGAGACGCTGCACCGGTTGGCAGACGCCCGTCCGGCACTGCTCGTAATCGACGAGGCGCATTGCGTGTCGGCATGGGGTCATGAGTTCCGGCCGACATACCTACGGGTGCGCGATGCGATCGACGCACTCGGCAGGCCACCTGTCGCCGCGCTGACCGCGACGGCGTCGGCGGTGGTGCGACGGGAGATCGTCGAAGTTCTCGGGTTGCGCGACCCGCTGGTGATCTCGGCAGGATTCGACCGACCCAACATCGAACTCGAGGCGCGCCATCACACAGTCGACAGTGAGAAGCGCGACGACGTGCTCGAGGCCGTCGGTGCGTTGGAAGGCCCCGGTCTGCTCTACTGCGCCACCCGCAAGGACGCGCAGTGGTACGCAGAGCGGCTCGCTGAACGGGAAGTCGCGGCCGCGACGTATCACGCGGGTCTGAACAGATCCGCCCGCGAAGACGTGCACCGTCGGTTTCAGGACGACGAATTCGACGTCGTCGCAGCGACATCCGCGTTCGGAATGGGTATCGACAAGCCCAATGTCCGCTTCGTATTGCACCCATCGATACCGGAGTCGGTCGACACCTACTACCAGCAGATCGGCAGGGCGGGTCGCGACGGCGAGCGCGCGAAGGCGGTCCTGTTCTACCGCTCCGAAGATCTCTCCCTCGGTGAGCTGTTCGCCAGCAGGCACGCCGACGAGGATGCGCTGCGGACGGTGTATGGCGCCCTCGGCGGAAAACCCAAGCGGCTCAGAGAACTCCGCTCAGACGTCGGAATGCAGGGCAGAAAACTGACCGCGACCGTGAACCTTCTCGAGCGGGCGGGCGCTGTCGTTTCGGAGAAGCGCGGCTTCGTATCGACGGGACTGAGCGACGACGCAGCGGTCGAGCGAGCAGTGGAGATGGCCGCCGTAGGCGAGCGCGTCGACCGAACGCGGGTCGAGATGATGCGGTCGTACGCCGAGACGCTGCACTGTCGTCGCCAGTTCCTGCTCGGCTACTTCGGCGAGTTCTCCGCCGGAGCCTGCGGAAACTGCGACCGCTGCTTCGAGAAGGGCGCCGCCGCAGCCGAGCAGGAGTCGGCGATCGAACTGGGGACCCCTGTCGAGCATCGCGAATGGGGTTCCGGGGTGGTCCTGCACGGGGAATCCGATCGGGTGACGGTGATGTTCGACCATTACGGCTACCGCACCTTGCTGATCGACGTGGTCGAGGAGAACGGTCTGCTGGAGATCAAGGATTCCGCCTGACCTATAGTCCGACCATGGTTGATCAACCGCCCCCGATCGACGGCGTGCGCAGGTCCTTCGTCGAAGCCAACGGCGTGCGATTTCACGTGACCGAGGCCGGTCCACCCGATGGCCGTCCCGTTCTCGCGCTGCACGGCTGGCCACAGCACCACTGGGAATACCGCGACCTGCTGGCCGATCCGCCACCCGGGCTGCGGATCATCGCACCTGATCTGCCCGGCTACGGTTGGTCGGGGCCCGCGCCACACACATGGGCCAAGGAGGACGTCGCCACCGACGTGCTGGCTCTGATGGACGCGCTCGACCTCGGCCGTGTCCTGCTAGTGGCACACGATTGGGGCGCCGCCGCAGGATGGTTGATGGTCTTGCGCGAGCCGCAGCGTTTCGACGGATACCTTCCGATGAACTATCCCCATCCCTGGCAGTCCCCGCGCACCGCGCTGCCGCATCTGTGGCGGCTCTACTACCAGGTGCCGATCGCCGCTTTCGGCTATCGGCTGCAGCGCCATACGAACTTCGTCAACTTCGCGTTCAAGGTCGGCTCGGACATCAACCCCGCGGACGCTCGCGTGTTCGCCGACGCGTTCCGCGATCCGGTGTCTGCCCGCGCGGGCCGCGACACCTACCGGACCTTCCTGCTGCGCGAACTGCCCAGCGCTGCACGCAAACTCGAAACCAGGCGCGCGACTATTCCGATCCGGGTGTTGTACGGCGACCGCGACGCCGTTGTTCGTCCGGCCATGGTGTCGCCCGAGACCGCCAGCGCCGACGACTACACGTTGGAGACTGTCGACGCGACGCATTTCGTCGTCGACGAGCGGCCGGATCTGGTGCGCAAGAAGCTGATTGCCCTCGCCGAGGAGACGGCCTAGCTCTACCGCGAGCAGACGCAAAAGTACCTATTTCCGCGACGCGCCGGGTACTTTTGCGTCTGCTCGCGCGGAGAAGTCAGGCCGCTGGCGTTAACGGTTTCTTGACGGCGAAGCGTCGGTCCTTAACGGCTTTCTTCCAGCTCTGTCAGCACTTGGCTCAGAGATTGCACCTGGTACTTCTCGAGTTCCCATAGGTCTATCGACTGGAAGAGCCAGAACGCCGCGAACTCGCCAATGACGATGAACTCCACGACCAGCAGGCCGAGGCCATTGCCCGTGACCTGGAAAAGGCCCACGACGAGAAGGGTCACGACCATCAGCGCGGCGATGATCAGATAGGCGATCACGAATGCGAGACGAGTTCGCGGCCCACGGTCCTTCCGGATCGCGGCGTAGCACGCGTAGTGCACGGCGACCACGGTGATGCCCCCGAACATGCCGTAAGCCGCGAAGGTGTGAGAGTTTTCGACGAATGACGGCAGGTCGACAAAGAACACCACTGCACCCGCGGTGAGCGCTGCCAGGAGAAGGCGGGGGAGCACCCGTTCCAGCCAGCGGAGCGCTGGGGCCGCGGCGGATAACACGCTTCCCAGGAATCGAACGACGGCGGCGAGCACTGGTGGCAACGGCTTCGCGTCACCAGGGGGCGAATTGGTTGTCTCGCAGGATAGCTCGGCTTGCGGAGGCGTCGCCAACCTGCTTCGGACGGCTTGAATGAGCAGGTAGACGGCGGCGCCGGCGACGCAAGCGATGAGAAGCGCCTTCACGTTGTTCTCCACGAATGCCTTCGCGTCGAAGTCCTCGGGCAGCCCAGGCCCGCGCAGCTCCTCGCGCTCTGTCGGTACCAGCCCCACCACAATGGCCAGGACGCCCGAAAAGTTGAGTAGTGCATCCTCGGTGGTCGTGCTGCCCTGATACACGATCAAGCAGATGCCCACTGCACAGAGGGAGGCGATGAAGACGCTGTGCGAGCTGGTGTAGAAATAAGCGCTGATCGAGTTCTGCCATCCGCTGGCATGCCACCACGTGTTGATGACCGAGGCCGCCAGGAAGATGACCAGAGCCACCAAGGCCAAGCGGACGTAGCGATATGTGGTGACCGCGTCTTCCGGCGTGACTAAATCCCCCATGCATCAAGTAGAAGACACAGCGGCCGCGAAAGGTGGTAACCACTCCGCCATCGGCAGCGCAGTGTTGCTGCACCGAACGTGCGCTCAGTGCAAGATTTCAGGCGAATTCTCGCAGTGGCCGCACGTTCGGCGGGCGCAGAAGCCGGCGCTGATGTCAGCCGCGGCGGGTTTGGCGGGCTAGCGGCCGTCGCTCTACTTGGACCGTCCGAAGCGCCGCTTGGTTTTCGCGGGCGCCTGCGGCGTCTCCTGGAGCCACTCCTCCCACATCATTTCGGTGTTTTCCTGAACGGGACTGTTCGAGACTTGCCATCCCAACGTTTCGATCTGAACTGTGGCCCAGCGTATTAACGAGCCATCGGCGCCGAGTTCCTCTGCGAGGGCCACTCGCTGCTCATCGTCGAGGCTGTCGCTGAATGCCCCCATGACCTTCTTCAGGCGAAAATAAGGAACTGCACCGTCGAACTGCCTGCAGAGTTCGGTGAGTTCCCGCCGCGCTTGGCGAAGGAAGGTTGTCAGCTCTGCTTCGGCGTCGTCGGCGTCCTGTTGACTCGGGGTCGCGTCGGCTTGGGCCGGGTCGGGGGCCAACGGCTCGATCCCGGCGCGCTCCTGCAACTCGCGGTACTCGATGCGCAGTTTCTCGAGTTCCGCGGTCGCCTCCCCAGCTCTCTCGCGCCACCATCTGAGGTGGTACTCCACCACCCGCGCCTCACAGTCAGGACAGAACATGTCGGCGGGGTCCGGCTTGGGCAGAGCGGTCGAATCGGCGAGCGCCACACCGCACAGCGGGAGGTCATCCCGGGCGTTCAGATAATCCGCGTGGTGTACCACTGAAGCCGAGGGCTCCTGCAGATAACTGTGGGGCGGTTCCACTTCACGTAACTTAGTTGACGGGGTTAAGCAGCACGGGGGATCGCCGAACGTCAGTGGTCACGGGCGCTATTCGGCGCCGTTTCCGGTCCCGAGTCCGGGTTCGACGGCCGCCAGCAACGCGGTAGCGTGCTGTGCGACGACGGCCCCCATAGCCCAATTGGCAGAGGCAGCGGACTTAAAATCCGCACAGTCTGGGTTCGAGTCCCAGTGGGGGCACCTGGTCAGCGGGTGTTTTGCGTTCCATGGGCACCATTTGGACACACCTTTCATCGAACGCGTGCGCGGCCGAATCGAGGTCTACGGCAGCCGACCACCAGTGGTCATGCGATAACCCCGAAGCCATCGCGGTAGTTCTATGTTTCGCAGTCCTGCGTAAGAGTCGCGCGGTCGCTGGCCCGGCTAGAGCTTGCCCGCGATGAAGCTGGCGGCCTGCTCCACCAGTCCGGAGCCGAGGTATGAGGGCTGCAGATGCGACGGCCAATTCAAGCCTCTCCCACAGATGGGGTCGCCGTCCGCGCACTGGTCGATCGTCTTACCGGCAAAGGCGGGGGCCGGGCCGAGTCGCTTGGCGCCGTTACCGAACAACGCGACCGCTGCGATGTGCCGATTCATACTCGGCGGCATGCTCCTGGCTGCGAGATCAGCCGCCGTGGCACCCAGGGAATAGCCGCCGAGAACCATTCGGGTGTTCGGGCAACTTGCCGCCATGGATTGCACGTGGGCTCTCATATCGTCGGCGCCGGGGGCAACGGCTATGTCGGCGGGCCAGTTGACTCCATACACACCGACCGACAGCCTCGTATTGGCGCGCAGCGAGTTGACGAGTGCATCGCCGACTGCGCCGACGCCGGGTGGTTCTTGTCGGCCGCGAGCGAAAACCACTTCGGCATCGGGGCATGCCGCCGATGCCGACGGAATCAGCGGCGCGCTAGAAAAGGGCGTCGCTGCCGGGGCAATCACCAATGCGGCGGCGAGCGCCGCGGCGGCCGCCAGACCGAGGACACGGCGCGCGCATTGTGTTATCGCGACAGGCGTCATGACCCGATATCGGATTACTTGTGGCGTACGTTACGTCGCGCCCGGAGCTGCGGCGCAGGCGCGCCGCCGTGTTCACAACGTCCGAGAGGCCGGCGGCTTATGCGCCGCGCCCCTTGATCAGCTCTGCCAGTCGTTGGAGCCGTCGTTCCTGGTGTAGGTGCCGGTGGAATTCTTCACGACGATGGGATCACCTGCGCCGAAGTTGTCGTAGAACCACCTTGCGTTGGCGGGGCTGATGTTGATGCAGCCGTGACTGACGTTGCGCTTACCCTGGTCGCCCACCGACCATGGAGCGCTGTGTACGAAGTTGCCGCTGTCGTCGAACCGGACGGCTAGTTCGACGGTCGTCTTGTGCCCGTACGCCGAGTTGACCGGCACCCCGTAGGTCGAGGAATCCATCACCACCGAGGGCATCTTCTCTTGGACGTAGTAGGTGCCGTTTGCGGTTTGGTGGCCGCCGGCCGACATGCCCATCGACATCGGGATGGTCTTCTCCACGGTCCCGTTGCGGGTGACGGTCAGTTGGTGTGTGGCGTCGTCGGCCGTGGCCAGCAGCGTGTCTCCCGTACGGAAGCTGGACACCGTGCCGCCCGCATCGACGGTCACCGCGGTGTGGGCGGGCCAGAAGCTCAGCGGGCGCCAGCGCAGCTGCGTGGGCGTCTTCCAGTAGAACTTGCCGGGAACCGGCGGGACCGAAGAGACGTGGATGGCGCTTTCGGTTGCGCCGGCATCATCGACCAGTCCGGGGAAGTCGATGATGATCGGCTGGGCCACACCCACCGTTGAGCCGTTGGTGGGGGCGATCCTCGGCGGTCCGAATGGCGCCGTGCCGGTGAACGGTGTCGGGTCCTGCCCTGCGGCGGGACCTGCGACAACCCCGGGGTCGCCGGGAGCCGGATCCGCCAGCGCGGGACCTGCGCTGAGCACCAGCATCCAGCCCGATATCGAAGCCACTCCGGCCGCCTTAAGAGCGGTGGAGAGGCTTTTCTTCGTAAAGCCCGACATAAAACATCCCTCCAGTCACTTTCTCGAACCAGTCTCGCATAGCGCCCAGGCCAACTAACTCTTCCGCCGCCTGGCCCTCGCCAAGCCCTAGCTAACATCTCTTGTACGCGGCGTGTACGCGACCAGCGGCGATTTGTAGCCGCACCGGAGCCGTACCCGTACTGGTACGCGCAAATGGGGTGTCCTGCAAGCGATCGGTTCGAATCCGACTGCGGGGCACAGCATCAAGAATCGGGCCCCCGCCATCCCCGCAGGCAGCACGCCCGGTTTGCGCCGTATCGGTTCAGTTGCCGAGCCGTCTCGTTGGTGTCGCAACTCATGCACCACACTTACGGTTACCGGGGACGTGCGTGGGAATTATATTGCAGCACAACGAAAGTGAACATCCACGGATGCCGGCGGATGGGTTCGTAGGCACTTGAAACCCGCACAGTGTCGGTGCAAGTCCGGCTGGGGCACATCCCGCCCGACGCCACCCCCGACCCCTGGTCGGCGAAACGGTCGGCGAACCGGGGGCAAAGAAACAAAGGGCCACGTCAACCCACATGCTGAATTCGCTTCATCGGGGCTGACATCTGGGTAGCGTGATCCAGATCACAGTACGGTTTTGGGGCTGCGCTCCCGGCGGACAAGAGGCTGAAGACCATGACGACGACTGAGCACGCCGATCAACCCGCCGACGCACCCGACGCCGCCCCGGCGAAGGCCAGTTTGATCTATCCGGGGATGGGGCTGTTGTTCGTAGTCCTCATCAGTTGCTTCACCGCATGGGGCGTTGCCGCCGACCTCACCACGCCGATGGTCGCGGGTTTCAAGCGCATCTTCGAGATGAACACCTTCCAGGCCTCGCTCGTGCAGTTGGCGTACTTCGGCGCGTACTTCCTGCTGGCAATCCCCGCAGCGCTGATCAATCAGCGGTTCGGCTACAAGGCCGGACTCCTTTCCGGTGTGCTTCTCGCTGCGGCCGGCGCGATTGCGTTCTACCCGGCGAGCAAGATCATGACTTACGAGGCCTTCTTGGTCGCTCTGTTTGCGATCGCCGCCGGGTGCTCGATTCTCGAGACGTCCGCCAATCCCTACGTCCTTTCGCTCGGCCCGGAAGAAAGCGCGACCCGCCGGCTCAACTTCGCGCAGGCGTTCAACCCGGTCGGAACGAACATCGGTGTGCTGTTGGCCGCCACCCTCATCCTGCCGAAATTGGACGAGCCGGTGAACATGGCCAACGTGACTCCGGCCCAGGAGTCAGCCGTCCGCGCGGGCCAGTTGGGTGCGGTGATGGGTCCGTATCTCGGCCTCGGCTTCGTCCTCATCGCGATCGGGCTGGTGATCGCGATCAAGAAGTCCCCGCCCATCGTCGAGGAGTTTCCCGACGCTGACATGGAGGGCCAGTCACCGCTGAAGATCCTGATGTCGAACAAGCGTTACGTGTTTGGGGTCATCGCTCAGTTCTTCAATGTCGCGGCGCAGGTGTGCACGTGGACATTCCTGATCCAGTACTCGCAGCAGGCGCTGAACGGATCGCTCGAACTGGGAGGCTATCTCCTGCAGGTGAGCCTGATCGTGTTCCTCATATCGCGGTTCTTCATGACGTGGCTCATCGGGAAGATCCGCGCGACGAAGGTCCTCACGGTCCTCGCCTTGCTGGCTGTCGCACTGTGTGTGTTCGCGATGTTCTCGCCCAATGTGGCCGGGGTGGCCGCCGTCGTCGCGCTGTCCTTCTGCCTGTCCCTGATGTTCCCGACGATCTACGGCGTGGCTCTGCAAGGGCTCGGTCCGGCAACGAAGTTCGGCGCGGCGGGACTCGTGATGGCGATCGTCGGCGGGGCGATCATGCCTCTGGTTCAGGGCTTCCTGCTCGACGCGACGAGCCCGGCGATCTCCTTCATCGTTCCCGCCGCCTGCTTCGCCGTCGTCGCCTGTTTTGCCGTCTACGACCTGAAGGCGGCGCCCACCATGGTTAAGGAGCAGGCAGTATGAAGCGCTACTGGATCATCCTCTTGGTGGTCGTCCTCGCGGCATGCGGCGGTGGCGGGCAAAAGGGAAACTTCTCCGAGGCGACCGACCGGCTCGAGGTCGTGTCGTGGTGGGTGTCGCCCTCCGAACATCCCGCTTTCGAGGTGCTGCTCAACGCATTCAAGGCGGCGAATCCCGACGTGGAGACCGTCGACGGCACCATCGCCGGGGGCGGTGGCAGCAACGTTCAGGTCGCGCTTGCCGCGCGCCTGCAGGCCGGCGACCCCCCCGATGTGTGGCAGACATTCCTCGGAAGCTCGTTGCGCGCCTGGGTCAACGCCGACCGGATCGTCGACGTGTCCGGCGTGTACGAAAGCTCAGGTCTGGATCGGACCATGCCTCAGGCGTTGCTCGACGCGGCGACATACAGGGTCAAGGCATGGGGCGTGCCGACAGGGTCACACCGCGGGAACGTGTTGTGGTTCAACCAGCGGATGCTGCGGGACGCAGGCGTGAGGGCGCCCGGGCCCGGCTACACAACCGAGGCCTTCCAAGCAGATCTGGCGAAGGTGGCGGCAAGCGGCAAAACCGCGTTGTGCCTCGGCGGGAAGGACCGGTTCACCAAGACCGAGCTGTTCGAGAACACCCTGCTGGGTGTCGTCGGCACCGAAGGCTGGTCGCGGATTGGAGACGATTCGTTCGACTGGCGCGGAGCCCAACTGCGGCAGGCACTGACCCAGTTCGGCGACATCGTCTCCCTAGCCGATCCGGATGCCCCCGGTGTCACGTGGGACCAGGCCGCGAAAAAGATGGCCACCGGTCAGTGCGCCTTCCTGTCGATGAACGACTCCGTCTACGGCGAGCTCGTTGCGAATCAGGCCGTGGAAGGCGAGGACTTCGGCTACGTCGCATATCCCGGAACGTCGGGTTCCTACCTCGCGATCGTGGACACCTTCGTCGTGTCGGCCGACGCCGAGGACGGAGTGAATGCCATGAAGTTTCTGGAGACCATCGCCGACCCGAAGACATCGTTGGAGTTCAACAAGCTCAAAGGGTCGGTCCCGATCCGCGACGACGTTGACGTGGCATCGTTGCCTCCCTACCAGCGCCAGGCGTCGAAGTCGCTGTTCAGTGACAAGATTCTGCTGTCGATGACCCATGGTGAGGTCATGTCGACGAACTTCCAGCAGGCGCTCTACGACGCTGTGGCGTCCTATGCGAGCAGCAAGAACGCGGACGGGTTCATCGACACAATGCAGAACTCGATTGAGGTGCCAATTGTCGGACGATGATCGCGACGAGCACGATGGACCGCTGTACCTGGTGGTCACCATCAAACCGCGACTCGACCGCCTTGCAGAGGCCGAGGCCCAGCTGCAGTCGATGCGCAAGGACACGCTGACGGAGCCGGGTTGTGTGTTCATGCATTTCCTTCAGCCTCTAGATGATTCGGATACCTGGATGATGCTCGAGATGTTCCGTTCGCGTGCCGCGTGGGACGAACACATGCGTCAGCCCTACAACACCGAAGGCAACAAAATTCTCGAAGACCTGCTCCGCGAACCGTCCGACCTTCGGTTGCTTCGCGAGAAGTAAGCACTGTTCTGAAGGGTCCGCCATGACCGAGCTCAACGAGGGCACGCTTCCAACGTTGCCGTCCGATATCGCCACGCCCCCTTATGACCGAAACCAACTCAAACGCGGCATCGCCCATTTCGGTGTGGGCAATTTCCACCGCGCGCATCAGGCGTTCTACGTCGATCGGTGTCTGGCCCTGCCGAACCAAAGTGATTGGGGCATAGTCGGTATCGGCCTTGCCGGCGGCGAACGGGGCCGGACGAAGGCCGAGCGGTTCCGGTCCCAGGACTGTCTGTACTCGCTGACCATCGTGCCGGCCAAGGGCGATACGAGTGTGCGCGTGATCGGCGCCCAGCTCGATTACCTGCTCGCGCCAGAGCAGCCGGCCGAAGTGCTCGCGTTGCTGACCGACCCGGGCCTTCGGATCGTGACGCTGACCATCACCGAGGGCGGGTATCACGTCGATCCGGAATCGGGTGTCTTCGTCACCGACCATCCCGACGTTGCGCACGACCTGGCCGGCGAGGGTGATCCGCGCACGGTCTTCGGCTTTGTCACCGAGGCGTTGGCGCGGAGACGTTCCGCGGGGACGAAGCCGTTCACTGTGGTCTCATGTGACAACCTGCGCCACAACGGCGAGGTCGCGCGCGCCGCGTTCGTCGGTTTCGCCAGCGCACTGGACCAAGAACTCGGCGGATGGATCGATTCCAACGTGATGTTCCCGAACTCGCTTGTTGATCGCATCACGCCGTCGGTAACGGCGAAAGACGCGGAGCGTCTCAACGCGGCGAGCGGTCTGGCCGATCAGATCCCGCTCGTGGCAGAAGATTTCAGCCAGTGGGTGATCGAGGACCGCTTCACCGACGGCCGCCCGGCACTGCACGAGGTGGGTGTGCAATTCAGTGACGAGGTGAAGCTGTGGGAGCAGGTGAAGGTCCGCGTGCTCAACGCGGGCCATCTCACTCTGACCTACCCAGCCCTGCTGCTCGGCTGCCGCGAGGTGGCCGAGGCCATGCGCGACCCCCAGGTACCCGTGCTGCTGGACCGTTTTCTGGACAAGGTCGTGCTGCCGTTGCTCGAGGCGCCGCGCGATGTGAACCTGGCCGACTACAAGAACACAGTGCTCGAACGCTTCTCCAATGAAGCGATGCATGATCAGCTGACCCGCATCGCCTCCGACAGTGCATCCAAGGTGACGGTGTTCTTGACGAACACTATTCAGCAGGTGTTGGCGCGCGGCGCAGACCACCAGATCCCGGCGTTCATCCTCGCTGCCTGGAGCCGCGTGCTGCAGGGCGAGGATGACAACGGCAAGACCTTCGATGTAAGCGAACCGCGCCTCGATCAAGCCGCCCGTCGGCTGCTGATATCGGGCGATCCGCGTGAAGCGCTGGCTATCGAGCCGCTACTGGCCAGCGGCGCAGCCGAACACGAAGACTTCGTCGCCTGCTTCGAGCACTACCGGAAGGGCCTCGCGGAGCAGGGCGCCAACGCGATGCTGAAGGCCGTATTGGACGCCACTGCAGGGTGACACATGCGCGCGTGCCGCGACTGGCAGCCGAGGTGACCCTTGTTGCATTCACCGATGAATCGGCTGAGGTGACCGCGTAGATACTCGTCGTCAACGTGTGGGGCCCGATCAACAGCGTGCGCGCCGTGCTGCCTGACATGATCAGCCGTCGCCGGTGAATTCCTGCCGGCTCACCGCGACCTCGGTCGGGCCGAAGTCGCTGTCCGTCAATTGGGATCGGTAGCCGGTCGGCCTCGCTGTACTCATCGCACGCACCGCCACCAAGCGGGTCCCACAGGCTCGGCACGACACGAAAGGAGCCAGCCATGAATACGGACGTCGCTACTTATCACCCGGTCCCTTCGACTTCTCGTGGAACCCGCATGACCGGCCTTTACGCGTTGAAGCCGTGGTTCACCGGAAGGCTGGCTCCGATCATCGACACCGCTGTGGCCCGGCGAGTGTCTCCCGACGTCTTCACCGCCGCAGGTGTCGCCGCGGCCGGCGCTGCTGGCGCTGCCATCGCGTTCGGATGGTGGCCGCTGGCAGCGGTCTTCATGGTGCTCCGGCTGGCAGGCGCCAACCTCGACGGAGCGGTCGCTCGGGCCCGTGGGGTGAGCAGGCCATGGGGCTTCATCGTCAACGAACTCGGCGACCGCACCGCAGATCTGCTCGCCTTCGCAGGCCTGGCGGTCTGGGCGGCGCGGCAGCACGGCGGCCCCGGACTGAATTGGTTGTCCTGGCCGGTGCTTCAGGTCTTACTGGCCGCGCTCGCCGCGACGCTGCCGACATTCGCATCGTTGGCCGTCGCCGCGGCGGGCCTCACGCGTCGCAACGGCGGACCGCTCGGCAAGACCGAACGCTGCCTGTTCCTGGTACTGGCCACTGCATTCCCCGTCATCATGCCCATCCTGCTGATGCAGTTGGTGAACGGCTCCCTTCTAACCACTGTCCTGCGACTGCGGGCCGCGCACCGCGAGCTGAAGGCGCAGCGCGCGCAGGAGCTGCTGGGACGCGACATGCAGATCGAACCGACCGAGCGGGTCGCGCTGTTCGAGCAGTTCGATGCGATCACGCAGCCGTTCACCGCGGCTCACCAGCGTTTCAACGCCGTCACGCAGCGGTTCAGCACGGCCACCGGACCGTACGACGCGGCCACGCAGCGAATCAGCGCGGTCACCCAGCCGTTCAACGCCGTCACGCGGCCGATGGCGGAGATCGCGGCATGACCACCAATCGAATTGCGAGCGTGCTTCGGCACCGGCTCTGGCGGACGGTGTGCGCCGTCTCGGGCGGGCTGACCGTGACCGGACGTTGGAACGTTGAAGGCGGCTGCATCGTCGTCGCCAACCACGCTTCGCACGCCGACACCGCGGTGCTGGTGGCGGCGCTGCCGTCCACGGCCCGTCGTGTCTTCGGCGCGGCGGCCGACTACTGGTTCGACGTGCCGGTGCGGCGCTTCATCGCGACCTCGCTGATCGGAATACTGCCGGTGCGGCGCTCGGGCGAAAGCAACTACGACGCGCTACTCGCGGCCGCCGGCCGAGCGCTTCGCGCGGGACGGACCGTCGTCATCTACCCCGAGGGAACGCGCTCGACAGACGGCACCATCGGCGAATTCCGTTCCGGTGCACTGCGTCTGGCCCGTGAGTGCGGTGTCCCGATCGTTCCGGTGGCGATCATGGGGACTGCCGACGTGCTGCCGAAGGACGGACGCTTCTCAACCGCCCCGATGGAGGTCCGCCTCGGCGCGCCTGTCGATCCCCACACCACCTCCGCACCGCAACTGCGGGCGCAGGTGCTGGCACTGCGGGGCGGCGTCGTGGCCGATGACCGCTACGCGCTCGCGTCGTGAAACCGTTGGCCCGCAATGACACTCATCGACCACTACCTGTGGCTCCTTCACCTCGATCGGCGGATGTCGCTCAACATCGACGTGGGTCCGCTGCACGTTCACATGTACTCGCGTGCGGTGTTCCTGATGTGGGTCACGGTGGCGGTCCTCGCGGTCGCAGGCATCGCCGTCCTGGTCTCGCGCAAGCAGGAATTGGTCCAGAAATGGCGCACATGGGTGCTGATCGCACCCGCCGTCGGGCTCCCTGTCTGGCTCGGCCACGGCACGTCCGCGGCGTTGGCCGCGGCATTGGCCGTCGTCGCGGTGATCGAGTACGCGCGACTGGTCAAGCTCGGCCGGGCCGACACCTACGTGCTTGTGGTACTGGCCGTGGCATACCCGGTCGCGGCGTGGCTGCGCCCGTCGCTTCTTCAGTTCGCGCCGATCGTCGCGCTGCTGTGCGCGGTGCCCTCGGTGCTCGGGGGCGACGTCGAGAACGGCGCCAAGCGCACCGCGTTCACCGCGTTCGGATCGGTCTGGATCTGCTGGTCGCTTTCCCACCTCGTCATGGTCTGGCCGGACGCCTACCTGCTGTGCTTCGCCGTCGCGGCCACCGACGTCGCGGCCTGGTGTGGCGGAAAAGGGTTGCGCCGCATGCGATGGGCGCGCAGGCCGCTGTCGCCGCTGAGTCCCAACAAGACGATCGGCGGGCTTGTCGGCGCTATCATCGGCGCGTTCCTGATCCTCAGTCTCCTGGGTACCATCTCGATCGGGCTGCTCATCGCTGTCTCCATCGGCGGCCTGTTCGGTGACCTGCTCGAGTCCATGCTCAAGCGGCAGGCCCAGGTCAAGGACGCCGGTGACTGGCTGCCCGGCTTCGGCGGCCTACTCGACCGCATCGACTCACTGCTGGTTGTCCTCCCACTCGCATACTTCCTCGGATGAGAGAGATCTGAAATGAACAACGACAAGCCCACAGCGCCGACCACCCTGCAGCATCGGGCCGACGACGCGTCGAACGCCACGACTATGCGCGCCCGTTGGCGACTCCCAGCAGAGCCGTTCGGGTCGATTCCGATCGGTCGGACCGTCGAACGTTCGGATCGCGCCCGGCCCGCGAGGACCGGTGGCCTGGAAGTGCGAGACGTAACCCTCGTCGTCGACGAGGAAAACATTCTGCTGGAACGGGTTTCGTTCGCGGCGCGCCCCGGCACGTTGACCGCGGTGATCGGTCCTTCGGGTGCGGGCAAGTCGACGCTGGCCAAAGTCGTCGCCGGCGCCGAACGGCCGACCAGCGGGACGGTGTCGTTCGAGGCACGGAGCGTGCACTTTGTGCGCGGCCAGATCGGGATGGTGCCTCAGGGCGATATCGTGCACAGCCGACTCTCCGTCGCTCGGGCACTGCAGTTCGCGGCGGAACTCCGGATGCCCGCCGACACCACCGCAAGCGACCGCGGGCGGGTGATCGCAACGGTGCTCGAGGAACTCGAGCTGACACCTCATGCCGGCACTCGCATCGACAAGTTGTCGGGCGGCCAGCGCAAACGCGTGTCGGTGGCGATGGATTGTTGACCAGCCCTTCCCTGTTGGTGCTCGACGAGCCGACGACGGGGCTGGATCCCGCGCTTGACCGCTCCGTGATGGAGATGCTGCGCCGTCTGGCCGACGCGGGCCGCGTGATCGTGGTCGTGACGCACTCGTTGACGTTTCTGGACGTGTGCGACCAGGTGCTGTTGCTCGCACCCGGCGGCAAGACTGTTTTCTGCGGACCACCCGAGGAGCTCAATTCCTCTCTGGAAGCATCGGATTGGGCTGACATCTTCACGAAGGTGTGCGCCGATCCAGACGGTCTGCACCGACGGTTCATGCAGGGGCGAGGCTCCCAGGACGCGGACAGCGTACGCCGTGTCGCGCCCGTTGCGCCGACGGTCGAACCGACAGGTTCAGGCGTGTGGCGGCAGGTGTCGACGGTCGCACGTCGCCAAGTCCGCCTGCTCATGGCCAACCGCGGCTATCTCGCCTTCCTCGCCGTGTTGCCGTTCATCGTCGGGCTGCTGCCGCTGACCGTCACCGGCCATGCAGGCCTTGGCCACATGCCATCGCTTGGCGCACCACCATTCGAAGCAAAGCACATCGTCGCATTGACGAGCTTCGCGGCGATCCTGATGGGAACCACACTGACCGTTCGCGATCTGATCGGCGAACGCGCTGTCTTCCGTCGCGAACAGGCGGCGGGATTGTCGGCGTCGGCATACCTGCTCGCGAAGACGATCGTCTTCAGCGCGGTCGCGGTGATGCAATCTGCGATTCTCGTTCTGATCGTCACGGCGCCTGCGATCGGGAAGCCTGGGCCGTCGGGTGCAGTGGTTTTCGGCAGCCCGGTCTTCGAATTGTTCGTCGGTGTCGCGGCGACGTGCGTAGTGGCGGTCGTTCTGGGGCTTGCGATTTCGGCTCTAGCGCGGACCGGCGATCAGGTCATCGTGCTGTTGGCGATGACGCTGATGGCGCAACTGGTCCTCGCGGGCGGCTTCATCCCGGTGACGGACCGACCACTGATGGAGGTCCTTGCGTGGCTCACGCCGGGACGATGGGGCTTCGCGGCATCTGCGTCGACGGCCGATCTGACCAACCTCGTCGCGGGGATTGCGGACGATTCGCACTGGCAGCACACCACGTCGGCCTGGCTCGTCAACATGGCCATGTTGGGAGTGCTTGCCATGCTTTTCGCCGGCGTCACCCGGTGGCGCCTCAGACGGTTGAGGCGAGCGATCCCACTCACCGGATGAAATCGAATCGGCTGCAATCCGGAATAAAGTCTCGGTGGCCGACGTTTGGTCGGTCGTGACTGACCAACCACAGCTGAGCCCGACCGACTGGGTCCGCGACCAGACGCAACGCATTCTCGAGCAGGGCACCACCGATGGCGTAGAAATCCTCGATCGCCCAGTGGTTCTGTTCACCACCACCGGCGCCAAGTCCGGCAAGAAGCGCTATGTGCCGCTGATGCGCGTCGAGGAGGGCGGGAGGTACGCCATGGTCGCCTCCAAGGGCGGCGACCCTGAGCACCCGGCGTGGTACCACAACGTCAAAGCCGATCCAGCGGTCACCGTTCAGGACGGCGACACGGTCGCGCCCATGACGGCTCGCGAGCTCGACGGAGCCGAACGTGACCATTGGTGGGCATTGGCCGTCGAGGCCTACCCGCCCTACGCGGAGTATCAGACCAAGACGGATCGGTTGATCCCAGTCTTCGTAGTTGAGTAGTTCGCTAAATCTACGGTCCGCCCCGCATGAGCGGACCGTGCACTCACACCGTCACACGCAGTCGACGCACACCTGCTGGTCACCGCGCTGAAGCGCAATCCGGTTGCGGTGCTGCACCAGGAAGCACGACGAGCAGGTGAATTCGTTTGCCTGCCGGGGAATCACCCGGACCGATAGCTCCTCGGCGATATCGGCGTCGGGCAAGTCGAATGAATCGACCGCCTCGTCCTCGTCGATCACCGCCGTATCGACCGCGGCCCGCCGCGTGGCGGTCAGTTCCTCGAGCGACTCTTCGGCCGTGTCGTCGGCGTTCTTGGTGCGTGGGGCGTCATAGTCCGTAGCCATGAGGGGTCCTCCCTTTCAGGTCCGTCGCAGAGGCAACGCCGCGAGTCCCCACGCTGTTCCCCGAACGACGCGATTTGAACCATGAACGTCAATTTGTTCACGATGACGTCTTTTCGCTCTCGAAGGCGCCGACGTCAGTCCGCGCCGGAGTACCGGCGCTAGCGTGGATGTCGCCATGACGCCCGCAGCGAATATCTGCCGGACCCGGAGTCGCGCAGACCATTCAGCTCACATGGCCGTTGCGGCGCTCGGGGGTTGAGGGGCTTGCGCACTGCGGCGCACTGCGGATATGTACCAAATTTGAGGGTACCCGACCGTGATGTTGAACCGCACAACTGCCGCCGTTGCCATGCTCGCTGCACCAATCGCTGTTTTGGCGGGGTGTAGCAACAGTCAGACGGGCAACGATCAGGCCAGTGAATCATCGGCGACGACATCCAAAGCCGGCTCGCAGACCATCAAGGCCGGGTTGAAAACAGGCGATGGTACGGCGGTTGCCAACGCCACGATAGATTTCACCGACGGGTTCGCGACCGTGACGGTCGAAACGACCGGAAACAGCAAGCTTTCTCCGGGCAGCCACGGAATGCACATCCATTCCGTGGGCAGGTGCGAGGCGAACTCGGTCGCCCCGACCGGCGGTTCGGCCGGGGATTTCAACTCGGCCGGCGGCCATTTACAGGTCGGAGGGCGCACCGAACATCCGGCGAGCGGCGACCTGACACCTCTGAACATCCGCTCCGACGGCTCCGGCAGGGTCGTCGCCACGACAGACGCCTTCACCGCGGATGAATTGAAGGGTCCCGAGGGAAGTGCGCTGATCATCCACGAGGGTCCGGACAACTTCGCCAACATCCCGCAGCGGTACACGCACGACGGCGTGCCAGGCCCCGACGCCGAGACCATGGCGACCGGTGACTCCGGTGCACGGGTAGCATGTGCTGTTCTCGCCCCCGCAACCACTGCGGCCTCGACTTCCGTTTCGACCAGCACGTCGACGGTGACGGAGACAACCGGTGTTCCCGCCCCGCCTCCCGCCACCAGTGCAACCACAACGTCGACGCCGTCATCGACCAGTACCACCACCACCACCACGACTCCGTCGACATCGACGACCACCACGACGTCTGAACCGGCCCCGGCCCCTGGCGGATAACGCACGAAATACCGCAGAGCGTGATGTGTTCCATCTGGCAGAAATGGGTGCAGGGCACATAATTCACTCCCAGGACTTTCCCTACGTCGTCCGCGACAATGTGTCCGAATTCCTCGAGCAGGCGGATTCAACCGAGGATGAGCGCAGATGAGCGCAGTGCGATCGCCTATCGGAACGCCGAGAAACTCATGCGGATCTAGTCGCCGAGCTCTGCAGGAACATCCCGGCAGCTGCTCGAAGGGTGAACGCCCACGGGTATACCCTCGCATCGAACTCGCCGATCGGAGGACCCATGGCCCGCATCCAAGCGTCCGATGCCTTCGCGGCGATACCGACGACAGACCTCGGGCAGGGCGACCGCATCAACCTCGGCGTCGCAGGGATCATGTCCCGTCTGCCCGACGTCGCGGCCGCCGTCGGGGGACTCACCAACGCCGTTCGTGAGAGCGGAGCACTGTCGCCGCGGTTGATGGAACTGGTTCGGCTGCGGATCGCGTTCCACAACCAGTGCCGCAGCTGTATGTCGATCCGGTATCAGAGCGCCATCGACGACGGCCTCGGCGAAGACGCGGTCTGCTCGCTCGAGCGGCCTGCCGAGGCGCCGGGCCTGACCGACGCCGAACGGGGGGCGCTGCGGTTCGCCGACCTGTTCGCCACCAATCACCTTGCGATCGACGACGCGGTGTACGACGACCTGCGGAATCACTTCAGTGAGGACCAACTCGTCGCGCTGGGCATGCACTGTGCGTTGTGCGTCGGGCTGGGCCGCCTCGCGGCGACGTGGCACGTTGTCGAGGATCTGCCTGATGTGTTCCGCGGGGAGAGCGATACGCCGTTGGCGCCCTGGAGCGCTGACTCCGTCGTCGCGTCTGGCTAGGGAACGTCGCGCGAGCACCGATACCGAATAGTCGTCGGTGTTGGGGTCGAACGCAGTCCTCGTCTATCCAGCGGCGCCGTTCGGGTCTTTCCCTACTGGACTCGTCTTGATGACAGCGGATCTCGCAGGATCGTTGACCGAAACCGATGCGACTGGAACCGGCCGAGTCAGAGTTGGTCAGGCGGACGCGCAAAGCGAGGGCGATCTACCTGCAATCTCCACGGAATCTCCATCCGACCTCCAAGCGCTGACCTGCCTGCTGGCAGCAGCATGAAGTCGTCAACCAAGAGCGAGCGTGGGCTCGCCCGAACAAAGGTTTCCCATGAAGAAGATCACCAGCACCGCCCTCATCGGCGCCGGTCTCGCGGTCGCGGCGCTCTCGCTGGCCGGTACGGCCAATGCCGAGTCGGCCGCGATCACCATCGGCCAACTCGAGGCGCAGGGCTTCGACGTCAAGATCGATCGCCTCGGCAGCGCGCCGCTCAACCAGTGCGAGGTCACCGGCGTCCGCAATCCGCGGGAGCGCACCGAACTCGTGCGGGTGGGCGACCGCGGCGACCGCGACTTCATCCCCGTGGTGGTCGACCGCACCGTCACGGTCTCGCTCGACTGCTCGCGCTGAGGCGACCTCACGATCTAAGAACGTGTGCATAACAAGCCGATCACGCGCGGCGCTGCATCGCCGGGCCTGTCGTGTGCCGTTGCTAACTTGCGCGAAGGCGAGCCCGAAACGGATGAGGTGTGGCGGTGGTGGCGGAACGCGTGGTAAGCAGATCCTTCCGGGCATGGTCATATGCGGTGGCAGTGGCGTCGATGACGCTATTGGTCTCGGCGATCGGCCTAACTCAAGCGCCGAACGCTGCGTCGTATTCGCGCGAAGGGCTTCCGGTCGAGTATCTCCAGGTGCCGTCGGGGTCCATGGGGCACGACATCAAGGTGCAATTCCAGGGCGGTGGCCCGCACGCGGTCTATCTGCTGGACGGTCTGCGCGCGCAGGAGGATGCCAGCGGCTGGGACGTCAACACCGGCGCATTTGAATGGTTCTATCAATCGGGAATCTCGGTCGTCATGCCGGTCGGCGGTCAGTCCAGCTTCTATACCGACTGGTATCAGCCGGCCACCGGCAGCTCAGGTACGCAGACATACAAGTGGGAGACGTTCCTGACGCAGGAGCTGCCCATGTGGCTGGCCGCGAACAAGGGCCAGGATCCGTCAAACAATGCCGTTGTGGGCCTGTCGATGTCGGGTAGTGCGGCGTTGACTTTGGCGATCTGGCACCCGGCTCAGTTCATCTTCGCCGGTTCGCTTTCGGGCTATCTCAATCCATCGTCGGGCCTGTGGCCGACGCTGATCGGGCTGTCGATGAAGGATGCCGGTGGCTTCAACGCACAGAACATGTGGGGGCCCACCAGCGACCCGGCGTGGCGCCGCAACGACCCGATGGTCAACATCAACACATTGGTGGCCAACCGGACTGCCATGTGGATCTACTGCGGTAACGGCGGCGTGTCTGATCTCGACGCGAACGACGGGAACTTCGGTACCCAGTTCAGTGCCCAGTACCTGGAGAACATCACGCTGCAGACGAACAAGCAGTTCGAGCAGAAGTACGTCGCCGCGGGTGGCCGCAACGCGATCTTCAAATTCCCCGAAAACGGCACTCACAGTTGGGGTTACTGGGGCTCGCAGTTGCAAGAGATGAAGCCCGACCTGCTGCGCGTCCTTGGGGTCCAACAGCAAGCCTGACGTCAAGCCATCGGGTGGCCGATCCTGTGGCTAATGACGGAGCGGTTGCCTGCACGCGAGAACAGCGGGCGTCTGCCTGAATACCCCCGCGACGTCCCTGCCAGCGGAACCAACTGGCCGAAGTTCGGCAAACAAGCTGCACGCCAGTGTTTTTCGCGGTGTCGGCGAATGCAAGTGACTGTCAGCTAGCCGTCGTACCATCCTGTTATGGCACAGACACAGATCTGGACCGGTGACCCCGTGTGGATAGCCGACGTGCTGCGCGCCGGGGGCGTCAAGCTCGTCGAGTTCCCCGGCTGGCAGAACCGCGGACACGGGAACTTCAAGGACATCCGCGGCGTGATGGTGCACCACACCGGATCCGACAATGCGACCGCGGCGTCGATCGCCAACGGTCGCCGAGATCTGGCGGGGCCGCTGTCGCAGCTGCACATCGCGCGTGACGGCACGGTCACGGTGGTGGCGGTCGGCGTCGCGTGGCATGCCGGCGTCGGCATGTACCCGTGGCTTCCGACCAACATGGGTAACTGGCACTTGATCGGCATCGAATGCGCCAACAGCGGTACCAGCCCGACGGCTCGGCATCGCACGAATTGGCCGGACGCGCAATATTTTTCGTTGGTGAACACCTGCGCCGCCCTGAATCGCCGGCTGTCGCAGACGTCGGCCCGCACCATCGGACACAAGGAGTACGCCGGTCGGGCGCAGGGGAAGTGGGATCCCGGCGCGATCGATATGGACATCTTGCGCGCCGACATCCAGGCCCGTATCGGAACCCAGTCGGATACCGCGCCGACACCCCGGCCGCCGGTCCCCGTCGGCGTGTACGCCGATGTCCTGCTTTTCCGCGGTTCGGAGGGGCCGCAGGTCGCCGAACTCCAGCGTCAACTGGGTGTCACGGTCGACGGCGATTTCGGGCCGCAGACCGAAGCCGCGGTCAGGGCCTTTCAGCGGCGCACACCGGGACTGAAGGTCGACGGCATCGTCGGACCGGCGACCGCGGCCGCCTTGCGGCTGAACGCGCTGCCGCCCGGCGCAGCACTGCTCGTCGGATGAGGCGTCGTAGGCGCCGGTTGCCCGGAGGCCCGCGCCTCAGTAGACGCACTCTCCGGTATCCGTCGCCTGCGTCGCGTCCGCTTTCGCCATCTGCGGCGCGACCTGCGCGGCGGTCATCGCGAATCCCGTCGTGGTGTCCGTGGTCTCCGCGCCGAAGTACACACCGAGAACTTGGCCGTTGAGGTCGACGACGGCGCTACCGCTAGAACCCGCGTCCGGAAACGAGCCGATGAGGATGTACACCTGCCGCGTGATCGTCGTCGCCCGGTAGATATCCGGGCCTTCGATATCGGTGACCTCCCGGATCGTGGCAGGGGAGGCCTTGAACGCCGTGGCTCCGGGAAAGCCGAGCACCAGCGTGTCAACGCCGGCGCCCGCGGTGTATTCGGCGAACTTCAGCGGTCGAGCCGCCAACTCCGGCACGTCGAGAACCGCGATGTCTGCCCGGGGATCGAAGGAGATGACGTGTGCCTCGAGTGTTTCCGTCGTCGTGTCGACCATGAATGCCTCGGCACCTGCTACCACGTGAGCATTTGTCATCACTTTGTGTGGGGCGACCACGAAACCGCTTCCCTCGCTGACCTTCAGGCAGCTTTCCGATTCCCCGTGCACTTTCACCACACTGGGGCGGGCGTTCGCGACCAGTTCGTCCGACGAGACCGCCGACGTGGGAGTCGCCGATGCGGAGCGTTCGCGCGCCAACCGGTGCAGCGTCTCGCCGAATCCGCTGCAACCACCGATCAGGGCCGTCAGGGCCACGATCGACGCTGCGACACGTGCCCGCTTCACCACTGTCACATTCCTAGATCGGCGTCGGATCGCTGACTTTCACCAGCATCTTGCCGATGTTGGCTCCGGTGAAAAGGCCGTTGAGCGCGTCGACGCAGGACTCGAGGCCATCGAAAACCGTCTGTCGGTGCGCCAGCAGCCCCTGCTGCTCCCAGCCGCTCAGGGCGGTGAAGGCTTCCTCGAAACGACCCCACTCGTCGAGCGCGTTGAACCCTTGCATCGTCGCGGTCTTCGCCAGCAGGTTCACGTAGTTTGCGGGTCCCGGGTGCTCGCCGGTGAGATAGCTGGAGATGACACCGCACAGCACGACACGGGCTTTGGGCGCAAGCCGGCCCAGCACCGCGTCCAGGATCGGGCCACCCACATTGTCGAAGTAGACGTTCACGCCTGCGGGGCAGTGCTGTTTGAGCGCTGCGCGCAAGTCATCGTTCTTGTAGTCGATGCACGCGTCGAACCCGAAGTCCTCGACGACCGCCCGGCATTTCTCCGGCCCACCCGCAATCCCGACCACCCGGGCGCCGGCGATCCGCGCGATTTGACCCGCGACCGAACCCGTGGCACCTGCCGCCGCTGAGACGACGACCGTCTCCCCGGGCTGTGGTCTGCCGACGCCGGTCATCCCGAAATACGCCGTGGCGCCGGTCGGGCCGTAGACCGACATGACCGCGAGCTGGTCCGTGTAGCCCTCGACTGGCGTCGCGAAGATGTCGTCGCGGATGATCACGTAATCCTGGAATCCGGTCAGCGTGGTGACGACGTCGCCCACGGCGTAGGCCGCGCAGCGCGACGCCACCACCTCACCAATTCCCGCCGCGCGGATCACCTCACCGAGTTGGACAGGCGGGAGGTAGCCCGGCTGGTCGTCCAGCCAGGTCCGGACCGCTGCGTCCATGCCGATATAAGTGGTGCGCAGCAGCGCCTCGCCCTCGCCAGGCTCGGGTGCGGGTGCAATGACCTGCTCGGTGTCCTCGGGTTTGACCAGCCCGACGGGGCGGCGGCGAAGCAGGATCTGGCGGTTAGTCAGGTCGGCCACGACGCCGAAACTAGCGAACCTGAAGGCCGTCGGGAGCGGCTACGCGTCAATGTGGCCAGCGCGGATTTGGACAAATAGTTGCGAGCAAACCGTTTAAGTCGCAGAATTCACATGAGCCACATATCACTGGCTCGGCGCGCGGGGGCGTGGAACTGCAATTAAAGCCTCTGGGGGCCTGCTGTGCGCCGTCTCTTTTACTCCGTTGCTGTGGTCGTATTCGCGCTTGCTTCCACGGTCGTGCTGGTAAGCCTGCAGACGATGACTGCGCTGGTCGCGCTCACCGCTACCGCTCTGATCATGGGTGGCACCGGGCATCCGCTGAGCACTCCGCTGGACACGCCGGAATTCATCGACGGCTACACCACCGACGCCAACAACGACTACATCGTGCTCACCGGATTCTGCGGTAGCGACGCCTGCACCCCCACCGCCGTGAGCACACCCGAGCAATTCATGCCCGTCTCCGGTGTGATGCCGTTCGACCAATCCGTCGGCCAGGGTGTCGTCAATCTGGACCAGGCGATGAATGCGCAGCCCGCGGGCGAGTCGATTGTGGTGTTCGGCTACTCCCAGAGCGCACGCATTGCGTCGATCCAGAAGGGCAACCTGGCGGCGGCGGGTTCGACGCTGCCGGCGTCATTCGTGTTGATCGGAAACCCGAACCGGCCCAACGGCGGTATCCTGCAACGCTTCGAGGGCCTCACGGTGCCTTTCGCGGGCATCACATTCGACGGTGCCACGCCCACCAACACCGATTTCAAGACCGTCGACATCACTCGCCAGTACGACGGCTGGTCCGACTTCCCCAACAACCCGCTCAACCCGTTTGCGACGGCGAACACCGTCGCGGGCATTCACTACCTGCACGGCGACTATCAGAGTGTCGGGCTCGGCGACGCGCTGTATCAGGGTGCCTACGGCGACACCGATTACTACATGATCCCGAGCCAGCGCCTTCCGTTGCTGATGCCGCTCACCGAGGCAGGGGTGCCCAGTCCGCTGGTGACGATGGTCGATGCGCCGGCGCGGGTGCTCGTCGAAGCCGGATACAACCGGACGATCAGCCCGGGCGCACCGAC
The DNA here is from genome assembly GCF_002968285.2 of Mycobacterium sp. ITM-2016-00318. Taxonomy (NCBI): domain Bacteria; kingdom Bacillati; phylum Actinomycetota; class Actinomycetes; order Mycobacteriales; family Mycobacteriaceae; genus Mycobacterium; species Mycobacterium sp. ITM-2016-00318. The sequence continues at coordinate 4,290,864 of NZ_CP134400.1, read as the reverse complement.
GCAGGCGAGCATCCTGTACTTCCCCAATCCGGTGACGACAGGGATGAACTTCATCATCGCGATCCCGACCGGCATGGATGACGGCGCCCAGGAGGCCGTCAACATCCGTCCGTTCGGAACGGCGCCGATCGATCAGCGCAGTCCCTACGGCGTGGGCGGTCCGCCGGTCAATGCCGGCTCCTTCGACACGAACGGGACGCCGCTGGCGTCAGCGCCGGAGCCTGCGGCGGCCACGGTGCCCGACACCACGGCCCTTGCCGCCCCGAAGCAGGGGCCGTCGCTGCCGACCGCACCCCAGCCGGCGGCCGCCCCGACCGCGCCGACATCGCCGACATCACCGCTTACCGCGCCGACCGCGCCGACCGCGCCGACATCGCCGCTCACCGCACCGTCGCCGATCACGGAGAAGGCGCCCGCGACACCGGGCGCCGGACCGTCCGCGGGATGGTGGAAGCCGGCCCCGCTGGCGAAGCCCGACCCGGTCGAGGCGGCGAAGCCCGCGCCGTTGGACATGCCGAAGCCCGCACCCGCCGACCTGCCCAAGCCGGTCGATCTGCCCAAGCCGGTCGAGCTGCCCAAGCCCGTCGAGCTGCCCAAGCCCGTCGAGCTGCCGAAGGCTGACCTGCCGCGGGCCGACATCCTGCCGAAGGTCGTGCCGCCGAAGATCGATCCGCCTGTGCGGGCGCCGATTCCGGACCTGCCGGAGCCGGCGGCCGTCCCGGTCCCGGCGTTCGTTCCGCCGGAGTTGCCGGCCGCGCCGGTGGCTCCGCCCGTGCAGGCGCCGGTGCTGCCGGAACTGCCGGTGCTGCCCGCAGCGCCTCCACCGCAGCTGCCCGTGCTGCCTGCGCCGCCGCCCATGCCCGCGCTGCCGCCACCGCTGCCGATGCCGGACTTCGGAGCGATCCTCGGAGGGATCCGGCTGCCGTTCTAGCGCGCGCGAGGGATCAGGAGACGATTTGACCTTCGGAAGATTCGTCCGGCCTCGCGCCCGGGTGTCCCAGCGAACCTCCGCGGTGTGCCGATGACGGCATGACGCCCGAAATGTGCGGTGTCCTGCACAGCGGCGAATTCGATCGCGAGACGCGACACGAGTTTGCTGGAACGGCGCGGTGTGTTCTGCATCTCATTTTCCGGCCCAAAACTAAGAATTCGTTATTCAACCTCATGCGTCACATTGTCGTTTCGGGCTTGCCGAGACCGGATAACACCACTTCAGTGGGCTGATAGGCCTTGCTGGGGCAGGGTCACGAATTCATAACGAAAAGTTTCTTAAGCGTGGCCTGAGACAATTAAAGGAGTCGTCGACAATCGCCGGACAATGCTTCTCGGCGAGTGAATTTTCGTCGCTACACTCGACCGGAGCCTGCGCACACATTGCGTAGCAAGACGTATGTCATTGCCGGACGAAGCCACAACCGGCACAAGCACTGATGAACAGGGCAAATACTGTCATGCACAAGAACACTGTCCCAGCGGACGCGACCGAGACCACGGTAGAACCGGACTTCGCCATGCTCGGCTCGATCGACGTCGAACGCGGCCCGATCGCCGACCTCGCTGTCACCGCCGACGGCACCACCGTCATCGCTACCCACTACGGCGACGGCTGCGTCTCGCTCATCGACGCCTACGCATTGACCGTCGACGCCGACATCGAGATGGCAGCGGTGGAACCGCACCTGGTGACCGCCGCCGAGAGGCGCGCCTACGTCACGATCTCCGGGCACCAGTACGACTCGGTCGCGGTGATCGACACGGTGAACAAGCAGGTCATCGCCAACTACCCCGTCGACGGTGTCGCCACCGACGTCGCGGTGAGCCCCGACGGCACGCGCATCTTCGCCGGCCTCGCCGGAGACCGCTTGGGTCTCGCGGTGGTCAACACCTTCGGTCGGACGAACACCATTGACCTCGCCGACGGCGCAGGCCGCACGGTCGACGCCGTGCGCGTCAGCCCCAACGGCCGCTTCGTCTACGTCGCCACCTCCGATGCCACCAGCGGCAGACTGCTGGTCGTCGATGCCGCCAAGGGGCTCACGATCCGCCAGGTGCCCATCGCGTCGCCGATCCGGGATGTCGTACTCAGCCGTGACGGCGCCTTGGCGTACGTCGCCAGCTTCGACCCCCACTGGGGCGGCTCCGTCGACGTCATCGACACCGCGATCGACGAGATCACCGCCAAGGTCGGGATCGGTGGCGCGCCGATGCAGATGGCGCTCAGTGCCGACCGCGCCCGCCTCTACATCGCCGACTACGAGCACGTCGCCGTGCTCTGCACCGAGACCAACTCGGTCATCGAGCGGCTGACCGTGGTCGACGCGCCGTCCGGTGTCGCGATCAGCCCCGACGGCACACGCCTCTACATCGCCGACCACACGGGCGCCATCACGGTCATGTCCGTTTCGGTGGATTCGAGCGAAGCCGCGACCGAGCAGCTGATCAACGTGCATGTGGGTGCAGCACCTCAGTTGCGCGCCCCGCAGCCTGTCGGCGTCTAGCGCCACTCATAGCGGGTTTTCGGCCTGCCCGCCTTGCCGTAATCGGTGTGCCGGGTGACTGTGCCTTCGTCGGCGAGGCGTTCCAGGTAGCGCCACGCGGTCACTCGTGAAACGCCGACTGCCTTTGCGACCGCATCCGCGGTGATTCCGTCGGCGGAATCGCGTACCACACGGGCGATCTCGTCATTCGTGCCCGCGGCCGCACCCTTCGGGGCGGCGGATCGGTAGGTGCCGATCCGTAGTTCGGCCAGAGCACGGTCGACTTCTGCCTGGCTGGCCGCATCGGTGCCCGCAGGCAACGCTTCCCGGTAGCGTTGGTATCGCTCCAGCCGGTCGCGGAACGCCGCGAACGTGAACGGCTTGAGCAGATAGGCGATTGCACCATGGCCGACGGCGGCCCGCACCATCTCCAGATCCCGCTCGGAAGTAATCGCGATGATGTCGGGTGCTGGGCGCAGCCCCGACAGGGCGGAGGCAAGGGCGATGCCGCTGGCGTCGGGCAATCCGATGTCGAGCAGCACGAGATCGATAGGCGTCTCGTTGGCCGCCGCATCGGTGGCGGCGCGCATCGCATCGCGAGCGGTGTGGGCCACCGATGACACCGAAAAACCCTCCAGCCGTTGCAGATAACTTTGATGTGCCTCCGCGATCAACGGCTCGTCCTCGACGATCAACACCTTGATCACGAGTCGCTCACCGTCACCGTGACCACCGAGCCGTAGGTCACGTCGGCGGTCAGCGTGCCGTTGTGACGCTTGACGACCTGCGCCACAAGGGCCAGCCCGAGGCCGTGCTGTTCGGCGTCGGATCCCGACTTCGTCGAATAGCCGCGCTGCATCGCCTTTTCGAAGGTTGCGGCGTCCATGCCGGAACCACTGTCGGCCACCCGGATGAGCAACCTGCTGTCGACCTGGTTGACGGTCACCTCGACCCACGGATCTTCGCGGTCGCACGCGTCCATGGCGTTGTCGATCAAGTTTCCCAGCACGGTCACCATCTCCTGGCCGGACAGCGGCACGTCGTCGGCGTTGAACGGCAGGTGGGTCTCCTCGGTGACCGATAGCTCGATGCCGCGTTCGTCGGCCTGCGCCGTCTTCCCGAGAAGCAGTGCGACAAGCGCAGGCTCGCCGACGTCGGTCGACAGTCGGTCCACCAGTCGCTGGGAGAGCTCGAGCTCGTTGGTCGCGAATGTGACGGCTTCCTCGGCGCGCCCCATTTCCACCATGGTGATCACGGTATGCAGCTTGTTGGCTGCCTCGTGCGCCTGCGACCTCAGTGAGTCGGTCAGCACCTGCAGCGAGCTGAGTTCGCCGAGGGCGCCTTGCAATTCGGTGCGGTCGCGGATGGTGACGACTTCGGAGTCCTGGGATCGATTGTCGACCTGGGACCGGTTCACCACCAGCACGCGTTCGTCGGTCACGTGCACCTCGTCACGGGCGCCGGGGTTGTAGGTGCGCAGGAACTCGGGCAGATCCGAGCGGGTGACGGGACCGGGCGGGAGCCCGAGCAGCCTGCGCGCCTCGTCGTTGACCAATGCCACGCCGGTGCGGTCGAGAACGATGAGCCCCTCGGACACCGAATGCAGTATCGCGTCGTGGTGCTCGTACATCACCCGTAGCTCGTCGGGTCGCAGCCCATGGGTCTGGCGGAGCAGACGACGCCGGATGGCCCACACTCCGACAAGCGAGATCGCCAGCGCCGCAACGCTCACCACCGCAATCGTCAGCCACTGCGATCGCCAGCGGTCCGCCAGCGTCTGCTGCGTGATACCTGCCGCCACGAGGCCGACGATCGTGCCGGAGTCGTCGCGCACAGGCACGATCGTCCGGATGGACGGGCCCAGCGTGCCGGTGTACACCTCGGTGAACGTGTCCCCGCGAAGCGCGGGTTCGATGGAACCGAGGTAGTGTCCGCCGATCTGCTGGGGGTCGGTGTGCGTGAAGCGGGTGCCGTCGGGCGACATGATCGTGATGAACGCGATGTCGGTGTTGGTGCGAACCGCTTCTGTGACGGGCTGCAAAATCTCTGTGGCCCTTCCGGATTCGATGGCCGCAGCCGTCGATGGCGAGTCGGCCAGCGCCGTCGCGATGGCGACGACCTGCTGGCGTGCGGCGGCATCGCCGTCCTGGCGGGCGTCCAGAAGTGCCAGGCCGCTTCCGGCCAGAACGACGACGGCGATCACCAAGATCTGCAAGGCGATCGCCTGTCCGGCCAGCGACCGCGGCCACCACTTGCTCACGATGCGCCCAACTCCTTGGCGGCGACAGCGAAGATCTCCTCGCCGGCACCGATCGCGACGAAATGACCTGCCCCCTCGACGGGATGCCACACGGCGCCGGGCATCGCGTCGGCGACCGCCCTGTTGATCGGGTCGGGCACGAGAGCGTCGTCCATGCCCTGCCACAGGTGCACCGGCCGCTCGATCGCACCGACATCGAAAGCCCGACGCCGATAAAGCAGTTCGGCGTCGCGGACAAGGCCCTCGGACCCTTGGACGAAGCATCCGGCACAGGAGTCGCCGAAGCCTTTGGCGATCTTCGGGTCAGACAGCAGCCGTTGGTCGTACTCGCTGACGGTGTTTCGGATCTGCTTTACGAAGTTGTTCTGGAACCGTCTGGCCGACACCCCGAGCGCGGCATACATCAGCCGGAAGCCGGGTTCGAAGCGCAACGCCAGGGAGCCGCCGAACGCGTCGACCTTCGAAAGGTATTGCGCCGCCGAGTTGTCTCTGAACGCGCCGTAGCTGCCCGGAGCGATGCTGCTCACGTGGTGAAGGCGGGCGGGGTCGATGTAGGCCGCCGCAGCCAGCGCCCACGGCCCGCCCTCCGACCAACCCGTCACGCCGAACGTCTGACATTCCAGCGCGTCGGCGATTGCCACCAGGTCGTCCGCCCAGCCGGAATAGGTCCGCACCTTCTGGGTACTGGACTGACCCATGCCGGGACGGTCCACGCAGATCAGTCGCAACCCGTTCTTCGCCGCGGCGGCCGCCAGCAGGCGCGCCTCGAGCCTGCTGCTGGGGCCGCCGTGGTTGTGCATGACCAGCGGCCCATCTGGATTTCCGACTTCGAGATACGCCAGCTGCCGACCATCGGCGGTCGTCACCGAAGCGGTCACATCGTCAATGAAAGCAGTTCGCGTCATTGCACATGGTGATTCCCGGCAGCCCGCAGCGCGTGCATATTGGTCATCCCGGTTCCGGGATTCCCCACCCGATCTGGCTCGCTGACATAGTGCGCGTTGGCGAGAGCCGGCCCGGTGTGCGCCGAGTACAGATCAGGTGCGGCCTTCATTGCGCTCATGGCCCAGGCGGCTGAACGTAATGAACTAAAACGTGACCTGGCTCACCGGCTGGCAGAACCTGAGTGCACATCACATTCGATGTCGACCTTGGAGGTAAGCAGCACATGTCAGTCATTGACCACCAGCCCCCGGTATCCGATCCGGCGGATCCGCCGCGTCGCAAGGACCGCACCCACTGGCTCTACATCGCGGTGATCGCCGCGGTGGTCGTCGGTGTCGCGGTCGGCATACTGGCTCCCGAGGTCGGCAAGAGCGTCGGCGTACTCGGCACCATGTTCGTCGCGCTGATCAAGATGATGATCGCGCCGGTCATCTTCTGCACGATCGTGCTCGGCATCGGGTCGGTCCGTAAAGCGGCCACCGTCGGCAAGGTCGGCGGCCTCGCGTTCGTCTACTTCCTTGTGATGTCGACGTTCGCGCTCGCGATCGGTCTCGTCGTCGGCAATCTGATCCACCCCGGCAGCGGCATGAACCTGACGGAGGGTGCGGGTAAGGGCGCCGAACTCGCCGAGAAGGCGCACGAGTCCGGCGGACTGATGGACTTCGTCCAGGGCATCATTCCCGACAGTCTGTTCTCGGCGCTGACGTCGGGCAGTGTGCTGCAGGCGCTGTTCGTCGCGCTCCTCGTCGGGTTCGCGTTGCAGGCGATGGGCAGCGCGGGGGAGCCGGTCCTTCGTGGCATCGAGCATCTGCAGAAGCTGGTGTTCAAGGTGCTCGTGATGATCCTGTGGCTGGCCCCGATCGGCGCATTCGGTGCCATCGCCAACGTCGTCGGGCAGACGGGCTGGACCGCCGTGGCGCAACTGTTGACGCTGATGCTCGGCTTCTACCTCACCTGCGTGCTGTTCGTCTTCGGCGTGCTGGGTTCGCTGCTGCGCGTGGTGGCCGGTGTGTCGATCTTCAAGCTGGTGCGCTACTTGGCCCGCGAATACCTGCTGATCTTCTCGACGTCGTCCTCGGAGTCCGCGCTGCCTCGGCTCATCGCCAAGATGGAGCACCTTGGGGTGGATCGCAGCACCGTCGGAGTTGTCGTACCGACCGGCTATTCGTTCAACCTGGACGGCACCGCGATCTACCTGACCATGGCCTCGTTGTTCATCGCCGATGCGATGGGCAGCCCGCTGTCGGTCGGCGAGCAGATCGGGCTGCTGGTGTTCATGATCGTCGCCTCCAAGGGCGCGGCAGGTGTCACCGGCGCAGGCCTGGCCACGCTGGCTGGCGGCCTGCAGAGCCACCGTCCCGACCTGCTCGACGGAGTCGGCCTGATCGTCGGCATCGACCGGTTCATGTCCGAAGCTCGCGCGGTCACGAACTTCTCCGGCAACGCCGTCGCCACGCTGCTCGTCGGGTCGTGGACCAATACCGTCGACAAGGACCAGGTCGATACTGTGCTCCGCGGCGACGATCCGTTCGACGAGCTGACCATGGTCGACGAGGACCACACGCCGCGCGACGAACGCGTCCCCGCCCCGGTGTAGGCCGCACAGACAAGAAGGCCCGGCCGGTCCGCCACCGGCCGGGCCTTCTTCCGTCGTCTAGCGGCGGTTGCAGTCCAGCGTCACCGATATCGACTGGCTGACCGTCTCCAGAACCAGCGCGCGGTCGTCGCCGAAGCCGTTGTTGCCGGGGCCGATGTAGGGCACCCACTGCTGCACCGACTTCGGGTTGCGCACGTTGGTTACCACACATTCACTCATCGGCGCACTGCCGCTGCGGTCGATGTTGACGGTGTACCCCTTACTCTGCAGGTCACTGATGACCTCTTGCGCGCTTCGCTCGTCGGCCGAGGCGATGCCTGCCGGCGCGGCCATCGCGGCGCAGGCACCCACCACCGCGGTAGCGAGCGTCATTTTCTTGCGCATAACCGCACCTCTCGTGATTTGTATTATCAATGATCCCCCAAATAGAGCGCGTGCGACAGCCATTTCGTTCCCAGCTGACTCGCCGGCTCTGACCAGGCACACGAACTGGCGTGTCCGTGAGGTCCGTCGCAGGTCGCGGCGACCGTAACCAACTCCACACCGGTGGAGGTGGCCAAGGCCCGTGAGAGTGGTTAACCATGACCCTGTGAGTCAGACATCGGTAGCTCGCCAACCGGATACGGCTACCAGGGTCCGGCTCTCCCACCACGTCATGACGCTCGACGACGGGCACAAGGTGGGAGTGACCGTCGGCGGCCAGGGTGTGCCGCTGGTGTTCCTGCACGGCATCGCCCTGAGCGGCCGGGCCTACGTGCGACTGTTGAGCCGGTTGGCGGGTATGGGGTTCCTGGTCGTCGCGCTGGACGCGGCCGGCCACGGCGTCACGCCCGACCTGCCCCGCAGCGCGGCCGACTTGAGCGATCGGGTCGACCTGACCCTGCGCGCACTCGATGCACTCGGTGTCCGCGAGGCTGTCTTCCTCGGCCATTCGATGGGTGGCCGGATGACCGTTCAGCTGGCCGCCGTCGCCCCCGAGCGGGTGCTGGCCGCGGTGCTGCTGAATGCCGCCGCGGGCTCGCCGTTCGACGAGTCCGTCCGCGCACCGCTTCGGTCGCCGCGCCGGGCCGCGCAGGCGTTGGTGAACGCGGCCTATGACGCGCCGCGTGATCCGAGCAGGCTGCCTGCGCCGGAACGCAAGCGCTACATGCGGCAGATGGCAGGTGCGCTCGCACGCAACGTGCGAACGCCGCTCGGGCTGCCCGGCGCCCTGCGAGCCATCATCGCGTCCGGCGATTCAACGCCGATGCTGGAGGCGATGCGCGAGCAGAACGTGCCGACCATCGTCGTGCACGGCGAACATGATCTTGTAGTCCCGTTTCGCAGCGCGCTCGACATGGCCGAGCGCACCGACGGCGCCCTGTACCGGGTGCCCGGCGCGTACCACTCGTGGATGCTGGCCAATCCGAGGCACGGGGCCGACATGGTGCGCCAGCTGCTCGACGCCGAGCTCGGCGACGCGCTCCGTGACAGCGCGCGGGGGCACGGCATCGTGGGCGTGCCCGGCGGCTGGCAGGCGCTGCTGGCCCCGGACTCGCCGTTGAAGGCGCTGGCGGACACGCCGCTGGAGGCCGTCGGCGAGGAGCCGCTCGAGCATGTCGAGATGGAGCGGCTCCGCAAGGCGCATCGGACGCCGAGCCGCGGTGTTGAGCGACGTATCCGCTGGTTCTTCCGGCGCCGTAAACCTGCATGGACGTCAATGAGCGGAACTGCCGACGCCGCTTTGCCAGCCGATTAGCATCTCCTCTATCTGACCGCGTCGGGCATGGCGCCCGGAGTCGGAGGGGGATAACTCGATGGACAGCACGATGCAGGACTTTCCGCTGACGATCACCGGCATCATGCGATACGCGTGCAATGTGCACGGCGACCGCAAGGTGACGACGGCAACCGGGGAGGGATTTCGACACCTCACCTACCGTGAGCTCGGCGAGCAGGCGGCCAGACTAGCGAATGCGTTGCGGCGCGTCGGTATCACCGGTGACCAGCGAGTGGCGACGTTCATGTGGAACAACGCCGAACACCTGACCGCCTACCTGGCCATCCCGTCGATGGGTGCTGTTCTGCACACGCTCAACATCCGGCTGTCGCCCGAGCAGATCGCCTTCATCGCCAACCAGGCCGAAGACCAGGTGATCCTCGCCAACGTTTCGCTGGTCGGTCAGCTTGCACCCGTTCTCCCGCTGCTGGAAACCGTGCACACCGTGATCGCGGTCGGCGAGGGCGACATCGAGCCCCTGACCGCATCGGGCATGACCGTGCTCCGATACGACGAGGTGCTTGCCGCGGAGTCGCCCGCCTTCGACTGGCCCGCTATCGACGAGAGGTCCGCGGCAGCGATGTGCTACACCAGCGGCACCACAGGGCATCCGAAAGGCGTTGTCTACAGCCACCGTTCGAGCTATCTGCATTCGATGGCGATGTGCGCCAATAGCGCAATAGGGGTGGGCTCCTCCGACAAGGTTCTTCCGATCCCGCCGATGTTTCACGCCAACGCATGGGGGTTGCCTTATGCCGCGTTGATGGCGGGTGCCGATCTGGTGCTGACGGACCGCTTCCTGGACCCGAAGTCATTGATCGATCTGATCGAGACGCAACGGCCCACTGTGGCCGGCGCCGTTCCGACCATCTGGAACGACGTGATGCACTACCTGGAGAAGGATCCGAATCACGACTTCTCGTCTTTGCGGCTGGTCGGCTGCGGGGGGTCGGCCGTGCCGACATCGATAATGAAGACATTCGAAGAGCGGTACGGCGTCCGGATCCTGCAACTGTGGGGGATGACCGAGACTTCGCCGCTGGGCACGGTGGCGCGCCCGCTTCCCGGAGTTCCCGAAGATCAGCAATGGGGGTTTCGCTCCACCCAGGGTCGGCCGGTGTGCGGCGTGGAGGCGCGGATCGTCGACGACGACGGCAATGCGCTTCCGCACGACGGCAAGGCGGTCGGCGAGGTGCAGGTCCGCGGCCCCTGGGTTACCGGCTCGTACTATCTCAACCAAGACGAGTCGAAGTTCGACGGCGGTTGGCTGCACACCGGTGACGTCGGCCGCATTGACCCCTTCGGCTACGTCACGCTGACCGACCGGGCCAAGGACGTCATCAAGTCCGGCGGCGAATGGATCTCGTCGGTCGAACTGGAGAACCACCTCATGGGCCACCCCGCGGTTTCCGAGGCCGCGGTCGTCGCGGTGCCCGACGAGCGCTGGCAGGAGCGGCCGCTAGCGGTCGTCGTCGTCAACGAGGGCGCCAAGGTGTGCGCCAAGGAGCTACGAGAGTTTCTCGGCGACAAGGTCGTTCGTTGGTGGCTTCCCGAGCGGTGGGCGTTCATCGAGGCGGTGCCACTGACCAGCGTCGGCAAGTTCGACAAGAAGACGATCCGCGCCCGCTACGCCGACAACGCCTACGACGTCATCGAGCAGCGCGACTGACTTATTGGCGTCGACACTGCACACACGGCGGAGAAGTTCGAGTAGCCGCCGCCGTCAGTGCCGTCTCGATGAGTGCCTACCGCTCGGCGCGCTGGTAGGCCGTCACCACCGCTGCGCCGCCGAGGCCGATGTTGTGCTGCAGTGCCGCCGCCACATTGTCGACCTGACGCTTGTCGGCTGCGCCCCGCAGCTGCCAGGTCAGCTCCGCGCACTGGGCAAGGCCCGTCGCGCCGAGCGGGTGGCCCTTCGAGATCAGTCCGCCGGACGGGTTGACCACCCAGCGACCGCCGTAGGTGGTGTCGCCGTTGTCGATCAGCTTCGGCGCCTCACCCTCTGCGCAGAGGCCGAGGGCCTCATACAGCAGCAGTTCGTTGGCCGAGAAGCAGTCGTGCAGCTCGATCACCTGGAAGTCGGCCGGGCCAAGCCCCGACTGGCCGTAAACCTGTTGAGCGGCCTGCACGTTCATGTCGTAACCGATGACGTTGCGCGCGCTGCCGTCGAAGGTGCTCTCGAAGTCGGTGGTCATCGCCTGGCCGACGATCTCGACGGCCTGGCCTGCGAGTCCGTGCTTGTCGACGAACGCCTCGCTTGCCAGGATCGCCGCGCCCGACCCGTCGGAGGTGGGCGAGCACTGCAGCTTGGTCACCGGATCGGAGATCATCTTCGCAGCGAGGATGTCGTCGAGCGTGTACTCCTCCTGGAACTGCGCATACGGGTTGTTCACCGAGTGCTTGTGGTTCTTGTAGCCGATCTTCGCGAAATGCTCTGCGGTGGTGCCGTATCGGCGCATGTGCTCGCGCCCCGCCGCGGCGAACATCCACGGTGCGACCGGGAATGCGAACTCGTCGACCTCGGCGAGCGCCTTGATGTGACGGCCCAGCGGCGACTCGCGGTCCTCTGCGCCGCCCTGCAGCGCGCCGGGCTGCATCTTCTCGAAGCCGAGCGCGATCGCACAGTCGACGAGACCGCCGCGAATCGTCTGTGCGGCCAGGAAGAGCGCCGTCGAACCCGTCGAGCAGTTGTTGTTGACATTGGCCATCGGGATGCCCGTCATGCCCAGTTCGTAAAGGGCACGGTTGCCCGACGTCGAGTCACCCGAGCAATAGCCGACGAAACCCTGCTGCACCTCGGAATAGTCGATGCCGGCGTCCTCGAGCGCTTTAGTGCCCGATTCGCGCGCCATATCGGGGTAGTCCCACCCCTCGCGGCGGCCCGGCTTCTCGAACTTGGTCATCCCGACCCCGACGACAAAAACCTTGTTCGGCATGTTCTGGTCCCTTCGCTGCACTGCGCGGTCGAGGTGAAACATAGCGCGGCGTGGCCCCGGCTGTGGAGTTAGGTACAGGTCGACGACGAATACGGCGGGCTGAGGGGCAATTGTGACGTGCCCTTGCGCCCCGTGGTGTACACCTGAGTAGAACGTGTTCTAGTTCTGCGACGGCGGGAGGAATGACATGGGCCTTCGGGTCGTTCAGTGGGCCACCGGCGGCGTCGGCGTTGCGGCGATCAGGGGCGTGCTGGAGCACCCGGACCTCGATCTCGTCGGCTGCTGGGTGCACTCGCCGGACAAGGCGGGCCGCGACGTCGGCGAACTGGCGGGAATCGCCCCGCTCGGCGTGACCGCCACCAACAGCATCGACGACATCGTCGCCCTCGACGCGGACGCAGTGATCTATGCGCCGCTGATGGCCAATCCCGACGAGGTGGCCGCGCTGCTGCGGTCGGGCAAGAACGTCGTCACCCCCGTCGGCTGGCTGTACCCCAGCGAGCGCAGTGCCGCACCGATGCGGGAAGCGGCGCTGGCGGGCGGTGTGACGTTGCACGGCACCGGCTTGGCACCCGGCGGCATCAGCGAGAAATTCCCACTGCTGTTCTCGGCGTTCTCCACCGGCGTGACATTCGTTCGCGCAGAGGAGTTCTCCGATCTGCGTTCGTACGAGGCGCCTGACGTACTTCGTCACGTCATGGGCTTCGGTGAATTCCCGGAGAAGGCGTTGACGGGACCTGCGCAGAAAATGCTCGACAGTGGCTTCATCCAGGCCGTGAAGATGGTCGTCGCCGAGATGGGGTTCAACGCGGACCCGAAGATTCGTTCGACCCAGGAGACCGCCGTGGCGACGGCGTCGATCGACTCGCCGCTGGGTGTCATCGAGCCCGGCCAGGTCGCGGGGCGCAAGTTCCACTGGGAAGCCCTCGTTGACGGCGAGCCGGTCGTACGCGTAACGGTGAACTGGCTGATGGGGGAGGAAAACCTCGTGCCGGCATGGGATTTCGGACCGGGGGGGCAGCGGTACGAGATGGAGGTAAGGGGAAATCCCGACCTCGACATCGTCGTGCACGGCTTTCACGCCAAGACCGGCGACGAGGGGCCCGACCTCGGTGTCGTGGGCACCGCCGCGCACTGTGTGAACTCGGTTCCGGCCGTCTGCGCGGCCGAGCCGGGCATCCTGACGATGCTCGATCTCCCGCTGATCAGCGGCAAGGCGGCGCCCCGCCTGGGTGGCTAGTCTTCATGTCATGACGAAGCCGTTGGTGGTGGAGCAGTCCCGCACAATTGCAATGGGCCAGGCGGACGTGTTCCGGGACATGGTTCCGATGCCGCTGTCCGAGCTGTTCACCAAGTGGTACGGCCCGATCCCGCCGATCAAGGAAACCAGGAATCAGACCGGTGACTGGGATGCTGCCGGGCAAACACGCACGGTCGTCCTCGTCGGCGGCGGCAGCATGCAGGAGAAGCTCACTCACTTCGATGCGCCGCATTCGTTCGGATACACGCTGTCCGACGTCAAGGGCCCGCTGTCGCCGTTGGTCGACCATGTTGAGGGCGTGTGGACTTTCGAGCCGATCGGCAACGGCACCAACGTGACGTGGCGGTGGACGATTCATCCGCGCAGCGCGCTGACGGCGCCGCTGCTGCCCGTGTTCGGGCGGCTGTGGAAGGGCTACGCCCGCCAGTCGCTCGCCGAGCTGTCACGCCAGCTGGTGCACTGACCGGTAATCCCGAGATCGACAAAATGGCGCGATCTACTCGCACAAATGCGCCAGAACGTGAGTTTCGGCGTTCAGGGAATGCGGTAGAACGGGTTCGGTAACAGAAACGTGCGCTCGGCGAATCCGCCGTCGAGGTCTGAGGGTTGGTCACCCATGTTGGCGATGATGGTGTATCCATCGGCTGAGATCGACTGCCGTGCAGGGGCTTTGAAGTCAGCAGCCGAGCCGAAATGGCCGCCGGTCGGTTTCATGATCAGCCGGGAATAGCCGGTGTATCCGACGTCGGCGAGGTTGCGTTCGGTGGCAGCGCGCTGCGATTCGGGCCGGCCGGTGATGAAGAAGATCGCCGCACCGCGATCCTTCGCGGTGTTGAACACGTCCATCGTCGGCGGTATCAGCGTCGACTCGGCGAGCAGATCCCAATCCTGCAACCCGCACGGACCTCCAGGCAGCTCGCACGGACCGGCGACGATACGCCCGAAGTCGTTGGCCTTCAGTGCTTCGTAGTTCGACAACGAGGTTTCGTCGATGTCGAAGACCACCGCGGGCCGGTCTACCAGCGGGGCCCGCTCGATGATCCACGGAATGGCGGGCCAGGCGGCCTGCTGGAGGTCGGTGAGATAGGCGCCGCTGCCGTAGTAGGCCCGTGCCTCGGTCTTCAGATCGCCGATGTTGGCGGGCTGAACCGGCGGCGGAATGATCGGCGACGGGGGTGCCGGCGGGGAGGCGACGGCCGTGGGAGCGAAGGCAATCGATGCGGCGGCCACCGCGGCAGCGATGCGGGCGATCACCGTCAGAACCTGATCAGCCCGCGCAGGTTGACGCCGGTGCGGAGATCGTCGTACCCGGAATTGATGTCGGAGAGCGTGTATTCGCGGGTGATGAGTTCGTCGAGCATCAACTGTCCGGAGTCGTAGAGGTCCAGCATGCGGAAGATGTCGACGCGGGGGTTTGATGAGCCGAAAAGCGAACCCCGGAGCTGCTTTTCGAACAGGGTCAGGTCGACGAGTGACATGCTCACTTGTTCCTCGCCCGGATGCGCCATGGCCGTCATCACCACCCTTCCGCGCTTGCCGACCAGGCTGAGTGCCTGTGCGACGTAGGCGCCCTCTGCGACGTCGGTGGTGACGACGCAGACGTCGGCCTTCTGCCCGCGGGTCAGCCCGATCACCAGCTTGGCCGCCTCCTCGACAGACGCGGCGGTGTGGGTGGCGCCGAACTCCATTGCACGGGAACGCTTGTACTCGACCGGATCCAGCGCGACGATGTGTCGCGCGCCCACGATCCTGGCCGCCTGCACGGCGTTGATGCCGACTCCGCCGACGCCCATCACCACAACCGTGCTTCCCGCGGTGGCCTCGCCGGTGTGAACCGCGCTGCCGTAGCCGGTGGTCACCCCGCAGCCGACCAGTGCAGCTTTATCCAACGCGACGCTGTCGTCGACCTTCACCACCGACGCGGTCGGCACCACCGTGTACTCCGAAAACGTTCCGAGCAGACACATCTGGCCGACGTCATGACCGCGGGCATGGAAGCGATGAGTGCCGTCGAGCTGAGGGCCCTTGAGGAGATACATCCCGAGTTCGCACAGATTGCTGATTCCGCGCACACACGGCCCGCACCGCCCGCACGCGGGGATGAAGCTCAGCACGACGTGATCGCCCTCGGCGACATCGGTGACTCCGGCGCCGACCTCCACGACGACGCCCGCGCCTTCATGCCCGCCGACCACCGGCATGGTCATCTGTAGGTCGCCGGTGACCAGGTGCTCGTCGGAGTGGCACAGCCCGCTCGCGGTCATCTTGACCATCACCTCGCCGTGCGCGGGGCCGTCCAGGTCGACCTCTTCGACCTCCCACTTCTGGTGCAGGCCCCATAGCACGGCCGCTTTCGTCTTCATCGACGTCTGCTCCTCGGGGTTGGTGTGTCAAGGGCGGTTATCGCCAGCCTGGCAGACTCCGCCTGTGACATCGAAACGTGGCCTGGTGCTGGCCGGCGGGGGATTGGCGGGTATCGCCTGGGAGATCGGCATCCTGCGGGGCATCGAAGACGAGTCGGCGGAGACGGCGACCGCGCTGCTGGCGTCCGACGTGGTGATCGGCACGTCGGCCGGTTCGGCGGTGGCCGCCCAATTGGGGAGCGGGCGCAGCCTCGACGAGTTGTACGAACGCCAGATCACGGGTGCATCCAAGGAGATCACGCCCGGCGTCGACATCGAGGGCATCACCGAACTGTTCATCAGCGCCCTTTCGGACCGCGACGCGACGACCGCGCAGAAGCTGCAGCGGATCGGGCAGGTCGCGCAGACGACGGCGACCGTGCCCGAAGCCGTCCGACGCGACGTCATCGCCCAGCGGTTGCCGTCGCACGACTGGCCGGAGCGCGATCTGCGTATCACCGCTATCGACATCGGCACCGGTGAACTGGTCGTCTTCGACCGCGGATCGGGCGTCGAACTCGTCGACGCCGTGGCGGCGAGCTGCGCCGTGCCCGGTGCGTGGCCTCCCGTGACGATCGGCGAGCACCGCTACATGGACGGCGGAGTCGGCAGCACCATGAACCTCAAGCTGGCCTTCGATTGCGGCACCGTCGTCGTCCTGGTGCCCTCGGGAAAGGGTGCGCCGTCGCCGTTCGGCCCCGATCCGGCGGTTGAGGTCGACGCGTTTCCCGGTCGATCACTGGGCGTCTTCGCCGACGACGATGCACTCTCGGCGTTCGGCCCGAACCCGCTCGACCCGGCGTGCCGCGAGCCGTCGGCGCGCGCCGGACGCGCGCAGGGCCGCCGCGTCGCCGCCGAAGTCGCCGATTTCCTCGCCGGCTGACCGCCCGGCGAAAAGTGCTGACCTGCGGTGATGGTTGGTGAAGAGTTTTCTCGAATTTCTTTGGGAAAAAGTGTGCGACTGGTCTGGGTTGATCGCTCCTACCTGTGAAAGCGACGCACAAGCGAGCTTCAGACCAGAGGACACGTGATGTACAACACCTTCCCCCAGCACCCGAACTACGGCCCCCAGCACCACGGCTACGGCTACGCGCCGATGCCGATGCAGCAGATGCCCGTGCAGCAGATGGCGCCGGTGGCGCAGTCGGCCACGGCGAGCAAGGGTCTGCTGATGATCGCGGGCCTGGCGGTCGTGGGTGCGGCTGCCTTCGGTGGGATGTATCTGATGAACTCCAGCAGCGCACCCGAGCAGGCCGCGGCCTCGCAGCCCTCGACGGTGTTCAACGTTCCCTCCACGATCGAGATCCCGTCGCTGAGCGCCGACAACGATCCGGGCACCGCCCCGGTGATCGTGAACAACCCCGCCCCGGTGCGGGTGGTCACCCCCTCGGCGCCGCGCACGGTCAACGCCCCGGTCGCTCCCGCCCCGGTCGCCGCTCCCGGCCCGGTCGCTTCTCCCAAGCCTGTCGAGGAGAAGAAGGAAGAGCCCAAGAAGGAAGAGCCCAAGAAGGAAGAGCCCAAGAAGGAAGAGCCCAAGCCCGCCCCGGCTCCTGCCCCGGCTCCGGCTCCTGCCCCCGCTCCTGCCCCGGCTCCGGCTCCTGCCCCGGCCCCGGCTCCTGCCCCAGCCCCGGCGCCCGCACCCGCGCCTGCCCCGGCGCCCGGTGGCGGCTTCCCGGGTGGCGACCCAATCGATTACGGCGGTTGTGTGTGCGGATAACCGCACAAGCCATTCCAAGCTTCAGCCCAGGCCATCTCCCAGCCTGGGCTGAAGCGCGTTGTCAGCCTTCCAGCCTCTTGACGGCCTGCGCTGTCAATTCGCGGCCGACGTCGATGACCTCGGACGCGCGGTGGAATTCCAGGCTGCGACAGGCGGTTCTGGGCACCTCGATCAGCAGGTCGGGTGGATAGGCCGCGAGCGTGTGCCGCGCCAGCGCGGCCTGCGCGATGTCGATGGTGCGGTTCATCACCTCGAAGCTGCCGAGCTTTGGGACCGGTGTTTCCTTCGCGCTGTCGACGAGTTCTTCGTCGCTGTCGGACTCGATCACCGACTCCGCGTCGTCGGCTTCGTCGGGTGCAAGGCCGAACCTGTTGAGCATGGTGCTCGACTCGAACAACGACGAAGTGCTGCGCCACATCCGGTTCCACCACTCCGTCGTGGCGCGCGGCTCCGCTTCGGTCGGCTCGTAGCGACCGTCGGTCTCGTTGCCGGCCAGGCTCACGGCGATGGTGAGGTCGGCGTTGACGGCCGCGATCGGCGCCATCGGCAGCGGGTCGAGAATACCGCCGTCGGCGAGCAGGCGTCCGTCGAGGATGTGCGGAGTGATGACACCCGGTATAGCGATCGACGCCCGGATCGCCGCGTCCACCGGGCCCCGCTGCAGCCATACCGACTTGCCCGCGATCAGGTCGGTCGACACCGCCGTATACGGGATCGGCAGATCCTCGATCGTGACCTCACCGAGGATGTCGCGAACCGCGTCGAGGATCTTCGCGGCCCGGAGCACTCCTGCGGCGGTGATCTTCGGGTCCAGCAGCCGAAGCACCGCGCGCTGTGTCAGCGCTTTCGCCCATTCGGCGAAGTCGTCGAGCTTCCCGGCCGCCTGCAGCCCGCCGACGAGTGCACCCATCGACGACCCCGCGATGCCGACGATCTCGTAGCCTTGCTCTTGCAGCTCGTTGATCACTCCGATGTGGGCGTATCCCCGCGCACCCCCGCTGCCGAGCGCCAGCGCCACTCGATTGCCAGACATAGCACCCATTTTGCGCCGTAATCGGCGTCGGCGGCGCCACAATCGGCTGTGCCCGCACACGACTTCAAGGTCAAGTCTGCGGTGCGTCGACTCGGCAGGCCCAAACCGCGCGACGTACTCGCCGGCCTAGTCACCGGGTTGTTCTCGATCCCCGAGGGAATGGCCTACGCCAGCATCGGCGGTTTCAACCCTGTCGTCGGACTCTGGTCAGGGGTAGTTCCAGGCATCGTCGCCTCGCTGTTCGCGCGCACCGTGCTCATGGTCACCACACTCACGAGCGCGATCGCGCTGTCATCCCGCAGCGTGCTGGCCGAAGTGGGCCTCGACCCGGCCGACCCCGCCAATGTCGCCGCGCTGGCGCTAGTCGTCGGAATCGTGATGCTGATCTTCGGCCTGCTTCGCTTCGGGTCAGTCATGAACTTCGTCTCCAACGCAGTGATGACCGGGTTCAGCACCGGCATCGCGCTGCAGATCATCGCGGGCGTGCTGCGCGACTCCACCGGTTATAAACCGCAGAGTAACAACACTATTGGTAAGTTCGTCGATGCGCTGGCCCATATCGGGCTGTGGCAGCCGCTGGCCGTTGCCGTCGCGGCAGGCACCGTCGCGGTCTGGGTGGTGTTCCACTTCATCAAGCCACTGAAATCGTTCGCCATTCTGCTGGCGCTCGTGGTGGTGACGGTCGTCGTCGCCGTCGCCCGCGTCGAGGTCGAGACGGTCGGTGATATCGCTTCGATCACGAATTCACTTCCGCCCCTGTCTATTCCGAATTTCGCGGCCATGCCCGAACTGCTGCTCGGCGGTATCGCGGTGGCCCTGGTCGCGCTGGCGCAGGCCGCAGGAATCTCGGCGTCGGTGCCGAATCCCGACGGCACGCGCAGCAACATGTCCGGCGACTTCACGGCGCAAGGTGCGGGCAACCTCGTCGGTGGCTTCTTCGGGGCATTGCCGGCGGGCGGTTCGCTTTCCCGCACCGGTGTCGCGACATCCGCTGGCGCGCAGACCCGTTGGGCGGGAATCTTCGCAGGCATGTGGCTCGCGGTGCTTGTCCTGCTCGCCGGTTCTGCCGCCGAGCTCATCCCGATGCCGGTCATCGGCGGCCTGATCCTGGTCATCGGCTTCGAGCTCATCGCAGGCAGGCTGCCCGACATCAAGCTGGTGTTGCGGGTGGCACCGATGTCCGCAGTCGCCATGCTGATCACCTTCGTTGCCACCACCCAGCTGCCGCTGCACACCGCGATCCTGATCGGGGTGATCGCCTCGCTTGTCCTGTACTGCGTCAAGGCCACGCAATCCGCGCAGCTGATGGCCTTGAAGCAGACCGACGACGGCGACTACCAAGTGATCCCCGTCCCCGAGGAGTGCCCGAGCAACGAGGTGACCGTCCTGCACTACGCAGGCGTCGGGCTCTTCGCCGAGGTGGCCCGCATCGACGAGGAGTGGCCAAGGCCGGCGGGCTCGACGAACGCCGTCGTCGTACTGAGCATGCGAATGCTGCCCGATGTACCGTCGTCGGTCGCGATCAAGGCGTTGCGGCGGTGGGCGGGCCAACTGGAGAGCCACGGTGGGCGCCTGATCGTCGCAGGTGTGACGCCTGCCGCGCACCGGATCCTGGAACGGGGAGGGCTGGTCGATGTGCTCGGGCCCGACGGCATCGTGCCCGCTACCGACCGGGTGTTCGGCGCGCTCGATGACGCCGTCGCCCGTGGCCGAGAATGGATCGCGGGCCGGCGCTAGCGGACTTTCTCGCACACGTGATTTGAACTCAGCAGAGCGAGTCGGCGCCCGCTTGGACCGCGACGATGGCAGCCGCCTGCCGAGCGGGGGACAGTTGCGCCCACGGGGTGCCGTACGTGGCCGGACCCGGCGGTGTGTTGGGATCCTGGATCTGCTTGAGGTAGGCCTCGACCTGCGACTTCCGATCGCCGCCCTGCTGGTCGATCCACACCTTCGCGGCCTGGCAGGCCTGCGAGTACTCCTCTTCGGTCGACTCGGCGTCCGACCCGACCGCGGTGGTCACGCCTCCCGGCGAGACCTCGACGGCGCCAGGGGCCGGGGTGTGCGTTTCCGAGCTGGCCGCGGTCGTCGTCGGCGGCGCCGACGTGGGCTCGCCACTGTCGCCTCCCGAGGAACAACCGGTGATCGCAAACGTCGTCGCGGACACCGCGACGCAAAGGGAGTAGAGGCGCATGCAGCCAATCTATGCAACACTCGCCGACGTGATGGAGCGGACCGGAGTGGCGTGGGCCCACCCGCGTGCTGGGGAGTGTTGTACGGCCTGACAGCCGACCCCTGCCCGTCGTCTCTTCTGGAGCTCCCATGGTTTCCGCCCTGTCCGTACCATCTCTTGCCGCGCCCGTCCGCTCCGCGCCCACCCGGCTGCGCGTGCCGGATCTGCTCAACGCGGTCGACGAAGCCGCCGACGGTGTCCTCAGCGGCCGCTACAACCACCTGCTGCCGGCCGGCGGACTGCCCGCCGACGAGCGGTGGTACACGCGCATCCACGGCGACGACGAGCTGGACATCTG
Organism: Mycobacterium sp. ITM-2016-00318; assembly: GCF_002968285.2. Taxonomy (NCBI): domain Bacteria; kingdom Bacillati; phylum Actinomycetota; class Actinomycetes; order Mycobacteriales; family Mycobacteriaceae; genus Mycobacterium; species Mycobacterium sp. ITM-2016-00318. The sequence continues at coordinate 4,269,949 of NZ_CP134400.1, read as the reverse complement.
GTTGATCAGCTGGGTCAAGGATCACGCGACCGAGCTGCACGACCACGGCGGCTCACTCGGCGCGCTGACGCTGCTGTCCGGTGCGCTCGACGAATTCCGTTGGGACGGCGAGACATTGCGTCGCCGCAGGCTTGAAGCGGGTGATCAGGCGGCATTCCCGCTCGGCTGGGTGCACGATGTCATCTGGGCGCCGACGTCCAGCATCACCGTCGCGGGCCCTACGCTGAGCGTGCACGCTTACTCCCCGCCGCTGACCGCGATGTCGTATTACGAAGTGACGAGGCGCAACACACTGCGCCGCAATCGAACCGAACTCACCGACGGCCCGGAAGGATAGCGAATCAATGTCCAGCCGTATCGACAAGGTGCTCGATGCCGCCCGCGCGCGGCTCGCGCGGATGCCCGCCGACGCAGTGGCCGGTGCGCTCGAACGCGGCGCGGTGCTCGTAGACATCCGCCCGCAGGCGCAGCGCGACCGCGAGGGTCACGTTCCTGCAGCGTTGGTGATCGAACGCAATGTGTTGGAGTGGCGCTGCGATCCCACCAGCGACGCCAAGATTCCCGAGGCCGTCGACGACGACGTGGAATGGGTGGTGCTGTGCTCGGAGGGATACACCTCGAGCCTTGCCGCCGCATCGTTGATCGACCTCGGGCTGCACAAGTCGACCGATGTGATCGGCGGCTATCACGCCTTGAAGGCTGAAGGGGTTCTGGCGGAGCTCAACTGACGTCAGCTGGAGTAACCCCGCAACAACATCGGCCGCAGCTCCTCCGTCTTCGCCGGTGTCCATCCCGGCGGCTGCAAGATGGCGGCCCAAGCGTTCGCGACGTCACGGATGTATACGTGGCCGTGCCCGTCGGGCACGTCGATGGCGACGGCCATGTCTGCGGACACTTGGAGGAACGTCACCACCGGGATCCACTGCATGCGTCCGGACAGGTCGTAGCCGCGAGGCTCGCGCAGCCAATCCGGTTCAGCGAAGAGCAGATCGGGGTTCCACCATGCGATCGGGTCCGATGCGTGCTGTAGGTAGACCGCACGCGGCCTACCCCACGGGTCGTCGGGGCGGTGCAGGTTGTCCGGCCGCGCGACGAATCTGACGTTCTCGCCCTTGTCGTAGATCGGCAGCCACTCCGGCGAATCCTTGTCGCGGTTGTGGGTGAGGTCTTTCCAGATCGTGTTGTTGAACGTCGGTCCGGAATACAGCGCGCCGTCGGTGCGGGCGATGACGTTGTTCAGCGCCAGGAACGGCGCCTCACCGCCGAACGAGCCCAGGCTCTCACCGAAGACCACCAGCTTGGGTCGTTGCGCCTCGGGCATTTCGCGGATCATCGCGTCGACGGCCTCGAACAACGCCTGACCGGACTGGCGCGCGTTCTCCTTGTCGACGAGAAAGGACAGCCAGCTCGGCAGGAACGAATACTGCATGCTCACGATCGCGGTGTTGCCGTTGTACATGTACTCCAGTGCGCCCGCCTCGGCCTCGTTGATCCAGCCGGTGCCTGTCGTCGTCGCCACAGCAATCACGTCGCGGTCGAGACCGCCTTTGGCCCGCAGCTCCTCGGCGGCCAGCGCTGCGGTCGCCTTGATGCCGTCGGCGGAATTCAGGCCCGCGTAGGCGCGGATCGGCTCGATGGCGGGCTTGCCGTTGAATGTCGTCAGGTCGCCGATGCTGGGGCCCCCTGACACGAAGACCCGACCCTGGTGGCCGAGCGACTCCCAGGTGACCAGTGAATCGGGGCCACCGGACCGCAGCGTCGACGTCGGCGCGGGGATGTCGGGATCGGTCTCGTCGTTGACCGCGCTGAAGGTCTTGTTGATGTAGTCCATTCCCACTCGGACGACGACACCGTTGAGGAGCGCGATGGCAAGCGCGAACAACAAAACGACCACGACAACCGCCGAGACACGTGGCGGTGCAATGTGATTCAACTGCCTGACCAGGAACTTGACCAGCCTGCCGATCAGCTGGCCGACTTCGACGAAGACGAAAAGCACGACGATGGCGAGCACCGCGGTCAGGGGATGCTCCCAGAATGTCATTCGCGGAACGTCGTTGAGGTCGCGTACCTCGTCCTGCCAGATGTGGAAGTAGATGATCATCAGAATCTGGCCGATGACCCCGACGACGACCACCGCGAGCCACGCCCAACCCGGCGCATGCGGGCTGGCGTCCCTCGAGAGCATGAACTGCACCAGCCACACGAGGAAGACCCCGATGCCGTAGCCGATCGCGCCTGCCGCCCCGCTGACGAGCCCTTGGAACACCGGGCCGCGGGGCAGCAACGACGGGGTCAGCGACAACCACAGGAACACCAGCGCGAGGACGGTCCCGGTGAACGTGTAGTGCCGTTGCCACCAGGTCGGCTTGTGCTGCGGCGGGTCCTGTTGCGGAGCTGCTTCTTCCGTCGCCTCCGCGGTGTCAGTCACCCAGGCAGATTAGCTGTGCGTGAAGTTCGGTGGGCGCTTCTCGCTGAAGGCGTTCATGCCTTCGGTCTGGTCGGCGGTGGCGAACGCCGCGTGGAACAGCCTGCGCTCGTAAAGCAAGCCCTCCGTCAGCGACGACTCGAAGGCACGGTTGACGGCCTCCTTCGCCATCCGCGACGCCGACAGCGACATCTGAGAGATGGTGGTGGCCACCGCCTTTGCCTCACGGATCAGCTCGTCGGCGGGCACTACCCGCGAGACGAGGCCGCTGCGATCGGCTTCCTCGGCGTCGATGGTGCGACCGGTGAGAATGAGGTCCATCGCCTTCGCCTTACCGATCGCGCGGGTCAGCCGCTGAGAGCCGCCCATGCCGGGCAACACGCCGAGCTTGATCTCGGGCTGGCCGAATTTCGCGGTGTCGGCAGCGATCATCAGATCGCACATCATCGCCAGCTCGCAGCCGCCGCCGAGCGCGTAACCCGCCACCGCGGCGATCAGCGGGGTGCGCACCGCCGCCAGCTTGGCCCACGGCGCGAAGAAGTCCTGTCCGAACACGTCTCCGAAGGACAGTTCCGACATCTCCTTGATGTCGGCACCCGCCGCGAACGCCTTTTCGTTGCCGGTGATGAGGATGGCGCCGATGCCGGGGTCATTGTCGAATTCGGCTGCGGCGGTGGTCACTTCGTGCATCACCTGGCTGTTGAGGGCGTTGAGCGCCTTCGGCCGGTTCAGCGTGATGGTGCCGACGCGCTCGTCGCGCTCGACGAGGATGGTCTCGTAGCTCTGGGTCATTGCTCGACTCCCACTCGTTTCGGTCTCCGCTCGTTCCTCGTCCCCTGCCCTGCGGGCGTGGGCCCAGCGATCCTCGCTCGCGGTCGTCTTCGGTCGGTCATTGCTTCTCCTCGGGGAAGGTCAGGTCGGGACCCTGCGGTGTGAAGTACGCGTCGATGTCGTCCTTGGTGACCGCCGCGACTGATGGGGGCGACCACTTCGGCTTGCGGTCCTTGTCGATCACCTGTGCGCGAATGCCTTCGACGAGGTCGTGGCTGCGCAGCGACCCGCATGATGTCCGATATTCCTGGCGCAGGACGTCTTCCAGGGTTTCGAGCTTGGCCGCGCGGCGCACCGCTTCCAGCGCGACCGAGAGCGATACGGGGGAGCGGGTCATGATGAGGTTGGCCGCGTCGACGGCGGCGGTGCCGCCAGTGTGCCCGGCGGGGCCTGCGTCCTGACCGCGCAGCGCGGCGACGATGTCCTCGACGGTCTCCCCCGCGTAGCACTCGTCGATCCATTGCCGTTGTGCCAGTAGCTCACTCGCCGGCGGATCCGTCGCGTACGAGGCCAGGGCGGCGTCGATACCGTCGGCGATGATCGCTGCCTTGAACTCGGCGAGTTCGTCGTGCGGCACGAAGTGGTCGGCAAAGCCCATCGCGATCGCGTCACCGGCGGCGAACGGCGCTCCCGTCAGCGCGGCGTGATACCCCAGCAACCCCGGCGCGCGCGAAAGGATGTACGTCCCCCCGACGTCGGGGATGAAGCCGATACCCACCTCGGGCATGGCCATTTTCGTGGTGTCGGTGACGACACGATGACTGCCGTGCGCGCTGACGCCGACGCCGCCGCCCATCACGATGCCGTCCATCAGCGAGACGAACGGCTTGGGATAGCGCGCGATGTAGGCGTTCATCCGATATTCGTCCCACCAGAAGGAACTGGCCACGCCGTGGTCGCCGCGAGCGCTGTTGTAAACCTCGACGATGTCCCCGCCCGCGCACAGGCCGCGTTCGCCCTCGCCGGACAACACGATGGCGTGTACTGCGTCGTCATCCCGCCATTCGGTCAGTGCCTGAGAGATGGCTGAGACCATGGGGTGGGTCAGCGAGTTGATCGCCTTGGGCCGGTTGAGGCTGATCAGCCCTATTCCGCCGGCGACCGTTACTAGGACATCCTCGTTTTCGCCCACGTCATGCAATGTAGAACGTGCCGCTGCGGGGCCCCGCTACGGGTAGGCTTTCCTGTGAAAGACCTGGGAGGTTTCTTCGGGAACCAGACCAGGTGGCCGATCGTTGAGAAAGTGTTCGTCAATAGGCGAACGACAGCACAGGAGAGGAACCGACGGTGCGCGAGAGCAGCAACCCGGTATTTCGTTCCCTGCCGAAGACGCAGGGCGGATACGCGCAGTTCGGTACCGGAGCCGCAGGCGCCGGTGCTGCGGCAGTACATGCCGACCCGTATGTGACGCAGTACCCCGACCGGCAGCAGACCGGGGTTTCGCGTCCGATGACCATCGACGACGTCGTCACGAAGACGGGCGTCACGCTGGCGGTGCTCAGCGCCGTTGCGGTCGTCTCGTACTTCCTTGTCGCAGGCAACCTTGCGCTGGCGATGCCGTTCGCCCTGGTCGGCGGCCTCGGCGGGCTGGTAGTGGTGCTGATCGCCACGTTCGGCCGCAAGCAGGACAACCCCGCGATCGTGCTGACCTACGCGGCCCTCGAGGGCCTGTTCCTCGGCGCGATCTCGTTCCTGCTCGCCAACCTCTATGTCTCCGGTGCCAGCGCCGGTGCCCTCATCGGGCAGGCCATCCTCGCCACCATCGGCGTGTTCATCGGCATGCTCGTCGTCTACAAGACCGGCGCCATCCGCGTCACCCCGAAGTTCACTCGCATGATCATCGCCGGCATCTTCGGTGTGTTGGTGCTCGCGCTCGGCAACTTCGTGCTGGCGATGTTCGGTGTCGGCGGCGGTGAGGGTCTCGGCCTTCGCGGCAACGGCCCGATCGCGATCATCTTCTCGCTGGTGTGCATCGGTCTGGCAGCGTTCAGCTTCCTGCTCGACTTCGACGCCGCCGACCAGATGATCCGTGCAGGCGCGCCGGAGAAGGCGGCATGGGGTGTCGCACTGGGCCTGACCGTCACGCTGGTCTGGCTCTACATCGAGATCCTGCGTCTGCTGTCCATCTTGCAAAGCGATTGACGACCATCTACGACGAAAGCCCCCGGCACGCCGGGGGCTTTCTTCTTGCGCTCACTATTCGCCGAAACTGCTCACAGATCGCGTTTCGTCCACAGATCGCGATCTGCCCGCAGACTCGGCGAGGTGAACGCGCCAAAGTCGAGCCATGGCAAGGTTCGACGCGCCGTTCGTCGGCAGTGAGGCAGTAGTCGCCGGAGCGATTCGCAAGCATGAACTGCGGTCGCGGTACTTCGCGGTCTTCCCAGACGTATACCTGGAGAAAGACGCCGTTCCGACGTTGCATCAACGAGCCAAGGCGGGCTGGCTGTGGTCTCATCGACAAGGTGTCATCGCGGGCCTCACGGCGTCGGCGCTGCATGGCGCCAAGTGGGTCGACGACGCTGCGCCCGTCGAGCTGATATGGCCGAACGCCCGCCCGGCCAGGGGGCTGCGGACCTACGACTACCCGTTCCGCACAGACGAATTGGGCGAATTCGATGGCATGCGCATCACCACGGTAGCCCGTACAGGATTCGACATCGTCCGCCGAAGGCCGCTCGATGCGGCAATCGCAAACCTCGACGCGCTCGGTAATGCCACGGGACTGCAAACTCCGGACATACTGCGAATCGCCCGGGAGCACCGCGGCTCACGCGGGCTGCGCCAACTCGCGAAGGTCCTCGACCTCTACGACCCTGGCGCAGCGTCGCCGAAGGAAACATGGTTGCGGCTGTTGGTGATTCGAAATGACTACCCGCGACCGCGGACCCAGATTCCAGTGACGAGCGCCGACGGCCGCCGCCGGTATTACCTCGACATGGGGTGGGACGATCTGATGCTCGCCCTCGAGTACGACGGAGAGCACCATCGCCTCAACCCGGATCAGTATCGGTACGACATTCAGCGCTCTGAAGATCTGTACGAGCTGGGTTGGACGCGGCTGAGAGTCGTCAAAACCAATACCAGTGCCGACATTCTGCGCCGTCTCGCGCGCGCCTGGCGCTCCAGACTGCGGCCAGATCGCGAGAACTTTTGAAATGGCGATCTGTCAGCAGACTCGAAGCGCCTCGGCAGAGTCAGTGGGTCGTCAAGACAGCCGCTCGATGATCATCGCCATGCCCTGGCCGCCGCCGACGCACATCGTCTCGAGGCCGAAGGTCTTGTCGTGCGTCTGCAGGTTGTTCAGCAGGGTGGCCGTGATGCGCGCACCCGTCATACCGAACGGGTGGCCCAGCGCGATCGCGCCGCCCGACACGTTGAGCTTGTCGTGGTCCATGCCCAGTTCGCGCGCGGAGCCGAGCACCTGCACGGCGAACGCCTCGTTGATCTCGTAGAGGTCGATGTCGTCGATCGTCATGCCCGCGTTGGCAAGAGCCTTGCGCGTCGCCTCGATGGGACCCAGCCCCATGATCTCCGGCGACAACCCGCTCACGCCTGTCGCGACAATGCGCGCCAGCGGCGTCAGCCCCAGCTCCTTGGCCTTCTCATCGCTCATCACGATTACCGCCGCCGCGCCGTCGTTCAGCGGGCAGGCATTGCCGGCGGTGACCGTGCCGTTCGGCCGGAACACCGGCTTGAGCTGGCTGATCTTCTCGTACGTCGTGCCTGCACGCGGCCCGTCGTCGGTGCTGACCTGCGACCCGTCGGGCAGCGTCACCGGGGAGATCTCGCGTGCGAAGAAGCCGCTGTTGATCGCCTCCTCTGCGCGGTTCTGGCTGCGCACACCCCAGTGGTCCTGGTCCTCGCGACTGATGCCGGTGAAGTTCGCGACGTTCTCGGCGGTCTGGCCCATCGCGATGTACACGTCGGGAAGCAGGCCCTCCTGACGCGGGTCATGCCACTCCTCGGCGCCTGCCGACGCGCTCACCGACCGCTCCTCGGCGTCGGCGAACAGCGGGTTGTGCGAGTCGGGCCAGCCGTCGGAGGTGCCCTTCGGGAACCGCGACACGGTCTCCACGCCCGCGGAGATGAACGCACTGCCCTCGCCCGCCTTGATCGCGTGGAACGCCATCCGCGTCGTCTGCAGCGACGACGAGCAATACCGATTCACCGTGGTGCCGGGCAGGAAGTCGTATCCGAGCTCGACGGCGACCGCACGGCCGATGTTGAAACCGGCCTCACCGCCGGGCTGCCCGCAGCCCATCATCAGGTCGTCGATGTCCTTCGGGTCGAGCGAAGGCACCTTGTCGAGCGCGGCGCGCACTATCTGCGCGGCCAGGTCGTCGGGTCGCATGTCGACCAGCGATCCCTTGCCTGCGCGGCCGATCGGCGAACGTGCGGTCGCGACAATGACGGCTTCACTCATGACGGCTCCTGGAGTAGTGGCTTACTGGGAGAACCTAGCTGGCGGGCACCACTATCGGTGCAGGGACCCCAGTCGAGCGGCGCCACAGCCGGCTCACCCCGCCGAGGCGCGACAGCAGCGTGCTGACGTCGGTGCGGGTCTCCAACGGTGACTCCGGCTCCTCCGTTGTGGCGAAGCCGCCCAACGCATTACACAGCGCAGGCAGCAGCTGGTTGGCGGCCAGCGCATATCCGGCCCCCGACGGATGGAACATGTCCGACGAGAACATCAGCTCCGGCGCCCGCCGGAAGTTGGTCGTCATCAGGTCGGCCAACGGAACCGGCAGGCCTCCCGAGGTCCTCACCGCCGCCGCCTGCGCGCGCGCCAGTCGCAAACCGCGCGTGCGTGCCACCGTGCGCAACGGCTGCGGAATCGCGGTGATGACGCCGAAGTCCGGGCAGGTGCCGACCACGACGACCGCGCCGCTGGCCCGCAGTCGCCGCACCGCCGCACCCAGCCGACGGGCCGACGGGCCGATGCCGTGCAGTTTGGTGATGTCGTTGGCCCCGATCATGATCACGGCCGCATCCGGCGGCGGGCCCGCGACGAACATGGCGTCGATCTGGCCCGACAGGCCCTTCGACGTGGCGCCGACGATGGCCTTGGTGCTCAGCCGGATCCGCCGGCCCGAGATCTCGGCCAGGTTGCGGGCGATCATCACGCCGGGCACCTCCTCGGCGTTGCGGGCACCGTATCCGGTGGCCGTCGAGTCGCCGAAGACCATCAGGTGCAGGTCGAACGGCACGCCGCGGTGCCAGCGCTCGACCGGACCTCCGCCAGGGGTGTAAACGCCGTCGGCGCGCGGCGGGGTGTCCCATGCCTTCGGAATGACGCGTCGGGCCTGCTCTGCCTGGCCGCTCAGAAAGGTGCGAGCTCCGACATAGGCGGAGCCTGTCGATGCGAGCGTGGCCGCTGCCGCAACGGCGGTCGACCTGCGCGATGCACAAATCTTCACGTGACCAGTTTATTAGCGCGATCGCGCACTATCCGCGTGGCGAGTCCTGTTCGACGGTCACGGTGCGGTATCAAGTCCGGTATCGAATAAGTTTCGTTGGGTGTTGTACGGGTTACCAATGTCAAGCTAAGTTACCGAGGTTGGCCGAGCAAAGCGCCACCCAATGGCATTACAGCTTCGTAGGAAGTGGTGGCGATGACGGCACCGAGCAAGGTTCCTAGCACCCGTAATGCTGCCATCAGCGCAGCTCGAGGGCACAAACCGCGTAAGTTTCCTGTCAGTGACGGCGCGCCTGTAGAGGTCGTCGAGGACGGTCCGAGTCTCGGTGGCCGGCTGCTTTCGCTGGCCGCAATGCTCACTATAAGGCCGACGCTGGCTATCGGTAGCTACGCACCACGTATGCCGTGGCCGTTCGGGGTTGTGGATTTCGCGTGCCGCGTGCTGAAGCCGGCCCCGGGCACGGTTCGTGCCACGATCTCACTGCCGAACTGCAACGCCCAGCTGGTCCGCGCAGCGGGCGTGCTTCCGGCCGACGGCAAACGCCGCATCGTTCTCTATATGCACGGCGGAGCGTTTCTGACCTGCGGCGTTCACAGCCATGGCCGCCTGGTCGAGACGTTGTCGAACTTCGCCGACAGCCCGGTGCTGGTGGTCAACTACCGGATGATTCCGAAGCACTCCGTCGGCATGGCGCTCGACGACTGCTACGACGCCTACAAGTGGCTGCGACTGAAGGGGTACGACCCCGACCAGATCGTGCTCGCGGGGGACTCGGCAGGCGGCTATCTTGCCCTCGCGCTGGCGGAGAAACTGCAGCTCGAAGGCCTGGCGAGCGAGTCGCCCGCAGCCATCGTCACGCTGTCGCCGCTGTTCGAGATCGACAACCAGGCGCGGGCCAACCACCCCAACATCCACTCCGACGCGATGTTCCCGCCCAAGGCGTTCAACGCGCTGGTGGAATTGGTGGAGGCCGCCGCTAAGCGCAACGTCGTCGACGGCGTTGCAGAGGAGGTCTTCGAACCGCTCGACCATATCGAGCCGGGACTTCCGCGCACGCTGATTCATGTCTCCGGGTCCGAGGTTCTGCTGAACGACGCCCGCAAGGCGGCGCACATGCTGGCCGCCGCGGGCGTGCCGGTTGAGGTGCGGGTCTGGCCGGGGCAGATGCACGTGTTCCAGATCGCCGGAACGGCGGTGAAAGAGGCCAAGCGGTCGCTGAAGCAGGTGGGCGACTACATCCGAGAGGCCACCTGGTAAGCATTCCCGCGGCCTGAGACCATGGACGTATGCGGATCGCCCGGCACGTCAGTGAGCTCATCGGCAATACCCCTCTGGTTGCGCTGAACTCAGTCGTCCCCGAAGGCGCGGGCAAGGTCGTCGCCAAGATCGAATACCTCAACCCCGGCGGCAGCTCCAAGGACCGCATCGCGGTGAAGATGATCGACGCCGCGGAAGCCAGCGGCGAGCTCAAGCCGGGCGGAACCATCGTCGAACCCACCTCCGGCAACACCGGTGTCGGGCTGGCGCTCGTCGCCCAGCAGCGCGGCTACAAGTGTGTCTTCGTGTGCCCGGACAAGGTCAGCGAGGACAAGCGGAATGTGTTGCGCGCCTACGGCGCTGACGTCGTGGTGTGCCCGACGGCGGTGCCGCCGGACCATCCGGACAGCTACTACAGTGTGTCCAATCGCCTCGTCGATGAGATCGACGGCGCATGGAAACCCGACCAGTACTCGAATCCGATGGGGCCGGCGAGCCATTACGAGACGACGGGCCCGGAGATCTGGAATGACACCGACGGGACGGTGACCCACTTCGTCGCGGGTGTCGGCACCGGCGGCACCATCAGCGGCGCCGGGAAGTATTTGAAAGAGGTCTCCGACGGCAGCCCGGGCGGACCCGTGCGCATCGTCGGCGCGGACCCGGAAGGGTCGGTGTACTCCGGCGGTACGGGCAGGCCCTACCTGGTCGAAGGCGTCGGCGAGGACTTCTGGCCGTCGGCCTACGACCCGTCGGTGCCCGACGAAATCATCGCCGTCTCCGACGCCGACTCCTTCGACATGACGCGCAGGCTGGCCCGCGAAGAGGCGCTGTTGGTCGGCGGATCCTGTGGCATGGCCGTCGTCGCGGCGATCGAGGCCGCCGTGAAGGCCGGACCGGATTCCGTTGTTGTCGTGTTGTTGCCCGACGGCGGACGCGGTTACATGTCAAAGGTTTTCAACGATGCGTGGATGTCCTCGTACGGTTTCCTGCGCAACCGGCTCGACGGCTCGCTGGAGCAGGCCACCGTCGGCGAGGTGTTGCGCGGCAAGTCCGGTGCGCTGCCCGACCTCGTGCATACGCACCCGTCGGAAACGGTGCGCGACGCGATCGGCATCCTCCGCGAGTACGGGGTGTCCCAGATGCCGGTCGTCGGAGCCGAACCGCCCGTGATGGCGGGCGAGGTGGCCGGAAGCGTGTCCGAGCGCGAACTGCTGTCCGCGGTCTTCGAAGGTCGGGCGAAGTTGGCCGACGCGGTATCTCAGCACATGCTTCCGCCGCTGCCGCTGATCGGAGCGGGGGAGTTGGTCAGCCACGCCGCGAAGGCGCTGCGCGACTGCGATGCCGTCATGGTGGTCGAGGAAGGTAAGCCGGTAGGCGTTCTGACCCGCCACGATCTGCTCGGATTCCTCTCCGACGGAAACTCGAGACGGTAGCCCGCCGGTCCGCCGAATCAGCGTTGATTTCGGCTTGACAAGTCGCGGCGCGGTTCTTGCCGAAGACCCTGCTGTGAGCATCTTCTCAGGTACATTAAGCAGCGCTTGATCCCAGCTGATGACCTGGAAGGCGTCCATGACCGATCAACCGCCACCTCCCCCTGGCAATTATCCGCCCCCGCCGCCGGGCAACTACCCGCCGCCACCACCGCCGCAGAGTGGCGGATTTCCGCCGCCGCCGCAGGGTCAGGGCTACCCGCCGCCGCAGGGTCAGGGCTACCCGCCGTCGCAGGGTGGCGGATTCCCGGCGGCCACCGGGCCAGGTGGGGCGTTGCCGAAAGAGGCGTACACACCGTGGGGTACGCGTGCGTTGGCGTACATCATCGACTACATTCCTGTTCTCATTCTCGAGGGCATCGGCTGGTTGTTGTTGATTAGTACCCGCGAAACCGCCTGTGTCACCGACACATCGGAGTACGACCTCGGTGAGTTCTGCGCCACGGGGGCGTCCACCACCGGCCAGATCGCGGTCTTCCTCACAGGTCTGATCGCGCTTGCCTACATCATCTGGAACCTCGGATATCGCCAAGGCAAAACGGGCTCCAGCATCGGCAAGGGCATCATGAAGTTCAAGATTGTCAGCGAAAAGACCGGTCAGCCAATCGGATTCGGCATGTCGGTCGTCCGAGAACTGATCTACCTGGTGGCTGCCGGCCTCTGCGGCATCGTCTGGCTCATCGCGGTGCTCTTCCCGCTGTGGGATGTGAAGCGGCAGACGCTCGTGGACAAGATCATCTCCACCATCGCCGTACCCTTGGGTAAAGGACTTCTATGACCAATCCACCAACTCCACCTCCGCCGGGCGGCGGCTATCCGCCTCCGGGAGAGGGTGGCTATCCACCACCAGGACAAGGTGGCTACCCGCCGCCAGGACAAGGTGGCTACCCGCCGCCAGGACAAGGTGGCTACCCGCCGCCAGGACAAGGTGGGTACCCACCGCCACAGCAGGGCGGCTATCCACCGCCTCCCCCACCGAGCGGCTATCCGCCGCCACCCCAGCAGGGCGGCTATCCGCCGCCACCGCAGCAGGGCTATTCACCGGCGGGTTATCCGCCCGCAGGACCGCCGGGTTACGGTGGGGCACAACCATTCAGCGTCGGCGAGGCGTTTTCGTGGGCGTGGAACAAGTTCAGCAAGAACGCGGCCCCGCTGATCATCGCGACGCTCGTCTACGGCCTGATCGTCATCGTGCTGCAGGTGATCATCAATCTGCTGCAGGCGGCGGTGAGTCCGGGCGTGAGCGACTACACGTCTGACGCGAACGGTTTCTCGTATTCATGGAGCACCACGTCCATGGGTGTCGGCGGGATCCTCATTGCGATCGTGGGCTGGTTCGTGTCGCTGATCGTCGGCGCGGCAATCCAATCCGGATTCCTCAGCGGCGTGCTCGACATCGCCAACGGGCAGCAGGTGTCGGTCGGTTCGTTCTTCCGGCCGCGCCACATCGGTCAGGTGATCATCGCGGGACTGATCGTCGGTGTCATCACCACGATCGGGTTCTTCCTGTGCGTCATTCCCGGTCTGCTCGCCAGCATTCTGCTGGTCTTCACCGTGGTCGCCCTGCTCGACCGCAACCTGCCAGCGGTCGACGCGGTCAAGACCAGCTTCGAAACCAGCAAAGCCAATTTCGGCAGTGCGTTTTTGACCTGGCTGGTCGGGGTCGCGCTCATCGTCGCCGGCGCGATTCTCTGCGGCGTGGGCCTCCTGGTCGCGGTACCGGTCGCGGCGTTGTTCCTCGTCTTCGCGTGGCGCAGGATCACCGGCGGCCAGATCGCACCGCTCACACCGTAGTTCGAGTCATCGGAAGGCGCTGACGCCCGTCAGCGCCTCTCCGATGACCATCTGGTGTACCTCCGACGTGCCTTCGTAGGTCAGCACCGACTCCAGGTTGTTCGCGTGCCGCAGCACCGGATATTCCAAGGTGATTCCGTTCGCGCCCAATAGAGTTCGACACTGGCGCGCGATCTTGATGGCTTCGCGGCAATTGTTCAGCTTGCCGAAGCTCACCTGTTCCGGCCGGATCCGCCCCTCGTCCTTCAACCGGCCGAGGTGCAGCGCAAGCAGTTGCGCCTTGCCCAATTCGACGGCCATGTCGGCGATCTTGGCCTGCGTCAGCTGGTAACCCGCCAGCGGCTTGTCGAACACCTGGCGGGTCCCGACATAGTCGATCGCCGTTTCCAAACAGTCCCGCGCGGCGCCCACGGTGCCGAACACGATGCCGAACCTCGCCTCCGACAGGCAGGCCAGCGGACCCGACAGACCCCGCGCCTCGGGCAGCTGCGCCTCGGCGGGCAGGCGCACGTCGTCGAGATGCAACTCGGACGTCACCGATGCGCGCAACGACAGCTTGCGCTTCATGTCGGTCGCTTCGAACCCCGTCGTGCCCGCTGGCACAAGGAAGCCGAGCACGCCCTCCTCGGCCCGCGCCCACACCACCGCGACGTCGGCGACCGAACCGTTGGTGATCCACATCTTCGAACCGTTGAGGATCCAGTCCGAGCCGTCGCGACGGGCCGTGGTGCGCATGCCGCCGGGGTTGGAACCGAAGTCCGGTTCGGTCAGCCCGAAGCATCCGATGGCGTCGCCGGTGGCCATATCGGGCAGCCACTGTTTGCGCTGCTCCTCGCTACCGTGCCGGTGGATGGCGAACATCGCCAGCGAGCCCTGCACCGAGACGAGGCTGCGTAAGCCGCTGTCCACCGCCTCGAGTTCCTGGCAGACCAGGCCGTACGCGGTGGCGGTCGATCCGCCGCACCCGTAGCCCTCCAAATGCATCCCCAGCACACCCAGTTTGCCCAGGTCGGAGGCCAGCTCGCGGACCGGCACCTCGCCGGCCTCGAACCATTCGGCGATGTGCGGCCGCAGTCGCTGCTCGCCGAAGCGGCGGACGGTCTCGCGCAACTCTTTGTCTTCCGGCGTCAGCTGCGCATCGAGGTCGAGCAGGTCATCGATTCGGGCGGTAGCGCTCATGATCCATGTCTACACCTCGCCGAGCAGGTGCCGATCGGTTGGCGTAGTCGATTACGCTGCCCAGCCCACCGCTTCGGCGGACACTGTTCTCGTGCCCGACCTTGTATCTGCCGCTACGCCGGAGGCGGCAGTGATGCGCTGCGACGTCTGCATCGTCGGGGCGGGTATCGCCGGCATGAACGCGCTCTACGTGGCCAGCCGGTACCTGTCGCAGGACCAGAAGATCGTGCTCGTCGACAGGAGGCCGGGCGTCGGCGGCATGTGGGTCGACACCTACCCGTATGTCCGGCTCCACCAACCCCATCCCATGTTCACCGCGGGGGACATCGAATGGACGCTCGGCAAGGATCGCGCGTATCTGGCGACGAAAGGCGAAGTGCTCGACCACTTCGCGCACTGTCTCGACGTCGTCAAGCAGCGAGTGCGCGTCGACGAACTGTTCGGCGCGACGATGGAGTCGCATGAAGAGGTCGACGGAATCGTTCGGGTGACGTGTCGAGCCGCGGACGGCCGTGTGCATGTCGTCGAAGCCAAGCGGCTGATCAAGGGCTACGGACTTGCCGTCACGCCCAACGAGCCGCTCGACGTCTCCAGTCGGCGCGTCGAGTCCGTGTCGCCCGACTACTGCGACGTTCGGTCAGGTGAGATCCGAGACAGCAACGCGCCGGTGTGGATCATCGGCGGCGGCAAGACCGCGATGGACACGGCACATGCGCTGATCACAGCGTGCCCCTGGCGTGAAGTGAACTTGATCGCGGGCCGGGGGACCTTCTTCGCCAAACGCGACCGCCTGTTCCCAGCCGGGGCGAGCAAGTGGTGGGCGGGAACCCAGTTCGCCACGATAAGCGAACAATTGGGTCGCCGGTACAACGGGGCCAACGAGGTCGAGGTGCAAAAGTGGTTCCGCGCGGCCTACTGCACCCACCCGACGCCGGAGGCCGAGAACTACTTTGCCGGCTTGCTGTCGGAGGCCGAGAACAAGACGATCGCCGAGGGCCTTCGTCACATCGTGATGGACTACTTCGACGACGCGGTCGACCGTAACGGCGAAACCGAGTTGGTGTTCCGCAGCGGGTCGAGGAAGGCGATCCAACCCGGCAGCTGGCTGATCAACTGCACGGGATACCTCGGCGGCGACAGCAATCTGCCGTACGAGCCCTACGTATCCGCGAGTGGGGCGGTGGTCTCCATCAATCCGCGGTCCTGGGTTCTGCACCTCCCCGCGTTCCACGGGTACTACCTCACCCAGCTGCTGTTCCTCGACAAGCTGAGAGAGCTTCCGCTGTACGAGCTCGACATGCTCGATTTGCGACGGAAATCTCCCACCGCGCACCCGTACGCTCTGTTCGCGCTGGTTCAGCACAATCTGAGCCTCATCTACGACAACGTTCCGCGTCGCGTGTTCAGCGACAACAGACTCGACTTCGACGCGTGGTACCCGCTGCCGCGGCGGCTGCCCGGTGTGGTCAAGTTCATGCTCACTCACCGACGCGACGGCGAGCGCGCCCGCCGCATCCTCGACACCGTGCGGGAACGGTTCGATGTCCGCTGCGGCCTGCTGGAGTCAGGCGCCGGCGTGGGCCGTGAACCAGTCGAGCAGTAGGTCACTCACCTCGTTGGGTCGCTCGTCGACGACCCAGTGTGAGACACCCTCGAACTGCTCGTAGCGATAGTCGCCCACCACGTAGTCGGCGCACAGTCGCGCGCACTTCTCCTTCAGCGCGACGTCGTCGTCGGTCCAGAGGTACATCGTCGGCACGGTGACCTTTTGGACGGTCCTGCGCGGACTGCTGAACGGCATCGCGCGGTACCAGTTGAGGGCGGCGGTCAACGCACCGGGCTCCCGCATCAGGTCCATCTCGGCTTGCGCCAGTGCACGCGTTTGGGGCGGCTTCGACTCGATGAACCCTCGCACCGCGCGCCTGTTCAGCAAAAAGCGCTCAGGAAGCCACGGCAGTTGGAAGAACAGCATGTACCACGACGACAGCGCTTGGCGGCTGGTCGCAACGGCCTTCAGGAACGCGGCGGGATGCGGGACCGAAAGCGCCGTCAGCGTGTGCAGGCGGTCGGGAGCGGCCTGCGCGACATACCAGGCCACCGCCGCGCCCCAGTCGTGCCCGACGAGGTGCACCCGCTGCGCACCGCTGCTATCGATCAGCGTGAGCACATCGCCGACGAGGTCGTCGCCGCGGTAGTCACGCCTCCGCTTCGGCCGTGCGCCAGCGGAGTAGCCGCGCTGCATAGGCGCCAGACAGCGGTACCCCTGCGCGGTCAGGCGGTCGATGACCGGCTGGTACATCGAGTTGAGCTCCGGGAAGCCGTGTAGCAGGACGACCACCGGGCCGTCGGTGGGTCCGGCGTCGATCACGTCGAACACAAGGTCGCCGCGGCGGAACTGTTCCATCGGCTGACCTTATCCCTCCACATTCGGCCGCTCCCACCTCGTTACGCTGGGCGCTGTGAGTGAGCACAGCAGGTGGCAGGGCCTATCCACCAAAGCGATCCACGCCGGATTCCGTCCCGACCCGCAGACCGGTGCCGTCAACGCCCCGATCTACGCCAGTTCGACCTTCGCGCAGGACGGCGTCGGCGGGCTGCGCGGAGGATTCGAGTATGCCCGTACCGGCAATCCGACGCGCGCGGCGCTCGAGGCGTCGCTGGCGGCGGTCGAGGAGGCGGTCTACGGGCGCGCGTTCAGCTCGGGGATGGCGGCCACCGACTGCGCGCTGCGGGCGGTGCTGCGTCCCGGCGATCACGTGGTGATGCCCGACGATGCGTACGGCGGTACCTTCCGGCTGATCGACAAGGTCTTCACGAAGTGGGGCATCGAGTACACCGCAGTGTCGCTGGCCGACCTCGACGCGGTGCGCGCGGCTATCACGCCGCAAACCAAGCTGATCGTGGTCGAAACACCCACCAACCCGCTGCTGTCGATCGCCGACATCAGCGGCATCGCCGCGATCGCGGCACCGTCGAACACAAAGGTGTTGGTGGACAACACGTTCGCCTCACCCGCCTTGCAGCAGCCGCTGGTGCTGGGTGCCGACATCGTGCTGCACTCGACGACGAAATACATCGGTGGCCATTCAGATGTCGTCGGCGGCGCTCTGCTGACCAGCGACGGCGAACTCGACGAGGCGTTCGGCTTCCTGCAGAACGGGGCGGGTGCGGTCCCGGGCCCGTTCGACGCTTATCTGACGATGCGCGGTCTCAAGACGCTGGTGCTGCGCATGCAGCGCCACAGCGACAACGCCGCTCTGGTCGCCGAGTTCCTGGAGAACCACCCCGCGATCGAGAAGGTGCTGTATCCGGGCCTTCCGAGTCACCCCGGCCACGAAGTCGCGGCCAAGCAGATGAGCGCGTTCGGCGGCATGGTGTCGGCCCGCCTTCGCGGCGGCGTGCAGGCCGCCCGCGATTTCTGTTCGCGGACAGAGGTTTTCATCCTCGCCGAGTCGCTGGGCGGGGTGGAGTCGCTGATCGAGCATCCCGGCGCGATGACGCACGCGTCGACGGCGGGTTCGCAACTCGAGGTGCCCGACGACCTGGTCCGGCTTTCGGTGGGCATCGAGGATTCCGCCGACCTGCTGGCCGATCTGGAGCAGGCCCTAGGCTAGCGCCTGCCGCATCGCCGACGCCGTCACCGCGAGGTTCATCTCAGGCAGCGCCGTCTCATACTCGTCGACCCAACTGCCGCTTGCGATTTCGCTTGCGCGCATGTGTACCCATCGCCATCCGCGGTCGTTGAGGCTCAGCAGCGCACCGAGGCCGTCGACGGCGTGCAGCAGCGACACGATCGCGGCGGTCGGCGCAGTCGGCGGTTCCCGGTCGAACAGCGCCGACAACAGCGCAGCCCGGGCCTGAGAGACCCGCTCCCGGTTTACCACCGGCCATGACGACAAATGGCTGAATCGGTTGTCGTGCAACCGGACACGTCGGATCTGGCCGGTCTGCTCGAGGAAGCCGGCGATGTTGTCCTGCACGCCACGGCGCAGCTTGGACACCGCCGCGGTCGGCGTCAGCGGGCGACGGGCCAGCAGTTCGAACGCCGGGTCCATGATCGGATCAAGTGGCATCGGACCTTCCAACGCGACCAGCCGACCGGGTGCGACGGGTTCGCCGTTCATGGCAGGCCGGACACGGCACAGCAGCGCCAGATCCAGAAGTACTGCTCCAGAAAGCACGCGATTGCGTCGCGACCGGTCCAGACCGGGCTGCGACTCGGCGTTGTCCAGCAGCAGCAAGAACAAGTCCTCTGCGATCTGCGCCACGGACGGACTTTAACGTGCTTGCTTCGGCCGGCTTGGGTCAGGAGTGGTAGGGCTCGGCCTTGACCAGCGTGACCTTGACGGTGTTGCCGTTCGGCACGGTATAGGTGCGGCTTTCGCCTTCCTTGGCGTCGATGAGCGCACTCCCCAGCGGCGACGCCGGCGAGTACACCTCGAGCTTGCCGTCGCTGACGCCCTCCTGGCGGGTGGCGATCAGGAAGGTCTCCTTGTCCGACTTGTCGTCGCCGTAGAACACGGTGACCACGGAGCCTGGCAGCGCCACACCCGACTGCTTGGGGGCTTCGCCGACCTTGGCGTTGTTCAATAGCTCCTGCAGCTGACGGATCCGGGCTTCCTGCTGGCCCTGCTCTTCACGCGCGGCGTGGTAGCCACCGTTCTCCCGCAGGTCGCCCTCTTCGCGACGGTCATTGATCTCCGCGGCGATGATCGGCCGGTTGGCGATGAGCTGGTCCAGCTCTGCCTTCAGTCGGTCGTGTGCCTCCTGGGTCAGCCAGGTGACCTGGGTGTCGGTCATGTCGTCGCGCTCCTGTCTTCGTCTTGCGCTTTCCGCGTGAGAAGTCTGTTTCGTCTGCTGGGAGCCCCGTATGTATTGCCACGTCGGCCAGCGCTCAATCAGCGCGCAAAAGCAGCAATACACGGCCCCTGCAGGAACCGTGTATCGGCCAATGCTACCACCGGTGGATCAGCGGGTTTTCGCGTATTGGCTGTTCGCCGTTTGTTGCCCGCCCGGTTCGACGACGCTATCAGGAGGCCACCAAATAGCCCGGTACGTCCGTTCCACACCCGTAGACGTCGCCGACGACCGGTGGCCGGGTGGACTTGACGGTCACCGTGATGTTGACGGTGTCCTGCGACGACGGCGGCACCAACACTTCCCGGCGGCCGGTCTCGCTGCCGTCGATGGCGCGGGCCCGAACGATGCAGACCACCGGCCGTGACGGATCCGACCGGGTGACCTTGACCGTCACCGATAGCGTCTCGTCGTCGACCAGCTGGTAGCCGCCCAGCTCGCCCTCGACGTCACCGCTGCCCAGCTTCTGCGACGCGACGATCGCGACGATCACACCGGCGAGGAGGACCGTCGCGGTCAGACCGACCGCCCACCAGCGACGTGACCTGCGCGACATGCGCTGCCGCCCGTAGCGTGCTGCGGGACGATCAATCATCGGTGTTTTCGGTGCCCCGTCGGTCGGATACATCTACTAGGACTGGAACTATAGGGGTACGCGAATTGGTTGAAACGTGTCGACGTGATGAGGAACCACTTGAAGCAACTGCGGTTGATGGCGGTGCATGCCCACCCGGACGACGAGTCCAGCAAGGGTGCCGCCACCACAGCCCGCTACGCCGCAGAAGGCGCGCGGGTGATGGTGGTGACCCTGACCGGCGGCGAGCGCGGCGACATTCTCAACCCGGCGATGGACCTGCCGGAAGTACACGGTCGGATCCACGAGATACGGATCGACGAGATGCGCAAGGCCGCCGAGATCCTCGGGGTCGAGCACCACTGGTTGGGGTTCGTCGACTCCGGCCTGCCCGAGGGTGACCCACCGCCGCCGCTGCCGGAAGGCTGCTTTGCGCTCGAACCGCTCGAGCGGCCCACCGAGGCGCTGGTGAAGGTGATCCGCGAGTTCAAACCGCACGTGATGACGACCTACGACGAGAACGGCGGCTACCCGCATCCCGACCACATCCGCTGCCACCAGGTGTCGGTCGCCGCATATGAGGCGGCCGCCGACTTCCGGCTGTACCCCGATGCCCCCGGGGAGCCGTGGAGCGTCAGCAAGCTGTACTACAACCACGGCTTCCTGCGTCAGCGCATGCAGTTGCTGCAGGAGGAGTTCGCCAAGCATGGGCAGACGGGGCCTTTCGAGAAGTGGCTCAGGCACTGGGATCCGGAGATCGACGTGTTCGCGGCCCGCGTGACGACGCGCATCGAGTGCTCGGAGTACTTCTCCCAGCGCGACGACGCGCTGCGCGCCCATGCCACCCAGATCGACCCGAGCGGCGACTTCTTCGCCGCACCCATCGAGTGGCAGCAGCGGCTGTGGCCGACCGAGGAGTTCGAGTTGGCCCGGTCGCGCGTGCCGGTCAGCCTGCCCGAGACCGATCTGTTCGCAGGAATCGAGCCGGGCGATGACTGACACGCTGGTGATGATCGCCGGCCTGCTGGCCGACGAGGCGCCCAAGGACACCGGGCCCGATTTCGGCAAGGCCAGCCCGTTCGGCCTTTTGATCGTCGTGCTGCTGCTGATCGGCACCTTCCTGCTGGTGAGGTCGATGAATCGGCACCTCAAAAAGCTGCCGGAGTCGTTCGACCGCACGAATCCGCAGCCGGATCAGGCCGCCGACGAGGGCACCGTCTCCGACGTCGTGGTCTCCGACGTCGTAGCCGAGGACACGGACCGCAAGGCGCCCTGATGGCTTATCCGGGCAATACCCTCGTCGAGGCGACCAGCCCGTACCTGCGCCAGCACGCCGACAACCCGGTGCACTGGCGGCAGTGGAACGCCGAAGCACTGGCCGAGGCGGCACAGCGCGACGTACCGATCCTGCTGTCGATCGGCTACGCCGCCTGCCACTGGTGTCACGTGATGGCCCACGAGTCGTTCGAGGACGACCAGGCGGCGGCGGCGATGAATGCCGACTTCGTCTGCATCAAGGTGGATCGCGAGGAGCGCCCCGACATCGACTCGGTGTACATGAACGCCACCGTCGCGCTCACGGGCCAGGGCGGTTGGCCGATGACCTGCTTCCTCACCCCTGACGGCAGACCGTTCTTCTGCGGCACCTACTACCCGAAGCCGAACTTTTTGCAACTGCTCGCGGCAATCACCGATACCTGGCAGCAGCGGCGCGACGAAGTAGAGCAGGCCTCCGACCAGATCATCGGCGAGCTGCGCTCGATGGCATCCGGTCTGCCCGGCGGCGGACCCGAGATGACGCCGGCACTGTGCGACCACGCCGTCGCGGCGGTCCTCGGCGACGAGGACACGGCCAGGGGCGGCTTCGGCGGCGCGCCGAAGTTTCCGCCGTCGGCCTTGCTGGATGCGTTGCTGCGCAACCACGAACGCACCGGCGCACCCGCGCCGCTGGCGACCGTCGAACGCACCGCGACCGCGATGGCCCGCGGCGGCATCTACGACCAGCTGGCCGGGGGGTTCGCCCGCTACAGCGTCGACGACGCCTGGGTGGTGCCGCATTTCGAGAAGATGCTCTACGACAACGCCCTGCTGCTTCGCGCCTACGCCCACTGGGCGCGACGCACGGGAAATCCGTTGGCGCGGCGGGTTGCAGCCGAGACCGCACGGTTCATCATCGACGAGCTGAGCGCCGGTGGCATGTTCATCTCGTCACTGGATGCCGACGCAGACGGCCACGAGGGGCTGACCTACGCGTGGACGCCTGCGCAACTCGCCGAAGTACTCGGCGCCGAGGACGGAGCATGGGCTGCAGCGCTTTTCGGTGTCACCGAGGCAGGCACCTTCGAGCATGGCAGCTCGGTGCTGCAGTTGCCCGCCGACCCCGACGATCAGAACCGGTTCGACCGGGTCAGGGCCGCCCTGTTGGCGGCGCGGTCCACCCGGCCGCAGCCCGGCCGCGACGACAAGGTCGTCACCTCGTGGAACGGCTGGGCGATCACCGCGCTAGCGGAGACCGCCGTCGCCCTCGATGAGCCCGAATACCTCGACGCCGCAAGGCAATGCGCCAATGCGCTGCTGAACCTGCACCTCGTCGACGGCCGGCTTCGACGGGCCAGCCTCGGCGGCCAGGTCGGCGAAAGCGCCGCGATCCTCGAGGACCATGCGACGCTGGCCACCGCGCTGCTGACACTCCATCAACTCACCGGCGAGGCGCGGTGGCTGGATGCCGCTACGGGGTTACTGGACATTGCGCTGGCACACTTCGCCGACCAGGAGAAGCCGGGCCGGTGGTTCGACACCGCCGACGACGCCGAGCAACTGCTGGTGCGCCCCGCTGATCCGCTCGACGGTGCGACGCCGTCGGGCGCGTCGTCTATCGCCGAAGCCTTGCTCACCGCAGCGCATTTGGTGCCCGCGCCGCGGACCGACCGGTACGCAACGGCCGCCGCAGAATCGTTGGCGACCGCGACACCGGTGCTGGCGAAGCTGCCGCGATCAGGAGGACACTGGTTGGCTGTTGCTGAGGCCGCCGTTCGTGGCCCCATTCAAATCGCCGTCTCCACAGACGATCCCGATTCGGCGCTGCTCACCGCCGCACGAGCGCTGGCGCCGGGAGGCGCGGTGGTGGTCGGTGGAGCGATGAACTCGTCGGAGCTGCTGGCCGAAAGGGGCCGGATCGGTGGCGCCGACGCCGCTTACGTGTGCCGGGGCCGGGTCTGCGATCTGCCCGTCACGACCGTCGGGGACCTCGCGTCGGCGCTCGGCGCGCCCGTGTAGCGTTCGGCGCATGTCGACGCCCGAAGACAACGCCACGACCGTCAAGCGCTATCTCGACCTCGCCGCAGCGGGCAAGGTCGACGAGATCGTCGACCTCTACGCCGAGGACGGCACCGTCGAGGATCCGGTCGGCGGCGAGGTGCACATCGGCAGCGAGGCGATCCGCGGGTTCTACGCGATGATCCCAAAGGGCGACAATGCGACCGAATTGTTCACGCTGCGGGCGCTCGGCAACGAGGCGGCCTTCTACTGGGCGCTCACCGTAGAGATCGGCGGCAACCGATTGCGGATCGAGATCATCAGCACGATGACCTTCAACGGCGACGGCAAGATCGCGTCGATGAAGGCCTACTGGGGCCCGGAGGACATGAAGCCCGCCTAGCCGAGTGATTTCGGCGCGCTAATCGACGCTAACCGCACGCGAACGCGCCGAAATCACGACGAGAAGACGGCGAACCACATCGCGATGTAGTGCAGGATCGCCGCCACCGCCGTGCAGGCGTGGAAGAACTCGTGGTGACCGAATGTCGTGGGCCACGGGTTGGGCCATTTGAGCGCGTAGAGCACGCCGCCGATGCTGTAGAGCGCGCCGCCGACGATCAGCAGCACCAGGGCCGCGACACCCGCGCCGTCCATGATCGGGCCGACGAACCAGGCGGCCACCCAGCCCAGCAGTATGTAGAGCGGTACGCCGAGCCAGCGCGGCGCCGACGGCCAGAACATCTTGAGCAGCACGCCCGCAATGGCGCCCGCCCAGACGATCCAGAACAGCACCATGCCCTCGTTCGACGGAAGCGCCAGCAAGGCGAACGGAGTGTAACTGCCCGCGATGAACACGAAGATCATCGAGTGGTCGGCGCGCGTCATCCATTTGCGCGCCGTTTCCGACTTCCAGTTCACCCGGTGATACGTGCCGCTTACGGCGAACATCGCCACGATCGTGAACGTGTAGAGCAGCGTCGCGAGGCCGGCCCTGGTGCCCTCCATCGCCCAGGAGACCGACACGAGCGTGGCCCCACAGATCAGCGCGACGACGGCCGCATAGACATGGATCCAGCCGCGCGCCCTCGGCTTGCCGATGGCTTGTGCGACGCGGTCGACGACGGCCTCGGGAAAGTCTTCGGCGCCTTCCCCCCGACGCTGCGTGCGATCCGGCTCTTCGGTGTCGATTGAGGCGCTCACGTCACCTCCTCTGGCTACTCGGTGATTCCCGACCGCCACAGTACTGTGGATTTTCGTGGAGATCATTCCCGCTCGTCTCAAGGAGCCGATGTACCGGGTCTACGAGATGCGGTTGCGGCAGGGTCTCGCGGCCTCGAAATCCGAACTGCCCCGCCATATCGCGGTTCTTTGCGATGGGAACCGGCGGTGGGCCCGTGACGCCGGTCACGATGACGTGAGTTACGGCTACCGGGTCGGTGCGGCGAAGATCGCAGAAATGCTCCGCTGGTGCCAGGAGGCCGGCATCGAGATGGCCACCGTCTACCTGCTTTCGACGGAGAACCTTCAACGCGACCCCGAAGAGCTGGCGTCGCTGATCGAGATCATCACCGACGTGGTGGAGGAGATCTGCGCGCCGGCCAAGAAGTGGAGCGTGCGCACGGTGGGCGACCTCGAGCTGCTGGGTGAGGAGCCGGCCCGACGCCTGCGTGACGCCGTCGAGTCGACACAGGCCGAAGCGGCAACCGAAACCTTTCACGTGAACGTCGCCGTCGGCTATGGCGGGCGGCAGGAGATCGTCGACGCGGTGCGGCAGCTGCTCGGCAAGCAACTCGCCAACAGCGCCTCCGGTGACCAGCTGATCGAGGCCGTCACCGCCGAAGCGATCTCGGAGAACCTCTACACCTCCGGTCAGCCCGATCCCGATTTGGTGATTCGCACCTCGGGAGAGCAGCGGCTGTCCGGCTTCCTGTTGTGGCAGAGCGCGTATTCGGAGATGTGGTTCACGGAGGCCTACTGGCCGGAGTTCCGGCGCGTGGACTTCCTGCGCGCGCTGCGCGACTACACCGCGCGGCACCGCCGGTACGGCCGCTGACGGTTCTGCGCGGCCGGCCCGCGATCCGTCATGTCACACTTGGCTTATGGCGGCGCTCTCAGCGTTGGTCTTCTCGCTCAGCTGGTGGCTGGGCCTCTACCTGTTGGCCCGCGATCCGCGTAAGCCGGTTCTGGTGCTGGCAGCCGTCGGCCTGACGAGTTTCGCGACCGTGGTTGCGCTCGACGCCGTGCGGGTGACCAGCGGTCTGAATTGGCTGAGCGGTATCGAGATCTATCTGGTCGCCGTGCCGGGCATCGCGTGGTTCGCGGTGCTGCTGGAGCTCTCGCGACCGCACGACACGTCGCGCAGTCGTGCCGCCGAGTTGACGGCCGTCGCCGCGGTCGCGGCCGGCGCGTGGATCGGGGCGGCGATGGCGGGCACGGTCGACGGCCCGCTGCGGGTGGGCCACTGGGTGATGTTCGCCGTCATCTCGCTGTCGTCGCTCGGCGCGATGTTGCGAGCGGTGTTCGGACCGTGGCAGCCGCGGCCCGTGGTGGGCTACCTCGTCGTTGCGACGCTGTTCTTTGCGCTCGGCAACGCCATCCTGGTGATCCCGCTCGGGCTGGTGCCGAGCTGGCTTGCGTTGGCGTCCACCGGGTTCGACGTCGTCCTACTCGGTGTTGCCGTCGCGATGTGGGACGCCTTCGACGAGGGTCAGGCACTGCGAAGCGACATGCTCCGCTCATTCGTCGCGACCGGTGTGGTGGTGGTGCTGTTCGGCGGCCAGGCGTTGATCGGGATGGCCCTGACGGCGGAGCGCACTGCGCTGACCGTGCTGTTGTTCACCAGCATCGGCATCGCGATCGCGATCAACGTGCTTGCCGATCCGCTGGCGGGCCTGCTCGACCGGCTGGCGTTCTCCCGCTCGCCCGGACTGCGCGCCGACCGCGCGACGCTGCGGCGCACCGAGGCGGCGCTGCCGCTGCGATCGGCCAACCCGCTCGAGCACGTCGACGACGAGACCTTCGCCCGGCTCACCCGGCGCGCACTCGGCCACTACGGCGACCTGTCGAAGCTCGTCGCCAGCCCGCTGACCGCCTTGCCGATCATCGACGAACGCCTCGCCGCCCGCGGAGCGCCCGACCAGCCCCTCGAACGCGCCAACGAACTGAAGGCCCTACTGGCCGACCGCATCGCCCGGCTCAAGCCCCGCGACGGCGGTGAGTTCGGCACCACCGAGCAGTGGCGGCACTACAACGCGCTGTACTTCCCCTACGTCGTCGGCGTGCGCGCGTACGCGCAGAACGCGACCGCGGCAGGCCTCGATCCGGTCGCGCGCCAGGCGTGGCAGTGGATGGTCACCGAGGTGCCGCAGCGGTCCCTGCACAACTGGCAGAACGCCGCGGCGCGGCTGATCGCCGCGGATCTGCGCGGAAACATCGTCGCCACCCAGGACGCATAACACGCTTTGACCTGCGGTTGGCAGTAGCTGGCAGCGTCTGGCGTCGATCTGGCAGTGAGATCTGCGCAACATCATTCCCATGACCGCCATCACCACCCGGCCCGTCCGGGAGAGCACAGACTCACTGTTGCGTTTCGCTCTTCGTGCCGACGCCACCTTGTGCGCGGCGCTGGGGTTGTTCGTCGCCATGGCCGCCGACCCGCTGTCGAAGCTGTCGGGGTTGTCGGCGACATCGGAATGGATCGCGGGTGCCGCACTGGTCGGATACGGCGTCGCGCTGTACCTCGCGGCAGGGGTGCCGAACGTGCGCCGCGTCGGCGTCGCCGTGTTCATGGGCAACGTCGCGTTCGCGGTCCTGGTCGCCGTTGTGCTGATCGCGGGCTGGCTGCCGCTTACCGCACTCGGTGTGGCGTCGACGATCGCGTTCATCGTCGTCACGGTCGCCTTCGCCTACGCCCAATACCTCGGGGTGCGCCGCCTGGCGTGACCCCCTCATGACTGGTCCGGAGCTGGCGTCGCGCACGCGAGGAGCGACAACCAACCGTGCAGAGGTTGCGGCGTCGGCTCCGGAACGGTCCCTCGCTCCCACCGCCGTCATCGGGGGCCTGCAGTACCTCGGCGTGCACCGCGCGTCGTAACGTCAATTCAACCGAAGGAAAACGCATGACCGCAATCACCGATTCCACAACCGGTGCCCGCGACGGGTTGCTTCGCTTCGCGATGCGCCTCGACGCGGTGCTCGTCGGCATCGTCGGCGTACCGTTCGTTGCCGCCGCGGGCCGGCTTGCGTCGCTGACCGGGGTCCCCGTGGCCGTCGAATATGCGCTCGGGGTGTTCTTCCTGGTCTACGGCGTGGTCGTCTACTGGCTCGCGGGCCTCGACCGGGTCCGCCCAGGCGCGATCGCCACCATCACCGCCAACGCACTGTTCACAATCGGCTTCGTGGCGGCGGAGGCGGCCGGGATCTGGCCGCTGACCACATGGGGCATCGCGCTCCTTCTCGGCGGCGCGCTGTACACCGCCGTCATCGGGACAGTGCAGTACATCGGCCTGCGCCGGCTGGGGGTAAACCGATGACCGTCATCATCACGCCGCATCTCAAGGAGTCGACGGACTCGTTGTTGCGCTTCGCGCTGCGGCTCGACGCTGTGCTCACCGGCCTCGCGGGCATCGCAGGAATTCCTCTTGCGGGGTGGATGGCCGAAAAGTCCGGCACCACTGTGAACTTCGAGTATTCGCTGAGTGCCTTCTTCATCGCCTACGGCCTCGTAGTGCTTGCGCTCGCCCAACTGTCTGAACTGCGAAAGCCGGGCATCGCCGTGATCGCGGCCAACCTGCTGTACACGCTCGGCGCCGTGGTGTTCGTCGTCTCCGACTGGATGCCGCTGACGACAATCGGCGTGGTTGGCACGCTCGCCACCGGTGTGTACACCTTGGTGTTCGCAGAGCTGCAGTACCAGGGCCTTCGGCGCCTGAAGAAGCGCTGAACTCTGTCGCCGAGAAGACGCAGAAGTACCCGAAACGCTCTGGCGAAGGGTACTTTTGCGTCTTCTCGCGGTTACAGCTTGCGCAGTCGCAGTCGGTTGATGGAGTGATCGGCGTCCTTGCGCAGCACGAGCGTCGCCCGCGGGCGCGTCGGCAAGATGTTCTCGATCAGGTTGGGACGGTTGATCGAATGCCAGATGTCGCTCGCCGCGAAGACAGCCTGGTCGTCGTTAAGGGTGGAGTAGTGGTGGAAGTGCGAGGCCGGATCCGCGAACGCGCCTGCACGCATCGACAGGAACCGGGAGATGTACCACTGTTCGATGTCCTCGATGCGGGCGTCGACGTAGACCGAGAAGTCGAACAGATCCGAAACCATCAGCGCAGGACCGGTTTGCAGGACATTGAGGCCCTCGAGGATCAGGATGTCCGGATGCCGGATGATCTGCTTCTCGTGCGGGACGATGTCGTAGAGCAGATGGGAATACACCGGCGCACAGGCATAGTCGGACCCTGACTTCACCGCGGTGACGAAGCGCATCAGTGCCCTGCGGTCGTAGCTTTCCGGAAAACCCTTGCGGTGCATCAAGTTCCGACGGACGAGCTCCGCGTTCGGATACAGGAATCCGTCGGTGGTGACGAGGTCAACCCGCGGGTGGTGTTCCCAGCGGGCCAGCAGCGCCTGCAGCACACGGGCCGTCGTCGACTTGCCCACCGCCACACTGCCCGCGACGCCGATGATGAACGGCACCGGCCGGTCCGGGTTCTGTTGAGGCTCACCGAGGAATTCGGAGGTCGTGGCGAACAGCCGCTGCCGCGCCGCGACCTGCAGGTGGATCAACCGGGCGAGCGGCAGGTAGACCTCTTCGACTTCCAGCAGGTCGATCTTCTCGCCGATGCCACGCAGCTTGATGAGCTCGTCTTCGCTGAGCTTCAAGGGGGTCGACATGCGGAGCGCGCGCCACTGACTCCGGTCGAACTCCACGTAGGGGCTCGGCTCGCTCAGCCGCGGCATGTCCTCAGTCTTCCAGTTAGCGTGTTCGCTATGGACCCCGGCACCCTGATCCGCGAATATCTGCTGCTCGGCCTGCGGTTCGACCTGATCGAGGAAGGCTACGTCGACTCATTCACCGGTGACCCCGCGCTGCGGGAGGCCGTCGCGTCCGAACCGGCTCCCGACCCCGCTGACCTGGCCCGCCAGGCCGACCGGCTGTTCGCCGAGATCCCGAATGTGCCCCGCACCAACGGGCCATCGGGCCCGTCGGCTTTCGATGACGCGCGCGCCGACTACATCGGCGCCCATCTGCGGGCGCTGGCGTGTGCCGGACGGAAGTTCGCCGGCGAGCCCGTCGGCTTCGTCGACGAGGTCGACGCCTATTTCGACGTGCAGATCAGCAAGGGTGACCCCGACCGCTACCGCGAGGCGCATACCCGTCTCGACGAGGCGCTCGGCGGCACGGGTCCGCTGGCCGAGCGCATGGCTGCCTACCGCAGCGCCGAGGAGATCCCGCCCGAACGCCTTGAAGAGTGCATCCACGCGTTCTCCAGCGCGCTTCGTGACACGGTGCGCGCCGAGTTCCCGTTGCGCGACAGCGAGACGATCAACTACGAGGTGGTGACCGACAAACCGTGGTCGGGGTTCAACTACTACCTCGGCGATTACCGCTCGACCGTGGCCGTCAACGCCGATCTCAAGCACCAGATGGCCAACCTGCCGCGGCTGGTGGCCCACGAGTCGTATCCGGGCCACCACACCGAGCACTGCCGCAAGGAGGCGGGCCTCGTGGCCGAGCGTGACCAGCAGGAGCAGACGCTGTTTCTGGTCAACACCCCGCAGTGCCTGATGGCCGAGGGTCTGGCAGACCTCGCGCTGTATGCGGCGATCGGCCCGAAGTGGGGCGCGTGGGCCGCCGAAATCTACGCCGACCTCGGGCTTCGCTTCGACGGGGAACGCGCCGAAGAGGTGTCCGCGGCCACCGCGGCGCTGGCCGACGTCCGCCAGGACGCCGCGCTGATGCTGCACGACGAGCACCGCGACGCCGACGAGGTGGCGGCGTTCCTGCGGCGCTGGCTGCTGGTCAGCGACGAACGGGCCAGGCAGTCGCTGCGGTTCCTGTCCTCGCCGCTGTGGCGCGCCTACACCAGCACGTACGTCGAGGGTTACCGGCTGCTGCGGGACTGGCTGGACGATCGGCCCGCCGAGGTCACCCTCACCGAACGGTTCCGCAGGCTGCTCGACGAGCCGCTGATCCCATCGGCATTGCGGGCGGCCTGAGCATCGGGGGATAGGCTCGACACCATGACTGCTGAGCCCGTCACCAACTCGTCCGCAGGCCTCGGCGCCGAGTACGCCGACACCGCAAGCGCCGCGTACCGGTCGGCACTTGAGGTCATCGAGTCCGTCGAACCGCGCATCGCCGCAGCGACGCGCAAAGAGCTTGCCGATCAGCGGGATTCACTCAAGTTGATCGCAAGCGAGAACTATGCATCACCTGCCGTGCTGCTGACCATGGGTACCTGGTTCTCCGACAAGTACGCCGAGGGCACCATCGGTCACCGCTTCTACGCAGCGTGTCAGAACGTCGACACCGTCGAGGCGCTGGCCGCCGAGCACGCCCGCGAGCTGTTCGGCGCGCCGTACGCATACGCGCAACCGCACTCCGGCATCGACGCCAACCTGGTCGCCTTCTGGGCCATCCTGGCCACCCGGATCGAGGGCCCCGGGTTGGCGGAGTTCGGCGCCAAGCACGTCAACGACCTGTCGGAGGCGGACTGGGAGCAGCTGCGGGGCAAGCTGGGCAACCAGCGGCTGCTTGGCATGTCGCTCGACACCGGCGGTCACCTCACGCACGGGTTCCGGCCGAACATCTCGGGAAAGATGTTCCACCAGCGCAGCTACGGCACCGACCCGCAGACGGGGCTCATCGACTACGACGCGGTCGCCGCGGCCGCGCGTGAGTTCAAGCCGCTGATCCTGGTCGCCGGCTACTCCGCGTACCCGCGCCGGATCAACTTCGCCAAGATGCGTGAGATCGCCGACGAGGTCGGCGCGACGCTGATGGTCGACATGGCCCACTTCGCGGGGCTGGTCGCGGGCAAGGTGTTCACCGGCGACGAGGACCCGGTGCCGCACGCGCACGTCACCACGACGACGACGCACAAGTCGTTGCGCGGGCCGCGGGGCGGTCTGGTGCTGGCGACCGAGGAGTTCGCGCCTGCCGTCGACAAGGGCTGCCCGATGGTTCTCGGTGGTCCGCTGTCGCATGTGATGGCGGCCAAGGCGGTCGCACTCGCCGAGGCCCGCCAGCCCACATTCCGCGAGTACGCGCAGGCCATCGCCGACAACGCCAAGGCGCTGGCCGACGGCTTCCTGAAGCGGGGGGCCACGCTGGTCACCGGTGGCACCGACAACCACATCGTGCTGCTCGACGTGCAGTCGTTCGGGCTGACCGGACGCCAGGCCGAGTCGGCTCTGCTTGACTCCGGCATCGTCACCAACCGCAACGCCATCCCGAACGACCCGAACGGCGCGTGGTACTCCAGCGGCATCCGGTTCGGCACACCTGCACTGACCACCCGCGGCTTCGGCGCGGCCGAATTCGACCGGGTGGCCGAGCTGGTGGTCGACGTGCTCACCAACACCGAGCCCACCGCGGCCTCGTCGGGGCCGTCGAAGGCCAAGTACAAGCTGGCCGACGGAACCGCCCAGCGCGTGCACGCCGCGGCCGCCGAGATGCTCGCCGCCAACCCGCTGTATCCGGGCCTCACGCTGTAAGAAAGGACACGTTCGCCCGATTTCAAGGAAGGTGTGAATGTGGGTTACAGTTACTTTCATGGCACAGAAACCTGTCCCTACCGCACTGACCGCTGAGCTCGAGCCGGTCGTCGCGGAGAACCTGAACCGGCATCTCGAGTCCGAGGACATCTGGTTCGCCCACGACTACGTGCCTTTCGAGCAGGGCGAGAACTTCGCGTTCCTCGGCGGACGCGACTGGGACGCCTCGGACGTCACCCTGCCCAAGCACATCACCGATGCGCTGGAGATCCTGCTCATCGAGAAGGACAATCTCGCCGGCTATCACCGCGAGTTCGTCTTCAGCTTCATCCTCGAGGAGAAGTGGGGCCGCTGGCTGGGCCGGTGGACCGCCGAGGAGCACCTGCACGCGATCGCGCTGCGCAATTACCTGGTCGTCACCCGCGAGGTCGACCCGGCCGCCAACGAGGATGTGCGCGTCGAGCACGTCATGAAGGGCTACCGCGCCGACACCTACAGCCAGATCGAGCGGCTGGTGTTCATGGCGTTCTACGAGCGTGCGTACGCGGTTTACACCCGCAACCTCGAAGCACAGATCACCGAGCCGGTGCTGAACGGTCTGGTCGGGCGGATCGCCCGCGACGAGGAGCGTCACGAGGAGTTCTTCCACAACCTCGTCGCGCACCTGCTGGAGACCCGTCGCGACGAGACGATCGAGGCGATTGCGCGGCGCGCCGCCGACCTCGACGTCGTGGGTGCGGACATCGACGCCTACGCCGACAAGCGGAAGGTTGTCGCCGACGCCGGCATCTTCGACGAAGCCGCGCTGCGCCAGGTGATCGCCGATCGGATCGCCGCGTGGAGGCTGGCCGACGAGCCTCGATTGCGTCCGCTGGTCAACGGCTGAGTTGCTGGCCGGTTAACCCGGCGCGCCTGCACGCCACGCTCGCCATCACGGGAGTAGCGTCGTTTCCGATGGCTAGCGACATGCTCTGCTATCCGGGCGGCACCGGTCGACTGGACTCGAAAGGGCCGGTCCCGGTCCTGATGCCGCAGTATCCGCCGACATGTTCGTGCGGGACCGCATGGACAACCTCGCCTCGAGGAGCGCTAAGTGACCGATTCCTCCATTCGCACCTACGTTCTCGACACATCGGTGTTGCTGTCCGACCCATGGGCGTGTACGCGATTTGCCGAGCACGAAGTGGTGGTCCCGCTGGTCGTCATCAGCGAGCTGGAGGCCAAACGCCATCATCATGAATTGGGTTGGTTCGCCCGTCAGGCGCTGCGCCTGTTCGACGACCTGCGGCTCGAGCACGGCCGCCTGGATCAGCCGATTCCCGTTGGCACACAAGGCGGGACGCTGCACGTCGAGCTGAACCACAGTGACCCGTCGGTGCTGCCCGCAGGATTCCGGAATGACACGAACGACTCTCGCATCCTGATATGCGCGGCGAACCTCGCCGCCGAAGGCAAGCGAGTGACGTTGGTGAGCAAGGACATTCCGCTGCGCGTCAAGGCGGGCGCAGTCGGTCTGCCCGCCGACGAGTACCACGCCCAGGACGTCGTCACGTCGGGCTGGACCGGGATGGACGAGATCGACGTGTCCAGCGAGGTTATCGACAGCTTGTTCGCCGAGGGGGAGATCGACCTCGAGGAAGCCAGGGATCTTCCCTGCCACACCGGAATCCGCCTGCTGGGGACCAACTCTCATGCCCTCGGCCGCGTGAATCCCGACAAACGGGTGCAACTGGTGCGCGGCGATCGCGAGGTGTTCGGATTGCGCGGCCGCTCCGCCGAACAGCGAGTGGCGCTCGACCTGCTGCTCGACGAGTCGGTCGGCATCGTGTCCCTCGGCGGCAAGGCGGGCACCGGCAAGTCGGCGCTGGCGCTGTGTGCGGGTCTTGAGGCGGTGCTCGAGCGGCGCACGCAGCGCAAGGTCGTCGTCTTCCGGCCGCTGTACGCGGTCGGCGGTCAGGATCTCGGCTACCTGCCCGGCAGCGAAAGCGAGAAGATGGGGCCGTGGGCGCAGGCCGTCTTCGACACCCTCGAAGGCCTGGCGAGCCCGGCGGTGCTCGAAGAGGTGCTGTCGCGCGGCATGCTGGAGGTGCTGCCGCTCACACACATTCGCGGGCGGTCGCTGCACGACTCGTTCGTCATCGTCGACGAGGCGCAGTCGCTGGAACGCAACGTGCTGTTGACGGTGCTGTCGCGCCTCGGCGCGGGCTCGCGGGTGGTGCTGACCCACGATGTGGCGCAGCGCGACAATCTGCGCGTCGGCAGGCACGACGGTGTTGCGGCGGTGATCGAGAAGCTCAAGGGCCACCCGCTGTTCGCCCACATTACACTGCTGCGCAGCGAGCGCTCGCCGATCGCCGCGCTGGTGACCGAGATGCTGGAGGAGATCAGCCCCGGCGCCCTGCCCTAATTGTCGAGACTGCGCACAGGGCGCAATTTCAGGCATATCTTCGCCCTTACAGCAGTCTCAACTGCGGAGGAGGGGCAATGGTCGCCTTGACCACCGAGCGACTACACATGTCGCCCGTCCACAAGCGCATGCAGATGAACGTCGACCGCGTGGAGCCGGGCCTGGCGATCATCTCGATGCCGCTCAGCGAGGATGTTCGCGGGTACTTCGAAGGCAGCGTCCACGGCGGCATGTTGGCTACCCTCGCTGATGCCGCGTCGGCCTCCTGCCTCGCCAGCTCATACGACTTCGATACGCAATTCACCGTCACGACCGACATCCACGTCCGGTACTACCGGCAGCCCAAGGGCGGGCCACTGGTTGCGGAGGCCAGGCTCGTGCATGGTGGCCGCAGGTTGCTGAGCACGGACTGCTCGGTGACCGACGTCGAAGGTCGCGTGCTGATCCGTACGACTGCGACGTTCATGCTTGTGCCCAACCCTAATCCGATGTAGCCCCGGCGCACGCTGAATCGCTACAGGTCTGGCCGGTAAGCTGCGGCCGTGCCGAAGCGACGCGACAGCAGGGCCTGGCAGTACGGCCTCGTGGTTCTCGCCGTCGCGGCCGCAGTCGTCGTGGTGGTGGTCGCGCTGCTGACCGGGCACGCCAAGCGGGAGACGCCCGACGAGGTGGACTGCGCCACGGAGAAGTGTGTGGCACTGACGTTCGACGACGGACCCGGCCCGTACACCGACCGGCTCCTGCAGATCTTGAAGGAGAACGACGCCAAGGCGACGTTCTTCCTGATCGGCAACAAGGTCGCCGCTGATACCGCAGGCGCCAAGCGCATCGCGGAGGCCGGCATGGAAATCGGCAGTCACACGTGGGAACACCCCAATATGACCGCGATCCCGCCGCAGGACATCCCCGCGCAGTTCAGCAGGGCCAACGACGCCATCGAGGCGGCGACGGGTCAGCGACCGAATTTGGTCCGCACCGCGGGCGGGCTCGTCAACGACCAGGTGCTCGCGGAGGCCAAGAAGCAGGGACTGGCCGACATCAACTGGGACGTCATCCCTTTTGACTGGATCAACGACTCCAACATCGCCGCCACGCGCTACATGCTGATGACTCAGATCAAGCCCGGCTCAGTCGTGTTGTTCCACGACACCTACTCCAGCACAGTCGATTTGGTGTACCAGTTCATCCCCGTGCTGAAGACCAACGGCTACCACCTGGTGACGGTCAGCCAACTCCTCGGTCCGCGTGAACCCGGTAGTGCCTACGGCTCCCGCGACAACGGCCCGCCCGCCAACGACCTTCACGACATCGCCGTCGACCAGATCCCGTCACTGCCGAATACACCGTCGCCGCCGCCGATGCCGAACATCCCGATCACCGACATTCCCGGTGCGAACTCGGGCGGACCCAACAACGGCGCCTAAATTTCGGCCCGCGAGGCCGGTCTGCTCAAGCCCCGTACAAAACCTCGCTGAGCGGACGCCGCGGCGTCGGCGGGATCGACTCCCCGATACTGGGGGTCAGGCCGACCCGAATTAAAACCTGCGGCGTGGTGGACCTTCCGATCAAGGTGGCGACGACCATCCGGCTCGCCAGAACTTCCGTCAGGTGCGTCAGCGTGCAGGTCGCCAATCCCGCCAACGTCGCTTCCAGGAGCACCGCCGACAGCGCTTCGCCGCAACGCAGAACGTCGTCATGCGTGCTGTCGTCACTCGACAGGACGACAACCTTGGCATGATCCTGGTCTACCTGCGGACGACGGTCCGAGCCGTGGGTAACCGGGAAATTGCGCCCAACGTCGACTCGATCGCTTTCGCTCGCCGAGATCAGAGAACTTTGCGGTATACCGTCGTGTAGCTTGAAATCCGCTGTCCAACCCACTAATTCGGAATGATAGCCGGAGTCGTATAGACGGAATGTCTCAGCCAGTTGGGACGCCTCGGCGAGCTCCTGGCGCAGATCATCAGCGATCACGTCCAGGAAGATCTTGTCGGAGTCGATCGCCTTGCGCAACCCGAGTTCGATCGGGTCCCAGTTCGGGGGCGCCGAGAACGGCAGCCGATCGGTGCGTCGCGCAATGATCGCATCGGCCAGGCGTCGATGTGCGTCGGTGACGAATTCCATCGGGGTGAAGTCGACCGACGCAAGATGAAGGAAGTCGTTGGGGTTCGGGAATCGATCGATGTTCGCCGTCCATCCGGCGGCCGCCATGGCCACCCGAAAATGGTCGAGCGCCGCGCCGCAGGCGATGAGGGCCTCTCGACCCGATGGGTCAGCGCGCCGGGGCGCCCGATCGGGATCGACGTGTAACTCCACGACGTCACCGTCAGCGCGCCACCGCCACGGCTGGCTGTTGTGCAGCGATGGCGCACGGCAGGCCAGCTCGACGGCGTCGTGAATGATCTTCTGCTCTACCACGGTGTCACGCATGACGAACCTCGTTTCCGATCAACAGTTTTCGGTGCTGCCTGCTAGCTGCGGACGACGATGACCGGTGTCATCGAGCCTTCGGCGACTGCGGTGCTCACCGAGCCGAGCAGCATTCTCGAGAACCCGCCGCGGCCACGACTTCCGAGCACGACCAACTGAGCCTCTGCGGCCCCTTCGAGCAACCAATGGGCCGGTCGGTCGCAGACGATCCGCCGCGTCACAGGGACGTCGGGGTACTGCTCCTGCCAGCCGGCAAGCCGCTCGCCGATGACTTCGTGACCTTCCTGCTCGTATGCGCGCCAGTCCTCGCCCAACGCCGGGAACACGCCCACATCGCTCCACGCATGCAAGGCCACAAGGCCGACGCCGCGACGCGAGGCCTCGTCGAAGGCCAGCCCGGTCGCAGCTTCCGATGCCGATGAACCGTCGATGCCGAGCAGCACCGGAGCGCTCCGGTCGACCTCACCGCCATCAGCTCGGACGACCGCCACCGGGCCGTGTCCGTAATGCAGTAGGGCGCGGCTGATCGAACCCAACACCGACCCACCGATCGCACCGAGCCCGCGACTACCCACGACCGTCATCGTCGCGCCGCGCGACGCGTCGACCAGTTCGGTGGCGACGCCGCCGTGCAGCACTTTGGTCTGGACCATCAGGTTTGCTTCGGCGGCTTGCACCACCTTCTTGGCCAATTCGACGACGTGCGCGGCGTTGTCCTCCTGCCATCGGTTGTAGCTACCCTGCAGGTTTCTGACAGGCCACGTGACCACCACCGGGGCGATGACGTGCATCAGGGTGATCGGCGTGACACGCGACGCGGCTTCCGCGATCGCCCACCGCAGTGCCGCATCGGATTCCGATGATCCGTCGACCGCGGCCAGGATTCCGTACTTCGACGATGCAGTCATCTCATTGCCTCGCTCTCTTCGCTCTTGAGCGTGTCAGGCGAGAGCCTTCCTTCGGCAGGGCCATTGGTCCCTATTAAGACGGCGATGGCGCTGAATCACCGCAGAAATCCACACCGAGATCGAACTTGTCGATGCGTGGTATGAGGCGCTGGTTGAGACGGTCTAGCTGGCGCCGTCTTTGACCTTCGCCATCGCCAGCACGTCGAGGCGCTTGTCGAGTTCCTCCTCGGACAGCTTGTCGCCGATCAGCCCGCGGTCGATGACCGTCTGCCGGATGGTCTTCTTCTCCTTGAGCGCCTGCTTGGCGACGGCAGCGGCCTCCTCGTAGCCGATCGCCGAGTTCAGCGGCGTCACGATCGACGGCGAGGACTCGGCCAACTCACGCAGCCGCTCCTCGTGCGCGACGAGGCCGTCGATGCAGCGTTCGGCGAACAGCTTCGAGACGTTGGTCAGGATCTTGAACGACTCGAGGATGTTGCGGGCCATCATCGGGATGTACACATTGAGCTCGAACGCGCCGTTGCCGCCGCCCCATGTGATGGCGGCGTCGTTCCCGATCACCTGCGCGGCGACCTGCGTAACGGCTTCGGGGAGGACGGGATTGACCTTTCCGGGCATGATCGAACTGCCGGGCTGCAGATCGGGCAGCTGGATCTCGCCGAGGCCGGTCAGCGGGCCGGAGCCCATCCACCGGATGTCGTTGGCGATCTTGGTCAGCGAAACGGCGACGGTGCGCAGCGCGCCGGAGGCCTCGACCAGTCCATCGCGCGCAGCTTGGGCCTCGAAATGGTTTGTCGCGACACGTAATTCGGCCAGGCCGGTCTGCTCCTTCAAGACCTCGACCACGCGCACATCGAAGTCCTCTGGCGCGTTGAGGCCAGTGCCGACGGCGGTGCCGCCGATCGCCAGCTCACCGAGGCGCGGCAGCGCGGCCTTGACCCGCTCGATGCCTGCCTCGACCTGGCGCGCGTAGCCGCTGAACTCCTGGCCCAGTGTCACAGGCACGGCGTCCATCAGGTGCGTACGGCCGGACTTCACCACGACGCGCCACTGCCGTGCCTTCCCCGCCAGCGACTCGTGCAGCACCTCAAGGGCCGGAATGAGATGGCCGACAGCGGCTTCGGTGGCGGCGATGTGTGTTGCCGTCGGGAAGGTGTCGTTGGACGACTGTGACATGTTCACGTCGTCGTTGGGGTGCACCGCTACGCCGTTCTGCGCGGCGATACCGGCTATCACCTCGTTGGTGTTCATGTTCGAGCTGGTACCGGAGCCGGTTTGGAACACGTCGATGGGGAACTGGTCGTCGTGATTGCCGTCGGCGATCTCCGCTGCCGCGGCGATGATCGCGTCGGCCCTCTCGGGAGCGAGCAGCCCGAGGTCCTTGTTGACCTGTGCGCAGGCGCCTTTGAGGAGGCCGAGTGCGCGGATCTGGGTGCGCTCCAGGCCCCGGCCCGAAATCGGAAAGTTCTCCA
This sequence comes from Mycobacterium sp. ITM-2016-00318, assembly GCF_002968285.2. NCBI lineage: Bacteria > Bacillati > Actinomycetota > Actinomycetes > Mycobacteriales > Mycobacteriaceae > Mycobacterium > Mycobacterium sp. ITM-2016-00318. The sequence goes on along the minus strand of NZ_CP134400.1, from coordinate 4,230,929 downwards.
CCGCCCGCTGTGTCTGTGCGCGCCACAGCGCGTTGACCGGCACCCGCACCTCGCCCATGGTGTCGTGCTCGATGCGGTACTCGACGTCGTTGTCCACGCTCATGCAGTTCCTTTTCGGTGAGTGGGTTACGGCAGCGGGTAGACCGCGTTGCTGTCGCCGGTGAAATCGATTGCGGAGTACTCGTTGAGCTTCGACAATCGGTGGTAGGCCTCGATCATCCGCACGGTGCCGGACTTGCTACGCATGACGATCGACTGCGTGGTGCAACCCCCGCCGGAGTAGCGCACCCCCTGCAGGAGATCGCCGTCGGTGACACCGGTCGCACAGAAGAAGACGTTCTCGCCGGACACGAGGTCCTCGGTGGTCAGGACCTGATCCAGGTCGTAGCCGCGGTCGATCGCCTTCTGGCGTTCCTCGTCATCGGTCGGGGCCAGCCGCCCCTGGATCGCGCCTCCCATACAGCGGATGGCGGCCGCGGCGATGATGCCCTCCGGTGTGCCGCCGACCCCGACGAGCATGTCGGTGCCGGAGTTGGGCCTGCACGCCGAGATGGCGCCTGCGACATCGCCGTCGGAGATCAACCGGATCCGTGCGCCGGCGGCCCGCACATCGGCCATCAGCTGTTGATGCCGCGGCCGGTCCAGGATGCACACCGTCAGGTCCGCGACACTGGAGTTCTTCACCTTGGCCACGCGGTTGATGTTCTCGGCGATCGGCGCGGTGATGTCGATGACGTCGGCGGCGTCTGGCCCCACGGCGATCTTGTTCATGTAGAACACCGCTGAGGGGTCGAACATCGCACCGCGTTCGGCGACCGCGAGAACCGAGATCGCGTTGGGCATGCCCTTACTCATCAGCGTGGTGCCGTCCACCGGGTCGACCGCGAAATCGCATTCCGGACCGTCGCCGTTGCCGACCTCTTCGCCGTTGTAGAGCATCGGGGCGTTGTCCTTCTCGCCCTCGCCGATCACCACCACCCCGCGCATGGAGACCGAATTGACCAGTTCGCGCATGGCGTCGACGGCCGCGCCGTCACCGCCCTCCTTATCGCCACGACCGACCCAGCGACCTGCCGCCATCGCACCCGCTTCGGTGACTCGAACGAGCTCGAGGGCGAGGTTGCGGTCGGGGGCTTCGCCTCGTGCTGGAGTCATGGTGCGATTCTCCCATTCGTAGGTCCGTCTGTGGGAGCTGGGATACTGGCGCTTGTGACCTCCGAGCCGGAACCCGCGCCCAGACCCGCGAAGCCGCGGTTGCTGCAGGACGGACGCGACATGTTCTGGTCCCTCGCGCCGCTGGTAGCGGCTTGTATCGTGCTGGCGGGCATCCTCGGGATGTGCTCGTTTTCGCCGAACGGGCCCGCCCCGGGACCGGAGCCCGACTATGACGCCCCCGCGGCGTTGCAGGCCCACGCCGACGCGCTCCGCATCCCCATTCGGGTCCCCGCGTTGCCCGAGGGCTGGCGTGCGAATTCCGGCAGCCGCGCCGGTATCGAGGCGGGCCGGACCGATCCGTCCGGGCAACCGGCCCGCGCGGTGTCCGCGACGGTCGGCTACTTGACGCCCAGCGGCATGTATCTGGCGTTGATCCAGAGCAACGCCAAAGAGGAGAAGCTCGTCGCCTCCATCGATCCGGACATGGTGCCGACCGGAACGCAGGACGTCGACGGCGCCCGCTGGGTGGTCTACGAAGGCGAGGGCGACGCCGAGCCAGTGTGGACGACGCGATTGAAAGGCCCGACCGGACCGGCACAGATCGCGATCAAGGGGGCTGGCGGTACCGACGAGTACCGTACGCTTGCCTCTGCGGTGCAGAAGCAACCGCCACTGGCCGCGAAGTAGCGCAACGCGGCCGTCGCCCGACCGATGGAGACGCGATGACCGCACCGGACCCCAATATCGCCGGCCTGATGGCTCCAGAAGCCGACCTCACCGGATGGACCGCCGAGCCGTTCACCGCCGCCGGGTACACGCACGACGTCTACCGCAAGGGCGAGGGGCCCGGTGTCGTGCTGATACCGGAAATGCCCGGCATCCATCCCGGCGTGCTGGCGCTGGGCAATCACCTGGTGGACAACGGGTTCACCGTCGCCTGCCCGTCGCTGTACGGAACGCCCGGGGCGCCCGGCGTGCGTCCCGGTGCCGTGCCGGTGATGCTCCGAGGTTGCGTGGCAAGAGAATTCGCGGCGTTTGCGACGAACGCCGACCGACCGGTCGCACACTATCTGCGTGCCCTGGCGCGCGACCTCAACGAGAAGACGCCGGGTAGGGGTGTCGGGGTGATCGGTGAATGTTGGAGCGGTGGGTTCGCGCTCGCGGCCGCGGTGGACGACAGCGTCATCGCCCCGGTGCTGAGCCAGCCATCGTTGCCGATCGGGTTGACGGCCAAGCACCGCCGAGATCCCGGGCTGTCGGAAGCAGAGCTCAAGGTCGTCGAAAAGCGGGCAGCCGACGAGGGGCTTTGCGCGCTGGCTCTGCGGTTCAGTGAGGACCGGCTGTCACCGGGTGCACGGTTCAAGGCGCTCAAGGACCGGCTCGGCGACGCGTTCGTGGTCATCGAGATCGACTCGAAGAAGGGCAACGAGCACGGCTTCGGCAAGATGGCGCACTCGGTGCTGACGCTAGAGGTCCGTGAGCAGGACGGCCATCCTGCCTACGAGGCGCGCAAACGCGTGGTCGAATTCCTCACGGAGCGGCTGGCTTAGCGGTCGGTTCGGCTGCGTCAGGCGCCACGCCGTCAGCCTCGTCGGTCTCGGACTCGGGCTTCGGGCCGGTCTCGGACGCTTCGGAATCCGACTTCCTGGCTCGGCGCGTCAACCAGCCCATCCAACGCTTGCGCTTTTTCGACTTCTCGGTTTCGTCGTCATCGTGTTGCTCGAGCGGAACACCTTTGTACACAGCGAGATAGACGCTGATCGTCGTGACGATGACGATCATCAGCACCGGTCCGATCACGATGCCGAACGCGCCGAACATGGTGATGCCTGCGAACACCGACAGCAGCATCAGCGCGGAGTCGAGGCGAGCCTCGCGCGGCACCAGAATCGGCCGCAGGATGTTGTCGATGTTCGTCACCACGATGATGTGAAACAGGATCACGAAGATGCCGCCGAACACATTGCCGAACAACATCATTCCGATCCCGAAGGGAATCGAGATGATACCGCTGCCCAACGGGATCACCGACAGCGCGCTCAACAGGATTGCGAAGATGAAGAACCCGTCGTGGAAGCCCGCGATGTAGATCGAGATGGCGCCTGCGACACCCTGGCAGACGGCGATGATGAACTGGCCCCTGACCGTGCCGTTGACCATCGCACCCATCTTGACGAGGTAGAGGTCGGTGACCTCTTCGCCCAGCGGGTTCAGCTGCCGGATCAACCGCTGCACGGGCTCTTTGTTGGTCAGCAGCGAAATGAACACGTAGATGAAGAGGATTGCCGCGGTGATGCCCCCGATGAGCCCGCCTGCGGCGCCCTGAAGGGTGTGCAGCAGCCACTGCCCGCCGTTCTGCGCGACGGTCGTCATTCCCTTCCTGAGCATGTCCGGGGTCACCGTGACGTCTGCGAACGGCACGCGCGCCAACAATTCGTTGACGAACTTCAGCGTCTTGTCGCCGAGTGTGGACATGTCGGTCTTCTCGACCCAGTCGGCAACGCTCTTCACCATCTCGGTGATCTGGACGACGGCGATCAGCACGATCAACCCGATCGGAACGATCACGCTGGCGAAGGCCGCCAGCAGGGTCAGCGTCGCCGAAAGGCCGGTGCCCATTCGCTTGTTGAGCCGGTTGTAGAGCGGACCGAAGAGGAAGGCGACGACGGCGGCGACCACGATGAGGATGAAGTACTGGCGCAGGAAGTACGCGCCGAACAGGACGGCGATGACTGTTGCGACCGCCAGCGCACGCTTCTGAGTGAGCGTGAACTCGGTCCTCATGGCGGCCACTGGCCTACCGTAGCCAGTCGCGCCGCGGTAGACCCGATTTGCTCAGGGAAAGTCCGTGCGTGCGGCGGCCTGATGGGATCGCTGGCTCTTGATGAAGCCGATCGACGCGCGTTGCATCAGGCCGGGCGCCAGCCGCGCGAACAGCCACTGGCCGTGCGCGCTGCGCGGCTTGACCAGCAGCGCCTTGTTGCGCTCGATGGCCTTGAGCGTGTCCTGCGCCAACCGGTCTGCCGGGTAGGCCGCCTTCGAGCGCGCTCCCTGCAGGAAGTAGTTGCGACCGTCGAACCCGCCGACCGCGCCCTTGTCGAGAAGCGGCGTCTCGATCGCCGACGGGCACACCGCGAGCACGCCGACGCCGCGCGCGGCGGCTTCGGAGCGCAGCGCCAGCGACAGACCGACGATCGCGTGTTTTGTCATCACGTAACTGGTGATCTGCCCGGCCGCAGTGAGCCCGGCCATCGACGCGGTGTTGATGATGTGGCCGTGGCCCTGCTTGATCATCTGCGGGTAGGCCGCCGTGACGCCGTGGACCACACCGCGGATGTTGACGTCGATGATGGCGTTCCACTGGTCGAGAGTCAGTAGTTCGGTGTCGCCGCCCCAGACGATCCCCGCGTTGTTGAACATCAGGTCCAGCCGGCCGGTGCGGTCGACCACGTCGTCCACCGCGGCCTGCACTGCAGCGGGGTCGGTGACGTCGAGGCGAGCGGCGCTGGCGCGCACCCCGAGCGACGACGAGGTGCGTTCGGCGGCGTCGCCGTCGATGTCGGTGCAGACGACGTCGGCGCCCGCGGCATCGAGCGCCTGACACAACGCCGCGCCGATGCCCGAACCGGCACCGGTGACGATGGCCTGCCTGCCGCTGAAATTCGTCATTGTCGGTTCCTCGCCCGAGGGCTCGTCACTGCGTTTCCGCGAGTTTCATGACGTGGCCGAGCACATCGGGATAGCGCTTCAGGTGCGCGCCGCCGTTCAGGTCGAGCACCTCGCCGGTCAGCCACGCCGACTTCGGCGAGCACAGGAACACCACCGCGTCGGCGATCTCCTCCGGCTTGCCCGCGCGGCCCAGTGCAGTGTTCTCGACGTAGTCCTCGACGAGACCGGGCACCAGATACGAGCCCTCGGTGAGCGGGGTGTCGACGAAGCCGGGCGAGACGGCGTTGACGCGGATACCACGCGGTCCCATCTCCAGCGCGGCGACCTGGGTGAGCATCGACACGCCGGCCTTCGCCGAGCAGTAGGCGCTCATACCGACGGCGGCCTGCCTGCCGTTCAGCGAGCTGACCATCACCAGTGAGCCGCCCTCGCGCAGCTTCTGGCCCGCGTACTTGGCGACGATGAACGATCCGGTGAGGCAGACGTCGATGACGGAGCGGAACTCCTCGACCGCCAAATCGGTGATCAGCCCGAGGCTGCCGAACCCCGCGCAGTTCACGACGACGTCGAGCGGTCCGATCTGGTCGAAGACGCGCTGTACCGAGCCCTCGTCGGCGACGTCGACCTCCGCGGCGGTGTGCGGGTCGCCGAGTTCGTCGGCCTTGGCGCGTGCGCCGTCACCGTTGCGGTCGGCGAGCGTCACGCGGTAGCCCTCGGCGGCAAGGGCGCGGGCGGTCGCCCAGCCGATCCCGGACGCGGCGCCGATGACGACGGCGATCCGATCGCCACTGTTGCTCATCCGGTTGGCCTTTCGACGGCGGTGGAACGCGTTCTAACTTAGCGCTTTGAGACACTCGGGCTGTGGCTGAATTGAAGATGTCGGAGTCGATTCATGTGGAGGTGTCGCCCGACGATCTGTACGCGCTGGTTTCCGATGTGACCAGGATGGGCGAGTGGAGTCCGATCTGTCGGGGCTGCTGGTGGGACGAAGGCCACGGCCCGCGGGTAGGGGCGTGGTTCACCGGTCGCAACGAGACGCCGGAGCGGACATGGGAGACCCGCAGCCAGGTCGTCGCCGCCGACCCGGGACGAATCTTCGCCTGGCAGGTCAACAACGGGTGGGTGCACTGGGAGTACTCGTTCGAACCCGACGGCGACAGCACCAGGCTCACCGAGCGCTGGGAGTTCCTGCCCGCGGGCATCGCGGGATTTCACGAGCGCTACGGCGACCAGGCCCAGGCCGAGATCGAGAAGCGCCACGATGCGGCGCGCAGTGGCATTCCCGCCACGCTCAGCGCGATCAAGAAGGCCGCCGAGGCCGCGTAGGCGTCGCGCGCGCACAGGCGTCCGTGGCTGTGGTCCACGCTCACAGCTTCTCAGGTCGCACCCGCGTAATGCACCGAAACCCGATATGGCTCATGCCGGTGTCGATCATCTGCGGCCTGCGGGCGGCGGGCCGGTAGCGCAGGCAGTAGTTGTCGGCGCACAGGAACGAACCACCCTTGATGACCTTTCGCGGCACCTCGAACTGAGGTTGACGCGGGTCGTAGCTGCCGGCCTCGCAGCATGCGTCGCCCACCCGGGTGTCGGCATACCAGTCCGAAGTCCACTCCCAGACGTTGCCCGCCATGTCGAACAAGCCGTAGGCGTTGGGCGCAAAACTGCCGACCGGCGCCGTGCGGCCGTACCCGGGTTCCGGGCGCCACGGGAAGTCGCCGTGCCAATAGTTCGCCAGCCCCTGACCGGGCTGTTCGGGGTCATCGCCCCAGGTGTAGGTCGTGGCGTCCAAACCCCCGCGGGCCGCGACCTCCCATTCCGTCTCCGTCGGCAGCGCCAGACCCGCCCACGTCGCATAGGTCTTGGCGTCCTCATAGGCGACGTGAACGACTGGATGGTCGGTACGTTTGTCGATGGACGAGTGCGGTCCGACGGGATGGCGCCACGACGCGCCGGGGGTCCAAACCCACCACTGGCTGAGGTGTTTGAGATCGACGGGGCCGTGCGTGCGGCGAAACACCATGGAGCCCGGCTGCAGGTTCTCCTCGGGCGCGTCGGGGTAGTCCACCGCGTCCAGCGGTCGCTCCGCGACGGTGACATAGCCTGTGGCGTCGACGAATTCGGCGAACTCGGCATTGGTCACCTGATGGGGCATGATCCAGAACTCTTCGACGGTGACGGAGTTCGCGGGCGCCTCTTCGGCGTAGTGCCGATCAGACCCGACGACAGCGGTCTGCGCCGGAATGCGCACCAGACGCCGAGACTGCGCAGAGATCGCGGTTTTGTGCGTCAACGCGATCTCTGCGCAGTCTCGAGGAGGGAATCAGTCACCGAAGACGGTCGCCCAGTCGTTCTTCATACTGATCACTGTCCAGCCGAACTGCTTGGCGTGGTCGAGTGCGCGCTCTGCGCCCGCGGTGTAGTCGAATTCGCGGTCCGCGTCGTCGTGTAAGACCAGCAGTCGCAGCGAAGCCGCTCCTGGGCGTCCCGAATACTGCAGCATCTCGTCGTCACCGTTGGAGTTGCCCGCCGAGAGGATCGGACGTCGCCCGACCCGGCTCCAGATGCGCACCGGCTTCTCCGGTCCATCGTCGAAGATGTCGAGCGCCGGCTGAATCAACAGATCCCCGTGGCCTTCTGCTCCGTCGAACTTCAACCCCTGGGCGCTGCCGACCACCCGCTCGGGCGGTATCCCGTAGATGGTGCTGGTGATCGGCCGCATGAAGTCGCGGCCGCCTCCGGAGACTATGTAGCACGTGAAGCCGTTCGCCTCGAGGTACCGCAACAACTCCACCATCGGTGCATACGTGCAGGCCTGGTATGGGCGCCCGAGCGTCGGATGCTTGGCCTCCGAGTAGAAGGTGCTGATCAATGCGGCGTGGTCTTCGACGGTCATCGACTCATGCAGCGACAAGACCGCACCCGTGAGCACTTGCAGGTCACTGTCGTCACCCTGGTAGTGCTTGGTGATCGCGTCGCCGAACCAGTTCAGGTCACCGTTCGAGGCGGCCTGGTAGGGCTGCTGGTCAGCCAGCGCCGAGTCGGCCGCAGCCTTCTCGGACAGCCTGCGCACGATGAAGTCCAGCTGTATGTACATCGGCTTCTCGCACCACAGCGTGCCGTCGTTGTCGAACACCGCGACACGGGCGTCGAGCGCGACGAAGTCCGGACCGCCCTCGACTGTGACGCGGCCGACGAAGTCGACGATCGCGGACTTGGTGGCACCGTCGGTCCAGGAGGCCAGCTCCGCCACCGTCACCCGCCCCTAGTGGCGAGGAACTTGTTCAACTCCTCGACTGCGTGGTTGATCGTGAACGAGGCCGGCTCCTGGCGGGGCGGGAACTCTTTAAATGTCTCGAGGAACTGCGTGGCGATCGCCGAGCCATAGAGGACAAGGTAGATTCGGTCGATCACCCAGTCCCAGTAGGTGTTCGACGTGATGTCGGCCCGTTCGAACGGGTCGGTGCGGAGGTTGAACAGTTTCGGCGCCCGTAGCGCAGTGAACGGCTCGAACCAGATCTGCAGCGTGCCCCGGCAGCGCTGCTCCTGAAACACGACCTTCCAGTTCTCGGCGCGGATGCCGAGTACGTCGCAGTCGTCGGAGAAGTAGATCATTCCGCGCCGTGGGCTCTTGTCGACCTCGCCGGTCAGGTACGGCAACAGGTTGAAGCCGTCGATATGGACCTTGTAGGTCATGTCGCCGGCTTCATGCCCCTTCTTCAACTTATCGATGATTTCCGGCTCACCGGCGGCGGCAAGGAACGTCGGTAGCCAATCATGATGCTGCACAATCTCGTTGGATACCGAGCGAGGCTTGATCTTTCCCGGCCACCGGATCATCTCGGGTATCCGGAACGCGCCCTCCCAGTTGGTGGCCTTCTCGCTGCGGAACGGCGTGGTCGCACCGTCGGGCCAGCTGTTGGCGTGCGGGCCGTTGTCGGTCGAGTAGATGACGATGGTGTCCTCGGCGATGCCGAGTTCGTCGAGCAGATCCAGCAGCTGGCCCACGTTGCGATCGTGGTCGATCATCGTGTCGTGGTAGGGGGACTGCCATCGTCCTGATTGGCCCAGGCTCTCCGGCTTGGTGTGTGTCCGGAAGTGCATGTGCGTCATGTTCATCCACACGAAGAACGGCGTGTCCGCTTCGCGCTGACGTCGAATGAAGTCGATGCAGGCGCCGGTGGTTTCGTCGTCGATGGTCTCCATCCGCTTCTTGGTCAGCGGTCCGGTGTCCTCGACGCGTTGCTTACCGACGGGACCGTAGCGGTCGTCGACCTCGCCGCTGTCCTCGTCGGTGGCCCAGGAATGGATCACGCCACGCGGCAACAACGCCCGGCGGAGGATCGGTGCTTCCTCCTCGGTGGGATAGTCGGCGTTCTCCGGCTCCTCCTCGGCATTCAGGTGATACAGGTTGCCGAAGAACTCGTCGAACCCGTGCGCGGTGGGCAAATACTTGTTGAGGTCTCCGAGATGGTTCTTACCGAATTGTCCCGTCGCGTACCCGAGCGGTTTGAGTAGCTCGGCGATCGTCGGGTCCTCCTTCTGCAGACCGATGTCGACGCCGGGCATACCGACCTTGCTCATGCCGGTGCGGTACACACTTTGGCCGGTGATGAACGACGAGCGGCCTGCCGTACAGCTCTGCTCGCCGTAGGAATCGGTGAAAAGCATTCCCTCATCGGCGATCCGGTCGATGTTGGGCGTGAAGTAGCCCATCATGCCCCGGCTGTAGCAGCTGAGGTTCGAGATGCCGATGTCGTCGCCCCAGATGACGAGGATGTTCGGTGTGGAATCAGGCATTCGATCAATCCTTTGCTAGCAAGTCGTCGAGCTTTCTGATGATCGGGTCGATGCTGAAGCTGGCCGTGAGCGCAGGAGGGGGAACTCCTCGAGCGTGATCCTTCGCATGCACGCGTTTACTCGACCGTGCGGTTCGACACTATGGGGATGCGTTACTGGACGTGGCCGCATCGGGGGGCTGTCAGGAAAAATTCAGAATTCGCGAATCCGGCGCGTTCACCGGGCCGAAGGGCGCACCCTATGGGGGAGAGGCGGCGAGCATGTACGACAGAGTTCTGGACAACGACTGGCATATCGACATCAAGTTCGACGAGGACGAGACGCATACGCATGCGACCGTCCGGGCCCGGCTTGGTGACGACGGAGAGATGACCGCCATCGGGGATGCCTTCCGCAACCCGACCGACATCAGCCAGCCGATGATCGGCGAAGAGATTGCCGCTGCCCGCGCGCTGATCGCGCTGGGCACCGACCTACTTCACCGCGCGGGCGCCCGCATCGAGGCGGTCACGCGCCATCCGGTTCACCTGATCAACTAGCCGGCTGGACTGGGCGCGACGGCCTTCACCGGCCCCCCGCCGCGCGACTGGGTCTTCATCTGCTCGAACAGCTCCAGGTAATACGGCAGGCAGTCACGCATCGCCGCGTCCGTGGTGAACAGCGGCCGGTAGCCGAGATCGCGTTGGGCCTTGGCGATAGAGAAGTAGTTGTCGAGGTAGAGGCGTTCGACGGCGAGCGGCTCGAACGGCGGCTTCGGCAGTCCGATACGGAAGTGCAGCCACTGCCAGATGGTCATGATGAAGCGCACGAATGCACCCGAGATGCGGAACCTGGGCCAGCGTTGTCCGCACGCCTCGACGACCGGGCGGGAGAACTCGAACATGTTGATCGGCTCGCCGTCGTTGATGAAATACGCCTGTCCAGGCGCGGTACCTCCGGGCACCAGGTGCTGAGCGGCCAGGATGAACCCGTGAATCAGGTTGTGCACGTAGGAGTTGTCGAGTTTGGCATTCTTGCTGCCGACCAGGACCTTGACGTGTCCGGCGAGCACGCTCTCGAACAGCCTGCGAAACATCGTCTGGTCGCCGCGGCCCCAGATGCCGCTGGGGCGGATGGAGCAGGTCAACATGCCGCGGATACCGTTCTGTGACAGCACGAATCGCTCGGCGGCGACCTTCGTCTCGGTGTAGAGGTCGTTGAATCGCTCGGTGTAGGGCAGCGTTTCGTCGCCGCCTGAGATTCTTTGCCCGCCCATCACCACGCTGTTGGACGCGGTGTAGACGAACCGCTTGACGCCGGCTTCCTGCGCGGCCATCACCAGATTCTCCGTGCCGCCGACGTTGACGGCGAAGCTGCGCTGCCGGTATTCGTCGGTCACCGAGGATCCGCCCATCAGGTCGATGATCGCTGCGGTGTGGAAGACGGTGTCGACCCCGTCGACGGCGGCCGCAACGGTGTCCTTGTCGCAGATGTCACCCTGGATGACCTGCAGCCGCGGCTTCTCGGGCAGCGGAGACGGCGCGCGGTCGAACGAGCTCACCTCGTGGCCCCGCTCGAGCAGCGCGGCCACCAGGTTGGCTCCGACGAAACCGGAGCCTCCGGTGACGAGCACACGGCCAAGGTCAGTCTGCAGCGTTGCATCACCCATGCCGCAGAGCATAAATGAAACGTGTTGCAGTTTCGAGCCCGCAGGCGAAGTTTATTTGAATATTCAAGCTTCGGCGGTGTCGCCGTCGCCGCGCGCGGCCAGCGCATCCTCGATGCGCTTGCGGGCTCCCGCCAAGTGCTGATCACAGTGTTTTGCCAGCTCTTCGCCTCTTTCCCAGAGCGTGAGCGAGGCATCCAGGTCGAGCCCGCCCTGCTCCAGCTGGCGTACGACCTCGATCAATTCGTCGCGGGCCTCTTCGTAGCCCAATTCACTAATAGGCTTCATTGACTTCCCTCGCTGACCGCCATTACCGCTCCGTCGGATACCCGTACCCGCAGCCGCGTGCCCGCAGGCGCATCGGCCGCCGTCTGGAGCACCGTCGCCTCTCCCGAGGCCGTCACCGCCTGCACCACCGCGTAGCCGCGGGCCAGCGTCGCGGCGGGTCCCAGCGTCGTCAGTCGCGCCGACAGATGGCCAACCCGTTCCGTTTCGGTGGCCACCAAGCGCGTGACGTCACGTCGGGCGGCGGTCCGGCAGCGGTCGACTTCCTCAGCCCGCGAGGTGAGGGCGGCGACCGGCTGTGCCAGCACCGGTCGGCTGCGCAGCTGACTGATGCCGTGCTCCTCGCGGCGAACCCAGTTGCGCAGCGCCCGCGCACTGCGCTGGCGCAGATCGGCCAGCCGCGCCGTTTCGGCGGCCGTGTCGGGGACGATGCGCTTGGCGGCATCGGTCGGGGTGGCGGCCCGCAGATCGGCGACCAGATCGCACAGCGGGTTGTCTGGCTCGTGGCCGATCGCGCTGACGACCGGCGTCGTGCATGCCGAGATTGCGCGGCACAGCGTCTCGTCGGAGAACGGCAGCAGGTCTTCGACGCTGCCGCCGCCGCGCGCGATGACAATGACGTCGACGGCGGGGTCGGCGTCGAGTTCGCGCAGCGCCGCGACGACCTGCGGCACGGTATTCGTGCCCTGCACGGCGGTGTTGCGAATCGCGAAACTCGCTGCAGGCCAGCGATCTTCGGCGACCGAAACCACATCATGTTCGGCAGCGCTTGCCCGCCCGGTGATCAGCCCAATGGTGTCGGGCAGGAACGGAATCGGCCGCTTCAGCCGGGGGTCGAAGAGGCCCTCGGCGGCCAGCAATTTGCGTAGCCGGTCGATCCGGGCGAGCAGCTCGCCGACGCCGACCGCGCGAATCTGGTTGACGCGCAAGGAGAATGTGCCGCGGCCGACGAAGAAGTTCGGCCGGCCGAGCATGATCACGCGGGTACCCTCAGTCAGCTTGACCGGCGCGTTCATCACCAGGTCACGCGGGCACGTCACCGACAGCGACATGTCGGCGGCGGGGTCCCGCAGGGTGATGAACGCGGTACTCGTGTTGGGCCGCATCGACAGCTGGGCTACTTCACCCTCGATCCAGACCGTGCCGAGCTTCTCGATCCAATCCTTGACCATGATCGCGACGGTGCGGACGGGAAACGGGTTCTCCGCGGATTGGCCTCGCTCGTCGTCAGTCATTGTCCGAGCCCGCTCGGGTGCTCACTTGGCGGACGCGCGGGTGATCCTGTTGGCCAGCAGGGTCTGGAACGGCGCACGGGACTTCGTCGACTCCTCGTAGGCCAGCAGGTCCTCGAGATCGGCGACCCGCAATGTGGACAGTCGCGCCCGCAACTGGGCCAATGTCAACGTCTCGTAGTCCAGTTTCTTGACGATGTCGGGCTGGTCGTCTGTGGCAGACCCTGCCTCATCGTCCGTCAGCGTCTCGGGCTCGCCGCCGGTGAAGAGGGCGAACCTGCCCTCGGTCAGCCGTTCACCGTCCGGAGCCGACGGCGCGGGCGCCTCGTCGGTCAGATCCTCGTCGAACGTCGCCCACTCGGGCTGCTCGTCCTTGGGCGGGAACAGCCCTTCCAGTGTCTCGTCGCCCCGGTTCACCAGGTCGGCCACGTCCTGCTGCATCTTCATCACGAGATGCGCGATCTGGCTTGCGACGGTCATCGGGTACATCAGGATGGTCTGCGGAAGCTTGCGTGTTTCCTCTATAGCGGTGACCGCAGCTCCTACCAGCAGACGGACCCCGTACGGTGCGGTAGCCATGGGCCACAGCCTACGGCTGGCCCTCAGGCGGCGCGGGTCAGTACCCTGGGAACCATGCCCTCGACTATCAACATGGGGATTCCGGGTGCCTCCAGCTCGGCGTCCAGCGGTGTGGCGGGCAAGCGCGTACTGCTTGCCGAGCCCCGCGGCTACTGCGCGGGCGTTGACCGCGCCGTCGAGACGGTCGAGCGGGCGCTGGAAAAGCACGGCGCGCCGGTGTACGTCCGTCACGAGATCGTCCACAACGTCCACGTGGTGGAGACACTGGCCAAGTCCGGTGCGATCTTCGTCGACGAGACCGACGAGGTCCCCGAAGGCTCGATCGTGGTGTTCTCGGCGCACGGCGTTGCACCGACGGTGCACGTCAACGCCAAGGAACGCGACCTGAAGGTCATCGACGCGACCTGCCCGCTGGTCACGAAGGTGCACAACGAGGCGAAGCGGTTCGCCCGCGACGACTACGACATCCTGCTGATCGGCCACGAAGGCCACGAAGAGGTCGTCGGGACCGCCGGGGAGGCGCCCGACCACGTGCAGGTCGTCGACAACCCCGACGCGGTCGACGGCGTGACTGTCCGCGACCCGAACAAGGTGATCTGGCTGTCGCAGACCACGCTGTCGGTCGACGAGACGATGGAGACGGTGCGCCGGTTGCGGGAGAAGTTCCCCACACTGCAGGACCCGCCAAGCGACGACATCTGCTACGCCACCCAGAACCGCCAAGTCGCGGTCAAGGCGATGGCGCCGGAGTGCCAGCTGGTGATCGTCGTCGGCTCGCGCAATTCTTCGAACTCGGTGCGGCTGGTCGAGGTGGCGCTGGGCGCCGGATCCGACGCCGCCTACCTCGTCGACTACGCCGACGACATAGAGCCGGCCTGGCTCGACGGCGTCAGCACCGTCGGCGTCACCTCCGGCGCTTCGGTTCCCGAGATCCTGGTCCGCGGCGTGCTGGAGCGCCTTGCCGAGCTCGGCTTCGGCACGGTGCAGCCGGTGACGACCGCCAACGAGACGTTGGTCTTCGCGCTGCCCCGCGAGATCCGCCCGGCTCGCGGCTAGGCCGTTCTAGACGTCGTACTCCCAGGCCTCGGCCCGATGCTTGGCTGCGCGCGGCCGGTCCCGGTACTGCTGACGCTGATCGCCTTCGTCGGCGCCGCGGTAGCGCACCCGCGAGATCGGGTGATGAGAACCGTTGCCGCCGTTGCCGTTGGACCCGTTCGTGCCGTGCGGCTCGAAGGGCTCGAAGCCGTCGAACTTGCTGTGCCGATCGGGCCGTTGATAGGGGGACCGGCGCTCGCTGGGCGGCGGCTGCTTGCGGGGTTCGCGCGTGGATGACGACCGGGTCGACGACGATCGAGTCGACGACGAACGCTGCCTGCGGCGCGGTTCGGGCGGGGGGAGCGTCGAGTCGGTGCTGCGGGCGGGGCGTGGCCGACGCGGACGCTCGGTCACGGGCTCGATGATCTCGGTCTCCGGCGGGCGGGTGTGCCGTGAGCGCGACGGTGACGTGCGCTTGGTCGGGCGTCCGTTGCGCGTCCTCGAGGTTCCCGACGCCGGCCTGTCCGCCCGCGCGCTGCGGTCTATCGAATGCTGCCTGCTGCGTCGCGGCGCCGGCGCCTCGTCGATCGCGTCCTCGTCGTCGCGCGCCAGCAGCCCGGAGATCTTGGCGGTCAGCGCCGAGAACCGGCCCTCGGACGGCTCTGCTGCCTCGCGGGGCGCCGTGCGGCGATGCGACATCCCCAGGTTCCACCGGACCAGCCCGACCAGCAGCACGATCGCCGAGGTGAAGAACATCAACGGGAAGCGCTCGATCAGCGGATAACCGCAGTTGATCAAGAGGTCCTTCAGGCCGTCCATCGCGGCGCCGTGGAAGAGGAAGTACGCACCGGGAACCGCGACGAACAGGATCAGCGGAGGCTGGATGACCGCGGTGAAGACGCCCGACTGACGCACGGCCAGCGCGGCGGCGATGCACCCGATCGCGTAGGCGGCAGCAAAGGCGAAGGTCAGTTCTCTGGCGCCGGAGCCGGCGTCCAAGGCGAAGCCGATCGTGGTCAATGTGACCGCAATGAGCACCGCACCCCATGACGGAACACCAGCGATGGTGGGGATCACGGATCGATGCTCGGCCGCTACCGCAGACCTGGCACGCTGTCCCGACACACGTCGACCGTACCGGCTCTCGCTGGATGTGGCTGCCAGCGCACGCGGGCGCGCCTGCGGTTGTCTCCTAGACTTGGCTCCCTGTGAGCTTGAATCTGGGAATCGTGGGCCTGCCGAATGTCGGGAAGTCAACGCTCTTCAACGCGCTGACGCGCAACAACGTGTTGGCCGCCAATTACCCCTTCGCGACGATCGAGCCGAACGAGGGGGTAGTGGCGCTGCCGGATCCGCGACTGGACGAGCTCGCGAAAATGTTTGAATCGGAAAAGATTGTGCATGCGCCGGTCACGTTCGTCGACATCGCCGGGATTGTCAAAGGCGCGTCCGAAGGCGCAGGTCTGGGCAACAAGTTCCTTGCCAACATCCGCGAGAGCGATGCGATCTGCCAAGTAGTGCGGGTCTTCACCGATGACGACGTGGCTCACGTCGACGGCCGCATCGACCCCAGGTCCGACATCGAGGTGATCGAAACGGAGCTCATCCTCGCCGACCTGCAAACTCTGGAGCGGGCAATACCGCGGCTGGAGAAGGAAGCGCGCACGCACAAGGACCGCAGGCCCGCGCACGAGGCGGCGGTGGCCGCGCAGGAAATCCTCAACGACGACAAGACGCTCTTCGCGGCCGGGCAATCCGTCGACCTAACATTGCTGCGCGAGCTGAACCTGTTGACGACCAAACCGTTCCTCTATGTCTTCAACGCCGACGAGGAGGTGCTCACCGACGAGGCGCGGGTGGCCGCGCTGCGGGATATGGTCGCCCCGGCCGACGCGGTGTTCCTCGACGCGAAGATCGAAGCCGAATTACAGGAGCTCGACGACGAGTCGGCCGCCGAGCTTCTCGAGTCGATCGGCCAGACCGAGCGCGGGCTCGACGCGCTGGCGCGGGCCGGCTTCCACACGCTGCGGCTGCAGACGTTCCTCACCGCTGGCCCGAAAGAGTCGCGGGCGTGGACGATTCATCAAGGCGACACCGCGCCGAAGGCGGCCGGGGTCATTCACACCGACTTCGAGAAGGGCTTCATCAAGGCTGAGGTCGTCTCCTACGACGACCTGATGTCGGCCGGTTCGATGGCGGCGGCGAAGTCCGCGGGCAAGGTGCGGATGGAAGGCAAGGACTACGTGATGGCCGACGGCGACGTCGTCGAGTTCCGATTCAACGTGTAGGACAAAGCAGTCCTTCTGGCTGGACACCTGTCCAGCTATCGTGTCCACGGTGATCACCAGCCGAAGGAACGGACACCGGTCGACATGAGCAAGGTTCCAAGCCGTCAGGCTCGCTTAGCGCACGCGGCCAAGCACGCGGAGTTGTGGAACGCAGGGAAGAAGGACGAATGGGTGGCGTCGTGGCGCACTATCTGCCCCGGGGAGGTCCGAATGTTCGACCCTGTCGGCACGGAGGAGAAGCGCGGCTTCGAAGCTGCGACGTCGGATGCCTACGACATGATTCAGTCGATTCTCAAGATCAAGATGATGACGGTTCAGGTCAACGGCAACGAGATGGCCTGGGTGTGCGAGAACCACTTCGGCGCTGAGCCGAAGGTGCAGATGGCCTACAGCATTGAAACGTTCGCATGGGACGACGATGGAAATCTGCTCATCAAGACCTACTATCCGATGCCGGAATCCGTCGGTGCCGAGGCGGATCCCTACGCCCATCTATTGGAAGTGCAGAAGTTAGTCCGAACGAAGGGCGACATTGTCGAGTTCCGTTCTGGAACAACGTCTGGCGGCAAGTCGGCTAACAAGTACTGACGGTCATGTCGCGGGGTGAATTCGGAATCGAGTGAGTGACCTTCGACCGAGACGTCCCGGTCGAATCGCTGTCCTGATGTTCCGAGCCTCACTTCCCCCTTTTACGAGCAGAGGCGGACTACTGGTCTTCGGCGATGCTCTTCATGGCCTTCCAACCGTGGGTGACGCCGCCACCGGCGCGCAGGGCGGCGGCAACCATGACTGCTTCGGCGACATCGGCCTTGGAAGCGCCGGCTTTGACGGCGCGCTTGGCGTGGTCCTCGATGCAGAACGGGCACTGCGTGGTCACTGCGACGCCGACTGCGATCAGCTCCCTGGTGGCCAGATCGAGGTTGCCGGTGTTCTTGTTGAACACGGCCTTGTCGAATCCGAAGAACGCCGAGACCATCTCGGGTGCGGCGTCCTTGATGTCGGCCATGAACTTTGCTTCGTCGTTGCGCAGGTGCATTGCTGATCCTTTGGTCGTCCGTTGTTGCTGCTCAGGCGGCGCAGGATGAGGCAGCGCTTTCTGGTCGTGCCCCGGTCTACGGAAGGCGGTGGGCAGGCCGGGGCGGGCCGCGGTCCTCGTTCCAGCATGGGTGGTCGATGTGCGTCTCCCCGTTGCTGATCAGGACTGGACGTCCCTGCTTTCGTTGAGTCCCGGCGCGTTTGCGGCCAGCTCTTCGGCGTTCACGCGCCCGCTGAGGGTGAGCAGCGCCAGGACCGCCGCCGCGAGCAGGATCCCGGTGCCTACCACCAGCGCGGTGCTGTAGCCGTCCACGAGCGCCTGCGGTGCCGGGCTCGCGCTTCCTGCCGTTACAGCGGCCGCAACCCCGGCGAGCACTGCCAGACCGAGCGCGACGCCGATCTGCTGGGCGGAGTTGAGCAGCGCCGAGGCGATGCCTGCCTTGTCCGGGTCGACCCGGTAGACCGCGGCCTGGGTGAGCGCGATGACGCCGAGCCCGAAGCCGAGGGCGATGACGAGCATCGCAGGGGCGAGGCCGGTCCAGTAGCCCGTGTCGACGGTGATCCTGGAGAACCAGAACGCGCCGGCCGCGCCGAGGATCGCGCCGAGGGCGGCGATCCAGCGGGGCGCGACTGTCAGCAGCAGCTTCGGCGCGATGCCAGCACCCAGGATGATGCCCGCGGCGAAGGGCAGCCAGGACAGGCCGGTGGCCAGCGGGCTGTACTCCCTAACCTGCTGGAGGTAGAGAGTGATGACGTAGAAGGTGCCCATCGGCCCGATCGCGAGCCCCAGCATGGTCAGATACGCGCCCGCCCGGTTGCGGTCGGCGAACAGGCTCAGCGGCACCAAGGCGCTCCGGCTTGTGCGCTGGGTGAGGACGAACACGACGAGCAGTGCGGCGGCCGCGGCGATCAGGGTGTAGGCGATGGGGTCGGCGAAGCCCTGCTCGCCGAATCGGGTGATCGCGTAGACGAGCGCGACCATGCCGCCGGTGCCGAGAACAGCACCGAAGGTCCCCAGTCGGCCGGTGTGGCGCTCGGCGGCGACCAGTGTGCGGCTGCCCGCCAGCACGAGCAGGCCGATGGGGACGTTGATGAAGAAGACCCATCGCCAGTCGAGCAGGTCGGTGAGCACGCCGCCAAGCACCAGTCCGATGACGATGCCAATGCCGGACATCGCGCCGTAGAGCGACAGGGCGGCGTCGCGCATCTTCCGGCTGTCGAACGTCGTCGCGATGAGCGCCAGCGCGTTCGGTGCGGCCATTGCCGCCCCGACTCCTTGCATGGCGCGGGCGACGATTAGCATCGCGGTGCTCTGCCCGAGCCCGCCGACGAGCGAGGCGAGGATGAAGACGGCGATGCCGACCTGCAGTGTGCGCTTGCGACCCCACAGGTCACCGGTCCGTCCGCCGAGCAGCAGCAGCGCGCCGAAAGCGAGGATGTAGGCATTGACAACCCACGGCAGGTGCACCGGCTCCACATTCAGATCAGCCTGGATGCTCGGCAGGGCGATGTTGACGATCGAGTCGTCGAGCACGAGCATCAACTGCGCGGTCGCGATCGCCAGCAGGGCCACGAGCCCGGCTCGGGCCTTCGTCGACGCATTCATCTTCTTCTCCTTCTCCGCGTACGGCATGGAGCCGGGCGCTGGGCCCCACGTGGTCGTGCCCGCCAGGCATGACGCCGCAGCGGCAGGCACGGGTGACAACGGTATACCCCAGGGGGGTATTCCAAATAGTCAGTCGAGGCGGACCGCCTTGGTGTCGAGTTCCGGGTCAACGTCTAGGGCAGCCGAAGAAGTAGCGACTTGCCGACGGTGGACTTCCAAGTTGCCAAGGAATTGACCAACGGCTACTGCACGTATCTTGCGTCGGGAGACGAGCGCCGGTTTAGAGCGACGTCTTCCACGTCAGCAAGCAGCTCGCTAGGCCGCGAACTGTGGATGCACAGTCGACCCCACCAGGTTGCATACTTAACGCCATGCAGCCTCGGAGCCTGAGCCAGTGGTTCGAGGAGTACCTTGACTCGTTCGCGGCGTGCGGCCGGAGCGAAAGAGAAACGGAATCGCTCGTCGAATTCTACGGGGTTCCGCTAATGCTTAGTACTGACGCGGGATACTCCGGGCTGATCACCCAAGATCAGGTTGTCACAGCGATACAGCAACAGATCGATGGCTTGCGTGCGGCGGCATATGACCGCAGCGAGATTCTCGATTCCGACGTACGAGTCCTGAATCCCACGTTCGCTGTCTATGAGGGGACTTTCTCGCGTCGGCGGACTGATGGCAGTGAGATCGGCCGGCCGACAATCACCTACATCATCACCGACGGGCCACTCGGCCGCCGCATCTCGGCGATTGCCATCCACAGTTCCTGATTCGTTCGTCTGACTACGTGATGGCCGACGGCGACGTCGCCGAATTCCGCTTCATCGTCTAGGGCCGCTCGGGCGCGGGCCGTGCAGCGGCGCATCGGATCCGTTGATTCTGCGGTGAGGGCGCGAATTCTCGCGACATCATGCCCTCACCACAGACTCGATGTCGGCGTCCAGCCAACCTGCGCCGCTATGGTGGAGAAGTGGTGGCGGCGCGGCAGTTCCAGGTGACGTTCGATTGCGCAGTACCCGAACGCGTGGCTCGCTTCTGGTGCGACGTGCTGGGCTACGTCGTCCCCCCTCCGCCCGAAGGGTTCGCGGACTGGAACGACTTCGACCAAGCGCTGCCCGCCGAAAAACAGGGCTCCGCGTACGCCTGCGTCGACCCTGCAGGTCTCGGGCCGCGGCTGTACTTCCAGCGAGTCCCTGAAGGAAAAACCGTCAAGAACCGGGTGCATCTCGACGTCAGGGTCGGCACCGGGCTGACGGGCGCCGATCGTCTCACCGCACTCGAAGATGAATGCGCACGCCTTCTCGAACTCGGTGCGACCCGCGTGCGACTGCTGCCTGCTGCCGACGGCGAGGAGTCCTGCATCGTGATGCAGGACGTCGAGGGCAACGAGTTCTGTCTCGACTGATGGACGACGGCGATTTGCTCGGGCTCTACCGCGACTACGCCAAACGGATGCCTGCAGGCTCGCCTTCGAGTGCACGCCGCAGCACACCTTTCTGGGCTTTGAGCCGACAGGTGAACCAATCTCGTTCATGGGACACGTTTTCTATAGATTTGAGGACCGTCGGATCATCGAGGTCTGGTCGCTGATCGATCGGGAAGCTGTTCGCGAACAACTATCCCCATAGGCCCGCCATGCCGGCGACCCGAGTCCCGCATCGACCGCAGAACTGCAGATCGAGCGGGGAACGCGGCGTAGCCTTTTCTGGTGAGCTTCGCCGTCTCGCCGGAGGCCTACTCCCGCTTCATGGGCCGGTACGCCGAGCCTCTTGCGGAGGTCTTCGCGACTTTCGCCGGAATCGGCGCGGGCGACACCGTGCTCGACGTGGGCTGTGGGCCTGGGGCGCTGACGGCGCACTTGCTCTCGATCGGATCCCGCGTCGCGGCGATCGATCCTTCGCCGCCGTTCGTGGAGGCGATCCATGAACGCTTCCCGGCCATCGAGGCACTGCAGGGCACCGTAGAGGAATTGCCCTACGGGGCAAACTCTTTCGATGCTGCGCTGGCGCAATTGGTCGTGCACTTCATGGCGGATCCCGTCGCCGGGCTCAGACAGATGGCGCGTGTGACCCGGAGTGCCGGTGTCGTTGCGGCATGTGTATGGGACGGGCCGACCGGCGCGCTGGCGCCCTTCTGGGATGCGGTACACGCGATCGACCCGGATGCAGAAGACGAAGCGCTGCTTTCCGGTGCGCACAAGGGGCACTTGACCGAACTGTTTCGCGAAGCCGGCCTGTCCGATGTGCACGAGAACGCGATTGCGGTGGATGTCGTTCATCCGACGTTCGAGGAGTGGTGGGAGCCGTACACATACGGTGTCGGACCTGCCGGCGACTACGTCAAGCGCCTCGATGCCAACGGTCGGGCTCGCGTCGAATCAGTGGCTCGCGAACGATTGGGCGCCGGCCCCTTCACCGTGACCGCAACCGCATGGGCTGCGCGCGGGACGGTGTGACCGCGAACCGCCGCCGCAGCGACCGTCTGACCTTGGTTTCCGCTCCAAGCGCCATCAAGCCGATCGCCTGCCTGGTGAGCCGCGACCGACGACGCCCGTACCACCCCGGAGCGGATCTGGCGCTGCGGCGGCCCAGGTAATAGGCCACTGACATCGATACGACGAGCAGACAGATCAATTCGAGCGTCGGCATACCGGTCAGCATGTCCGGTCATGGTCGCGGCGAGGTCACATGCGGGACACACCTGAGTGCCGTCCGTGACGTGTCATCAATCGGTGACGCGTTGTGGACGCATGCCCCTGCCCCGCCTGACACTGCGAGCACTCAGCCGGCTTCGGCCGCCAACGTCCTGTTTATTTCGGCCTGCCGCACTAGAAAACGTCCCTCGTCGAGCTTCTTGCGTCGCATCCAGTTCGTCACTTCGCTGTTGCACTTGCTTGTATTGCACGATCGGCAGCACGGCACCACATTCGCCAGTTCGTAACGGCCGCCGCGGGAGATGGCCAACACGCAATCCTTCTGCAACGGGGTGCCGGCCGCTCCGCAGTATGCACAGCCGCCCCACGCCACTTTCAATGCGTCCCACTGCGAATCGGTGAGATCGTGGATCTTCGCGGCGATGCGCTGCCTGCGACGACGAGCGTACCTGGTTGCGCGAGTGGGCCTTCGGGTCGGCACCGAATGAGGTTAGCGCCGGGCCACAGCTCTCATTGGCTGCTCAGCGGCGTGTCGGCTCTCAGTCCCCATTCCCGATCGATGCGTTTCACATTTATCTCGTCCTTGCGACGTACAGGCTGTGCGGAGCATCCACGTCGGCAGGGTCGTGGAGATGGCGCGGCATCGGCCTCAGGTTGCTCGGCCAGTCTCAGGTCGACCACCGGATCGCCGGTCATCTTCGGTCAGCAGCGCCAGTAATGCAG
The DNA here is from genome assembly GCF_002968285.2 of Mycobacterium sp. ITM-2016-00318. Classification (NCBI taxonomy): domain Bacteria; kingdom Bacillati; phylum Actinomycetota; class Actinomycetes; order Mycobacteriales; family Mycobacteriaceae; genus Mycobacterium; species Mycobacterium sp. ITM-2016-00318. The sequence continues at coordinate 4,208,230 of NZ_CP134400.1, read as the reverse complement.
TACAAGTGGGCGGCGAATTCGATTACCGGGAGCTAATCAGCCCGATGAGGCAGAATCGCGCGGGTGACCATGCCGCCGCCGCAACCGCCAGGGCAGCCCGGTCGGCAGGGCAGGGGAGACCCCCGTCAGGACCCGGCAACGCGTCGGATTCAGCGCCCGCCGCGACCGCCGGAACCCCCGACCGAACAGATCCGGGCCCGCAGGCAGCCGCCCGACGCGGCGCCGACAGAAAAGCTACGGCCGCCACCACCGCCCCGCGGCGCGCCGCCGCCACCGCCCCCGCCGCCCGGTGGGATCCCGCCCGCACCACGCCCAGGCGCGGCGCCACCCCCTGGTGCGGCGCCACCACCGCCGCCGCCTCCACCGATGCCGTCACCGCGCACCGACGCGAAAGTCCCGGTCGCCAAGAAGCGCCGCGGCAGCGGATTCCTCAACAAGCAGTCGATCATCCTGATCGCCGTCATCGTCGTCGCCCTCATCGCCGGCGGTCTGGCCGGTGCCGAGCTCTACGCGCGCCACCGCGCAGACGCCGTGCTCGTAGACGTGGCGGAATGCGTTGTGCAAGATGGCGTAACGATCTCGTACGGCGTCAATCCGCCGTTCCTGTGGCAGCACATCACCGGCCACTACACCAACATCTCCGTCACCACCGCGGGGCGAAATGTGCAGGAAGCCGACGGGATGACGGCCGACGTGACCGTCTCCGACGTGCGGCTGCGCGAAACCGGCGACTCCAAGGGCACCATCGGATCGCTGACCGCGACACTTGACTGGAAGTCCGCGGGCATCAAGGAGACGCTGGCAGCCAACCTGCCTGCCGTCGGAAGCCTGATCACCGGTGTTCGCACAGATCCCGCCGCGGGCACGATCGTGGTGGATGCCGGCGATAACAGCGTCACCGCGAAACCCGTCGTCACCGATGGCGATCTCAACCTCGAGGTCCTCGACGTCACCGGTCCGCTGCCGAAAGACGGTGTGCAGTCGGCTCTCAATGACCTGACCAAGAAACTCAACGACAACTATCCACTCGGAATCCACGCCGACAGCGTCGAGGTGACCGATACCGGAGTCGTCGGCAAGTTCTCCAGTCAGGACGCGTCGATTCCGAAGGAAGACACCGATCCCTGCTTCGCGCGGCTGTAACCGGCGCTAACGGGCGACGAGGCGGAAGACGGGTATCCGTCGGCCGGATGCGGCTGTCTTGTCGAGGTAATCGCTCCACCCGGCGTACACCTTCTCCGCCAAGCCGTAGAGGCTGGCGTGCTCGTCGGCATCGGTGACCTCGGTCGCGATGAACGGGTCGTCGCCGAACTCGCACTGCGGGTTGGCCTTCAGGTTGTAGTTGCGGCGGCCGAAGCGAGGTTTGCGACAATTCAGCGACTGGGAAAGGCGCTGCCCGCCACTACCTGAACGTGTAGGGGCAGGGTGATCCGCTCGTCGTGGTCCTCGAGGCGAACCGTGTAGGAGTGCAACCCGCCGCTCGGTTCGATGGGTAGTGCGATCGGCGGTGTCACCATGAACGCGATCCGGCTCGGCACGGTGAAGTAGGACGACCGCGCAGGCGTCCACTGCTGGCCCGACGGTCCGGCCGCGTCGATGTGCAATCCGAACTGCTTACCGCGGTCCTGCCTGCTGACCTCGCAGAATATGACGCAGCGAGTCGCGAACGCCGTCGCTCCGTCCGCCACCGTCGTCGATGTCCAGCACCCGCCGGTCACATTGAGCATGTCGTCGACCACTTCGGCGTTGTTGGCGAAGAAGGCGTTCGTCAGGCGCATCTCACGAAGCTATCGCATAGGCTCCTGGCATGGTCTAACCGAGGACGACGGCGATCTCGTCGCCCAACCGGTATCCCTCGTTCAGCGGCAGCGAATCGCCGCTCCAGAACTTGCCGGGGTCGAACCAGCTGGTGTGTTTCTCGGTGGTCAGCAGACCCAATTCCTCGTAGGTGATGGCGACGGTCTCGGCGCAGTATGCGGTCTCTAGCGCCACCCGCTCGTCGGCTCGTCTGCGTCGAGCGGACTCGCGAACTCGCTTGTCCACAAATGGGATTCCCCTTGTCCAATCGCTGGCTGTCGGCACCCGCCCGCGGAACCACCGACCGGTCAGACGCGCAGTGCTGGGGAACGGTGTGCCGTCCATTCGCGCGATGACGCGCAGCACCTGGTCTTCCTGCTCGCGGGTGGCGTACGGGGTCAGCTGACGCAGCCAGCACCGCTGCCCGTAGTTGTTGATCCAGCGCTCGACGGCAGCTCTGGCGTCGTTCAGCTGGACCCCGCGATGGTTGGTGCCCGTCCACATGTCCTGCAGCTTGTCGCCGAGTTCGGCATGCCACATCAGGGGCGGCAGGTCGTCCACTGCGACGGTCATGCCGACGTGGTTCACCGGCGCGTTCGTCATGGTCTGAATCGCGCGGTCAGGCTTCGAGTCGCCGCGGAACAGCCAGATGTCGCCCGTGCGGGTCTCGTTGAGGGCGCGCTCGAGGGTGACCGTGTTCGCATCCACGTGGGCAGCTTAGGCACACTGACGGGCATGCGGAGCATCTGGAAGTGGGTTGGCCTGGCCGGTGTCGCCGGCGTCGTCGCTGGTGGGGCATTGGTGGCGCGTGATCAGCGACGCAGGAACTCCTATACGCCCGATGACATCCGGGCGCGCCTGCACCAGCGACTGGCCGAGACGGAGAAGAGCACGGAGAAGAGCTAAGCGACCGCGTACAGGCGGTGCTTGCCTGCGAAGCCCTTCAGTTCGACCTCCCGGCCGTCGTCGAAGCCGATGCCGTCCTGGCCGTCGACTGATTCCCGCACCGACTCGCTGACCAAGGTCTGACCGCCGTCGGCCGAGGCGGCCACCCTCGCCGCCATCGCCACGTTCCTGCCGAACAGGTCGTCGCCGCGGCGCACCGATTTGCCCGCATGGATACCGATGCGTACCCGTATCCCGTTGGGGCGCTTGCGGAGTGCGCGCTGAACGTCGATGCTGCACCGCACCGCCTGCGTCGAATCGGCGAAGGCGACCATGAACCCGTCACCTTGGCTTTTCACGACGTGTCCGTGATGGCTGTGCACACACCGCCGGATCATTTTGTCGTGGCGGCCGATCAGCCGGACCCAGGCGCGGTCACCGATGCGCTCGTTGAGCGCCGTCGACTCCTCGATGTCGGAGAACAGGATCGCCACTTTTCCGTCGGGCGCCAGCCGGGCCAGGTCGGGCCGCTCCACCTCGGCCCAGTCGGCGAGGTCCTCGATCGAGGAGCGGACCGCTGCACCGAACCCCTCTTGCCGGATGATGTTCGCCGTCTGCCACAGGTTCTTGACGGCCTCGCGCCCGCCGGAGAGCAGCATGTTGCGGGCGTCCACCCGGCCGCGCAGCTCTTCGGCCACACGGCGGGTGCGGGTGAACTGCACCCACAGCACGACAAGCGCGACGGCTTCTGCGACGGCGACGGCCGCAAGGACGTAGGCGGCGATCTGCATCCCGTTCACCGGTCAAGTATTGGATGCTGGTTTCATGCAGCAGCAGGCGCCCTACTATGAGAGCCGGTTCATCCGGGCGAACGACCCGAAGCAGGCCCGTGCGCTGTGGATGCGTTGGACGGTGTTGCTGCCCACGGCAGGCGCGCCCGTCGCCGACTCGTGGGTGATGCTCTTCGACCCCGACGGGTCGGGGAACCATGCGCTCAAGCAGCCGCATCCCCTCGACCAGTCCGACTATCGGTACGACCCGTGGAGCGCCCGCATCGGAGCGACGTCCATCGACGACCAGTCGGCGCTCGGGTCGCTGTCGACCGCGGACCGATCGGCGAGATGGGACCTGCGCATTGCTCCCGGCTCCGAGGCGCCGGTCAAACTGCTGACCGAGCGGGGCTACAAAGCCAAGTTTCCGACGGCCAAGACGATGGTTCGCCACCCGCTCGCACGCTTCGACGGCAGCGTGGATCTCGACCACGTCCACTTCGAGGTGGCCGGCTGGACCGGAAGCGTCAACCACAACTGGGGCCGACGCCACACGCCCGCCTACGCGTTCGGCCAGGTCTGCGGCTTCGACGGCGCGCCAGGATCGAGCTTGGAGGTCGTGACCGCACACGCGGCTATCGGCCCCGTGTCGCTGCCTGCCGCCACCCTTCTGGTGTTGCGCCATGACGGGCGGGAGCTTGCCGTGCGTTCGGTGCTCGCGACCCGCCACACCCGCGGCCGGTACCGACCGTGGCGCTGGTCGTTCGGCGCCCGCGTCGACGGTGTCACCGTCGACGGTGAGATCACCGCGCAGCCGGGTGATGTCATCGGGCTGACGTACACCGACACCGACGCCGAGTCGAAGTACTGCTACAACTCCGCACTCGCGACGTGCCGTATCCATCTGTCCGGCAGCGGAATTGCGGCAACCGAACTGACCGCCACGAGGCGCGCGATGTTCGAGATCCTCACCGACATCCGTGATCCGTCCGTTCCGTTGTTGGCCTAGCGCGCGAGCAGACGCATAAGTACCCGGAAAGGGCCTTTTCGAGGAACTTTTCCGTCTGCTCGGCCCATAGAAGGGCGTCTCGCCTGGGGCATCGGCCTTCCGGACGCAGCGAAGCATTGATTGCGTCGTCAATTAGCTGCGTCGGCAACCCGGGAGACCTATGCTTAGCGCGTAAAACAGTCCATGACCGGGGGAGGGGCGCATGGCTGGGCGGAGGCGGTGACATGACCGGCGATCTGCTGACGGGGCGCGATAGCGAACTGGGGACGATTCGTCGCGCGCTGAGTGGGGCGGGCAATCACTGCGGCGTCGTGATCTACGGTGCGGCCGGAGTCGGCAAGACGCGGCTGGCCCGCGAGGTGCTGACCCGCGCGCAGGCCGCAGGTGAACGGACGAACTGGATCACCGGAACGGAGTCCGCCCGCCCTCTACCGCTGGGCGCCTTCACGGGATCCATCATCGAAGCGGCATCCCATTCCATGCCCGATATCGGTCGTCTGATCAATTCGTTTGTCGCGCACCAGCGTCAGGGCAAAGTTCTGATCGGTGTCGACGACGCTCATCTGCTGGACGGACTGTCCGCACACGTCGTGCACCAACTCGCCCAGACGCGTGGGCCGCGACTGATCGTCACCGTGCGCACCGGCGAAGCCGAACCCGACGCCGTCACGGCGTTGTGGAAGGACGGTCTGCTGGCGCGCCTCGACCTTGCGCCGCTGTCGGAGACGGGGACCCGCAGCCTGATCGAGACGACCCTCGACGGCCCGGTCGACGCCCGCAGCGCGCAACGGTTCCGCAAGCTCACCGGGGGCAACGCCCTGTTCCTGCGCCAACTTCTCAGCGACCAGGTGGCCGCGGGCAGGATGCGCCAGGTCGCGGGGGTATGGATGTGGGACGAGCGAGTTGCGGTGTCGCAGAACATCACCGACATGGTGGGTCGGCAACTGGGCGAGCTCTCCGACGGGGTGGCTCTGGTCGTCGACACGCTGTCGCAGTGTGAGCCGTTGGCCGTCGACGTGCTGTCCACGGTGGCTGAACGCACCGACCTGGAGACCGCCGAGCAGATGCGGCTGGTCAACGTGGAGCGCTCGGGCAATGAACTGATGGCGCGGTTGGCGCACCCGCTCTACGGTGAACTCCGGCGGGCGGGCGCGGGCGAGATGTACCTGTCGCGGATTCGCGGCAAGCTCGCCGCTGGGCTAAGCGAAAAGCCCGACGCGGACATGCAATCCACGGTGCGGCGCGCACTTCTCACGCTCGAGTCCGATCTGCCGCCCGATCCCGACCTCTTCGTCGACGCGGCACGTTTTGCGATGACGCTGCTCGATCTCGACCTGGCGGAGCGATTCGCCTCAGCCGCGGTGTCGGCGGGCGCCACGGAAGCACCGGGCGTTCAGGCCATGAACCTGGTGCTGCGCGGTCGAGGCGACGATGCCGAGAAGTTTCTCAAGGAGATCACCGCCGAGGGCAAGGAGGACGCCCACCGATGGTCGACTGTGCGTGCCGCCAACCTGATCTGGACTCTTGGCAGGCCTGCTGACGCCGCAGCCATCCTCGAAGGGCTGACCGCAGATGCGGAGACACCGACCGAACAGGCATCTCGAATTGCAGTGGAGGCCTGCGTCGACGCCGTCTACGGCCAGTGCGAGCGCGCCGCCGAAAAGGCGACCGCGGCACTGGAATCCCAACAGCTCGGCGACTTCCACGCAATGATGGCGTCGTTCGCATTGGCGATGGCGCTTGGCGCACTGGGTCGAGGAGACGAACTCACCGCCGTCGCCGACCGGGCCCTCGAGAGGGCGTCGACGTCATTTCAGACCGCACATCTGCGCTTCTGGTTCGGTGGCGTCTACGCCCGCGCCTGCAGGCTGACCGGCCGCATCGACGACTGCGCGAAGCTCGCCAAGCAGATGGCCGACTCCGTCAACGACGTGCCAGGGCTCGCCTACGCGAACCTGGTGTTCCTTTTGGGCCAGTCCGATCTCATGCGCGGAAATCTGGCGGGTGCGGTCAAGCTGCTGCACGAAGCACTTGCCGGCGTCGAACATCACGGAATCACAACGGGTTTGCGTCCGGCGACCTGTTTCGCGCTGACCGAGGCGCACGCCAAACTGGGCCAGTCGGCCGAGGCGAATGCGGCACTCGAAGAGGCCCGCGCCAACGTGCCCGACACCTACGTTTACATGCACACCGCGCTGGCGGTCGCGACCGGCTGGTCGCTTGCGGCGGGCGGATACCTGTCCGATGCGGTGACGACGGTCCTTGACGCGGCCGCGAAGGCCCGCGAGCGCGGTCAGCCGACCCACGAGTTGGTATGTGTCCAGGTGGCGGCCCAGTGGGGCGATGCCTCCACGGTGGACCGGGCGCGCGAACTCGCGGGTGAGTTGTCGCTGCCGCTGGCCGATGCCGTCGCGCGGCATGTGGAGGCGCTGGCAGCCAGGGATGGCGAGGGACTGCTGGCAGCTTCGAACGAGTATCAGGCGCTCGGTGACAAGGCTGCCGCCGCCGATGCCGCGGCGCAGGCGGCGGTCGCGTTCTCGCACAGTCAGCTGCGTCGACGTCGGCTTTACGCCGCGGCGATCGCGCAGGGGCTCTCCGATGAATGCGGCGGGCTGAGCACGCCTGCGCTGCGGAGCCCGACCGGTCATCCGCTGACCGAGCGGCAACGCGAGATCGTCGAGTTGGCCGTCGCCGGATTGTCCAACAAGGACATCGCGAAACGGCTCATCATGTCGGTCCGCAGTGTCGAGGGTCATCTGTATCGCGCGTGCCAGCGCGTCGGCGCCAATTCGCGCGAGGAGCTTGCCGCCATCATCCGCAGAGGTCCGGCAGCCACGGACTGAGTCCCCGCGGCCGGACAGGACGGGCGAGCTACTAACTCCGGCAACACTGCCGCGGATTTACGGGTACCCGAATAATCGTAAACGGGCTGTTCAAACTTATTGCGACAGAGGGTTTTTCGATGACGCCGAGTTGCGGAGGCGGCGGGGGTTTCGGTAACATCGTTTTCAGCGAAGGGGAGTAGCCCCCAATCGGGTGATCGACACACTGGTCCTGCTGGACCCGGTTCCCGAACCGGCCGAGAGGCCGGTGGGCGAGACCTTCGGCCGTGAACCGTTTCAGGTTGTCGGCCGGAGGCATCCCCACAATCCTCCGATCCACAGCCTCCGACCGAGGAGAACAGGTGTTCGCAGCTCTGCTGCTGAGCTTCGCCGTCATATTCGTCGCCGAACTGGGTGACAAATCCCAGTTGATGGCCATGACGTTCGCACTACGTCACCGCTGGTGGGTGGTTCTTGGCGGCATCACGGTCGCGACCACGGCTGTTCACCTGATCTCGGTCGCGGTCGGCCACTATCTGGGCGCGGCGCTGCCGACGCACCTGCTCGGCATCCTCGCCGGGGTGGCGTTCGTCCTGTTCGGGGTGTGGACGCTGAGGGGCGACAGCCTTTCCGACGACGAGGCGACGCGCGCGCAGCGGTCGACCGCACCGGCGTTCTTCGCGGTCACGTCCGCCTTCGTGCTCGCCGAGCTCGGCGACAAGACGATGCTCGCGACGATCACACTCGCCGCCGACAACGACTGGGTGGGCGTCTGGATCGGCTCGACGCTGGGGATGGTGGTCGCCGACGCTCTGGCCATTCTGGTCGGTGCCATCGCAGGTAAGCACCTCCCCGAGCGGCTCATCCAGCTCGTAGCCGCTGCGTTGTTCGTCGTCTTCGGCGTCTTCATGCTGCTCGACGGCCTCGTGCCCGGTTTGCCGGCCGCGGCCATGATCGTGATCTCGATCGGTGTCGTATCGGTCCTCGGAGCGCTTCTGCGCTCACTGCCGGAGCGGAGGCGGCCGGCGGTGATGCGGCCCGCGCCGTTTGAGCCGACGCTGGACGAAGAAGCGCAGGCAGCCGCTAGAACCCCTCGGTGAGCACCAGCTCAAGGGTGTCGGCATAGAAGTCGGCGGCTTCGACGTCGATGCACAACGGCGGCTTGGTCTTGAGAATGTTCATGTGGTCGCCGGTCGGCTGAATCACCACACCGAGCTCCAACATGCGGTTGCAGATCGCCGCGGTCTCCTCGACGGCCGGCTCCAGGGTGTCCCTGTCGCGGACCATCTCGACACCCAGGTACAGCCCGATACCGTGCACGGTGCCGATGATCGGGTATTTGTCCTGCAGCCCTTGCAGTCTCGCCTTCAGGTGTGCGCCGACCTCCGCGGCGTTCTGCTGCAGACCCTCGTCGCGCAGCGTGTCGAGGACGGTGATACCGATCGCACACGACAACGGGCTCCCGCCGGTTGACGAGAAGAAGTAACCCTGGCTGCGGAACCTCTCGGCGATGTCGCGGCTGGTGATCACCGCCCCGAGCGGCGAGCCGTTGCCGGTCGACTTCGCGACGGAGACGATGTCGGGCACGACGTTCTGTTGTTGGAATCCCCAGAACCAGTTACCCAACCGGCCGTAGGCGACCTGAACCTCGTCGGCGATGGCAAGTCCACCTCCGGCCCTCACCGCGGCGTACACCTGCTCGAGGTAGCGGTCCGGCAGCGCCATGCCGCCCGCGTTGCCGTACACCGATTCGGCGATGAAGCCCGCCGGTGCACGCCCATCGGCGATCATGCCCTCGATCTGGGCTACCGCGTCGACCGCATAACGGTCGGCGTCAGCGCCGCGGTACTTGCCGCGGAAACTGTTCGGCGATTCCACGGTGTGCACCCAATCCGGCCGGGTCGCAAGCGCGTTCGGGTTGTCAGCCACCGACGTCGACACGGCATCGGTGCCGTAGGTCCACCCGTGGTACGCCTCGCGCACCGCGACGACGTCACATCTTCCGGTGGCGGCCATCGCGAGCCGCAGCGCCAAATCACTTGCCTCCGAACCGGAGTTCACCAGGAACACCGTGTCCAGTGGTTCGGGCAACATGGCGGCGAGCCGCTCGCTGAAGTCCACCACAGCCCCGTAGTTGAATCGCGAGTTGGTGTTCAGCTTCCGCAGTTGACGTGCCGCGGTGTCGGCGACTCTCGGGTGGGCGTGGCCGAGAACCGTGACGTTGTTGACCATGTCGAGGTAGGAACGGCCTGCCGTCGACACGAGGAAGTGCCTCCAGCCGCGCTCGATCCGCGGCGGCCTGGCGTAGTAGTGCTCCTGCACGGGTGCGAAGCTTTCGTCGCGCCGGGCCAGCAAGTCGTCGTCGCGGGGCGTGCCGGGCAGGGCGGGAAGCCCCAACACCTGACGCGGGTCGCGGCACAGCGCCAGCCATCCGGTCGCGAGTTCAGCAGTCGTCAGACGCGGCGCGGCGGAAACATCGACGGGCTGGACACGCGCCTTGGCCCACCGGCCAGCGGAGAGTCCGGCGAGAGGATTGCCTGCGCGCACTCGGGCGCCGGCAGTCGCGACCGGGGCGACGCCGGACAGCAGCAGCTCGTAGTCGCCGCCGCGCAGCGCGACGCCGTGCCAAGGAGTGTCGACGACCTCGCCGTCCCATGGCGCCACCAGACGGGTGTCCGCTGCAGACCACATGCTGATGCCCGTCGGCACGACGTTGGGACTGTCCTGACTCAGCGGCGGCGCGTACCTCATTCGAGGCTGACCGAAGCGGGTGACAACGAGTGCGGCGCCGTTATCGACTGCCTCCCTTGCCAATTCATCTTCGACAGTTGGCCGGAGCCACCCACCGGCTTCGAAAGCGAAGTCGTACGCATCCGACTGTGGAGACAGGTCCAACGTCACCACCGCGTCGAGGTTGAGTCCCTCGATGAGGGGCGCGTCCACCGACACGGGCTCCGGCTCGTCCGCGAGCCCGAGGTCCGCCTTGATCAGTGCGGTCATCACATCGACCGGAATTGAGGTGGCCTGCTCGAACATCCGGATCTCGCCCTCGGTCTGCTCGGTGACGTACGCGTTGTCGGGGTCGAGGACGGCCTGTTGTGCGCCGCTGACGATCAGCACGGCGGTGCGCAGCACCAAGAGCGGCCACAGCGCCTCGGCCTCGTCTGCGCTCAGCGGCCGGATCGCGTGAAAGGCCCTCACGCCGGGCAGGATCGAGGTCGGATCGCTACCGGCGTGACCGAGGACCGACGACACGGTGATCGCCAGTTCGGACACCGCCCAGGTGTGCGACAGGTCGCCGAAGTCGATGACGCCGTCGGGGCATGCGGCCCCACCCGACCCGCGGGTCACGACGACGTTGGCATCGGTCAGGTCCAGGTGAGTCGCCTGCCGCGGCAGACTGTCGGCGAGTGGAGCGATCCGCGACCAGGCGACCGCAACCGCCTGCTCGACTGCCGCCCTTCGCCCCGGATCACTGACGTGGGAAAGCAGTTGGGTGACGACATCTGCGCCGTAGCGCAGATCCCACTGCAGGGCGCGGTCGAGTCCGGGATGGTCGAATCCGGCCAGCGCGCGACTCACCCGGCCCGCCACCTCGCCGAGGCCCGCGACGGCCGCCGGAGGCAGGTAGCCCGATTCGTACAGGGTTCCACCCGGCAGGTATTGCAGCAGGCGGGCATACGCGGTCGTGTCGAGCAGACCCGTGATCGCTGTGCACTTCTCACCGGCCAGGTTCGGCATCGGCACGGCGATCCGCAGCGACGGCTCGGTTTCGGCGATCAGGTCGGCCGCGGCATCCTGGGCGTCCAATTCCGTTGCGTTGAAGGCCGGGTTGGCGATCTTCAGGATGCCGATGACGTCGCCGGTGCCGTGGATGACGAAGTTGCAGTCCTGGTTGCTGCCGAGCAATTTCGCTCGTGCCGATATCCCGTAGTGCTTCTCGACGATCTGCTCCGCCTGCGCCTCGGACAGTTGGGGGCCCGGCAGCTCCGGCTCTTCGAGAAAGTTGAAGCCGACCGTGCGGCGCGACGTGCTCACCGGTTGACGAACTCCACGACGACGTCGCTGAACGCGTCGTTGTCGTCGCCGGCGGCGGTGTGACCGGCATCCGACAGCTCGACGAACTCGGCATCGGGGACCTTGGCCAGGAAGTCATCGACGCCTGCCTCGCTGACCACATCCGACAGCCTGCCCCTGATCAACAGGATCGGGATGGTCAACGACATGACAGCCTGCTCCAGCTTCGCGACCCGGACGAATTTGTCGTCGGCAGGCACAGTTAGAAAGGCCGGATCCCAATGCCAGAACCAGCGCCCGTCGCGCAACCGCAGGTTCTTCTTCAGTCCCTCCGGACTGCGCGGCTTTGTCCGGTACGGAAGATACGAGGCGACGGCGTCGGCGGCCTCGTCGAGTGACTCGAACCCGTTCAGACCGCTCGCCATGAACTCGCGGATGCGGGCGCTGCCGTCCTTCTCGTATCGCGGCACGACGTCGACGAGGACCAGCTTCGTCACCTTCTCCGGTCCCGCTTCGTGCGCGACGGGCATGGCCGTCATCCCGCCCATGCTCGCCCCGATCAGAATCGTCGGCCGTCCGATCTGGTCGAGCACCGAGTGCGTGTCGGCGCACAGCGCGTCGACGGAGTAGTTGGCATCGGGTGCGCGGTCGCTGTCGCCGTGACCGCGCGAATCGAGCGCGATCACGTGTAAGCCGTCGTCGGCCAGGATCTGGCAGGTGCTTTTCCACGAGTACCGGTTCTGTCCACCGCCGTGCAGGAACAGAACAGACGGCCGATCAGCCGCCGCCGGTCCGCGATTCCATTCGTCTGCGATCAGGGTGAGGTCGTCGGCACCCCGAAACTTCACCGTTTGTGATCCGCTGTGTCCAGTGCTCACCGACGTCCCTTCGACAAACCCCGCGCTCACGTTACCCAGCGGAAAATTGTCCCTTTCACCGATGGTGAGAAATGTCGCCGGATGGCCGTCCCTACAATTTGCGAACGTGCAGCCCGATTCGCCGAACCTCGATGACCGCCAGGGCATCATCGACGCCGCGTACCGCTGCCTGTCTGAAGCGCACAGCGGCCCCATCCCGGTCGCGGCGATTCTCGAGCGCGCCGGGCTCTCCACCCGGGCGTTCTACCGCCATTTCGCCTCGAAGGACGAGCTGTTCCTGGCGATGCTGCGGCAGGAGGCCGATGCGCTCACCGATCGGCTTGACCGCATCGCCGAGGAACTGCCCGGCGATCCGGTCAAGCAGCTGACGGCGTGGGTCGAGATGATGTTCGTCCTGGCCCACGATCCCGAGCTGCGTATGCACCTCACCGTTATCGACTCCGACGAGGTGCGCGCCGCCAAGGGCTACCGGGACATGCGCGAGCGCCTGCACGCCGACCGGGAACGGTCGCTGGAACGGGTCCTCGCGCGCGGACGCGACGACGGCTCCTTCCCGCTGGCGCGACCGCATACAGATGCGGTCGCGATCAGCGCGATCGTCAGTCGGGAACTGACGATCTCGGGAGCCGGCAGCGACGAGGATCTGCAGCGCGCCCGCGCGCGGGTGCTCGACTTCGCGTTACGGGCGTTGGGTGCGGCCGGCGCCCGCTAGATGAGTTTCGGCGGGTGGCGGAGTCTGCCTGTGTGTAGCTGATCGCCGTTGGAGAGGACGCCCGCATGCCCGCCATCACCCCCTGTCTGTGGTTCGACAACAATCTCACCGAGGCCGCCGCGTTCTACGCTGCGATTTTCCCGAACTCCTCGGTCGGCGAGTTCTACAGGGGCACCGATGAGGGCGGCGGCGATCCGGGTGAGGTGCTATGGGGCTACTTCGAGCTGGACGGCACGCGGTTCATGGGCATCAACGGTGGTCCCCACTTCCACTTCGACGAAGCGGTGTCGTTCATGGTGCACTGCAAGGATCAGGCCGAGGTCGACTACTACTGGGACCGGCTCGTCGACGGCGGCGAGGAGTCACAGTGCGGCTGGCTCAAGGACCGCTTCGGGCTGAGCTGGCAGATCTGCCCGGACCGGCTGCTCGAGTTGACTTCCGATCCTGACCCGGCGCGCGCGGCGGCCGCCGACAAGGCGATGCAGGGCATGCGCAAGATCGTCATCGCCGACCTGGAATCGGCTGTCGCCAACCTCTGAAACCGGTCAGGTCCGCAGTCGTGCGATCCACTCGACGGTGGCGTCGCTGATCGGCTCGACGTCGGCGACCTTGTCGCATGCGGCCACCATCAACGACGCCTCCGACAGGATCGCGATCAGTACGCGGGACAGCAGCTGGCCGCGCTTCGTCGAGTCGACATCGAGCACGCCCATCCATCGATCGAAAAACGTGAGCGTGTTCTTTCGCCGCAGGTGTTCGAAGTCGACGGGGACATCGCCGGAGGCCATCATCATCGCCGCCTGCCGGTTCTCCCAGATCGCGGTGAGGTAGGCGCGCACATGTACGGCGAACGCCTCCTGGCTGTCGAGGTCGTCAGCCGTTGACGCGGCCTCGGCCAAGCGGAGCTCGACGTCGGTTGACAGGCGGTCGTAGATCGCCAGGAACAACTCTCTCTTGCCGCCGAAGTGGTGGTAGATGCTGCCGATGCTCGCCCCGGACCGCTCGACGATGTCGGCCATCGTCGCCGCCGAGAAACCCCGGGTGCGGAAGACCTCGGTCGCGGCGTCGAGGATGCGCTGCTGCGTGGCGTCGGTCCTGGCCCAACGCCGCGTCGGCGTCGTCATGGAAACAAGCTAGCGCAGTCCACTCGATTCCTGGAACTTTGTTCTAGAGGAATCACCCGAGGTTGTTCGATTTCTCGTCTGCGGGCGTGGCCGCCGGGAACTTTCCAGCTTCCGGCACGTAGTTTGGACCCGACTAGCGCGCGAAGACGCAGGCCGCGACGGCCCGTCGCGCCACGGAGGAGCGAACATGGCAGACGATGCTGCCCCTGACGGGCGACTGAGCGAGGAGGCGTCGGCGGCGAGCGACAGGGCCGATGCCGACGACGACGGCGCTAAGACCGAGACCGAGGACGATGCCGCCGCCGATGGGGTGGACGACGTAGCGCCCGCCAAGACTCCGATGTCGCATGTGCGGCTCGCCACGACTCTCGGGCTGGCTGCCGTGGTCGCGCTGGCGGCACTGTGCGGATGGCTCGGGTTTCGCACCTACCAGTCGTACACGGCCGCGCAGGAGCGCAACCTGTATCTCCAGGTCGGCCGGCAGGCGGCGTTGAACCTGACCACGATCGACTTCGAACATGCCGACGAGGACGTGCAGCGGGTGCTGGACTCATCAACAGGCACGTTCTACGACGATTTCGAGGCGCGGGCACAGCCGTTCAAGGAGGTGGTCAAGCAGGCGAAGTCGAAATCCGTCGGCACCATCGCCGAAGCGGGGGTGGAAACCGAGAACGAGGACGGGGCAGAGGTGCTCGTCGCGGTAACCGTGAGGACCTCCAACGCCGGTGCGGCCGAACAGGAGCCACGCGCCTGGCGGATGCGGATCACGGTGCAGAAGGTCGGCGACGAAGCGAAGGTGGCCAACGTGAGGTTCGTATCGTGACCGATGACAAGCACGCGACCGAAGAGACGGTCGAGGACTCCGCGGCTCGGCTGGCCACCGACGACGACGCAGCCGAAGTGCGGGGCAGGCACGCGGCGGCCGACGCACCCGTTCTCACCGCCGAGGACGAGGCCGCGGTCGCCACGTTCGCCGAGCCCGGGCGCGAACGCGACTGGTCACGGATCGTCGCCTTCGGTCTGCTGCCCGCGGTCGCGTTGCTGCTCGCGATCTGCGCCGGTGTGCTGAAGTTCGTGGACTCGGGTGTGCGCGACAGCAACGCCGCTAGCGAGCAAGCGATACAGGCCGCGAAGGACAGCACCGTTGCGTTGCTCTCTTACGAGCCCGACACCGTCGAGCAGCAGTTGACGTCCGCGCGGGACAGGGTCACCGGTGAATTTCGGAATCAGTACACCGACCTGATCACCAACGTCGTGATTCCCGGCGCCAAGGAGAAGCAGATCGCCGCGGTGGCCACCGTGCCCGCCGCGGCGTCGGTATCGGCCAATCCCGGCCACGCGGTCGTGCTGCTGTTCGTCAACCAGACCGTGACCGTCGGCGACGGCACGCCAACCGACACCGCGTCGAGTGTCCGCATCACGCTGGACAGAACGGGCGATCGCTGGCTGATCTCACAGTTCGAACCGGTGTAGCCGCCGTCATGGACGAGCCCGGATGGATCGACGTTGCGACTCCCTCGGTCCAACTGCGCGCGTTGACGTGGGGGCCGACAGACGCGCCGATCGCGTTGTGCCTGCATGGCTTTCCTGATACTGCCCGTGGCTGGCGAAAAGTGGTTCCGCAGCTCGTCGACGCGGGCTGGCGGGTGGTGGCCCCGTACATGCGCGGATATGCGCCGTCGTCGATACCTGCCGACGGCAGCTATCACGTCGGAGCACTGATGGACGATGCGTTACAGGTGCTGGAAGCGGCCGGCCCCACCGCCCGCGACGTCGTCATCGGACACGACTGGGGCGCGATGGCCGCCGCCGGCCTCGCCGCACTGCCCGACAGCCCGTTCACCAAGTCGGTGATCATGTCGGTGCCGCCGTTCGCCGCATTCCAGCCGTGGGGCCGGGCGCCCGACCAAATCAGGCTGGTGGCCCAGATACCCAGGCAACTGCTTCGCAGCTGGTACATCATGTACTTCCAACTCCCTTGGCTCCCCGAGCTTTCGGCATCCCACGTGGTGCCGATTCTGTGGCGTCAGTGGTCGCCGGGCTACGACGAGGTCGACGAGGACGCGCGGCTCGTCGAGGATGCGATCGGCGCGCCGGAGAACTGGCGTGCCGCAATCACCATGTACCGGCAGAACTTCCGCCGCACCAAGCCGCCCGACGAATACGCGGAATTCCATTCGCTGTTCATGAAGCAGCCGATGGTGCCCTTCCTGTACCTGCACGGGGACGACGACGGCTGTATGGCGCCGGATTACATCGCCTGGGTCGAGCGGATACTTCCTCCCGACGGAGACGCTTTCGTGGTCGAGGGAGCGGGGCACTTCCTGCAGCTGGAGCAGCCGGATGTGGTCGCGGGCCACATCGTCGACTTCATCGGGCGAGTCTGACCGCAGGTCATGACGGTGCGCCGGCTTGCCGCGGTCGATGCCCAGTCGTACTGGATGTCAGCGAAGGTACCCAACGACGCGTTCCTGCTGTACGGATTCGCCGGAGTGCCAGCCGATCTCGAACAGGCCATCGAAGTCATTCGCGCCCGGGCCGCCGACTGTGCGGAGCTTCGTCTGCACATACACGAGGGCAGCGCGCTGACCTATCCGGCATGGGTCGGCGGCTCCATCGACGCAGACCGGATCACGGTGCATGCGCTCGGGGATAACAGCTGGGCGGCCTGCCTGGCGGCCGTCAGCAGCCTCGCCGACCATAAACTCGACCCGCGGGCGTCGCCCTGGCGAGTCCACGTCTTCACCCCTGTCGACGGCGTACCCACCGTCGCGGGACCGGGCACGGTGGCCGTCGTGCAGATGTCGCACGCCTTCGCCGACGGCGTCAGGTCATCAGCGCTGGCGGCGCGACTGTTCGGTCGAGAGGTCGACATCGCGCCGGTGCCCACACCGCGGCTGCGCGGCGTCACGCTGCCCTGGCGAAGCCTCGTCGCTGCCCGCGCACACCGTCAGCTGGTCCGCGATACCGACGCGGGCCTGGTGCCTCCGCAGGCGCCTACAAGGCCCGCTCTGCGCAGCAATGCACGGCCTGCGGGTCTGCGCAGCGTGCGCACCCTCATCAGGCGCCGTGACCGACTGTCCGGCCCGACCGTGACCGTCGGCGTGCTGTGCGCGGTGTCCACGGCGCTGTCGGCTCAGCTGCGGGACCTGGGCGACGACCCGTCGACGCTGGGGGTCGAGGTGCCGATGGCGAAAACCACTGCACGAGAGGCGAACAACCACTACGGCAATGTCGGTGTCGGGCTGTATCCCGAGCTGAGCCTCCACGAGCGCGCGACACGAATCGCCGCCGACCTCGCTGATCGCCGTCGCCGTGCGCAACACCCCGCGATGCGGGCCGCCAGCCGAGCGTTCGCGGCGGTCCCCGCGCCGGTGCTGCGCTGGGGTGTGGCGCAATTCGATCCGGGCCTGCGTTCGCCTGTCGTCACCGGCAACACCGTCGTGTCCAGCGTCAACAGGGGAGCGGCGGATCTGCACTTCGGCGGAGCACCGGTCGCGATGACCGCCGGATACCCGGCGTTGTCGCCGATGATGGGCCTCGGGCACGGCGTGCACGGAATCGGTGACACCATCGCCGTAAGCGTGCATGCCGCGGAGTCGGCGGTCGGCGACGTCGACGACTATGTGGCGCGACTCGATGCCGCGCTGCCAGGATGAACGCCGTGCCCGACTCTGTCGCCTTCCTGACCGGCGACGACGCCGCGAACCTCCACGGTGCGGTGCTCAGCGTGGACGGCGGCTGGGCGGCCGTTCAGTGGCACCGGCGATGACCGAATCGACGCGCGAGGCTAGAACACGTTCTAGTCTGTGAGGCCATGGGATTCCTGAAGCCCGATATGCCCGTCGTCGACTTCGCGGAATGGGTCAAGGGCAGCCGCTCGGAGAAGATCCGTCCGATGGCACGGCACTGGGCCGAGGTCGGCTTCGGCACGCCGGTCGTGATGCACCTGTTCTATGTCGTCAAGATCCTGCTCTACATACTCGGTGGCTGGATGTTCGCCCTCGCCACCAAGGGCGTCGACGGCTTCACCGAGGTCGGCCAGTGGTGGACCGAGCCGATCGTGTTCGAGAAGGTCGTGCTCTACACGATGCTGTTCGAAGTCGTGGGCCTGGGCTGCGGCTTCGGGCCGCTGAACAACAGGTTTTTCCCACCACTGGGATCGATCCTCTATTGGTTGCGGCCCAGGACCATTCGGCTGCCTCCGTGGCCCGACCGGGTGCCCTTGACCAAGGGCACCGCCCGCTCGCCCATCGACGTCGCGCTGTACGGGGCGCTGCTGGTGGTGCTTGTCATCGCGCTGTTCTCTGACGGAACCGGTCCTCTTCCCGCGCTGGGTACCGAGATCGGTGTGCTGCCGATGTGGCAGATCTGGGCGGTTCTGGGGCTGCTCGCGGTGGCGGGTCTGCGGGACAAGGTGATCTTCCTGGCTGCCCGCGGCGAGGTGTATGGATCGTTCACCGTCGCATTCCTGCTCGCCGGCTACGGGGTCGACATGATCATTGCGTGCAAGCTGGTGTGCGTCGCGATCTGGATGGGCGCGGCGACGTCAAAGCTCAACAAACACTTTCCGTTTGTGATCTCGACGATGATGTCGAACAATCCGCTGATCCGCACCAAGTGGCTCAAGCGCAGGTTCTTCGAGAACTTCCCCGACGACCTGCGACCGGGCCGGGTGTCGCGCTTCATCGCGCACTTCAGTACCGCGGTCGAGATGCTGGTGCCGCTGGCGCTGCTGTTCTCGCACGGCGGCTGGCCGACGGCGATCGCCGCATTCGTGATGCTGTGCTTCCACTTCGGCATCCTGTCGGCGATTCCGATGGGCGTGCCGCTGGAGTGGAACGTCTTCATGATGTTCTCGGTGATAGCGCTTTTCGTCGGCCACGCCGAAGTCGGTCTGTCAGATTTGACGACGCCGCTTCCGGTCGTGCTGTTCGCCGTGCTCGCGACGATCGTGGCGCTCGGAAACGTGTTCCCCCGCAAGATCTCCTTCCTGCCGGGGATGCGGTACTACGCCGGTAACTGGGATACGTCGTGGTGGTGCATCAAGCCGTCGGCGAACGAGAAGATCGAGCGCGGCCTGGTCGCGATCGCGAGTATGCCCGCCTCTCAGCTCCAGAAGTTCTACGGGAGCGAGGAGCAGGCGATGATCTACCTCTACAAGGGTTATGCGTTCCGCGGGTTCAACTCTCACGGCAAGGCGTTGCTTACGCTGGTGCACAACGCGCTGGCGGGCCGCAACGAGGATGACTACGTCATCACCGAGGGCGAGCGACTGTGCAGCACCGCGGTCGGATGGAACTTCGGCGACGGGCACATGCACAACGAGCAGTTGATCGATGCGATGCACGAGCGCTGCCACTTCGAACCGGGAGAGGTGCGCGTCATCCTGCTGGACGCCCAGCCGATCCATCAACAGCGGCAGAGATACCGGTTGGTCGACGCCGCCACAGGAGAATTCGAGCGAGGCTATGTCAACGTCGCCGATATGGTGACGGGTCAACCGTGGACCGACGACATCCCCGTGCACGTCGAATGGTCCTCGGAGGATGCGTCGAGTCTGCGGACAGATCGCAACTCGACGCAATAACGCGATCTCCCCGCAGAATCGAGGACTTAGCCGACCACGTCGCGGACCTTGACGCTCTCGAGTCCTTTCAACAGCAGGTTGCGGGTCGTGTCGAGGTGTTTGCGCCAGTGCGCTTCCGCGGCGGCGCCGTCGCCTGAGCGCATGAACTCCATCAGCCGGTGATAGGACCGCATCACCTTGTCGTAGTCGGGCTTCGACACGGGTCTGCGTTCCTTGAACACGAAAGCCATGTGCCGCACCTGTATCTCGTGCAGCATGCCTGCCATCATGCCGAGCGTCGCATTGCCGGACAGCTCGACCAGCCTGCGGTGAAACTCGCCCGTCGTCTCGGCAAGGCGGCCCGACTGCCATCCGGCGGGGATGCCCTCGTCGAGCATGCGGTCGAGTTCGTCGAACGCCTCAGTGGAGCCAGCCTCGGTGAGCAGGCGCACCGCCATCGGCTCGATGCCGGAGCGGGCGGTCATCACATCGGAGATGGTCGCGCCCGACAGTTCGAGCAGCAGACCGGCGGGGCGGGCGACGATCTCGGGGCCGGGCACCCGCACACGGGCGCCGGTGCGCGAGCCGCGCCGTACCTCGACCAGCCGCTCGGACTCGAGTACTCGGACGGCCTCGCGCAGCGTCGGCCTGCTGACGCCGAAATGCGCCATCAACTCGGCCTCGTTGGGCAGGTAGTCGCCCTCCTTCAGCTGGCCGTCGACGACCATGCGGCGCAGTGTCCCTGCGACCAGTTCCGCGGTCTTGGGCGAGCGGATCGGCGCGCCTGCGGCAGACGGGACCGCGTCGGGGCCGATCATCGGCGCCAACGGCGTGCTACGGGCCACCACCACTCCCATGAGACGTCGATACCGGCCGGTGTGCCAGGTGTACAACTCAGTAAACCATGTTGCATATCCGGACTAACGGTACTTGCACTCAGGGCTCCGGCGAGCCGCACGTGCGATTCGGCCAGTCTCTCGAGCGGAAGATTGCGGAATTGGGCACCGCCGTCGGAAAGTGGCGAAGCCTTGACGGCATGACCGACGACATGTGGGGGACCGGCGACTACAAGGCGGTGGCGGAGAAAGTGACGCCGATCGCCGACGTTCTCGTGGTGCGTGCAGAAATCGAACCCGGAACGACAGTCCTCGACGTCGCATGCGGGACGGGCAACGCATCCATCGCAGCGGCACAACTGGGTGCGAGAGTCACCGGCCTGGATTTCTCGCCGGGTCTGATCGCAATAGCGCGCGAACGCGGACTCGAGGCGAATGTCGAGGTCGAGTGGCTCGAGGGCGATGCGCAGTCGCTTCCATTCGACGATGACTCCTTCCACCGCGTGATCTCTGCGATCGGGCACATGTTCGCGCCTGATCACACGCGGACAGCTGACGAGTTGCGCCGTGTATGCCGAAAGGGTGGGCGCATCGCGATTGCCTGCTGGACGCCGGAGGGCAGTATCGGCGCAATGTTCCAGCGACTCGGCGAGATATCACCGCCACCGCCGGAGGGCTTTCAGTCCCCACTGCTGTGGGGAACCGAAGCACATGTGCGCGAAATGTTGGGTGAGCCTGTTCAATTCGAGCGGCACGACGTCGAGTTCGACGAGCCGTCGCCTCAGAGCTACGCCGATTTCATGCTGACCAGCTTTCCGCCATTGATCGCCATGCGGGCCGAGCTTGGCGACGAGTTGGTTCGCGAGACATATGCGCGTTGGGTCGATGACGTCAACGAGGCCGACGACGGAAGGCTGCGTTACCGCGGCCATTATCTCGTCGCGGTAACCGACAAACTCCCAGCGTAGCCAGGCTAGGGATGTAACCATACGCGTGTGGCGTGCACGGCCTGCGGCACAGAATTGTCGCCCACTGCCAAGTTCTGCAGCGAATGCGGGACGGCGACGTCGTCGACGGCGCAGCTTGCCGAGTACAAGCAGGTGACCGTGTTGTTCGCCGACGTGGCGCGTTCAATGGACATCGCCGCTTCGGTTGGGCCTGAGCGATTGCGCGAGATCATGGCCGAACTGCTCGATCGGTCCACCGCGGTGGTGAAGCGTCTCGGGGGGACAGTCGACAAGTTCACAGGCGACGGGCTCATGGCGGTCTTCGGCGCCCCTATCGCGTTGGAGGACCACGCTCTCCGCGCATGCATGGCCGCGCTGGAGATCCAGAGCGGCACCGGAGAGCTGGCCACCGAGGTCGGCGATCGTGACGGTATCGAGTTGAGGCTACGGGTCGGGTTGAACTCCGGTCAGGTGATAGCCGGCGAAATCGGCTCCAGCAGGACTGGTTACACGGCGATCGGTCAGCAGGTCGGGCTCGCACAGCGTATGGAGGCGGCGGCACCTCCCAGCGGAGTGATGCTGAGTGAGTCAACCGCACACCTGGTCGAGAACATCGTCGTGCTAGACGAGCCCGAATCCGTTTGCATCAGGGGCGTCGACAAACCGGTGCCTGCCAGACGGCTGCTCGCCATCGGCGAACACGAGGCGCGGCGGCGCAATGACACTCCTCTCGTGGGACGGACCTGGGAGCTCAACGCCGTCAGCGCGCTGCTCGACGAAGCCGTCGACGGTGGGGGAAGCGTGGTGGCCGTCGTCGGTCCGCCGGGAATCGGCAAGAGCCGCCTCGTTCGCGAGACAGTCGCCAAAGCGTCGGGCCGCGGGGTGCCGGTGTTCACCACGTACTGCGAATCCCACACCACCGACATCCCTTTCAACGTGATCGCTCGACTGCTGCGGGCGACCACCGGCATCGGCGGGCTGAGCAGCCACCTGGCGCGGGAGCGTATTCGAGCCATTTTGCCGCAGGCCAACGCCGAAGACGTGCTGCTCGTCGACGACCTGCTCGGTATCGCTGCTCCGAACACCCTGCTGCCCGACGTCGGGCCCGATGCGCGGCGCAGGCGGTTGACGGCGCTCGTCAACGACGCCGCTCTCGCCCAGCGTGATCCCAGGGTGGTCGTTATCGAGGATGCGCATTGGATCGACGCGGCGAGTGAATCGATGCTCGCGGACTTCATGGCCGTTAGCGCGCAAGTGCCGTCGCTGATGCTGATCACCTACCGCCCGGAGTACCGCGGGGCGTTGAGCGCGGTGCCCGGTGCGCAGACCATTGCGTTGCGGCCGTTGAGTGATGCGCACACGACGGCATTGACCTCGGAGTTGGTCGGCGGTGACTCGTCGGTTTCGGAGCTGGTCGATCGCGTTGCCCGGCGTGCCGCCGGAAACCCGTTCTTCGCAGAGGAGATTGTGCGTGACCTGTCCGAACGCGGCGTGCTGGCCGGCGAACCAGGTGCTTACAGAGTCGTTGAATCGGTCGAGGACGTCGACGTGCCGGCCAACCTGCAATCGGCCATCAGTGCCCGCATCGACCGTCTGCCCGCGGCTGCCAAGCGGACCCTCAACGGGGCAGCGGTGATCGGCTTGCGGTTCGACGCCGAGCTATTGAGTGAGCTCGTCGATGATGCGGACATCGGTCCACTGGTGACGGCCGAGATCGTCGACCAAGTGGCATTCATCGATCCGGCGGAATACGCGTTTCGGCACCCATTGACTCGCGCAGTCGCATACGAGTCGCAGCTGAAATCCGATCGCGCTGCGCTCCATCGCCGACTCGCCGCCGCGATCGAAGGGAGTGGCGGCACGGATGAGAAGGCGGCGATGATCGCGCAGCATCTCGAGGCGGCGGGGGAATTCCATGCGGCCTTCGGCTGGCACTTGCGTGCCGCGACATGGTCGACCTTCCGCAATTTCGCTGCCGCACAGTCAAGTTGGATGCGAGCACGTCAAGTCGCGGATCTGCTGCCTGAGGATGATCCCGACAGGGTGTCGATGCGTATTGCACCGCGCGCTCTCCTCTGCGCCAACGAGTACCGCATCCGAAGCGGCCACGCAGACCAGTCGTTCACCGAGCTCAACGAGCTGTGTACGGCCGCGGGGGACAAGCGCTCTCTGGCGATCGGTCTTGCCGGTATCGCATTGGCAGACCAGCTCGAGGGGCGCTTCGGCGAAGCGGCCACGCTCGCTTCTCAACTGGTGCAGCTGCTCGATTCGATCAACGACCCGACCCTGACTCTGGCGCTTTCTGTCGCCTACCTGAACATCAAGCTGGACTCGGGTCAATTCGGTGAGACGCTCGAATTGGCCAGTCGCGTCATCGAAGTTGCTGAGCACCGAGCCGACGGGGCACCTTTCATCTCGGTATCTCCCGCCGCGAACGCCATGGCCATAAGGGGTTCAGCACGGTGGGCGATGGGCCTCCCAGGGTGGCGAGAGGACTTCGCCGAAACCTTCAAAGCGGCGGCAGCGATCGCCCCGGAGTTTCGTTCCGGGACCTTTTGGATCGTTTACCTTCACGCGATACCGAACGGTGTGTTGCGCCCAGACGAGAACATCGAAGACACAATCACCAGAATCGCAGCGGCCGCGGATCGCTTCGGTGAACAGATCCCCGTCGACATGGCACGGACCGCACGCGGCATTACGCTCGTCCATCGAGGGGGTCCTGACCTCGACATCGGGTTCAGACTCCTTCAAGAGTCACACGACGCCGGTCGGCGGGGTCTTTACAGCATCCCGGGCAACTTGCCCGTGGTTGACATACATCTCGCGCGTGAACGCGCACGCAGAGGAGACTGCGACGGCGCGATCGAGTTGGTACGTGGAGTGTTAGAAAGTTACCGGCGGCGTGGTGAGTTCTTGTGGTTGGCGGTGACAACCGCGACGCTCGTCGAGGCGCTGCTGCGGCGTGGTCGTCACGCCGATGTGTCCGAAGCACGGGCCGCTATCTCAGAGCTTGCGGCGGTGCCGACCGAACCCGGTTGCGTCCTCAACCAGATCTGGCTGCTGCGGTTGCACGCGTTGTTGGCACAGACCGAGGGCGATGAGCAGGGCTATCGCGAGTACCGCGACCGGTACCACAAGATGGCCAATGACCTCGGCTTTGAGGGCCATATCGCCTGGTCGGCCGGCATGGTGTGACCCACCAACCAGTAGGTTGACCTAGTAAACCTAGTTCCTCTACCGTCAAAGTGGACCTCTGTGCGAGAACTCACCGAACTTTCGAAGGAGAAATGTGATGGCTGAAGCCGTAATCGTCGAGGCTGTGCGGTCGCCGGTCGGCAAGCGCAATGGCGGACTCTCGGGCGTGCACCCTGCCGAACTCTCGGCCCAGGTTCTCAACGGCCTCGCCGAGCGAACCGGTATCGACCCCGGCATCGTCGACGACGTCATCTGGGGCTGCGTGATGCAGGCGGGCGAGCAGGCCCTCGACATCGGTCGCACCGCATTGCTCACCGCGGGCTGGCCGGAGAGCGTCGCCGGTGTGACCATCGACCGGCAATGCGGGTCGAGCCAGCAGTCGATCCATTTCGCCGCCGCCGGTGTGGTGGCCGGGCACTACGACGCCGTCGTCGCCGGTGGTGTCGAGTCGATGTCGCGCACCCCGATGGGCGCATCGTTGGCCAACGGTGGGAACCCGTATCCGCAGGGCTTCAAGGATCGCTACAAGAAGACCCCGAACCAGGGCATCGGCGCCGAGATGATCGCCGAGCAGTGGGGCCTCGACCGGACCGCCGTCGACGAGTTCTCGCTCGGGTCACACGAGAAAGCCGCCGCTGCACAGGATTCCGGCGCCTTCGACGACCAGATCGTCGCCATCAAGGATCAGGACGGGAACCCGGTACTCAAGGACGAAGGCATCCGTCGCGGCACCACTCTCGAGAAGATGGCCACGCTGAAGCCGGCGTTCAAGGAGGACGGCGTCATCCACGCGGGCAACTCGTCGCAGATCTCCGACGGCGCAGCGGCACTGCTGTTCATGTCCGCCGAGAAGGCGAAGTCGTTGGGCCTCAAGCCGCTTGCCAAGGTGCACACCGCGACGCTCGCCGGCGCGGACCCGGTGATCATGCTGACCGCCCCGATTCCCGCCACGCAGAAGGCGCTGAAGCGCTCGGGCCTGAGGCTCGAGGAAATCGGTGTGTTCGAGGTCAACGAGGCGTTCGCGCCTGTGCCGCTGGCGTGGCTGAATGACATCGGCGCCGACGAGAAGAAGCTCAACCCCAACGGCGGCGCTATCGCGCTCGGCCACCCGCTCGGCGGTTCCGGTGCCCGCATCATGACCACGATGCTGTACCACATGCGGGACAAGGGAATTCAGTACGGGCTGCAGACCATGTGTGAGGGCGGCGGACAGGCCAACGCCACCATCATCGAGCTGTTGTGACAGATGCCGTGGCACCCGCCGCTCTCACCGAGCGGCGGGGCAACGTCATGGTCATCACGCTGAACCGGCCTGAGGCGCGCAACGCGGTCAACAGTGCGGTGAGCATGGCCGTCGGAGACGCGCTGCAGGAAGCGCAGGACGACCAGGAGGTACGTGCCGTGGTCATCACCGGTGCAGGTGAATCCTTCTGCGCTGGAGCTGATCTCAAGGCCATTTCGCGGCGGGAGAACCTGTTTCACCCCGAACGCGGCGACTGGGGTTTCGCGGGCTACGTCCACCACTACATCGACAAGCCGACGATCGCCGCGGTCAACGGCACCGCGCTCGGCGGCGGCTCCGAGCTCGCGCTCGCCAGCGATCTGGTGGTGGCGGAGGAGCGCGCGAAGTTCGGGCTGCCCGAGGTCAAGCGCGGCCTCATCGCCGCTGCCGGGGGCGTGTTCCGCATCGTCGATCACCTGCCACGCAAGGTCGCGATGGAGTTGATCTTCACCGGCGAGCCGATGAGTTCAGCCGACGCGCTCAAATGGGGACTGATCAACCAGGTGGTCGCCGACGGCACCGCGGTTGATGGCGCGCTGGCGCTCGCCGAACGGATCACCGCCAACGCGCCGCTCGCAGTCTGGGCGAGCAAGCGGGTGGCGATGGGCGTCGACGACGGCGTCATCACGGGTGACGAACGCGGCTGGGGCAGGACCATGCGCGAAATCGGCACGCTGATGCGGTCCGAGGACGCCAAAGAGGGTCCACTCGCCTTCGCCGAGAAGCGTCAGCCCGTCTGGAAAGCGCGCTAGCCCGCGGGCGCTTCAGCGCCGGGCACGACCTCGGCGTTCGGCGTCGGGGTCGTCGGGGTGGTCGTGGTCGTCGTCGTGGTGCTCGACGAGCCACTCGCCAACGCCTGGATGGCCTCGGGTGGTGACGCGGGGTCCAGCACCTTGTCGATGATGTAGATCCGCGCGTTCTGCGCCTGTATGCCGCCGCAGATCAACTTGGCGGTGTCATTGACCTTGATGTCGCCGTTCTTGCCGTCGACCTTGATCTCGGCGCCCTCCTGGGTGGGACGCTGCCCGTGTACGTCTTCAGGGCCCAGCAGGCCGAGGAACACGTGGTAGTAGTCGAGCCGGGTCAACGCCGCCGGATCGGCCTTCAGGGCGTCCACCTGGCCGGGCTCGAGAGCGGCGAACGCGTCGTTGGTCGGGGCGAAGACCACGTAGGGCCCGTTGTCCAACACCGACGCGATGTTGACCTCGGGATTCAGCCCACCGGAGATCGCGGAGTTGAAGGTGCTGATGTCCGGGATGCTGGCCAGCGCCTTGCTGACCGGTACGTCGTTGAGCGCTTTCCAGTTGGGCACGGCCTTCTTGAACGGGTCGCAGTTGCCCTGGGGATCGGGAATCTCGACCTGTGCCTTCGGCGTGGGCGAGGGCTCCGGATCGGCATATGCGGTCACCGCCAGCGGGATCGATGCCCCGATCGCGGCGATTGCCGCCGCTGCACCCAAGGTCTTGCTGGTGCGAGTCTTCACGTTGGTGCTCCTCAGCTCGTCAGTCGATACGCATGTTAGGTGGACTGATCGACCAATGCCAAAGTCAAGATCACCCAGAGCTCATGTCACAGGTGCGCTGACCTGCGCTTTCCGGACATTCGCACAGAGTCCCGCTGCAACGATGCAGAGAACTGCCGCGAGGTAGAACGCAAGGTTGTACTCGCGCCCTGCAGATCGCGCAATTTCCCGGCCCCTGCGGCCGCAATCGCAGCGCCGAGCTGGTGCGACGCGAACACCCGGCCGAACACCACCGGCGTACGAGCGCCGAAGTAGTTGCGGCACAACACGGCCGCAAGGTGTACCAGGGCGCCTGACCGTCGTCGCGAACCTTCACATACCAGTCGAAATTTCGGCGATTTCTCGAACGGGGAGGAACGTTCGCGCAACGATGGCGCGCATGGCCGAGCCGCTGATCGTCCCCATTCGCGGTCGCGCGCCCGAGATGCACGCCGAGAGTTGGGTCGCGCCGAACGCGACCCTGATCGGTCAGGTCGTACTCGCGGCCAGGGCGAGCGTCTGGTACGGCGCGACGCTTCGCGCCGAGGCCGAACCGATCGAGATCGGGTTCGGCACCAACATCCAGGACGGTGTCACCATCCACGTCGACACCGAGTTCCCCGTCAGAGTGGGCGCGGGCGTCAGCGTCGGGCACAACGCCGTGCTGCATGGCTGCGAGGTCTCCGACGACGCGCTCATCGGCATAGGCGCGGTCATCCTCAACGGCGCGCACATCGGACAGGGCTCGTTGATAGCGGCCGGAGCACTGGTGCCGCAGGGCGTCGTGGTGCCTGCCCGATCACTGGTGACCGGCGTGCCGGGAGCGGTGCGGCGCGAACTCAGCGATGCCGAGATCGCCAACAACCGCCACAACGCGCAGGTCTATCAGCGGCTCATCGAGCTTCACCGGGCGGCGCTGGACTGAGTGCGTCGGGTTCCCGTCAGCCGCCGCTGGGTATCTGGCTACGGTGAATTCAATGCGAACTCTGGTCACCGGCGCCACCGGGTACGTCGGCTCCCGGCTCGTCACCGAACTGCTGTCCCGAGGCCACCACGTCGTCGCCACCTCACGAAAGGCCGAACGGCTCGCCGATTTCGGCTGGTCGGACGAGGTCTCGGCGGTCTCGCTAGACGCTCACGATCCGACGTCCGCGCGGAAAGCGTTCGCGGAGGCGGGGCCGGTAGACGTCATCTACTACCTGGTGCACGGCATCGGCCAACCGGACTTTCGCGACGCCGACAACGCCGCGGCGACCAACGTCGCCGTGGCCGCAAAGGAAGCCGGCGTGCGGCGCATCGTCTACCTCGGTGGCTTCGTGCCCGAGGAAGGCGAGCTGTCCGAACACCTGACCAGCCGCGCCGAAGTCGCCGAATCGCTTTCCATCGACGGCGGACCCGAGGTGGTCTGGCTCGGTGCGGCGATGATCATCGGCGCGGGCTCGACCTCATTCGAGATGCTGCGCTACGTCGGAGACCGCTTCCT
The DNA here is from genome assembly GCF_002968285.2 of Mycobacterium sp. ITM-2016-00318. Lineage (NCBI taxonomy): Bacteria > Bacillati > Actinomycetota > Actinomycetes > Mycobacteriales > Mycobacteriaceae > Mycobacterium > Mycobacterium sp. ITM-2016-00318. The sequence goes on along the minus strand of NZ_CP134400.1, from coordinate 4,179,400 downwards.
GCTGATCCCGTCACCGGCCTGGATGACCAACCCGATGGATCCGATCTCGATTCACGACGTCCTCTACTACCTCGTTGCCGCGGCGGATGGCGACACCGTGCCCGCGGGCGCCTACGACATCGCCGGACCGGAGTCGACGACGTACCGCGACCTGTTGGCCGCATACGGTCGCGCGACCGGCAAGTGGCGGGCTAGTGTGCCGATTCGTGGCGTTGGTACCGGCGTGGTGTCGATGGTGGCTCCGGTCGTACTGCCGGTACCGGGCGGATTGGCCGCCGATCTCGTTGAGTCGCTTGATCATCCGATGAAAGCGTCCGACGGACTTCGTGAGCTCGTCGCCGATCCGCCTGGCGGTCTGGTCGCGATCGACGACGCCATCAACCGGTCGTTATCCAACGGCCGTGCGCGGCCGGTGAACGAACTCGAAGACCCACACCACCTCGCCGACACCGATCCGGTGTGGGCGGGAGGCGACGCGCATCGCATCAAGCAGGTCGCAAGGACGATCACCCCGCCGATCGCCCGCCCCGCCCTCGGCCTCCTCAACGTCGTACCAGGACCCGTCGCCGCAGCGTTGCGGACCGGGCTCGACAGTCTCATCAACCTCGTACCGAAAGAACCTCCGGCATGACAGAGCCGATCATCAGCGAGCACCCGACGCCGCATCCTCCCTTCTTCCAAGAGTTGAAGGAGAACCTGACCCGGGTTGCCGTTCCGTACCACGAACCGCCCGCGGTGGTGCGGCGACGACGCATCATCGTCGCCGTCATAGTGGTGGTCGGCGCGACGCTGCTCGGCTACTCGCTCGCGCGCGATCCCGGCGATGATTCGTTCTACGGGCTCACCCTGGCGCTGGCCGGGGTGTGGGCGCTCGGCGCGCTGCTCGCGCGTCCGTTGCATCTCGGACACGTGCGGTTCTTCGGGCGCAATCAGCGGCCGGTCATCAGCGGCACGGTCATCGGGCTGGTGCTGGGCGGCGTCTTCATTCTGGGCGGTTTCATCGTCCGCGAGGTTCCGGCGCTGCGCGACTATGCAGCCCAGGTCCTGGAGTTCGCCACTCAGGGCAGCTTGCCGCTGGTCGTCTTCATCACCGTGATCAACGGGCTGGCAGAAGAGATCTTCTTCCGCGGTGCGCTGTATTCAGCACTCGAAAAGCACCATCCGGCAATCATTTCCACAGTCGTCTACGTCATCGTCATCGGAGTGTCGACGCTGAACCCCATGCTGACGTTCGCCGCGGCCGTCCTCGGCGCGGTGTGCGCGTTCGAGCGCCGCGCGACCGGGGGAGTGCTCGCATCGATACTGACCCACATGGTGTGGGGACTGATCATGGTGCTTGTACTCCCGCCGATCTTCGGCGTCTAGTGTCCTGAGTCGTTAATCCGCGCTCAGCCGCTAGACTGGGATCATGCCGAGTCCAGTAGCGATGAGCGTTGTGTTGAGCGACGATGAGCGTGAGCAGTTGCAGGCCTGGGCGCGTCGACCTAAGAGCGCTCAGGCGCTGGCCCTGCGTTCTCGCATAGTTCTTGCCTGTGAAGGTGATTCGAGTAATACGCAGATCTCCCGGGAGCTGGGCGTGACCCGCGGGATGGTGACCAAATGGCGCAACCGGTTCGCCGTTGATCGCCTCGACGGCTTGCTCGATGAACCGCGGCCGGGCCGGCCCCGCGTCGTGGAGGATGCCCGCATCGAGGAGCTGATCACTGCCACGCTGGAGACGGCCCCCCGAAACGCCACTCAGTGGTCGACCCGGTCGATGGCCGAGCACCTGGGACTGTCGCAGTCGATGGTGTCGCGGGTGTGGCGGGCATTCGGCCTGGCACCGCATAAACAGGATTCCTGGAAGCTGTCCAAGGATCCGTTGTTCGTGGCCAAGGTCCGCGACGTCGTCGGACTGTATCTGAACCCACCGGAACGGGCCATGGTGTTGTGTGTTGATGAGAAGACCCAGATTCAGGCGCTCAATCGCACTGCGCCGGTGTTTCCGATGTTGCCCGGAATCCCCGCGCGAGCCAGCCACGACTACGTCCGCCACGGCACCTCAAGCCTCTATGCCGCACTGGATCTCAGCACCGGAAAGGTGATCGGTGCGCTGCACACACGCCACCGGGCCACCGAGTTCCTGGCCTTCTTGAAGACCATCGACGCCTCCGTACCCACCGACCTGGACGTGCACCTGGTGCTCGACAACGCCTCCACCCACAAGACGCCGGCAGTCCAGCGCTGGCTGTTGGCGCACCCGCGGTTCGTCCTGCACTTCACCCCGACCAGCTCGTCATGGCTCAACCTGGTCGAACGGTGGTTCGCCGAACTGACCACCAAGAAACTGCGTCGCGGCACCCACACCTCGGTGCGCCAACTCAACACCGACATCAGGGCTTGGATCGACACCTGGAACGACAACCCCCGGCCCTACGTCTGGACCAAAACCGCCGACCAAATCCTCGCCAGCATCGGCAACTACTGCCAACGAATTAACGACTCAGGACACTAGCGCAGCGGGCTCGCCAGCTCGTCGTCACGCATCCGCGCCGCGCGCATCGCGATGGCCGCGAACACAACCGGTGCGACGCCGGCGACCAGGAAAATGGTCTCCATCGAGACGACCTTCGACAGCGGTCCGACGATCGCGAACGACACTGGCATGAAGGCGAGCGAGACGAAGAAGTCCAGGCTCGAGACCCGGCCCAGCATCTCCGTTGGCACCCGCCGCTGCAGGAGCGTGCCCCAGATGACCATCCCAGCGCCGTCGGTGACGCCGATGATGAACGTGGCGACGGCCATCAGGGGGAACGACGACGTGAAGCCGACCACCACGAGCGGAATGGAGCCAAGGCTCCACATCGCCATCATCACCGAGAGGTAGCGGCGCGGTAGCCGCCTCGACGACACCGCGAGCGCGCCCAAGGCGCTGCCCATCCCGAAGAAAGCGAGGACGAAGCCATAGGACCTCGCCCCGTCGTGGAACCGGTCGGCGGCGATGAACGGGAGCAAGACCTCGATCGGGCCAAGCACCACCAACACGAACATGCTCGCGAACAGCAGCGTCCACAGCAGCCACGGCGTGCGCAGCATGAAGCCGAAGCCGTCGCGTAGGTCGCGCAGCACGTGTGGTTGCACGTGATCATGTTTTGCGACAGACGCTTTCGTCGCGGGCCGAGTGGCCACCAGCAGCACGAGTCCGATGGCGAACAAGACCGCTACGGTGGTGGCGCCCAGCGCGGGGAACGTCGCACCCACCACGATTCCGGCGACCGCAGGGCCGACTGCGCGCTGGAAGACCGGGCGCACAACGCCTTCGACCCCGTTGGCCGCTAGGAGCTGGTCGGCGGGCAGGATCCTCGGCAGGATCGCGCTGTATGCGGGAAAGAAGAACGCCGCCGCGGTGCCCATCGCCGCTGAAGCCACCGCAAGATGCCAGACATGCAGCGCGCCAACGAGTCCCAGCACCGCTATGGCCGACGATGCGAGCACGTTGACCGACTCGGTGGCGATGATGATCGTGCGCTGTTTGATCCTGTCCGCGGTGATTCCGCCGACCAGGACGAACGCGACGAACGCTGCGCCCCAGCACGTCGTCACGATCGACAACGACACCGGGTTGTTGTCGAGTTCGATCACCTGCAGGGCCAACACCACCGCGAACATGCCGTCGGCGAAGATCGACAACGACACCGCGGCGATCAGCAGGCGGTACTCGCGGGAGCGAAACGGTACGAGCACACGCCATCGACCGGCGTCGGCCACCGGGATGTCGTATTGCGTGCTCACGCAGACGATGGTCGCTGACGGGTGATCGCCGCGTCCACCGAATTTTGTTCGCCGAGATCGACGTAATGGCGCTCTGTACTCGCACTTTTGCGCCCGAGCGTTGGTTTGGGCGGCAGAGTGAATCAGGTATCGGTGAAGGTGGCCGCGCGCCGTTCCTGGAAGGCCTTGATGCCTTCGCGGTAGTCGGTGCCGCGCAGCAGCGCGGCCTGCCCGGAGTGTTCGCGTTCCAGGGCGGCTTCGAGTTCGGCCAGCGTCGTGGAGTTGATCGCGTCCTTGGTCTTCGCCAGCGCGACCACCGGACCGCGGACCAGCGTCGCGATCACCTTGTCGACTTCGGCGTCGAGTTGATCGGCCGGATACACCGCGGTCACCAGGCCCGCCTGAAATGCCTCCTCCGCGTGAATCTTGTCCGCCAGCAATGCCATCCGCATCGCCCGGACACGGCCGACGGCCGCCGCCACCAAAGCCGAGGCGCCGCCGTCGGGCATCAACCCGATCTTGGTGAAGGCGAGCATGAAATAGCCCTTGTCCGAGGCGATCACGATGTCACATGCCAGCGCCAGCGACGCGCCGACGCCCGCTGCGGGCCCCTGCACGACGGCGACCACGGGCCGGGGCAGCGCCACGATGGACCGGATCGCCCGGTTCGCGGCGTCGAGCACCGTCAGGCCGCCGGCCTTCTTGGTCTGATCGTCTGCGCTGATACCCGCACCGGAGCTGAACCCGCGACCGGCACCCGCCAGACGCACCACCTTGACCTGCGGGTCGGCGGCGGCGGCGGCCAGCGCGTCGGCGATGCCGTCGAGCATCGTCGCGGTCAGGGAGTTGAGGCTGTCCGGGCGGTTCAGCGTCAACGACAGCACGCCGTCGGCGACGCTCACCTCGAGCCCGTCGACGCTCACATACGCTCCCGTGCCGGAGTCGATGGAAGTCATGGGTGAACCTTAGATTCGGGCGCGGACGAGAGGAGCACGAGGTCCTACCGAGCCGACGATGAGTCCACTTGGTTATACAAGTAAGCTATGTCGCGGTCAACTACGGGAGGCGGGTTCTTTTCAATGGCGGGACCACTGCAGGGTTTGCGAATCGTCGAATTGGCGGGCATCGGCCCCGGCCCGCACGCGGCGATGATCCTCGCCGATCTCGGCGCCGACGTGGTGCGCGTCGAGCGCCCCGGCGGGACCGGCGGAGTGCCGAAGGGCAGCCACGAGGCCATGAACCGCAACCGCCGCGCGGTGGCGGCCAACCTGAAGTCCGACGAAGGCCGCGAGCAGGTACTCGCGCTGGTCGCGAAGGCAGATGTGCTGATCGAGGGGTACCGGCCCGGCGTCACCGAGCGGCTCGGCCTCGGGCCCGATGACTGCGCGAAGGTCAACGAGCGGTTGGTGTACGCGCGGATGACGGGCTGGGGCCAGACCGGCCCCCGCAGCCAGCAGGCCGGCCACGACATCAACTACATCTCGCTCAACGGCTTGCTGCACTCCATCGGCCACAAGGACGAGCGGCCCGTTCCACCGCTGAACCTGACCGGCGACTTCGGTGGCGGCTCCATGTTCCTGATCGTCGGCGTCCTCGCCGCGCTTTGGGAACGACAGACCTCCGGCAAGGGACAGGTCGTCGACGCGGCCATGATCGACGGCTCCAACATTCTGATGGCGATGATGTGGGGCATGCGCGCGGGCGGACTCTGGTCCGACGAGCGCGGTACCAACATGCTCGACAGCGGCGCGCCGTACTACGACACCTACGAGTGCGCGGACGGCCGCTACATGTCGATCGGCTCGATCGAGCCGCAGTTCTACGCGGAACTGCTCAAGGGTCTGGGCCTCGACGGTGAGGATCTCCCCGCCCAGCAGGACGTCAGCCGTTGGCCCGAGCTGCGGGCCCGGATCGCCGAGGTCTTCAAATCGAAGGACCGCGACCACTGGGCCGAGGTGTTCTCCGGCAACGACGCCTGCGCCACCCCCGTGCTGTCGTTCGCCGAGGTGCAGAGCGAACCGCACATCACCGAGCGCGACACCTTCTATCTCGACGGCGACATCCTGCTGCCCTCGCCCGCGCCGCGGTTCTCCCGCAGCGTGCCGCCTACTCCCAAGCCGTTGGGCGAGCCGGGTACCGACATCGAAACCGTTCTGCGCGACTGGAATTAGGTAAGGACTTCTTCGCGCGAACAGACGCAAATGTGCCGCGACACGCCGTGGAGAGGGAACTTTTGCGTCTGCTCGGCGATAGAGACGACCCGCTCGCTCGAAATGAAAGGAACGCACTAAGTGGAGATCAAAGACTCCGTAGCCGTCGTCACCGGAGGCGCCTCCGGTCTCGGCCTGGCCACCACCAAGCGGCTGCTCGACAGGGGCGCATCGGTGGTCGTCATCGACCTCAAAGGTGAGGAGGGCGTGTCGGAACTCGGCGAGCGCGCCCAGTTCGTCGAGACCAACGTGACCGACCCGGACGCGGTCAGCGCGGCTCTGGACGTCGCCGAGAAGATGGGCCCGCTGCGCATCAACGTCAACTGTGCGGGCATCGGCAACGCGATCAAGACGCTGGGCAAGGACGGCCCGTTTCCGCTCGACGGCTTCAAGAAGGTCATCGAGGTGAACCTCATCGGCACCTTCAACGTGCTGCGGTTGGCCGCCGAGCGCATCGCCAAGACCGAACCGGTGAACGGTGAGCGCGGCGTCATCATCAACACCGCATCGGTCGCGGCGTTCGAGGGCCAGATCGGCCAGGCGGCGTACTCCGCGTCCAAGGGCGGGGTCGTCGGCATGACCCTGCCGATCGCCCGCGACCTGTCGCGGGAGTTCATCCGCGTGGTGACCATCGCGCCGGGGTTGTTCAAGACCCCGTTGCTCGGCTCGCTTCCCGAGGAGGCGCAGGCCTCGCTGGGCAAGCAGGTGCCCCACCCGGCCCGCCTCGGCGACCCTGACGAGTACGGCGCGCTGGCCGTGCACATCGTCGAGAACCCGATGCTGAACGGCGAAGTGATTCGCCTGGACGGCGCGATCAGGATGGCTCCGCGATGACGATAAGGACGAAGTTCACCGAGACGTTCGGGGTCGAGCACCCCGTCGTGCAGGGCGGTATGCAGTGGGTGGGTCGCGCGGAACTCGTGGCGGCCGTCGCGAATGCCGGTGCGCTGGGATTCATCACCGCGCTGACGCAGCCGACGCCTGCGGACCTGGCCCGCGAGATCGCGAAGTGCCGGGATTTGACCGACAAGCCGTTCGGCGTCAACCTGACGATCCTGCCGACCATCAACCCGCCGCCGTATGACGAGTACCGGCAGGTCATCGTCGACGAAGGCATCAAGATCGTGGAGACCGCGGGATCCAACCCCGCGCCGCATCTGCCGATGTTCCACGACAACGGGATCAAGGTGCTGCACAAGTGCACCTCGGTGCGCCATGCGGTCAAGGCCCAGAGCCTCGGCGTCGACGGCATCAGCATCGACGGATTCGAATGTGCCGGGCATCCCGGCGAGGACGACATCCCGGGCCTGGTGTTGATTCCCGCGGCGGCGGCCAAGATCGACATCCCGATGATCGCCTCCGGCGGCTTCGCCGACGGGCGGGGACTGGTGGCCGCGCTTGCACTGGGTGCCGACGGCATCAATATGGGCTCGCGGTTCATGTGCACGGCCGAGTCGGCGATCCATCAGAAGGTCAAGGAAGCCATCGTGGCGGGCACCGAGCTCGACACGGAGATGATCTTCCGGCCGCTGCGCAACACCGCTCGCGTCGCAAGCAATGCGGTGTCGCGCGAGGTGGTGCAGATCCTCAACAACGGGGGCCAGTTCGAGGACGTGAAAGACCTGGTCGCGGGTTCGCGCGGGGTCAAGGTCTATGAAATTGGTGACGTGGACGCGGGCATCTGGTCGGTCGGCACGGCGATGGGTTTGATCAACGACATTCCGACGTGCGATGAGCTCGTGTCGCGCATCGTGTCCGACGCCGAGGAACTCATCACGGAGAAGTTGTCCGGCATGGTCGACGTGTCCGCGGAAGTAAACGTCGCATAGGGCGGACTTTTTGAGCCAAACAAAAGATCAACGAGGGCCTCGAACGGGGCAAACTGTCTGACGGGTCAACGCGCTCGGTGCGAGCGCGTTGCCTCAGACTGCGTAGGGCAGCTGCTGGATATCGTCGAGCTGCTCGGAGGTGTCGCCCTCGACGAGAACATCGCCGTGGTAGAGCGCCTCGAAGTCAACCTTGATGACATCAGCACTGGTGTCGTCGATCCACATGACACAGAGCGTATGGGTCACCATTAAGGAATCTTTGAGTCACGATTCGCAATATCGTGGCAATTCTTACCGCCGGGTAGGGTCGCGGGTTACTGGCGAGTAGCTGACCTGCGATTACGCCGGTGAGCTGAAATGAATGGGATTTGTGCCGTTCAACACGATCCACGTGAGGATCGCCATGGCGAACGCCAGAACGAGTAATCCGGTCGCGATCTTCACCGACCATCGGCGCCTGCCCAGGACCTGGGCGTCCACCGAATACTCGCCGGCGCCGGTGAACAGCAGCGTGGCGGCACCGATGAACAACAGGAACGGCACGTTGAAGGGTTCCGACCAGAACGCGCCCCGCGAAACGTTGACAGCCCAAGCGCAGATCATGGCGCCGACGACCGCACATGCAGACAGCGGCGTCAACAGCCCGAGGACGAGCCCGATACCGCCCGCGGTCTCAGCGATCGTCACCATCAACGCCCCAACCGTCGGCAGGCTCCAGCCGCCGGAGTCCATGAAGCCCACTGTCGTGCCGAAGTCGAGCGCTTTGATAAGCCCCGCCTGAAGCATGGCGGCGCCGACGCCGATGCGAAGAATCAGCAGGCCGACGTCGGCCGGGGACGTGGACAGTCGCGTGGTGTCGGTGGCGTCCATGCCATCGAGCCTATGGGCCTGTGAGGATCCTGTGGATGTCATGCAGTACTGACCAATGATGGCCGCTGAATTAATCGTGCACGTTGCACCGATGAACGCTTCTGCGTCCCCGGACGTGGTTATCAAGGAAAGGACGCGTTGACGTTGGTAAGTTACCGTTGGTAACTTACCGGTGGTAGCCGCATACTGCTTCGAAGGGATTCGATGTGCTGCAACAGATCGCCCGGTTGGCCATCCGCGCCCCGAAACGGATCATCGCCATTGCGCTGCTGGTGATGGTGGCAACCGGCATCTTCGGTATCCCGGTCACCAAGAGCCTGTCAGCCGGCGGATTCCAGGACCCGACCTCGCAATCCGCCAAGGCCAAGCAGTTGCTCGTCGACAAATTCGGCCAGGGCGACATGCAGCTCGTCATCAGCGTGACGTCGGAGCAAGGAGCGCAGACCCCCGAAGCTAGATCGGTCGGCACCGATATCGCCTCCCAGCTGTCGGACTCACCACACGTGGCTGACGTGACGTCGGCATGGACCGCGCCGCCACCAGCCGCCCCGGCGCTTCTCAGCAAGGACGGCAAGACCGGGCTGATCGTCGCGGGCATCTCCGGCGGTGAGAGCGACGCACAGAAGTACACCAAAGAGCTCACCGGCCGACTGGTTCATGACCGCGACGGCGTCACCGTGAAGGCCGGCGGCGAGGCGATGATCTACGTGCAGATCAACGGCCAGAGCGAACGGGATCTGCTGCTCATGGAATCCATCGCGATCCCACTGAGCTTCATCGTCCTGGTGTGGGTGTTCGGCGGGCTGCTGACGGCGGCTCTGCCGTTGGCCGTCGGCGGATTCGCGATCCTGGGATCGATGGCGGTGCTGCACGCCGTCACCTTCGTCACCGACGTGTCGGTCTTCGCGCTGAACCTTTCTGTGGCCCTGGGTCTTGCCCTGGCCATCGACTACACGCTGTTGATCGTCAGCCGATACCGCGATGAACTCGCGTCAGGGTCTGGCCGCGAGGAAGCCTTGGTCCGCACCATGGCCACCGCAGGCCGGACCGTTCTGTTCTCGGCGATGACGGTGGCGCTGTCGACGGTGGCGATGGTGCTGTTCCCGATGTACTTCCTGAAGTCGTTCGCGTACGCGGGCGTCGCCGTGGTGGCGTTCGCCGCGTTCGCCGCGATCGTCGTGACCCCAGCGGCGATCGTGCTGCTGGGCGATCGGCTCGACTCATACGACGTGCGCCGCCTTCTCCGTCGCATCCTCGGCAGACCCGAGCCTGCTGCCAAGCCGGTGGACGAGACCTTCTGGTATCGCTGCACCAAACTCGTCATGCGTCGGGCTATTCCGATAGGTATCGTGATCGTCGCTTTGCTCCTTCTGCTCGGGGCGCCCTTCCTCGGCGCCAAGTGGGGCTTCCCCGACGACCGTGTGCTACCCAGCTCGTTGTCGGCCCGCGATGTCGGCGACCAGATGCGCAACGACTTCGCCGTCGACTCGGCGAGAAACATCACGATCGTGATTCCCGACGCCGCCGGGGTGCCGCCCCAGGATCTCAGTCGCTACGCCCAGGAACTGTCCGCCGTGCCGGGCGTGACATCCGTGTCATCGCCGACGGGCGCGTTCGTCGACGGGGCACCTGCCGGACCGCCATCGGCTGCAGCGGGTTCGAAGGACGGCAGTGCCTTCCTGACGGTCGTCAGCAGCGCGCCGTTGTTCTCGGAAGCATCCGGAAGACAGCTCGACGAGGTGCGAGCCGTGATCACGCCCGCCGGAAAACCGGTCGAGATCACGGGTGTGGCCCAGCAGAACGAGGACATCTCGACGGGCATCACGGATCGATTGCCATTGGTGCTCGGCGTGATCGCCGCCATCACCTTCGTGTTGCTGTTCCTGCTGACGGGCAGCGTCGTGCTCCCGTTGAAAGCGCTGCTACTCAACGTCTTGTCGTTGACCGCGGCGTTCGGCGCCCTGGTGTGGATATTCCAGGAGGGGCACCTCGGTGCATTCGGGACCACCCCCACAGGGACGCTTGTCGCGAACATGCCGGTGCTGCTGTTCTGCATCGCGTTCGGGCTGTCGATGGACTACGAAGTCTTCCTGATCAGCCGCATCAGGGAGTACTGGCTGTCCCTGCCGGGTAAGACGCGCGCCGACAACGACGAGGCCGTCGCGCTCGGGCTGGCCCGCACCGGCCGCGTCGTCACCGCAGCGGCAGTGGTGATGTCGATATCGTTCGCGGCGTTGATCGCGGCGCAGGTGTCGTTCATGCGGATGTTCGGTCTCGGCCTGACGCTGGCGATCCTCGTCGACGCCACCCTTGTGCGCATGCTGCTGGTGCCTGCCTTCATGCATGTGCTCGGCCGCTGGAACTGGTGGGCGCCCAAGCCGCTGGTCCGGCTGCACGAACGCATCGGCATCAGCGAGTCGGCGGACGACTTGATACCGCCTGCCGAGAAACGCGAGCGGGCGGCGGCCACGGTGACGGAGAGCGGGTGACGATGTCCCTGCCACTCAAGCGACGGCGTGCTCCGCGCGGCTCCGGTGAGCAGCTGAGAGACGAGATACTCGACGCGACCACCGAATTGCTGTTGGAGACCGGACACGCCAAGGCCGTATCGATCCGGTCGGTGGCCCAGCGTGTCGGGGTCACCCCGCCGTCGATCTACCTACACTTCGCCGACAAGGACGCGCTGCTCGACGCGGTGTGTGCGCGGTACTTCGAGAAGCTCGACGAGGAGATGCAGCGGGTCAGCGCCGATCAGCCGTCGACGATCGAGGTATTGCGCGCGCAGGGGCTGGCCTATGTCCGCTTCGCGATGCAAACCCCCGAGCTGTATCGCATCGCGACCATGGGCGAGGGGCGCGAGGGCAGCGACGTCGACATGACGTTGAACAGCTCGGCGTTCCAGCACCTGCGCCATTCGGTCGAGGGATTGATCGAAGAGGGCATCTATCCGTCGAAGGATCCCACCATCGCCGCGCTGCAGCTGTTGACCGCTGTGCACGGCGTCGCCGCGCTGTTGATCTCCAAGCCGTATCTGCCCTGGGGCGATGCCGAGGAGTTCGCCGATCAGACGCTGTCGGCGGCGTGCCTGGGCCATATCGTGCTGGGACTCGTCGATGACGACGACGCCACCCCTGCGCAGACCATCGAGTGGCTGCTGAAAAACCGGCCGCAGGAAGGGAAGTCGTGACAAATACAGGCGACACCACGGACAACCCGTTCTTCGCCAAGCTCTGGACATTCCTGTCGAACCACGAGACCGAGGAGATCCGGCGGCTGCGGACCGAGAACCTGGCGGGCCTGTCCGGCCGTGTGCTCGAGGTCGGCGCGGGTACCGGAACGAACTTCGCGTATTACCCGGAGACCGTGACCGAGGTCGTCGCCGTCGAACCCGAGGTGCGACTGGCTCCGCAGGCCCAGGCGGCCGCCGAGAAGGCGCCGATACCGGTGACCGTGAGTGCAGGCACCGTCGAGAGATACTTGAGCGATGCCGACGGCACGCCGTTCGACGCGGTGGTGTGCTCGCTGGTGCTCTGCTCGGTCGATGACCCGGACAGTGTTCTGCGGCAACTGTTTTCACTTGTCCGCCCCGGTGGTGAGCTGCGCTTCCTCGAACACGTCGGCAGCGGCGGCTTCCGTGGTCGGTTGCAGAAGGTCGCCGACGCGACCGTATGGCCCCGGCTGATGGGCAACTGCCACACCCACCGCGACACCGAGTCGTCGATCGTCGGCGCCGGGTTCGAGGTGGCCGGCGCCCGCCGCGAGGCCGCCATGCCCGCCTGGTTCCCCACGCCGGTGGCCGAGTACACGATCGGCCGTGCCCTCAAGCCCGCTTAGCCCGCCGGTTAGCGATTTGGGCGCGCGCAGTCATCCTCAGCGTGACCAGGCGCGCCGAAACCGCACTCAGCCGAGGAGTGACGGGAGGCGCTGCAGCAGCGTCGGCAGCGCGCTCGCGGCGGACTCCCGCACGGTGGCCGTCGCCGCATTCGACAGCGGTGTCGGCTCGGGGTTGACCTCGATCACGGGGATGCCGTTGGCCAGCGCCAGTTCGGGCAGGCCCGCGGCGGGGTAGACGATCGACGACGTCCCCACCACGACGACGAGATCGGGATTGCTGACCGCCTCGACTGATTTCTGCCATGCCGAGTCGGGCAGCGCCTCGCCGAACCACACGACATTCGGCCTGATCAGCCCGCCGCACCGGCACTGCGGCGGCGTCACCGTCTCGACTGGTTCCGGCATGGCGGGTAGTTCACCTCGAAACTCGCCTTGGCAACGGTCGCAACGGAATTCGAAGAGGCTGCCGTGCAGGTGGTAGACCCGCTCGCTGCCCGCGCGTTCGTGCAGGTTATCGACGTTCTGGGTGACGACGTGCACCTCGGCGTGGTCCTCCCAGGCCGCGACGGCCCTGTGACCGTTGTTCGGCTCGACACCCTGCATCATGTAGTGACGCCACAGGTACCAGGCCCAGACCTTCTCCGGATGTCGCTGCCAACCCTCGGCGCTGGAAATTTCGTAGGGGTCGACTTTCGCCCACAAACCCGTCTCGACGTCGCGAAACGTCGGAACCCCGCTCTCGGCGGAGATACCCGCTCCGCTGAGCACCGTCAATTGCACCTCTCCAAACTAACGCCTATGCGCGATACTGAGCACGTGACCGATTTGGGGGAATGGGTTCAAGCCGATCCGCACGCCAGCCAGCCGTTGTTCGATCAGCTCAGAGGGCAGATCATCGACGGGATTCGAAGCGGTCGGCTGCCACCGGGCACGCGGTTGCCGACGGTGCGCGAACTCGCGGGAAAGCTGAGCATGGCCGTCAACACCGTGGCCCGTGCGTATCGCGAGCTGGAGTCTGCCGGAATCCTCGAAACACGCGGCCGTTTCGGCACATTCGTCGCCCGAACCGATCCGGCGGACGCCGCGATGGCGACCGCTGCGCACACCTATGCGACGGCGGCCAAGGCGCTCGGCGTCGACAAGGACGAGGCGCTCAAATATGTCGAGGCGGCGTTCGGCTAACCGAACTCGAGCAGGGTGTAAACCGGCCGAACGGAATCGAGTAGCGGTATTCGCTGAAGAGTCCACATCAACCCGTTCAGCACTTTGCCGCGAGCGGGCACCATCGGCAGATCGTGCACGGCTCGCACGCCGGGGATGGTGTTGGCGAGATTTGCGATATCCGACGGCGACAGCGTGAACGGCATCGGCGGGACCCGGTAGCGCAGCGACGCTCGGAAGCCTCGCCGTACCCACGCGGCGAACAACGCAGGCGGCAGGTCGAACATCATCTGTCCGCCGGGAAATCGCTTGGCACATTCGGCGATCAGGCCGAGGGCCTCCTCCGGCTGCAGGTACATCAGTAGGCCCTCGGTGGTGATGAACACGCCGTCGGCGGCGTCCACCCGATTCATCCAGCTGTAGTCCAGCGCGGACTGCGCGATCGTCGTCACCCGGTCCGACGGCGGCAGCAGTCTCTCGCGCAGTTCGATAATCGGTGGCAGATCAACGGTGAGCCAACGGAACTGGTCGCCGACACCCGACGCGTCCAATCGGTAGAAGCTGGTCTGCAAACCCTCCGCGAGCGCGACAACGGTCGCCGACGGGTGGTCGACGAGGTAGCGGCGGGTGTACTTGTCGAACGCGAGCGCTCGAAGCGCCATGTCCTGGCGGCGGGTGAAACCGAACTTGGCGAAGTCGAAGTCGATGTCGTCGACCAGCTTGATCGCCATCGGGTCCTCGATGATGGAGTCCGGTCGCCGTGCCTCGGTAGCCCGCACCAACAGCGTCAGCAGCGCCGTCTCGGAGACGCCGGTAAGCGCAGAACCGTCAGCCTTACTCATCAGCTAGCGCTCATTTCAGTACCTTGTCGATCGTCCGTAGGTTGCGAGTCGTCGTCGACGACTTGTAGCGCTTCTTGCCCATCGTCTTGCCGATCGTGGTGTCCAGCGTCCCCTTGTTCGGCACCTGCCAATAGATGACGCCCTCGCCGCGCTTGATCTTCTCGTCCTTGCCCGCGTCCTTCGCGAGCGCGGCCAGTTCGTCGAGCACGTCGGCATCGGTGACGAACGTGACGTAGCTGTGGTACCCGTCGACCTCGCGCTCGAACGGGAACTTGTCCGATATCGCCTTCACGGTGTCGATGTCGTAGGCCAGGACCCAAGCGTCGTAGCCGAACTCGTCGCGCAGCACCTTCTCGGCCTTCTTGCGGACGGCGTCGACGCCAGACCTGCTCTCCAACAACACGTTACCGGTGGCCAGCACGGTCTTGACACCTGTGAACCCGGCGTTCTCCAGGGTCGCGACGACCTCCACCATCTTGAGGTTCACCCCGCCGACGTTGACACCGCGCAGGAACGCGGCATACCGGGTCACCGGTCGAACTCCAGCAGCGTGATGCTCGGCCGGTACCGGCTCAGACCTCGATCGAAGAGCGGCCACCCGAAGACCTTGTACACGCCGCGGCCCGGCGGGTATTTGATGTCGCGGGCGCTGCGGATGCCGGGGATGCTATCGGCCAACGCCATTCCCTCCTCGGGCGTCATCGCGAACGGCATCGGCGGAGCGGTGTAGCGGTCGGACAATTTGACACCCTTGAGCGTCTTGCGACTGAAGAACGGCGGGATGTTGTCGAACATCATCCGGCCGCCGGGGAACCGTGCGGCGCATTCGCGAATAAGCCCGAGTGCGTCGTCGGGGTTCAGGTACATCAACAATCCCTCGGCGGTGATGAAGACACCGTTCGACTGGTCGACCCTGTCCATCCAGCTGTTATCGAGCGCGGACTGTGCGAGCGGAACGATCCGGTCGTCGTGCGGAAGCAGTTGCGCGCGCAGGGCCATGACGGGCGGCAGATCGATGGAGTACCAGGTCAACTCGTCGGCGTAGCCCTCGGCCTCCAGTCGCCAGAAGCTGGTCTGCAGGCCCTCGGCCAGCGCAACGACCGACGCCTTCGGATGCGATCCCAGGTACTCCTGCATCTCGCGGTCGAAGGCCGCGGCCCGCAGTGCATGCGACTGGTTGGGCTTGCCGAACTTGAGGTAGTCGTAGGAGATCGAGTCGCACAGGGTGATGGCCCACGGATCCCGGATGACCCCGTCGGACCGTTTCGCTTCCGTGGCGCGGAAGTGCAGCGTCCACAACGTCGTCGCCGAAACGCCTTCCAGGGTGTCGCCGCTGATTACTGCCATGCGGCCATAGTAGGTACGCGCTGCCAATAGCAGTCGGCCCCGCCTGCGCCCGACGTAGGCTCGGGGCATGACCCGCCAGGTGTTCGACGACAAGCTGCTCGCGGTGATCAGCAACAACTCGCTCGGCGTGCTGGCCACCATCAAGCGCGACGGCAGGCCGCAACTGTCCAACGTGTCGTATCACTTCGACCCGCGAACGCTGACCATCCAGGCGTCGATCACCGAACCGCGGGCGAAGACACGCAATCTGCGCCGCGACGAGAGGGCGTCGCTGCACGTCAGCTCTGACGACGGATGGTCCTACGCCGTCGCCGAGGGCAACGCGGGCCTCACCCCTCCCGCTGCCGACGAACACGACGACACCGTCGAGGCGCTGATCGCGCTGTACCGCAACATCAGGGGCGAGCATCCCGACTGGGACGACTACCGGCGAGCCATGGTCGACGACCGGCGGGTCGTGATGACGCTGCAGATCTCGCACCTGTATGGCATGCCGCCCGGCAAGCGCTGACGCGGCCGAACAGTCGGCAGGAAAAGGTTGCGGCGACGCCACGGCGGCCGCGCTAGGCTGCCGCTATGGCTGATTCACCGGAAGACGACACGAAACGGAAGTTCCGGGAGGCGCTGGAGAAGAAGAAGGCGAAAGCCGGCGGCGGAGCCGATCACAAGGACGCCGGAAACAAGCAGCCCAGGGCGCACGGCCCGCTCGAGAGCAGGCGCGAGTTCCGCCGCAAGAGCGGCTAGCGCTAGGGCCACTGGCGACACCGGGTGCGGGCGTGCTGTAACTACCCTGCAGGTAGGTCTGTCCTGCAACGGAAGTCTGAGTAAAGTGCTCAAACCCGGGCTCAGGCGAGAACAGCGGCCTTGCGTCTCTCCCGAACGACAATGGCCACCAGGCAGAACACCGCCAGCACGGCCACCGCCGCCGCGAACGCGGATCCTGCGGTCTGCAGTCCCCACAGCCGCGCGGCGAATCCCTCGCCGATCACCGGAAGCGATATCGCCACGTACGCGACGACGAAGTAGGCGGAACTGATCTCAGCTCGTCGATCCGCGGGTGTCAGCTCGGATATCGCCGCCAGTCCGCGGCTGAAGCAGATGCCTTGTCCGACACCGCCGACGATCGCGGCGGCGATCAGGCCCCAGAGCGACGAGAGTTCCAGCGCGGCGGTGAGGATGACCATCCCGACGACCAGGATGGCGCAGCCGACGACCAACGCCCGCTTCGGCTCGATTCGGCCCGCGAAGAGTTGTGTTGCCGCCGAGGCGACGAAGACGGTGGATGCGACGGCGCCCGCGACAGCGTGGTTCTCCACGCCGATGACGCCAGAGAGAAATGCCGGTGCGACCGACGCGAACAGACCGGTGACGGCGAAGCCGGCGAACGCGCCGATCGCTGCGATGGCGAAGACACCACGAACCTCGGGCGGCACCGCAAGACGTTGTATACCAAGGGTTCCTGTACGTTCGGACGTTTCCGGCACGACGAGCACCGCTATGGCGGCCAGCAGAGTCATTCCGATGTGCACGACAAATGTCAGGTGCAGTGGATGAGGCGCGTACTGAACCAAGACTCCCGCAAGGAGAGGCCCTCCGCCAAGTCCGCCGACGTTGGCGGCCGTAGCGACCGCCGCCGCTCGGGTGTGCCACTTGGGCGGTGCCGCTTCGATGACCGCAGCGGTCGCGGTGCCTGTGAAGATGCCCGCCGACAACCCGGAGAGAACTCGTCCTACCAACAGCAGCGGCACTGAATCGGCGGCCAAGAACACCATGGCGCTCGCGAGTGCCGCCGCGGTGCCCGCCAGCAGAAGCGGCCGCCGTCCGATGGCGTCCGACCAACGGCCGAACGCCAGCAGCGCGAAGAGAACGCCGAACGCGTACGTCGCGTAGATCACCGTGGTCGTCAGCACGTCGAAGTGCATTCGCTCCGCGTAGAGCGCATACATCGGCGTCGGCAGTGTGGTGCCGACCATGATCGCCGCGAAGGCGTACGCCAGCAACGCGAACGCATAGCGGCGGCGGGGCGAGGTTTCGAGCATGTGGTTGTTCAGCGGCTTAGCCACCTGCTCTATTCCACCAGATCAGTGCGGTGTGACCGCTTTCTCGGCGCCGACGCCGGTCAGGGCCCGCACCTCGAACTCCGCATTCAACTCCGGATCGCCGCGATCCGACGACGTCAGTGTGCCGACGATGCCGAGGAGGAACGCGAGCGGAATCGACACGATGCCCGGATTCGCGAGTGGGAACCAGGCGAAGTCCACGCCCGGCATCATCGCCGTCTTCGCGCCCGACACCGCGGGGGAGAAGATGATCAGCACGATCGTCGAGATCATCCCGCCGTACATACTCCACAGCGCACCGCGCGTGTTGAACCGTTGCCAGTACAGCGAATACAGGATGGTCGGCAGATTGGCGGCGGCGGCGACCGCGAAGGCCAGCGCTACCAGGAACGCGATGTTCTGCTCGGCGGCGAGGATGCCGAGCAGGATCGCGAAGATGCCGATCACCACGACGGTGATACGGGATACCCGGACCTGCTCGCCCTCGTTGACGTCGTGGTTCTTCAGCACGCTGGCATAGATGTCGTGCGCGAACGACGTCGCCGCGGTGATGGTCAGCCCGGCGACGACCGCGAGGATCGTCGCGAACGCGACCGCGGAGATGATGCCGAGCAGGACCACACCGCCGAGTTCGAACGCCAGCAGCGGCGCCGCGGAATTCTGCGCGCCTGGCGCTGCGAGTATCGCGTCTGGCCCGACGAGTGCCGCCGCACCGTAGCCCAGCGCCAGCGTGAACAGGTAGAAGGCGCCGATAAGGACGATCGCCCAGACCACCGAGCGGCGTGCTTCCTTGGCCGTCGGCACTGTGTAGAAGCGCATCAGCACGTGCGGCAGTCCGGCGGTGCCGAGGACCAGCGCCAAGGCCAGCGACACGAAGTTGATCTGCGACGTCAGGCTGGCACCGTACTGGGCACCCGGCGCGAGCACGTCGCGCTTGGCGACGCCCTCGGTCGTCGCACTCGAAACGGCCGACTGCGCGGAGCCGAGCATCTCGGAGAAGTTGAGGCCGAACTTGGCCAGCACCCAGACCGTCATCAGCGCGGCGCCGCCGATCAGCAGGACCGCTTTGATGATCTGCACCCAGGTGGTGCCCTTCATACCGCCGATGAGGACGTAGAGGATCATCAACACGCCGACGACCGCGATCACGAGGGCTTGGCCGATATCGCTGGTGATGTTGAGCAGCAGTGCCACCAGCCCGCCGGCGCCCGCCATCTGGGCCAGTAGATAGAACAAGCAGACTGCAAGCGTGGTGAGGGCTGCGGCCATACGCACCGGGCGTTGTCTGAGCCGGAAGCTCAGCACATCGGCCATCGTGAATTTGCCTGCGTTACGCAGCAATTCGGCGACCAGCAGCAGCGCGACCAGCCAGGCCACCAGGAAGCCGATGGAGTAGAGGAACCCGTCGTAGCCATAGACCGCGATGGCGCCCGCGATGCCGAGAAAGCTGGCAGCCGACAGATAGTCACCTGAGATCGCGATGCCGTTCTGCGGGCCGGTGAACGAACGCCCTGCGGTGAAGAACTCGGCTGCTGTCGCGTTTTTCTTGCTGGCCCGAATCACGAAGAACAGCGTCACCGCGACGAACAACAGGAAGATCCCGATGTTGGCGGCGGGGTTGCCTATCGCTTCGCCGTCAGCGGCAAGGATGTGGGCGGTCACGCGGGGCGGCCTTCCAACTCGTCGCGGATGGCTTCGGCACGCGGGTCGAGTTCACGGTTGGCGAATCGCACGTAGATGAAGGTGATCAGGAAGGTGGTGACGAACTGGCCGAGCCCGATCACGATGCCGACGTTGATGTCGCCCCACACCTTGGTGGCCATGAAGTCGTGGGCGAAGGCGCCGAGGAGTACGTAGGCGAAATACCACAGGAGGAAGACGGCAGTCATCGGAAATACGAAGCGGCGCAGTCTACTTCGCAGTTCTCGGAACTCCGGACTCGCCTGGACTTCGACGAATCGCTGACCGCTGGCAGACGACTCGGGCGCTGCGGGCGGAAGGTCGGTATCGGACAATGCGGACTCCCTGACCTCGATGTGAAATTGTGCGGTCCACAGCATACTGAGACCTGGCTGAGGCGGGGGTTCCCGACGTTCGGCGACGTCAAACCGCATAAGCGTCGCCGAGTGGCCAGTTGTATAGCGGCTGAGCGTGTCGAGGAGCAGATAACTGGCCACTCGAGGCGCGATTCGGGGATCTAAACTGTCGCTGTGCCAAACCTGCAGCTGGTCCAAGATCCCGAGGCCGACGCTCTGCTGGAGTCGAACCCCTTTGCGTTGCTAATCGGCATGCTGCTCGACCAGCAAATCCCACTCGAGGTCGCGTTCGCGGGCCCGAAGAAGATCGCCGATCGCATGGGCGGTGTGGACGCCCGCGAAATAGCCGACTACGACCCGGAGAAGTTCGCTGCGTTGTGCGGGGAGCGACCTGCCGTTCATCGCTTCCCCGGATCGATGGCCAAGCGCATCCAGGCGTTGTCGCAGATCGTCGTCGACCGCTACGGCGGTGATGCCGCCGCGGTCTGGGCGGCGGGCGATCCCGACGGCGCGGAAGTGCTGGCGCGACTGAAGGAGCTGCCTGGCTTCGGCGAGCAGAAGGCCCGAATCTTCCTGGCGCTGTTGGGCAAACAGTACGGGGTGACGCCGAAGGGCTGGCGCGAGGCGGCCGGCGACTACGGCAAGGCGGGGTCGCATCTGTCGGTCGCCGACATCGTCGACGCCGGGTCGCTTGAGAAGGTGCGGTCGTACAAGAAGCAGATGAAGGCGGCAGCCAAGGCGGCCAAGAAGTAGAGCGCTACAGCGGTTCGCCGTCGAAGCGCTCCCTGGTCGCGAACTCCGAAACGGGTTTGCGCGTGAGCTTCTTGATCTGCTTCACCGGCTTGCCGATCGGCAGCAGCGCGGCGATCGCGTAGTCCTCCGGAATCCCGAGCAGTTCTTTGACGCGAGGCTCCTCGGCGACGGCCATCGTGGTGAGCACGCCGCCGTAGCCCTCATTGCGGGCTGCCAGCAGGATGTTCCAGACCAACGGGTAGACCGAGGCGCCGGGGATCACTCCGATGCGGTCGAGGTGCTGGTCGAAGGCCGCGCACACGTTGAGGTCGACGCACACCACCAGCACGGCTCCTGCCGTGAGCACAGGGGCGCCCAGATACGGCGGAACCTCGGTCGCGGCCACCTCTTCAGCGGAAACCCTCATGGGCTGCAGCGGGTTCCAGGGCCCCTCGCCGTTCTTCGTCTGCGCGAGGTAGCGTCGCGCACCCGTCACGCTCAGGTCCACGATCGCCTCGCGCGTCGCCCTGTCGCGGACCACGATCACGTGGGCGCCCTGCCGATTGCCGCCGCTCGGCGCGAACCGGGCGTTGTCGAGGATGCGTTCGAGCACGTCGTCGGGCAGCGGATCATCGGTGAACCGGCGCACCGCCCCCATCGTGCGCATGACGTCGTATAAGTCCATGCGCTACATCCTGACTGTGGGATTCTAGAAGCATGAAGACCCATCTGAACTGTCCGTGCGGCGAGGCGATCACCGGCTCGGATGAGGACGACCTCGTCGAGAAGGCGCAGAAGCACCTTTCCGAGCAGCATCCCGGCCGTGAATACGACCGGGACGCCATCCTCTTCATGGCCTACTGAGGTAGCTCGCGGGCTACGGCACCACCGTCGAGCCGATGGTGGGCATGAACTGACACTGCTTCTCGGTGGTGGTCACCTGGCCGAAGATCGTCGACATGATGCTGCCCGAGCCGGTGTCGACGATCGCCGACAGGGTCGTCGGGCCCTCCGGGTTGATGTCTGAACGCGGCTTGAGCGCGGCGCTGCCCGACTTACCGTTGGTCAGGTTGACCCAGGTGACGTTGAGCGGCAGCTTCTGCTCTGCCGCCGGGCCGGGCGTGCCGATCGCGGTGAACACGTAGGCGGTCTGGCCCGCGGCGGGTCCCGGCGCGGGGATCCTGGCGGGGCCGGCGACCGAGATTGCGGTCGCGAGCACGGTCCCGCCGTCCTTCAGGCACCCGTTGCTGATCGACGGATACATGAAGTCCTGCGTCGGCGGCGCGTCGTCGCCGAACTGCATATTGGCCGCGGCCTGGGAAGCAGGCGCCGCGCCGTTGGGAGCCGGTGCAGGTGCAGGTGCCGCCTCGGGTGTCGCGGCCGCTTCGGGGATCGCGGCCGCTTCGGGGGCAGGAGCGGCAAGAGCCTCCGTCGCTGGTCCGACGGCGTGGGCGGGGTCGACACCCGCGGGCAAGTGAGCCTCGGCGCCCGGCACCGCGCCAGGGGCGGGCACATGCGCGGCCGCCGGTTCCGCGACGAAGCTGTTGACCGCAGTCGCCACATTCTTCGAGTCCGGTGGTGCCGTCGAGTTGCCCGTGAACGCCGCTGCCGCCGCCATCAACGTCGACACAGCGTTGTACGGATCGGCGGCCGCCTTCTGAACTGCCGGGCTCAGCCCCTCCACTGCCTGCAGTCCCGGTGCCTGAATGGCATCGATAGGCAGTGGAGCGGCCGGCTCGGCGTTGGCGGTACCCGTCATACCCAGCAGCATTGCTGCCGACGAGCCGACTGCGATGGCGCCGTTGGCGAACAACTTGCGGGTCGATGACATGGTTCTCCCTAGGCTCGAAGGTGTGGCGGTCTCTTGAGCGTCACGGCAGGGCGCTGAGGACCCCGGCCGGAACGCCGGGGAGGACAGCTGCTGCCGGTGCCGCGGCAGCAGGTGCGGCGGCGATCGGTGCAACGGGTGCCAGGGCCAGGGCGGGTGCCGTTGCGAGGGGTGCCGCCTGCGCCGTTGCCGCCTGCGCCGTCGCCGCGGGTGCCGTCAGTCCGGGTACGGACAGGCCGCTCGGAAGCAAAGCGGCCAGCCCACCGGCATTCGACAGCGGGGCGGGCAGCGCCGAGGTGAGGGACGAAATGGCGTTGCCCGGGGCCGACGCGGCGGCCGGAGCGGCGGGTGCCGCGGGAGCGGCCAGAGCGGCCGGAGCGGCCGGAGCGGCCGGAGCCGTAGGCAGCGTGGGCGTCTGCGGCAGTGTCAGCGATGCGGTGGCGCCGGGAGGCGGCGTCGCGGGCGTCGCGGGCGTCGCGGCAGGGGCCGACGCGCCCGACATCGAACTCGCGAGGGTCTGCATCAGTTGCGGCGCAGCGGCACCGACGGTCGACAGCTGGGTGAGCAGCTGTGCACCGGGGTTCGGCGGGGCCGGCACCGGATCGGCGGACGCCGTCGCGCTCAGCGACAGCGCCGTGACCGCGCCCGCGGCGGCGATCATGGTCGGCACAAACAAATTCCGAAGGCGGTTCATGGTTCTCCCAATCGTTGGTTAGCGAAGGCCTGAACCCGAAGCTAGTGAGTTACTGGTGTGACTCAAGTGACACGTGTGGCATTTATGCAACCGTTACTGAGGCGACGTTCTACGGTGACCGGATCGCTAGAGTCGGTCGGATAGACGCCATAGCGAAGACGAACCCGCGGCTGCCGACGCGACTGGCGGCCGCGGCGCCGTGGCTGCTCCTGGTCAGCGTCGCCGCGCGGCTGGCGTGGACCTATGTGGTGCCCAATGGCGCGAACTTCGTCGACCTGCACGTCTACGTCGGCGGCGCAGGCGCCTTGGACGAGCCTGGCACGCTGTACGACTTCGTCTACGCCGACCAGACGCCGGACTTCCCGCTCCCGTTCACCTACCCGCCGTTCGCGGCCGTCGTGTTCTACCCGCTGCACCTTGTGCCGTTCTGGCTCGTCGCCCTCGCGTGGCAATTGGGCATCATCGCCGCGCTGTACGGCGTCGTGCGGATCAGCCAACGGCTGCTCGTCACCGACGAGGAACTCGCGAGAGGTCGGCGGGTGGCGATGGCGTGGACCGCCGTCGGCATCTGGCTGGAACCGCTGCGCAGCACATTCGACTACGGCCAGATCAACGTGCTGCTGGTGCTCGCCGTGCTGTACGCCGTCTACAGCACACGATGGTGGGTGTCGGGTCTGCTGGTCGGGCTGGCCGCCGGGGTGAAGCTGACACCCGCGGTCAGCGGGCTCTACTTCCTGGGCAAGCGCCGCTGGGGAACGGTGGTGTTCTCGGCAGTCGTGTTCTTCGCGACAATCGGCGTCTCGACGTTCGTGGTCGGCGACCAAACCCGTTACTACTTCACCGAATTGCTCGGCGACGCGAGTCGTGTCGGTCCGATCGGAACATCGTTCAACCAGTCGTGGCGGGGCGGCATCTCGCGAATCCTCGGCCACGACGCGGGCTACGGTCCGGTGGTGGTGGCGGCGATGGTCGTCACCGCGGCGGTGGCGTTTCTGGCGTGGCGGGCGCTGGGCAGCGACGACCGGCTCGGCGGGATCGTGGTGGTCTCGCTGTTCGGGCTGCTGCTGTCGCCGATCTCGTGGACCCATCACTGGGTGTGGGTGCTGCCGCTGATGATTTGGCTGCTGCACGGCCCGCTGCGGAGACTGCGCGGCGCGCGGATCCTCGGCTGGGGCTGGCTGGTACTGACGATCGTCGGCGTGCCGTGGCTGCTCAGCTTCGCTCAGCCCACGATCTGGGTGATCAGCAGGCCCTGGTACCTCGCGTGGGCCGGGTTGTTCTACATCGTGGCGACGCTGGCAACGCTGGCCTGGGTCGCGGCTACTGGCCCACGATTCCGTCGATCTCCTTAGCCATCTCCACATCCTTGTCCGTGATGCCGCCCTCAGAATGCGTGACGAGAGCGAAAGTCACTGTCCGCCAGCGGATATCAATGTCGGGATGGTGGTCTGCCTGCTCGGCCCGTTCGCCAACGCGGCGCACGGCGTCGATGCCGTCCAGGAACGCGGGGAACTTGATCGACCGACGCAGCGCTCCGTCCTTGCGCTCCCAGCCGTTGAGGTCGGGCAGTGCGGCGTCTACTTGTTCGTCCGATAACACAGCCATGACTGTTAGGTATACCGTCAGCGGTGACGGCAAACCAGATAGACGTGTCATCGAGCCGGCCACCAAGGCGAAGCCGCCACCACCGCCGCGGCCAGGCCGCAACAAAGACAAGTAACTAGCCGGCCACCGCGCCACCACCATCGTCGGCGCGGTGTCGATCTAGGCCCTGTACCGTCAGCCGCGATGCCGAACCAGATCGTCGTCGCGGGTGCGCTGATCGCCGGCGCGACACTGCTGGTGGCGCAGCGGGAACGCCCGCCGGAGCTCGCGGGTCTGTGGGAACTTCCTGGCGGCAAGGTCGCGCCGGGGGAGAGTGACGCCGCCGGATTGGCGCGCGAACTGCTAGAGGAACTCGGCGTCGAGGTGACGGTCGGTGCGCGTCTGGGCGACGACGTCGCACTGAATGAGGCGATGACGCTGCGCGCTTATCGGGTCACCCAGACCGGTGGCGCGCTGCGGCCCCATGACCACCGAGCGTTGCGATGGGTGACGGCAGACGAACTCGAGGGTCTGCCCTGGGTCCCCGCAGACCGGGCGTGGCTCGGCGATTTGATTCTCGCGCTTGGCGATTCGGCATAACCGGTGGCCCGAGCAGCTGCTGAGCTATCCGCGGTGCGAGGAACGACAGCACCTACCGGCACATGTCGAATGTGCTGTCGACACATGACGATCGCGGCTGCGCCGGCACTCCCGGCGACGGCCGGCTCAGTAGCGCAGCCGGTCGCCCACCACGCGGACCTCAGACGGGGGGCGGTGGTGGTGCAAGGAGTAGAGGGGATGTGTGAGTACCGGGTGACGGCAGTGTGGGCAGGACTGCTGCGCCGCGTTCGCCGATGAAAACGCCAAGTGGTGACACGCAGCGCACCGGACCACGTAGAAGGCGCCAATCCAATTCAGCAGCCCGAGATAAATGGCCGCCGTCGTCGCCAGGCCGATCACGGCGATCAGAACGATCGTCAGAACTTCGTAAACCGACATATTCGCCACCTTCACACTCGGCTGCCGGACAAAAATCACGGTACGCCGCGAAGCTGGGACGATCAGGATCTTCGGGCCCGCTTGAAAACCTTCACCAACTGCTTGCCGCGGATGCCGGTGCGCTCGGCTTTTCGCACTTTATGCACGACGACCGGGCATTTCTTGCAGCGCGGCTTGCTCCGGCAGCACTTTTTCTTCGGTTTGATGTCGGCCAGGTCGCTGGGTTTCAAGTGACGGGAGTCTCTCGTTTTCGTAATCGACCGATTGCACTGAGACAATCCCAGCGTGGAATTTCGCAACGTCGCCATCGTGGCACACGTCGACCATGGGAAGACGACCCTCGTCGACGCGATGCTGCGGCAGTCGGGCGCGCTGACGCATCGGGGTGATGACGCGATCGAACGCCTGATGGACTCCGGTGACCTGGAGAAGGAAAAGGGCATCACGATCCTGGCGAAGAACACCGCCGTGCATCGCAAAAACCCCGACGGCAGCATGACGGTCATCAACGTCATAGACACCCCGGGGCACGCCGACTTCGGCGGCGAGGTCGAACGCGGGCTGTCGATGGTCGACGGCGTGCTGCTGCTGGTCGACGCGTCCGAGGGGCCGCTGCCGCAGACTCGCTTCGTGCTGCGCAAGGCGCTGGGCGCGCACCTTCCGGTGATCCTGGTGGTCAACAAGACCGACCGACCCGACGCCCGCATCGCCGACGTCGTGTCGGAAAGTCACGATCTGCTGCTCGACGTCGCATCCGATCTGGACGAGGAGGCTCAGAAGGCGGCGGAGAACGCGCTCGGATTGCCGACGCTGTACGCGTCGGGCCGGGCCGGGATCGCGAGCACAACCGAACCCGCCAACGGGGAGAATCCCGACGGCGAGAACCTCGATCCGCTGTTCGACGTTCTGCTGGAGCACATCCCGCCGCCGGAGGGCGACCCCGAGGCGCCGCTTCAGGCGCTGGTGACCAACCTCGACGCGTCGGCGTTCCTCGGCAGGCTCGCGCTGATCCGCATCTACAAGGGCCGGATACGCAAGGGTCAGCAGGTCGCGTGGATGCGCGAGGTGGATGGCCACCCGGTCATCACGAACGCCAAGATCACCGAACTGCTCGTCACCGAGGGTGTGGACCGGACGTCGACCGACGAGGCCATCGCCGGTGACATCGTCGCCGTCGCCGGCCTGCCGGAAATCATGATCGGCGACACCCTGGCCGATCCCGAACACGCGCACGCGCTTCCGCGGATCACTGTCGACGAGCCCGCGATCTCCGTCACGATCGGCACCAACACCTCGCCGCTCGCGGGCAAGGTGAAGGGACACAAGCTGACCGCCCGAATGGTGAAGTCGCGCTTGGACAGTGAGCTCGTCGGCAATGTGTCGATAAAGGTCGTCGACATCGACCGGCCCGACGCCTGGGAGGTGCAGGGCCGCGGAGAGCTGGCGCTGGCCGTCCTTGTCGAACAGATGCGTCGCGAGGGCTTCGAGCTGACGGTCGGTAAGCCACAGGTCGTCACGCGCACGATCGACGGCAAGCTGCACGAGCCGTTCGAAGCGATGACCATCGACTGCCCGGAGGAGTTCGTCGGCGCGATCACGCAGTTGATGGCGGCGCGCAAGGGCCGGATGGAGGAGATGACGAACCACGCGGCGGGTTGGGTGCGAATGGACTTCATCGTGCCGAGCCGCGGGCTGATCGGCTTCCGCACCGACTTCCTGACGTTGACCCGCGGCACGGGTATCGCGAACGCGGTGTTCGACGGGTACCGCCCGTGGGCGGGGGAGATCCGGGCGAGGCACACGGGATCGCTGGTGTCCGACCGGTCGGGCTCCATCACACCGTTCGCGATGATCCAGTTGGCCGACCGCGGGCAGTTCTTCGTCGAGCCGGGCGAGGACACCTACGAGGGTCAGGTCGTCGGCATCAATCCGCGTGCCGAGGATCTCGACGTCAACGTGACGCGTGAGAAGAAGCTGACCAACATGCGGTCATCGACCGCCGATGTCATGGAGACACTTGCCCGTCCGCTGGACCTCGGACTCGAGCAGGCGATGGAGTTCTGCGCGGAGGACGAGTGCGTGGAAGTCACGCCCGAGGTAGTGCGGGTACGCAAGGCGGAACTGAACGCGACCACCCGCGGCCGTAACCGGGCGCGGGCGAAAGCGCGCGGATAGATCTGCACGACGAAGAAGCCGGCCACGCATCGCGCGGCCGGCTTTTCGTTTGGACTGTCAGTTGGTTGCAGCGTCGGTGTTGGAGCTGGTGGTCTTCTGGCCGGTCCCCGTGATTTTCTTGACGGTCCCGTCGAGCCGGTCAGCCGATTCCTTCAGCTGGTTGTTGATTGCCTTGACGGCGGTGCTGATCGGGCGGTGGGTGGCGGTCGAGCCGGTGGTCGTGCCGGCACCCTTGCCGGAACCCGTAAGGACCGCTGCATTGGAGGACGCGCCAGTCTTGGCCACGTTCGTGGCACCGAACGCCTGCGTGTTGGTCACGTTGCTCGCAGAAGGCAGGTTGTCCTTGTCGAGATTTGGATCCACGCCAAGAACATTTGCGATTGGTGCGCGGACCGCGGCCGTGGTGCGCCACAGGACGTTGTCGCGGAACTGAGCGAGCTGTCCGTCTGCAGGTGAAGGGGTTTCATGGTTCAGATCGGTGCCTCCGAGCGGCTGAGGCAACGCGACTGCAAGTGCATCAATGGTGGGATCGGCGATGTACAGAGGCGCATCGATGTACTGGCGGATTGCGATGTAGAGCTCTTCCTCGCTGCCGCTCGCAATGGCCTGTGCGATCGGAATGAGGCCCAGCGGCGCACCAGCTGCACTTGTCACAAAGCGCTCACCCGATGCCAAGAGGCCCGCCCCAACGACTGCGGCGTAGTTCTGGTTGACCTGCGAATCGTCGGCGCCGATAGCATCGCGGATTTGCGTGCGTACTGCATTAGTCGTCGCCCACAGAACGTCATCGCGGAAGTTGATGAGGGCGCCATCAGTGCCGTTGTCGGATTCGTGAACACCGTCGGTGCCGCCGCCAAGCTCGCGCGGCAGGACGGTTGCGAAGGCGTCGATGGTGGGATCTGCGGTCCAGAGCGGGGCGTCGAGGCTCTGCCTGATGACCGAGTACGCCCGGTCCTCATCTCCGTACGCGAGCGCAGCACCGGCGAGCACGGGGCTAAGTGGCGTCAGCGCAGCACTACTGCCAGCCCTGAACCCGCTGTCGGCGAAACCCTGCACCAGGATCGCGGCTTGCTCCAACGGCGTGGCCGTCAGTTCGATTTCCGCCGTCACCGGTGCAGCTTGAGACGGCATTGGAAGCGTGAGCGGCGCAACCGCCAGAACACTCGCTCCGACGATCGCCAAACCGGCCGAAACGCCGCATTGGACACGTGTTGTCATGATTTCCCCCTCAGGAATTGGTTTCAGATCTGATCCGACCCTGCCCGGAAGCGTAAGGCATGAATCGATTCAGAACAAGTTTGCTGAGCAAGTTTTTTATATTCGCACGTCGCGCGGTTGGCGAGGCGTTGACGTCGCGTCTAAACCGCCAAATGGCACGGTTCCGGAGTTTAGCGCTCACCTGAGAAGATTGTAAATCTGTGTAGATATCGCACAGGATTCCCGGTAGAAGCGATGCTTCTGGCCCCTAACCTCTTAAGAAACCAAGCCGGTGGCTTCGCTGGAACCTCCATACCAGCACGTATGGCCTGGCAGGAACCCGCACGCTGGATTTTTAAGCTGAGCCAGCAAATGATGTTTGCTCTGATGGCTTCGTAAGTTGGATAGCCGCGCTCGGCGACCCGTTCACGAATCGGCGGAACGGTGCGCTGTCGATACCCTGTTGGGCGTGCCGTCAGCCCGCCTTCATGATCAGATCGTGCGGGGCGTTGTACTCATCGCATCGATCGTTCTCGTCGGCAGCTGCACTGTGAGCCCACCACCTGCGCCGCAGAGCACCGACACCACCGAAACCACGACTCCGCCGCCGCCGAAGGCGACTCAAATCATCATGGCCATTGACACGATCGGTCCTGGATTCAACTCGCACCTGCTGTCGGACCAGTCGCCGGTTAACGCGGCGATCAGCTCGCTGGTCCTGCCGAGTTCTTTCCGACCGATACCTGACCCGGCGTCGTCAACGGGTTCGCGCTGGGAGATGGACCCGACGCTGTTGGTGTCGGCTGAGGTGACGGATAACAACCCGTTCACCGTCGCCTACAAGATCCGCCCCGAGGCCAGCTGGACCGACAACGCGCCGATCGCCGCGGACGACTACTGGTATCTCTGGCGGCAGATGGTCAGCCAGCCGGGCGTCGTCGATCCGGCCGGCTACGACCTCATCACGGGTGTCCAGTCGATCGAGGGCGGCAAGACGGCGGTGGTGACGTTCTCGCAGCCCTACCCGGCGTGGCGTGAACTGTTCAACGACATCCTGCCGGCGCACATCGTGAAGGACATCCCCGGAGGTTTCGCCTCTGGCCTGACGCGGGCGCTTCCCGTGACGGGCGGCCAGTTCCGGGTGGACAACATCGATCCGCAGCGCGAAGAGATCCTGTTGGCGCGTAACGACCGCTATTGGGCAGTGCCCGCCAAACCCGATCAGATCTTGTTTCGGCGAGCGGGTGCGACTGCGGCACTGGCGGATTCGATCCGTAACGGCGATACGCAGGTCGCACAAGTGCATGGGGGCGCGGCGGCTTTCGCACAATTATCGGCCATCCCCGATGTGCGAACGTCGCGGATCGTAACCCCGCGAGTCATGCAACTGACGATGCGAGGGCAGCAGCCCAAGCTCGCGGATTCGCAAGTGCGCAAAGCCATCTTGGGACTGCTCGACGTTGATCTACTTGCTGCGGTAGGTGCCGGTAGCGATAACACAGTGACCCTCGCGCAGGCGCAGGTGCGATCGCCCTCGGATCCCGGCTACACGCCGACAGCGCCGCCGGCGTTGACCAAGGAAGCCGCGCTTCGACTCTTGGGGAACAGCGGATACCAACTCGTGCCGGTCGATACACCGCCAACGCCGACGCCGGGCACACCCGTGCCCGACGATAACCGTGGCCGTATCACCAAGGACGGCGTGCCGTTGTCGTTGGTGATCGGCGTGGCGACCAACGATCCGACATCGGTGGCGGTCGCCAACACGGTGGCAGACCAACTGCGCAACGTCGGTATCGAGGCATCGGTGCTCGGACTGGATCCTGTTGTGCTGTATGGGGATGCAATCGCGCAGAACCGGGTCGATGCGATCGTCGGTTGGCACCAGGCCGGCGGTGATCTGGCGACTGCGCTGTCATCGCGTTACGGCTGCCGTGCGTTGGAGGCGACGGCGGTGTCGACGACGACCGCCGGCGCACCACCGGCGACGACGTCGTCCACGACGTCCAGTACGTCGAAACCGACTTCGACTACCGTCACGACGACGGCGACCACCACAACGCCCAGCCCCGCACCGGAGTCAGATGCACTGATCCAGGCCCCAAGTAACCTCACGGGCATCTGCGACCGAAGCATTCAGCCGAAGATCGACGCCGCATTGCGCGGGACGGAGAACATCGGCGAGGTGATCGATGCGGTCGAGCCTCGGCTGTGGAACATGTCGACGGTCTTGCCGATCCTGCAGGACACGACGATCGTGGCGGCCGGCCCGCGGGTGCAGAACGTGAGCCTGTCGGGAGCGGTGCCCGTGGGCATCGTCGGCGACGCCGGCATGTGGGCCAAGAAGCCGCAATAGGCCCAAAGAGATCAGCCCCCTGGCGGGCGGGAGGGGGCCGATCCTTGAGCGGTTACTGGGATTTGTTGATTGCTCTAGCTGCCGCCGGGAGCCGGACTCTGGATTCCGTTGCGCAGTGCGCGTCGTAAAGACCATTCGAAAGCCTTCTGCGTCAGCTTTGCATCGGATTACCTACCGATCGATTGGCTGTGGATCAGATAGCGACTGGCGAACCGAAGAAGGCTCGGTTCCCAACCTGGGTTACTCGGTAGTAACCGCCACAGCACCTCCGCCGGAAGGGCTATCCGAGTGAGCATTCCGACGCCCCTTGACAGCAACCTGAAGTAGGTGGGCTGATACTGCCGCAACCAGGAACGGGGCGAGCAGCCACCACGGCGGGCGCGCGAGCTCCCACACGAAGATCGCCGCCCAGATCGGCGCCCGTTGCGTAATCGCGAGTACACCGGCTGCGCACGTCAACGAGACCGCGGGCACGCTGACGTGGTGTTCGGTCCACATGTTGATCGACAGCGCGACAACCGATCCCAATGCCGCGCCCGTGGCCAGTGCGGGAGTAAGCATTCCGCCGACTGCGCCTGCGCGAAGGAAAACCGCGGTGAGGAGCGGTTTGAGGAACAGAAGTAGTGCGGCAGCGCCCAAGGTGAGCCCACTGTTCAGGCTGATCGTCAGGATGCTCTTGCCGTTCCCGGGTAGCTCTGGGTATTGGATCGAACAGAGACCGATGAGGAGGCCTGCAGCGGCGATCGAGGGTATCAGCACCCAAGATTTCATGAGCGTCGCCGGCCGCGCTCGCGCCATGATGTGGTTGAACCCTAAGCCGACACCGAGAGCAAGTGGTGCCAGCACGATCGCGGATGCCGCGAGCAGATAAGACAATTGGGGATTCGGCCATTCCAGGGGCGTGGCCTCATGCGTGACTGGTGATGCCACCGCGACCGCAAGGCTCGAGGTGATCAAGGCAGTACCGACGGCTCGAGGATGCCACGTCTTGAGCAGGATTGCGGTCGCGAATAGGGCGCCGCCGATCGGAACGCTGTAGACGGCTGCCAGGCCTGCGCCGGCGGCGCAAGACAGCAGGATCTCGCGGTCCCGCTCCGTCAGTGACCACCGAGAGGTGCCGAGATCGCTGAGGGCTGCGGCGAATTGACGTGGCGCGCCTTCGCGGCCAAGTGATGCTCCCGAGCCGACGATCAATACCTGCAGTGCCGCGTCGATGGTCAGAGGCAACCGCGGGATGCGTCGGTGGTTGGCGATGGTGTCGGCCAGCGGCGGCACCTCGGTTCGTCGACGAAGCATCCACCAGCCCAAACCGGCGAGCGCTCCACCGATCATCGGTCCCACCGCGCGCCGTACGGGACTGCTTCCGGTGACGCCGGAGAGCAGGGTGCCGAACGCGTAGTGATACGTCAGGTGCTCAACGAAGCGCAGCAGCAGTGTGGTGCAGAGACCGGCGACTCCGGCGAGGAGCCCGACGAGGATGATGCCGCAGCCAAATTCGAGCGTGCGCCGACTCACGGGCTGAATGTATGCCACCGAGACCCGTTTGGGTCGGTGGTGGTCATCGGCGGCGATGCGTGGCGGTGGGTGAAGCCTTCACCGTGCGGTTCAACAGAGTCAGCCCCCTTCGCTGGGAAGAGGGCTGACTCGTTCAGTTGTGCAGCTAGCTCTACTCGTCGTCGGCGCTGCTCGTCTTTGGCGTTCCGCCGCCGAGTGTGTTCCGCACGGTGTCGCCAATTTTCTTGGCAACCGCGCTGATTCCGGCACCGGGGCGGACGCCGTTCTTGGCGTCCTCGGACTTGTCTCCGGGCGTGGTTGGCGGGTCGAATACGACGGGACCACGCATGGCCGTTGTGCCGCCCGGCGGCTTGGCCGCAGCGGCGATATTCGCGCCGAGTTCCTTACCCGGCTGGGTAGCGGCGTCGAGGACCGCGCGAACCCGCTTTGCGGGGCCTCCCGCCTGACCAGGCAGGCCCTCCGGGGGTCCCGCCAGTTCGGGGTCCGGCGCGGTGTCCTGGTCCTTGTTGGGTGACGCGTCCAGCGTGACAACATTCTTCGCCGCTGGGTCGACAACCTTCGCGCTCGCCAAGTTTGCGGTCGAGGAGTTGCCAAGGAAACCCCCAAGACCGGGAAGATCACCCAGACCAGGAAGATCACCCAAACCAGGAAGATCACCCAGACCAGGCGCATCACCAAGCGCACCGAAGAGCGCCTCGGTCAGCGTCTGGAGCACTGGGAATGTGCCCGGCAGAGTGGGGGTGATGACGATCCTGGGCAATGGGCTCGGAGGGATACCCGGGAGAATTTGCGTCACGATGCCCGCCGGCGTGATAAGCCCCGGCGCGAAGATCTGGGTTCCGTACGTTGGTTGAACGGACACGCACGTTGCGCTCGTCGGGTTACAGCCCACAGGGAAAACGCCCACCCGCGGGAGTGGCGGTAGCAGAGGAATCACCAGTTCGGACAGGTTGGGTCCGTATCCGCCGTTGACTACGCCATCGATGATGGTTGCGGGACCGGTGGCGATAAGCGCGACAGCAAGCGCTTCCAAGGGATTATCGGCGTCGAAAGCGTCGATGAGGCTCTGGAGAGCCACCCCGGTCGCTCCTCCGCCGCTGATGACCGGACCAACGAGGCCCAAGGACGCAAGGGGGAGCGACGCCGCTAGCGCTGGATCGATCCCGAGGGCTTCTGCCAACGGCACCAAGAGGGCTTCACTGATTTGAACGGTCGGCGAAGCAACGAGGGTGAAGAGCAATTCGTTGATCGCCTCGTCGACGACCCCAGCAAGCTGTACGTCGCGAACGACCGCAGGGTTGGGAATCTGAATATCGGTCGACCTCGGTTGGATCGGAGCTAGGGCGATGACGCTCGCTCCGGCTATCGCCATACCGGCGGTTACGTATGGGCGTAGTGACAGTTGCATCGGGGTCCTCCTGGCGTGGCTGTGATATGCAGCACTCAGGAATGTATGCCAGAGATTTCAGTTAATTCTCAGGTTTGCTCGGGTCAACATGAATTGATTGCGATCGCAATAATCTCCCTTATGTCCTGGAGATAGCTGATTACGAGCAAATGTCGTTAGGCTAACACCATGGCAAACCTCGAGCGCAGAGCGCCGTCGAGCCCGATAGTTTTGCGCCCGTCCCGCGGATTTGCTGAGTCCGCACGCAGGTTTGTGACCGGCCGACGGAGTGCGCTCATCTCGGCTTTTATCCAGTATCCACTCCGAATATGGCCCGGTGTGCGCACTCCAGAAACCAGCGTTTGAGCGATGCCCTCGGAATCCGCTGACCGCAGATTGCGAGCCCATCGTCGTGATCTGGCAAATTGAGGCGAGCCTGTCGAAATCCAGCGCCGGCTGTTAACTAACGCTCTCGTAAATAAGTTAAACAATTTGATGATTTGCCGCTCTGTTGCGCGACGCGCCGCGTGCTGGCGGGCATTGTGCCCGCTCTGTGGGACGTGACTCGACCGCAAGGGTGCAGGGGGCCGATTCCGCCGCGAGGGTATGTGCAGCGCGATGCCGATCCGCGAAGCCCTGGCTTGCTGTTCGTACACGCCTGTCCGGACGACGAGACGCTGACGACCGGTGGCACGATCGCGCACTATGTCGCCCGCGGCGTCAAGGTCGCAGTCGTCACCTGCACCCTCCGAGGAGGGTGAAGTAATCGGGAACAAGTACGCCCAGCTTGCCGTCGACGCCGCAGACCAACTGGGCGGATATCGCATCAGTGAACTGACGAAAGCACTCAATGCCCTCGGCGTCGAAGAGCCTAATTTTCTTGGCGGGCCGGGTTATTGGCGCGACTTCGGCAAGGAAGACATGGCACCGCGACATGGGCGCTGGTGGGAAAATCAACCGCTGCTCCAGAACCGACGGCCGGCACGGACGAGGACGACCCCAAGGCCCGCCGTCCGCACCACATTCAAGACGATTACAGCAGCCGTCGCCATGCAGACGCACAACGACCTCGGCGCAGAGCCCGTCGCGCAGGCAGCCGTTGCCGGCAATTCGCGTCTGGCAATGTTCGGTGGCGGCGACTATCTGCTGAGTAGCGTCCGCCCGGACACTCCGTCGGAATTAGCTGACTCGGTTCGTTCCTTCGCCGCCAATCTGCAAGCGATCGGCATGAACGCGTTGGCCGGAATCCCAAACTCGAACTCGGAACAAGCGCCGCGCCTTGCGAACGCAGAGCAGGACCGAAAGAAAATCGCCGACCTGTGCAAGTGAGGCGAGGCGCTTCTCCCGCGGAAGCGCTTTCACCCGTCTAGGCGAACACGGAACATGGTCGGCCAGTACTTGCCAGTGAGCAGGAACTCGCCGCTTCCTGCGAACGCGATGCCATTGAGCACTTCCTCTCTACCCCTTCGCTTGTCGTCGACGAGACGGCGGGCATCGACCATCGCGGTGACATCGCCTGTTCGCGGATCAATCCGAACAATTCGATCGGTCATGAAGACGTTTCCCCACACCTGGCCGTCAACACATTCCAGTTCGTTGAGTTGACGCAGCGGGTTACCTTCAAAGGTGACCGCGACCGATCCGGTCTCGGTGAACGCGGCAGGATCATGAAAGTGGAGCCGGTCGGTGCCGTCGCTCCGAATGAGACGCTCTCCGTCGTAGCAGAGCCCCCAGCTCTCACCGTCTACGCGAACTTGCCGTAGCGGTTTCATGCTCGGCTTGTCCCATTCGATAGCGACGCCGTTCCTCCACGTCAGCTGCCAGATGCGATCGCCAACCACGGCAATCCCTTCGCCATAGAAGTCCGGGGGTAGGTCAGCCGAGCGAAGCGTCGCCCCGGTCGCCGGGTCGATTTCCCGCAATTGAGACGTACCGAAGTTTCCCGTGCTCTCGTACAGCCGTGGGCCATCGAAAACCAAGCCTTCGGTGAAGGCGGTGGCGTCGTGCGGGGTCTCTGCGATGATGGCCGGCACCAAGCTGGCCACAGCCGTCGTCCCGGGCTCAGAAGGGTTTGTGCCTTCGCCCTCATCGCTGACCGCCGCATTTCCGCAACCCGCTCCAGCTGTCACTACCGTTGCGACGCAGACGATCAACCAATGAGGCGCGCGAATCGCCCGCTCAGATTCGCCCACCTCATCCACAGTAGCGAAGCGAACCCCGCCAGCTAAGGTGTCTGAACGATGCCAACCGAAACGCCCCGCCTGCTCTTCGTCCATGCGCATCCGGACGATGAGACGTTGACGACGGGCGCCACCATCGCGCACTACATCGCCCAAGGCGCTGACGTTCACGTCGTCACCTGCACCCTTGGCGAAGAGGGCGAGGTCATCGGCGACAAGTACGCCCAGCTTGCCGTCGACGTCGCAGACCAACTCGGCGGGTATCGCATCAGTGAACTGACCAAAGCACTCAACGCCCTCGGCGTCGAAGAGCCGAATTTCCTTGGCGGGCCCGGTCATTGGCGGGACTCCGGCATGGAAGGCACGGCATCGCGACACCGTCAGCGGTTCGCCGACGCCGACATGCGCGAGGCCGTCGGCGAACTCGTCGCCATCATCCGCCAAGTAAGGCCGCACGTTGTCGTCACCTATGACCCTGACGGCGGCTACGGCCATCCCGACCACATCCAAGCCCACCGTGTCACAACCGAAGCCGTTGCCGCATCAGCAGGACGCGACTATCCGGGCGAGCCGTGGCACGTCCCCAAGTTCTACTGGACCGTCATCGCCAAAAGCGCGATGGGCGCGGCTCTAGAGAACCTCGACGGCGTCCCCGCCGACTGGGTGCGGGTGACCATCGACATGGTCCCGTTCGGCTATCCCGACGACAAGATCGACGCCGTCATCGACGCGGGCGAGCACCTGCCCGCCAAGATCGCTGCGATGCGCGCACACGCCACCCAGGTCACCGTGGCTCCCGACGGCCGCTCTTTCGCGTTGTCCAACAACATCGCGTTGCCCCTCGCGGCCGAAGAGCACTACATCCTCGTCTCCGGAGAGCCCGGCGACCGAGACCACCGCGGCTGGGAAAACGACCTTCTTGCCGGATTGACTGTCGGATAACCGGCAAATACGGGTTAAGCTTCGACCGAGTGGCCGCAAACACAAAGGACAGTCATGGACCAGGATCTCGATCCCAACCTGCAGCACTGGCAGGACCGCCTGGACAGCTACCAGTGGGTGCTCGGCTCCTTCGTGTCGCTGCTCGACAGCATCCCGACCTGAGCCGGTCGCCCGACGACACCAGGGCTCTGCGCGCCGTCGCCCTCACGGTTCTCGCCGTTGACGGCATCCTCTCAGCGATACTCGCCGCCTTCTTTCTTCCGCTTCGCGTCGGCGCAATTCCGTTTCCGATCAGCGCGCTGATCAGCGGCATGCTCAACGTCGCCCTGGTATGGGTCGCCATGCAGTGGACGACCTCGTCGCGGCTGGCCGCCCTACCGCTCTGGACATGGCTGGCGACCGTCGGCGTGCTGACCTTTCCCGGTCCCGGTGACGACGCAGTGTTCAGCGCGCAGTGGCAGTTACTGCTGCTGATCGTGGCGGGTGCGCTGCCGCCCGCCCTTCTGCTCTATCGGCGTAACTGACGGCGTTAGCGACTACTTGTCGGCCGAGGCCGCGGGTCGATCCTTCGCCGCGTTACGTGGGTCCGCCTGGCGGACGTCCTTGACGACCTTGCGCGCGGTATCGCCAACGCTCTTGGCCACGGATTTCGTCGTGGTGGAGTCGTCAGCGTTCCTGTTCGGCTTGCCGCCGCGCAGGGCGTCCGCTGCCTCGGTGACTGCTCTGCCCACCGGTCCGCGCGCGCCTTGGGCACGGACGACGTTGTTGCCGGCGTCGGTCGCGTCGTTAGTGGCGTTGAAGCCGGTCCGAATCTCGCTGCGGACGTTTCGCACCGTCTTCGTCACCGCGGCCAGGGGGCCCGCTCCGGTTTGACCAGCAGCGTCAACGTTGCCTCGCAAGCCCTTGAGCGGCGTGAACGGGGTTTTCACGATCGACGGGATTGTGCTGACGTCGGAGATCTTCGCCTCATCGGGCGGCGCCAACGGATCGCTTAGCAGGTCACCGAATCCTCCGAGCCCGTTCTTGAACAGGGAGCCCAGCGAAGCGCCGCCGAGGCCTCCGCCGGAGCTGACAGGATTGAGAACACGATCGAGTAGGCCGCGCAAGATGCCGGCGTTTCCGGCACCGGCCCCCGGCATTTCCGTCAGCCCCGCCAGAGTTGTAGCGGGTGCAGCGGCAGTGAAGATGCCCGGAAGCGGCGGCAACGGGAAGCCGATCCAGAAGTACCATTGATCGATCCCGAAGTCGATCAAGGCGTTGATGGACGCGGCGCCCCAATCCACCACGTTGTCGATGAAGCTGCCGTCGCCCTGAAGCCAGTCAATGACGTTGAAGACGATGGCTCGGACAAGACGTTCGCCGAATTGGTACCCGATAGGCCAGATCTGCGGGGCGAGCCAGCCGATATACGGAACCCAACCGAACGCCCACGCGCCGACCTCGAACCCGTAGGCGACCCACGGCTCGATGGCCAGGTAGGCGCTCTCGATGACCGAGGTCACCGAACCCGGTACGGGCATAGGCGGAATAGTTGGGGGTTCTGGCGGCGGTGTCCCGATGCCCGGCGCGAGAAGGATCCCCCTCAGGAATTCCAACACTTCACCGGACGACTCGAGCTGCTGCAGAACGGCCTGCTGCTGAAGCGTTTGACTGGAGGCCGCCAGCTGGATCGTGGGCTCCGGAGGCGGAGGAGGCTGCACCGAAGGCGCAATCATCGCGGTTGCCGTGATCGTCGCGACACCGGCCATCAGGGCCGCACGTGCGGAAATAGTCATAATGGCCCCTCTATGGCAAAGACCCCCGTCCCGTAGATGAACTTACGCTAGTTGTTGACATAAGCGTTAGCTAATCCGGGGCCGATAATCGTGACGTCATTTTCTCGTGAGGGATGACAGGGCGCTCCACAGCTCGCACTGAGCGGACTACTGTGACCATATGTCAGGCACCGGTGTTTCAGAATGTGAGACGTGCGGATGATCATCGACCTTCGCGGGGTTACACGGGAGTGGTCCTGAACCCGCAGCACGGCACCGATCTGCCCAGCCCGGTGGTCCCAGCCCAGTCCGGCGCCCCCAGCTCGTCTGCTTTGCGGCGCGTACTCCGTCGTGCCCGCGACGGCGTCTCACTGAACGTCGACGAGGCTGCCATCGCCATGACGGCCCGCGGCGACGACCTCGCCGACCTCTGCGCCAGCGCCGCACGAGTCCGCGATGCCGGTCTGACCTCGTCGAACCGGCGTGGACCCAACGGCCGCTTACCGGTCAGCTACTCGCGCAAGGTGTTCATTCCCGTCACCCACCTGTGCCGCGACACTTGCCATTACTGCACGTTCGTCACCGTGCCGGGCAAGCTGCGCGCGACGGGCCGCGGGATGTTCATGGAGCCCGACGAAATCCTCGAGGTCGCCCGCCGCGGGGCCGAACTCGGTTGCAAGGAAGCACTTTTCACGCTCGGCGACAGGCCGGAGGCGCGATGGGACGAGGCGCGGCAGTGGCTCGATGAGCGCGGCTACGACTCGACGCTGGACTATGTGCGGGCGATGGCGATCCGCGTGCTCGAGGAGACAGGGCTTCTGCCGCACCTCAATCCGGGGGTGATGTCGTGGTCGGAGCTCTCGCGCCTCAAGCCGGTCGCCCCGTCGATGGGCATGATGCTGGAGACCACGTCGCGCCGACTCTTCGAGACCAAAGGCTTGGCGCACTACGGGAGCCCGGACAAGGATCCTGACATCCGACTGCGCACGCTTGACGACGCGGGCCGGCTGTCCATTCCCTTCACCACCGGCCTGTTGGTCGGCATCGGCGAGACGCTCACTGAACGCGCCGAGACCATGCATGCGATTCGTAAGTCGCACAAAGCATTCGGCCATGTGCAGGAAGTGATCGTGCAGAACTTCCGGGCCAAGGACCACACCGCGATGGCCTCGATGCCCGATGCGGGTATCGAGGACTTCCTGGCGACGATCGCGGTCAGCAGATTGGTGCTCGGGCCCAAGATGCGCATCCAGGCCCCGCCGAACCTGGTGTCGCGCGACGAATGCCTCGCCCTGATCGGTGCGGGCGTCGACGACTGGGGCGGCGTTTCACCGCTGACACCCGACCACGTCAATCCCGAACGACCCTGGCCGGCCTTGGATGAACTCGCCGCCGTCACCGCAGAGGCGGGTTATGACCTGGTGCAGCGGCTGACCGCGCAGCCGCCGTATGTTCAGGCCGGCGCGGCGTGGATCGATCCGCGTGTGCAGGGCCACGTCGCCGCGCTGGCCGACGCCGATACCGGATTCGCATTGGACATCAACCCCGTCGGGCACCCGTGGCAGGAGCCTGACGAAGCGTCCGAGTCGCTCGGCCGCATCGACCTGCACGAGGCGATCGACTCGGAGGGACGGCTAACTACCACCAGAAGCGATTTGAACAGCGCGTTCGGCGACTGGGAATCGATTCGCGAGAAGGTCAGCGAGCTCGCCGCACGCGCACCCGAACGCATCGACACCGACGTGGCCGCCGCGCTGCGCTCGGCCGAACGGGACCCGGCGGGTTGCAGCGACGACGAGTACCTCGCGCTCGCCACCGCAGAAGGTCCTGCACTGGATGCTGTTGCCGCACTAGCTGATTCGTTGCGACGCGACACCGTCGGCGATGACGTGACCTTCGTCGTCAACCGCAACATCAACTTCACGAACATCTGCTACACCGGCTGCCGATTCTGCGCTTTCGCCCAACGAAAAGGCGACGCTGACGCCTACTCGTTGTCCACCGGCGAGGTCGCCGACCGGGCGTGGGAGGCGCACGTCGCGGGCGCGACCGAGGTCTGCATGCAGGGTGGAATCGATCCCGAGCTGCCGGTCACCGGCTACGCCGACTTGGTCCGTGCCGTGAAACAGCGCGTGCCGTCGATGCACGTGCACGCCTTCTCGCCGATGGAGATCGCCAACGGCGTCACCAAGAGTGGGCTGTCCATCCGCGAATGGCTGATCGGCCTGCGCGAGGCCGGGCTCGACACCATCCCGGGCACCGCAGCCGAAATCCTCGACGACGAAGTCCGTTGGGTGCTGACCAAAGGCAAGCTCCCGACATCGATGTGGATCGAAGTAGTCAGCACCGCACACGAAGTGGGACTGCGTTCGAGTTCGACGATGATGTACGGCCACGTCGACACGCCGAAGCACTGGGTCGGCCATCTACGCGTGCTGAGCGACATTCAGGACAGAACAGGCGGTTTCACCGAATTCGTGCCACTGCCGTTCGTGCACCAGTCGTCGCCGCTCTACCTTGCGGGCGGCGCGCGGCCGGGACCGACGCACCGCGACAATCGCGCTGTCCACGCGCTGGCGCGGATCATGCTGCACGGCAGGATTTCTCACATCCAGACCAGCTGGGTCAAGCTCGGTGTGGAGCGCACGCAGGTGATGCTCAACGGCGGTGCCAACGACTTGGGCGGCACGCTGATGGAGGAGACGATCTCGCGGATGGCCGGCTCCGAGTTCGGGTCCGCCATGAGCGTCGACGAGCTGACCGCGATCGCCGAGGGAATCGGCAGGCCCGCCCGGCAGCGCACCACCACCTACGCTCCGCTGGCTGCCTGACGCGACTCGCCGGGCTGTTGCAGCCGCAATCCCGGCGTATCGGTGAACCGAATGTCAGGCTCATCACGTATACGAAAGTGACTGTCGCCGTCCCCAGCCCAGGAGCGCGCCTTGACAACCCTTTTCGGCCTGCCCGCCCATGCTCTGCTCAACCACACCATCGTGGTGCTCGCGCCGCTGCTCGCGTTCCTCGAGATCCTTTGCGCCGTGTGGCCCGCCGCGCGACGACGGCTGGTGTGGCTCAACCTGGCGCTCGCCGCGACAGTGGTGGTCCTGACACCGCTGACCGTCTCGGCGGGCGAGTGGCTGTTCAACCAGCAGACTGAGCACTCGCCCATCCTCGAGACGCATGAGGAGCGCGCGGAGTGGGCGATCTACTTCGCGATCGGTCTGCTGGTCGTCGCCGTTGTGCAGGCGGTCCAGCATCGCATCGAGTCGCGCGCCGCGGAGCCGAAGAAGGCGCTGACCGTGATCGTCGCGGTGATCGCCGTCGGGGTCGGGGTGTGGGCAACGTTCGGCGTCGTGATGATCGGCGACGCCGGCGCGCAAGCGGTGTGGGGAACCCGGGAATAGAACCGGACCGGGGTCCGCTTAACTTCTTGACGGTGTCGGAAAGGCCGACACACAGTTCGAGGAGATTTCATGACCGCAGCCACCACAACCACCGGACTCAGCGCGGGAACGTGGGCCATCGACCCCATTCATTCGTCGATCGCCTTCTCGGTACGTCATCTCGTGGTCAGCAAGGTCCGCGGCCAGTTCAACACGTTCTCGGGCACCGTGGTGGTCGGTGCGGACGGCACGCCGTCGGTCACCGCCGAGATCGCCGTCGACTCCGTCGACACCCGCAACGAGCAGCGCGACGCGCACCTCAAGGCGGCCGACTTCTTCGACGTCGAGCAGTTCCCGACCGCGACCTTCACATCGACCG
This sequence comes from Mycobacterium sp. ITM-2016-00318, assembly GCF_002968285.2. Lineage (NCBI taxonomy): Bacteria > Bacillati > Actinomycetota > Actinomycetes > Mycobacteriales > Mycobacteriaceae > Mycobacterium > Mycobacterium sp. ITM-2016-00318. Next base: position 4,136,356 of record NZ_CP134400.1, on the reverse strand, counting down.
GCCTGCGCGAGGCTGGCGAAAACTACGTCTTCGACGGCGTTTTCACCCTGAAGGGCATCGCCAAGCCGATCAGCCTCGACCTGGAATTCAACGGCACCAACCCTGGCATGGGCCACGGTGAGGTTGCCGGGTTCACCGCATCGGTCGTCCTCAACCGCAAGGACTTCGGCATCGACATCGACATGCCGCTGGAGACCGGCGGCGCCGTCGTCGGCGACCAGGTGACCATCACCCTCGAGATCGAGGCGCTCAAGCAGGCCTGAGCAACCACGAACGTGAATCCACTGCGAGAAATGCGCTCGAATCTCGCAGTGGTTTCACGTTCGGCGCAGACCTACAGCCGGGCGGCGAGTTCGGTGCCCTGCTTGATGGCGTGCTTGGCGTCAAGCTCGGCTGCGATCGCGGCCCCGCCAATGATGTGCGGCTCGATTCCGTTGCAGCGCAATCCCTCTTCCAGGTCGCGTACCGACTCCTGACCCGCGCAGATCACCACGTTGTCGACCTCGAGGAGCTGCTTGCGCTCGTGGTTGGCACCGAAGCTGATGTGCAGCCCGTCATCATCGATGCGCTCGTAATTCACGCCTGACAGCTGCGTGACACCTTTGGCCTTCAGCGATGCCCGGTGCACCCACCCCGACGTCTTGCCGAGCCGCCTGCCCTGCGGGCCTTTGGTGCGCTGCAACAGATAGACCTTGCGGGCGGGCTGCGCGGGGATCGGCGTCGTCAACGCCCCGCGCGCCTCTTGCGGGTCGGCCGCACCCCATTCCGCCTTCCATTCCTTGAGGTTCAGCGTCGGCGACTGATCGGTGACCAGGAACTCACTCACGTCGAAACCGATTCCGCCCGCGCCGACGACGGCCACCGTCTTTCCGACCGCCTTGCCCATGATCGCCTCGGCGTAGGACATCACCATCGGATGATTGATGCCGGGAATGTCGGGCATCCGCGGTACGACGCCGGTGGCCAGTACCACCTCGTCGAATGCGGCCAACTCCGCGAGGCCTGCGCGGGTGTTCACGCGGACGTCGACGCCGTGTTTGTCGAGCATCCGCGTGTAGTACCTGATGGTCTCGCTGAACTCTTCCTTGCCCGGAATCCTTCTCGCCATGTCGAATTGCCCGCCGATGATGTTGCCCGCCTCGAACAACGTCACGTCGTGGCCGCGCTGTGCGGCAGCCACCGCGGTGGCCAACCCCGCCGGTCCGGCGCCGACGACCGCCACACGGCGGGTGCTGCGGGTTGGTGACAGCGCCAGATCGGTCTCCCGACCGGCGCGCGGGTTGAGCAGGCATGACACCTTCTTGTGCACGAACGCATGGTCGAGGCACGCCTGGTTGCATGAGATGCACGTGTTGATCTCATCGGCGGCATCGGCCTGCGCCTTGGCGACCCAGTCCGGGTCTGAGAGCAGCGGCCGTGCCATCGAGATCAGCTGCACATGGGTGTCGGCGAGGATCTGCTCGGCGGCCTGCGGCATGTTGATTCGATTCGACGCCACCACCGGGATATCGACGTGTTCGCCGACCGCGCTGCTGATGTCGACGAATGCGCTGTTGGGCACCGAGGTGACGATCGTCGGCACCCGTGCCTCGTGCCAGCCGAAGCCGGAGTTGATCATCGTCGCCCCGGCAGCCTCGACTTCGGTTGCCAGAGCGATGATCTCGTCCCAGCTCTGACCCTTCTGCACATAGTCGGCCATCGACATGCGGTAGCAGATGATGAAGTCGGGCCCGACCGCCACGCGGCTACGACGCACGATCTCGACGGGGAATCGCCTGCGCTTCTCGGGCGAGCCGCCCCACGAGTCGTTGCGCTTATTGGTGCATGGCGCGAGGAACTGGTTCACCAGATAGCCCTCGCTGCCCATGATCTCCACACCGTCATAGCCGGCTTCGCGGGCCAGTTCGGCGCAGCGGACGAAGTCGCCGACGGTACCATCGACGTTCCTGAGCGCGCGCGGTCTGAATGGGTTGATGGGAGCCTTGATCGCCGACGCGCTCGCCGAGAACGGGTGGTAGGCATAGCGTCCCGCGTGCAGGATCTGCAGGAGGATCTTGCCGTCCTCGCCGTGCACGGCGTCGGTGATGCGACGGTGCCTGCGCGCCTCTGCGGCGGAAACCAGCTGTGAGGCGAACGGCAGCAGCCATCCGGTGCGGTTGGGCGCATACCCGCCGGTGATGATCAGGCCGACACCGCCGCGCGCCCGCTCGGCGAAGTACGCGGCGAGCTTGTCGGTGTCAGCCGCCCGGTCCTCCAGGCCGGTGTGCATCGAGCCCATCACCACCCGGTTGCGCAGCGTCGTGAACCCAAGGTTCAACGGCGACAACAGGTTCGGGTATCTCTCGATCACGGGCTCTCCTTCAGGGCGGCGGCCACCTCGTCGAGCCATTCGATGGCGCCTTCTTCGGCTCTGATGCCGCCCCGTAGCACCAGGTACTGGTGCAGTGCGCTGCCGGTGAGCGCGCTCGGGTCGGGGAAGTGGCGCTTCTCGAATCCGCGATAGGTGTCGAGCAGTTCGGCGCGTTCGAACCGCAGCGCGCTGACCTGCTCGCGTAGGGCTGCGACATCCCCCTGCGCGGCCGCGCGGATCTTCACGGCCAGGTCACGGGTGCGGGTGTCGGTCACCGAACTGCCGCGACCGGTCAACGGCTCGGCGATCCAGCGAGCCAGTTCGGCGCGACCGGCGTCGGCCACCGTGTACACCTTCTTGTCGGGTCTGCCGTGCTGCACGACGGGCGTCGCGTGCACCCAGCCGTCGTCCTCCATCACCCGCAGGGTGCGGTAGATCTGCTGGTGAGTCGCACTCCAGAAGAACCCGATGGAACGGTCGAAGCGGCGCGCCAACTCATAGCCCGACCCGGACTGCTCGGACAGCGACACCAGGATCGCGTGGGGGAGGGCCACGTGAGCAGGGTATGAGCAGATGACTGTTCTATGCAACTTGTTGCACTGCACCGGTGCGCATAGGGGTATGCCGGCTAGGCACTTGTATATGCAACGTCTAGTATCAGTAACTACGCGTCCGCCTGCGGGTGGGCGCAGAAAGTTAGGGCAGGCTGACACAGACCTCCCGGCATCCACATCGGATACTGGAGCGAATTTCGGCAGGCCCCAACACACGGGCAGCCCCCATTGATCAGATTTGATCGAGAGGACTCGAGGAGCATTCAGTGACGTACACGATTGCCGAACCCTGCGTCGACCTCAAAGACAAGGCCTGCATCGAAGAGTGCCCTGTCGACTGCATTTACGAGGGCGCACGCATGCTGTACATCCACCCCGACGAATGTGTGGACTGCGGCGCGTGCGAACCGGTCTGCCCCGTCGAGGCCATCTATTACGAAGACGATGTGCCCGACCAGTGGAGCTCCTACACCCAGATCAACGCCGACTTCTTCTCGGAGCTGGGATCGCCGGGCGGCGCCTCCAAGGTCGGAATGACCGAGAATGATCCGCAGTCGGTCAAGGATTTAGCGCCGCAAGCCCACGATTGATAACGGCCGGATCCGAGGTGGCTCGCCGCGGCATCTCTGCGGGGCTGCCGGTTTTTCCCTGGGACACCCTCGCCGACGCGACGGCGCAGGCACGGGCACATCCCGACGGGATCGTGGATCTGTCCGTCGGCACCCCGGTCGACCCCGTCGCGCCGCTGATCCGCGAAGCCCTCGCTGCAGCCAGCGCCGCACCGGGCTACCCGACCACGGCAGGCACACAGGCGCTTCGCGAGTCGGCGGTGGCGGCCCTTCACCGTCGCTACGGGGTCACCGGCCTCGACCAGGACGCCGTGTTACCGGCGATCGGCACCAAGGAGCTCATCGCTTGGCTGCCGACGCTGCTCGGGCTGGGCCCCACAGACGTCGTCGTCGTGCCCGAATTGGCATATCCCACCTACGAAGTCGGCGGCCGCCTGGCGGGTGCACAGGTGCTTGTCGCCGACTCACTGACCCAGTTGGGCCCCCAGTCGCCCGCGTTGGTGTACCTCAATTCGCCTAGCAATCCAACGGGTGCCGTCCTCGGCGTCGACCATCTGCGCAAGGTGGTGGGCTGGGCGCGCGAGCGCGGCGCGGTCGTCGCATCCGATGAGTGCTACCTGGGCCTCGGGTGGGATGCGGAACCCGTCTCGCTGCTGCATCCGTCGGTGTGCGATGGCGACCACACCGGACTGCTGGCCATCCACTCGCTGTCGAAGACGTCCTCGCTGGCCGGCTACCGCGCTGGTTTCGTCGCCGGCGACCGCGCCTTGATCGCTGAACTGCTCGCGGTGCGCAAGCATGCCGGGATGATGATGCCCAGCCCGGTACAGGGCGCGATGGTGGCTGCACTGGACGACGATGCGCACGAACGTGAGCAGCGGGAGCGCTACGAGAGACGCCGACGGATGCTGTTGCCCGCGGTGGAGGCGGCGGGATTCGCCGTCGACCACTCCGAGGCCGGGCTCTATATCTGGGCCAGCCGGGGCGAACCGTGTCGCGACACCGTGCGATGGCTCGCGCAGCGCGGGATCCTCGTCGCGCCGGGCGAGTTCTACGGACCGCGTGGAGCACAGCACGTTCGTTTCGCCTTGACCGCCACCGACGAACGTATCGCCGCCGCCGTCGAGCGACTCAGGGGCTGACTCGCGGGTACTGGCCCACCGGCTCGGTGCCGGAATGGACCACAAGCGCAAGCATCTGCGTCGGATCGATCGACCCTAGTCGAGGTGGCGCCAGGTCTTGCCCGACACGGCGTTGTAGATCGACACGTTCGACACACCGAATTTCTCCGCGAGTTGCCGCAACGTGGCGCCAGCGGCATAAAGCGAGCGCAATTCCTTGACATTGTCAGCGGTGAGCTTTGAGTTGCCGTGCTTTTCGCCCTCGGCCCGTTCGTCGCCGGCCAGTGGCCGTCCTGCTCTCCAGCGGTAATAATGCATGGAACAAAGCCCGCGCGCCCTGTATTCGCGGTCGCACCCCTCGACCGTACAGTGCGTGGGCAGCCCTTTTGGCCTCCCCATATCGGGACCTTAACATCTTTCACGACGTATGACGCAACTGCGCAAATTCTCGGCGAATGTCAGCAGACCGAACCATTCATGATCGAATGAATCACTGTGCCAAGCGAAATAGAGCAAAGCACAATGGTCGATTCATCACGGGCTTGGTCGAGCGAGATCCACCGTTCAATGTAATGCCCGGTCGTTGGTGGGTGCCTTGCGGTCAGGACACGCGAGCGATCCTCTGTCGAACTACTTCACTCCGCCGTCGAATGTGCAATACCGTCGCGTCATGAGCGATTACGACGTGGAGGCCGTCGACAGACTGCCCTTCACGACGCCGGAGAAGTCGGCGCGCTACCGCACCGAGGACTACCAGGGGGCGGTCGGCCTGAACTGGTATGCCACCGACCCGACCCTGCAGGCCACCATGGCCTACTACCTGCACCCCGAGCAGCTCGCCGTCGCCGAACCGCATCTGAGACGCATCGGCGACCTGATGGCGGGCCCGGTGTCGCGGTGGGCCGAGGAGACCGACCGCAACCCACCACGGCTCGAGCGTTACGACCGCTGGGGTCACGACGTCAGCCGCGTCGTCATGCCGACGTCATTCATCGAATCCCGTCGCACGGTGCTCGACGCGCAGCAGGCGCTGCGCAAGGACCTTCGCAGCGCCGGCATGAGCTCGGCGCTGCCGTTGTTCGCTTCGAACTATCTGCTCAACCAGGCCGACATCGGCATGGGTTGTGCGCTCGGCACCGGGGGCGGCATGGTGAAGGCGTTGGTCGCCGCGTACGCGCCGTCCGACGTGCGCGAGCACGTGCTCGCGAAGTTCGAGTCGGGTGAATGGGAGGGCGAAACCGCTCAGCTGCTGACCGAGCGGACCGGCGGATCCGATCTCGGCGCGCTGGAGACGACGGCGACCCGCAACGGAGATGCGTGGCTGCTCAACGGTTTCAAGTGGTTCGCATCAAATTGCAACGGCGAGGCGTTCGTGGTGCTCGCAAAGCCTGAAGGTGCGCCAGACTCGAGCAAGGGTGTCGCGAATTTCCTCGTTCTGCGGACCCGGCGCGACGGCTCACGCAACGGGGTGCGGGTGCGACGGCTCAAGGACAAGCTCGGCACCCGCTCGGTCGCCTCCGGCGAGATCGAGTTCGTCGACGCCGAGGCGTTCCTGCTGTCCGGCGAGGCCAGCGCGGACGCCGGCCCGTCTGACGGCAAGGGACTCGGCCGGATGATGGAGCTGACAAACGCTGCGCGCCTTGGCATTGCGCTGTTCGCGCTCGGCAATGCGCGGCGCGCCCTCGTCGAGTCGCTGTGCTACGCCGGACGTCGGCAGGCATTCGGGGACGCGCTGATCGACAAGCCGCTGATGCGCCGCAAGCTGGCCGAGATGATCGTCGACGTCGAAGCCGCGCAGGCGCTGGTGTTCGACGGCACCGGCGCGACCAACAGGCGCCAGCCGCGGCCGGTCCGCCAGCGCATCGCGGTGCCCGTCACCAAGCTCAAGGTCTGCAGGCTCGGCATCACGATGGCCTCCGACGCGATCGAGATCCACGGCGGCAACGGCTATATCGAGACTTGGCCGGTGGCAAGGATATTGCGCGACGCGCAGGTGAACACCATCTGGGAAGGGCCCGACAACATCCTGTGCCTGGACGTGCGGCGCGGTATCGAGCGTGCCCAGGCGCACGAGTCGCTGCTGCAACGCCTCCACGACGCCGTGTCGGTGTCCGACGCCGACGACATGACCGCCCTTGTCGCCCGCCGCGTCGATGATCTCGATGCGGCCATCACCGCGTGGAGCAAGCTCGACGGTGCGGTTGCCGAGGCCCGCCTGTTCCCGCTCGCCCAGTTCATGGGCGACGTCTATGCCGGTGCGCTGTTGTCCGAGCAGGCCGCATGGGAGCGTGCCGAAACCGGAACGGACCGAAAGGGCTTCGTCGCGCGCCTGTACGCGCAGCGGTATCTCGCCGACCGCGGACCGCTGCGCGGGCTGGACGCCGACGGTGACGATGCCATCGAACGCTTCGACGAACTCGTTGCCGGCGCCTTCGCGCCCTAGCGCCGCTCGGTCGCCCGCAGCCCCAGAGCCAGTACGAGCCGGTCGTCCGGGTCGTCCAGCGACGTCGACAAGAGCTTCTCGATGCGGCGGATGCGGTAGCGCACCGTGTTGGGATGCACGTGCAGCCGCTGTGCGACCGTGGCGATGTCGCCGAAGCCGTCGAGATAGGCAGCGAGGGTGTCGGCCAGCATCGGATCGCGCTCCCGCAGATCGCGCACGCGCGGATCGACGAGCCGGGTCTGGCCGGCGACATGCGCGACGATCTCGTCGAGCAGCACCGTGGTGTGCGCCTCGTCCAGCGACGTGATCTGGCCGATGGCTCCCGGATGCCGCTCGGCGCTGTCGAAGACCCGGTCCACCTCGGCGCGGGCGGGGGCCGCACCCGTGAGGCCGGTCAACGGCGCGGCGATCACCGCTCGCATCGTCAAGCCCATCTCGCGGCGCAGCGCGGCGACGATGCCGCGGACCCACGACGTCAGCGTCGACGTCGCCCCGATCTTCGGTAAGAGCACGTAGACGCGCTCACCGGTCGAGGCGACCTGAGCGTCGGCTCGAAATGCACTCGCGCTCAATGCGATCACGTTGGCCGGCACCGAGCTTCCTTCACCGCGGAAGCCGACCAGCGCCGCGCGAGCATCGGAGGCGATCCCCAGCTCCTGGGCGATGGCGCCGACGTCGGCAGCGTCCTCGCCGAGCCCGAGCAAGTTTCGCACCAGTACGGTGTGCGTCGCAGGCGCCGCTGACAGCCGCGACATGATGCGTGCCGCGAGCACAGCGCCACCGCGCAGCACCTCCTCGACGTCGTCGGCCAGCGGTGCAGAACCCTGCTGCAGCCAGATCGTGCCCGCGAACCCCGGCGGTCGCCCGGCATCCGTCGCGGGCAGCGGGATGGCCACCGCGAGCCTTGGTCGCAGACCGAGTTCAGGGCGCTCGGCGACACGGACCACGTCACCGCTGGCCTGCAGGGCGTCGAAGATTCCCCACTGGCCGATCCACTCAAGATGCTCGGGCGGGCCCGCGCGGCCGAGGATCGTCAGCCTGCGCAGTTCGTCGGCCTCCTCGTTGGACGCCGAATAGGCCAGTACGTGCGATTGGTCGTCCTCGATGCTGATCATCGCGTGGGTGCGCTCGGCGATCGACTGGGCGAGCCCGAACAGGTCGGTGCCGGAGTCGCTGCGCGGGTCGTCGCGGTCACCGTGATGCTCGAAAGCGTGGTTGACCAACTTGTAGAGCGACTCCCAGCGGGCGCGCGGTTCGACGGCGACGACGGCGGTGCCGAGCGCGACGGCCTGTTCCACCGCCGCCGGCGACGGCTCCTTGACGAAGATGGCGGCCGGCGCGGGGGGCCGCGCGGCCGGCGCCAGCGGACGAGAGCCGGCGCCGCGAACCTGGTCGGCGATCCAGCCGACCGCTTCGGCGTCGGACACGCCGAGCAGGAAGAACAAATCGGCGGAGCCTGCGCCGACGGCCAGTCCCAGCCGGATGTCGTCGACGTCCACCAGCGCGACCGAGCCGACCGTCATGTCGAGCCCGCGCGGGGCTTCGACCAGCGTCACCATCGTGCGGTCCAGCGCGAGCAGCAGCTGACCGAGGGAAAGCCCTTCCCGCTCAGCCATCGCCCACTCCTTTGTCCGATCCGACTATAAGCCCTCTGTGGTCTTGTCCGATCGACCATCGGTTAGGAATGGGTCGAAGGGGGATCCTTACTGCATGGATGCCGTCACCCAGGTTCCCGCGCCCGCCAACGAGCCGGTCTTTGAATACGCACCGAACAGTCCCGAACGCGCGCGCCTCGTCACCGCGCTCACCGAACTGGCCGACGACCCCATCGACCTGCCCCATGTGATCGGCGGAACCCACCGGATGGGCGGCGGCGAACGCATCGACGTCGTTCAGCCGCATCGCCACGCCGCCACACTGGGCACCCTCACCAACGCCGAGCACTCCGATGCAACCGCCGCCGTCGACGCGGCCATGGCCGCCAAGGACGAATGGGCGAACACGCCGTTCGACGAGCGCGCCGCGGTGTTCCTGCGTGCCGCGGATCTGCTGGCGGGACCGTGGCGCGAAAAGCTCTGCGCGGCAACGATGCTCGGTCAGTCCAAGTCCGCCTATCAGGCCGAGATCGACGCAGCATGCGAGCTCATCGACTTCTGGCGGTTCAATGTCGGCTTCGCGCGAGAGATCATGGCGCAGCAGCCGATCAGCTCGCGCGGGGTGTGGAACCGCACCGACTATCGTCCGCTCGAGGGTTTCGTCTACGCCATCACGCCGTTCAACTTCACCGCGATCGCGGGCAACCTGCCGAGCGCGGCAGCGCTGATGGGCAACACCGTGGTGTGGAAGCCGTCGCCGACGCAGGCGTTCGCCGCGTACCTGACGATGCAACTGATGGAGGCCGCCGGACTTCCGCCTGGCGTCATCAACCTGCTCGCAGGCGACGGAATCGCGGTTTCGGATGTGGTACTGGCCGACCCACGGCTGGCCGGCATCCACTTCACCGGCTCCACCGCGACGTTCCAGCATTTGTGGCGCGAGGTCGGCGCGAACATCGACCGCTACCACACCTATCCGCGACTGGTGGGCGAGACCGGCGGCAAAGACTTCGTGCTCGCGCATCCGTCGGCGCGTCCCGACGTGTTGCGCACCGCGCTGATCCGCGGCGCCTTCGACTTCCAGGGACAGAAGTGCTCGGCGGCCTCGCGGGCGTTCATTCCGCGTTCGGTCTGGCAGTCGATGGGCGACGACTTCCTCGGCGCCACCGAGGCGCTGCGCTACGGCGACGTCACCGACCTGACAAACTTCGGCGGCGCCCTCATCGACGAGCGCTCGTTCGCCAAGAACGTCAAGGCCATCGAACGCGCCAAGGGCGCGGCGGGCGTGACGGTCGCCGTCGGCGGCGAATACGACGACAGCGAGGGCTATTTCGTCCGGCCAACCGTGTTGATGTCCGACGATCCGGGCGACGAATCGTTCTCCACCGAGTACTTCGGGCCCATCCTGTCGGTGTACGTGTATCCCGACTCCGACTACGAGCAGATGTTGGACGTCGTCGACCACGGCGCGAAGTACGCGCTGACCGGAGCGATCATCGCCGACGACCGGCAGGCAGTGCTGCAGGCACAGGACCGGTTGCGGTTCGCCGCGGGCAACTTCTATGTCAACGACAAGCCGACCGGCGCCGTCGTCGGGCAGCAGCCGTTCGGCGGCTCGCGCGGATCGGGCACCAACGACAAGGCGGGCTCCGCGCTCAACCTGCTGCGGTGGACGTCGGCCCGGTCCATCAAGGAGACGTTCGTACCGTCGACCGATCACAACTACCCGCACATGGAGGCTTGAGATGGGCTTCTTCGATCGGGTCGGGCGCCCGGCGATTCTCGCGGCCAGCAGGTCAGACGGACTGCGGCGCACGGCTGAGCGGTTACCGGTGACCCGAGATGTGGTGCACCGCTTCGTGCCCGGCGAAACGGTTGCCGAGGTACTGAACTCCGTTGCGCAACTGCGGGATAGCCACAGAATGGTCAGCATCGATTACCTTGGCGAGGACACCACCGAGGTCGAGGACGCCGACAAGACGGTGCGGGCCTATCTGGAACTGCTCGATGCGCTGGGCACACGCGAGGAAGCCGCGGGAATCACGGTGCGGCCGCTCGAAGTGTCGTTGAAGTTGTCCGCACTCGGCCAGGCGCTGCCGCGCGACGGGGAGAAGATCGCCCGCGACAACGCCCATACTATTTGCGAAAGGGCGCAGCGGGTCGGCGCCTGGGTGACCGTGGACGCCGAGGACCACACGATGACGGACTCGACGTTGTCGATCGTGCGCGATCTGCGTAACGAATTCCCCTGGCTCGGCACGGTTCTACAGGCATACCTCAAGCGCACGGAAGGCGACTGCAAGGAGTTCGCCGCCTCGGGCGCGCGAATCCGACTGTGCAAGGGCGCCTATGACGAACCGGCGTCGGTTGCGTTCCGCGACCGCGACGACGTCAACGACTCCTACATGCGTTGCCTGCGCGTGTTGATGGCGGGATCGGGTTATCCGATGGTGGCCTCCCACGACCCGACGATCATCGAAGCGGTGCCTGCGCTGGTTCGGGAAAACGGCCGCGCTGCCGACCGCTTCGAATACCAGATGCTGTTCGGCATCCGCGACGCCGAACAGTGCCGGTTGGCCGACGGGGGCAACCACGTCCGGGTCTACGTCCCTTTCGGCACGCAGTGGTACGGCTACTTCGTGCGTAGGCTCGCCGAGCGGCCCGCGAACCTGACGTTCTTCCTGCGCGCGCTCGCCGAGCGGCACCACTGACGACCTCGAGACTGCATACAGATCGGCGAATCTGCCTCAGATCGCGATCTGGCAGCAGGCTCGGCGGTCTAGCCGGACGGAAATGCGGCGACACTCATGATCACCGAGCCGGCACAGGGTCCGCCGGAGATATCTGTGCGCCAACTTCCGCGCAGTGTGCCGTCGGCTTGCGGCGTGTAGTACGCGACGGACCGCGCCGGGTTCCATGCCTTCGGAATGCCCTCGCCCAGATAGCAGTCCCACTGCCACTCGTAGATGTGCACCCAGGTGGAACCGTTCCACGTGTACCGCGGCGGCAGCGGGAGTGTCGGGTTGGCGGGTTTGGGCCCGTCGACGACGGTCGCTACGCATGAGCCGCTGGAGCAGTCGGTGACGAAGGTGTAGACGTCGCTGAAGTCCGGTTCGGGTTGGCGGGCCGCCAGGCTGGTGCCCGTCTTCTCACCCGCGTAGCGCATCAGCGAGTACTTGCCGTTCCAGACGTGGGGGGCGGCTTGGGCGGCGGACATCGCGCACACGCCTGCGGCTGCGGAAGTGGCGGCCAGCCAAGCCATACCCACTCGGCGCAGCGCTGTTCTCACGAGGGGCACCGTAGCGCCCTGAGCGGGCGGACCCGCGGATTACGACTCCGTGTCGGTCATCGGGAACGAATGATGTTCGTGCGCAATGAGCCAGCGGCCGTCGACCTTGCGCAGCCCGACGGTTACCCGCAGCCGGTTGTCGGGGTTCTCGGCGAACTGGTCACGGGTACCGCAGCGCAACAACGCATACGCAAACGCCACGTCGGCACCTGCCACGACGTCGAGCTCGACTACCGTGAATTCGGCGCCGGTGGCGAGGAAATCGAAGAACGGCGGCCACGAATCGCGGTAATCGTCGATGCCGCGGATGCCGTCGTAGGGCGGTGGCACATCGAACATCACGATGCCCTTATCGTGATTGGCGACAACGGCGTTCAGGTTCTGCGTCCGGATCGCGTCGACCCATCCGGTGAACACGTCGCGGATGGCCTGTTCGTCACTCATATTGTCTCCAGGTCGTATTTGGTGGTGTGAGCCAGGGTGTGCGGGTGATGGACATGTCGATATAGACCGCCTTCGACTGCCGGACTCATCGCGAGTGTGCGTCCGCTGACGGTTCTGCGGCGACTGTCGTCAGCAGGCGCACAGTCGCCCCCGACGCCCGCGCTCACTCGCTCAACAGGAACAGTGTCCAGGCCGCGAGCGTCTGGGCGTCGGTGATTTCCCCGTCTCGCATCATCGCTTCGACGACAGCACGGCCGAACCACTCGCTGTGCATGTCCTGTTCGGTGTGCTCGCGGTCGTGCTCGCCCTCGGTGATGCCGGTGGCGACGAAGACCCTGCCGCGCTGGCTGCTCATCCCCCCTGCGACGTCGAGCAGACCTATCGACACCATCGATTCGGCACGCAGACCGGTTTCCTCGCGCAGTTCGCGGTGGGCCAGCGCGGTCGGATCGAGATCGGCCCGTCCAGGTGCGGTGCCCTGCGGGAACTCCCAGCGGCGCAGGCCGAGCGGATAGCGGAACTGCTCGACCAGCCGGAACCGGTCGCCGTCACGGGCGATGATCAGCGCATAGTCCGGTTTGTCGATGACGCCGTAGATGCCGTCGGACCCGTCGGGGCGGCGCACCTCGTCCTCGCGCACCCTCATCCAGTCGTTGCGGTACACCTCGCGAGAAGCAATGCGCCGGATCTCGTCCACGGGCCAAGTATGCCGAGCGCATACGGGTAGCCTCGGCGGCGTGCTGCTGGCTTCGCTGAACCCCGCGGCCGTCGCGGGCGGCGCCGACATCGGCGACGCGGTGCGCATCGGCGGCGCCGTGCTGAGCCGTAGCGACCTCGTCGGCGCCGCGACGTCGGTGGCCGAACGGGTCGGCGGCGCGCAGCGGGTCGCGGTCCTTGCCAGGCCGACCGCCACCACCGTGCTTGCCGTCACCGGTTGCCTCATCGCCGGGGTACCCGTGGTTCCGGTGCCCGCCGACGTCGGCGCGGCAGAGCGGCGGCACATTCTGTCCGACTCCGGCGCGCAACTGTGGCTGGGCGAGCAGCCCGACGAACCCGAAGGCCTGCCGCACATGCCGGTGCGGCTGCACGCGCGGTCATGGCACCGCTACGCGGAACCGCCGCCGGAGGCCACCGCACTGATCATGTACACCTCGGGAACGACGGGTCCGCCGAAAGGTGTGCTGGTCAGCAGGCGGGCGATCGCCGTCGACATCGATGCGCTGGCCGAGGCTTGGCAGTGGACCGCAGACGACACCTTGGTGCACGGCCTTCCGCTGTTCCACATCCACGGGCTGGTGCTCGGACTGCTCGGCTCGCTGCGGATCGGAAACCGCTTCGTGCACACCGGGAAACCGACGCCAGTGAGCTATGCCGAGGCCTCCGGTTCGCTGTACTTCGGGGTGCCGACGGTGTGGTCGCGCGTCGTCGACGATGCCGACGCCGCGCGAGCGCTGTCCTCGGCGCGCCTGCTGGTGTCGGGCAGCGCGGCACTGCCGGTGCCGGTGTTCGACAGGCTCGCCGAACTGACCGGGCACCCCCCGGTGGAGAGGTACGGCGCAAGCGAAACCCTGATCACCGTCAGTACCCGGGCAGCGGGCGAGCGTCGGCCCGGCTGGGTCGGCCTGCCGCTGACCGGTGTGCGGACCCGGGTGGTGGACGACGACGGTGCGCCGTCCCCGCATGACGGCGAAACCATTGGGGCGCTGCAGGTTCAGACGCCGACGATGTTCGACGGGTATTTGAATCTGCCGGAAGCCACGGCGAACGCGTTCGACGCCGACGGCTGGTACCGGTCCGGCGACGCGGCCGTCATCGACGCCGATGGTATGCACCGCATCGTCGGGCGCGAATCTGTGGACCTGATCAAGACCGGCGGTTACCGGGTCGGTGCGGGTGAAATCGAGACGGTGCTGCTCGGGCATTCCGGCGTGGCCGAGGCGGCGGTGGTCGGCGTGCCCGATGACGACCTTGGTCAGCGCATCGTCGCGTTCGTCGTCGGCGACGCCGATCCAGAAATACTGATCAGCTATGTCGCAGAACAGCTTTCGATGCACAAGCGCCCGCGCGAGGTACGCGTGGTCGACAGTCTGCCGCGCAATGCGATGGGCAAGGTGCTGAAGAAGGAGTTGATGACCTGAGCCTCATATTCGACGAGATCTGCATCGACGCCCGCGACGCCACCGCACTCGGCGAGTGGTGGGCACAGGTGCTGGGCTGGCCGCACGGCATCGACGACGACGGCGACGTGCGGCTGCATCCGCCGCCCGGTGCCGGACCCGACTGGATCTTCATCGCGGTGTCCGACGAGAAGGTCGTGAAGAACCGCATTCATCTGGACTTCCGGCCCGACGATCAGCAGGCCGAGGTCGACCGGGTGATCGGCATGGGCGCCCGCCACGTCGACATCGGCCAAGGCGAGCAGACGTGGGTGGTGCTGGCCGACCCCGAGGGCAACGAGTTCTGCATTCTGGCGCCCCACGACTGACGCGACGCATGAGCCCGAGGTGCTCAGGGTGTATGGGCGTCCCCATATTCTCCGGTGCGCATGGGCTGCCGCGGCATAGAGTGAGCCGGTGTCGCCACCGCTCACCGACGCGCAGCTCAACACGCTGTTCGAGGAGATCCCCGTCCTGGCGGGGCGGCCGCGGGAGCTGCACGAACTATCCGGCGGTCTGACCAATCGCAACGTCAAGATCACCACGCCGGACGCCGTCTATGTCGCCAGGTGCTGCGACATGGGCAGCAACTTCCTCGGCATCGACCGCGAGAGCGAGTTCTTCAACACCAAGGCCGCCGCGGAGGCAGGCGTCGGCGCGCAGGTGATCGACTACCGGCCCGACCTCGGGATCCTGTTGCTGAGCTATCTCGATGGGCAGACGCTGACCAATGCCGACTTCCAGCGGCCGGAGATCATCGCCAAGGCAGCAGGCGCCGTTCGGACACTCCATGCCGGCCCGCGGTTTCAGGGCCGCTTCGACATGTTCGAACGGCAGCCCGCGTACCTGAAGACCATTCTGGACAACGGGTTCCGTCTCCCCGGTGACTATCTCGATTACGCCGACGTATTCACCGGGATCGCCAAGGTGTTGACCGCGACGGACCAGACCACGGTGCCGTGCAACAACGATCTGCTGGCGGGGAACTTCATCGAAGACGGCGACAAGATGTGGCTGATCGACTACGAGTACTCCGGCAACAACGATCCGTGTTTTGAGCTCGGTAACACCTGGGCCGAGTGCCGGCTGTCCACCGAACAACTCGACGAGTTCGTCACGGCGTACTACGGGCGAAGGCTGCGTCACAAGATCGCCCGCGCCCAGCTGCAGGGAATCGTCGGCAAGTATGGCTGGACCCTGTGGGGGTGCATCCAGAATGGATCCAGCACAATCGATTTCGACTTCTGGGAATGGGCAATGGAACGCTACGAAGGCGCGGTGGCGGCGTTCAAGGGGCCAGATCTGCCCCGGCTGCTCGACGATGTGCAGGCGGCCGACTAGTGGCGGCTGAACTGCCCGACCGTGCTCGCGTGGTGATCGTCGGCGGCGGGGTGATCGGCACCAGCGTCGCCTACCACCTGGCCAAACTCGGCCTCACCGACGTCGTGCTGCTGGAGCAGGGCCGGCTGTCCAGCGGCACCACCTGGCACGCCGCCGGGCTGGTCGGGCAGCTGCGGGCGTCGGAGAGCGCGACGCGATTGGTGCGGTATTCCACCCAGCTCTACGCAGAACTCGAGGACGAGACGGGGTTGTCGGCCGGGTACAAACAGTGCGGGGGTGTGACCGTCGCCCGCACGGAGGACCGAATGGTTCAGCTGCGACGTACGGCCGCCAACGCCGCGGCGTTCGACATGGAGTGCGAACTGCTGAGCCCCGAGGAAGCGCTGCAGCACTATCCCGTCATGCGGGTCGACGATCTGGTCGGCGCCATCTGGCTGCCCGCCGACGGCAAGGCCAACCCGACGGACCTGACGTTCGCCCTTGCCAAGGGCGCGCGGATGCGCGGCACCCGTGTCGTCGAGAAGACCAGGGTCACCGGCGTTCTCGCCAGCGACGGGCGAGCCACGGGTGTGCGCACCGACAAGGGTGACATCGAAGCCGAGATCGTCGTCAACTGCGCAGGCCAGTGGGCCAAGCAGGTCGGCGCCATGGCAGGGGTCAACGTGCCGCTGCATTCGGCTGAGCACTTCTATGTGGTGACCGAACGCATCGACGGCGTACACACCGACCTGCCGATCCTGCGCGACCCCGACGGATACACCTACTTCAAGGAAGAGGTCGGTGGCCTCGTCATCGGCGGCTTCGAACCCGAAGCCAAGCCGTGGGTGTCGCCGGACGCCATCCCGTATCCGTTCGAATTTCAGTTGTTGGAAGAGGATTGGGATCACTTCGGGATCCTGATGAACAACGCCTTGCTGCGCATACCCGCACTCGAGGTGACCGGTATCAAGAAGTTCTACAACGGCCCCGAGAGCTTCACACCCGACAACCAGTTCATCCTCGGCGAAGCGCCAGAACTCGACAACTTCTTCGTCGGCGCCGGATTCAACTCCGTTGGCATCGCCACCGCGGGAGGCGCGGGCCGGGCGCTCGCCGAATGGATCGTCAACGGCGCGCCCACCAGCGACCTCACCGGTGTCGACATCCGCCGCTTCGCACCGTTCAACGGCAACAACCGCTGGCTGCACGACCGCGTCGCCGAGGTGCTCGGGCTGCATTACGGGATCCCTTGGCCCAACCGGGAAATGAAGACGGCCCGCCCGTTCCGGCGTTCGCCGGTGCATCACCTGCTCGTCACCGCCAACGCCAACTTCGGCAGCCGAAACGGCTGGGAACGTGCCAACTTCTTCGCCCCAGCGGGAACCGACGCCACAATCGAATACACGTGGGGCAAACCGAAATGGCTGACATGGTCGGCGGCCGAACAGTCGAACACCCGTGACGCGGTCACGGTGTTCGACCAGACCTCGTTCTCCAAGTATCTGGTGGTCGGCGCGGACGCCGAACCGGCGCTGCAGTGGCTGTGCACCGCGGACGTCGGCGTCGAGGTCGGCAAGGCCGTCTACACCGGAATGCTCAACGAGCGCGGCACCTACGAATCCGATGTCACCGTCACCAGGACTGGCGCAGACGAATACTTCATCGTCAGCAGCGCGGCCACCACCGAACGCGACAAGGACCACATCCGCAGGAACCTGCCACCCGGTGCCCGCGCGTCGCTGGTCGACGTGACATCGGCCTACGCGGTCTTCGGCGTGATGGGCCCGAACTCGCGGCACCTGCTGTCGGCCTTGACGTCGGCGGACCTCTCCGACGAGGCGTTTCCGTTCGGCACAAGCCGGCAGATCGCGCTGGGCTACGCGACCGTGCGGGCGACCCGAATAACCTACGTCGGCGAATTGGGCTGGGAACTCTACGTGCCCGCCGAGTTCGCCGTCGGCGTGTATGAGGACCTGATCGAATCGGGTGAGCGATTCGGGGTCGGGCGCGGCGGCTATTACACGATCGAGTCGATGCGGCTGGAGAAGGGATATCGCGCATTCGGTCGCGAGCTGACGCCGAGCGAGAATCCCGTCGAGGCCGGGCTGCTGTTCGCGTGCAAGTTGAAGTCCGACATCGAATTCCTCGGCCGCGCCGCCGTCGAGAAGGCCAAGGCCGAGGGTGCCCGCCGCAAACTCGTCGGGTTCAGCGTCGAGGCGCCGGAAGCCATGTTGTGGGGCGGCGAACTGGTCCTGCGTGACGGCGTCGTCACCGGCCAGGTGACGTCGGCGGCGTGGGGCGAAACAGTCGGCGGCTGCGTGGGTTTGGCCTATGTGCGCGCGGCGGACAACTCCGTCATCAACGCCGACTGGGTCAGGAACGGCGACTACCAGGTCAACGTCGGTGGCGAGCTTCACCCCATATCGGTGTCGCTGCGACCGATCTATGATCCAACCAACAGCAAGATACGACCCTGATATGGCACTGAGCGTCTTCGATCTGTTCAAGATCGGCATCGGACCGTCGAGTTCACACACCGTCGGCCCGATGATCGCCGCCGACAGGTTCGCTCGCGGGCTCGCCGAAGAAGGGACGCTCGCTACCGTCCGGCGCGTCGGAGTCGAACTGTTCGGATCGCTCGGCGCGACCGGTAAGGGCCACGGCAGCATCCCCGCCGTCGCACTCGGCTTGATGGGGGAGCGGCCGGATGTCGTCGACCCCGCGCTCACACCCGACCGCATCGCCGTGATCACCCAATCCGGCCAACTGTCGCTGCTGGCCGGACATCCAATTGCGTTCAGCCTCGCCGACGACATCGTCCTGCACCGCAACAAACAGGCCCGGTTTCATTCCAACGCCATGATCTTTCGTGCCTACGACGGCAGCGACACGGTGCTGGCGGAGCGGACGTTCTACTCCATCGGCGGCGGTTTCGTCATCGACGATTCACAGGTCTCCGACGATGACCAGCCCGTCATCGTCGCCGACGAGACGCCGGTGCGATACCCGTTCAGCACCGGCGACGAGCTACTGACTCATGCGGCCGAGACAGGGTTGCGCATCAGCGACATGATCATCCCCGCCGTGCTGCAGTACTTCCACGACTTCGTCGCAGGCGCCGATGACGACTGCACCGTGCGGTTCCTCCTCGTCGCGGCGGGCATCGGCAGCATCATCAAGGAAAACGCCTCGATCAGCGGCGCCGAAGTGGGCTGTCAAGGTGAGGTCGGCTCGGCGTGCTCCATGGCGGCGGCGGGGTTGGCCGAACTGCTCGGCGGAACGGCTCTGCAGGTGGAGAACGCCGCGGAGATCGGTATCGAACACAACCTCGGACTGACCTGCGACCCGGTCGGCGGCCTCGTGCAGATTCCGTGTATCGAGCGCAACGCCGTCGGTGCGGTCAAGGCAATCAATGCGGCGCGGATCTCACTCAGCGGCGACGGCACGCATCAGGTGTCGCTCGACAAGGCCGTCAAGACGATGCGCGAGACCGGCGCCGACATGAAGGACAAGTACAAGGAGACCGCGCGCGGCGGCCTCGCGCTCAACGTCGTCGAGTGCTGACCGATGCCGGCGATCAGTTGGCGTGCAGCGCCTTGTTGAGCGTGATGCCCGTACCGTCGCGCTTGACTACCTCGACGGCGCCGCTCAGCGAATTGCGCCGAAACAGAAGGTTGTTCGCACCCGAGAGCTCGCGCGCCTTCACCGTCTGACCGTCGGCCGTCTGCACCTTCGTGCCCGCGGTGACATACAGGCCCGCCTCGACGACGCAGTCGTCGCCCAGCGAGATGCCGAGACCGGAGTTCGCGCCGAGTAGGCAGCGCTTGCCCACCGCGATAATCTCGGTGCCGCCGCCGGACAGTGTGCCCATGATCGACGCGCCGCCACCGATATCGGAGCCGTCGTCGACGACCACACCCGCCGAGATGCGCCCCTCCACCATCGAGTTACCCAGCGTGCCTGCGTTGAAGTTGACGAAGCCCTCGTGCATGACCGTCGTACCCGAGGCGAGATGGGCCCCGAGCCGCACCCGGTCCGCGTCGGCGATGCGGACGCCGGTCGGCGTGACGTAGTCGACCATCCGCGGGAACTTGTCGATGCCATAGACGGCCACCATGCCGCGCCGCCGCAGCCGAGCCCGCACCGTTTCGAAGCCCTCGACCGCACACGGCCCGAAGCTGGTCCACACCACGTTGGCCAACACGCCGAAGATACCGTCGACGCTGGCGCCGTGCGGCGGGATAAGCCGATGCGAGAGTAGATGTAACCGCAGGTAGGCGTCGTAGGTGTCGGCGGGCTTGTCCTCCAGCGACGCGATCACCGTGCGCACCACCACGATGTCGACGTCACGGTCCTTGTCGCGGCCCGCCAACTCGGCCAACTCGGGCGGAACCTCGGCCACCGACAGCCGCACCGTGCCCGAGGGGCCGGCGCCCGCCAACTCGGGAGCGGGGAACCAGGTGTCCAGGACGGTCCCGTCGGCGGCGACCGTCGCCACCCCGACGCCAGAAGCAGAAGTCACGGAGCAAAAGGCTACTCGACTAGCCTCAACGGTTGTGGGCCTGGATTTGCGTGGCGACCCGATCGCGCTGACCGCGGCGTTGGTGGACATCCCCAGCGTGTCGCGCGATGAGCAGCGCATCGCCGACGAGGTCGAGGCCGCGCTTCGGGAACAGACCTCCAGCTTCGAGATCGTCCGCACCGGCAACACCGTTTTGGCCCGTACCGCCCACGGTCTGCCGTCACGGGTGATCCTGGCCGGACACCTCGACACGGTCCCCATCGCCGACAACGTGCCGAGCCGGCGTAGCGGCGGAGAATTGCACGGCTGCGGCACCTCGGACATGAAGTCCGGCGACGCCGTGTTCCTGCACCTGGCCGCCACCGTCGACGATCCGGCACATGACATCACGCTGGTCATGTACGACTGCGAGGAGATCGAGGCGTCCGCCAACAGCCTCGGCCGCATCGAACGTGAACTGCCGGAATGGCTGACGGCCGACGTCGCGATCCTCGGTGAACCGTCGGGCGGTTTCATCGAGGCGGGCTGTCAGGGCACGCTGCGGGTCGTCGCCACCGCCGAAGGCACTCGTGCACACTCGGCGCGGTCATGGTTGGGCGACAACGCAATTCATAAGCTGGGCGCGGTTCTCGATCGACTGACCGCCTATGAGGCCCGCAGTGTCGACATCGACGGGTGCGTGTACCGCGAGGGCCTGTCGGCCGTGCGCATCGACGGTGGTGTGGCGGGCAACGTCATCCCCGACGCCGCGTCGGTCACCATCAACTTCCGCTTCGCGCCCGACCGCAGCGTCGAGCAGGCGGGCCAACACGTGCGCGAGGTGCTCGACGGCCTCGACGTGGCGATCGAGCAGACCGACGCCGCCGCAGGCGCGCTGCCCGGTCTGACCAAGCCCGCCGCCGCCGCGCTTGTGGAGGCCGCGGGCGGGCAGGTGCGCGCGAAGTACGGCTGGACGGACGTGGCGAGATTCGCCGCGCTCGGTGTGCCCGCCGTCAACTTCGGCCCCGGAGACCCCAACCTCGCCCATCGGGTCGACGAACGCGTCGAGGTCGAGAAGATCACCGCGGCGACCGAGATGTTGCGGCGCTACCTGATGAGCTCGAGCTAGGTGTCCGTCAAGATCGGCCTGCTTTAGGTAAAATGGCGAAACAGAAGAATCAGCCTCCGAGGCGATCGCGCGACTGACGCTCGCTGATCAGCGACCCCGACAAGGCACCGCTCAACTGACACCTCGGGTGCGATTCTCTGGTTAACATCACAGACGCCATTGAGAGATCGGATTGTTGTGCGCGCGCAGAGGAGCATCTCGACAATGGCCGTGTTGTTCGCGATTCCATTGACACCGTCGGTCATGGCGTCTGCGGCGGCCAGCCCCTCCGGCGATGCTCAGCAAACCGTTCAAGAACTCGAGTCCCAAGGTTACGACGTGGTCATCGATCGCGTCGGCACAGCGGCTCTCAGCGACTGCGCAGTGGTCGACGTCCGCAATCCGCGGACCATCACCCAGACAATCGTCACTGGGCACAACACCAACCGTAAGGTCGAGACTGTGGTGCGCAGCAAGTCGATCACGGTTTCTCTTGACTGCCGTCCGTGACGCCGCGGCGATATTGAACTGCTTGACGCGACGCCTACCCTGGAGGCATGTGAGTTCTGACGACATCTCCGGGTGATTCCGGATCGAGTCCGTCGTCCGTTTCCGTGCAATCACGAAGAGCTCACCCATGTCTGAAACCGCCATTATCTGTTCGAATCTGTCCTTCTCGTGGCCGGGCGAAACCCCGCTGTTGGAGGAGTTGTCCTTCACTGTCGGCGAAGGCCACACCGGCCTTGTCGCGCCGAACGGCGCGGGCAAGAGCACGCTTCTGCGGCTGATCGCAGGCGAGTACCGGCCGACGGCCGGATCGGTGAGCGTCGACAGCACACTCGGCTACCTGCCGCAGACCTTGCCGTTCGACGCCGCGCGAAGCGTGGCCGAGGTGCTCGGTGTCGCACCCGTGCTCGACGCGCTCGACGCGCTCGCCGGGGGCGATGCGAGCGAGCGGTGTTCGCCGCGATCGGCGACGACTGGGACGTCGAGGAACGCACCCGCGCCCAACTCGACCGGCTCGGTCTCGGGCACATCGCGCTCGATCGCCGGCTGGGATCGCTGAGCGGAGGCGAGGCCGTGTCGATCGGACTGGCTGCCGAGCTGTTGAAGCGGCCTGACGTGCTGCTGCTCGACGAGCCGACCAACAACCTCGACGCCGACGCCCGCGCCAAGCTCTACGACGTGCTCGACGACTACAAGGGGTCTCTGCTGCTGGTCAGCCACGACCGCATGCTGCTGGATCGGATGGATCGCATCGCCGAACTTCACCGAGGCGAAATGTGCTTTTACGGCGGTAATTTCACCGCATACGAAGAGTCGGTGACCGAGGGCCAACGCGTCGCCGAAAGCAATGTCCGTAACGCCGAGCAACAGCTGAAACGCGAGAAGCGGCAGATGCAGCAGGCGCGCGAACGCGCCGCGCGCCGGTCGAGCACCGCGGCGCGCAACATCTCCGACGCCGGTCTGCCGAAGATCATCGCCGGCGCGATGAAGCGCAAGGCGCAGGAGAGCGCAGGCCGCATCGACGGTGTGAACGCGGCGCGGGTCGGCGACGCCAGAGCACGTCTCGACGACGCCGAACGCGCACTGCGCGACGACCCGTCGATCGTGGTGGACCTGCCCGAGACGGAGGTGCCCGCCGGACGCAACCTCTTCGTCGGCAACGGGATACGGATGAGCCGCGGTGGCCGCGCCTTGTTCGGCGACGGCACCGACCTCTCCATCCGCGGGCCGGAGCGGATCGCGCTGGTCGGCCCGAACGGGGCGGGTAAGACGACGCTGCTGCGCATCATCTCCGGAGAGCTCGAACCGGACGACGGAGTGATCCAAAGGGTCGACGGTCGGATCGCCTATCTGTCGCAGCGGCTCGACCTTCTCGATACAGGCCGCACGGTGCGCGAGAATCTCATCGCCTGCGCACCGACGCTTAGCGAGACGCGGCGGATGCATCTGCTGGCGCAGTTTCTGTTCAAGGGCGCGATGATCCACTTGCCCGTCGGGGCATTGTCCGGCGGCGAGAGGCTGCGCGCCACGCTGGTGTGCGTGCTGTACGCCGATCCCGCACCGCAGCTGTTACTTCTCGACGAGCCGACCAACAACCTCGATCTCGTCAGCATCGGGCAGCTCGAATCGGCGTTGAACGCCTACCGGGGCGCGTTCGTCGTCGTCAGCCACGATGCGCGTTTCCTGGCGGACATCGCCGTTGACCGGACCATCCGCCTGCCCTGACTGCTCGCGACATTGCATCCCGGCAGACGCTCACTCGCAATTCCACTGCTGGAATGCCATTTCGCGGGAAATCAGCGGGCGGCTTTAGCCTGCGCGGCGACGTCGGCCGCCGATGCCTTCATGCCGATATCGGCGAACTCGGCCGATACCGCCGTCAACGCGTCGGCATCGCCCGCAACGAACGCGCGGGCGTGCCGCAACGCCAAATCCCCGACGACACAGTCGACATCGGCGGTGAGCCGGGCGATCGCGTCGACGGCACGGATGTCGCCGAGCCGTACCGCGTCGTGGAACGCGCGCACCGCGACTGCGGATTGGCCGCCGCGCTCCGCCGCGCGTCCCGCATCGCGAGCCGCAGACCGCGCACCCGTCGGATCGCGGCGCGCCGCCGTCGTCCACGCCTTGGCCAAAAGCAGCTCCGGTGCGAACAGCATCGACTTCAAGCCGTGCCGGGACTCCGCCCGCGACAACGCCTTCGCGGCCTCGCCCATCTCGCCTTCGCGGCCCAACGCCTGCGCCAGCAGCATCCACGCCAGCGGACCCCACGAATAGCCCGTCGGCGCGAGCGCCTCGGCCGCGCCGCGCAACAGCTTCACCGCGTCCGCCGAGTCACCCCTCGCGATCAACACATCGGCAACAAGAACTTCGCCGATCGCACGCCCCGGCTGCTGCATCTGCGCGAAATCGGTCAGCCGCTGCGCCAGCTCCTGGGCGCGGTCCAACTGGCCGGCCATCATCAGCGCCGTGGTCTGCCCGTACCCGCTGGTGAACCGCAGCAGCCCCGGATGCTGGGCCTCCATCGCCCGGTCGGCGAGCCCGTCGACATCGGCGAACCGGCCCATCCGCGCACAGCTCAGCGCCGCCGCGGCCGCCGACCAGCCGACCGCGGTGTCGTCGGCGTCCGGCGAGGCCAGCACCTCCTCGGCGAGCTCCATCGCCCGGCCCGGCCGCCCCGCGTTCATCGCGAAGGTCGCCGACAGCGCGTCCACCGTCGTGCGCGCCGCAGGCGACGTGACGTGGTTGCGGGTGGTCTGCAGAAACGCCGTCGCCCGCTCCGGCTGCGACAGCATCCAGAACTGATTCGCCGCTCGCGGCAGCGCCCACGCCATCAGTTCGGTGTCCGACAGCGTGGCCGGGTCGACGGCGGCCAGAACCTCGTCGGCCTCCCGGCCGCGGCCCTGCCACGCCAGCGCCTGAGCCAACGTCAACCGAGCGTCCAGATCGGGGTCGCGTTTGAGCACCGCCTCGCCGAGCCGCTCGCTCAGCGGCAGGTCGCCGAGCCGCAGCGCGTCCGCCGCCGCGGCCACCACCACCGAAACGGGTTGCGTCTCACCGCTGTCCAGTGCCAGCACCGCGAGCCGCAGTCGGTCGACGACGTCGCGCGGCTGCTGCGCCGACAGCCGTTCGTACAGCTCGGCACGCCGCGCCTGCAACTGGTCGAGCGACATCTGTTCCAGCGCCCAGTGCGCATACAAAGGATGTGCTGCAAGCACCTTGTCATCCGATACGGCAGTCACGCCGGCATCCGCTGCCGCCCGCACCGCGTCCTCGCCTGCCAGCGCCGTCAGGTCGGCCCGCGGTATCGGAGCGGCCACGGCGAGGAAATCCAGCACCGAGCGCACATCGGCGGGAAGCGAGGAGACGAACTCGCGAACCGACGCGTCCAGTCGCTTACGGTCCGTTCCAGGCGCGGCCAGTTCGATCCGCGGCAGGATGTTGTCCAGTTGCAGCGCCCTGATCGAGTCCGGCGCAGCCTCGTCGGGGTCGACGGTGACGATCAGCCGGGCCGCACCGCTGACCGCAAGCTGATAGACCAGTGTCGCGGACAGGTGATCGAGCAGATGCGCATCGTCGACGACCAAGAGCAGCCCGTCCGCCACCGACTCGCGCGCGGCCGACAACACCGCCGCAGTCTTCCCTTCGTCCGGAGCGCCGATCAGGTCGCGCACGGCCGCGAACGGCACGACCCGATCCGACTCCGTCCCGGTCACCCACGCAGACGGGCCGCCGATGCGCTCGGCCGCCGCCCGCGCCACCGTCGTCTTACCCGCGCCGACCGGCGCGACGAGCACCGCCCCGCCACGGTCTGCGACCGCCGACGCGACCTGTTCGATCGCCGGCTCAGGCGGCGCGGTCTTCCACTCGACGGGCACCCGCCGGAGTTTAGGGTGTGGTCGCGGTGGCCGTGCCGTACTCGTCTACCTTGTCGGTGTGTCCCGCGATCCCGACCAAGAATGGGCGGTCTGCGTCTACTGCGCGTCGGGGCCGAGGCATCCCGAACTGCTCGATCTGGCCGGCAAAGTCGGCGCGGCGGTCGCCGTGCGCGGCTGGACGCTGGTCTCCGGCGGAGGCAACGTCTCGGCCATGGGCGCCGTTGCCGAAGGCGCGAGGGCGCGCGGCGGCCGCACCGTCGGGGTGATACCGAAGGCGCTGGTGCACCGCGAGCTCGCCGACGTCGACGCCGACGAGCTCGTCGTCACCGAAACCATGCGGGAACGCAAGCAGGTGATGGAGGACCGCGCCGACGCGTTCATCGCGCTGCCCGGCGGCATCGGCACGCTCGAGGAGTTCTTCGAAGCGTGGACAGCGGGCTATCTGGGTATGCACGAAAAGCCGGTGGTGATGCTCGATCCGTTCGGACATTACGACGGGCTGCTCGCCTGGCTGCATGGTCTGATCGACGGAGGCTACGTCAGCCGGGCGGCATTGGATCGGCTTGTTGTGGTGGACGACATCGACGATGCTTTGGCGGCTTGCACACCGGCCACGTGATGGCGCTCACCCGCCTGGATAGGGTGTCGGTCAAATGACACCGGAGGGGAGCGTCGCATGACTGACGAAAAATCGGGGACACGCAGCAGCGTCGGGCTGCTCGACATCGCCAGTCGAGTACCCGGCCTCATCGCCGACGCGCCGACCATCGTGCGCGGTGTGATCACCGGGTTCGGCGCCCGCCCTTCGGCCAAGACCTCCATCGGCAAGGTGTTCCAAGTCCGCGCAGCGCAGAACGCCGACAAGGTCTTCCTCAAGTTCGAGGACCAGGAGATCACCTACAAAGAGGCCAACAAGACCGTCAACCGCTATGCCGCGGTGCTGGCGGCGCGCGGGGTCGGCAAGGGCGACGTGGTGGGCATCATGCTTCCCAACTCTCCCGACCCGGTGCTGCTCATGCTCGCGGCGGTCAAGTGCGGCGCGATCTCCGGGATGCTGAACTACAACCAGCGCGGCGACGTCCTCGCCCACAGTCTGGGCTTGCTGTCGGCCAAGGTGCTCATCGCCGACCCCGACTTCGTCGACCCGATCAAGGAATGCGGCGCTGACACCGACGGTCTGGTCACCCTCGACGAGTTCAAGAAACTTGCCGAGACCGCGCCGACCAACAACCCGGCCACCACCTCTGCCGTGCTCGCCAAGGACAAGGCGTTCTACATCTTCACTTCGGGCACCACCGGCATGCCGAAGGCCAGCATCATGACGCACTACCGGTGGCTGAGGGCGCTGGCCGGCTTCGGCGGCCTCGGCATGCGACTCAACAACAAGGACACCCTGTACTGCTGCCTGCCGCTGTACCACAACAACGCGTTGACGGTCGCGCTGTCGGCGGTCCTCAGCTCGGGGGCGACGCTGGCGCTGGGCAAGTCGTTCTCGGCGTCGAAGTTCTGGGACGATGTGATCCGCTACGACGCAACAGCATTCGTCTACATCGGCGAGGTGTGCTCGTATCTGCTGAACCAGCCGGAGAAGGACACTGACCGCAAGCACAAGGTACGGGTGATCGCGGGCAACGGGCTTCGGCCGTCGATCTGGGACGAGTTCACCAAGCGCTTCGGCATCGACCGGGTGTGTGAGTTCTACGCCGCCAGCGAGGGCAACACGGCGTTCGTCAACGTGCTGAACGTCGACAAGACCACCGGGATCTGCCCGACGCCCGTCGCGTTCGTGGAGTACGACGAGGAGACCGGCGACCCCAAACGTGACGACAAGGGCCGCGTCCGCAAGGTCAAGAACGGCGAGCCGGGGCTGTTGCTGTCGAAGGTCAGCAGCTTCCAGCCGTTCGACGGCTACACCGACGAGGAAGAGTCCGAGAAGAAGTTGGTGCGCGACGCCTTCAAGGAAGGCGACGTGTGGTTCAACACCGGCGACCTGATGCGCTCGCAGGGCTTCGGGCACGCCGCGTTCACCGACCGGCTCGGCGACACCTTCCGCTGGAAGGGTGAGAACGTCGCCACCACTGAGGTGGAGGCAGCGGTGTCGACGGACCCGCAGGTCGAGGAGGCGACGGTGTTCGGCGTCGAGGTGCCCGATGTGGGCGGCAAGGCGGGCATGGCCGCCATCCAGCTCAAAGATGGCAAGGACTTCGACGGCAAGGCGCTGGCGAAATCCGTCTACGACCACCTGCCCTCATATGCGGTTCCGCTGTTCGTCCGGGTCGTCAAGGAACTGGCGCACACCTCGACGTTCAAGAGCCAGAAGGTGGACCTCCGTAAGGAGGGCTTCGGCGGGAACTCCGGCGAGGGGGACGAGGAAGCCAACGACATCGAGGACCCGATCTACGTGCTGTCGGGCCCCGACGAGGGCTACGTCGAGTTCTACGACGAGTACCTCGCCGAGGTGAAGGACGGCAAGAAGCCCAAGTAGTGATTTCGGTGCGTTGATCGACGCTGAGCGCACGCCAGCGCGCCGAAACCGCCGTCCGTAGCCTTGAAGGGTGCAGTCGACCTTCTGCGGCCGTCCGGTGGCGGGTGACCGAGCGCTGATCATGGCGATCGTGAACCGCACCCCGGACTCGTTCTACGACCGCGGAGCCAATTTCACCGATGAGGCCGCCAAGTCCGCGGCCCACCGGGTGATCGCCGACGGCGCCGACGTCGTGGACGTCGGCGGGGTCAAGGCCGGCCCGGGCGAGAACGTCGGCGTCGACGATGAAGTCGCTCGGGTGGTGCCGTTCATCGAGTGGCTGCGCGACAGCTACCCCGATTTGGTGATCAGCGTCGACACCTGGCGCTCGGCCGTCGCCAAGCAGGCCTGCGGAGCAGGGGCCGATCTGATCAACGACACCTGGGGCGGGCACGACCCCGGGCTGGCCGAGGTCGCCGCGGAGTTCGGCGCGGGCCTGGTGTGTTCACACACCGGCGGTGCGACACCCCGCACGCGCCCGTTCCGGGTCAATTACGGGCTATCCGAGCGCGGCGTGGTCGACGATGTCATCGCCGAGGTGACCGCCGCTGCCGAACGGGCCGTGGCCGCAGGGGTCGCCCGAGACGCGGTCTTAATAGACCCGACTCACGATTTCGGCAAAAACACTTACCACGGCCTTAGTTTGTTGCGCCATGTGAAAGACCTTGTAAAAACTGGATGGCCGGTGCTGATGGCGCTGAGCAACAAGGACTTCGTCGGGGAAACTCTGGGTGTGGATCTGACGGAGCGCCTGGAGGGCACCCTGGCGGCGACGGCTCTCGCCGCCGCCGAGGGAGCCGCGATGTTCCGGGTGCATGAAGTCGGGCCCACACGGCGCGTACTGGAAATGGTCGCGTCGATCCAGGGCGTGCGTTCGCCCACGCGCACGGTAAGGGGACTGGCATGACACTCACTCCAGAGCTTCCCGGCACAGACGTCGTCGCCGGCAGATGGTTGACCGATCACAGCTGGAGCCGACCCATGTGGACTGTTTCCGAGCTCGAGGCGGCCAAGGGCACCCGCACCATTTCGGTGGTGTTGCCGGCACTCAACGAGGAAGAGACCGTCGGCTCGGTCATCGAAACCATCACGCCGCTGCTCGGCGGGTTGGTCGACGAGCTGATCGTGCTGGACTCCGGCTCCACCGACGACACCGAGATCCGAGCGCTGGCTGCCGGTGCGCGGGTGATCAGCCGTGAGGTCGCACTGCCCGAGGTGCCGCCGCAACCCGGCAAGGGTGAGGTGCTGTGGCGCTCGTTGGCGGTGGCCACCGGCGACATCGTGGTCTTCGTCGACTCCGACTTGATCGACCCCGATCCGATGTTCGTGCCCAAGCTGGTCGGGCCGCTGCTGATGACCGAGGGAGTGCACCTGGTCAAGGGCTTCTACCGGCGTCCGCTCAAGGTCAGCGGCAGCGAGGACGCCAACGGCGGCGGCCGGGTCACCGAACTGGTGGCGCGGCCGCTACTCGCCGCACTCCGGCCGGAGCTGATGTATGTGATGCAACCGCTTGGTGGCGAATATGCCGGCACCCGCGAACTGCTCACCTCGGTGCCGTTCGCACCGGGCTACGGCGTGGAGATCGGCCTACTGATCGACACGTACGACCGGCTCGGCCTTGACGCGATCGCGCAGGTCAACCTCGGCGTGCGGGAGCACCGCAACCGCCCGTTGACCGAGCTCGCCGCAATGAGCAGGCAGGTCATCGCGACGTTGCTGTCCCGTTGCGGCATCCCTGACTCCGCCGTCGGCCTGACCCAGTTCTTCGCCGACGGCTACGACTACACACCCCGCACGTCGGAGGTGCGGCTCGATGACCGGCCGCCGATGAACACGCTGCGACCGTAGCCAGTGGGTCGCCTCCTCGTCGGAGGCGTGAGGCAGTATCGACACCGTGACACTGATCCTGGTGTATCTCGTGGTCCTCATCCTCGTGGCCGTCGTGCTGTTCGGGGTGGGCAGCGTGCTGTTCGGGCGCGGTGAGGTGCTGCCGCCGCTACCGCGCGCCACCACCGCGACGGCGTTGCCCGCCTCCGGTGTGACTGGAGCCGACGTCGAGGTGGTCAAGTTCACCCAGACGCTGCGCGGCTACAAGACCAGTGAAGTGGACTGGGTGCTCGACCGCCTCGGCGCCGAGCTCGACCAGCTCCGCGGAGAGCTGGCGGCGGTACAGGCGACGCAGGCGCGGGTCGCTGACCCCGCTGACGCCGATCCCGTTGAGGGCGGTGCGCATGCGCTGCCGGCGGAGGACAGGGCCGAGTCGTGACTGCCGGGCCTGACGGCGACGACTGCGTCCGCTGCGGTTGGATCGATCAATCCCGTTTGGCGCCAGCAGATTTCGTCCTGTACCGCGACTACCACGACACCGAGTGGGGCAAGCCGCTGCGCGACTCCAAAGCGCTGTTCGAGCGGGTCAGCCTCGAGGCGTTCCAGAGCGGGCTGTCGTGGCTGATCATCCTGCGTAAGCGGGAGAATTTCCGGCGCGCCTTTCACCGGTTCGAGATCGACAAGGTCGCGGCATACACCGACCGCGATGTCGAGCGGCTGATGAACGACGCGGGGATCGTGCGCAACCGCGCCAAGATCGAGGCCACCATCGCCAACGCGCGGGTGGTCGCCGACCTGGACGTCGAGCTGGGCGAGTTGCTGTGGTCGTTCGCGCCGGCGAGGCGCCCGCGCCCAGCCGCCTTGGCCGATGTGCCCGCGGTGACCCCGGAGTCCACGGCGATGGCCAAGGAGTTGAAGCGGCGGGGGTTCAAATTCGTCGGCCCGACGACGGCCTACGCACTGATGCAGGCCACTGGAATGGTCGATGACCACGAGGCCGCATGCTGGGTGCCTGCACCGGCCTGATCTGCCCATCCAGACGATCTTGACCGGGTCTTTGCACACCGGGCCGCCCGAATAGGGAACAATGGGGGAAGTTCAGTAGCAGTTCGACGCCGGGAGCTGTCAACGGGTGGGCAGCCGGCTCATGTGGAGGAGGCACTCGATGGCGGCGATGAAGCCCCGGACCGGCGACGGTCCTCTGGAAGCAACCAAGGAGGGGCGCGGCATCGTGATGCGGGTACCACTGGAAGGCGGCGGCAGACTGGTCGTCGAACTCACACCTGACGAGGCGGCTGCCCTCGGCGACGAGCTCAAGGGCGTCACCACCTAGCCGGACGACACCTTGCGGTAGATCTCCAGGGTCTGCTCGGCAATGTGTGCCCAGGAAAATTCGTCGATGCAGCGCTGCCTGCCGGCCTCTCCGTACTGACGCGCCCGCGCCGGATCGGCCACCAACGAGTTGACCGCATCGGCCAGCCGGCTTTCGAAGAACTCCCGGTCGGCCGGGTCGTAGTGCACCAGCAGCCCGGTCTGTCGATCCGAGACCACCTCAGGGATACCGCCGACGTCCGAAGCGACCACCGCCGTCGCGCACGCCATGGCCTCAAGGTTCACGATGCCCAACGGTTCATAGACCGACGGACAGACGAAAACTCTTGCTGCTGAAAGAATTTCGCGAATCTTGCCGATCGGCAGCATCTCGCGCACCCAGAACACGCCAGTGCGGGCCCGCGACAGCTCCTGCACCGCGGCCGTCACCTCCGCGGCGATCTCAGGGGTGTCGGGGGCGCCTGCGCACAGCACCAGCTGCACCTCGGGGGAGAACCGGTGAGCCGCCGCGACGAGGTGTGCGACGCCTTTCTGCCTGGTGATCCGGCCGACGAACGCGACGATCGGCCGGTTCGCATCGACGCCGAGCTCGGTCAGCACCGACCCGTCGGAGCCTTCTCCGGTGACGGGATACCAAACGTCGGTGTCGATGCCGTTGCGCACCACGTGCACCCGGTTGGGATCGAGGGCGGGATAGGTGTGCAGCACGTCGTCGCGCATGCCGGAACTGACGGCGATGACGGCATCGGCCCCCTCGACCGCGGTGCGCTCCACCCAGGACGAGATGCGGTAGCCGCCGCCGAGCTGTTCGGCCTTCCACGGCCGCATCGGCTCCAGCGAGTGGGCGGTCAGTACGTGCGGGATCCCGTAGAGCAGCGCGGCCAGGTGCCCGGCCAGCCCGGTGTACCAGGTGTGCGAGTGCACCACCGTCGCGCTGTCGGCGGCGTTGGCCATCACCAGGTCGGCCGACAGAGTCGCCAGCGCCGGGTTGGCGCCCTTGAGCGCCCGGTCGGGCTGGTGGACGAACGCGCCTTCGCGAGGCGCGCCCATGCAGTGCACGTCGACCTCGCAGAGGTGGCGTAACTGGGCGACGAGTTCGGTGACGTGCACACCTGCGCCGCCGTACACCTCGGGTGGATACTCACGCGTCATCATCGCCACCCGCATGCCTTTGACCGTAGTGTCCGCCGCCGCGCAATGCAGCCATGTAAAGGGGCCGAATTGTGGGTACTAGCCAATTACTTTGACCGACGTTCGCGTGGGCTCAAAAGCGCGAATGCCTGGTCATGGTGAGAACTCGCAGATAGGTTTGAGTCATGAGGGAGTTGCCACACGTCCTCGGCATCGTCCTGGCCGGCGGGGAGGGCAAGCGGCTCTATCCGTTGACCGCGGACAGAGCAAAGCCGGCAGTTCCCTTCGGCGGTGCGTACCGGCTCATCGATTTCGTCCTGTCAAATCTCGTCAACGCCCGATACCTGCGCATCTGCGTTCTGACGCAATACAAGTCGCACTCGCTGGACCGCCATATCTCACAGAATTGGCGGCTGTCGGGCCTCGCTGGCGAATACATCACCCCGGTTCCAGCGCAGCAGCGGCTCGGTCCGCGGTGGTACACCGGCTCGGCAGACGCGATATACCAGTCGCTGAACCTCATCTACGACGAGGACCCCGACTACATCGTCGTGTTCGGTGCCGACCACGTGTACCGGATGGACCCGGAGCAGATGGTGCAGTTCCACATCGAGAGCGGGGCGGGTGCGACGGTCGCGGGCATCCGGGTGCCGCGGGCCGAAGCCACCGCGTTCGGCTGCATCGACGCCGACGAGTCCGGCCGCATCCGCGAGTTCGTCGAAAAGCCGCCGGACCCGCCCGGCACCCCCGACGATCCCGAGCAGACATTCGCGTCGATGGGCAACTACATCTTCACCACCAAGGTGCTCATCGACGCGATCCGCGCCGACGCCGACGACGACGACTCCGACCACGACATGGGCGGCGACATCATCCCGCGGCTGGTGGGCGACGGGATGGCCTCGGTGTACGACTTCAACGGCAACGAGGTACCCGGGGCCACCGAGCGCGATCACGGCTATTGGCGTGACGTCGGGACGCTGGACGCGTTCTACGACGCCCACATGGACCTGGTGTCGGTGCACCCGGTGTTCAACCTCTACAACAAGCGTTGGCCGATCAGGGGCGAGTCGGAGAACCTGGCACCCGCCAAGTTCGTCAACGGCGGCTCCGCGCAGGAGTCCGTTGTCGGCGCGGGCAGCATCATCTCCGCGGCCTCCGTGCGCAATTCGGTGTTGTCGTCCAACGTCGTCGTCGACGACGGAGCGATCGTGGAGGGCAGCGTGCTGATGCCCGGTGTCCGGGTGGGCCGCGGTGCGGTGGTGCGCCATGCGATCCTCGACAAGAACGTCGTGGTCGGGCCCGGTGAGATGGTGGGTGTCGACCTGGAGAAGGACCGGGAGCGCTTCGCGATCAGCGCGGGCGGCGTGGTGGCCGTCGGTAAGGGTGTGTGGATCTAACCTGCCTCCTGCCTGGGCGAGGGCCTTTTGCCGTCGCCTGCGCCGCCACAGCTTGACGAAACCCCACACCAGCAGCGCGAGCACGGCCAGCACCACGACTGGTAGCAGGATCGCGAAGAACACCAACGCGACGCTGACGCCGTGCGGCAACGAAACCAGGTCGGTGAACCCGGACAGCAGGCCGAGCGCCAGGAGCGGGATGTAGGCGTTCAGACCCGATGCCGTGGCCAGCCCGAGGCCCGTCAGCAGTTCCACGGGTCAAGCATGGGTGTGGATCAATCCAGGACGGCCAACTCGAGGTCGCACAGCCGGTGCGGGTCGGCCTCGATGTCGATGTGGACGATCCTGTCGGCGCCGACGTCGAAGCGCAGCACCAGCGTCAACCTGCCCTCGGGGGCGACGACGACACCGGGTTCACCGTCGATGAGCGCGACGTCCGCGTGTACCGAGTTGGCCGCGAACATCGAGGCCCGCGACGCCACGTCGACGCGTCCCCGTACGACCACCGGGCGGCCGCCCCCGGCGACGGCGTCGGCGCGCAATTCGACGTCGGGGTGCAGCAGCACGAGGCGCTCCGTGCCCGCAACATGTCCAGGCATATCCGGGCGATCACCGTGGTGAGCCAGCCTCGCGGGTTGGCCACGTCGGCCGGGCATCGCCGGTTCATCCGCAGCCACGTCTCCTGCACTGCATCGTCGGCCTCGCTGCGTGTACCGAGCATGCGGAAGGCGACGGCATGCAGGTGCTCGCGGTGCGCTTCGAAGTCCATCGGCCCTCCTGTCATATCCGGCGACATTTCATCGTCATACACGTGACGATCTGCAGTGGCAGTTCCATGACAGAAAAGGACCACCGACATGTACCGCCCACTACGCATCGTGCTGTTCGTGCACGGCCTGATCACCCTTGCGGGCGCCATCGTGTTGACGGCGTTTCCGACCGCGATCCCGTCGGCGGTGGGTATCACCCTCGCGCGACCCGATTACCTGCTCGTCTATCTCGTCGCCGGGGCCGAGCTCGCCGTCGCGGTGTTGTCTTTCGGCGCGACCCGGCTGACCGATCCAGCGGCGCTGGGCCTGGTCGTGACGACCTTTGCGGTGCTGCACGGAGCCAGCGGCATCCTCGTTCTCGTCTACCTGGGCTTGACCGAGACCAACGGCACGCTGATCGGCAATGCCGTGCTGCGATTCACGGTGGTGGCGGTTTTCCTTCTGGTCTGGCGGGCGGCTCGCCGTCACCACACGTAGGGCACCAACCGGTAGTGCACCTTCTGCATGTACTCGCGATAGCCGGCCAACTGCTGCGTCAGCAGCGACTCCTCGTCGGTGATGCGAAACGCCAGCACCGCAACGCCGGTGACGACGATCAGCAGACCCCAGTATGAACCGAGGGCGAGCGGGATGCCTACCATCAGGACGACGTTGCCGAAATACATCGGGTGCCGGACGAAACCGTACCAACCCGTCGACGACAGCTGCTGGCCTGACTCGACCTTGACATTGGCTGCGGCATAACCATTTTGAATCGTCACCAGCATGGCGATGGTGAGCCCCGCGCCGACGAGGACGAGCCCGAGAACCGACACCGCGTCCGGCACCCTCGACCAACCGAGGCGGAAGTCCAGCGCGCTGACGACGATCATGGCGCCCATCGACAGGAACGCGAAGGCGATGATGACCTTCTGCAGCGGTCGCGTCTCCGCGCCTGGACCTGCCTGCATGCGTCGCCGCAGGGCGTCGGGATTCTTCACCGCCAGGTACGCGCTGGGAATCAACGTCGCGCCGGCGAATACCGCGATGAACGCCCAGCCCCGCCAGTACGCGACCGTGCCGGCGGGTGGGAACACGAGCAGGCCGAACAGGGCGGCGCCGACAACAGATGTGATCGTCGCTCGGACAACGGTTTTCATACTCACCACAGCCCGGGCCCCAATCGGTAGTGCATCTTCTGGGTGTAGGCGTCATAACCGTCGAGGTCCTGGCGTAACGCCTTCTCCTCGTCGGTGATTCGGGCGGCGAAGACGAACACGCCAGGGATGATCGTCAGCAAGCCCCAGTACGACGCCAATGCGAGCGGCATGCCCGCGATCATGATCAGCGCGCCGACGTACATCGGGTGGCGGACGACGCCGTACAGTCCGGTGGACACGGCGGGCTGATCCGCTTCAACGGTGATCGTCGCCGCCGCATAGTTGTTCTGGATGACGACGAGTTCGGCCACCGCGAGTCCGGCGAGGACGAGCACGTTGCCGATGACGACAACCGCCGTCGGCACGCTCGACCAGCCGAACCGGTGGTCGAGCGCGCTGAGCACTGCCGCGGCGACGGCCGTCGCGATGATGCCGATATTGATGAGTCTCTGCGCCATCCGCGTCTCCGCGAAGGGCCCGGAGTGGGTGCGCCGCCGAAACGCGTCGGGGTACTTCACCGCAAGGTAGACCATCGGCACCATGGCCCCGACGAGGAACACGGCGATGAAGACCCATGCCTGCCAGTAATCGAATGTCCCTGCGGGCCAGAACAACAGCACAGCGAAGAAGAGGATGCTGAAGGCGGTGTACCACATCATCTGAAGAGTGAGCTTCACGATTCCTCCTGTCGGTTCAGACGGCGTCGCGGCGTCGGTAAATCGTGCCCGCGGCAAGGGTCAGGGCCATGGCCGTGATCGCGATGGCGATGAGCGCGACGGCGGAATATTCGGTCGGCGCCCCGGTCTGGCCCACCGGCGATACGTCGAGCAGCCACTGCGGGAGTCGCAGCAACGCGCCGAGGTAGAGCGAGATGATCACGAAACTGACTGCCAGCCAACCGATCCAAGCGGATCGCAGCGCAACGGCGAGGGCCGCAACCGCGGCCATCGCCGCCATCGCGGGGACGAAGGCCAGGCCGGCGAGCGTGAGTCGCCAGATCGTCTGCGGTTCGCCGATCGTGAGGCCCGCTCCGAGACCCATTCCCAGACCGGCCGACACCATCAGCACGGTGGATCCGAGGATCGCCGCGATGACGGCGCTGACCAGCCACCGCCACCGCGACACCGCGCCGGCGAGCAGGACCTCGCCGAGGCCGGACTCCTCGTCGGCCCGCACCCGCAATACCGCGGACACGACATAGGCGGTGGCTGCGGCGGCAAGGAACTGCGTCAGGGTGGTGTAAACGCCGTCGGTGCCCTGCTGCGCGAGCACCCGCTGCAGCAGTTCGTTGTCAGCTGCCGCGTCCAGCAGCGACTTCGTCATCGACCCGAAAGCCAGGCCGGACAAGAAAAACCCGACTGCCCAACCGATCGTCTGGCCCCGCTGCAGCGTCAGATGCAGGCCGAGCACGCCTCCGATCGGCCGCGCGTTCGGATGCTCGCCGGAGGACGGCAGCACACCGTCGTCGTACTGCCTGCTCCTCTCCAGCGCCGCGGCCAGTGCGATGAGGCCGACGGCGAGCACGACGAGCAACGCCAGCGGCCACCACCGCACGTCGACGAACGCGCGCATCTGCTGCGCCCAGGCGATGGGGGAGAACCAGGACAGCGCGCTGCCGGAGTTGTCGATGACGTCGCCGACGCCGCGCACCAGTGCGGCCAGCGCGAGCAGTCCCATTGCCGCTCCGGTGGCGGCGCGGGCCTGCCGCCAGAGTTGAGCGGTGACCGCCGCGACGGCACCGAAGACCATCGACACCGCCGTGACACCGAGGCACATCGCGGCGGTGTCGACGACGCCGAAGCCGGTTGCGGCCATCGCCGCCGTCATGGTCACCGCCAGCACCGCGTTGACGGCGCCGACGAGGATCAGCGCCGCGTAGGTCCTGGCGTGGCGGCTCACAACCGATGACAGCATCAATTCTGCTGC
Source organism: Mycobacterium sp. ITM-2016-00318 (assembly GCF_002968285.2). Classification (NCBI taxonomy): domain Bacteria; kingdom Bacillati; phylum Actinomycetota; class Actinomycetes; order Mycobacteriales; family Mycobacteriaceae; genus Mycobacterium; species Mycobacterium sp. ITM-2016-00318. Next base: position 4,098,472 of record NZ_CP134400.1, on the reverse strand, counting down.
GCCGCTTTCCTCCTCGGCACGGGTGTGCCGAATGACCGTGAGAATCGACATGATCGATGCGGCGATGATGAGTGTCAGCATGAGCTCGTTGGCCATCATCACGCCGAGGTCGGTCTCCTTGACGCCGAACATAGGGCCGCCGAGGATCATTCCGGCCGGTGTCTTGAGAAGGTTCACGCGCGCCGCGCGCTGCGCTTCCTCGGGGTAAGCCAGCTTGATGGCATTCGGTGCGTACACCATCATCAGCGTCAACGAGGCGATCCAGACGCTGAGCCGGACGCGGTCGCGGCGTAGCGCGAGCCTGATCAATTTGCCGACGCCGGTGAAGGGGGAAGCCGGAGGCGGTGACTCGTGTCGGCCGGCGTGCGGCGCGACGGCGGTCGCCGTCATCGGCCCGCGCCCTGGTACTCGCGAAGGAACAAGTCCTCGAGGGATGCCGGCGTGACGGTCAGGTCGATGATTCCCAATTCAGTCAGCAGCGCCATCGCGCCGTCGAGATTGGTGCGGTCGACCGAGAAGACGTAGTGGCCGTCGGCGATCGAGAAGTCGTGGACGAAGGGGGCCTCTTGGAGCCGTCGCCCGTCGTGTTGGGTGCGCACGGTGACCGTGGTCCGCATCAGGTGCCGCAACTCGTCCAGCGTGCCGGTCTTCGCCGCACGGCCCGCGCGGATGATCGTCACCTTGTTGCACAGTTTCTCGACCTCGGCGAGGATGTGGCTCGAAAGGAGCACCGCAGCTCCGCGTTGGGCCACCTCCTGCACACAGGTCTGAAAGGCCTTCTCCATCAACGGGTCAAGGCCCGATGTCGGCTCGTCGAGGATGTAGAGCTCGGCGTTGGTCGAGAACGCCGCGACGATCGCGACCTTCTGTCTGTTTCCCTTCGAGTAGGTGCGCGCCCTCTTGTGGGGGTCGAGCTCGAACCGCTCGATGAGCTGGTCGCGCCGACGTGTGTCGACCGCGCCGTCGCCACGCAACCGCGCGAGGAAGTCGATGGCCTGCAGACCGGTCAGGTTGGGCCACAGCGTCACATCGCCTGGGACGTAGGCGATGCGGTGATGCAGCGACACGGCATCGCGCCATGGGTCGCCACCGAGCAGTCGCACAGTGCCGCCGTCGGCGCGTAGCAGGCCGAGCAGCACGCGGATGGTGGTGGATTTGCCCGCGCCGTTGGGTCCGAGGAACCCGGTGATGTCACCCGGCGCGACGGTCAGATCCAGCCCGTCGAGTGCCTTGGTGCGACCGAAAGACTTGTCGAGCCCGCGGATTTCGACCGCCGCCCGAGAGCCCTCGTTCGTGTCAGACCGTTGCAGTGACGTCGCCGTCATCGTGATCTCCTTCAGTTGAAGTGCTGAACGGAATTCCTTGTTCGCGCTGGGCGAGAAATGCCTCGTACATGGCCGAGTCGGCCATCAGGCCGTTGGAGTAGAGCTCGAGCGCGGGCAGCACCATGTCTTCGGCGTAATCGCGAAGGACGGCACGTAGGTCGGTGGGGTTGTCGTGCATCTGCAGGTACAGCAGGAAGCCGCCGCCATTGTTGATGCCGAGGAACTTGGCCCTGGCCTTCGGGTCTCGGCTGGGCTTCAGTGTGCCCGCGCGAACGCCCTCTTCGAGGTACTCCTCGGCGTTGTTGATCATGCGCTGCCAGAAGTTTTTGGCCAGCGCGCTGCCGGACTGCATGCTGCGCACCAGGTAGGCCATCATCGGCGCATACGACTCGATTTCGGCCATCTGCGCGAACCACGACGTGGCGTCCGCGGACTTGAGTGACTCCGACTTGGACGCGCGGATTTCTTCGAGGATGTATTCGTCGCACGCCCGCAGCAGACCGTCCTTCGAGCCGAAGTGGTGGATGACCAGCGCGGCGCTCACGCCTGCCGCCTGGGCGATGGCGCGCAGTCCGACGCTGAAGCCGTGCTGACCCACCTGCTCGATCGCGGCGTCGCGAATTCGGGCGAGGGCCGTCAAATCGTCCGCTGAACGCATGTTTAGTATCTTAAACGCGCGTTCAGCGCGGAGTCAATGGGCATTACAGTCAAAACTCCGTAAAATCGCGACAGCTATCGCATCGGCGCGCACACCGCGCGAAGCGAGTCAGTCCTCGTCGCGGGAGGGCCAGTCGCGGGCCGCGGCCAGTAAGCCGTCGCCCAGAGGTACGAGTACCGGCGTCAGGCGTTCGTCCTCGGCGATCAACCGGGCGGCCTCCCGCACAGCGGTGACCTCGGCGTCGTGAGCTTTGGCATCGCCCGCCCGTCCGCCGAGCGCCGCGCGGTGCACGACGATCGCCCCACCCGGTCGCAGCAGCCGAATGCCTTCGGAGACGAAATCCGGTTGGTCGGCCGGTTCCGCGTCGACGAACACCAGGTCGTAGGACTCGTCGGCGAGCCGGGTCAGGACGTCCTGGGCACGTCCGCCGATCAGTCGGGTCCGCGACGGCCCGATGCCCGCCTCGCTGAACGCCTGCTTGGCAAGGCGCTGATGTTCGGGTTCGACGTCGATCGTGGTGAGCACACCGTCGTCCCGCATTCCGGAGAGCAGCCACAGCCCGCTGACGCCTGCCCCGGTGCCTACTTCGACGACGGCCTTGGCGCCGCTGATCTTGGCCAGCACGCTCAGGAGCGCCCCAACGGCGGGGCTGACCGCGCCCGCACCGGTCTCGACGGCGCGGTCGCGCGCCGCGGCGACGATGGCGTCCTCGGATATCGACTGTTCGGCATGGTTGACGATCGACTCGGCGCGGCTGGGTTGCGGCTGGCTCGCCGGGGCATCGGCCATGCCCGCAGCGTAGAGGGGTGCCGAATCGGGTACCACTGCGACACGCCCGCGCCGGCCCGGTCAACTGAGTTCGCGAGTTTCGCAGTTTGCCCAGGTGAGGCATGGGTGATGTTGGTAACAATCAGGTTTCTCAGGGAAAGTTCAGTTCGCTCATATGCCAGCCACACCACGGTCGGGAACGGTAAGCCGCATGGAACACGGCGGACGCTGGCGCTCTGGGAATAACCGTGTCGACCCTCGCGTTGCTGCCGATGTCGCGTTGCCGATAAGCGGTGAACGCTGTGATCTGGAGGATCCGACGACCACAACCACAACGGCCCCCCACCTGGCCCCTGTTTCGATGTCCCACCTCGAGCGGTACACCGACGGCGAATGGGTTGAGCCTTCCGATGAGCCACAGGGCACGGCGGTGTTCGACGCCACCGGCGACCACGCCACCATGCCGTCATGGGATGAGCTGGTTCGTCAGCACGCCGACCGGGTGTACCGGCTGGCCTACCGGCTGTCGGGTAACCAGCACGACGCAGAGGATCTGACGCAGGAGACCTTCATCCGCGTCTTCCGGTCGGTGCAGAACTACCAGCCGGGCACCTTCGAAGGCTGGCTGCACCGCATCACCACCAACCTCTTCCTCGACATGGTCCGCAGGCGCAGCCGCATTCGCATGGAGGCGCTGCCCGAGGACTACGACCGGGTGCCTGCCGACGAGCCGAACCCCGAGGAGATCTACCACGACTCGCGGCTCGGCCCGGACCTGCAGGCCGCGCTCGACTCGCTGCCGCCGGAATTCCGTGCCGCGGTCGTGCTGTGCGATATCGAAGGTCTTTCCTACGAGGAGATCGGGGCGACGCTCGGCGTGAAGCTCGGCACCGTACGCAGCCGCATCCACCGCGGTCGGCAGGCGCTGCGGGACCATCTGGCCCGGCATTCGGCCGACACAGCCAGGTCCGCCTGACCGTTCCCGGGTGTCGGGGGGCGGCTCCCGCGCTACATTCAAGTGTGAACCGTCTATCGCGAGGGTGATGGGCCGAGAGGAGCGGGGTGATGGCCGACCCGGGGCATGTGTTTCGCCGCGCGTTCTCCTGGCTGCCCACTCAGTTCGCCTCGCAGAGTGATGCGCCGGTAGGGCCGCGTCAGTTCGGCTCCACCGAGCATTTGTCCACCGAGGCCATCGCCGCCTTCGTCGACGGTGAGCTGCGAATGACCGCGCATCTGCGGGCCGCCCATCATTTGTCGCTGTGTCCGGAATGCGCAGGCGAGGTGGAGGCGCAGCGACAGGCCCGGGCCGCGTTGCGGGACTCCCGGCCGATAGCCATACCTAACTCGCTTCTGGGCCTGTTGTCGCAGATTCCGCAGGACACCGCGCAGGTGTCGCCCAGCGACGACCACCCAAACCAGTTTGCTGACGACACCATCCGCGGCCGGCGCAAGCGCCGGTAGGCTGGACGACAAACCAAGCATCGGCGCGCGCCGGCGAACAGCGGCGACCAAAAAGAGAGTGAAACCACCGGTGACCAAGCAGGACCAGATCGAAGGCAGCCACCGCGTTCCGCCGCGCCCTGTCTCGCGGCCGCCCGTCGACCCGTCGACCACCCGGGCGTTCGGCAGGCCCGACGGTGTGAACGGCTCGTTCGTCGGCGAGGGCAAGCAGGGCGACCA